>CAVYIO010000029.1:0-95176 GCA_963768565.1 Rhodothermales bacterium
CAACCTCGGACCCGTCGCCATGCCGGCGAGCCTCGTACAGCAGGCGATCCTCAACCTGATGGTCAACGCCGTCCACGCCCTCGAGGACCGAGCGGGGACGGAGGGCGTCCGCGGCGGCGAGATCCTGGTCAACACACGCGCCACCGGGGGCCACGCCGAGGTCCGGGTGAGCGACAACGGCATCGGCATGCAACCCGAGGTCTTGGCCCGAGCCACCGAGCCGTTCTTCACCACCAAGGACACCGGTCGCGGGACCGGCCAAGGGCTGGCGCTCACCAGAGAGATGGTGGAACAGCACGGCGGAATGCTCGACATCGAGAGCCGACCCGGCGTCGGCACCAACGTGACCATCCGCATCCCCCTCGCCTCGCCCGACGCTCCCGCCCCCACCCCGAGCGAACCGAGTTCGTCCTCAAGGCCGAACGAATCAGGCCGATAGACCCATTGACGGACGGGCTTCGGCCCGCCCGGAAGAATCTGAGACCTCGACACCCCGTGTCGAGACCCGAGCTCTGGTGTGTGGGACAACCACCGGAGCACGGCCGAACCGCTGGAGTTGGCGTACGCGTGCAGACGCACCGAGTTGTCCCCGAAGACCGCACCCTGACCGACGATCCCGTCGCCCATTCGGCACGACGCGTCGTACAGGCCATCTCCCACGACATCGGCGAACCGCTGCGCGAGGTGATCGGCTTCGCACAACTCCTCGCCGCCCACGCTCCCGGCGCCTCCTCCGACGCCGCGCTGGTCGCCCCGGAGTTCTGGAGCGACCTCGAGCACATCGAATCCGGCGCGGTTCGCACCCGCGAAAATGCTCGACGCGCTGTGCCGTTATCTGGCTGCTGGCTTCGACGAGCCATCCCCGCGACCGGTCGACACGCTTGTGGTGCTCACCCAGGCCCTGCGCAGCGTCGACCCGGGTCGTGTCCATGTTCGCTGCGACATCGACACCCCGCTGCATACCTACGCCGAACTTCTCGCTGACACCGTCGCGGAGCTGGTCGAGAACGCCCTGCGCTTCGGACATCCGACCACCGCACCGGTCGAGGTGACCATCGACCGACTCGAGCAGGACCCGCCCGGCGAGGCACCGCTGCGCATCAGTGTCACCGACCGCGGCCCTGGCATCGCGGCCGACCAACGGCATCGGGCCCGCCAGCTGTTCGTCAGGCTGCACCGGCGTGACCAGCTCGACACGGTGGGCGCTGGCCTCGCGGTGCTCGACCGCCGATTGCACCACGTCGGCGGCTCGCTCGAACTCGACGACGGGCCCCACGGCGTCGGCCTCCGCGCCACCGCGACCCTTCCCGCCGCCCCACCGACCCCTCACCAAGCGAACGGAGGTGCCGAATGAACACGCCAGTGGTCGACCGAGCACTCGACACGACGGACAACGACCTGATCGGTCCCGACGAGGCGCCGCGCCCGTGGGTGCTGGTGGTGGACGACGACGAACTGCTCCTGCGCAGCGTCCAACGAATCCTTCGCACGAAGTACGACGTCGTGGCGATCTCCAACCCGTACCGCGCCTTGGTGTCGATCGAGGAGGAGGGTCCGTTCAGCGCGATCATCTGCGATCTCACGATGCCCGGACTCGACGGGATCGACGTGCTCGAGACCGCCCGAGACGGTGCACCCGAGACCCCGCGCATCCTCTTGACCGGCAACGCCACGCTCCCCGCCAGCATCGACGCGGTGAACCGCGGTCGCATCAGCAACTTCCTGACCAAGCCGGTGTCACCCGACGAGCTGCTGCCGCGCTGGTCTGGAGAGGCCGAGGTCGCCCACCGCGAGCTGCTGGCCGAGTTCGACCAAGGCGCCACGATCCTCGAAGGCAGCGCCGACGCACTGCTCGAGAGCCTCGCCGTGGCGAACCCGCCTGCGCTTCGGTTGACCCGCCGCGTGCAGGCGATCGTGGCCGGTCACCTCGACCGCCACGACCGGCCCGACCGTTGGGAACTCCAGCTGGCTGCCAAGCTCTGCTACGTCGGCGCTGGTGCGCTCACGCTGGATGCGGGCGACGGTGAACCCGACACCGGCGGACTCGATGACGAGCTCCTCGGCGGCTGTGTCGCTGGGTTGACCGTCGACATCGTCGACCGGCTGCCGCGGCTGGCCGCCGTGGGCGACATCCTTCGCCATCACCGTGCTCCGGACCGCGCCGGTGCAGACGACCCCGCTCCCTTCGGCGCGCGTTTGCTCCATCTCGCCACCCGCCTCGCCGAGGCCGAGGCCCGCACGTCCTCCACGTTCGAGGCTGCTGCGGAACTGCGTTCGCGCGAGCTGTTCGGCGACGCGGAGCTCCTCGAAGAGCTCCTCGCCGTCGTTCTGGCCGAGGCCGACCGGCCGATCGACCTCACCAGTGAACCCTTGTGCCTGAACCCGCTCAGCCGACGACGAAACTGAGGCTCAGCCCGTAGTCACCGTCCGCGTCGGTCCAGAGTTCTGCGAGCTCGAAACCCGCCGCTGCCAGTTCGTCGCGCACACCTGTCGGCCGGAACGTTGCGCTGATCTCGGTGTGCAACAGCTCATCCGCGGCGAAGCTCACTGTGAGATTCAGCGCTCCGATGTGAACGGTCTGCGAGAACGGCGCCAGCAGCACGTCGTGTCGGGGTCCTTCGTTGTCGAAGGCGAAGCCGGGGCCATCATGGCCGATGCCATGGACGACAATGCGACGCGACACCACAGGCCTTCGGAGTGCCCGTCGCTACTCCCGGCGACCCTTGCGGTAGAGCACGACGTCTTGCCGCAGCGGAACGAGTTCGGTGGACTGCTTCGCCATCGCCTCGCGCAACTGGCTGACCTCGGAACGCAGCCGCTCGACCTCGGCCTCGAGCGCCAGCACCCTCCGGACCCCCTCCAGGTTCAGTCCCGAGCTGGTGAGTTCCTGGATCACCTGGAGTCGCTCGATGTCCGCCTCGCTGTAACGACGGCTCCCGCCGCCGGTCCGCGCCGGATCGACCAGTCCCTTGCGTTCACTCGCTTGCTCTCGCGTTACTTTTTACGCTGTCCATCTCCGTGAGCGCAGTTGGACAGGCGTCCGCACCTCCAGCAAGTGCCGGCGACACTCCGACCGTCTTCGATCAGCCGGCCCTCGTCAGTGACTATCAGTCGACCATCACGGCGAATGAACTTGCCTCCCACCTGTATCTGCTGGCGTCCGACCTTTTTGAAGGACGAGAGACCACGACCAGAGGCCAGAAGCTCGCCGCGCATTATCTCGCGTCCCAGTATCGCCGAATGGGCCTTTCGCCGAAAGGGACGGCAGCCTCAGAGGAAGATGTACTCGGTGCATACCTGCAACCATTTCCGGTCTTCTCGCAGCGCCTTCAGAAGGCTACCCTGACGGCGACACGGGCCGGCGATGTCCTGGCGAGTTCGGTTTTCGGCAAGACCGAGATGGACGGGAATTCGTATCTCGCCTTCGGCAACATGCCCGAGGTAAGCGGATCTCTTGTCTTTGGCGGATATGGTATCTCCGATAAAGAGCTTGGCTACGATGACTACGAGGCGATGCAAGCTGCCGGCCTCGTCTACACGGACGGATGGCTCATGATTTTGCGGGACGAACCACTAGCCGACGCCGAAACGAGTCTTCTTCCGACCGAGGATGGCAAGCCCTCTACGTGGACTCAACAGCCCAATCTGAAGTTCAACGCCCTGTTTCAGCGAGGCTTGCCGAAAGGCATCCTCATCGTGGGTGACGCCGGGCCGGCCACCGACAAGTCCGTTGAACAGGCGGCAAAAGAGCAGCTGGCGCAGCTTGACGGAGTGGGCTCGCTCTCACTGAAAGCTTCGGGGTCGTCCACGCAGTATCCACCGTTCTTCGTCATCTCGAGCGAACTTGCCAACAAGCTGCTGGAATCGTCAGGCAAATCGATCGAAGATTTGAGGGCACAGATCGGAGAATCTGTAACACCGGTCGTGTTCGCCGTCCCCGACGTCGTCGTCAGCAGCACGCTCTCGAACGGAGGCGACGAACTTGGAACAGAGAACGTTCTCGCGCTTGTCGAGGGGTCAGATCCGGTGCTCAAGAATGAGGTCGTGTTGATCTCATCGCATTACGACCATATCGGACTGGCGTCGGGCGCCAAAGACGGCGACACGGTTAACAATGGAGCCGACGATGACGGGTCGGGCACCGTTGCCCTGCTCGAGATCGCCGAGGCATTCATGCGGGCAAAGGAGGACGGACATGGACCACGACGATCGATCTTGTTCGTCAACTTCACCGGCGAAGAAAAAGGACTTCTTGGATCAGCTTATTTCGCTGACGTCGAACCTACGGTCGCGCTCGAGAACATCGTGTCCGTACTGAATATTGATATGATCGGGCGAGCAGATCCGACTCACACCGGAGATTCAGATCAATACGTCTATATCATCGGGTCGAACCTGATCTCGAAGGAACTGCATGAAATAAACGTCGGCGTCAACGACGTCACCGGCATCGGACTTGATCTGAATGAGCGCTTCAACTCGAAGGACGATCCCAATCGATTCTACGCTCGCTCCGATCAATGGAATTTCGGCAAGCACAACATCCCGTTCATCTTCTACTTTACGGGCACGCACGAGGACTACCACCAGCCGGGCGACGAGCCGCACAAGATCCTCTATGATCGGATGGCCGACATTTCGAAGCTGATATTCGGTACGGCCTGGCAGGTGGCAAATCAGGACGAACGGCCAGAGCTTTCCGGGACGGGATTTAACTAGGCTGCCGTTGTTCGTGAGATGGCGTTATGGCGTGCCCGCGCGATGATGTGTGGGTGCGGGCGCGTCTCGTCGTCAGTACACGGCCGGGGCGTTTACGGCTTCGACCCGGGTTACCAGCGGCACGCTCCGCTTGATGGCCTGCTCAATGCCCGCCCTGAGCGTCATGGTGCTCATTGGACACGTGCCACAGGCACCAAGCAACTCGAGCTCCACCACCATGTCCGGGGTGATGTTCAGCAAGCGCACAGACCCTCCATCAGCCATCAGATAGGGCCGGAGAACGTCCAGGGCTTCTTCGATCTGTGCACGAAGACCCTCGTCCGCAGACGGATCCTGTTCGACGTTGCCGCCCGACTCGGGAGAAATATGGCTCTTGTCTGTCATGAGGCAGTGACGATGTACGCACAACTTCGGGCTACGGCCGATTACCAGGTTGACCGAGGCCGACTCTTACCGATAGAGAATTTCTACTTTCTGCGATGGCTCAAGATCCGCATTCCGAAGTTCCACTTGCCGCACAGCTTCGAGCGCGATCTGACTGAATGCCCTGGAAGAAGCTGAATCGGGCCTCCCGATGACGATCGGCTCACCCGCATCGCACGACTCCCGAAGCTGCTGCTCTATGGGCACTTCGCCCAGGAAGGGCACGCCCAGATCCTCAGACAGGCGACGCGCGCCACCCTCCCCGAACAGATGATATTTCCGGTCGGGAAGATCGGGCGGTGTGAAGTAGGCCATATTCTCGACGATCCCGATCACCGGCACATTGACCTGCTCAAACATCGCGACACCCTTGCGGGCGTCCGCCAGGGCCACCTCCTGTGGCGTCGACACAATGATCGCACCCGAAAGCGGTATCGTTTGCACAATTGTCAACTGAATGTCACCCGTTCCCGGAGGCAGATCCATCACCAGGTAGTCCAATTCACCCCAGGCCGTGTCACCGAGAAACTGGCGCACTGCACTCGAGACCATCGGGCCCCTCCAGATGACCGCCTTCAACTCGTCGACCAGAAAACCCATCGAAAGCAGCTTGACGCCGAATCGTTCGACCGGTATGATCTTTCTGTTCTCATCAACACTTGGTTTCGCGTCCCTCACACCGAACATCGTGGGCACGGAAGGACCGTAGATATCCGTATCGACAAGTCCGACGTCAAAACCCTGCTGGGCCAGCGAGACAGCAAGGTTGGCAGCGACTGTACTCTTGCCGACCCCTCCTTTTCCGGACGCCACGGCAATCGTGTTTGTGATACCCTCTCCAAGCGAAGGCGATTCCTGACCACCCAGTACTTGAAGATCGTCGCCCAGGCCGATCATCTCATTGTCGACTTCGACACGAATCGGCCCGAAATCGATGCCGGCATTGCCGATGGCGGCCTCGCACAGCTTCGTGACATTGTCGGCGAACTGCGACACCGGATCCCGCAGCATCACCGTGAATGATATGCCTGATTCACTGACACTCAGTCGCCGAATCAGGTTCAGACGAACAATATCCTTTTGATTCGACGGATCGATGACGGTACGTAGTGCGTCGAGTACAGCCTCGGGCGATGGGGTCATTTCGGTTGGCGATAGTTATCAGATCAGTGGTGGGTGGAGTAATGCTGCGACGGGACTTTGTTCCGATGCGCCTACGACTCAAGCCCGGCCAGCTGTCGCGCTAGCTTGATGGCAAGGCCGTGCCGGAGGCCCCACGGGCTTACAACACACTGATCAGCGCCCAGATAGTCGAACACGACGTCGAGTACAAGGACCCCGGCCGCGATGACGTCGGCGCGCCCCGCCAGGACGGTGGGGTTGAGGGCAAGCGTCTCGCCGAACGGTGAGGGTTAGCAGTTTTCGACGCCACTCACCGACCAGACTCCTCGACAGATTCGGAGGCTGTCCGTCCGGCCTGGAACCCGGTGCCGCTTCTTCCGCGATCAGTGCAAGCGCACGGATCGTGCCCGCCGCACCGACCATCATCCACTCGCCATCGACCGGTTTCGACGCCGCCTCGAGCGCTGTTCTAACCGTTGACTCGGCCTCCGCGACTTGAGATGCGGTCGGAGGCAACTGCCCAAAGCACCGCTCGGTGAGTCTGACCGAGCCCACATTCAGGCTTGACAGAGCGTCGAGCGTCATCACCCCGTTGCTCCGATGCGTGTAGGTCAGTTCCGTCGACCCGCCGCCGATGTCGACCACGACGGTCTGAATGTCGTTCGGAAGATCAAGACAACTCACCGCACCGGTACTCGTTAGCAGCGCTTCATCTTCACCCGAGATAATGTCGTACTCGATTCCCGTGTGCTCGCGAACGAAATCGACCAACCCGTCGGGATCCGCAGAATCTCTCGAAGCACTTGTGCCGGCGGTGACAAGACGTTCGACACCCGCACCCGCGGCGATTGCTCCGAATTCTGAAAGCGCAACGCGAAGGCGTTCCAGAGCGTCCGGATGAATCTCCCCCGATGCATCTACCCCCTGCCCGAGCCTGACGTAACGGGTCTCCGTTCGAAGCGGAACGATCCCGCCGCTCGGCGTGGTAGAGAAGAGCAACAGGTGCGCCGTGTTCGTGCCGACGTCGATCGTTCCGAGAATTTGCGACACGCTGCCTACCCCTTCGTTCTTACGAACGACGCTGCCCACCATTCCGCTTCGCTCGCCTCGTCGACAAGCGACACACCCGAATCCTTAGCCGCTTGAATCATCATATCTCGATCCCGTAATAGCAAACCGGACATCACAAGATAGCCCCTGTCTGCAAGCCTGTCCGTCAGATCGGGGAGCATGTCCTTCAGGGCGGTTCGATTGATGTTGGCAAGGACCAGATCAAAGCCGCGATCATCGACCGTAGATAGATCGCCGTGAATGAAGCGAATCTTTTCTGAGACCGTGTTTCGCTCAAAGTTCTCGACGCAATTGGCGGCGGACCACTCATCTATGTCAAAAGCAACGACCTTCTCGGCCCCGAGCAGCGCCGCCGCAATAGCGAGGATACCCGTACCCGTTCCGGCATCCATGACCCGGGCACCCGGCCGGACGAGGTCCTCCGTAAAGCTGAGAGCCAGACGAGTGCTTTCGTGGTGACCGGTTCCGAAACTCATCTTCGGATCAATCCAGATGGCCACCTTGCCTGCAACCGGTGCGGCGGACCAGGTCGGAAGAATCACAAAACGTCCGGCGTTCACTGGTACCACGGACCGTTCCCATTCGCTGTTCCAGTTTCGGGACGCAATCGTGTTGAAGGTCAGATCACACGGGCCCGCCACTTTTTGAATGGCCTGCGACGTCGCATCGCGCAGCGCCTGAGAATCGCGAATGGCCGGGATGTAGGCCTTCAACTCATCATCTGATTCGAGGAAAGCCTCATACTCGAGGTCGGACAGTACGGCGATAACCACATCGTGAAGTTCGGGTGCCAACGGTGCCAGAACTTCCAGCGTGTCCATGGTTGTCACGGCTCCGTCAACGGGCAGACTGCTTCGAGTCCAGGGCCCGAACTATGATTCCCCACGCCGACGGATCCGCCGGGGCATCATCTCCAAAATCCCCGAACGCATGGGAGAAGTCGGTCTTGAACCGGACGACGTACGTACCGGGCTGGAGTTCGATCACTCCGTCGAACTTCCGATTCCTGTCGTCGCCACCTGCCGGCGCCGTATCCGTATAGTTCATTTCCCAGACTGCGCTCCCGTCAGAGGTCTCGAGCCAGCCGTAGTCGTACCGACCGTTCATCGAAATCTCACCGACGGATACCACCCGCAGACGCGTCGTCTTGTCAATGGTGAATGCGTGCTTCACCTCCTGCTCATTGCCGAGACCCCGGGCATCAAGCAACACGGTGCCGATGGCAGGACCCTGCCCCGGTGAAACTGGCGGCGTAGGAGCCATCATCTTGGCGGGTCCGGTATCTGCTTTGGACTCGATGACCCGTATGCTTTCGGAGCCACCAAATGGAAACATCGCGACGCCCCATCTGTCGGGGTGATCCGGGATCCCGTTTGACCATGTTCCGAACGCATGTGAGTCGTCCGTCTGATAGTAGAGCGAATAGGTACCGGGCACGAGCCTGACGAACGCCGTCTCCTCGCGATTTCCCTTATGACCCCCACCTGGATACGATGCCGCCCAGCTCATCTCCCACACCTTCTCATCATTGGAATCGTTCCGCAGCCACCCGTAATCATACAGGTTTCCGCTGCGCCTCAATTCCCCCGCAGCGTGCATCACGACTCCTATCGTGTCGGAAACGACAAACTGCAGCTGTCTATGCTCATCATTGCCGACTCCGCTGATGCGCACCATCGGCGTCGCACTTTTCCACGCATCAAAGGCGGCAATCGAGGTTGCGTCGGCGTCATCGTTCAGATAAAGCGTCAAACCCCAGCCGGACGGATCGAAGGGTGGATTGGCGATCCAGTCATCATACGCGTGGGCGCCGTCCGTCTTGAATACCGCTCGATAGAGTCCGGGCTCCAGGCTTAGCGCCTGCCGGCTCTGCCGATTCTCCGCCATCCCGCCAGCGGCTTCCGAGTTCGCCTCGTTAAGCTCCCACACCCGGTCTCCCGAAAACGCTTCCTCAATCCAGCCATAGTCGCATTCGTTGCGTCGGCAAATCTCGCCGATGGAGTAAAGGCGTAGCGACAAATCATCGGAGACCTGGAATACCAGTTCCGATTTCGCCTGATTGCCGAGTGGACCCGTACTCCAGAATACTCGCTCTTCAAGAGGCACGGAGCTCGCGTCATCTTCCGTCACGGCAACGAAGCGTGTACTCCCTTCTTCCAAACCCGACGTCAGTATGAAGCTCCACTCTGCCACGTCGGCCGTCCAGTGCGTCCCCAGGAGCGACTTGAACAGGTTGCCGGCTTCCCTTGACGACCGTGTGTTTCCGTACGTGGTGAAGTACACATCGTACGCACCGGGACCGAGCGTAACGGTTGCCGTACTTCGCGCAAGCGTGGTCTTCTCGATCTGGACGTTGGTCGGCTCCATCTTCCACACGACGTTCCTGCTGGATCGATCCAGGATCCACGGATAGGCGGCCAGCGCCGGCACGGGCCGGGACGGATCAAACTTCTCCTCGATCGAACCCGTTGCCTCCACAACAAAAGGCTCTGCGCTGTCCAGACTGAAGGACGCGTGCTCCAGTTTTGCAACCGCCTTCGCGACCCCGAGCGGCGAGGAATCGAAGTTGGACATCACTACGAGCCCGTCCGGAGAGCCCGGGCCTATCATGACGCGCGCTACCAGTCCGATCGTCAATGCCGCCAGGACGATCAACTGGAAACGAACCACCTTTTTGTTCCGCATAGTGAGCCTGTTCTGATTCGGGCTTGCGTGTACGGTCGTAAGTGTGCAAAGTTACTCTCCTCCCGTTCCGCGATCCTGGAAGGAAGATCAGGCCGACAATCGCAACGAGGCTTCAAAATCTGCGTAAGTCGGAGTTCGCGCGGATGCAAGACGACCGCGCGAGGGTTATGTTTATGGTTTGCGCGGCCATTGGATGCGTGCGGGGGAATACTCGCATGGATCTACCGCCGCAGTGAGAGAAAACCCGATAATGGAAGGTTCCGTCCGCCACTCACCCATTGGTAGCCTACCCTTCTTTGGTGCTACCGGACCAGCACGTGACTGGCTGCTGGCAGCCGTGGCGACCGTCGCGATCGCACTCGGCGCGGGCTACCATGTGCTGACGCTTCAGCATGCGGCACCGGCGGGCATGGTCGGGAAGTTCGTGTACGAACTCGTCGTTCTGTTCGGCTACCTGATCGTCTACTTGTTCCTCTCGGAACGCTTTCGCGATCGACCGACATCATCGATCCGAGTGTTCTGGTCACCTCTGATTGCAGGACTCAGCTTCCTCGTCGTTCACTACCTGGTCGCGAGTTTTGGCAGGCCGCCGGACATGCCCGGCCTGACGTCAGCGTCGCTCGGTTTCGAGTATGAAACCGGCCGGCCCCTGGTACCGGCGACGATTCTGAAGATGACCGTGCTCAGTCTGGGCGGTGCGGTCTTCTCGTTCATCCTGCTTCTCCGATTTCGCGACCTGGTGCTCGTCAAACGTACTCGATCCAGTCAGCGAAACTGGTACCTGATGCTCGGACTCATGGTGTTCGCTTCCGCACTGACGTTCGGCAAATCGCCGGAGTCCGAGCCGACGGCATGGCAGCGCCTGGCCATTATACCCGCCGTCGGTTTCATGGTGGTCAACTCGCTCCGGCTGTCGTGGATCGTCTTCATGAGGTTCTCCGAGAAGATCATATGTATCGGGATGGCCTTCATCCTGATTTTGTTGCTGTCCGGTATCGGCATTATGGAGGACAGTGTGGCGGCAGACGCCCTGGACATACCGTCGAGCTACACGTTCATCAAGCACTACAGCTATCCGCTGTCTCAGTTCGTCACGCTATCGATCATCTTCGGAATTCTGTACACCGCGACGGCGCTCCTCTCGCTCTTCTTTCATCTCCCTACAACGAGTGATTTCCAGCAGAGGGCGGGCGAGCTGGCCGCCATGCATTCGTTCACCCATCTCGTTGGCCAGGTGATGGAGCCGGACAAGCTCTACTCCTCAATCGTGATGTCGCCACTGGAGGCCGGCGCCGCGAGTGCATCATGGCTTGCGATTCCGGACCGTTCGTCTCCGTCGCTCGCTCCCATGGTTGTGGCTGTGGGAGGTATGACGACAGATCAGGTTCTGTCGTCGGTCGACGTCAAGGCGATCTTCGACGAGGTGAAGGAATCAGGTGCCGATGTTTTGCTGGAACAGGCGCCGGCGGACCACCGCGTACGGCTCAAACCCGGCGAGGGAATCGGAAGTCTCCTGGCCGTGCCGCTTCTGGCTCGCGACGAAGTCCTTGGCGCTCTGTTCGTCACCAAGGAGGTCAGTCAGGGGTTTGAGCGGGATGATGTCGACGCGATCGGTGTTTTTGCAGCTCAGGCTGCGCTCGCGATCGACAACGCACGTCTGTTCGAGGAGCGAATCGATCGTGAACGCCTCTCTCGCGAACTTGCTATCGCTCGTGAGGTCCAGCGCAAGCTGCTTCCGCAAATTCTGCCCGCGATGGCCGGGCTATCAATCGCCGCCAACAGCGTCCCGGCACAGGAAGTGGGCGGAGACTACTACGACTTCCTCAAACTGGATGAAGACAGACTTGCCTTTATCATAGCCGACGTGTCCGGCAAGGGAACGTCTGCAGCGTTCTACATGGCCGAAATGCAGGGGATCTTCCGTTCTCTGAGCCGTATCAGTACATCGCCAGTCGACTTCCTGATGAATGCGAACGTCGCCCTCTCGGCCACTCTTGAACGAAACGTGTTCGTCTCTGTGATCTACGGTGTTGTCGACGTGGCTGCTGAGACCCTGACGATGGCCCGGGCAGGCCACTGCCCTGCTGCCAGAATCGGCATTGACGGAAGGGCGCGACTTCTCAGATCGAACGGGATGGGGCTCGGATTGGATACGAGCCCTCTATTCTCGGAAACACTCTCGGAAGAGATGATCAACCTGCAGCCTGGCGACGTGTTTGCTCTATACACCGACGGCGTCGTCGAAAGTCGTAATCCTGCCGGCGCGGAGTACGGCTACGACCGGCTGTTGTCAATTCTGTGCAACAATCGACACGAAGAGGCCAGCGATCTTCACGCCGTGTTGTTCAGAGATCTCGACTCTTTTGTCGGGAAAGCTGAATATGATGACGATACAACCCTGGTAGTTCTAAAATGGCACGGCATCGAGGTCAGTAAAATCGCCTCTTCGCCGGCGTTTGCGACCACAGAGCTTCCCGAAGCATGATCCATTTTCCGTAATTTTGGCCGACCGGGCTAACCACGGCAACACAATCAATCGAATACCCATGAGCAATTTCTCTGTCGGCTTCCGTACCAACGGCTCTATACAGATTCTCGAGCTGAATGGAGAGCTGGATGCGCACACCGCATCCGAGCTGGAGGCCGCGATTCAGAAATGCCGAGACGCAAGCAACCATAGCATTGTGGTCAATGGCAAGAATCTGCAGTATATCTCGAGCGCCGGGCTTGGCGTCTTTATGGCGTACATCGAGGAATTGCGAGAACAGGGTGGCGACATCAAAATCGCCGCGCTTCAACCACGCGTGTACAACGTGTTTGATCTCCTCGGCTTCCCGATGCTCTTTGACATCGTCGAATCGGAGGAAGACGCGATTTCCAAGTTCCAGTCAAACGGCGGCTAGCGCACACCAGCCCCGTGTCTCGATCAATACATACGTTGACTATTCCGAGCTCGACGCGCTTTCTGGAGGATGTGCGTCGGTTTGTGGAGCAACATGCCCTTGAGGCCGACTTCGCCGCCAAGGACGTCGGTGAACTCAAGATCGCCGTAGACGAGGCATGTGCCAACGTCATCGAGCATGCCTACAAAGGGGATGACTCACACAATATCGATGTCGATGTCATCGTCCGACCAGACCGCTTCACCGTTCGGATCAGAGATGAAGGCGAGTCGTTCTCCCAGAACCAGTACCAGGAACCCGACATCTTCGATTTCGCGCGGCAGGGAAAGGCCGGAGGCTTCGGCGTGCAGATCATGCGGCGCCTGATGGATCACGTCGAGTATCGCGCGAAAGGCAGGTGCAACGAGTGCAGCCTGACCAAGTACCGGTAGTCACACGTCAGACGGCCTGCCCGTGGTAGATCGTGACGATGCCGAACGTCATCGGACGACTACGAACTTCTGAAAACCCCGCCCTTTCAACGATCCCTGTCATCTCCGCTCCATCGGGGAACGCGGCAACGGACTCGGGCAAATAGGTATACGCCCCTTCATCTTTGGACACGACCCGTCCCACGTGCGGCAGCACGAATCTGGAATACACCCCATACAGTTGCTTGATCGGAAACGTCCGGGGCTGGCTGAATTCCAGAATCACCACCTTCCCGCCCGGCTTGAGGACTCTCGACATCTCCGACAGACCCCGTCCCAGGTTCTCAAAATTCCGCACACCGAACGCCACCGTCACGGCGTCGAATTCGTCGTCGCCGAACGGAAGGTTCTCCGCATCCGCCGGCTGAAGCGTAATGACGTCCTGCGCTCCGGCCGCGTCGATCTTCGTTTGTCCGACCGCGAGCATTTCTTCGGCAATATCCACACCGATGATCTGTTCCGGGTTGAGCGAAAGTGACTCGATCGCCAGGTCGGCCGTGCCGGTAGCTACGTCCAGAATCCGGCGCAGCGGGGACGGATGCCGCTTCAGAATGCGGACAACCTCCTTTC
This sequence comes from Rhodothermales bacterium, assembly GCA_963768565.1. GTDB lineage: Bacteria > Bacteroidota > Rhodothermia > Rhodothermales > JABDKH01 > JABDKH01. Next base: position 13,964 of record CAVYIO010000029.1, read on the forward strand.
GCCAGAGACGATCGATACCCAGGCTGAGAACGCGGTTGAGCAGATCGTAGCGCGGCGCGATGTTATCGAACATCCGACCTACGTGCTCTTTCTTTCCTGCTACTTCGCCGATCGGCGGGGCGCTGGGCATATAGTTCGTGTTTGGATCAGCTGAGAAGCTTGGCCAGTTGAAGAAGGTCGTAGTCGATATCCTTCTTCCGACTCCACACGTTACGCATGGGCGTGAATTTGATCTCCTGATCAACGATTCCCACCATGACGTCGGTGTAGCCATCGACCAGCGCGCGGACCGCCGCGACTCCAAGGCGGCTTGCCAGCACACGATCCCGAGCAGATGGTGAACCGCCCCTCTGCGTGTGCCCCAGAATGCAGACCCGGAGATCGATGTGCGAGAACAGTGGATCGCGCCGCAACTCCTCGGCAATGACCTGCGCTCCACCCATCTCGTCACCTTCCGCGACAACCACGATAGACGAGCGCGCGTGGCCCGTCATAACAGACTGGATCTTGGTCCGTATCTCATCCATGTCTGACAGCGTTTCCGGGAGCAGAACCATTTCGGCACCGCCTCCGACAGCCGCGTTCAGGGCGATAAAGCCTGCATCCCGGCCCATGACTTCCACCAGGAACAGCCGGTCGTGAGCATCCGCCGTATCCCGGATCTTGTCAATATTCTCGATGGCCGTGTTGAGCGCCGTGTCGTACCCGATCGTTTCGTCTGTACCGAACAGATCGTTATCGATGGTGCCGGGACAGCCGACGACACGAATGCCGTGTTCCTGGTTCAACAGGGCCGCACCCTGCAGCGTCCCATCGCCTCCGATCGCCACGAGGGCATCAATAGCTGAATCTGCCAGATGCCCGGCCGCCGCCGTACGTCCCTCCGGGGTCCTGAACTCCGGCGAACGAGCACTCTTGAGAATGGTGCCCCCCTTCTGCAGGATGTTTGACACCGACTGCGAGTCCATCTCCACAAAGTCGCCGTCGATCATGCCGGCGTAACCCCGGCGAATACCGTACGGCTCGATGTCATGTTCGATGAGCGCACGAACCGCCGCACGAACGCACGCATTCATTCCGGGGGCGTCGCCACCACTCGTAAATACACCGACACGTCTTAACTCTTGCATTTGCGCACGGTCTAAAGGGGTCTGACAACGACAATGCCGATCTGGATCTCGATGTTCTCCACGTACCGTTGAAGATCGGGCGAAACCATCACGCCGCCCGACGTCGAAGCATGCAGGAAACCCACCGAATCCCCATCCCTGTAAACGAGACCGGAGTGAGAAACGTCCAGCCCCTCGATACTCGTTGCGGTGGCAATAATGTCACCAGCCTCGAGACGGTCGTAGACCTCGCGAATGCGCCCCTGCGGAATATAGAACAGCTTCAGATTCGCGAGAGACGACTCCATATCGACGATGCCCGCATAGAGGCTGTCGTCGTCCGAAAATCTCGGATAACTGCCGCGATGAGTACTCATGAAATCCAATCGCTTCTCGATCTCGTCTCCCCCCAACTCAGCCGTGATGTTCCGGACTGTACCTCTGCGCTCGTTATCGAGAATCCACTCGGAGAAATAGTGCAGACGGCTGCAGTACCCGTCCTGAACTCCTGAGCGGTATCTCAACGATCGGAGGTTGTCGAGATAGCCACTGTATGTGTAGTCCTGGTCGCGGATGCTGCGCGCGGCAGCGACGGCCGTCTCCACCAGGAGGACACAGTCGAACGTTTCGAACGACGCCACGAGCGTCTCGACAGGCGAACGATCGAGCAGGCCCGCCTCGTATGGAGCACCCACAAAATGGAGTGCAACATTCTGAACGATCCGACCAATCGGAAGTCGATGCCATTCATCCTGCCTGGCCGCGCTCATCAGCGAGTCAAACGCAGGGTGCGCCTGTTCGGGCACAGCCAGATCTGGACCCGGGTTGCCTCGCTCACTCCCGGCGCTCCTGTCGCAGCCGGAGAGAACAAGTCCGGCCGCAAGGATGCCGGCCAGCAGCATCGAAGATCCCTTCATCTGATTTACCATTTGTTCGGATATGGACCCGGCCCGGCGCTCCACGAGGACTGGACCGTGAGGGCAACCGCGAGGAGTTCCAGAAAGTCCACACGATCGACTTCTATTCCACCGAATAGAGCCAGGTGAGGCGTAAGGTACTGCGTATCCAGAAGCCGAAAGTTACCCCGCCGCAATCTACTCACGAGATCCACGAGGGCCACCTTCGAGGCATTGGGGACTTCGTTGTACATGGACTCCCCGAAGAAGGCTCCGCGCAGAGCGACTCCATACAGACCACCGACGAGCGTCCTGCCCTCCCATACCTCGACGGAGTGCGCGAAGCCCTGTTCGTGCAAAGCGGTGTACAGCATGATCATCTCGCTCGAGATCCAGGTTTCGGATCGACCCGCGCAGCCGCGTATGACGCTGTCAAACTCCTGATCCGTCGTCGTTGTGAAACGACCCTCACGCAGCAGGCGACGAACAGATCTCGGCAGGTGGAATTTCTCCAACGGGATGATTGCACGCGGATCCGGCGAAAGCCAGTAGATCTGGTCCTCTTCATCCGGAAAAAGCATCGGGAAAGCGCCGCTGAGGTAGGCCCGCAGCACGAGTTCCGGAGTTACGACCGGATGCATCGGTTCTTCCACGAGACTGCGCTGTTCGTATTATTGGTCAGATCGGCGTACGGATCGGTCTGCTCGACTATCCTGACAAACATAATGAACACTGGCTCGCAAAAATTCCGCACGCAGCTTGGCGATATGGTGGCCGAGTTGCTGCTTGACGATGGCAAGGCGACAGTCAACGGGGACTCACTAACGTATTCGCTGGAGCGACTGTCGGAGCAGCATTATCACCTTCTCCTGGACGGTCGAAGCTACTCCATATTCCTGATTTCCGTTGGCGATAATGCGTTTCGGGTCAGCGTCAATGGCAAGGCCACCGAAATCGTCGTGAAGAGCGAGCGCGAAATGCTGCTTGAGGCATACGGTCTCGAACACGGCTCTGGAGGAGCGGACAAGTCAATTCGCGCGCCTATGCCGGGCCTCGTGTTGAGTACCCTCGTTAAGCCCGGAGATACGATCAAGCGAGGCGAGGGTCTGCTGGTTCTCGAAGCCATGAAAATGGAGAACGAGATTCGAGCTGTTACCGACGGGGTCGTGAAGACGGTTCACGTCGAAGCCGGCGACGCGGTCGGCAAGAACACCGTCCTCATTGAACTCGAGTAGACACAACCTGAGGTACCATGACGACTCTTGTGACAGGAGCCACCGGACTGGTTGGATCGGCGGTAGTCTCCGCACTTATCGACAGGGGAGAATCCGTCCGTATCCTGCGTCGCGAGAAATCGGCGATGGATCTTCTGGGCGAACTCGCCGACAAGGTGGATCACAGGATCGGCGATGTAACCGATCGCGTGTCCGTTGACGAGGCGATGCAGGGCGTTGATGTGCTCTATCACGTTGCGGCCCGCCTCAGTTTTGGAGAAAAGAAGGAGACGCGCGACATGATGCGAGTCAATGTCGACGGAACGCGCCACGTCGTTGATGCCGCACTGCATGCCGGCGTAAAACGGATGGTCCATACGTCCAGCATTGCTGCACTTGGGCGAGCGGATTGGTCGGAGGGTGTGATGGACGAGAGTTCCGAATGGCAGGACTCTCCGGCCAACACCGTGTACGGAATAAGCAAGCACAGAGCCGAACTGGAAGTATTCAGGGGAATGGCGGAAGGACTCGATGCGGTGATGGTCAATCCGTCCATGATATTCGGAGTTGGTCGACCCGGAGAAAACACGCGCCAGTTGGTGGACCAGGTTCGGAGACGTCAGCTTCCGGCTGCGCCGACGGGCGGCAACGCTGTCGTCGATGTACTCGACGTGGCGGCCGGCCATCTTCGAGCCATGGACAAGGGCCGTACCGGAGAACGCTATATCCTCTCAGGTCAAAATCTCAGCTGGCGAAAGATCATCGACATGATTGCGGAAGGGTTCGGGGTTCGGCCCCCTCGGCTGCAACTCTCACTGCCGCTGGGCATGGCGTTGGCTACCGTGATGGAAGCTTCCGGCCGACTATTCCGATTCAGGACGCTGATTAACAGGGAGGCGGTATCTCAGGCGTCGCGAACCTACGAATACAGCAACCAGAAGGCGGTGGATGAGCTCGCCTGTGCATTCAGACCCTTTCAGGAAACGATCGAGCGCATCGTCCGTGCCGTCGGCTAAGCCCTAGTAGCGGAATTGTGCGGCAACAAGCCACGAGCGCCCCGGAGCCGCGAGCCTGACACCCTGATCCTCAATGTACACGTGGCCGTGGGGGGCATAGGAGGCGTCAAACAAATTGAAGATCCCCGTTCTAAGTCCGAAGCTTTTCGATAGCGGCAAACCAAGCCAGACGTGAAAAGCGACGTATGCGTTGCTGGTCGGCTCATTCAGCGACGTGGCGACACGATTCTGTCGGGCGGCGAATTCGCTCGACAACTCAAGGAGTATTCGCCCGCGCGCCGCGGACGCTTCCAGGTTGAGACGGCCGTTCAGCGGGAAGATCAGAGGAAGGGGCTCCTTGAGCGTTCGATTCTGACCCCACGCCAGTGCGAATGTGCCCGAGGCCGTTACGAACGGAAGCACTTCTCGCACGACGGCCACCTCCACGCCCCCGATTCTCGCATCCGTGTTGGCGAGCACGAACCCGCCGACGGCCGAGTCGATTCGAGCGGTGATATAGCCCCGCGAATCGAACACGAACGAGCGGAACGTAACCGACTGGCGGTCAGTCTCGCGCACGAGGCGCATACCGAGGAAAGTCAGCCGCTCTCCGCTCAGGTCCAGACGTCCGGAGACGGCGGCAAACGGCAGGCCCTCGACACCGGGCAGTGCAACAGGTGACAGCGCTATCGCTGACGGCTCGATCGATTGCACCGAAATCGTGGCGGAAAGCCGCCACCGACGATTGGCCTGTACGGTCAGATTGGCGGCAACGGCCGGACGTATTCGACGCACGGAACTTTCGAGCGGGTCCGCCCGCATCTCCCCTGTTCGGGTGCGAAAGATCGTCGCCCGCCCTGCAAGGCTGAGGTCAACCTTTCCGCGGTGGATGCGACCTGCAACGAACGGCGACAGTTGAAGTCGTTCGGACTCCAATCGCAATTCCGAAACGACTCCGCCCGCACTCGAGTCTGCCGGCGAGCCGACCCAATCATACGAGGTGGCACTCATCGCGACGCCGGCCTGAAGCTGGTCGAACCCGGCAGCCTGAATGTCCGCTGTAGCCAGTGCCTGAAAGTGGCGCGTATCGGCGTCCATCGAGATCCAGTCAGACGCAACCCGGCCGGTGCTCCTGTCGGACAACTCTGCTCCCGATTGCGACCAGCCCACGGATACGTGCGCGCGGCGAATCCGCTGGCCCTCGGGAATCGACGTCCATCCCAATGAACCACCCGTGTAGTCGGCCGAGCTCAGGTCGAGGTGTCCGCCCGGGAGCTCGGCGTAGCCCACGCGAACCAACCGGGCCGATGCCGATAGTTCGGAGCGCCCCGACAGAGCAACGGTACTGCCTACAAAAGCACCCCCATGCCGGAACGCACTGTCGTAGGATGCACCTGAGCCGGACGAAAAATCCTGGCCCGACGCAAGGTTTCCAGAAGCCAGTGTTTGCACGCGGGATCCCCGGCTCGCAACCTGGATGCCCGACCGGAGAGCGTTGATATTTGTCTGATATCCCAGGTCAATTACCGCACTGCCGCCCAGTGCCCACTCCTTTGCCGGCGTACGACGGTCCCTCGAAAACCCGACCGACGTCGCGGGAAACGTCGATACCGGATCAAGCATGACCGAGCCTCTCAACTGCGACGGCGCAGCCGACACCAGATCGATTCGCCCGACACCGGGAACGGTCAGTATTCCTGAGGGGAGTCGCATCGTGTGATCTTCCGTCCTTCCATCCGACAGGCCCCGAACGACAGGATGCGAATACGCCGAGCTGTAGCGTCGTACACCGACTCCGGCGACACGCTGCAGACCCGTGCCCTCCTGTGCGAGGTATGGATCTCCTCGAGATGGAACCGCAACCATGGCCTCAAACAACTCAGCTGCCACGCTCGACGGCTCCACAGACAATGGCGATCGAGCCGCTCTCAATGAGATGACGAGAGGAGCTGCGAGATCAGCCGGAATGTCCAGCGGCTGTTCGACAAGAGCCAGCCCCGACATGACGACACGAAGCTGATATCGGCCGGCAGGAACGAAACCCAGAGAAAAGACACCGGCCTCATCGGTGACCGTTCCATACAGCGTCCCGACAAGTATCACGTTCGCCCCGCTCACCGGGTCCCCACCCGCGGTTCGCACAATCTGTCCGACAACTTCCTGCCGGACGGGCTGCGCGAGCACGGTGTCTCCGAATCCGAGAAAACTCAGAGCCGCTAAGACGAAATAGAGTGGGCGTCGGGACACAATGAATCTTGAGGCCAGGCCTGTGGGTACAGCGAATATAAGCGCTGTCGGACGGCGCCCTTATCAAATTTGTTCTCTGCCAGGACGGAGCTACACGCGACAATTCTCCCGAAACTCTTCCGGGCAAACTGTGAGAAAAGGAGACACTCGGCTAGCTTCGACTCGTCACGATGGTCCTCGAACTCTGATCAAAGCGCTGATATCCGCCCGGATCTGTAGAAGAGAAATTATGTCACAGCGACCGAATTGGAAGTAGCAGAGTGTATCGACCACGCACAACATATCGTATCACTGGCGCAGCGCTGGTCTTCGTGTTCATCCTTCTCAGCGGCATCGGGTGTCAGCGTGCAGAATCTCCGGTGCGATCTGATATCCTCTTTGCGACAACGCCGGTCTTCTCGTTCATCGTGCAGGAGATAGCCGGCGACGCATTCGACGTCCGGTCCCTGCTACCGGCCGGCCAGTCACCGCACACGTTCGAGCCGCGGCCGTCCGTGGTGAGAGCCGCATCCAATGCCCGCATTCTGATTTACGGCGCTCCGAATCTCGATGAATGGATTACCCGGTTCGAGGACCTGCCCCAGGTTTCTCTGATTGGCCTTCTGCCCGACTCTCTCTGGCTGCCCCGCGGCTCCGCGACTCCGAATCCGCACTTCTGGATGGATCCACTCGCGGTTCAGGCAATAGCCCGTCCGTTGTCCGAAACACTCTGCGCACTCGAACCCGATCATTGCGAGGCGTTCCGCGACAATGCCTCGGCGTTCCACGCCGATCTCGACAGCCTGAACGCAACGCTGGCAAGAGATCTGTCCGCTCTCCGCGGAGCCAGCTTCGTCGTCTCACACCCGTTCCTGGAGTACTTCGCGACGAGATATGCGCTGGAGACGACCAGTATCGTGACGGGATCAGGCGGCCTTGAGCCTACTCCTCGCGCGTTGTCACGAATTCTTGAGTCGGTATCTTCTACTGGAGCCCTTGCTGTCCTGACGGAGACAAGTGAGCCGTCACGCGCTGCCCGAACCGTAGCAGAGTCGGCGGGAATCGGATTGATCGGACTGGATGTCGTGGGCGGAACGGACGGACGCATGACGTACGATGATCTACTTAGATACAACGCCGCCAGACTGCTGGAGGTGATCCGATGAGCGACTTCGTAGTGGAAGCACGGAGCGTCGACGTCAAGATCGGCGAGCACTTCGCCCTTCGAAACGTATCGATGGCCGTGTCGGCTGGAGATTTCGTCGCGGTGCTTGGACCGAACGGCTCGGGCAAGTCGACTTTTGTCAAGTCGTTGCTCGGAATTCGCCCCGTGTCCGGGGGCGTGCTCAACGTGTTTGGCCAAAAGCCTGGTCAGGTTGACCCGCAGCTGATGGGCTATGTGCCGCAGATCAAGACCTTCGATCGAACGTTTCCTGCGCTGTCGATAGATCTCGTCATCAACGGACTGCGCGGTCGCTGGCCAGCGAGATTGAAAACGGAAGACAGTAACCGCGCAATCGAGGCTCTCCGAATGGTGGGTGCCGATCACCTTGCGAGCAAGCGGATTGGATCACTCTCGGGGGGTGAGCTTCAGCGCGTGTACCTTGCACGCGGCCTGGTGCGCGAGCCGCGGCTCCTCCTGTTGGACGAGCCCGCGACGGGTGTCGATGTACGAGGCGAAGCCGATCTCTATGAGGTCCTCGATGGGTACCGCTCCACCCAGGGGCTCACGATCATCATGGTCACACACGATTGGGAAGCTGCGTTCCATCATGCGACGAACATCCTGCTCCTGAAGAGCGAGCAGATCGCATATGGCCCGCCGGACGTGGCCTTGTCAGAAGACAAATTGCGGGAAGCGTTCGGTCACGTTGGGCACGCACACTCGATCTACGGGAGCGATTGACATGTCAGAGATGCTGTCACTTCCGTTCATGCAGCGTGCCCTGATCGCCGGCGTGCTGGTAGCTGCTCTCAGCAGTTACCTCGGTGTCTTCGTCGTGCAGAGGAGACTGAGTTTCCTTGGAAGCGGCCTCGCCCACGCAGCATTCGGCGGCGTTGCCCTCGGGCTCCTCCTGCAAACAGATCCGTTGTGGGTGGCGATCCCGTTCACGATAGCTGTGGCAATCGCGATTAACTGGGTACGCGATCGAACGATACTTTCGGGCGATACCGCTGTCGGGATCTTCTTCGCGGTCGCGATGGCTCTGGGCATCATCTTTATCACCCTTCGCGACGACTACACGGTCGATGCCTTCTCCTACCTGTTCGGCTCGATACTCATGGTGTCCCGAACAGATCTATGGCTTTCCGGCGGACTTGTCGCGACCTGCGTAGTTCTGTACCCGCTTTGGGCGCGATGGGCGTACGCCACATTTGATTCCGAGCTGGCGATGTCGGACCGGCTGAACGTGGTCAGAGACGACTACGTTCTGTCAGTTCTCCTCGCGGTAACGGTGGTAGTTGCCGTCAAGGTGGTCGGCGTACTCCTGGTCGCCGCGTTCCTGGTGCTTCCTGCTGCGTCCGCCCGGCTGCTCACTCGGCGATTCGTGAACACCACAATCGTTGCCGTCGCCATCGGCATCCTGACCGCGGTCGCCGGCCTGGTGACGTCCTTCTATGCTGACGTACCCAGTGGCGCGACGATAATCCTGACCCAGGCCGCGGTCTTTGTAGTCGGCATGGGCATCGCGCGAGGCGTCGCGGGAACAGCGTAGGCCACGTCTACTGTGTACGGAGAGCCTCCGATTTTGCCCGGATCTGTTCGCTGCGGCTGCGGGCTGCGCCTTCCTGATTGACCGTCCGCTCCCACGATCCATATACCGGATTAGGAAGGACAATCCATTTGCTTCCCCAGTATTCAGAGTTCTGGCTGACCAGAGTCGACCGGCCCTCGCTCGACACTCCGTCCGCGACAACGAAGTCGTTGAGGTCATCCCCAATCAGCAGGAGCACGCGGTGGTCCTTTCCGACAAAGTCTCGACGACTCGACTTGTCTCCCGTCCACGCCGCCAGCTCACCGCGCGTAAGCACCACGTCGACATCGTCAGCAACGGGAAATCCGACGGCGATCAGATTGTTGCGTGTTGCCTCTTCAAGATCTGACGAGCGGTTCGTGACATAAAAGACCCGAACTCCTGCATCCGACGCCGCCCGGATGAAGTCGAGCGCACCAGGAATCGGCAGAGCGCGTTCTTCCCGCACCCACTCGTTCCACGCATCACGGGCATAGGTTGTATTTGCACGAACGAGCCTCGCCTGAAATGGCGAGTTATCGAGAACGGTTTCATCGACGTCCAGAATGACAGCGGGCGGAAACGACCCTGCACCGTGCTGGCCAGGCAGTGCCGACCAGGATGAGTCCTTCAATGCTTCGCCCAGCTGCATCGTGGCGACGCGATACGCTTGCAGGGCGGAACCTGCATACTCAGCCGACAACTGCATCCAGACTGCGGCGTTCAGGGTCTCGTGAGCGCCTGACGATTCCTCGTCGACGACCGTCGCCCTTCGAGCCGGAGCGCACGAGACGAGGAACACCAGCAGCGCCACACTCAACGTAGAGCTCAGACTACGCTGAAAGCGAATCAACCGCTGGCTCCTTGACCCCTTTGATCCGGGGGTGCCAATCGCATTGAGAGTCTGACTTTTCATTTGCTACGAAGGAAAGGCCGCTTCATGGTGGTCGGAGTCGGACACGAAATAGAAGGTCTCACGCTTCGCGGATGGAAAATGCTGAAGCTCTGAGGATATTGCGCTGATCGTCAAAGAGCTCAAAAAGCAGTCGATTGGTTACGGACAGTTTATTTATCGCCTCGCCGGCATCGTATGTCACAAGGTACCACCACATTTCCTCGTGGCCGACGGTTTCCTCGCCGCTACCTGCCAGTGATGCTGTTGCCAGCGTGTCGTTGAGCGTGACCTTGAACGTCCGATTCAGGTAGACAACAAAAAGCGAATCCTGCGCGAGCTCAGGCGACAGCGAATAGCCGGCAAGCTTGTGGTGCTTCGCTATGGCATCTTCAAGATCGTGTTTGAAGAACCGAATCTCACACGCCGCCACGCCACCCTCCACCGCCATTCGTGCGTACGTGGCATGGAACTTATGCGGCGTGACACTGGCTGACGATACCAACAGCAGTGCGGTCAGCAGAGCGACGGACCGTACGCGTTTCATCACGAACCCGTTGTGCTTGTCTGCTCGCCTTCTCGAATCGCTGGCGCGGACCACACGTTGTTCTCACGATCGATATCTGCGAATGCATGCTTCGGATCAAGCTCGACACGCACGACGTTTCGATCACTGAAAAAGCCCTTCGTGAACGTCTTCTCGTTTGCGCGCCACGCATCTGCCGGCAATTCAAAGAGCTCCTCCGAGTCGTCGTCGTATGTCACCTGGATATGGAGAGGCATGACGAGCCCTCCTTTGTTTTCAACCTGAAGGCGATAGTACGATTTGCCGTAATCGACGCTCCCCACAAGTGAATCCGCGGGCTGTGCGGTGACCGACATAATCGCCTGATCGTTGGCATGAGTCGTGTAGAACCAGCCCCGCCAGAACCATGCGAGGTACTCCCCGGTACCCTCCTCCATGCTGCGGAAGAAGTCCGCAGGCTGCGGATGCTTGAACAGCCCATCTCTCCGAGATACTCGCGAAACGCTTCGTCAAAGATCTCCGGTCCCAGCGACCTGCTCCCGGAGCATGACGAGTCCCGTCGCGGGTTTGGCATACCCGTTGTTACCGAAGTCCTTATGGATGAGGTCGGACTGCGGTCATGATCGGCACCTGGTCCGGATCACGCATGTAGTCCACGATGTTCTCGCGCCGGCCCGCGGCGACTCGGATAGCTGCAGTCGTCCGTCTGCGTCCAGGCACTCCCGCAGTAGAAGTCGTGCGTAGTCCTGCTCGCCGTAGTACTGCAGGAACGTGTTGAGGCCCTCGTCCATCCAGGTCCACTTGCGTTCGTCCGACGCCACGATCATGGGGAACCAGTTGTGACCGACCTCGTGGATCGTCACCGAAATCAGCGCACGCTCCAGTCCATCCGTGTACGAACCGTCGGGCGAGGGCCGGGCTCCGCAAAACGCGATCATCGGGTACTCCATCCCGAATACCGGCCCGTGGACGTTAGTGGCTTTGGGATAGGGGTACTTCGAAGTGACATCCGGCCGTAGGTTTTCATGGTCTGAAGGACAGCTCGCGTCGACACCTTGTCCCAGAGGGGCATCGCGTCACGTGGATACAGCGAGTGGATCGCTGATCGGCTCCTCGACCCGCGCTATACCTGAATCCCGCTGCGTCCCAGACATACGTCTTTGACGACACCCATGCAAAGTCCCGAACATTCTCCGCTTTGAAGTGCCATGTCAACATGCCAGCGCTTGCCGGTCGAGATTTCGACGTCATCACTTCCTCGGGCCGGACGATGAAGACCGGCTCATCGGACTCGTATGCGTTCTTCAATCTTCGTCGCTGCTCACTCGTCAGCACGTCTTCCGGATTCTGAAGCACGCCCGTCGCATCCACGATATGATCAAACGGCACCGTAATACTCACGTCGTAGTTGCCGAAGTTCAGATAGAACTCACCTCGGCCCAGGAATTGGTCGGTCTGCCACCCATTGACGTCGTCGTAGACACTGGCACGCGGGAACCACTGCGCAACCTCATACAGCCATCCATCATTCACCCGCTCTCTCGCTCCGCGCGCCATCTCCGTCGGCACGGGAAAGGACCAGTCGATCTCAATCGCGGTGGTGCCACCTGACGCGACCGGTGACTTCAGTTTCACCTTCATGATTGTGCCGCGAATGTGATAGTCGGCGTCCACCATGCGCCCGCCGGCGCCCTCGACCTGAACTCTGGAGATCGTGTAGCCGCCATCAAACGGATTGTACTTGTACGATAGAAATCTGCGAGCCATCGGACTCATCGACTCGGGCAGTGCGTCTGCGATCTTGAAGGTTCGGCTGTGCTCAATTGAGCGCAGATTCTGGTCGAGCTGAATCCACAGATATGGCAGGTTGTCCGGCGAATTGTTGTGATACGTCATGCGCTCGGAACCGGCCACGACGTGATCGACGGTGTCGAGCGAGGTCTCGATTACATAGTCGACTCGCTGCTGCCAGTACCGGGGTCCTGGTGCACCTGCCGCGTTCCGATACTCGTTCGGGTCCGGCCACTCGTCGATCTGTCGAAACGAAGATCTATTGGTACGGTTGTCATCATCCGGATTGAGCCAGTGCTGACTTGACGCGGGCTGAGACAGAACCACGGCTACAAATACCGTGGCCAGGCCTGTCACGAAGTAATGTGGTCGAGACTGGAGAATTCGCATCAAGAATCAGAGTGTGAATGGAGGGAGCTCAACTGCGAAAAGGCCGATCGCTGCGCTTGCGACCGAGGACAATATTACGAAGATCCAGAATTTACGTTGCACCTGCGGAAGTATGTCGCTGCTCGAACAGACATCGCAAAGGCCGATTCTTCCAGAGGCGCTGTATCCACCAAAAAACGCCAAACGCCCGCCCGATGGTGAGCCCTCGCATACTCCGGCCGGTCCGCTACGAGGTGCGGACCCTGCCTCCGGTCGCAACCCGCACGGCCGCTGCAAGAAAGAACAGAACGCCAAGCGCAGCAACAACTGACGACCCGGCAGGAAAATCGAACTCGACGGAAAAGTAGATACCCAGCACACTTCCAATTACACCGAAAACAATCGCGAGTGGAGCAAGACCTCGCCTGCCTCGCGTCAACAGAATTGCTGTCACCGGTGGGGCAACAATGAACGCAAAGACAGGAATGACACCCCCGATACGAACAGCCAACACGATGGCAAGACCAAGCGTCAGGTAGAAGAGAAAGTTCCAGATATCGAAGAAACCGATGTCGTCTACGGAGTCGGAGGCGAATTTTTCCGTGAGTTCAAAGAACCGGCGACGAAAGAGCATGTGTATCAGCCCTATCGTGACGAACACGCCGGCCAACCACCACAGCTCCGGCGTGGACACGGTAAAGAAACTTCCGAACAGGACTTCTGAGATATCGGAATCGCCGTGTGCAGACTTTGAAATCAGAAGCACGGTTACGGCCGATGCGAACGCGTACACGATTCCGATGATCGCTTCCTGTTTTAGTCGCAGGTCCGAGACCTTCACAAGCGAGAGCGCGAATGCTCCGAGCAGTGTGAACACAATCGAAGTTATGGTTGGATCGAGATCTGCATACGCCGCAACTGCAACGCCCAGCATCGATATCTGACCCAGGGCCAGGTCAACAAACACAATGCCGCGGGCCACCACGTGCACGCCCAGATACGCAAGCAGAATGGCGACGATCGAGCTCGCCAGGAGCGCGTTGATTACGAAGTCTTCAAAAAGCAGCCCGTCCATATCCGGTCCCGGTCAGGGTGTAGTCTGGCGCTTGTAGCCGGTTTGTTCGAACGCGGCGACGAGCGTCGACACGTTGTTTCGAAAGAGGTCGAGATACGTGTCTATTCCATCTGTGGCGCCGACCGACGTGGCGAGCGTTACGACGACCGCATCGGTTTTGCGAGCCACAAGCTCGGCCGCATCCTTCTTGAAGTATGGCGACGTGATAATAATTCGAATCCCTTCGGATTGCATCAGGTGAATGACTTTTGCCAACTGGGAAGGACTCGGCGGGATGCCCGGTTTCGGCTCCAGAAAGTCCACGATGTTCATCCCGAAACGCTCCTCGAAATAGGGCCACTCGTTGTGATATGCAACGATTTTTGCTCCTGCATAGGGAGCGATCAGGGTCATCAATGTCGCAAGCGACTCGTCAATACTATCGTTGAATTGCTGAAGGTTGCCGGCGAAGTACTCCCTGTCCGATGGGCGCAATCGACTCAGTGATTCATAGATGTTAAGGGCGATGACCTTTCCGCGTACCGGATCCAGCCAGTAGTGCGGGTTTCCGTAGATGTGAATATCGCCCTGCTCCCTGCTGGCGCTCGCAGGCTGCTGGAGTAGCGGCACTCCGACGGACGCGTCAACGTAGCCTTCGCCGCCAACAAGAATTTTTCTGTTACGAGCCGAGTTGACGAGGGGCGGAACCCAACCCGACTCAAGGTCGAGACCCACTGTGACAAACATGTCAGCCGATGCAAGACGACGAATGTAGCTGGGCTTGGGATCGACGAAATGGGGATTCTGGTAACCGGTGGCGATTGCGAACGCGTCCACCCTGTCGCCACCAATCATCTCGGTAATACTCCGGAGATCCGGCAGCGTGGTGACCACGCGCAACCGACCCTGGGCCTGCACGATTCCCGGGGCCGCCGCGACGACTGCTACGACTGCCAGCAACACACGTGTTCGAACGGTTGTCTTGTTCATCATGCCCTCAATTCTAGTATTCGTGTGCTCCATGCGAACCGATGGCGAAGACGGCTCTTACTACGGCCTGAACGCTTCTGTCCATCTCGTTCGCCTCACGCGCTTGCAGGCCGAACTCGATTTTCTGGAACTCGGTGAGCAGCCATCCTGCCGTCACCGAAAGTCCCCGTTCGTTCCAGTCCGGATCGGCCGGTGCATCTGAGACATCCACGCGCATCGTCGTTAGCCACCTTCGTGCAAATCGATATTGCGCGAGTGCATAGCCGCCCCAGGTGCGAACGACTCTGGTTGGCGAATCCTGCCGGCTGAAGACACACTCAGCTTGAAGGGTCAGCGACTGGTATACGTTGAACTGCAACGGTTTCCAGATATATGTGGCATCAAGTCCTCCAAGCAGCGTGGTCCTGCCAAATTCGTTCGGACCCACCGCACCACTCAGTCCCAGCTCCATGGTAGCATTCGGATTCAAGTCCCAGAAATTCTTGACACGACTGACGTATAACAACCGGTTCGACTCATGGCCCATAAAACTCTCGTTTTCGCCTGGACCGCGAGTTACTTCGATCGTCAAGTCCTGAAAGAACCACGGGTTTGGTACGAGCCAGCTCAGCGACAAGCCTTGATCGTTCAGGCCGTCCGAGCCAAAGAAATTCCTGTAGACGAAGGGCAGGTCCACGTATGGCAACACGTGTGGATGAAGTCGATTGATCTTCCCGAAGCCGCTCCGAAACTTTCCAGCCTTCAGCTGAAGCTGAAACGGCAGCGACAGGGAAGTCAGATACGCCTCCTCGAGTTCGAATTCGAACTCGCCGTCATCGCCGTGAATTGCGACGAACACATCCGCGCGGGCATAGGGATCGATCGCCGATCGAAGAGCCGTTTCCACTTCGTGCATCTCCGCATCGACGTTGCGAGGGCCCTTCGAGGAATAGCCGGCTCGGAAATCACCGATAACGCTGATCTCCGGATTCATCAGGTTGCGCGGCGGGCGCGCTCCTGATCTGGGTGTGGGCGATATGACGGTGTTCGCCAGTTCGCGCTCGAGTTCCCGTATAAGGAGCGAGTCCGTTGCCGTCGAGTCCACACCCTGGGCGAAGATCGACGTGCTTGTAACAACGAGGCTGACGAGAATCGAACCTGTCCGGCGCCTGAAATTATTCATAGCCGCGACGATGTCTGGTCTGCCGCATGCGACTCGTGGCGTACGGCGGTGGACGGATCTTGTCCCGAAGAGGACCCGGGACGAGAGATGAGAAACCGGGGTCAGGCGTGGTACGGAGGAGCTCGGCCACGCGGCCTCGTAACCGGATCGGCCGAAACCGCCCAGGCTTTGGTGAGGGGCACAAGATCCCCGGGATCAGCCGTGCACCACGTGATAGGCACAAGGGGAATCTGACTATCTACGACCTGGCAGAGTACGCAGACGACCTCATCGTACTTCTCGATGGAAGCGGGTAGGTCAGTACCGAGAAGTCGGCATGGACATGGCTCGTGATGGAGGCCGCTCGCGATGCCGCCGCGTAATCCAGGCTGTGCTGGACGCGATGGGCCGCCGGACCGATAATACTACCGGCCGCGACCAGAACAACCAGGAAGAGCGGGCACCGGGATTTCACGACGTTGTCTGCAGGTTTCTGACCCGAAAGAACGGAGGTCTCTCTAGCGTATGCGTTTTTGAATCGGCCCGGGGCCTGTATGTTTCAGGCCGTGGCAACAGCAAGTGGGTAGTCCGCGTCCACATTGCCGGCGGCCATCTCCCTCAATCGCCGTCGAAGCAGGCGCTTCCGAAACGAACTGATACGATCAGTGAACAGAATACCGTGAAGATGGTCGTATTCGTGGAGGATGACGCGCGCGAAGAGCCCGGATGCCTCGATCTCTTGCTGCTCGAGATTCCGATCGAGGTACCGTACGCGAATAGACACGGCACGGGCTACAATTTCACGAATGTCAGGTATGCTCAGGCACCCTTCTTCGAACTCGTCGGTCTCCGGTGACTCGTAAAGGATCTCCGGATTGATCAGCGCCATTGGCTGGTCGGGCACGATGATTCCGTCTGCCGCCAGCTCGTCTGCGAGTGGCGAGACGTCGACCACGAACACCATCTCGCTTCTCCCGACCTGCGGTGCGGCGAGGCCAATGCCGTCGGCGCCATGCATGGTCTGAATCATGTCGTCTATGAGTTTCTGGAGCTCGACGGTATTTGTCTCAACGACGTCGGTCTTCCGTCGCAAGATCGGAGCTCCATAAACGTAGACAGGCAGTATCATCTCTAACAGTAGTCGGGTGTGTGTAAGATTCAGGCTGGGCGGGCCGCTGGATCATCCAGGTACTCCTGCAGGATGAGGGCTGCGGCTGCCGAATCAACTCGCCCTTTGGTACGTCTCCATTTTCGATTCGGTCCGGCTTCACGGATCTTCTCGGCAGCGACGGCCGACGTGTATCGCTCATCCCATTTCACGATCATGGTATTCGGAAGTGCCCTTGAAATCCGCTTGATGTAGCCCGCTACGAGCTCCGTCGCAAGCCCTTCCTCGCCGTCCGGCATCAGGGGCCATCCGATGACCACCAGGTCCAGACCATCCTCTTCGTCGATCTCCCTGAGCCGTGCCAGCGCTTCGGCCGGCGAGTAGGTGCCGAGCGGCTGCGCAAACATCCGAAGCGGATCAGCCACGGCGATTCCAACGCGCTTCTTTCCATAATCGATTCCGACCCAGCGCCGGGGCAACCCTATGTCCGCAGAAGTGGCCATCACCAGGTCAGACCGGCGGACCATGGAGACGCGTTTCCTATTGGAAGGCTCACGGACGCATCGAGAGAGGCCGCACGATCACGAATCAACGTTCCTATCCGGCACATGCTGGCCGTTCTGGGAGAAATCCGCGCTACCCTCGGGAACGGAATAGTTCAGTTCCGCCAGCGGCTTCTGGAGAACTTCCTTGAGCTTCTTGCTCGGCTTGAAGTGCGTCTTGCGCCGACTTGGAATAAACACGGTCTCGTTGGTCTTCGGATTACGCGCCTTCGGCTTGGCCTTCGTCTTCTTGACTTCGAAGACCCCGAAGTCCCGGAGTTCGATTCGAACCTCGGGATCTGCTTCCTCCATCATCTGGCCAAGTGCCTTCACCACGGCACCGACCCACGGCTCACTCTTGTAAATAGGTTCGCCCATGAGCATCGAGACACGACGGGCAAGGTCTTTCTTCGTCAGGGTCGTGGGCTTGGAAGCCATGAGTTCGTTCCTCAACCGTTGTGATGTGTGCTCGCGACGAAATGCAGAGGGAGCTTCGATAGTGTTTCCAGAAGGGACCCCTAAGGTAAAAACACCTGATCTTTATCCAAACGAGATTCCAGGGCCTGATGCGTCATCTTCGCCAGTGGACGCAGACTACGCCGCATCTTCACCTTCTTCGAACCGATAAACACCGTGTATTCCGTCGATTCGTTTAATCCGCTTGATCAATCTGTAGAGATGGGCCAGATCGCTCACATACATTACGATGGTACCTTCGAACACGCCATCCTCAGAGTCGACCGTGATCGACCGGATGTTGGTGCTGAGGTTTTTGGAAATGACGGTCGTGATATCGCTGACGATGCCGACGCGATCCTCGCCGACTATCCGCAGAGCCGTGATGAAATGAACGTCTTTCTGCCGGCTCCATTCTACGGGAACGACGCGCTCCGGGTGGTTGATGAGCAGATCCGGAGAGTTCTTGCAGTTCACCCGGTGGATGCGGATGCTACCGGCCCGGCTTAGATATCCGAAGACTTCGTCACCGGGGATGGGATTGCAGCACGAGGCGTATTTCGTGACGATATCCGTGTGCAATTCTCCGTCGATCATCAGCGCGGGTCTCGTGGCCGCCTTCGCTGAATCAAGGAAGCTCTCATACTGAAGGCGCAGCGACTCCGTGTCCCGCTGAGGCTCGGAAACTCCCGGGACGGCGGACTCCCCCTTCTTGATCAGCGTGATCAGATCTCCGACGTCGAACAGACCGGACCCGAGCTCGAAGAACATCTGCTGCGGATTCGGAAACTTGAGACGCGCCGTAAACTGCTGCAGGTCACTTTCGCTGATTTCGATATTGGCACGACGGGCCTTTTTGCTCCAGATCTCCCTGCCCACGTCCGTCGCCTTGCGCCGCTTTTCGTTGATCCAGTGCCGGATGCGACTTCGCGCCTTGTGCGTCACGACGAACTTCATCCAGTCCGGATTGGGCGTCTGCTTCTTGGACGTGATAATCTCTACCTGGTCGCCGCTCTTGAGTCGATGCGACAGCGGCACCATCTTGCCGTTGACCTTCGCGCCGATGCAATGGAAGCCAACTTCCGTATGCACCTGGAAGGCGAAGTCGACCGGTGTCGCGTTCGTCGGCACGGTCTTGAGCTCTCCCTTGGGCGTGAAGACATAGATCTCCTGGTCGTAGAGATTCAGTCGAAACTCCTCCACGAATTCTGTCGCTTGATCGGATCGCGGATTTTCCAGTAGTTCGCGCACCCACGAAAGGAACCGCTCCATCTGACCGTCCGAGCGAGTGACTTCTTCCTTGTACTTCCAGTGTGCAGCGAGTCCGCGCTCGGCGATGTCGTGCATCTCTTGCGTACGAATTTGCACCTCAACACGCTTCCCACCGGGACCCAGCAACGTGGTGTGCAGACTCTGATAGCCATTCGATTTCGGCGTCGAGATGAAGTCCCGAAATCGCTCCGGAAGAGGCTTGTACAGGTCGGTCACAATCGAATAGACACGCCAGCAGTCCTCTTTGCCTTCTCGTCCACTTGTCTGAAGAACGATCCGAATTGCGAACAGGTCGTAGATCTCATCCAGCGGCTTGTTCTGACGATTCATCTTGCGATAGATCGAACAGATGTTCTTGGGCCGTCCGTAGATTTCAAACTCAAATCCGTGCTCTGCAAGGCGTTCCTTGAGGGGCGCGATAAACGAATTGACGTAGCGCTCCCGCTCGTCGCTCGAGTCCTGCAGCCGCCCGACGATCGCCGCATACTCATCCGGATGTATGGTCTGCAGTGCCAGATCTTCGAGCTGATTCTTGATGGCGAACAGACCGAAGCGGTGAGCGAGCGGGGCGTAGAGCTCGAGCGTTTCTGTCGCGGTCTTGATCTGCTTGTGGCGCGTGACGGCACCGATGGTCTGCATATTGTGCAGGCGATCCGCAAACTTGACGAGGATCACGCGGATATCCGTGGCCATCGAGAGCATGAGCTTCCGGACGTTCTCTGCCTGCCCGAGGGCGCGGCTTGAGAATACTCCACTGATCTTGGTCAGGCCGTCGATGATATTCGCTATGGTGGGCCCGAACTCGTCACGGATGAATTCGAGAGAGATTTCCGTGTCTTCGACGACGTCATGAAGCAGGGCCGCGACGACACTCACGTCGTCGATCGCCATTTCCCGCGCCATGATGTGGGCCACCTCCAGCGGATGAGCGATATACATCTCACCCGAGTGTCGGCGATCGTTTCGATGGGCCCAGTAGCTAATGCGGAACGCCCTGCGGAGTCGCTCTTCGTCGACTGACGGGAGCGTCTTCTGGCAGACCTCGATCAACTGATTGAGTCGCTCGCGAAAATGCGGCTCGACGTTGAGTTCCTCTCCCTGCAGTATAGTGGCGGATCGAAGCATAGACGGTCGAACGAGTTGGGGTCTCTGTTAGAATCGCCTCGCAGGTGACTGTTCCTCAGGTGGACAGTCAGCGGTTCAGGGCCCAATAATCAAAAAGGGCGCCCCGCACATTACGGGACGCCCTGATCTTCCAGGTCAATTGACCGCGTACTACTTTTTGGATTCGTCGTCGCCCTCTTCAGCCGATTCATCGGAACCGCTCTCGGGCGATGCATGCCTCGGCGGCGGCGTCAACATCGTCGACCGCGTCGGTTGTCGACGCTTCGGTCTTGTCAGCCTCGTCAGGCGGAGCGACATCTGTTTGAGCCTCCGCGTCCTCCGCCACGGCGTCATCGGAGGAGTCGACGGCCACGTCAACCGCTTCGGCAACGTCCGCGTCTGCTGAATCCACGGCATCATCGACGGCCTCGGCCCCGGGGCAGTCGCTGCGACCGCGGCTGCAGCAGCACCCGAACGTCGACCCCGCCCACGCCGCGTCGCCTTCTTGGTGCCGCTCGCGCCTTCCGGCCGGACGTCGTTGTAGTCAACCAGTTCGATGACGGCCATGGAGGCTGAATCACCGTGTCGTTGACCCAGTTTTACAATGCGCGTGTAGCCGCCTTTGCGATCACCGACCTTTTCGGCGATCTCATCGAACAACTCGGTTACCGCCCGCTTGTCTTGCAGGTGTCTGAACACCTGCCGCCGATTATGGCTGTTGTCTTCGCGCGCCCGCGTGATCAGGGGTTCAACGTAGACTCTCAGAGCCTTCGCCTTGGCCTGCGTCGTCACGATACGCTTGTGCTCTATCAGCGCGGTGGACAGGGCCTTGAGGGTGGCGCGCCTGTGCGAGCTACCGCGGCCAATCCGATGTCTTTTGGTCTGATGTCTCATGATATTTCAGTCCTGGCTGAACGGTTCGACTCGAGCCGCATGCCGCGAAGAGGCTCTCCTAGACCTCTTCCAGATATTTTTCAACTTCCATTCCGAAGGCCAGGCCGCGCTCTTCCAGCACCTGCACCAGCTCCTGTAGCGACTTGCGACCGAAGTTTCGGAACTTGAGCATCTCGGACTCCTCTCGCCGGACGAGGTCACCAATCGACTTGATGTTGGCCGCCTTCAAGCAGTTGTGAGCTCGAACCGACAGGTCGAGTTCGTCGACAGACTGGCCGAGAAGCTCGCGGAGGCGTTGGACTTCGGCGTCCACTTCCTTCTCCTCTTCCGTTGGCTGAGGCTCGCTGTCCATCTTGATGAACAGGTTGACGTGGTCACGAAGAATCGACGCCGCCGAGGCCAGTGCGTCTTCCGGCGTAATCGAACCGTCGGTCTCGGCTTCAAGCGACAGTCGTTCGTAGTCGATTCTCTCTCCTACACGCGTCTGAAGGACCGAATACTTTACGTTCGTGATCGGTGTGAAGATGGCGTCGATCGCTATCACACCGATCGGATCATCGGCCTGCTTGTTCTCCGTTGACGGGACGTAGCCGCGTCCACGCTCGATGCGAAGTTCCACCGAGATCTTCGCCTTCTTGTCGAGGGTAGCAATGTGGTGCTCGGGATTCAGGATCTCGAACTCGCTGGTTGCTGCTCCGATATCTGCTGCCGTCCATGCGCCGGGGCCGTTCAGCGTCAGGTGAATCTGACCGTCATTCGACTCGTTCGCCTTGAATCGAACGCCTTTGAGGTTAAGAATGATGTCAGCCACATCTTCCGAGACGTTGTCGATCGTGGAGAACTCGTGCTGAACGCCATCGATCTTGATTCCTGTTATTGCTACGCCGTCGAGGGACGACAGCAGGACGCGTCGCAGCGCGTTGCCGATCGTAACTCCATAGCCCCTTTCGAGGGGTTGGATCACGAAGCGACCAAACTGATCGGAAAGCTCTTCGACCTCGACGCCGTCTGGCATCTGTATTGCATAACTACTCATATCGATCGTCCAATGCCGGTTAGGAGTGTGGAGACGTTCGACGCCGGGGCGCCGCCGTCACACTACTTGGAGTACAACTCAACGATGAGCTGTTCGCGGATATTTTCCGGGATATCTTCCCGGTTCGGGAAGTCCAGAAACTTGCCCTGCATTTGCTTCCGATCCATCTCCAGCCACGGGAACTGACGCCGGCTACGGCGCAGTGATTCGCGGATGGGATCGACGCTTCGGCTTCGGGGCCGCACCGAGACGACATCGCCGGGTCGAACCTGGAACGACGGGATATTGACCACGTCTCCGTTCACCATGATGTGGCGGTGCGTTACGAACTGGCGTGCCTGCCGGCGGGTCACGCCTATTCCAAGTCGAAAGACGGTGTTGTCGAGTCGCGACTCAAGGAATCTCAGGAGGTTCTCGCCGGTAACGCCCTTCTTGCTCGCGGCTTTTTCAAACAGGTTTCTGAACTGACGTTCAAGCAGACCATAGGTGTGCTTCGCCTTCTGTTTTTCCTTCAACTGTACGGCGTACTCGCTCTCCTTGGATCGGCGCGAGCGGCCATGCTGCCCGGGGGCGTATGGTTTACGCTCCAGCGACTTGCTCGGGCCGAAAATCGGCTCACGAAACCGTCGGGCTATTTTCTGCTTTGGGGCCTCTGTATCGGGCCATTATTCTATCACCTCGTTTGTCAGAGTGTCTTGATGGACAAACGTATGGTTGTCACCTGGACAGCCATAGCCGGTAGTTACACCGAGCAGCGCGTGCTTGCGGGTTAACGCTTATACGCGACGTCGCTTCGGAGGCCGGCAGCCGTTATGTGGTATGGGCGTAACGTCACGAATGGTCGCGATCTCGAGACCGTTCGACGACAGTGCACGGATGGCCGACTCACGCCCGGAGCCGGGTCCCTTGACAAACACATCTACCCGGCGAAGTCCGAGGTCGTACGCCTCTTTCGCGGCAGCCGAAGCGGCCACCTGTGCAGCGTAGGGTGTGTTCTTCCTGCTTCCCTTGAAGCCCATTTTTCCCGAGCTCGCCCAGGAAATCGTATTACCGTATTGATCGGTCAGCGTCACCATCACGTTGTTAAACGTGGCCTTGACGTGCGCCTGGCCATTAGACTCAACTATGACCTTCTTCTTCTTGGCGCCTCGGCCGGGTCCTTTCTGTCTTGTCGCCATATCGGGCTAATATTCCGTATTCGAATTACTTACGTGGAGCCTGCTTCTTGCCGGCCACAGTGCGCTTGCGCCCCTTGCGGGTGCGAGCATTTGTTTGCGTACGCTGGCCTCTGACCGGCAAACCGCGGCGATGCCGAACGCCACGATAGCAGCCAATATCCATCAGTCGCTTGATGTTCATCTGAACATCCGTGCGAAGCTGACCTTCAACCAGAAACTCGTCCTCAATCAGACGCCGAATCTTCTTCGTCTGATCTTCGGTCCATGACTCGGGATGGACATTCGGATCCAGATCCGCGCGCTCAAGGATTTCCTTCGCCCGTGAGTTGCCGATGCCGAAAATCGATGTCAGCGCTACCGCTCCCCTTTTCTGCGTTGGGAGATCTACTCCCGCAATTCGTGCCATCTCGTTCTAGGTTTTCGTCCGGGTAACCGTCTAGCCCTGACGCTGCTTGTGCTTCGGGCTCTTCTTGTTGATGATATACACGCGACCCTTGCGACGGATAATCTTGTCGTCGGCACTGCGCTTCTTAACACTGGCTCTGACTTTCATAGCACCTGATGCTGACCGGCAATCGCCGTTATCAAAAAATCGAATAGCTTATATATTACACGGGCAGACTTGAAAGGTTCTGCCGCCGTGCTACTTGTACCGATATACAATTCGGCCTTTCGTCAAATCATAGGGTGATAGTTCGACTTTTACCCTGTCGCCTGGCAGAATTTTGATGAAATACATCCTCATCTTGCCGGACAATAGACCCAGGATTTCGTGACCGTTCTCCAGGCGAACCCGGAATTGCGCGTTCGGAAGCGCATCGATCACTTCTCCGTCTTGCTCGATCGGCTTTTGCTTAGCCATGCTGTAACTCTTGTTGTAGACTGTAGGGAGGCGTAAGTACCTCCTCGATATAGCGAAACGTGGTCAGCACTTCCGGCTTTCCCTTTCGGACGACCACCATATGTTCGTAATGCGCCGACGGTTTGCCATCGGCTGTTCTGACCGTCCACCCGTCGTCCCCGGTCGCCACTTCCGCACCGCCCAGGTTGATCATCGGTTCGATGCAGAGCACCAGGCCTTCCTTCAACTTGCGGCCTGATCCGCGGCGTCCGACGTTAGGGACCTGAGGATCTTCGTGCAACTCACGACCGATTCCATGACCCACAAGATCTCTCACAACGCCGTAGCCTCGACGTTCGCAATACTCCTGCACCACATGCGAAATGTCGCCCACGCGATTCCCTGCCACGGACTGTGCCAGACCCGCTTCGAGAGCGTGATAGGTTGTCGTACACAGGTCGCGGTATGCGCTGTCGATCTGTCCCACGGCGAATGTAAACGCGCTGTCTCCATAATAGCCGTCAAGAAGTACGCCGCAATCGATGGACACCACGTCCCCCTCCTCGAGGCGACGTGTACCCGGAATTCCGTGCACTACGGCGTCGTTTATGGAAACGCATAGCGTACTCGGAAAGACCTGCTTTCCCACGCGGTAGCCCTTGAACGCCGGCACTGCTCCGTGACGCGCGATAAACTCTTCGGCAATACGATCCAGCTCAGCGGTCGTCACGCCCGGCGCAATATGAGCCGCGACTTGTCCGAGAGTACGACCAACGAGGTCGGCACTCGCCCGCATCCGCTCAATCTCCGCCTCGCTCTTGATCTGAATCATGATGTGATGACCATCCCGGACGAACCTATGAGCGACGGCTGCGCACGCGGCCGCTCTTCATGAATCCGTCGTAGTGTCTCATGAGCAGATGACTCTCCACCTGCTGGAGCGTGTCCAGCGCAACACCAACCATAATCAGGAGGCTCGTGCCTCCGAAGAAAAGTGCAAAGCCAGTCGTCACGCCTGCGCGCATTGCAAAGGCCGGGAAGATGGCCACAAATCCGAGAAACAATGCACCCGGTAGCGTTATCCGCGTCAGAATATTGTCGATGAACTCGCTCGTTTGCTTGCCCGGTCGGATGCCGGGGACGAAGCCTCCCTGCCGCTTCATGGTGTCCGCCATCTCTTTCGGGTTAACAGCGATCGCCGTGTAGAAGTACGTAAAGAAGACGCAGATCACGAAGAAGATGCTTGAATACCCCCATCCGGAGATATCATTGAACCAGGCACCGAACTGCTGCATGAACGCACTTTCGGGAAAGAACGTGGCGATCGTGGCCGGCACGAACATGATCGACTGGGCGAAGATGATCGGCATCACCCCGGCTGCATTTACACGGAGCGGTAGATACTGCGTGGTGCCTCCGTAAACCTTCCGACCCACCACGCGCTTTGCATACTGCACAGGGATTCGGCGCATTCCCTGCGTAATGAGCACGACCCCCGCCGTGACGACCGCGAATATCGCGATCTCAAGAAGGAAGATGAAAAGGTTGTCCTTGAGTTGGAACTCGTTGACAAGGGCACTTGGGAAATGAGATACGATGGAGATCATGATGATCAGCGAGATCCCGTTTCCGACTCCGTTCTCGGTGATGCGCTCGCCTAACCACATGACGAACATGGTACCAGCCGTCAGAACGATCACCGTCGAGATCATAAAGAAGGTGGGAGCGATAGCAATCGCCTGCCCGGTAATCCCGTACTGCAGGTTGATTGCGAATCCGACGGACTGAACAGCCGTGATGCCGACGGTGCCGTAGCGCGTGAGCTGCGTGATCTTCCGCCGGCCGTCTTCACCTTCTCGCTGCAGCTTCTGGAAATACGGCACAACCGCACCCATCAGCTGGATGATGATAGAGGCCGTGATATACGGCATGATACCGAGCGCGAAGATCCCGGCTGCGCTAAAGGCTCCGCCAACAAACAGGTCAATGAACCCGAAAATATCATTCGGGTCACGGGTCTGGTTGATCGCTGCCAACTCCGCTGCATTCACGCCAGGGAGCGTGACATACGCGCCGAGTCGATAGACCAGCAGGATGCCCAGCGTATATGTAATACGACTGCGAAGATCTTCGATCTTCCAGATGTTGCGTAGGCTTTCGGTAAATCTCGCCATGTGCTCCTAACGTCCGCTATGATGCAACCGACAGCTCAACTACGATCGCCGATCCGCCGGCGTCCTCAATCTTCTTTCGACCCGACGCACTGAATCCGTGGGCGGAAACCACGAGCTTGGTTTTGAGCTCGCCGCCTCCCAGGATCTTGATCAGATCTTTGTTGCCGACAACGCCTAGACCGGCAAGCACCGCGGGGGTTACTTCTGCGCCCGGCGCCAACCGACCATCCGTCACGAGTTGTTCAAGGCGGGAGACGTTGACAGCGCTGTATTCCTTACGATTGCGGTTCGTGAAACCGAACTTCGGCACCCTGCGCTGGAGTGGCATCTGCCCCCCTTCGAACCACGCCCGCGACTTGGCGCCCGCGCGGCTCTTCTGGCCTTTGTTTCCTTTCGTCGAGCTGTGACCGCCGTAGCCCGATCCGACACCGCGCGCGATTCTCTTCCGGTTCTTCGTCGCGCCCTTGGCGTGCTTGAGATTACTGAGATCCATCGTGTATCCTTGCTAATGCGCCCACCCCTGTTGGCGGACTCGCGTGGTCTGTTTGCGGTAAGACTCTTGAGTTAGTCGTCTTTGTCCCGGGAGGTCTTCTTTGGTGCAGCCTTCTTCGCGGCCGGTTTCTTGGCCGCAGTCTTCTTGGCCGCAGTCTTCTTGTCGCAGTCTTCTTTGTCGCAGTTTTTTTCGTGGCCGTTTTCTTGGTGGCCGTCTTCTTGGCCGCAGGTTTCTTCGCGGCCGTCTTCTTCGTAGCTGCCTTCCTGGCTGCCGATTTCTTCGCGGGTGCCTTCTTCGCTGCAGGCTTCTCACCGGCGCCGTCCGTACCCGCCTTCTCAGGGGAGCTCGGAACTACGGCCGCCTTTCCGGATGAAGCCGCGCCGGCGACCTTCTTCCTGGCCGGACTCGGGGCGTCTGAAGCCATCTCAAGCTTGACAAGGTGCGAAACGCGCCTGACCATTCCGCGAATCTGTGGCGAGTCGTTATGCAGAACGGTGTGGTGCATACGACGAAGGCCCAACGCCTCGAGCGTGCGCTTCTGACGTCCCGTCTGGCGGATCGCGCTGCGTACCTGCGTAATTTTCAGCTTACTAGCCATCTATCTCTTCTGTTAAACCTGATCGGGTTTCCCCAACTCAACCTTCGAATACCTTCCGCAGCGGTATGCCGCGACGTTTGGCGACCTCGAGCGGATCCTCCAGCTGCTTCAGTGCATCGATCGTTGCCTTGACCTGGTTGTGCGGGTTGCTCGAACCAAGCGACTTCGACAGGATGTCGGTGTAACCCGCACACTCGAGCACGGCCCGAACACCACCGCCGGCGATTACGCCGGTACCGGGCGCAGCCGGCTTGAGGAGAACACGACCTGAGTCTTTGCGACCAACGACCGGGTGCGGGATCGTGCCTTTTGTCCTGGGAACCGGAAACATCTTCTTCTTGGCGTCTTCGGTTCCTTTGGAGATAGCGTCCGCGACTTCGTTGGCCTTTCCGAGTCCGGCTGCAACGTTGCCCTTGCCATCGCCGACCACAACAACGGCGTTGAACGAGAAACGTCGACCGCCCTTAACGACCTTCGCCACTCGCTTCACAGAAACGAGTCGCTCGATGTGATCGGACGGCTCCTTGCGTTCCCGCGTTTGTCTACCTCTTCCCTTCGCCATGCTTGTTGCTCTTCTTTGGCTTTGTTATGCCGTGCTAAAACTTAAGACCGCCTTCCCGCGCACCGTCGGCAAGTGCACGCACGCGGCCATGATACTTGTACCCGTTGCGATCGAACACAGCCGACGACAGTCCCGCCTCCGAGGCTCGCCGCACGAGCAGCTTCCCAACGGCCGCCGCCCGCTCGACCGGGCTCTTGCCTTCGACGTCATCATCATGAGTACTTGCCGCAGCAAGCGTCCGTCCGTTGATGTCGTCGATCAATTGCGCATAGATATGGCGACTCGACCTGAACACGGAGAGTCTTGGACGCTCTGCCGTACCTGAAATCCGCCGACGGATTCCTTTCTTGACACGCGCCCTTCGTACAGCCTTGCGATTCTTTACTGCCATGATTCATTTCAGACGCCATAAACAGCGTCGGTTATTCACTGACTATCTGGCTGCCGTCTTGCCAGCCTTCCTTCGGACATACTCGCCCACATACCTCACGCCTTTACCCTTATAGGGCTCCGGTGGACGCAGCGAACGAATCTTGGCGGCCACCTGGCCTACCATTTGCTTGTCGATACCTTCCACGACGATAATCGAATTCTTCCCGCGCTTCGCGTCGACATCTATCGAGACTCCTTCCGGAGGCACGAAGAAGATCGGGTGCGAGTAGCCGAGAGCCAGTTCCAGGACTTCGCCTGATACCGTGGCACGATACCCAACACCGATCACTTCCAGCTCGCGGCGATAGCCATCGGTCACACCGACAACCATATTGTCGATGAGCGAACGGTAAAGTCCGTGCATCGACTTGTGCCGCTTCTGCTCTGTAGGCCGACTGACGACCAATTCGTCATTTTCCATCGATAACCGGATATCCGGATCGACTTGCAATGACAGCTCTCCGCGAGGTCCTTTTACGGTCACGAAATTATTCGCACCGATATCCACCGTGACCTTATCCGCAATTGCGATCGGAAGATTCCCAACACGTGACATCGTCTAATACCCTTCTCTAACTGTAGCGCTTCCTGAAGTCCGCCGTCTAGTACACAAAGGCGAGGACCTCGCCGCCAACGTTGACTCGTCGAGCCTCCTTGTCCGTCATAACACCGCTGGACGTCGACACGATTGCGATGCCCAGTCCGTTTCGAACGCGGGGCAACTCTCTCGCATTGACGTACTTGCGGAGGCCGGGGCTCGACACTCGGCGCAGACTCTTGATAGCAGGCTCCCCACCGCGACCATATTTCAGGTAGATGCGGATCAGTCCCTGCTTGCCGTCGTCGACGTTGATGAAGCGGCGCACGTATCCTTTATCAACCAGTATCTCGGTGATTGCCCGCTTCAATTTCGACGCCGGCACATCGAGGTGCATGTGTCCAGCCGCCAGCGCATTTCTAACCCGCGTCAGGTAGTCTGCCACTGGATCTGTCGTCGTACTCATTTGCTCTCAGTTCAAGTATCAATACTGTCGCAACGCATGCTGGCGCCGCGTTTGCCTTACCAACTCGATTTCCGGACTCCGGGAATCTTGCCTTCAAGGGCCATCTCGCGAAAGACGATCCTCGATACGCCAAATTTCCGGATATAACCACGTGACCGTCCCGTGAACGAACACCGATTGCGGAGCCGCACAGCGCTCGAGTCACGCGGTAGTTTCTGAAGAAGCACCCACTCGCCGGCATCTTTCAGCGCCTTGCGTCGGGCAGCGTATTTCGTCACCAGGCGGCGACGTTTGGCTTCTCGTGCTATTGAACTCTTCTTTGCCATATAAAGCGGTTGTTTTTTGTAGACCTAGGCGGTCTCGACTACCTCTTCGCTGCGCCGAACAAACGGCATCCCAAGCGCCTTGAGAAGTGCATGTCCCTCCTCATCGGTCTCAGCCGTCGTGACGAACGTCACATCGAATCCGCTGATGCGGTCGATCTTGTCGATGTTGATTTCCGGGAAAATGATCTGCTCCTTGATCCCAAGCGTGTAGTTGCCGCGGCCATCGAAGCTCTTATCGGGAACTCCCCGAAAGTCGCGTACCCGGGGAAGAGCCAGTGCGATCAGCCGATCGACGAACTCCCACATCACATCGCCTCTCAGCGTTGCATGCGCACCGATAGGCATACCCTGCCTCAGTTTGAAGTTCGAGACGCTTTTGCGTGCCTTCGTCACGGCCGGATGTTGTCCGGTTACCTGCCGGATCTCCGACACGGCGTCATCGAGGGCCTTCTTGTTGGCCACCGCCAACCCGACACCCTTGTTGACGATTACTTTGACGAGACGCGGGACCTGCATGACGTTCGAGTATCCGAACTGCTTTGTCAGCGCCGGGACGACCTCGTCGTGGTAGAAGGTCTTGAGGTTGGGCTTGTAGTTATCTATCTCCATCGGTCAGCACGTACTGGCGTTCAGAAACGCCTTCTAGTGATCGAGTTCTTCACCGGTCGTCTTGGCGTACCGAATCCACCGGGTACCACCGGTATCTGGATCCGCTATCTGCTTCCGACCAATTCGCGTCGGCACACCCGCCGAGTCGAGGGGCATTACGTTCGAGAGGTTAATCGGCATCTCGCGCTCCACGCGTCCGCCCTGGGGGTAAGTCGCGTTGGGTTTCATGTGCTTTACGCGCATGTTGACACCCTCCACGATTACTCGCTCCTTCTGACGGAACACACGCAGCACCTTGCCTTCCTTTCCCTTCTCGTTACCCGCAATGACTCGCACGGAGTCGCCCTTGCGCACGTGAAGTTTCTTCTGCTTGTTCATCGTTCTCGGCATAATCTCTTCCTTCCTGGTCACCCGCTGGCAACCGGCAATAGTCGCTAAAGGACCTCTGGTGCGAGCGACACAATTCGCATGTACTGGCGCTCACGAAGTTCACGTGCGACGGGTCCAAAGATTCGAGTCCCGCGTGGCTCGCCCTGTGGATTCAACAGAACGGCCGCGTTCTCATCGAAACGGATATACGATCCATCGCTTCTACGAAATTCTTTTCTCGTGCGGACGACAACGGCGCGCGACACTTCTCCCTTCTTTACCCCGCCTCCCGGAATCGCGCTCTTGACCGACACCACAATGGTGTCGCCAACGCGCGCATACCGTCGGCCACTTCCGCCCAGCACGCGGATACAGAGGACTTCCTTCGCCCCGCTGTTGTCCGCCACCTTGAGCCTTGTCTCCTGCTGTATCATGACTCGAAACTTGTCTAGTACACCGGCAATCGTCCGGCCGGTTTGTTACTTGGCTCGCTCGACGACTTCAACGAGGCGCCAGCGCTTGTTACGGCTCAGTGGCTTCGTTTCCATAATGCGAACGGTGTCACCTTCCTGCGCGTCATTGGTCTCATCGTGAGCCATAAGCCGCGTAGTCTTCTTAATGAACTTCCCGTAGATCGGGTGTTTGATCTGCCGGCGGATGGCGACCGAAATGGACTTGTCCATCTTGCTGCTGACCACCACTCCGACTCGCTCCTTCCTTGCGTTTCTTGCTGTCTGTTCCATCTATCTCCCTGGCTTGGTGAGCCGTGTACCGTTCCTCACCAACTACCAATTGCCTCGTATCTAGGTCGTTGCCGTTTCTTTCTGTTTCAAAATTGTCTTGAGTCGCGCTATGAGTCGCCGCTTTTCGCGAATGATCATCGGGTTCGGCAACTCGGCAATCGCGTGCTGAAAATGCAGCTGGCGCAACTGGTCGGTCTCCTCCCGCACGCGCTCCGCGATCTCGTCGAGACTCAGCTCGCTTATTTCTTTTGCTTTCATCTGATTACGTATCTGTCAGGGCTTTACGAGTCGCTATAGTCGGGTCGTTTGACGACCGTCGTCAGAATCGGAAGCTTGTGACGCGCCAGGCGCATGGCCTCGACGGCGAGGTCGTAAGGAATTCCACCGCCCACTTCAAAGAGGACCGTGCCGGGCTTCACTACGGCTACCCAGTATTCAGGAGATCCCTTTCCCTTACCCATCCTTACTTCCGCCGGCTTCTTCGTGATGGGTTTGTCAGGGAAGATCCGAATCCACACCTTTCCCGTACGTTTCATGCGCCGGGTCATCGCAATTCGAGCGGCCTCAATCTGGCGACTCGTGATGCGCCCCGGTTCCAGTGCTTTGATGCCGAAATCTCCGAAAGACACTTGCGTACCTCGGCCAGCCACACCCTTGATGCGGCCCTTCATCATCTTCCGGTACTTCGTACGCTTGGGCATCAACATGATTCTATTCTCCGTCTAAATCGATCTATCTCTACTGGTCCTTGTTTCGTCCGCTCTTTTCGCGCCGCCTTCTTCCGCGGGCCGTACGCTCGGGCTGCATCTGCTGCATCTGCTGACGCTGGGCCTGTATGTTGGGGCTGAGATCGGGCCGGCCGAGGATTTCTCCTCGATAGATCCAGACCTTGACACCCGTCGTTCCATAAATCGTGAAGGCGGTCGCTGCCGCATAATCGATGTCGGCACGAACCGTATGCAATGGCACACGGCCCTCCAGGTACTGCTCGGTACGGCCCATTTCTGCGCCTCCCAGTCGGCCCGAAACTTTGATTCGAATCCCTTCAGCTCCCATGCGCATGGCCGCCGTCAGTGACTGCTTCATCGCACGCCTGAACGAAACCCGGCCCTCCAGCTGCTGAGCGATATTCTGCGCCACGAGGCTGGCATCGAGCTCCGGCCTCTTGATCTCGTTGATGTTGATCTGGATATCCTTGTTCGTAAGCTTCTTGATCTCCTCGCGCAGCTTCTCAACCTCGGTACCGCCTCGCCCGATCACGACTCCAGGCCGACTTGTGTGGAGAGTCAGGATCACACGCTTCGGTGTCCTCTCGACGACCACACGGCTGAGTCCGGCACGGCGGAGTCTCGCCGACAAATAGTCACGGATTTCCCGATCCTCAACCAGCTTTCCGGCGAAGTCTTTCTCAGCGTACCAGTTCGAATCCCAGCCACGAATGATGCCGAGTCGAAATCCGATGGGATGTGTTTTCTGTCCCAATGTATTGTTCAGTTAGTGCTAGAGATTTGAGCGGAGACTGCGGTCATCTATTCTTCTTCGTCAGAGCTTTCATTCTCCGTCGACACAACGACGGTAAGATGGCTCGTGCGTTTGAGTATGCGGTGCGCTCGGCCACGCGGTTGTGGACGGTAGCGCTTGAAGGTCGGGCCCGCATCAACGCGTATCTCGCTGATGACGAGTGCGGTTTCATCAAAACGCTCGTCTGGATTCAGATCCATCAAGTTGTGAACGGCCGACAGGATGGTCGTCTTGACCGTGCTGGTAACCTTCTGAGGCAAAAAGTTGAGGATGCTCAAAGCTTCCGGTACGGGCTTGCCACGCACGACGTTTACCACCGGGCGCATCTTGCGCGGCGAACTGCGAATATGTTTTCTGACCGCTCTTGCTTCCATGACTATGCTCCTTACTAGGCTGATTCAACCACGCCTGTTATCGCTTCGTACCGGCATGTCCCCGGAAGGACCGCGTCGGCGAAAACTCACCCAGTCGATGGCCAACCATATTCTCCGTCACGTAGACAGGAATGAACTGCTTGCCATTGTGCACGGCGAACGTATGCCCCACGAAATCAGGCGTGATCATGGATGCGCGGCTCCATGTCTTGATGACCTTCTTCTTACCTGTCTGATTAAGCTCGTCTACCTTGTTCTGCAGCTTGTAGTAGACAAAGGGGCCTTTTTTGAGCGACCGTGCCATATCGTAAATCCCTGTTGTCGGCGTCGAGCCGAACGTATTACTTCTTGCCTCTTCGGCGAATGATGTACTTGTTGGATTGCTTCCGCTTCTTACGCGTCTTGTAACCCTTAGCCGGCACTCCAGTGGGCGATGTCGGGTGCCCACCTGACGCTTTCCCTTCTCCACCACCCATGGGATGGTCTACCGGGTTCATGGCCACGCCACGGGTCTTTGGTCGAACCCCGAGCCACCTCTTTCGTCCAGCCTTTCCAAGATCGATGTTCATGTGGTCCGGATTGCTCGTCGTGCCGATTGTGGCCGAGCAATTCACGGGGACCATGCGGGTTTCTCCAGACGGCAGACGGAGGATTGCGTGCTTTCCCTCTCGGGCCGTAAGCTGAGCGTATGTACCGGCCGACCTGGCGAGCTGAGCACCTTTGCCCGGCTTCATCTCGATAGCGTGCACCAGCGAACCCACGGGGATTTCGGAAAGCGGGAGGCAGTTGCCTGGTTCCGGCGGAGAGCCGGGGCCATTCATGACTGTCTGTCCCACTACCATTTCGGTCGGGGCGATCACGTACCGTTTCTCTCCGTCCGCATATACAAGCAGAGCAATACGTGCCGAGCGGTTCGGATCATATTCGATGCCTGCGACCCGGGCTGGAATACCCCGCTTGTCGCGCTTGAAATCGATCTGGCGATATCGACGCTTGTGCCCACCACCCTGGTGCCGAACCATGATGCGGCCGGTATTATTCCGACCGCCCTTACGCTTGATGGGTCCGAGAAGGCTCTTCTCCGGCGAGCTCTTCGTGATCGTTTCGAAACCCGAAACTGATCGGTGCCGCTGACCCGGCGTATTCGGCTTTAATTTCTTGATTGCCATCTTTCTAGCAGTTCGATTCGCTGTCTATCTAAACTTCCTCGAAGAAGTCTATCTGCTCGCTGTCCGGAAGGAGCGTAACGATAGCTTTCTTATACGAGGCCACGCGGCCCTCCACAACGCCTCGGCGTGTGTGCTGACGACGCCGCTTTCCGCGCACCACCATCGTCCTGACTTCCTTGATCTTTACGGCCGGATAACGCTCCTGAAGAGCATCCCGGATCTCAATCTTGTTTGCGTCCCCTCGCACGACAAATGCGTAGTGGCCGCTCTCCATGAGTGACGTCATCTTCTCCGTCACCAGGGGCCGTATGAGCACTTCCTTCTTCATCGTTTCCTTTGTGGAATCTGTTCTTGTCTCAGGCCGAGGTTACTTCTGTCTTACCGGACAGGACGGCGGTCAGCGAGTCGATCGCACCTTCCTCGATCAGCACAACTTTCGCATCCAGCAGATCGAGTGTGGATGCTGTTGCAGCATCGCGAATACTCACCTTTGACAGGTTGTCGCTGGAGCGAACAAGCGCCGGCTGTGTCCCGCTTGTCAGAATCAGCACCTTCGTCGTCGCTAACTCGTGAGCAGTGAGTACGTCGCGGAGCGCGCGAGTACTGACGTCGTCAAATCCGAGGTTCTCGACGACGCGAATCCCCTCTTCCTGGACCTTGTACGAGAGCGCCGACCTGCGGGCGAGTCGCTGCGTCTTGCGATTGATCTTCAGGCTATATGTGCGTGGGCGAGGACCGAACGTGCGACCACCTGATCGTCGGATGGGTGACTTGGCACTACCGGCGCGCGAATTGCCTGTCCCCTTCTGCCTGTACAGTTTGCGCGTGCTTCCTTTCGTCTCGCCGCGCTCCTTTGTCTTGGCCGTTCCCTGACGTCCGTTCGCTTGAACGCGACGCACATCCAGCCAGATGGCGTGATCGTTCGGCTCAACACCAAACACCTCAGGATCCAGAGTCACACTGCGGCGCGACTCCTTTCCGTCCTTGCTATAAACTTTGACCTTCATCTCAGTATTAGTCCTTCGTTCAGGCGCTCAGAATCTGTGCGACCTATTTCCTCTTCAGCAATTCGACCAGGCCGTTCCGTGCGCCGGGGACCGCTCCTTCGATCAGCACGACGTTGTGGTCTTCGAGAATCCGCACCACCTTGAGGTTCTTGACGGTTACGCGGCGGCCGCCCGTTCGACCGGCCATCCTCATCCCCTTGTACACGCGCGACGGAGTCGAAGACGCTCCAATTGATCCGGGAGCACGTTCGCGGTTGTGTTGACCGTGCGTCCTGCCACCAACTCCGTGGAACCCGTGTCTCTTTACAACACCCTGGAAGCCCTTACCCTTTGAGACACCTGCAACATCAATGATCTCGCCTTCCTCGAACAAGTCGCTCGCAACGATCGCGGCTCCCAGATCGACTTCATCGTCGGTCCGTGCAAACTCCCGAACCTTCGCCTTCGGAGTCGTTCCGGCAGCCTCGAAGTGGCCGGACATGGCCTTGGACGTTTTCTTGGCTTTCTTCTCGCCGAAGGCAAGCTGAATCGCCGCGTAGCCGTCCCGTTCTTCGGTGCGGACCTGCGTCACAATGTTCGGCTCAACGTGAATCACGGTGCACTGCCGCTGATTCCCGGTCTCGTCAAAGACCGTCGTCATTCCGAGCTTTTTTCCAAGAAGACCCTTAATCATTTTCCTGCCTGTC
The DNA here is from genome assembly GCA_963768565.1 of Rhodothermales bacterium. Lineage (GTDB taxonomy): Bacteria > Bacteroidota > Rhodothermia > Rhodothermales > JABDKH01 > JABDKH01. The sequence continues at coordinate 50,400 of CAVYIO010000029.1, forward strand.
CGAAATTGAGTCGCGGAGAGAGGTTAAATCCGTTCGGCCGTGATGCGGAGATCACCGTTAAACTCCGTGTCAAAAAGCTGCGGCCCGAGGATCGTCGCGATCGCGGCGGCGATCGTGAGAGAGACGTTGTCCTCGTCCGCGAACGTGTAAGCCGCCGTCACCGGGATCGAGAAGCCCTGGACTGTGAGCGTCAGTACGATCGTTCCACTGGACTCGTCCACTGCATAAGCACCTGTCTATCGGCGCATCGCCAGACAGCTGTGATCGTCGCGTCGTTCGAATTCGTGAATCCGATGCTGATCGATGCCGTGAGCGGAACGACGGTTACTCCGTCGCATACGTCTCGGTCACGTTCCAGTTGCCGACGAACAGTTCCGAATCCGTCGCAGTGTCTTCACTGTCGTCACTGGAGTCACACGCGGTGGCTCCAAACAGCAGAGCGAAGACCGGAAGGAGTACGAGATACTTGTTCGAAAAGAAGCGCATTCTTATACCTTAATCTCTACGTCGACGCCACTGGGAAGCTCGAGCTTCATGAGCGCGTCAACAGTTTTACTGCTCGTCGATAGAATGTCGATGAGTCGCTTGTGACTGCGGGTCTCAAACTGCTCACGGCTTTTCTTGTCAACGTGTGGACTTCGAAGAACGGTGTAGATCGACTTGCGCGTCGGGAGCGGAATGGGTCCACTCACGACGGCACCTGTCGACTTGACCGTCTTGATAATTTTCTCGGCCGACTTGTCGATCAGGCTGTGATCGTACGACTTCAGCTTGATTCGAATTTTCTGGCTTGCCATATCTGTCTGCTTATGTATCCCTCTCGGGCGGATTTAGGGGGATCAGTCGACGATTTTGGAGACGACGCCGGCCCCTACGGTCCGACCGCCTTCCCGAATCGCAAAGCGCAATCCCTGCTCCATCGCCACCGGCACGATCAACTGCACCTTGAACTGCGTGTTGTCACCCGGCATCACCATCTCCACACCCTCAGGAAGCTCAATGTCTCCCGTCACATCCGTCGTACGGAAATAAAACTGGGGACGGTATCCCTTGAAAAACGGCGTGTGACGCCCGCCTTCATCCTTCGACAACACGTACACCTCCGCCTCAAATTCCTTGTGAGGCGTCACGCTCGCCGGCTTGCACACCACCATCCCGCGCTCCACCTCTTCCTTCGCCGTACCGCGAAGCAACAACCCTACGTTGTCCCCCGCCTGACCCTGGTCCAGAATCTTCCTGAACATCTCCACGCCCGTCACCGTCGAGGTCATGCTTCGCCTCCTGCATCCCGATGATCTCCACGCTCTCGCCCGTCTTGATCATCGCCACGCTCGATACGACCCGTCACCACCGTGCCACGACCCGTGATCGAAAACACATCCTCGATCGGCATCAAAAACGGCTTCTCCGTGTCACGCTCCGGCGTCGGAATGTAGGTGTCAACCGCCTCCATCAACTCAATGATCTTCTCCTCCCACGCCGACTCCTCGTTCAGGGCGCCCAGCGCACTGCCCGGATCACCGGAATGTCGTCGCCCGGAAATTCGTACTGGTCCAGCAACTCCCGAACCTCCATCTCCACCAGCTCCAGCAACTCCTCGTCGTCGACCAGGTCCACCTTGTTCAAAAAGACCACGATGTACGGCACGCCGACCTGACGGGCCAGCAGGATGTGCTCGCGCGTCTGCGGCATCGGACCGTCGGTCGCTGCCACCACCAGGATCGCTCCGTCCATCTGAGCCGCGCCCGTGACCATGTTCTTCACATAGTCCGCGTGACCCGGACAGTCGACGTGCGCATAGTGACGATTCTCCGTCTCGTACTCCACGTGCGCCGTCGCAATCGTGATCCCGCGCTCACGCTCCTCCGGGGCGTTGTCGATCGAATCAAAAGTCCGTATCACGTTACCCGTGACACGCTTCGACAACACCTGCGTGATCGCCGCCGTCAATGTCGTCTTGCCGTGGTCCACGTGACCAATCGTGCCCACGTTCACGTGCGGCTTCGTTCGCTGAAATGTCTCCTTCGCCATGACAGGTAGCTCCTACGCTTGCTGATGGAATATATCTGTGTTCAAGTGTTCACGCGGCGGCAACGCCTGAGGCTGCCGCGACGATTTCGTCCGCGATCGACCGTCGGTACTTCCTCATAATGGTCGAACTGCATCGAATACAATGCTCGACCCTGCGTCAGGGACCGCATATCGGTTGAATAGCCAAACATGGCAGAAAGCGGCACGAGTGATTTGATCACGTGCGCATCGCTGCCGCTGGCCCATGCTCTGAATTCGACCACGTCGGCTGTTGAGGTCGCCGATAACGTCGCCCATGTACTCCTCGGGCGTCACGACTTCGACCTCCATGATGGGCTCCATGATGACTGGCTTCGCCTTGCGAGCCGCATCCCGGAATGCCATCCGACCGGCGATTTCAAACGCCATCTGATCGGAGTCGACGTTGTGGAACTTGCCGTCGTACAGGCGGGCCTTGACGCCCTCAATCGGGTAGCCGGCGAGCGGGCCCTGGCTCATGGCGGACCTGATGTCCCTTCTCGACGCGACGGAATGAACTCACGCGGAATCGAGCCGCCGCGAATCTCGTCTACAAACTCGAGACCGACGCCAGATTCGCTCGGGCCGATTTCGATCTATACCTCGGCAAACTGACCGCGACCACCGGTCTGCTTCTTGTGCGTGTAGTGCTCGTCAACCGTCCCGCGGATCGCCTCGCGGTAGGCCACCTGGGGCTTGCCGACGTTGGCTTCGACCTTGAACTCACGCTTCAGGCGATCTACGATGATCTCGAGGTGCAGCTCGCCCATTCCGGCGATGATCGTCTGTCCGGTTTCGTCGTCCGTGGCCACCTTGAAGCGTCGGATCTTCCTCGGCCAGCTTCTGAAGGCCTACGCCGAGCTTGTCGCTGTCGGCCTTCGTCTTCGGCTCGATGGCGATTCGGATGACCGGCTCCGGAAAGTCCATCTTCTCGAGCACGATCGGGTTGGTCGGATCAGCAGAGCGTGTCGCCCGGTACGGACGTTCTTGAGGCCGACGGCCGCGGCGATGTCGCCCGCACACACCACATCGACGTCCTCACGGCTGATTGGCGTGCATGAAGAGAATGCGACCGATGCGCTCCTTCTTCTCGGTCGACGCGTTGAGAACCTGCTGGCCCTTCTTCAGGGTGCCACTGTAGACCCGGAAGAAGGTCAGCTTCCCGACGTACGGGTCCGTCGCGATCTTGAAGGCGATCGCACTGAACGGCGCGTCGGGATCTGCGTCGCCGATCTGTCCTCTTCCGTCCGCGGAATCGATGCCCGTCATCGCCGGCACGTCTATCGGGCTCGGGAGGTAGTCGATGACGCCGTCGAGAAGTCGCTGCACGCCCTTGTTCTTGAAGGCGGAGCCGCAGAAGACCGGCGTGATGTCGAGGCTGAGCGTCGCCTCGCGCACCACGGCCTTGAGTTCTTCGGCGGTGATCTCCTCACCCTCGAGGTACTTCATCAGGAGCTCGTCGTTGTGCTCGGCGACGGCCTCCAGCAGGTTGATTCGCCAGTGCCGGGCGTCCTTCTCCAGGTCAGCCGGGACGTCGATCTCGTCCCAGGTTGCGCCCTGCGTTTCGTCGTGCCAGACGATGGCCTTGTTCGTGATCAGGTCGATCACGCCGCGGAACATGTCGCCCTCGCCGATCGGAATCTGCACCGGAACGGCATTGGCCTTCAGGCGCTCCGCATCTGCTCGACGGCAGCCGCGAAGTCGGCACCGGTGCGGTCCATCTTGTTGACGAACGCGATGCGCGGAACGCGGTACTTGTCGGCCTGACGCCAGACGGTCTCGGACTGCGGCTCCACACCGCCGACGGCGCAGAACAGCGCAACGGCGCCGTCGAGCACGCGCAGCGAGCGCTCGACCTCGACCGTAAAGTCGACGTGGCCCGGCGTGTCGATGATGTTGATCCGATGGTCGTTCCAGAAGCACGTGGTGGCGGCACTCGTGATCGTGATGCCGCGCTCCTTCTCCTGCTCCATCCAGTCCATGGTGGCGCCGCCGTCGTGCACCTCACCCATGCGGTGCAGGCGTCCGGTGTAAAACAGGATGCGCTCCGTGGTCGTCGTCTTGCCGGCATCGATGTGGGCCATGATGCCGATGTTGCGCGTACGTCTCGAGTGGTATCTGTTATTTCGTGCACGCCATAATCTCTCGATCTAGTCTGAGCACTCGAAGCACGCTAGAAGCGGAAGTGCGCGAACGCCTTGTTGGCTTCTGCCATACGGTGCGTGTCGTCCTTCTTTTTGATGGCACCGCCTTCACCCTTGGCAGCGCTCATCAGTTCAGTTGCCAGTCGATTGGCCATGCTCTTGTCGTTTCGCGCGCGAGCGTACTGGATGATCCAGCGAAACGCCAGCGCGGTGCGACGTTCCGGCCGCACCTCGATCGGAACCTGGTACGTTGCACCGCCGACCCGTCGGCTGCGAACCTCGACGAGCGGCGCCACGTTGTTTATCGCCTTGCGAAATACCTCGATACCGGGCTCGCTCGTGCGCTCCTCGATTAGCTCGAAACGCGTTATACACAATGCGCTGAGCAATACTCTTCTTCCCTTCCTTCATTACGCTGTTCACGAAACGGGAAACCAGTTCGTCGTGATAGATCGGATCGGCAACAACCTGCCTTCTTATCCGCACTTTTTCTTCGCATATCGACTCGGTAATGCTTGATTCCGCCGGCTGCGATGCCGGGGATTATCCACGATCAGGAGTTAGACCTTCGGCTTCTTCGCGCCGTACTTGGAACGCGACTGCATCCGATCTTCGACCCCGGATGCATCGAGGGCACCACGAACGATGTGGTACTTGACACCAGGCAGGTCCTTGACTCTGCCCCCACGCACGAGGACGATGGAGTGCTCCTGAAGATTGTGACCCTCACCGGGGATGTAGGCAATGACCTCCACTCCGTTGGTCAGGCGCACCTTGGCCACTTTCCGAAGTGCCGAATTCGGCTTCTTCGGCGTCGTCGTGTACACGCGTGTGCAAACACCGCGCCTTTGCGGACACGAGCTAAGTGCCGGCGACTTCGTCGTCTTCACCTTCGGGTGACGACCCTTTCGAACTAATTGCTGAATCGTAGGCACGATTAAATCAGGTTGGTGGCGCGGTGTCGGCAATCGCCGTCCCCGCAATACAAACAGTCGCGTAATATACGGCGGGCAGTGATCACGCAACAACGAAGGGCATGAAGAAAATGTTGGGTTGGCGTCCAGTACAGGGCGGGTTCGACCTACTGATGAGCCGAAAACAGGTCGAACAGGCTACATGCGGTCATTGGGCCTCCAGGCTGAAGCCTTGAACAGCCTGTCGCCATCTGATTGATCGTTATAGATCAATGGATCAATCAACATAATGCCCGAGCACAAAAAAAGGGACCGACGCCCGTCGATCCCGTGCTCTGGAGTACCTGTCTCCCGGTTCACGCAGGCGCCGGGCTGTCAGCGTCCTCTTCGGGCAGCAGCCGCGTGCCATCGCCGCTCTCCGGCATATCCGACGTCGGTGCAAGCTCTTCTTGATCGGCCACGGCATCATCGGCTTTCGCTTCGCCCCGTCCGTTGATGTTCATATAGTCCCCGAAAGGCCGGTCTCCGAGGATGCCAACAAGCTCCTTCGGGCCCAGCACTTCCTTCTCGAGCAGCGCCTGAGCCATCTCCTCGAGCTTGTCGCGCCTCTCATTCAGCAGTTCACGGGCCCGCTCGCGCACGCCTCCGATGATGCTCTTCACCTCCTCATCAATGATCCGCGCCGTGTCTTCCGAGTACGGTTTGTCGAAAATCGGGCCTTCACTGGCCGCCCCGGAAAGATTAAAGCTCACAGCACCAACACGTTCGCTCATCCCGTAGTCGACAACCATGGCGTAGGCCATCTTCGTGATGCGCTCAAGGTCGTTCTGGGCCCCCGTCGAAATCCGGCCGAAGACAATCTCCTCCGCCACCCGTCCACCGATCGCCATCGTCATGCGATCCTCAAGGGCCTCTTTCGTGTACAGATATCGCTCTTCGGGCAGATACTGCGCGTACCCCAGCGCGGCGAGTCCTCGCGGCACGATTGACACCTTCACAACCGGGTCCGTGTTTTCGAGATACCAACCGGCTATGGCGTGTCCCGCTTCGTGATATGCGACGATTTCCTTCTCCTCGGGCGAGATCAGCTTGTTCTTCTTCTCCAGGCCGCCAATGACGCGATCGATGGCTTTCTCGAAATCCTCCATCTCAATCGATTCCTTGTCCTCGCGGGCGGCCAGCAGCGCGGCCTCGTTGCACACGTTTGCAATCTCGGCACCCGCAAAGCCCGGTGTCTGGGCTGCGAGATGATCACAATCGACATTATCGGAGAGAATCAGCTCGCGCGTGTGCACCTTGAATATCTCTGCTCGTTCCAGCCGATCGGGTTTGTCAATAAGGACCTGCCGGTCAAATCGGCCGGGCCGCAGCAGGGCCGTGTCAAGCACGTCGGGACGGTTCGTGGCGGCCATGATGATCACACCCTTGTCGGTGTTGAAACCGTCCATCTCGACCAGGAGCTGGTTGAGTGTGTTTTCCCGTTCGTCGTTGGCGCCCATCATCATACCCCGCCCCCTTGAGCGCCCAATAGCGTCAATCTCGTCGATGAAGATGATGCACGGCGCCTTCTCTTTTGCCTGACGGAACAGGTCACGTACACGCGCGGCGCCAACACCGACGAACATCTCAACGAAGTCAGATCCTGACAGGGAGAAGAACGGCGTGCCCGCTTCGCCCGCCACAGCCTTGGCGAGAAGCGTTTTTCCCGTCCCTGGCGGCCCAACGAGCAGAACCCCTTTCGGGAGCTTGCCTCCGAGCCTCGTAAACTTCTTGGGAGAGCGCAAGAACTCCACGACTTCAGCCACCTCTTCCTTCGCTTCTTCCAGCCCGGCGACATCCTTGAACGTCAGCCGATGATCGCCCATCGCGTCGAAGAGTACCGCCTTGTTCTTGCCGATGCTCAGAACCTGACTACCGGGATTCATTCTCCGGATCAGGAAAACCCATAGAACGACCAGTAGCAGCAACGGGAAAACCCACGTCAGAAGCCCTGCAAACCAGTTCTCTTCTTGCCGGGCACTGAATTGAATAGTGGCATCGCCGGCCTGTTTGGCCTCCTCGTTACGCTCGCGCAGGAACTGCGTCAGTTCGTGATCCGACGGCTTGACGGTGCTGAATATCTTCCCCTGGTCGTCCGACGACGCTGAAAGGAAATCCTGCCGAGGACGGGCAACCTTGACCAGCTCGTTCTGAACCGCTGAATCGACGTATTTGCCATTGATCCGGGAATCGTTGACAACAACCACTTCGGACACGTAGCCCTTCTCAACGTAGTCCAGAAACGTGCTGTACTCGATCGAGTTGGGGTCTGCACTATTGATAAAGAGCAGAATGTGGACGATGAGCGCCAGAAAAATGGCGAGGTAGATCCACAATGAAAATCGTGGACGCTTGTCGGGGAGGCGAGGGCCCGATCCTGAGTCCTTCCGCTCGAGTTCTATGTTGTCGCGATCGTCGTGCGCCATGCGCAAAGGCGGCCCCGCAGGCCGCGAGCGTCCGGGTAGACGCTTAAACTAGTTCAGGGCAAGTGTAAGGTAACCGCTGAAATGGATGGTAGGTTCCGTTTCCGAGTGGTGTGTCGGGCTTCGCCTGGCCGTCTTCGCAGGATCGGATCCCGTTTGGGATTCATTACGGCCGGAAGGCGATCTGGGTGCAGTCCGAGGCCCGTGTAGCGTCAGCGTTGGGGGTCGGGCGCGCAATCGACGTCCAGCACCATCCGGAAGCGTACCGCACGCCCATCAACTGTCGCGGGGCGGAAACGACTGAGCCTGATTACACGAAGCGCTTCCTCGTCGCAGCCGGCCCCGACGCTGTCGGCGATTGACGGCTCGAGGATGCGGCCTCGCTCGTCCACTACAAAGCGGAGCTCTACACGACCGGAGACCTGACCCTCTGCGGCAGTGTCCGGATAGCGAAACATGCGCTGGAGGGCGCCATCTCCCCCGACGAGGCGCGGCTCCACGTCGGCAATGTCGTACGTGGTGGTGTCCGCTACTGTCGGCGGTCGAACGAACAGGTCTTCTTCAAGTGCCTCTGCCGGACGTTTCGCGCCGGGGACAACCGTCTCTCCGGCGTCCTCCCGCGGACGTTCGGAGATCGTCGGAATCGTCTCCTGAGACTCGACCGCAATGTCCGCCTCACGATCCGGGGAAACGTCCGATGTATCCGCCCGGGACACTAGCGACGAATCGACGGCCGGCTTCATCTTCTCCTTGAGGACCGCGGTCAGTCCCGTCGCTCGCTTCGCGTAATCCGAACCGGAGTATCGGGTGGATATGAGTGTGTAGAGGTCGAGCAAATGAATCGTCGACCGGGATTCAATTTCCGGCTGCGGCTGTGTTCCCGGACGCGCCGGTGTGACCGGCGGCACTGTTTCCGGCTGCGGCTGTGTTCCGGGACTGCTCGTCGTAACCGGCGGCACTGTTTCCGGCTGCTCCAACGAGTCCGGCTGAGCATTTGCGACCGGACCGGAGGGTATATCGGTCGCCTCGAAGCCGCGTTGCAATGAGTCCGAAACGGCGATTGTCGAATCCGCAGGTACTTCCCCATCGCCCGGCGGCGCACCCAACGCCTGCCCGGAAACAGAATCCGTTGCGGCGGTTGGAGATACAACCGTTTGCGCCGTGCTCTCTCCATCGGCCTCTGGCAGCGCGGGCGACTCCATCAGCCCGAGTTGAATCCAGAGCGAGTCCGGAATTTCAATCGCTATCGGTTGGATAATATCAATCCCTTCGACCTCGGCCCAGTCCACATAAATCGCCCCCGCAGCAAGTAGCGAACGTGCGGACAGCAGGCTGTCCGGATATGCTGCCGCGAGCGCCAGCATCCCGCGCATTCCGTCATCAAACGACCCGTCCACCCACTGCTCGAAAGCTGCCCGGTACATGTCGTTCAGAATGTCTGCCTCGGCGACGGAAGTAGCGGCCGACTCCAGTCCGAGCCGCTGCGCCGCCCGACTGGCTACTTCGGAATCTGGATACCGCTCCAGCACGTCCGCATAAATTGCGTCGGCCGATTCCCGGTCACCTGTCGACCGCTGGACTTCGCCCAGGGCGTAGAGCGCCCTCGCGCTTATCTCCGGGTCCTCGGACTCCTCAAAAACGAGTCGGTACCATGCAGCGGCAGAGTCGGGACGTGCCATGGAAAGGAACAGCGTGTTGGCGAGCTCATACCGGGAGCCTGCCCGCTGTCGTCGCATTTGCGCCTGTGCTTCCGCCGACCGCGGTATCTCGGAGATGTCGACGTCGACGCTTCTCAGGAGGGCGTCGGTCGTGACGTCGCCCGTGATCCGTCCCGACGGGTATCGTCGGAGCGCCGGACTCCGGATCCGCCTCTGCGGCGCCGGGGCCACGGCCTTCGGTGATCGCTGCCCTGCGACGCCAGTTCGGGACAACCGGCCGCTCTCCCCATCGATCAAAGAACCCGAGCAGTCCGTCCTGAACCCGTGAGCGATCTCGGTGATACAGGAACCCGGCGGTCGCGTAATCTGCGCTGCCGCCGGCGGCTCCGGTGCGCGGAGCCCCGGCCGAGCCAACATCGGCACCGGTACGACGAAAGCTCGCTTCTGCGGCACGCCGTTCCTGACTCCGGCGTTCCTCCACAATTTCTGCGGCACGCTGTCGGCGAATCTCTTCTATTCGCTCACGAAAGGCCTCATCGTCCAGCGAGCCAAGCGCGAGAAGGGAATCGAAGTGCTGTACGTCTGCGTGGAATGATGCGAAACTACCGAATACATCAGCTAATTCGGCCGCATCCGTTATCGCGCTCGGACTCGACGCCAGCCTCTCGGTCCGCCCCGCCGCATTCGGACGCGCCCCTCTGGAGAGTGAGGTGGAAGCCGTATCGAAATGGGCCGCCGCTCTGTCGAAATCAATGAACTGGTCCCGGAACAGCAGACCAAGGTGGTAGTGCGTTTGCCCGCGAATGGAAGTGATATTCCCATCCGAATTGTATAGCACATCATACCACGTGTCGTAGGCGTCCTGGCTCCTCCGGTCCGCCATGAGGATCCTGCCTCTGAGATACGCAAGTTCGGCTCGATACGTAAAGTTCTTGCCGTCCCGTTCCATCTTCCTGAGGGACTGCAGGGCCTCTTCCGGGACGCCGTGCTCGCCCTCCACACGGACGGCGTTGAAGCGTGCCGCATACTCGAGTTCATATATCGGTTTGAAGCGGCTCACGTCTCGATAGGCTCGCGAGGCGAGGTCGAACATACCGATCGTCTCATACACCTGTCCGAGAAGAAACTGGCCGCGACTGCTCAGTTCGCGATCGTCGGCGCGGTCGACGCCGGCCTTGAGTTGTTCGGCCGCTTCTTCCCAGCGTTCCTGGCGGACGTACATCTCGCCGAGCGACAGCCTCATGCGCGCAAGCCACTTCTTCGACACCTTGTCCTTGTCCAGACTTTCCTGTAGATGGGCGCCCGCTTCGTCGAACGATCCAGCCGACATCAGTGCGAGTCCAAGCCAGAATCTCGATTCATCTTCCAGAGACGACTGCCGATCGATGACCTCACGAAATTTCTGCTGGGCACCCACCGTGTTACCCATGTAGTAGTAGGATTTTCCAATCAGCAGAAGTGCATCGTCCACCCACTTTGAATTCGGGTGGCCCCTGAGAACGTCGGCGCTCTTCTTGATCGCGCTCTCAAAATCCTTGACGCCGGCGCCCGGACTTCCGGGCTCGAACACGAAGAGGTAGGTATCTCGATCGATGGCCTTTTCCGGCTGCTCGAGCGCCTTTTCGGCCTTGTCGTACGCCGTCCTGGCGTTATAGAAGGTGTTGTAGTACGCCGTGAAATTGTCGACACGCTTGCCGACAAACGAAGTTGAGGAACAGCCACCCCACGCGAACAGGGCTATCAGGAAGAGGGTCCGCTTCATCGGCGTACGATTCGTCACCGCTGGAGAGAGTAATGAGCTGTAGCGGTTACTTCGATGAGGTGACCGGACTATGATCTGGTATCAGATGGAAAAGGTCTCAGATGCGGCTGACGTGAACCATATTTGTGCGCCCCTTCGATTGCAGCGGCATTCCAGCCGTGATCACAATGTTATCCCCTTCCTCAACGAGCTGCTCGCGTTTCAGCACCTCGTGAACCGCCCGAACGCCGTGGTCTGTGTCGTGTTGGAAAGGAATCGCGAAGCCCTTTGTTCCCCAGACCAGACTGAGCCGCCGCACGACTCTTTCGTCGTCCGTAAATGCGTAGACGGGAACGGACGGACGGTGGCGAGCGATCGTTCGAGCTGTGGTTCCGGTGGCCGTCAGGCATGCGATGGCGCGGGCCCCCGTTCTTTCCGCCATGCGCACGGCCGTGAAAGCGACGGATTCCGTCACCACGTCCGTGAACTCGTCGTGCGTCTTGACCTGGTCGGGGCGCACCGAGCTCAAGTCATAGTGCTTCTCGGCCTCGACGATAATGCGCGACATTACCTCGACGACGCGAATGACATACTTCCCGACGGCGGTCTCCCCCGACAGCATGACGGCGTCGCTGCCATCGAGTACTGCGTTCGCCACGTCGCTCGCCTCGGCACGCGTCGGGCGGGCATTTTCAATCATGCTCTCGAGCATTTGCGTTGCGGTGATTACCGGCTTCGCGCTCTCCAGACATTTTCGGATAATGAGCTTCTGCGTTCCCGGGACCTGGGATAGCGGCATCTCGATTCCCAGATCTCCCCGGGCTACCATGATCCCGTTGGCGGAGACCATGATCTCGTCCAGGCACGACACGGCCTCCGGTTTCTCGATCTTGGCTACCACGCTCACCTCCTTGCCGGCCGCGCGGATGTGTTTCAGGAGATCCTCGATATCGGACGCTCTTCGCACGAACGACAGCGCGACGATGTCGACCTCCCGATCGAGGCCGTACTTGAGATCCGCGAGGTCCTTCTCCGTCAGCGACGGCTTGGTATTCCGCATCAGCGGAAGGTGGACGCCCTTGCGCGATCGCAATTCGCCTCCGACAAGCACCTTCGCCACAACGTCTTTTCCACGAATGTCCTTGATGGCGAGTTCGATCAGGCCATCGTCGATGAGAATGTGCCCCCCGATCTGGACGTCAGCCTCCAGTGCCGGATAGCTGACGTGGACCCGCTTGCCGTCGCTTTCCTTGATTTCATCGGCGGTCAGAATGATCTCGTCGCCGTCGTTGATGGTGACGGTGCCTCCACGGACATCTCCGATCCGGATCTTGGGTCCCTGCAGGTCCTGCATGATTGCTACAACGCGCCCGACCTCGCGCGCCGCCTGGCGCACCAGGTCAATTCGCCGGCCGTGCTCCGCGTGCGTGCCGTGCGAGAAGTTCAGGCGAGCCACGTCCATCCCGGCCTCGACAAGTCCGCGAATCGTGGCAAGGTCGGAGGACGCCGGACCCAGGGTGCAGACAATTTTTGTTCGGCGCATCTCGCAGGGAATGGATGGAGGATTCTTAAACCGGTGGGACAATCTAAAATAGGCGCTCGAGCGAGGGCGTTCAATCGCCGCTCGGCCACGAAAACCGCGTGGTGGCGCCCGAACTCCGGCAGGCAACCGGGAGAATGATATATTCCGCCGACCCACACCACTACGCCTGGCATCCCGGATCTCGTATGAATGGAACTCTTGTGCTCGTTACCGGCGCGACGGGCTACGTCGGTGGCCGGCTGGTGCCGCGTCTGCTGGAACGCGGCTATCGCGTTCGTTGCCTCGTCCGGGACCCGAACAGACTGCGCGACCGACGATGGGCCGGCGACGTCGACGTCGTGGCAGGCGACGCCCTCGACTACAAGACGCTTCATGTTGCGCTTGCTGACGTCGATATCGCGTACTACTTGATCCATTCGCTGGCCTCCGACGAGGATTTCGCCTCCACCGACAGGGCAGCCGCTCACAATTTCGGACGGGCCGCTGCAGAGCAAGGCACCCGGCGAATCATCTACCTGGGTGGAATTGAGCCCAAGGGATCACGCCAGTCGCGCCATCTGCAGAGTCGGGTTGAGACGGGAAGATATCTGGCGGAGAGCGGTGTTCCCGTCACGGAATTCAGGGCGGCCGTCATCGTCGGGTCCGGTAGTCTCTCTTTTGAGTTGATCCGCTATCTGACCGAGCGCGTGCCGCTCATGATATGCCCGAAGTGGGTGAAGACCCCGACCCAACCGATTGCCATCCGGACGGTGCTGGAGTATTTGTTGGCAGCACTGGAGACGCCCGAAAGTGTTGGCCGTGTCATTGAGATCGGTGGCGACGACATCCTTACATACGAGCAGATGTTCAGGATCTACGCGAGAATTCGCGGGCTCAGGCGGCCGATCATTCCCGTCCCGGTCCTGACTCCTCGTCTGTCATCACTGTGGGTGGGTCTTATCACACCATTGTCCACAACGATCGCTCGGCCCCTCATTGAAGGACTCGACAACGACGTGGTTGTGACGGATGATTCCGCCCGCACACTGTTCGACATCAAGCCGCTGACCTATGAGCAAGCCGTGCGACGTGCTCTTCGACGCTTCGACGAAGATCAGGTCGAAACGAGTTGGCACGGGGCGTATTCGTCAAGTGTCCGGACAAACGGCGAATTGGAAAAGCTCGTCGTCAGGGAGGGAATGATTCGCGAAGTCCGACAGCGCGTCATGCATGCGACCGCGCAAGGCGCATTTGGCGTGATCCGCAGTCTGGGCGGGCAGAATGGCTGGCTTTATGCCAACACGCTCTGGAAGCTTCGCGGACTGCTGGACCTGCTGGTGGGAGGTGTCGGACTCCGGCGCGGCCGTCGCAGCCCGACCGAAGTCCGCGTCGGTGACGCGATAGACTTCTGGCGTGTCGAGGATGTCGAGCCCGACGACCTTCTGCGATCTGCGTGCCGAAATGAAGGTGCCGGGGGATGCGTGGCTGCAGTTTGAGGTCGCGCCCATCGACTCGAACAGTATTCGAGTCACGCAGACCGCCTTTTTTGAACCAAAGGGTCTGCTGGGAATCATCTACTGGTATCTCCTGTACCCGATTCACAAAGTGATCTTCCGCGGCATGATGCGCGAGCTTGCGCGCAAGGTTGAGTCCACGTCCGGGGGGCAATCGGGGAGTTAGACGTCGTTGCGGCACGCAACTGATGCGAACAGACATGTGTTCGTACCATGCGAACGTTTGATCACGATCTCTGCGCCGGTCGGAACCGGGCCGGTCCTGGATCATTGAGTTTATGTCGACCCGCAGGCAACGACATGAAACTAATTCCACTGGTTCTCTCGGTTCCGTCGATGCTTTTCATCGCCGTGATAAAGGGCTATCAGCGGATCATTTCCCCTCACATGCCGTCGTCGTGTCGCTTCGCACCAACCTGTTCGGAGTACTCCGTTCTGGCGCTCCGGAAATACGGACTGTTGAAGGGATTGGTGTTGTCCATCCACCGGATCTTTCGTTGTCATCCGTGGGGTGGAGAGGGCTACGACCCGCCCGTGTGGTACACCGAACGTGCGGACGTTTCCGCACTCGATGAAGATCAGAAGGTCAGCTAGCGGACGCGTTGGGACATCAAGACCATATCCAGCAGTCGCGAGATACGCCGGTGAGGTGTGCGATCCTGACGGTGAGCGACACCAGGACAGAGGCGACGGACGTGAGCGGGCAGTTCATCAAGGCCGCTCTGGAGGAGCGCGGGCTTCCGCTCACGGGATACCGGATCGTGCCGGACGACGCGTCGATGATTCGGACGGCCGTCGACTCGTTCCTCGATGCGGCCGAGGTGGTGCTGATTCACGGAGGTACGGGAATCAGCCGCCGCGACACCACATTCGAGGCAATCCAGTCTATGCTGGAGAAGACCCTCCCCGGATTCGGGGAGATCTTCCGGACATTGTCTTTCGATGAGATCGGACCGGCGGCGATGTTGTCGCGCGCGACGGCGGGCGTTGTTCGCGGGCGGCTCGTGTTCAGCATGCCGGGCTCAACGGGCGCCGTCCGGTTGGCTCTGGAGCAACTCATTCTTCCCGAAATCCAACACCTGGTGTGGGAGCTGGTGCGCCAGCCTGCCGGGGGAACGCGCTAGCGGGATCTCGCTTCATATTCGGTTGACGAACGACAGCAATTCGAGTCCGTATATTCGCAACGAACGCGATTTCGCCTACATCGAACCATCTTCCCGTCTGGTCCATGAACCGTTCTGACCGGCCTTTCAGGCTCCATAACACCCTGAGCGGAAAGGTCGAACCCGTCCGGCTCATCGAGCCCGGCCACCTGCGTTTCTATTCGTGCGGGCCGACTGTTTACTCCACCGCTCACATCGGCAATTTCCGATCGTTTCTGACCGCCGACCTGATCGTTCGGACAGCCGAAGCCATCGGCTGGGATGTGAAGTACGTGACGAACGTTACCGACGTCGGCCACCTGACCGAGGACGACGCGGCCGACGCGGGCGGACAGGATCGGATGGCGAAAGCGCTGGAATCCGAGGGAAAGCGGTTCGCGAATGTCTACGACCTCGCACGCCACTATACGGATTCGTTGATCTCCGACTGGCACCGCTTGAATCTGAAGGAACCGTTCGTCCGGCCGCGTGCCACCGAGCACATCATGCAGCAAATCCAGGCCGTTGAGAAGCTCGTGGCCAATGGCATGGCGTACGAGACCGACAAGGGTATATACTTTTCGGTGCCGAGTTTTCCTCGCTACGGTCAGCTGTCCGGAAACGTCAGTGCCGAAACGCTCGAGCAGAGCGTACGCGACGTGGTCCAGGACGAAGGGAAACGCGATCCGCGTGACTTCGCGCTGTGGAAGAAGGACCCGGGACACCTGATGCAATGGCACAGCCCGTGGGGGTGGGGTTTCCCGGGATGGCATATCGAGTGCTCGGTGATGTCGGCGACGTACCTGGGCGAACAGATTGATATCCACGCGGGAGGCGAAGACCTCATATTTCCTCATCACGAGTGCGAGATTGCGCAGGCCGAAAGCCTGACCGGCAAGCCGTTTGCCCGACACTGGGTGCATACCCGGTTCCTGCAGGTCGAGGGCGAGAAGATGTCGAAGAGCAAGGGTAACCAGTTCACCGTGCCCGACCTGGTGGCGCCCGAGTCGGAAGGCGGACGCGGCATTGATCCGGTCGCACTCCGACTGGCATTGATCTCCGGCCAGTATCGCAAACCGTACAACTTCACCTTCGATACGCTCAAGGCGTCGATGAAGCACGTGGAGCGGCTAAGGTCGGCTCACGCACTAGCGCTGAAGGCGGATAGTGGTTCGGACGATGAAGGTGAAGATCGTCTGGGAGAGAAGCTGGAATCCCTGTACGACGACATGCTGGAGGCCATGCTGGACGATCTCAATACACCGGCCGCCATCGCCTCGGCCATTGAAGGTGCCAAATTGATTCAGGCGTCGGGGGATGGCATGAGCGCTGCCAGTGCGCGAAGCGCGCTCGCATTCATTGATCGGACCGACGGCTTGCTTGGAATACCACACGGAGTCCCCGGTGACAGAGCTGAAGCAGACACGTCCAATGATGATCTGGGAAACGTAGTAGAGGAGTTGCTGGCACGGCGGGAAGAAGCCCGGAAGGCAAAGGATTTTGAAGCAGCCGACACGCTTCGCGCCGAAATTGAGGCACTTGGAGTAGATGTCATGGACTCGCCCACGGGATCAACATGGAAAAGAAAGTCGACCGTGTAGGAGCGGCAACAAAGCGGCAGCGGGACGGCCTGAAGCGCGGCACGATTTCTTATCTCGAAATGCCCGGCCTGGAAGGCGGCTTCGTCCGGATGGTGAAGCGACTCCTCGAGGAAGGGACGCTCACAGGTGACACCGAGGCGGACGACTTCCTGCGGAAAAGCGGAGAGGCGGTCCTTCTTGGGCTACTCTACGATCAGAGGATTCGCGCCGAGTACGCGTTCACCGGACCGATTCGCCTTCACCAGCGACTCGGTCACCTGGATATGGGCAAGATATCGCAAATGGACCTCGATCGGCTTCGTGCGGTATTTGCTGAAACGCCCGCCGTGCATCGATTCACGAACAGGATGTCCGAATACACGATCGCTCTGGCTCGGGCGGTTGTCGACAACTACGACGGTCGGGCGGAAAACATCTGGAGTGGAAATATCCCGGCCCGGGAAGTTGAGAAGAGGGTAGCCTTGTTACCCGGATTCGGGAAAGGAAAGGCCATCAAGTCGAAGTACGTGCTGCACTACTTCGGGTACCGCGACTTTTCGTCCGGTTAGCGTCGCCAGAAGGCCGGCACCACCAGGATGAGGACGGTGAAGATCTCGAGCCGGCCCGCCATCATCAGAATCGACAGCACCCATTTCCCCGCCATCGGGACGTGCGCGTAATTCTCCGCCGGGCCGAAGGTGCCGAACGCCGGACCGATATTCCCGACGCAACTCATCGATGCAGACAGCGCACTCATCACGTCCAGCCCGAGAGCACCCATGACAAACGTGCCGAGAAATATCAGTGCGAAATAGAGTACGGTAAATGAGAGGACATTCTTGAGGACGTCCTGCGATACCACTTTGTCGTTCAGCCGAACCGGAATGACGGCGTGAGGATGGATGAGCTGTTTGATCTCCTTGAACGAGTTCTTGAACAGCAGGATCTGCCGAATCACCTTCATTCCACCACCGGTGGAGCCTGCCATTCCACCGACGAAGAACAGGATGAACATGATGCTCATCGCAAGTGGCGGCCACAGTTCATAGTCGGATGTACCGAAGCCCGTCGTCGTGATGATGGCTGTCGCCTGAAAAGCTCCATAGCGAAGCGCATCAAGAAACGATTCGTATCCCTGAAACGCCGCATCGGCGGTTATCTGGAACGGAGCCCAGGACATGGCGGGCGCCCACGTCACAATCGAGATCAGGAGCGTCGCGACAACGACAATCGCTGTGTAGACCCTGAACTCTGTATCCTTGAACACCGTAATTGCCTTCCCTCGAAGCATGCGGTAGTGCAGTGCGAAGTTCACACCGGCCAGAAACATGAATAACGTGATGACCCAGTCGATATAGGCCGAGTCATATTGCCCCACCGATCCATTCTCGGTTGAAAACCCGCCGGTCGCCATGGTGGCGAACGCATGGTTGACGGCATCGAACATGCTCATCTGCGGGAGCAGCAGGACGATCTCCACCATCGTGATCCCAACGTAGATGTACCACAGCCGCTTCGCCGTTTCACGTACGCGCGGAGTCAGCTTGTCGGCCGATGGGCCCGGCACTTCGGCTTTGTACAGCTGCATCCCGCCGACGCCCAGGATCGGCAGGATCGCCAGGGTCAGCACGATGATTCCCATGCCGCCCAGCCAGTGCGTGAAACTTCTCCAGAAGAGAAACGAGTTCGGAATCTCTTCAATAGCGGGCGTCATCGCGCCTCCGAGAATCGTCGCGCCGGTCGTCGTGAAGCCGCTCATGGTCTCGAAGAACGCGTCGGTGTAGGACTCGAGCACACCTCCGAATACGAACGGAAGGGCGCCGAGCAGCGAGAGGACAAGCCAGGCAAGGGCCACGATCGCGAACCCTTCTCGAACACGCAGTTCGTCGTCGCTCGACCGTAGACCGCGCCAGAGTGCTGCACCGAGCGCGAGCGAGAGCGCAGCAGTCACGCAGAAAGCTCAACCAGGCGGACTCACCATAGATCAGCGCGACGCCAGCCGGGAGAAGCAGGGCGATGCCCAGGAAAAAGATGAGGGCGCCGAGCGTACTCGCAACGATCTTGATGTTTACAACCATGACGGAGTTTGCTCCGGCCCCGCATCGGGCTACGGCTTGGAGAAGAGCTTCTCGACCTCAGACACCAGGCGTGGAAGCACAAACACGATGGCACGGTCGCCCACATTCACGTGTGTGTCCCCGGTAGCGATCTCGACGTCCTTCCCTCGCGACACCGCACCAACGAGCACACCTCTTGGCAGCTCGATCTCTGCGAGCGTGCCGTACGTAATCGGTGCGCGAGGTGCCGCCTCGATCTCGAGGATTTCCGCGTCCAGCCCGGGCACGGTGGCCACACTGAGCACGTGCTTGCCCCGGAGGAAACGCAGAATCTCTCTGGATACCGCCAACTTGCTGCTCACGGCGGCGTCGAGCCCGATCGACTGGCTGATCGGAATGTAAGCGCCTTTCGATAGCAGGGCGATCGTCTTTTTCACGCCCAGATGCTTTGCCAGAAGACACGTAACCAGATTCGATTCCTCATCGTCCGTGACGGCTACAAACGCATCCATCTCGCCCAGGCCCTCGGTGGCGAGCAGGTCTATGTCCGTGCCCTCGCCGTGAATCACGAGCACGTTCTTCAGCTCTTCCGCAAGTTTTGTCGCTGTCGTCCGGTTGGGCTCAATAAGCTTGACTCTCTTGTTCTTCTCGGACGACAGCAGAAGTGCGATCCGCGCACCGATCGTGTTGCCGCCGAGGATCATGATCTCCTGCGCCTTGCCCTCCGTCTTGCCGGTCAGCCGGACAAGGTTCGGTACAAATTTCGGCGGCGCCAGGACGAAGATCTGATCGTTTCTACGAAACTTGTCTTCGCCGTGGGGGACTATCGTCCGGATACCCCGCACCAGTGCCATGACGCGAAAGGTGAGATCGCTGTGTCCGGCGACAACCTCTGCCAGCGTACTCCCGATGATTCCTGAATCCTGATCCAGCCGAATGCCCACCAGTTGCAAGCGGCCATCCAGGAACGTGAGCACATCCGTAGCACTGGCCCGCTTAACAAGCCGTGACACCTCCGCCGCTGTACTCTCCTCCGGGTGAATCACGAGGTCGATGCCGAAATCATCGGTGTTTATTACGGAGGATGATTGCGACAATTCCTCCGACCGCACGCGAGCGATAGTCGTGGGAACGCCGACACGGTCGGCAATCATCGACGCGATAATGTTCACCTCGTCAATCGCGGTCACGGCGACGAGCATGTCGGCCTTCCTCAGGCCGGCCTGATCCAGAACCGTCATGGACGTTCCGTTGCCGTGGATCGCCATTACGTCGAGACGGCTCCCAACCTCTTCGACAGCCTTCTCATCCACGTCTATGATGACCACGTCGTGCTGCTCCGCGGACAGGATGCGTGCCACGTCGTACCCCACCTCACCGGCACCGATAACGATCACTCGCATCCGGGCGACCCCACTTTCACGCAGAAGGCGATCGTGCAAGCTGGCTTAATCATACCGTCCACCGCTGCTCATTCCAGGCCTGATCCCAGAACATCCACTCGTATCGCGCGCTGACGGCAAAGGCCGCCTTCGCGCGCTGAAGGACATCGCCCGGTTGATGATCGGCGACAGCCTGGAGTATGCCGAGCAACTCGTTTGTGTAGGTAACAAATCCTGGATCGGCATAGGTCCGAAGCCACTCGGCATACGGGTGGTCGTCCGGGATGGAGCCCAGTCGACCGGCCAGGTGCGTCCCGAGAGCGGTGTACAACCAGGGACAGGGTGTCAGTGCGGCGATGGCTTCGGTGAGGCTTCCGCGCGTCGCGCACGAGATCATGTGGTTCTGATACGCACGGTTGTCAGGCGTCAGTTCGACGGCTCGTATGTCGGCCGGCGTGTAACCCAGCGTCTCGCCATAGCCCTGATGCAGCTGCTGCTCGACAACGATTGCGAGTCGCGCGGCATCGATGAACCATAGCTTCGTATCAGGGTCTTCGATGCGGATCGAAATCAGTGAGCACGCATCTGCAAAAGCCTCCAGGTAGCGGGCGTCCTGCATCTGATAGAACCTGAACTTCCCGGAGTCGAGCGTGCCGTCCGCAAGGGCCGTCACAAACGGATGGTCGAACGAAGCGCCCCACGCGTCGGCTGCCTGATCCTGACACTCCCGGGCGAACGGGGGCACAATTACGACTGCCTGCTCCAGAAGAGTAGACGATTCCGTCATGAGGGGTTGGGAAACTGCCCGATTAGGAGATAGGCGGTGGATCTTCTCAAGATAACGTGATGCCGATAGCGATTCAATGAACCGGGTCGGCATCTGACTCCTGATCGGAACCGGAACCCGGGAGTAAGTCGTCGATTTCGAGCGGGAGGCGTATCCAGAACGCAGATCCTTCGTTCTCGACCGTCTCAAAGCCTATCGAGCCATGAAGATCCTCGACGCTCTTGCGTGCGATCGCGAGTCCAAGGCCCGTGCCGCTGGTCTTCGTCGAGAAGTTGGGGACGAAAATCTTGGACTTTACGTCGTCCGAAATGCCGCCACCGTTGTCGGAGACGATGGTATGCGCCCACCAGAGGTCGCCCACCTGATCCCGTCGGGTCAAGATCTTGATTTCACCTTCCCGATCATCCGGAATGGACTGAATCGCGTTCTTGATCAGGTTAATGAAGATGCGCCGTACTTCCTCGCGATCTGCCTGTATGATGAGAGGGTCCGCGGCGAGGGCCAGTTCCAGGCTAAAGGCCACCTCCGCCTGCATCAGGGCCGCAGCTTCCTCGACGACGGAATTGATGTCGATCGACTCCTCCACCCTGCTCGGCATTCGTGCGAACGATGAGAATTCATTGGCGATGCGTGCGAGCGCGTCGATCTGCTCGGTCAGCGTCGTCGTAATCCGATTGAACAGCCCGGTGAAGTCACCGTCTCGCTCTCTGGTCTCGCGATCAAATGCCCGGCGCAGGTGCTGTACGGATAACTTCATGGGTGTGAGCGGATTCTTGATCTCGTGAGCCACTTGCCTGGCCATTTCGCGCCATGCGAGTTGCCGTTCCTGCCTGGCGAGGCGACGCCGACTCTCGCCGAGTTGATCCTGCATCGTGTTGAACGAGTCGACCAGTTCCGAAATCTCATCCCGGGTGTCGAGGGGACGGATGCGGTTGAAGCTTCCGAGGGCGACTGCGTTGATACCGGCGCGCAGGCGAGCAATCGGTCTTGTCAGGGCGTTGGCAAGAAGTGACGCCGTGATCATTACGACCAGGATCAGCAGAAGAAGCGCCCCGAACAAATAGGCGATGGTCCTGGCCTTCTCCTCCTCGATCTCATCCTGCTCCGGCAGCGTAGGAACCGATATCACGAAATGGGCTCGTCCTTCTTCATCCGGGATCGCCCGAAAGCCGGCCGTATAGGTGAAGCTGCCAAGGCGCTCCTGTGTCAGTGCAAACTTGAAGCCATCGACATACAACGCCTCGTAGGCCTTGACGGGCAAGCGAGGATCAATCAGGCGGTCCCGCACGAGTTGCGGGCGGCTGGACGCCACTAGCACGTTGTCCCTGTACACGTTGATATCAAGTCCCACGCGGGCCGACAGCGAGTCGATGCGTGTGCGTTCGAGGACGCGGTACGTCATTTCGCCGCCGCGGACGTCCAGCGCCAGGGTTCGTTCGACGCGCTCGAGATGCTGGCGCAGCCGCCCTTCGATCTCGCGTTCGTTCTCCGAGGTCACGACCTGCAGGCCGACGATGGCCATGAGGCCGACCGTGATCACACCCACTCCGAAGAACGCGTTCAGGATCTTGTCGCGAAACCGGACCTGGGGAGCCGGCAGCAGGCCCTTGCGTCTTCGTACGACGACGCCTGCAAGATAGAGGGGAAGCCCGATGATCAGTCCGCCGAACGTGAGCCGCAGCAGATTGTACAGGTGGTCGAATATGTTGATTGAGGCGCTTCTGACCGCAATGACGGTCGCAACCGGAACGCCGGAGATGGCATCCGGATTTTGACTCAGCTGATAGTACGAGTAATAGTCTTTGCCGCGAACGCTCTCGGACTGCCACAGCTCTCCGCGAATGGCGAGCGTCGCCGACAAGCCGTCGGGCAACCGATAGCTCCCGAAGTCATCGCCAGTGCTTCGAACCAGGGCGCCATCGCGGAAGACGGCAACCGAAAGCCGTCCCGGCAGGTTTCCGTAGAAGCCGGCGGGGACGAGAACGCGAGGGAATGGTGTGATAGCCTCGCGAAGGAGGATTCGGGGATCGGCCCGAATAACCAAGCCATCCGAGGATCCGGTCTGCGCTGTTCCGGAACGGCGCGACGCCGTAGTAGGGAAAGCGGTCGTTCCGCTGAGGGTCCGTGATCGGCTCAACCAGAACGTCGGTGACGCCGCTCTCTTGATACATCCCACGCAGAAGTTCGAGATCCAGTCGTTCGAGCTCATCGAGGGCCGTTCGGTCGAGTCGCGGTTCGACCTCGTAGTATCGACCCGCGGGCGACCCATCTGCACGATAGGCCGTCACGCTGATTTCATACGAGCCCAGTGAGGCAAGAAACGAGTTGCGAGCGGCTGCCGTGGTCAGCGAGTCCAGGGCAAATTGGCCGGTCGATTGGTCCGGAATTGCCAGGAGTTCGCGCCATTCTGCGTTGCTCTGGGACTCCAGGAGTACGCGCTCAATCGCATACTGAACGCGTGGGTCTCGCCAGTCTTCGAACGACGCTGCAGCATCGACCATACGCATCTGCCGCTGCACCTGCATCCCCCGATAAAAGAGCGGGTAGATAATCGCCGTTAAGACCATAATGCCCGGCAGCACGGTTCGCAGAGTGAGCAGCCCGACAGGCACGCGCACTCTCGCCGCGAAGGCTGCAACGAGGGCGGAAGCACCGAACATCGCCACGGCATGCGACGGCACGAGCCGATCCATCAGGCCGGTCGCGAAAAGCACGATCAGCAACATGGTCGCTACGGCCACGGCACCCAGCGACGACGGCATGTCCAGGACCTTGCCGGCGGTTCCGAATTGTTCGATGCTCCACCAGTAGATCGCCACCGCGCACATCAGGAAGGACGTGGCAAGGATGAGCAATGCGGAGAAGACGACCAGCACAAGGCGCATCTGGCAGCAAACCGGTGCGTGCGAAATAGTCGAGCGTACTATCGAGAATCACCGCCTGCGATATGATCGCGAGAAGCCAGATGAGCAGGACTCCGCACACAAGAATCAACACGCCGTGAATCCACGTGCGACTCGATCGCAGTGCCGCTATTACAGGACCGGCACCTTTCGGTAGTCGGCCCGGGCGAAGGCCATGGGTGCTACTAATATGTACAGCGAAGGCCACTGCGAATACGAGTGCAAACAGAGACGTTATGACGAGATCACCGGTGGATCTGAGCAATCCCCATCCGGCACTCGATGCCAGATGCGTGGGATCGAAGAGCGGACTCAGCGGCGCTTTCCCTGTCTGGTACCGCGCCGGCACGTCAAGCGCGATCAGTGCGAATCGAATGCTCCACCATGCGCACGCGAACAGAACGAAACGTGCCGTAAGTCCTATGGCACCGGCCACCGCTTGACCGGCGCGGTACCAGCGCCAGAGTCCGAAGGCAGACCACAACAGCAGCAGGCTGAGCCAGAAGGCCAGCACGTCGTTATAGGTATTCCGAAGATCGCCCACAACATCCTGTTCATCCGGTCGGTCGATGAACACGCGTCCGAGCGGTGAACCGTCGATCCCGGAAAGGAGTCGCACCTCCCCGCCCGGAGGCAACACGTCGTCGAACGGCACATCGTATCGCAACCGCACTTGAAGGCGTGTTCGCTCCGACCAGATTTTCGCCTGACTGAATTCGCGCAGATACTGATTTTCTACGGGTACGGCGATCTCCAGCAGTTTCATCATCCGAACGGTCCCGACTACGCGAAGACCATCCCGCACCGGCCACCAGACAGCGAGCGCGGTGCGTTGCGGACCATCCGTGGCGACCGCCGAAAGTGCTCCTTCCAGAAACGCGGCGCGACTCGGCGAATCATCGAGCGGCATACTGAATCCGTTCCAGGCCACCAGACGGGGCGACGGGTCATAGACTTCGACGGATGCACGATCCGGCAGCTCGAGCGCAGACAGAAACCGTACGAGTTCTTCGTCCGGTCGAGCACCAGGCGCCCACGCCGCCAGCCCCCGCACCACGCTGCGTTCGGCTGCCACCCGTTGAGCTGTGTCGAGCAGTTCTAGCTGCTGCCGTTCGAAGTCGCCCTGGATTCCCGCAAATGCTTCGACGATGGCCTCGTGCTGACTGGCCTCGACGTGGGAGCGTATAGATCGGAGGGAGAGTTCGCGTACACCCCAGGTCAACGGGATGAAGAGCACGAGTATCAGTGAGATAGTCGCAAACCGTCTTCCTTCCGACCGACGCGACGAACTCATACGAATGCGGCCCGGCCTGAGGGCCGGCAATGGTGGCTATCGTGCGGCTTTGTCGACGTGGATCTCTCGAACAGCCCACGACGATGCGTCCTTTCTCAGCGTCACGTAGAGACGCAGTGACTGATTGTTCGCTGTATGCCGGTAGGTACCGGCCGCAAACAGGCCCTTGTCAGTCGTTGACGGCTCGGAGAATTTGGCGCGCACCGGTGGATACTTTCCGAAGAATTCCTTCAGTACGAATTTCGCCTGAGTGCGCGAATAGAGTCTGCTCTTGCCGAGTACCGCGATTTCGACTCGATCTGCCGACAGGGCCGCGATGGCATCCACGTCACCTTTCGAGAACGCCTGCTCGATTTTGGAAAGCGGCGCCGAAGAGCGTGACTGTGCGAACACCGTAACCGTACTCAAGACGACCAGGCTGAACAAGAAGATTATGGTGCGTAGAGCGTTCATCTTTATTTGCCGCAGAAAACGACAGCGACCATCCATGATAGCTGCTTTTTCAGGCATCAAAAACCAGACCCTCCTACGAATCGCTCCAGTATTCAACAATCGAGACTCCGGAATGTATCGGATTATGGACAGATGTTTCAACGGACAGGACTACAAAAGCCGCAAAGCGCGGGCAGAATCTTCGTTTAAACGCATTCCTCGCTAAGCCGATACCTGAAGAGCCAGGCCCAGACAGTCTGTGGGATGAGCGAAGGACGAGGGGTAGACTCGCTGATTTCATGGGGGATCCGGTACAACCACAACTTCGCCACAGATTCCTATGCGAGCGGAACGAAGCCGTCGATTTCGTGCGCCGGGCGCGGGCCGCCTGTTGCCCGTGGTCGTGGCATTCCTTGTCTTCGGATGCGACATTCCGACACAGGGTCCAAATTTCGCCTTCACCCCCACCGCCTCCGCACCGATTGTCTTCGAGAAGTCGTTTGTGTTTCTCGGTCCTGATGGGTCCGGTATCGAAGCGCTGATCGACACCACAACCGCCGCCTTCGACTCGATATTTTCTGTAGACCCTTCGAGCGACGTGGTCTTCATCTCACAGGATCTGGACGCCTTCGATCTGATTGAGATTGACGATGTGATCGAGCCGATCAACTTCGAACCCAGGGACATCGTGGTTACGCTCGACGACTTCTCCAGTCAGAGCATCGCGACTTCGTACGACAATCGTATCGGCGTGCTGGAGGCAAGCGGTGGGCAGACTCCGGCGCTGACGCCGCTGGTCTCCGGTGGCAGCGCCTTTCTGCCGCTCGCGACGGGCGACATCCTCACCGTTCCGACAAATGGCGTCGTCGATCTGACGGGGGCGGATGTCGACCAGGTCAGTGTGACGAACGAGGTGAGCGCGAATGTAAACCGGATCCGCTTTACGCTTTCGAACGATCTTGCAGTCGAAATAACGGATGGGTCAACGGTGCCCGGAACGGTCCCGGCCATCGTACTTGAATCCAGCTCGGGTGCTGAGATATCGCGCGCCCTTTTCAACCGCTCCCCGGGGCCCGGGGAATCCGCGCTGGCCGATCTAAGTCTGGCCGGGCTCGACATCCCGGACGACAGTCGTTTCGCGCTGGACGCAAGCACTCCCCAGGGATTCGCTCCCATTGAGAACGACCCATCCCGGATAGGCATCGCGACAGACATGACGCCAGTCCGTTACTCCGGGTTCGATCTGTCCAATATCCCGGCGTCCACGGCCGATGCATCAAAATCTGATCTCACCATTGCTGTCCGAAGTCGATTTCACGGGGATCACGACACGAGACGGTGCCGGTGTGGTTCGAATCGAAAACACGCTGCCACTACCCGTACAGATTCAGAGTTTGACCGTCACTAATGCCAGTGGCGTAGCATCGTATCCGGCAGATCACCAGGTCATCAGTCAGTCCGGGCCGGTCATTCCTGCGAAGAGCGCAATGGACGTCCCGGTGTTTCTCGGTGTCAATGCCCTGAACAGGGTCGTACACATCGTCGTGACTGCCACCACGCCGGCAAGGTCAACACCGGCTGCGTTTGCAGCGAGCGACGGGCTCAATGTGACCGTCTCGGGAGACGTGGATGTCGACATGTTGTACTACCGACCTGCAGGTGAGGTATTCAAGACGGAGGAGTTCTTCGCCATCGACGCCAACGATATCACATTCGCCAGCGCCTCTGACTACGTGCAGGTCGAATCCGGTTCACTTGAGCTCATCGATCTCCTCAACGGGCTCGATCTCACGCTCGAGGACGTTACGATCAGTTTCCCCGACATACGGGTGGCGCCATACGCAGCCGGGGACACCCTGGTCGTCCATTTTCATGGTTCGTCGGACAAGGCAGGCGGATTTGAGTTCGCCAAGCTGGAACGGAACGCACCACCCCGGACGATTGCCGTCGA
The DNA here is from genome assembly GCA_963768565.1 of Rhodothermales bacterium. GTDB lineage: Bacteria > Bacteroidota > Rhodothermia > Rhodothermales > JABDKH01 > JABDKH01. Next base: position 77,932 of record CAVYIO010000029.1, read on the forward strand.
CCTGGCCGGTACGAGGATAAGTGCCATCGGAGGTCGGGTCCGCTACCGCGTCGAAGCGGCGAGCGAGACGACCACGGATGAACGCGCCGTCGCGCACGATGACGAGGTTCGTACAAGCGCGCGTGCGACCGGCCTGACTATTTCGCGGGTCGCTGCTGTCGCCGATCCGTTCTCTTCGACCCTTACTGAAGACGTGAACGGCGACGGCGTGCTGGACCCGACAACCACGGGCGAAGGAGTGACGAGCACGATGGACGACTACGGTCCGCTGGACCAGGTCACCGGTCTTGAACTCAGAGGCGCCGAGCTGTCCATCAACGTCACGACCACCATCACCGGCGACCTGACGCTCTACGGCATTTTGCAGGGCGACGATGGATCGGGGAATGTCGTGTATCTACAGGGGCGATCCGCACTTGCCGTCGCTCCCGGCGACACCATGATCCAGTCGTTTGAGATCGACGGATCGCCGGTCCAGCCGGAGCGCATGTTCGCTGTACCCATTGCGGCCCAGGGAACGCCAGGCCAGCCACAGCGACACACCGTGGTGCTCAACGATCTGAATTCGAGTATCAATCAGTTCGTCAGCGCACTCCCCACCACGATCCAGTTTGTGGGCAAGGCGATTGTCGGATCGGCCGGCGGACGCATCGAGATAAGTCAACCTGCTACCGTCGACATTGCCGTCGGACTGGCTGTCCCCATGAGCGTTCGTGGGGATTTCCAGATGACGCGCACCGAACCCGCCAATCTCTCATCGCTGGATGGCCTGACCGATCCCGAGTCGAACTTCACTGCCGAACAGGCAACGCTCACGCTGGCCTACTCGAATGGCATCCCGCTGGGGATGCAGGCCCGCCTGGAGTTTGTCGACGAGTTTGGCGAGATCACCGTCAGCCTTCCGTTCATTGCGGATGAGACGATGGACCTGCTCCCTGCTCCCGCCGGGTCCGACGGATACGCGACAGGCACGTCTGTTGGTGAGGTCGACTTCGCCCTCGAAGACGCCGCGTTGCAGCAGCTGGCTTCGAGCCGCGATCTCAGGATCACAATCACGTTTGCGACAGGAAGCGAGTCTCGCGCACGGATTCGCGCCTCAGACCGGATCGATCTGTCACTCCGCGGTGATTTCCAGTTCAACGTGAGTGTCGGAGATTGATGCACGACTCACGCTACGGATATCGCCACCTGCTGACATTCATCGTGATCGTCGGGCTGTTCACGATCCATTCTGTCGGTCTCACGACTCGTGCCGATGCGCAGGTGTCGGCGTCAGGACCGGCGTCGATTTCTCTCGCCGGCGGCGGACCCGCATTCGTGTACGGTTCAGAAGCCATCTTCAGAAATCCGGCCAACCTGGCTCTTGATCGGTCCGGTATGGTCGAGCTATCGATCGGAGGAGCCGGGGTTTCGGCCGGCGGGAATCTCCTTCAGTTCCGTCACTACAACAACCTCTTTACGAGTGGGAGAACGATCACCGACGACGACGCGCGCATGGTCGTGGACGACTGGTTCGATGGCGCCGAGAGTCTCGCTCTAAAGCGCGTCGGAATTGCCGCCGAAACCGTCCCACTCAGTGTGATTCACGAAGTCGGCGACCTGGTCCTCGCATACGGACTCAGGGTGCGCGCCATGTCGAGCGTTGGCATCAACGGCGGATGGCTGGACCTGTTGCTCTCCGGCACGGGCCAGGATCGATCCATCCCTCTGATGGGCGAGTTTTCAGTTATGTCGACAACGGAGATCTCCGCAGCAGTCGCAAAGACATTCAACGACGGCCGGTTGGCCGTGGGAGTCGCGCCGAAGCTTGTTCTCGGGAATGAATTCGTGGATGCACGCCTGAGGTCAACTGCGCATGTGTCGAATGAGGCGATCGTGCATGACTTCGAGTACACGGTGAGAGCCGCCGGAGGATTGAGCAGGGATGTTGTTGACGGCATCGATCTGTTTTCATCGGATATCTTTGGCGGGGGTTCCTTCAGACCGCGGCTCCTGTCAACCGCGGGCGTCGGCGCCGGACTTGATCTTGGAGTTACGTTCCTGCCGTCCCGCGGACTTCGGTTGTCGGCGAGTTTGACCGATGCTGGTTTCGTACGCTGGAAACGCGACGCTCAGCTGATAACGCCCGTCGCGAACCAGTTCTCGTTCGAGGGACTGGTGCTGGATATCGACAGGGTACGTGATGAGTTCGGTGGCGACCTCGGCGACTACTTTACGTCGACCATCGACAGTCTGGCGTCAGGAACCTACGATCAGGTAGAGAGAGCTTACGCCCCTTTTACAGCGGCGCTTCCGACCGCGATACACTTCGGCGCAGCATGGATCGCGCCGGGCGGCCGACTCACGCTAACCGGCGGAACGTCCGCTGCCATCAGTTCATCGGTCGTCCAGGTGGCGAGCCCTCCTGAACTACATGTCGGCCTGGAATACTCGCTCGGAGGCTCCGTGCGAGTTCCGCTTCGCACCGGGCTGTTTGTCGGAGGATCGTCGGCGCTCACCCTTGGAATCGGAATCGGAATCCATACGTCCCACTACGACTTCGACATCGGTATTGCGGCTTCGCCGCGTACGGACATTATTGGGGCCGGCGGTCGCTACACCGGCGGCGTTTCCGCCTTGACGATTCGACTCTGATCAAACGAGGGTTCACTGCAGGTGAACGACGGTCACGCCGGCACCCCCCTGCTCCCATTCCGCCTCTTCGTGGGCCGCGACATCCGGCCGAGACTCCAGATAATCCGCGATCGCCTTGCGCAAGGCTCCGGTCCCCGTTCCATGGAGAATCTCCAGTCGCTTTAGACTCGATGGCAGCGCGACATCGATGAAATGCCCCACCGATGCGAGTGCCTCGTCCACTCGCTGTCCCCGTACATCGATGCGTTGTCTCACCGCCTGCGCCGGCACCTGGGCATCTGCCGCCGCCTGCCGGACCTCAACTTTCTGCGGCTGCTTTCCACCGACTCGCGTCAGGCGGTCGCGCTTCACTCTCAATCTGACCGCCTTGTTCACGATGACCGCGTGGCCATCATCCAGCTCGGCAACCTCGGCCTTGACAGAGCCATCATCGAGGACCACCTGGTCACCGATCTGGAGATCCCCCGGTGAATCGTCCTGCGGAGCGGGATCCGCTTCAGCCTGAGACACAGTGATCTGGTCGGCCACCTTTGATCCGAAGGCCTCGAGACGTTCGCGCGCGGCCCGGGTCGCCTTCTTTCCGGCCTGAGACTCCTTGATCTCGCGGATGGTGCGTTCGATTTCCGCATTGGCCTGACGGAGCAGCCGGTCCGCCGACTGGAGTGCCTCTTCGCGCAAATTGGAGCGATCACCACGCAGTTTCTTGAGATCCGATTCGTACTTGTCGCGGAGCGTCTGCAGATCCCTGCGCTCGTGGTCGAGCGTTTCACGCAGTTCCGCCAGTTCAGCCACGCGAAACTCATAGTCCGAGATGAGATCTTCGAGGGCCACTTTGCGGTCACCCACAAGGTCTCGCGCGCGGGCAAGCAGGTCGTCCGGGAATCCCATCCTGCGTCCGATCTCAAACGCGTAGGATGAACCGGGGACGTCGATTCTGAATCGGTACGTAGGCGACAGCGTGTCCCGGTCAAACTCCATCGCTCCGTTTCTGACGCCGGGATGCTCGTGAGCAAACGCCTTGAGGCGGCCGTGGTGCGTTGTGGCGACGGTCCATGCATTGGCGGCCGCCAGGCGCTCCAGCACGGACTGGGCAAGAGCGGCGCCCTCGTCCGGGTCGGTACCCGTACCCGCTTCGTCGATCAGGACCAGCGTTCGGTCGTCGGCCTCATCCATCATTCGACGCAGATTGCGCAGATGGGAGCTGAAGGTCGAGAGATCGTGCTCGATCGACTGCTCGTCGCCGATATCTACCAGGATCTTGGAAAAGACAGGAAGATCGGTGGCTTCGTCGGCCGGTATGGGGATCCCGTGGCTGATCATCAGCCCGAAGAGTCCGACTGTCGCCAGTGCAACCGTCTTCCCTCCGGCATTGGGGCCCGTGATCAAGACCGTGCGGCTGTCCGCCGAAAGATGCATCGTGAGCGGAACGACCGATCGCGCACTTTCCGGATCCGCGTCGGCCAGGAATCGGAGCACGAGAGCGGGGTTGCGCGCCTCCACGATCGACAGACGCACACCCTCGTTGAGCCGCGGCACGACGCCGTCGAGTTTGTTAGCGGTTCGTGCCTTTGCGCGCACCACGTCGAACGCGGCCAGGACGTCCACCGCGTCCGCGAACTCACCGAGGCGACTGCGAATGGCGTCAGCGATCGATATCAGGATGAGCCGGATCTCCCGACGTTCGTCAGCCTGCAACTCGCGAAGTTCGTTGTTCAGCTCGAGACAACTCGCCGGCTCGATATACACGGTCTGGCCCGTCCCGCTGGCATCCTGCACGAAGCCGCGCACCTTTCGTTTGGCCTCGGCGCGGATGGGGATCACCATCCGGCCGTTCCGAATGGTAGGCTGCTCTTCCGTGGCGAACCCGGATGCGATTGCGGAGCGAAGCTCCTCGTTCAGAGACTTGCGCAGGTCGCGCTCGCGGGAGACCACCGACCTCCGAATCCGCTGCAGGTCGGACGAAGCAGAATCCTTTATCCCGCCATCGCGATCTATCGACACCGAGATCAGGCCTTCGACCTCACTGAAGTCGGCCAGCGGAGCCAGCATGGACGACGACGCAGGGTACTTCTGTTGCCGATTCGCGAAATACGATCGAACCCTTTGCGACGAGGCCACGAATGCCGACAGGTCGAGCAGTTGTTCTCCATCCGCCAGGCTGCCGGCAGGTCTCAGCTGCTTGATCAGCGCGCCGATGTCCGGGAGTTCGGACCAGGTGAGGGGGTCGTCAAATCGCAGCACCTGCTGGATCTCCTCGACGCGCCCCAGCATGGACCGAACACCATCTTCCGTGTCGTCCGGCGATTCATCTTCGAGACACCGCCGTCCCGCATCCGACACGAGGTGCGAGGCGACGTCATCCATGACGATCTGGAATCCCAGCTTGTCCGGAGCGGATTCAGGATAAACGAGCATGACGAGCCGGCCCCGAACCGGATACAGCGAACCCGATCAGACGCCCTCCAGCGTTGAGTGGTCGCCGATGTTAGCCCTGACGGACTGATTTCGAACCTCGGCATGCTGGCCAACGATCGAGTCCTCAAGACGAGAATGTTGCACCACGCCATTCGCAAATACGATCGTGTTGGTCAGAACGGAGTCCTCGACCACGGCGCCCGCTTCGATGGAAACATTGGGCCCGATAACGGATCGGCTGACCCGTGCGCCGGCCGCCACATAGACGGGCTCAATAACGGAGCACGACTCGACGTCGCCCTGGAGTCCGTCCTGCTCCTTCGCGAGAATCCGCCACGTCGTTTCCTTCAAGGCTGGAATGGTCCCACAATCGAGCCACTCCGTTACCGAGGCAGTTCGAAAGACCTTTTCCTCTTTGAGCATATCATCCAGCGCGTCGGTGAGCTCGAACTCGCCTCGACCGCTTTTGCGACCGTCCTTGATCATTGCGGCCAGCACTCGATTCATGACGCCAAGATCGGCGACATAGTAGATCCCGATGAGTGCCTCATTCGAAATGAGCTCTCTGGGCTTCTCTACGAATCGGACGATTCGATCGCCTTCGCGGACGGCAACGCCGAATCGGCTGGGGTCGTCCACAATCTTGACCCACGCAATCACATCGGCGTCCCCCAGGTCCGAGAGGGGCTCCATGTCGAAGACGGTATCTGCAAACACGATCACACCGCTTCCCGACAGGTAGTCAGTGGCGGCGTAGACTGCGTGACCGGTGCCGAGGGCCTCGTGCTGAATCGGGAAGGACGCCTTCATTCCGCGCGCTTTGCAGATCTCGCGAAGCTGCTCTCGAATCGACTCACTGAAGTCCGGCCCGAGAACAAAAACCCCTTCGCTGATCGGCTCGGGCAGCACGCGGGCGAACGTGTCCACAATGCGAGCGACCATCGACTCGCCACGAACAGACAGGAGTGGTTTGGGAGTAACGTGGGAGTGCGGCCGGACGCGTGTGCCACGCCCTGCCATGGGAATAATCAGTTTCATGAACTAGCGGTGGGTGTACTTTCGTGATGGGTCGTGATCTCGACACATGATCAACCGACAGAAAATAGGCATTGTGACCAAGTCGCGGCTGATTGTGTTCTTTGGATGCGTCAATTACACAGTTTTCGAAACGAACAGGTCGCTCTTGTGGTATCTGTTCGTAATATGCGGACTCCGCGGCCCGTATCGAGGGCGTTCGCCCGTCGTGGTCGTGTCCCGATGTTGATTCCCCTCCCGCCAAATTGCTATTTATCTCATGAAAACAATTCAATCCCACAAGATCTTGTCGGCGGCGATGGTCGCCCTGATCGCAGTTTCCACGCTGATGGCCGGCGGTTGTGCGTCAGCGAACAAGACGACGAAAGGTGCCGGCATAGGCGCCGGCGCCGGAGCCGTGCTCGGTGGAATCATCGGAAGTCGCTCCGGTAACACGGCACGAGGAGCGATCGTCGGTGCTGCCGTCGGCGGCACGGCCGGAGCGGTCATTGGCAGCCAGATGGACAAGCAGGCCAAAGAGCTCGAGGAGGAGCTTGAAGGGGCTCGCGTCGAGCGCGTGGGCGAAGGCATCCAGGTCACTTTCGACTCAGCGATCCTTTTCGGCTTCGACTCGGCAACGGTAAAGCCCGACGCGAACGAATCTCTGAGTTCACTCGCGACCAGTCTTCAGAACTATCCGAACACCGAGGTTGCCATTATCGGTCACACGGATGCCACGGGTCCTGAAGATTATAATCAGAAACTGTCGGAGCGGCGGGCCGATGCTGCCATGGCGGTATTGATCAACCGCGGAGTCGCACCCCGTCGCATCATGACGCGGGGGCTCGGAGAATCGGAGCCGGTTGCTTCCAATGAAACGCCCGAAGGCCGCCAGCTTAATCGGCGGGTCGAGGTTGCGATCTTTGCGAGCGAAGAGTACCGGGATCAGGTCGAGGGTGGCTGATCACGTCGATCGCGGTACGTTACGTTGCTTTTGTACGCGGTCGCAGTGATGCGGCGAGCGTCGTCTTCTTGCACAAAATGAAAGGGCTATGTTGGATAAACCTGCCAAGGGACTGAGTAATCAGGAGGCCGACGCGTGGCAGCAGGGTCGCGTAAAGGATCTCTGGCGGATTTTCCGCATCATGTCCGAGTTTGTTGAAGGATTCGAGACGATGTCGGAGCTGGGTCCAGCGGTTTCGGTCTTCGGATCGGCTCGCACGAAACCGGGAGCGCCGTATTACGAGCTGGCGGTCGAAGTGGCGAAGGTTCTGGTCGAGCACGGATACGGCGTGATTACGGGTGGCGGTCCGGGCATCATGGAGGCGGCTAACAAGGGATGCCGGGAGGCTGGCGGAGATTCAGTCGGTCTGAATATCGTGATCCCTCATGAGCAGATTGCCAATCCGTTCATCGACCCCGACAAGCTGATCAATTTCGACTTCTTCTTCGTCCGCAAGGTCATGTTTTCGAAATACGCGCAGGGTTTCATTGTCCTGCCCGGCGGATTTGGGACAATGGACGAGTTGTTTGAGGCGTTGACACTCATACAGACGGGGAAATCGACGCGCTTCCCCGTGGTTATGATGGGATCCGATTTCTGGGGCGGACTTGTCGACTGGATCAAGGAGCAGCTTCTGGGACAGGGAAACATCTCGCCGGCCGATCTGGACCTGTTTCATGTGGTGGACGACCCAGTCGAAGCCGTCAAGATCATAGACGACTTCTACAGGGAGCATCTGCTGAGTCCGAACTACTAGTCACTCTGGCTCCCGGTTGCCTTCTATAGTGAACACAGGGATTTGAGGAGCCTCGACGTTAGATTCACGGAAGTTCTCCGATGAATGGGTTGAAATTGAGGTCGTGCAGTTCGTTTACTTACGTCCTCCGGCTTCATTTTTCGACGCTGCGGGCGGATTGAAGGGCAATGATCAGCCCCCGTAAGCGTTTCTCATAGTGCGTCCGGCACAATTGTGGCTTCCAGCGCGATGTGCGCCGCCGCAATCGGTTGTTTTCAAGATGTGAACAAACTCCCGCGAGGAAATGAGAATTTCAACATTATCGCCAGGTACGATGACTACGAACAAAGCGCTTCGATCCGCACTTGCCACGTTTCTGTTTCTCGCATTGGGAAGCGGTGCGGCCCTTGCTCAGGAGCACAAGGAAGTTTACAACGAAGCACTCGCCGCAGCAGGCGCCAAGAAGTACACCGTCGCCTACGAGAAGTATGAGAAGGCAGCGGAACTCGCGAAGGCAGCCGGCGACGACGACGTGAGGAATTCGTCCCTCAAGGTCCTTGCCCAGCTCGACAAGATTTTCGGCAGCCGTGACTTCAAGAAGGGCGACTACGAGGCCGCACTCACGTATTTCAACAAGGGGATCTCGCACAATCCGGCGTACATGCCGAATTACTACAACAAGGGGCTTGCGCTCAAGAAATTGAACCGCATGGATGACGCGATGGCGACCCTCAAGCTTGCGGCAGACGGGACGGATCGCAAGGTCGCGCGCGAAGCCGACGAATCGATTCGGTCTCACTTTCATGCCGAGGCCTCCGGGCTGCTTGCGAAAGCGAACCTGTCGGCATCCGACGCGGATCGTGCGCTTGGTCAGCTCGCGGAAATGGAGAAGTACGTAGAGCCGGATGCGGATTCGTACTTCTACATGGCGACGGCATATTCTGCAAAGGGAGACTATGACCGGGCCATCTCGATGGCAGACGAAGCCCTCAAGATCCACAAGGGCGGGCGCAGCGACAAGGCGAAGATTCACTTCCTGAAGGGTGAGGCGCTGATGTATGCGGGTAATACGACAGCGGCGAAGGCCGAGTTTGCGAACGCGCAGTATGGCTCATATGCGCAGTCGGCGAAGCACTACATCGAGAACCTGTAGGACTGCGTTCAGCAGAAGAATTAGGAAAGCCCGACCGGGGATTACCCGGTCGGGCTTTTTCTTTTGGGGGGGTGCCTGGTCGGGTGAGACGATGATACGGCGTTCGGTCGTCGTTGCGGCCAAGACGGCGTCCTCCGAACACTGGTCGTTACGAGGAGGCGATGTCACACCTCACACTCGTCATTGCGAGGAGGCGTCAGCCGACGAAGCAATCTGAGACATCTACCAGGCCTCGTCGTCTCGGATTGCCGCAGCCGCTACGCGGCTTCGCAATGACCAGAGAGTAGCCAATCAGCCGCTACACGTCGCGAAATGACCAGCCATGCAGTCGTCGTTGCGAGGAGCGTCCTCACCCAGCCTTCTCTTCCGTCTTCGGTTCGCGTCGTTTGAATCGCCGCGACACGGACAGCGGCACCCATCGCTTCGGGATCAGCGCATTCCGAACCTCGTCCATCTTTGCCCTCTCCTCGTCGTCCGTCATCTGTTGATCGATGGACCACTTGATGAACGCGAGCGCTACACCGATTGCGGCGCCGAGCAGCAGGAAGATGAGCAGCACCACCTTCCCTCCCACGCCACTTGGCTCGATCGGCGGCGCCGGACGCTCGAGAATCGTAATGACCGGTTCACTCCGCTGTAACTCGATCTGGGCCTGTGTGAGCTGCGTCTGGAGATCACCGTACAACTGCGTCTTGAAGGTCACCTGGCGCTGCAGCCGGTCGCGATCTGTCGTGAGTGACGCTGACTTTATGGCCGTATTGCGATCCATGAACCGCGCGAGCGCTTCCTCTGCCGCACGGAGTTCCACCTCCGCCTCGGCAAACCGCTCGTCGATGAACTCCAGGTTCTTGCGCGTCTTGACCGTAAGAATCTCCCGAACACGTTCCACCAGGTGTCGAACGAAGCTGGCCGTCAGCGCCGCCGACAGATTCGGGTCGAAGGTCTTTGCAGAGATCGTCATCAGGCCCGACTCGAGATCGACGCTGGTCGATACCAGTTTTGACACGGCGGAGATCGCCCGCTCCTCGTCCTCCGTCAGATAGATGATGGTGTCGTCATACGCCTCAACGACGCGAGTCGGTTTGTCACTCTTGAGAAGTGCAACGAGTCGACGCGGGACAGCGAGAATCTGTTGAACGATGCTCTTGTTGTCGCGGACATATGCTACGAAGGTGAGGGACTCATCCACATCCGGAAAGAAGAACGTGTCCCTGACGACGGCCAGCCCCACTTCACGACCTTTGGTGATGTCCGGGTAGGCCTCCGGGGTGAGACCCGTGGCACCCGCGCCAAGACTGAGTCCAAAGCCACGAAGTGCCGACAATGCACCGATGCTTACCCAGCGCACCCGCGTCGGCCTGGATCTCCCGAACGACCTTCGCCGAAGATGTGTACTCGTCTGGCGACAACACGGCAACGAGGAATCCGACCACAAAAAACGCCAGCACGGTGCCACCGATAAGCCGCTTGTAGCGCGCGACGACAAGCAGACAGGTCGATGAGCGAAACTTCGTCTTCCTCATGCCGCTCGTCGGCACCGTTTGTGCCGACCGGGGCAATCGGTTTGCGGCTCGTATCGTCTTGCATGATGGCCTCTGGAGGGTCAGTTCAAAGGCCTTGATCGAGACAAGACGATTATCGGTAAGCGCGCTCGAAACGATCGCCAGCGATTCGGTAACGACCTTGCCGACGTCAACGCGATCACCTTCCACCTTTGGCGATCTTTCTGGTGACTCGAATCACGGCGCCGTCGTCTACGGTCGGATTGCCCGGAGATCAGCCCGCGACGAACCCTGAAGGTCGCACCAGACGCCTGCGTGAGAACGATGTCCTGAGATTCTTCCTGTAGACCACCGGCCCGGTCGAGATAGTACGACAACCGCCTGCCTGACTCGTACTTGATCAGTCCTTCCGTGACGACGTTGCCCAGAACAGACACCGCGTTCGGGACCTTCGGAATCACGATCTGATCGCCCGGCTGAAGAATGACATCGGCTTTGCGGTTTCCGCGAACGACTTTGTCCACCTCGGTGATCAACTGCTGACCGTTCCGCGTGACGCGTCCCCCTTTCGCGTATCCGGTGGGAAGTACTCCGCCTGCACGCTGGATCAGCGTCGACAGGGTTTCGTTCTCGTCAACAAGCGCGTAGGGTCCCGGAAATCTGACCTCGCCGATTATGTTGACCGTCTCGAGTGCCTTGAAATTCGGGTCAACGCGAACGAATACGTGGTCACGATGATCGAGTCGGTACGCCCGTGCCTCGGAGATCGGATCGCCGTTGGTCCCGAGCTTGTAGTTGACGCCTGCAGGCGCACCGTCGAGCTTCAGCCGGACCTTGTTCATCACCACTTCCCGATTCCCGCTGGCTGTCTTCGCGGCGCGCCCGGGCCACCTCGACGAAATCCTGAAACGCGCCTTCTGTCAGACCTCCGGCCTGGATCACCAGGTCTTCAACCGTCATGTTGTCGTTGTACCGATACTGGCCCGGCGATGCTACCGCACCGCTGATCGACACAAATCGATCTTCCAGCGTCTCGACCGTGAGCGGATACACATGCAGGCTGTCCTGCGGCTGAAGGAGCATGGTCGCAGAACCGGAGCCCGCCAGCACTTCGCGAAGACTGAACGGGATAATCTGCTCGGTCTTGCCGTCCGGAAGCTTCCGAAAGACATCTGCCCGCTCCAGATAGACGTCTTTCAGGAACTCGGGGTCCAGCAGTCCGCCACCGGTGAAAAGCAGATCGTAGACCGACATGCTGTCCCGAAGGGCATATTTCCCGGGACGAAGAATCTGACCGCCAATGCTGACGAAACGGTCAGCCTCAAACGCCTTCGCCGAGTAGACGAAGACCCGGTCGCGCCCCATCAGCGCAATATCCTGCGTCGGGTCACCCTGCTAGCGCGCGGGACAGGTCCAGCGAAATCAGGACCTCCGTGGAATCGTCGCGCATGCGGACAAGGTCTGCCTTGCCGAGGTACGCGGTACCCGTGACTCCGTCGGCCTCACGAATGAGATCACGGACTGTTCGAACGGAAGCCCCGATCTCATAACGTCCCGGTTGATACACGTCACCGGCAACCGACACGGCGTTCTCCACCAGATCCACGATCGAGAACAGACTTGACGCGATCGCCATCCTGCAGCATGCACCGTCTCCTCGCCGCGGATCACCCGCTCCAGACTGAAATCGAGCAGCTCGCGAGCAATCGACGGATCCGTGCGCCGGTCGAAGGGAATGATGCGGTCGACCTGAAAACGCTTTGTGTACGCGTCGGGTAGCAGGCCGCCGGCGTAGGCAAGCAACTCCGCCATCCCTTCGCCCTCACGCAGCTCGTAAATGGCCGGCCGGTACACGTCACCCTCTATCGAAACGGTAACCTCACGCGGCGGGATGAAAATGAAGTCGTTGCTCTGGAGTCTGATGGGATTCTTGTCGTACCCCTTGAGCAGGTAGTTGTAGATATCAACCGTGCCCAGGACGCGCCCGCCGCGAACGACCTGAACCGAGCGAAGGGATCCGCTCGTCAGCGGGCCACCGACGCTGTAGAGGACGTTGAACGGAGTCGAGTTCGAACTCACCGTGTATCCGCCGGGTCGCGCAACCTCACCGAGCACAAACACCTGGACGGGGCGCAGCCTCGTGAGCGTGAGGTCCATGAAGACACTCGGGCGGATCGCTCGTGAGCCCCGCGTAGGACCTGGAGAGCGAGTTCCGCATGTCCTGCCGGAGGCTTTCCAGTCGACTTCCGGCCACGGTCAGCTGACCGACGTTCGGGATGAAGACGCGGCCTTCCCGGTCGACGGTGATATCGTACTGGAATTCGGCGGCGCCCCAGACGCTCAGCCGAAGCTCGTCGGCCGGCCCGACGATGTAACCGTCATCGACCGGTCCGACAGAATTGGGCTCGAAGGCCTGAGGAACGTTCTCGAAGAGGCCGTAGCCAAAGTATTTGATCTCCTTTTTGCGCCCGTAGTCTTCGAGGGGCGTGTCGACGTCCCGCTCCGCAGCCCGCCGCTGATCTGCAAGCTCCTCCGCATCGTCGTCAATGGCGTCCTGGTCTACCAGCACCACCGTATCCACGATCGCCGGCAGCGCGACGGCTGGTTCGGGCACGGTTTCGACATCGCTCACGGCACGAAGCAGCCGCTGGATGGTCGCTTCCGGTATCCCGAGCTCGCGGGCCCGCTGTGCGGCCTGTGCCGGATTGTCCAGGTCGATACCCATGCGGGCCGCCTGCTCGCGGGCTTGCTCCTCCGTCATGCCTCGCTGCCGCAACTCTCGCTGAACGTCGGCCGGTACCTCCTGGGCACGGGACTGTGGAACAACAAAAACGGATACGAGAGCTACGAGGAGGGCCGTGATCAGGGCCCGGTGGTGTGGACTCTTCTTCAATGCGTGCGGGGTCATGATGTAGATCCTGGAACCTGCTACTGCGCGGGATGACACATCCGGGGCGATGGCCTGCGGGGTCAACGGGTCGCTCTGGGGCCGGTCGAGTCGTCGTCCATCGGCAGAAGGTGGTTTCTTCGGACTCCGGCTCACCGGATTTAAGGAAGTTAACTATCCTGCCTATTCTTTTTCACTTCCGAACAAAAATCTAACGTCCCGGCGGTCACCGGATTGCGGACGGAAACGTACCTTACGAGAGCTTTCAAATGCACCCAACCTTCCGTCTGCCCACATTGTGAAGCATTCCTCGGTCCGTTCCCGGTTCTTTCGGGCAATCCTGTTCGTCTTCATTCTCGTGTTAGCCGGTCCTGTCACGTCCCGTGCCCAGATCGATGTGGCCGTATTCGGCGAACGAATGGCCGGGGAAGACCTGTATGGAGTCGGAGGCGCCGTCATGCTGCCGATCCGAGGATATACCTTCGACATCGTGCTCGGCGGCAGCTACTTCTTCGCCGCGTCGGACACGACCTCTCCGTGGACCGTCAACCTCGACACCCATCTGAATCTATTCACGTATCGTTTCCTGAGGCCCTACTACGGCGTGGGACTGAATTACTACAATCGTGACGGCGACCGGGTAGGAGTCAACCTCAAGCTGGGCGTCTACGTGCGACTGCGGGACTGGCTTGTTCCGTACGTGCAGTACACCTATCGCACGATCCCGTCGATCGAGCATTCCTACATGCAGGTGGGAGCGCGAATTATTCCGCGTTCGCGCTAGCACCCGGAGCAGGAGGAAATGGATATCGAGACGTTCTACCGACATCCGACGGCACGGCTGGGCGCCGGTACCGAGATCGGCCGGTATTGCGTCGTTTCAGAAGATGTCGAAATTGGACCGGGATGTCTGATTGGCCACCACGTAGTCATACACGCCGGCGCACGGATCGGCTCGAATGTTCGTATTGACGACCACGCGGTTATCGGCAAGCAGCCCATGCGTGCGCCCAACAGCGCAGTGACAAAGGGCGGCTTGCAGCCCGCACCGGTAGTCGGAAACGACTGCATTATCGGGACCGGCGTCATCCTCTATGCTGGATCGATGATCGGGACCGGCGTCCTGGTGGCCGATTTTGCAACGATCCGTGAACGGGTCCGCGTAGGCGACTTCACCATCGTTGGTCGCGGCGTATCCATCGAGAACGACTGCACCGTCGGGCGGTACTGCAAACTGGAGACCAACGTCTACCTTGCCGCCTATTCGGAGGTCGAGGATCGGTGCTTCATCGCCCCGGGCGTTTTGACAAGCAACGACAACTTCATCGGACGAACCGAGGAGCGGTTCAAACACTTCAAAGGCGTGACAGTGCGGAGGGGTGGTCGAATCGGAGTCGGAGCGGTCGTACTGCCTGGCAAGGAAATCGGTCCAGACAGCGTCGTGGCGGCCGGAGCCGTCCTGACGAAGGATGCGGAGGGAGACAAAGTGTACACCGGCGTACCGGCGAGGAAGTCAGGTGACGTCCCGGAGGAGCAGAAGCTCGACAACCAGGGTTGGGAAGACTAGCCGTATCGAGGCGAGGTAGTGAGCATGGATATCCAGATGGTGGACCTGCGAGGTCAGTATCTGAGGATCAAGGACGAGATTGACGCGGCCGTGCAGGAGGTCCTGGACGGCGCCCAGTTTATCAGGGGTCCTCTGGTAGGCGAGTTTGAGTGCAAGCTGGCAGGTCACCTGGGCGGCAAGTACGCGCTGGGCGTTGGCAACGGCACCGATGCGCTTCAGATCGCCATGATGGCACTTGGCGTCGCTCCGGGCGATGAGGTGATCACGACGGCATTCACGTTCGTTGCGACGGCCGAAGCCGCCGCCCTGCTCGGAGCCGTTCCGGTCTTCGCCGACATCGATCCCGAATCCTTCAATATCGACCCGAGTGCTATCGAGGAGCTCATCACGCCTCGCACCAGAGCGATCGTTCCGGTACACCTCTTCGGCCAGCCTGCCGACATGGATCCGATCATGGAGATCGCCGATAGACATGGTCTCGCAGTGATCGAGGATAACGCGCAGGGCGTCGGAGCGACGTACAAAGGCCACGCAACCGGATACATCGGTACCATGGGGACCCTGTCGTTCTTCCCGTCGAAAAACCTCGGAGCGTATGGCGACGGTGGAGCAATTACAACAAACGACGAGGCCTTGTACGAGGCCGCGCGGAAGGTCGCCAATCACGGTGGCACGCGGAAGTATCACAACGAGGTCGTTGGCGTCAACAGCCGACTCGATACGTTGCAGGCGGCAATCTTGCTCGTCAAACTTCGCCACCTCGACGCATTCTCCGAGGCGCGAAGAGCGGCCGCTGACCGGTACGACGAATTGCTCGCGGACGTTGAAGGCGTTACAATTCCACACCGCGTCCCGGAGTCCCGTCATGTGTTTCATCAGTACACCATCCGCGTGTCGCCCGACGTGCCGGAAGGCCGAGATGGTCTCGCTGCCCACCTGAAGTCGGCGGGCATTCCTCATGCCGTGTACTATCCGACGGCTCTCCATCAGTTACCCGTATTCAAAGATGGTCACGCGGCGTGCCGTATCGGCGACATGACCCATACCGAGACCGCCGCGCACGAGGTCATCTCGTTGCCGATGCATACGGAACTCACCGGGGCGCAACAAGGTCGCGTCGTTGATGCCATCGCTGAGTTCGTTCAGACAGGTCAGGAGGCTGGAGCATGACGGGTGGTGAGAACGGCGCGGATCGAGTCGTCCGCATTGGACAGGTCGGCGTCGGGTACTGGGGAAAGAACCTTCTGCGCAACTTCAGTCGGCTGCCGTCGGCGGAAGTGGTGAGCGCGTGCGACCAACGGGAGGCAATCCTGCAATCCGTCGCGGCCGGTTATCCCGGCATGCAGACCACCAGTGACTTCGACGCGTTGCTGCAAGACGACAGCATCGAGGCCATTGTCGTAGCGACGGAAACTCCGACGCACGCAGAACTGGCCGAGAAGGCTCTTCTGGCCGGCAAGCATGTTTTCGTTGAAAAGCCTCTGGCGCAATCCGTTGAGGACGCGCGTCGTCTCGTCGAGCTGTCGGAAGAAAGGGGTCTGGTACTGATGGTCGGCCATCTACTCATCTACCATCCGGCCTTTCGCTATGTAGATGCGCTGATCGAGTCGGGAGATCTCGGCGACGTGTACTACCTGTACAGCACTCGTGTGAATCTCGGGGTCATCCGACAGAAGGAGAACGCTCTTGAAAGTCTCGCTCCGCATGATCTGGCCGTGTCACTCCGATTCCTGAAGCGCCGTCCGGTGGCCGTTGCGGCGCAGGGCCAGGCCTACCTGCAGCCTGGCGTTGAGGATGTCGCCTTCGCAACCGTCTTCTTCGAGGACGGAAGGATCGCGCATCTCCATACCAGCTGGCTGGACCCGCACAAGATCCGCAAGGTGACGGTCGTGGGAAGCCGACGTATGGCCGTGATCGACGACATGCAGACCGTGGAGAAAGTCCGGCTCTACGACAAGGGGGTCGAGATGGCGAGTGGTCAGGAATCGTATGCAAACTACGCGGAGTCGATGTCCATCCGCGTAGGCGACATACGGATACCCAAGATCGAGATGCAGGAACCTCTGCGCGCGGAATGCATGCACTTCGTCGACTGCATCAGACGCGGTCTGACACCCGAAACGGACGGACGTGACGGACTCGCCGTTGTTTCAATGATCGACGCCATGCAGCGATCGCTTCGGAGCGACGGCGCCCGTGTCAATCTGAAGAACGACTAGTAGAAGTCGCCGCCGCCCAGGAGAACCACGTTGTCGCCCTTGTGTCCAAACCGGGCGAAGCCGTTTCGCGTGTCCACAATGCAGGCCGCATTCTCTGCGATCATCTCGTACGGAT
>CAVYIO010000030.1:0-14140 GCA_963768565.1 Rhodothermales bacterium
TGGGCAGCGGACGTCCATGAAAAGACGAACAGAAAGAGGAGAGGGATAACTGGCAGGGTCGCTTTTCGCATCCGGATACCTCGAGAGATTGCGCGATCGTGACTGGGTCCGGGTGCAGAATAGGGACTGGCATCTATCGAAGAAACGATGTTCTGCTTCAAGCGGAGCGCAGCGGGAATTCCCTACGATCCTGTAGGGTTTCCGCGCGGCGCTCGTACCGGGGCGGAAGGAGCAGATCCGACATGGCGATGCGGACTCTATCGCAGATCAATCGTATACGTGGCGGTGGCTGCGGGCGTGCAGGCTTCGTGCGCCGGGTGCGGACCCACCTGCTGAACTTCAACCTCAATGTCCCATTGTTCGGCAGGAAGATCGGGAAGCTCATAGATGTAGCCCTGGTCCGTGACCGTCTCGACGAAGACCCTGCCGACTCCGGTGACCCATCGGTAAGCCGTCCACGAGACCCGGAACGTTCCATGTCGAGTAAAGGAGTCCTGGTCCGGGCGGTTCTTCGTCTCGGGCGAAAGGAAGACGCGGTTGCCAGACGTGAACTGCTCAATCTCAACTTCGAGGCCGTAGCCGGGCCAGCGGTCGCTGCCCTGACATGGATTGTATTGCTGCGGAATTCTCCGGACTGTCGGGCGTGATGTAGGGACACCTGTGGTATTGATCCTCCAGATCGGCGGGTTGTCCCGGTTGTACTGCGTCCACAGGTGTGCTCGAATGTTCGATACCACATCGGGGACGTTCCAGATGCTCGGTGCCGACTCCGTTGACAGAATCTGTGGCGTGTAGAACACCCAGTCAATCAACATGTCCTTCCTTTCGGGCAGCGTCTGGACGCCGTTGGCCATGACGTTTAGATCAAAAAGCACGCGCATCAATCGGGGCGGAGCGAACTGTCGCACCTCGTCAAGAGTCGTCATCTGGAAGTAATCGAAACCAGCGTAAAAACCGTCCGAACCCGGGGCGGGCCGTGCGTGGTACACATCCTCATCCCGGGCAAGGATATAGTACTTGATGTCGTCCGTTGTGACCACGATGTAAACCGTGATGAAGAGGGGACCATGGGTCTTGCCCGAAAGGATTTCGAAGCACTCCCTCGTCGATGTCTCCAGCCGCCCACCGGCCTCGCCCGCATCGTTTCGGACATAGCAGGCTCCTTCTCTTTCCGAGGCACCTGTTCGCGGATTCTGCGAGCTGTTCGACCAGTACGTGTTGGCCCAGGTGATGCCCGTCGAGATCGATTTGTCGCCCTCGTTGCCGTCCGGATTGTACCAGTTGTTGAATTCGAAGTTGGCCTCCGACCACGAATCGTGGGCCTGTGATGGATCCGAGAGGTCCTCGGGTCGGGGGAACATCGGCTCGCGCTCTTCAAGGAAGTACTCTGAGCTCTGAAGCCAGAAGGCGGGGACGAAGGAGATGTCCGCCGCCGATCCGTCGACTGGATCGTGGTGTCGAAGCCCGTCAAAGTCGGGCAGGAGGATTCGTGCTACCCACGTGCCTGTCTGGGCGACGAATCCGGACGAGATGCGAAGGCTGGCGATGCGGTCGCTGAAGGCTCCTTGCTCTGCTCTGAAGAGCACGAAGTTGGGATCGAACGCGCGGGCGCCGGTGCTGAGTTCGCGCAACTTGCCGGTGCCGTTCATGATGGTCTCGAGGTCGCCCGACAGGTAGACTCCGGCCGGGTCGAACCACGACCTGTCACCCGGCGGATTGTCATATCCCCATATGTGGCCATCACCCGGGTACTCCAGCCAGTCGTGCTCGTACCATGCCCGTGTGCGCTCAATGGTCAGACCCAGGTTTGGCCCGGTGGCGGTGAGCCAGAGATTGTCGCCGAACAGACTCCTGTCGGGATGTCGAAATACGAAAGGATCCGACGGGGTACTCGGCGTGACGCCGTCCGCCGGGTAGTCGAAGTCGTCGAAGAAGAAGGGAAAGTCGACGCCCGGAACAGGGGGGATCGAATCCTGCGCGCGAGCCGTCCAGGCGGATGGGATCATCAGAACTACTGCGCACATCATCTGGACGATGGAGATTTGCATCGTTCTGCCTGTGAGTCGCAAAGACCGACGTGGATGCTCCGATCGAATCGGGAATCGGAAATCTGTTGTCGTTGCTCGCCGTGAAAGTCTCCGTCTCATTCGTCGTGCCCCTGATCGTGATCTTGCTTCGAGTGGTCACCGTCGTGGTCCATTGAGCCATACCCGCGCAGCCGCGTGTATGTCGCCACCTGGTCGGGAGTGAGCACCTCAACCATCTTCAGGTGCGCTGCCAGGTGCGTGTAGCGGATCCGGCCGGTAAGCAGACTGGCAACTTCCGACAATTCCCTGACCGCTGTTTCGGTTGGCTGGCCATCGCTGAACAGTCGATCCAGTTGCTTCTCGGTGCCGACCAGTTGTGCACCCAGTTCTTGCGCCTCCCGCTTCATCGAGCGAAAGCTCTCCTCGACCGCAACTCGTTGCTCAGCAGTCAGGGCCAGCGAATCCGCCAGGTCAAGCACGTGGCGGGGACCGGGGTAGCCATTCAGCTCTGCAACTTTCGCGAACCCGAGTCCGGCGCCATCAAGGTAGCCTTGCACCTCGTCGTTCGAGAGCGCCTTGATTTCCCGGCCTTCTTCTCCCACGTACGGCGAATGCTCGGACGGGACGTGTGACACCTCACCGTGGTGGCAGCCGGCGGTTGCAAGCGCAATCATCAATACAAGAGTTCTCATGCATCTTTCAGGTTGACTGTCGGGATTCAAGCCCGGGTCGGCGATGTTTATCTGCTGTCTCACGGGTGACTATTTCGGCCACCAGCGACGCACCGATTTGCGATACTCGTCATACTCGTCTCCAAACATCCGTTTCAGAGTCGGTTCCTCATACAGCACAACGAAGACGTGTGCGATGGCGAAGAAGGCGGTCGTGTAGAAGAATACTTGCACCGACTCAAAGTAAAAGGTGACGCCAGCAAGAGCCAGGCCCGCACCGATGTACATCGGATTGCGTACGCGGCGGTACGGCCCGCGAATGACAAGTTGACGAGGCGGGTCAAATGGTGCCGGAGTGCCTTTGCCTGCGATGGCGAACGCGAGCACGCACCACACCGCGAGTGCCGCGCCGGCCGCCGTTACGATCATTCCGGCCACCTGCAAAACCCCGATCATGGAGGGCGCAACAATTCCGGACACCGACAGGATTCGTGCGGGCACGAATACGAGAACGAGTCCGATGAAGACTGTCGCGTACGTCACGCCGCGGACCAGGGCAAACATATTACTACTCTCGTGCGATGGCAGCGGTCAGCGATGGCGCGCTGGCTTCCGACATCAGTACATCGGCAAAATGCGGGTCAGGATGCAGAGTAGCAATAAACGGCCCGGTAGCCGGCCGAGCATTCCAAATCGCCGTGCCACGCGATCTGTTGGAGCATGTCCAGTGGTGCTTCCGGGTACACTGTGGACTCCCTCAAACGAGAAGGTTTCTCACCACGCGGCCGATCTACCTGTCACTCGCTCTATCCAGAAGTTGCTCGACCCGCGGATCGCTCCGAATCGGAACGAGAAGCGAGTCCGAGGCGAGTGTTTCAGATCCGAAACGGCCTTTGTTGACCGCGCACGTCAGGGCTTCGATCGCGGCATCAACGTGAGACAGCTGGGCTTCGGCCCGTGCGAGCTGCAGGCACGTGAAAGGAGCACCCGAACGGATGGCCAGTGCAATGCGCAGCACCCCGGCCGCACGTTCGAAGTCTCTTTCCGCGAAGTAGCGTCGCGCTTCGTAGAACGAGAATGCACTGAACGCGGATGCCAACATGCGACGGGCCGCCGCGGAAGCATCCGGGTCCGACTCGTCAGCTGCTTCCTTCGCGAGATCGACCAGCCGCAGCTGCCTCGACCGCTTCTGCCTGCGACGGACGCTCTTCGGAGTCGCGATACGTGTCGGCGAACGACTTTGCCTCAAGCGTGTACAGCAATGCACGCCGTGACAGCTGCTCGCGCCTGGTCATCTGATGGCGAAGATCTGCATTCAGAGCGAGGAGACCCAGATGCATCCGTATGGACGTCACATCCTTGAGCCCCTGGTAGTCATCCGCGATTTCCCGGTATCGTCTTGCGGCGTCCGCGAGGAGACCGGCGTCTTCCATCTCTCTCGCCGCTCGACTGTCGATGGCGAAAAGCGAATCGACAATCGATTTGTCGACCGGGATGAGTCCGCTCCGCATGGCCCGGAGGTGTAGCCAGCTCAGCGCCATGTTGGCAAGATCTCGCGGTGGCCACGAATGCCCTCCGTCGAATGTGGCGAATCGATGCCCGACGGCTGTCGTGTCCAGCGCAAGGTCTCGCATCCGCGCACCATCATAATTGAAGCCCTCGATCCCGGCCGTACCGAAGTAGACCGGTGGCCGCGTCATGCGCAGCGTCGCCAGAACCTCGGGCTCGCGAATCGACAGGCCATCTCCGGCGCCGATGATTCCGGCAACGTGACCATCGAGTTGGGCAGCGATCGCCCATGAATAGTGGGCCGTTCCCGAGAATCCCGCGAGGTAGAGTCGTGCAGGGTCAACGGCAAACCGAACCTGGGCATCGACCAGCATGGCCGACAGTGCATCGTCGTTCACTACGTACGCCGAGTCAGCGTCGCTCAGCGTGTCGTAGGAGCTCATCAGCACGTAGCCGAGTCGCTCCGCGGTTTCACGAAACAGCTCGAGCGGACGCAACGCCCCTCCTCGTGGGTCCATCATGAATACGACCGGATGGTTGCCCGACTTCGCGTAAGCCTTCGGAAGGTAGACAGCGTAGTGTCGTGACGAGTTCGTCCCCGAAGCAACATGCTCGGTCACTTCGCCGACACGAAAAAACAGCGAGTCATCGTCGGATTGCTGCGCCGTCGAACTGGCGACGATCGAGGACAGCGCCAGAATCAACGCGGCGATTCGCACTCGCATAGTGAATGCAGAGATGGATGGGGAGTCACTGCTGTCATGATGCGACGGATCGGTGCGAACAAGCAAGTCACAACGGAGGCCGTAGGGGGCAGCCCGGCATGTACACATCAACAGGAACGGAACTGTCGATGCCCGGGACGACACCGCGGCAATGTCGTCAACCAGGCTGAACGGGGGAAACCCTGACCTGCATCGCAACTCGGGCTTGAGTCGCGTTACGCGGACTACACATCAACGCCCCTCAGTCGCCCGATCTCTCGAGATGATGAACGGTCCGCCTCAGGTCTTCGCCGGTCGAAAGAGCGCGCTCGACTACTTGCGAAAACCGTATTCAAGCGTGAAGAACCGAGGATTCAGCTCTGCCAGCGGCCCTCGGAGTTTCGCCAACTCGGCGTCGGGACCGTGAACTTCCAAACGGCTTATTTCCGAGATCTCGAGCGCCTCACCAATGAGCGTTCCAACATTGTCGAGATGGGCCAGGAGACCAGCGGCATCTGCGTAAGCCTCCCGGCAATGCACTTCGTCGCCGTCGAAGCTCCACCCATAATAAAGGCACGCTGATTCGGAGCCTGCCTTTGTCACGAACCGCTCGCAGAGTGCCCGGAACGCGTCGAGTTGACCATCTTGAATCTTGAAGTACGGTACAATGCTACAACACTTGTCTTGAGTCGCCATATGCCCTCCTGGAATTGACCATGATTGCTGCGCCTATTGAAGCGCAACGTGCTCGCGGCACCCTACACGATTTGACGGGGAATACCTGACGCTACGGATTTGATGTCGGGTTGTCAACGAGTCCCGTCAGGCGACCCCGAAACACCGCTCAGTCGTCCGACCTGCAGAGGCGACTCGCCTGTGGATCGCTGTCCCTGGATGAGAGCGAAAAGCGGTATGAACGGGAGGTATGGGAGCACAGTATGAACCGACGTGTGGGAGGAAGAGTGCCAGGAAGGCCAGGGATATCATTTTACTGGATGGCCTCCTTGCCTCTTTCCCGATTTCAGGGTATTACGTAAGTCTCGCTCAACTCACATCTCTGCCGCGCACGTTCACGTCCAGCGATGTCGAGCGCCGTATTGTTTGCAACAACCAGCTAAAGAGGAGTACAGCATGGCAACACTGATCGCATTTCACGAAGTGAACGATGGACAGACCTGGGCCAGTGCCTGGCGACACGGGCCGGGGAGTCGGCACGAGATGTTTGGGAAGATTGGTGTGAAGGCTCGGACCTTTCGCGATCCGAACAACCACGAAGTAACTGGCGTCCTGATAGAAGCACCAGATATTGAACGTTTCGAGGCGTTCATGGCTACTGACGAAGTGAAGAAGGCGATGGCGGAGGACGGACTCAAGGTCGAGACGGTCCGCATCCTGGGCGAGTTCTCGCCGTAGGTGGCCCCGCTCCCGTTTTCGGGCGCTGGTCGCGTACCGGGAGTGGACGCGGTGAGAGCCCGCAGAGCACCCGATCCATCTCGCGGGTAAGGCGGTGTCGACAAGAACCTTGAGATTCGCAGAAAGCACTTCGCTTCAAGATGACGAATGCCGTGGCGGGCCGGATCACATGGAAGGAGTTTCGGGAGTATCTGCGGGCGTTGGAGGAGGGGCGGGCTCGTCTTGCTTGTTCAACGCGTTTGTACCCCCGATCCCCCTTTCACAGGGGGTGGGGTGCAGGTCGGTCTATCGGCATTCATTGCCGCAGCCACGCCATAGTTCCAACGGAAGAAAATGAGAAGGACGATCCTGTTAGTGTCGATTGCAGCATTCGCCTTCGTCCCCTTCGCGGTCTATGCGCAGAGCGCGAGCGCTCAGACGTCACAGACCGAGGAGCAGCGTGTTCTGGCTATCGAGGACGAGTACGTTGCAGCGGAGGTGAGCCGGGATGAAGCCGCGCTGCGTCGAATCGTCGATGAACGATTCTTGTTCAACTCGAACACAGGCACGACCACTGGCAAAGAGGATTTCATTCAGTCGGTGCTGAAGATGTCCATGGTCGGCCAGACGATTAGCGAACGGTCTGCTATCATTGAGGGTGACATTGCTCTCGTCTTCGGCACGGCGGAGCTACGATTCGCTGTGCCTGGCAAGGATGAGTCCGTCTCGGTGCTGCGATATACGTCCACCTACGTGAAGCGAGACGGAGAGTGGCGCCTGCTTGCGCTACAGATGCAGAAGAGGGTACCCGACTAGTGCCGAGCAGATCTCCCGGTTTCCGAAGTTCGCCTTACTGTCGCTACGGAATATCGCGTAATCAGGCTTCCCCCGCTTGCGCCTTTGCCGCTATTTGGGTAGTCGACAGGTAGGTCCTGGCTGCGGTTGCCGGAGAACCGAAGTACACTAGCCATGGAAGCATCAGATCAGGTATGGATGGAATACGTCGACGGGGAAGTAAAGGCCGTCTGTAGAATGAATAGTTGGCAATGCCAGGTCAGGCGAAAATGGTCCGTGCGTGAAAAGCCTGTGGCCGAGTCACCTGTCGAGGATTATGAATGGAAGATCTATCCGTTCTCCATCAAGGATGAACTTGTAGAGGACTGGTGGCTGATGGACGCGAAGCAGTGGCAAGGGATATACTACCTTGTGTCCGTGGACAGGCCCGGTGAGAAGTTCGTCCTGCAACACGACACAAATCACGCAGGTGTCTGGGGGCCTCACTTCGAGCAGCAAACGTTGACCGAGATTCGACCTCACCGACATCGGATGCTGAGTTTCTCGGCGGAAGACTATGCCAACTGGGCGAACGATAGGTGCTTTTTCGGTGCCTCCCGAGGGCTGGCTAAGGGATCACCTGCTAGAACTCGTGGAGACCAGGAAGCCGAACTACTTCTCCAAGACATGAGGGGACCTAGTGGACGACTTCCCGATCACCTTCCGGTTCATCGAGGGGATCGCGGTCGTGACCTAGATCCGTGCAGTTTTGCAGCGTTGTCTTTGAGAATCTGGGACATGGTACTTGAGCTGGTCTAGACTTCTTGTTCGGGTTTCGCACGCCTCCTCCATCCAAAGATCAGTCGACGCCGCTCACCCACCACCACCATCGCCCTCATCTCGAAGATCACGGATAGCGTATCGTGTACATCCACCTCTCGGGGAGGGGTACGGAAATGCGTGACTGGTCGGCATCACCGAAATGTATTCGATAACCTGACAGATCTTCCGCGTCGTTTGCGACGTGAACAAAGGATCGTAGCGGTTCCTTTACGTCACCGTATCCCACTGGACCAAGGAACCATACTTCACCTGTAAGTCGCCAGACGTTGACCTTCACTCGGATAACCTCATATGCGAACACACTATCCATGAAATGCAGTCCGCCCCAGTCGATAGCTACGGAATGTGGTTCGGCCCGATCAACGTGCTCTGATCTGGCACTCCTTTCCTCCCACAACAGCAGGCTTTCGAGAGCATCAGAGATGTCTCGTAGAGAAGTCTCCGATGTGATGACTGTGCCCTGCGGCTGATCCGTATGCTGGCCAAGCCTCCGCGCCAGGAGTTTCCTCGCATTGCTCAGGTCACAATCTTGTGGCATCGGTCAACGTGCTATCCCGTTCGCCACCATTTTCGTCTGGAAACACGGTAGATGGAGACGTCGATATCCAGTCCGACCTTCCCACACAGGGTAAGAAGGGAGGACGGGAAGCGGTTCCAAGGAAAGCGGGCGTCTTTTGTCAGTTCCCAGCCAAAGTCGAGAATCGAGGACTCGACGCCGTCGTAAGAAAGCAGATCGATCAGATCGTCGAGATGTGACCGCATGAACCGCTCAGCGTCTTCAATCTGTTGAGGGACGTGATCCCCATCCGCCTCACTGACTGTATAGTTGAATGTGGATTCATCGGTGCGCGAAGTCGCGGACGACTGCCGGGCTCGTCTGGTTGCGTCTGACTCCTCGAACGGGACGAAGGCATCCTCGATTACCTCAGCCACCAAATGGTAGGGTCCTGAGATCCGAAGCACACATCCGGGCATACGGTGAGGGCCGGAAAGGGATTATCTAGGGCGGTTCGAGTCAGGGACAAGAACTGCACATTCCGCCGTCCCGTTGGCCGGGAGATCCCTGAAAGACGAAGGCTCCGTTCTGTATTGCAAGCCGGGGCCTGTCGGCCCATAGATGCCGTCTATCTCGCTACCACCATCCGCCTGGTCTTCGACGTCGTCCCCGGCCTGGCCTTTCCTGCTGCGTGCCCAGACCGAGCTCGGTCTTCTGGCGCACAACGGCAATGGCCATTGCCAGGAACAATGACCACAGCGCTGCTTGGGCTGTAAGCCAGATGAAGACCCACAAGGCAGCCGATAAAATTATGCATGCGTATATCTGCCTGATGACCGATAGCAAGCCGACTAGGCTCATAATGAGGAGCCCCGCGACTCCCCACCTTTTTCCTAGCTGAAGGCCAGCGCCAAGGGCAATGAGGCAGACACCAAAAGCGAATACTACGGCTCCAAGCAACTTGCTCTCATCCAAGAATAAAGGAACAGTTGCTGCGCCTCCGAGGCACAGCATCATGGCTGCTCCAAAGGATGCTACCTTGTCTGGCCACCAGCGCTTGGAGGCGGAAGACAGCACGATCCCCAGCACCAGGAAGATCAATAGCCTAGGCAGGCCAGAGTCAGGTTTGTCCGGGAACTTGACCGCAGTGTCTACGGCGTAAGAAATGGTCAGTATGGCCGATAGCACCACCCGCAGGTAGCGGCCTACGACTTTGGCGGAGACCAGTAGGTCCCATTCTAACTCGCCTCTCGTCGCCTGCTCGACTTCTTCCTCGGCGGCGTCGGCAGCAGCTTCAGCTTTCATGATATGCTTCGACAGGCCACGACTGCCACCAGCCGCCGCCATGTCTGTGGGGGATTCCCGACAGCGGTCTTTCTTCGTAGGGGAGTGTTGCGAAACGACTCCTTTCACCACTATTAGATAGAGCCCTGCGTTGGGGCCGCCTGCTTTGGCTTTCCAGTCGCCGAGCATGGGCGGGTGACTTGGGCCGGGGCAACTGCACGCATCATAACATGTGAATTATGGAACTACATTGACGTAGTCCGTGTGATTCACCCAGGGATTACCGACGATGAAATCATCCATCTTTTCGAATAGCGCATCAGCTTCTCCAAAGATCTCTTCAAAGTCTTCAGAGTATCCGCCTTCAGGCAGATAGATATGATTCCTGGCTTCGACATCTGGGAAAACGAGGACCATCGAGTACATGCCCGTTCGCAGGCCGCGATCTCCCTTCATCAGGTATGCAGTCTGGCCCTCCACTGCATTGTAGAGAGGCAATATCTCGTCCAGAACGAAAGCCTCAAATTCCTTCTCATCAACACCATCATTGAGCATGAACGGATGCACAGAGATGACCATCTGTTTGGAGGCGTTCGGATCCTCATCCTGAGCGTAGCCACTAGCAGGACAAAGAACCAGTATTACGAAAGAAATCGTGACAGCTATGAGACGCATCTTCTGTTCCTCCGTGAAGTCTGCCTGTTACACCCCCACGAACGCCACCAGCCGCCACAATGTCTGCGGGGGATTCCCTAGACACAGACGTGATAAACGCAACAGCGTCCATCAGCTTGGGGCGGACGGGGTCGAAACGACTTACTTCCAGAACCGCCACCAACTCCGCTTCTCTCGTTTTGTATCAACCTTATTGACGAGATCAACGTCTATGTCCGCCACGACCTGAATTCCGCCGCAGACACCACAGTAAGACGTGAACATTTCGACGGTCTCATCGTCAGCCATGTTGGGAAATATCACGGGAAGTAAGTCTGACGGAGCGTCAAGCAATTCATCCAGGCCGCATTGTTGGCACGCTTGAATTCTCCAGTTCAGGCGTTCTATGAGATACTTGTCGGTGACCATCAGGAGATGTTCGCCTGATGGGGCAATGAACTTGATCTCGTCACCTTCCGAGGCCGTCACCAAATGTTGAGGGTTGTTCAGGACGCGTCCGGTGAATAAGTCACTGTCGTCGCAACCGATAACCGTTACCCACACCACTTCTGGGCGGCGATCAGTTAGCCTTGGACCGCCATCGTGAACGAGAACCTGGACATCATCGGGCGCGTCTGGATGAAAGCGACCTTGCAGTCTCGGATGATCTCGCCACGACTCTTTCGTCATGATCTCGTCGGATCGTATGGAGGGAAGCAGAAGTGTCTCACCCCAGAAACGACGCTAGGAGCGAAAGTGTCAACCGGGGAATCCCGGATCTCGTCGTTTCCCCGTTTTTCGCCGGGCGAGGCGCTCAATGAATTGCTGTCTCTCCCATTCCTCAAGCGCCCGTCGAGTTTTCTGTCGAGCCCGTCTCCCGCCGCCGAGGTTGTCCAGGGCATTCCGCAGAAGCTCGGCCAGTTCATCATCAATCTCGACAAAGGGAAGCCATTCGCATGCAAGTCCTCCCCACCTGCCTCCCATCAAGAGGGCCAGCCGTACTGGAGCGTCAAACGGGAACGAGTCTACAAATGCCGTGGGCAAACCGACTTCTGACAATCTCGATACCAGGAGGCTGACCGCCGAGTGGTAGTTGCCTCCGTAGCCCGGCTCCATGAGAGGTAGAAGACTTAGATGTCCAAAGCCCGAAATCGGACCGTTTTCCATGTACCACTGGCCCGTGTCATCTACGCCTACCGTTACGTGATGGAATAGAGGGCGGAGCCAGGTAACATTTGTCTTTTCCATCGCCTCACCTGTGGCCACCACGCATGACTTCCAACTCCCGCAGATACTCCCGAAACTCCTCCCAGGTGATCTCCTTCCGCACGGCCTTCAGCAGCGTGGGGCGGATCGCCTCGTCCAGCCACATCTCTTCGAGGGCTTCCATGTACGGGCCGAACTCGGCTCGGAAGTCGGCCTCGCCGGGCAGGTCGTCGGGGGAGTGGGCCATGGAGGACTCCTCTAGAGTCAGATCGAGTTGGCCTTTTCATGCTGCTGGATCCTAACTAACCGTCCATCAGCAAGACTGATCGTGATGCTCAGGACAGGAATGGGTGCCCCGACCCTGACCTCCGTCCCATCATCCAAGTCATATAGGATGCAACCAGTTTCAACCTTTGCCGCGCCACCGTCAAACCAGAAATCGTAGTCACCACATGGATCTGTAGGAAGTGGTTGATCGCGTCGATTAACTGTGGTTCCGACCACCTCCAGTATTCGAGCAACGGTGGACTCAGAGACACGGTTCTTCATCCACTCGATCATACCAGGCGGACTCATGATCCTGCCGAAAAATAGACTTAGAGATTAGCAGCAAGGAAGCCCGTTGGAAAACTGCTGGCTGCGAGGGAATCCCTGAAACCGAAAACCCCGACCTGCACCGCGCACGCCGGGGCTTGTACCTGTAGATACGTTTTACTGGACGATCACCATCCACTTTGTCTCGACGTAGTCCTCGGACTGGGGGCAGTAGAAAGATGGCCGGCTCGCACAACAATCTGGGGTTATCTTGTTGGTAAGGTTGAGGAGTCCTGGAGTGGCCACACAGATATCCGAAAGAGGCCGCGAATTGATCAGGTACGTGCTGAGCAAGTTGGCACGGAAGTCTGAGACTGATTGGGAGTGCCATATTAGAACCATACTGATCAAGCGCGACAAGAACGAGTTCGGTCTCAACGCCGGCAAGAAACTTCATCAGCCTGGACTCCCGCCGCCCTTCACCGATGTTGAGATGGGAATCGGCGACCCGAGGGTCGAGGCGGAAGTCGCCCTCGGATGGAATGAGATAGCGTATCGAATTGTGTTTCGGATCCTCACGGGTCATCCGCAACTAGAGATAGCCAGGTGTCCCAAGTGCTACGGTGCGCTACGCACTTCGCAAGCTCAGCAGTGTATCAACTGCCACTATAAGTGGCACGACAGAACGACGAACTGAGCCTACTCACCACTACCATGCGCTTCGTCTCGACGTCGTCCCCGGCCTGGAGGCGGTCTTAACTACTCAGTTCGGAGACGCTTCAATCCTGGACCTCCGTTGACTGTCCAAAGCACGAGCCAAGTCACACCACCGTCCAGAACTTTGGCAATGCAATACTTCCCGTGCTCAACAAGACGCTCATAATCTCTCGAAAAGGCCTGCGCAGGAAGCTTGACAACTCCTCCGATAGTGACCACCTTGACCCATTCTGTGGGATCTAACTCCGGAAGCGACATTACGTCCACGCCCTCGACGCGACGCATGAACTGTTTCATGATGGTGTCGTCCCGCTCCAGCGAATCTGTGTACTGTCCTCCGAAAGCTTCTTGCTCCTCCACCGTTACAGGATCGAGATCAGGCCCACTGTCAAATATTCCGACGACCTTGACCCGACTGAGAGGGTCTCCGGTAGCCGCTACGTACACGGACAACCCACCGCTCATATCCATCGACATACCGGAGGTCATGGCGTTCCGATTCGCTCCGTAACACTGCGGAATAAAGCCCATTGTCGCCAACTCTGACCGCATCTCCTTGAACGCTCGGAAGAAGTCACTCCCTTCTGCTGTCACAGTCGTGTCATCCACCGATAGCACAATCACACACCGCTCGGCCGGAAGCTCAACGGACGTCAGAACTGAGGCCGTGGATACACTCCCGCTGCTATGCCTTAGTTGAATGGAACGAGGCTCAAACTCCTTCACCTCAGTCTGCAGCTCTAGAGTCAGTTGTCTGGCGGTCCTCCTCTTGCGCAGGTACCACACGAGCCATAGTCCGACTGCAATGATCGCGGCTATAAGGATTGGGAGCTCCACACTTCAGCGTTTCTCGTGTACGGAGAACTTCTTCCACGAACGCAACCAGTCGCCGCAATGTCTGCGGGGGATTCTCGACAGCGACGATGCCGAGGTCTTTCTATCCGCTGCCCGGCCGCTCCTCCAACGCCCGCAGGTAGTCTCGGAACTCATCCCAGATAATCCGCCCCTCCACGTAGTCCGTTCTTCTTTCAGGGTCGCAGTCGAGAGGCCGGGGCTCGGTTTTGCCGAGAAGGCGATGCTTGGGAGCAAGAGGGCAAGGTAGCGGCTCAGGCATGTGTAAATGGGCTGAGCGCAAGTCCCACCGTGGCAGAGTGCACTCCAGCGACCTGACCGAAATGCCGTGGCTATGACCGCCAGTCGCGGGGGTGGAGGGTGAGAAAAGAGGCAGGAGCCGAATCAGGCATTCCCCCCTTCGCGTTTCCTGTCACTTGACTAACAAAGGATAGGGCGCAGTCTATCCTCCGTAGAGGTCGGCATGACGACTCAGCT
>CAVYIO010000031.1:0-108401 GCA_963768565.1 Rhodothermales bacterium
GCGACGTCGTTTACCGCTCCTTCGTGTCCTTCCAGCAAGACGGCGAACCGAGATCACCGTCGGAATCGATCGTCCACACGCGGGCCAACCGGTCATCGCCGGCTGTCGCGAGCATCGAACCGTCCCGGTGCACGGCAATCGCGAGTATGCGCTTGTCGCCCGTATCGATCTTTCGTACGTCGGACGGATCGTTTCGGAATCGCCAGATCGTCAGCGCCATTTTCACCTCCGATCGCAACAGCAAGGATGTCGTCCATGAATCGCCAGGCTGCGGACACGCGTGTCGAGACGTACTCGTGCAACCTCGCGAAACTCGCCACCGACCGTTCGGCGACGATCACCACCCCCGACTGTCCTCCCGATGCTACCCACTGGCCGTTACCCGACGCCGCCAGAGCCCAGACACCCCGGTCATGCGAGGCGACAAGCGACGTCACCGGCTTAACCGAAATCGGGAGCTTCCACTCTGTAACGAAACCATCGTCGCCCGCAGAAAGAGCGATGGCTGTCTTTCGCAAAAGCGACCGCACGCACGGCCCGGTGGTGCAGCCAGCCGCTGGGCGTCGGCCACTTGACCGCTTCCGGATCAGCCGTACAACGCCGATTTGTCCATCTTCTCCAGCCGTCGCAAGCCACGCCCCGTCCGAACTGTAAACGACGTCACGAACGCCGCCGCGATGTCGCGTTGCGAGCACCGGACCCCCGGCATGTCGCCGACCGCATTGAGCGACTGGCGAAGTGCATCGTAGATCGGATCCAGAAACTCACCCTCGTCCGGATCGCTGAATGCGTATGCCTGCCGGGCCAGAAGCGCGGCCAGTGCCGGGTCACCCAGGTTCAGCAATCGCACCGCCTTGTTCGCAAGAGCAATGGTGATCGTTTCTCGACGGGCGGACCTGGCCTGACCCAGGGTACCCACGGCGACGCGACGGAGAGAGTCGGACCAGAATCCCGCTCAGTTCGAGAAACGTGTTGGCCTGTCTTCACTTCGACCAGCAGGGAATCGGCGCGGTCGCATCTGTTGCTGACAGATCCGATCGTTGAGGTGCTCCTCCTCTCGTCGAAGTGCATCGGTGACAGCGAATTCCTGTGCAAGTCTGGTGCGAGCAGCTCTCGGCTTCGGCACGCAACGAGCTTCCGCGGTCGTCAACTGCGTACTGAGCCGCTGTTGAGTGAAACGACCGAGTCTTGCTGAACCAGCAGTTTCTCGTTTACGACCGTCAACTCGTCATTGTATTCCTGAGCCTGCGACCGTCGCTGGGACTCCATGAACAGAACGCCAAGGAGTACAACCGCAATGAAACTCGCTGCCACAAGGCCGATCACGGCGGGTGGAACACGTACGAATCCAGTGTTCAGGCCACTGACGATTCAACCAGGCGAGATCGAAGACGTGCTTGTAGACTTCGTTCTGGACGACGAGGGCCCCCGTTCACCACGCACAATTCCGGACAGTTTCAGATGCGTGACAGTGCGCGACTGCTTTTCGTCGTCCACGCGCTTCGCCGGCCAGCACCGATTTGTACATCGACAGGACTTCCGCCGTATCGGCGCACGTAGCGTCAGCATGTCGTGCACGAAGCGGAGGTTGCTGTCCTGCTCACTGCGCTCGCCGAAGAAGGTAGCGGCCACGACCCGCTCTACGTCGGCCGCGGTCAGCGTACTGCAGTCCTTTTCGGCGACGGCGTACGATAATCGCTGTGTGAGATACGGATGCCCGCCCGTCCACTTCAAGATCCATGAAAGGATCTGCAGCCCTCTTTCCGGGGACTGGCCAAATCCTTCGGCCAGGGGCAGAGCCTCATTGAACGTGAAGTACTCGACGTCAACACGGCGTCCAATGTTGAAGGGCGTGCGTGTGGCATCGCTGATCAGGTCGCTCGGAGTCGCGACTCCGATAAGCACGAAGGAAGACGCCGGAAGTCCTCGACCTTCGATCGCGCATTGTACACATAGCGGATCGCAGCAAAGAAGTCGTCCGTAAACTCGAGACTGAACGTGCTGTCGATCTCGTCAAAGAAGACGACAATATTCTCCTGAACCTCTTTCAGAGCTACGTCGCGAAAGAACTGTGTCAGCCGCTGCGTGAGTCCGAGATGTGCATGCGCTTCCCACCATGCATACACATCCGTGTCGAGATCAAGGGCCTCTTCAATTTCACTGATAATACCGAGGTACCATTCGTCCGGAGTGACCCGGACGCCCACTTGGCTGAGGTCGACGATGACAGAGCGCGTGCCTTCCGCGGCGAGTCGTTGCGCGGTGCCCGACCATGAGGCTTGATTTCCCCATCTGTCGGGCGGTCAGGACGAAAGCGAACTCGCCGTTTCGGCATAGCTGGAGGAACTCGTCATCCACTTTTCGCCTCAGGTAGCGTCCGCCACCGGCCTGCACGGTACCGCCTACGGTGAAGACCATTCTAGCCATGTAGGTGCTCCTCGAAGAAGTGTTCGTACATGGAGCATCGGGGTACCGTATCGCCATTCTGTCGCTGAATCAGCCCAGCGCCGCGCAACCGCCAGAACACGGATTCGTCGCTGCACTTTCTGGTCCGGAGTACCTCTCGCATACCGTTCACCAGATCCGTGTTCTCGTGCAATCGGAACAGATGATTTCTGAGATGATCGCCGAACGGTCCTCGCTCGTGTGCCGCTGCGTCGAGGACCTCTGCAGCCGTCAGGCGCTTGCTGGCCACCATGAAGAGCGCCTTCCGAACGAGGTATGGGTGACCGCCAACGAGCGATTGGACTTCGGCCAACTCTTCGGCACTGAACGCGTTACCGTGACGCGCATTCAGTTCGCTCAGTTGCTCCACGTTGAAGTCCGTCAACTCGATAACTTCACCGACGTTGAATGGTGACTGATTCAGATTCTCGATCAACTGGTATGGCTCCGTTGAGGTGACGAGAGCGATGTCGAGTTTTCTCCAGACTGGTTTTATCGCACGATCGTTGTGCCAACTGCGGAGCATGCTGAAGAAGTCGGACCGGAATTCGGTATCGAACACGCGCTCGACTTCATCCATCGCCAGAAGCAGAGGCGTGTCGATCGATTTCAGCACATGCTTACCCACGTACCTTGTGCATAACTGGCTGTCACCCAACGGTCTACTCCAGTACTCGTCTACCTTGTCGTCGAGGTCCAGCTCATCGGAGATCCAGGAACAGAATTGTCGGAAGAAGGTCGGTCCACCCGAAAGCGCATGGTGGTCGAACAATTGGAAGTCGAGGAAAACCACGCTCTTGCCCGTCGCTACAGCCGCCGCCATCGTGCGCATCAGCAGCGAGCTCTTGCCCATCTGGCGTGGTCCCTTGATCGTAATCGTCACTCCTGAGCGCTGGATCGCAGCCAGAGCGACCTCGTCTTCCGGCCGCTCCACATAGAACTGGGAGTGGGGATCCATTGTGCCCTCCGGCATCTCGAGGGCCGAAGGCTGAGCCGCCGGATGGGGCCGTGGTATGGCCCCGGTATCTCCGTTCGCATCTGGCTCGACCTGATCAGGGGATGCCGAGAAGGCACCAGCCTCGATGCCGGCAGAGACCTGCTTGACGAGATGCGCGATCTTGTCCTCGTCGTGCCAGGCGTCCACGGCACGTCTTTCAGGTAGGCCGCGAGTGGATAGCCCAAAGGATTCATTGCTCAGCCGCACAGGTAGCAGGTTCGGATGCCCACGCTCATCAAACAGTCGACGAGCCAGCTCGATCTGCCCGACGACCAGTTCACTCCTGGCTGACTCTCCCGAAAGGAGTGCAATGACGACGTCACTCTGTGCCAACTCGTTTTCCAGTCGTTGAACCCATCGACGCCCGATGCCGGTCTTGTGATCACCGCACAGCTCATATGCGTCGCCGATAGTTCGTCGTAGTTCGCCGGCAGAGCTGTTCGTCTGCTATCCACGCCATGCTTGTAGCACAGGAATACCTTCTTTGACTGCCGCTGTCCGATCGACACTTTGCTCTCGCCTGCTTGTTCGCTACCATCCACGATTTGACAGAACTCTCTCCGTGATGGGGCAGACTTCCTCGCGAGCCGGTGCAGTGCTATCAGGAGATCGTTGGCGGTCTCGAACCGGGCTTCCGGCTCCTTCTGCAGACATCGCTCGACCACCTGGGCGACGCGAAGCGGGATTGCCGGATTAAGGACCACGAGCGACTCGGGCTCTTCGTTCAGCACCCGGTACGTGACGGCCTGAGCGTAGAGCGCCTCGAAAGGACGCAGGCCGGAGAGCATTTCGTACAGCACCACGCCCACGGACCAGATATCTGATAGATGGTCTGCTCCCCTTCCTGTGATCTGTTCGGGGGCCATGTAGCCGACGGTCCCCAGAGTATCCGTTGTTCCGGTGAGGTCGCCCCCTCTAAGTTTGGCGATCCCGAAATCGACAATCTTGACAAGCCCGTCTTCCTGGACAATGATGTTGCTGGGCTTGATGTCTCGATGAAAGATCTCTTTTTCGTGCACACGGGCCAGTGCTTCGGCAATCTGGATACCAATGTCGAGGCTGTCGGGTGCAGAGAGAGGGCCGGTCTTCAGGAGATCCTTGACGGTAGCGCCCTCGCACAGCGCCATGGCAATGAACAGTCGCCCGGTGTTGGTCTCTCCGATCTCGTAGACCGTACAGACGTTCGGGTGGTCGGCTGCAGCGGCCGTTTGCGCCTCGGTCTCAAAGCGTTTTCGGGCCTCGCTTTCGCGACCGAATCCGGGTGGGAGAAACTTGAGAGCTACACGCCGTCGCAGTCTCTCGTCCGTCGCCTCATAGACCACACCCATTCCCCCGGCGCCGAGTCTCCGCCCGACCTTGTAGTGGGATACCGTTCGACCTTCAAGCGCCTGTCGCGCGGCAGCATAGGGATCCTCCAGTGGCTCGAGTAACATATCGGATCGATCGTATGCCTCCAGCAAGGCATCTACCTCTTCACGAAGCGTGGCATCGTTCGCGCAATACTTGTCCAGTGTCTCTTGCCGCGCCTCCTTTTCGAGATCGCAGGCCAACGCGAAGACTTCGCGGACTTTGCTGTCGGGATCCATATCCTCAAGATCTGCAGGGTGTGAGACTTTTTCCGATGTCCGACACTGCACACATAGGACTAATTCCCGTCTATCCGCGAGGGGCACGCCCACATAAGCCTGTCGGGATCAACCCCTTTCGGGTTGCCCTGAAATGCCTCTCAGTTGCGAGAAGGGCTGAAGACGAGGCTGTTTGCGCCTCAATTCGCACCCCGTCAGGTGTTCTCTGTCTCTAAATCACGGAAAAGACGGTCCGGACCGTCATCGGGCGGGGCAGTGAATACACGTCGGTTGAGATGCGGAATCGTCGCGCCCGGCCTGTGTGATCTCCCGCAGCTCGTCTATGATGCCCGTCTCGAGGTCGTTCTCGCTGAGTTCACGCGCAAGCCACGCCCTGCCGAATCGCAGATCGCGTTCAACTGTCGAAAGGGAGACACCCGTCGCAATTGCGATTTCATCGTTGGTGAGCCCACCGAAGTAACGGTGCGAGAGCATCGTGGCCGGACGAGGATGCCGACGCTCAAATCGGTCGAGCACATCGGACAAGTCGATGAGGCGCTCGGCGTGCGCGTCAGGGATGAGCATCCGGTCCTCGGTGAGTGTCACGTGCGGAGCGCCGCCACCACGTTTTTGCGCACGGCGATCCCGAGCATAATTGAGGAGAATCTGTCGCATGAGCGGTGGATGCGAGCGCGAAGAAGTGACCGCGGTCCGCCCACTCGACTCCACTGACGCGGGCGAGTCGCAGGTACGCTTCGTGCACCAGGCCCGTAGTGTTCAGGGTCTGCCCCGGCCGCATCTTCGACAGACGACCGTGCGCGATAGCATGCAGTTCGTCGTACAGGACGCCAACGATTTCATCCAGGGCCTCACGGTCGCCGTCTCCGTAGGCCTTCAGGAGCGAAGTGATGTCTCGGTCGTCGTTCACGTTTGACTCCCCTGGCAATCCACCGGCCGCTGATACGATAGCGGGTCAGGACTCGAAATACAACTCACCAGACCCGAACTTCAATGCTGTCCACGTTGACGAACATTCTATGGTGCGAAACAATCATGCCCAGCATAGTCAAGTATCTGCTTCTTGCGGTTCTCCTGGCCCCTCATGGGTTAACAGCCCACGCCCAATTCCTCCACCCGCCCCAGGTCGACGATAGCGCCTACCCACCGGACTCTCTTCTGCAGCAGAAAATTGAGAATCTGATCGCGGGCTTCCGGGGCGACGCGGGCATCTATGTGCGCCATCTGCCGTCGGGGCGATCCGCAGCCGTTAACGCTGACACCCTCTTTCCGACCGCCAGCATGGTGAAGGTGCCCATCCTCCTGAAGATCTTCGATCGTATCGAGCACGGAGAGCTGTCCTACGACGAGAAACTCGTGTATCGCGACTCACTGCTGTACGAGGGTGTGGACATCCTCGGTTCGTTCAAGGATGGTGAGGAGATCCTCCTGAAGAAGGTGGTGCTGCTCATGATTACGATGAGCGACAACACCGCTAGCCTGTGGCTTCAGCATCTGGCGGGCACGGGCACGGCGATCAACGACTGGCTCGACCGACATGGCTACTCGGGCACCCGGGTGAACTCACGCACGGAAGGCCGAACCGCCGACTGGCAACGCTACGGCTGGGGCCAGACCACGCCACGCGAGATGGCGGAGCTGCTCGTGATGATTCGCCAGGGGCGAGCCGTCAGTCCTGCCGCCAGCGATGAGATGTATCGCGTTCTCTCACGCATCTACTGGAATGGAGAGGCCCTTTCGCAGTTGCCTCCCACAGTCCACGCTGCATCCAAGCAGGGCGCCGTCAGTCAGTCGCGTTCCGAAGTCGTCCTCGTCAACGCGCCGCACGGCGACTACGTCTTCTGCATCATCACCAACAACCAGGAAGATGCGAGCTGGGTAGCAGCCAACGAGGGATACGTCCTGATCCGGGACCTGTCGCGGATTCTGTGGAATCACTTCGAACCGGACTTCGACTGGCAACCGCCGCATGGCAGCACCCGGTACAAATCCGCCGACTGATCCAGCCGCTCCCGGGTCGAGTCCCCGGACTCCACGAAGATCCCCCTACCAGATCTTAACCTGATCTGCGGGGGCCTTGTACATGCCATCGGCTTCCTGAACTCCAAACGCGGCAGCGAATTCCGGCATATTTACGACCACACCGTTGCACCGAAACTCCGCCGGCGAGTGGTTGTCCACGACCAGCCAGCGCTGCGCCAACTGCTCACTAACCTTAAACCGCCACGCCTGCGCGTACCCGAGGAAGAAGCGTTGATCCCCCGTAAACCCGCCAATCACTGGCGCTTCCTTGCCATTCAGCGACAGCTTGTACGCCTTGTACGCCATCGTCAGCCCGGCCAGGTCGCCAATGTTTTCGCCCAGCGTCAGCTCTCCGTTTACGTTCTGGCCTTCGATCGGACTGTACTGGTTGTACTGCGCGACGAGTACTTCTGTACGTTTCTTGAACTCCGCCTCATCTTCGGCTGACCACCAGTCGCGCAGGTTGCCGTTGCCATCGGACTTACGCCCCTGATCGTCGAAACCGTGGCTCAACTCGTGGCCGATGATGGCGCCGATCGCTCCATAGTTCATCGCGTCGTCGGCGCTGAGGTTGAAGAACGGCGGCCGGAGGATCGCGGCCGGAAACACAATCTCGTTCATGCTGGGAGAATAGTAGGCGTTAACGGTTTGCGGCGTCATGAACCACTCTCCGCGGTCGATCGGCTTTCCAAGCTTCTCCATCTCGCGGAAATGCTCCAGCCGTGTAGACCGTCTCATGTTACCCATCAGGTCGCCGGCGTCGATCTCCAGGCCGGAGTAATCCTTCCACTGATCCGGATAGCCAATCTTTGCGGTGAACTTGCTGAGCTTGTCCTGCGCCTGGGTCTTCGTCGAGTCCGTCATCCACTCGAGTTCGTCGATCGCGAGACGGAAGGCATCGGAAAGATTCTTCACGAGTTCGTCCATTCGGGTCTTGGCGGCAGGAGGGAAATGTCTCCTCACATAGAGCTGACCGACCATGTCGCCAAGTGCGCCATCGGTCGCCCCGACGGCGCGCTTCCACCGTGGCCGCTGTTGCTGCTGCCCGCTCAGACGCCCGTCCGTAGAAGTCGAAGCTCGCCTGCGCGAAACGGTCCGGGAGATACCCTGCCGAGTTGTTCAGCAATCTCAGTCGAAAGTATGTTCTCCAGTCCTCTGCCGGCACGTCTACAAGGATGGTGTTCAGTGCCTCGAAGTAGTCCGGTTGGCGGATGACAAGCGAGTCGGCCTGCTCGACGCCAATCGCACCGAGGTATGTGACCCAGTCGAAACCGGGCGTCATTTCCCCAGCCTCTCCGACGGAGTACTTGTTGTAGGTGGCTTCGCGATCGCGATTCTCCACTCGCGTCCAGTGGTGTTCGGCAAGGCGCGTCTCGATGTCGAGAATCGTCCGGGCGCTGGTTGCGCCATCCGGCAGTTCCGCCAGATCGAACATCGTTTCTATGTAGTCGAGATAGGCCGACCGGACCTCTGAGAACTGATCGTCGAAGTAATAATCGCGATCAGGCAATCCAAGGCCGGACTGGCTGAAGTAGAGGATGTAGCGCGTGGCGTCCTTCTTGTCCTGGTCGACCCACATAGATATCGGGTCGCTGATTCCAGACACCTCGGCGTGGGCCATGTATCTGACAACGCTCTCCGGGGAGGTGATCTCGTCGATCGTGCGAAACTCTTTCTCGAGCGGCTGAAGACCGAGCTCTTCGACCCTGGAACTGTCCATGAAACTCGCGTACAGGTCGCCGACTTTCTGATCGGCCGAACCCGGGGCAGCGCCTTCGACGGAACCGGCCTCTTCGATGATAGCCTGCAGATGGACCTCCGACGAATCCAGCAGATCGACAAAACCTCCGGCATACGGCTTGTCGGGAGGGATGTCCGTGGTCGCGAGCCATGCGCCGTTGACATACCTGAACAGGTCGTCCTGCGGCCGCACCGTCGTGTCCATCGCGGCGATGTCGATACCGAGTTCAGTATGCCGGTCGGAGGTCTGACATGCAGATAGCAGCAACAGGACGGAAACGGTTGAAAGAAGAGATCTCATCAGATTGGGCTCTTGCGTCTACGAAAAGTGGTACCGGCCGGACTCATACGGCCGAAGCCAATTGTAAGGTTCACTGCGACGCCGCGTACCCTCGCGCCACCCTCTTCTCAACCTCTTCATCCGCCCTCAAACGGGTCTACTCGCACCGATTGTAACATTGGCGCCGAGGTTCGATTTCCGGGATACCGGTGACTTTACGGAGGTGTGATGCTATGGGAACGAAGGTCATGAATCGCTGGCTCGTCGTCGTGGGAGCCCTCCTTATTCAGTTGTGTCTCGGGGCGATCTATGCCTGGAGTGTATTCACTCCCGAACTCAGAAAAGCTGTCGCGGACGGCGGGTTTGGATTCAGCGCGACGCAGACACAGGTCGTCTTTGCGGTTGGTCTCGCGACGTTCGCTGTGGTGATGGTTCTGGCCGGCCGATGGCAGGCGAGGAGCGGGCCGCGGATCGTTGCGCTCTCCGGAGGCTTCCTGCTGGGCCTGGGATACGTCCTCGCGAAGTTCATCGGCATGAGCTTCTGGGGACAGGTGCTCAGTATCGGTCTGGTCGGCGGAGCCGGGATCGGCCTGGCGTACGTCTGCCCGATCGCGGTTGGCATGAAGTGGTTTCCGGACAAGAAGGGCCTGATCACCGGTCTGGCGGTAGCCGGCTTCGGTTTTGGTGCGCTCATCTGGATCAAATTGGCCGGTTCGTGGGGCCACCTCATCGAAAACATGGGCGTGCTGAACGTTTTCGGCCTGTACGGTGTGATTTTCTTCGTGACAGTCACCCTCGGAAGCCTCGTGATGGTGTATCCGCCAGCCGGTTGGCTGCCGGAGGGATGGACGCCCCCGACCAAAGCGGATGGCAGCAGCAAAGAACTCGGCGTCAGCATGCTGCCCGCCCAGATGCTTCGCACCCCGCAGTTCTACAAGCTGTGGGTGATGTTCATCTTCAGTGCTCTCGCAGGACTGATGACCATCGGCATCATCAAGCTGTTTGGTATGGATGCCCTGCAGGAAGGAGGCATGAGCCTTGAGCAAGCAAGCGCTACGGCTGGAACGGCAATGGCGGTCTTCTACAGTCTTGCAAACGGCATTGGTCGCATCGCGTGGGGATCGATCAGCGACTGGATCGGACGCAAGCACTCGCTGTTCATCATGACGGGGATTCAGGGCATCATGATGTTGCTGTTTTACTTCATGGGAGGAACGGCCGCACTGCTTTATCTGGGCGCTGCGCTCGTGGGATTCAACTTTGGTGGCAACTTCGCCCTCTTCCCGACCGCCACGGCCGATTACTTCGGCACGACGAATATTGGACAGAACTACGGATGGATGTTTACGGCCTACGGCGTGGGCGGTATTGTCGGACCGATCATGGCCGGCGCGTTCCGCGATAGTGGTTCCTGGCTCCCGGCATTTATGATCAGCGGCGTGTTGTGCCTGGTGGCGGCCGGTCTGGCTCTGAGCCTGAAGCCTCCTACAACCGGTTCTCCGGTAGAAGCGGTGAAAGTCTGAGCGGCTGCATCTCCATCGAACGTCGGCACGACTCCGGATCATAAACCCCGCCCCTACAACGGGCGGGGTTTCCCCTACACGGCGGTCAACCTTTCCTGTACACGGCGCTCAAGTCGCGACAGCTAAAATGGATCGATCTACGCCGATTGCATCTGCCGGCAAACTCCTGTACTGATTGTATTTGCGTAATCGGGAGTATCCGCAGGGTGCGAGCGGGAGGAACAGCTGAATCTGTGGGAGCCCCATTATGCACGTAGACAAGACGCACCGCGCACCGGATAAACAGACTCCAGGGAGGCGTGTGCTCGTCGCCACCTCGCTGGTCTTTCTGATGACGCTTCTTTCGTCTTGCGACGCGTTTCAGGACAACGACACCGGCTTTCGTGGGGACAATGAGTTTCTATCCTCGCGAGACATCACACGGATGGGTCAGCTGAACTCGAGCCTTCGCGCGGCGCTGATTGCGCAGGCGCTCGAAGGCGGACTCGAGTATTATCGCCTTCCGGACAGCGATGAGTTTGACAGGATTCCGCAGGACCCGCTGAATCCACTGTCTCGCGCAAAGGTGAGGCTGGGACAGCTGTTGTATCACGAAACTGCGCTGGGCACCAGCTGTCGACAGGAGTCGGCTGCGGAGACGTACTCGTGCGCGGGATGTCATTTCGCGCAGGCAGGATTTCAGGCGGCCACGCCACAGGGAATCGCGGAGGGCGGACGGGGCTTCTTTGCCCGGGAACTCGATCCCGCGTATGATTCCAGCACGGACGAGAGCACGCCCGACCTGCAACCGATCCGCTCTCCGTCGAGCATGAACACGGCATACCAGGAACTCATGCTCTGGAACGGTCAATTCGGTGGAGTCGGCCTGAACTTCGGGACAGAGGCAAACTGGACCGGACCGAAGGAGGCCAACCTGCTCGGGATGCACGGACTCGAGACGCAGGCGGTCGCGGGAATGACGGTTCATCGGATGGACGACGTCGAAAACTCACGCGTTGCTTCGATTCCGTTTTATCAGCGGCTGTTCGTCGAAGCCTTTCCCGGCGAGGCAGAGCCCGTCAACCTCATGAACACGGCGCTCGCCATTGCCGCGTTTGAGCGAACCATTCTCGCGAACCGATCACCGTTTCAGCGGTGGGTGCGCGGGGAAACCCGGGCTATGTCGGAGGACCAGATGCGAGGAGCGCTCCTGTTCTTCGGGAAGGCCGAGTGTTCCGCCTGTCATACGGGACCGGCTCTCAGTTCGATGACGTTCTACGCGCTGGGGATGAATGATCTGGACGGGGCGGTCGATCCGCGAGTGGACCTGCGGGCCTTCGGGGGCACCGTTCCGGACGATGTGCGTCGAGGCCGCGGTGGTTTCACAGGCCGGACGTCCGACGACTACCGCTTCAAGACGCCGCAACTCTACAATCTCGCCGACACTCCGTTCTACAGTCACGGCGCATCATTCTCGTCGGTTCGTGACGTGATCGTCTACAAGAATGCGGCCATCCCTCAGAATTTCCTCGTCCCGGTCGAACGTCTCTCTTCCTACTTTCGCCCGCTGGGCCTGTCTGAGTCCGAGATCGATGACCTGACGGCGTTTGTTGAGGAAGCGCTACACGATCCTGAGTTGATGCGCTACGTGCCTGCGGTTCTGCCGTCGGGCAATTGCACGCCGCACAACGATGCTCAGTCGCGGCAGGAGCTGGGCTGCTTCTAGTGGCGGCAGGATCGGTTGCGGTTGCGGAGGAAAGCTCTCAAGGCCGGAATGCGCTCCTGCTACGGGGTGGCTGACGAGCGCTTACGAATTACAATGTCGCCGCTGTAATTCTGAAACAAATACTCCGGGCCCCCACCGTTGATTGTCGCGTACGTAAAGCTGCGCAGTCGCTGGCGGCCGTCTTTGCCGACGTTCTCCAGAGACGCCACTTTGCCGGACAGATCAAAC
This sequence comes from Rhodothermales bacterium, assembly GCA_963768565.1. Lineage (GTDB taxonomy): Bacteria > Bacteroidota > Rhodothermia > Rhodothermales > JABDKH01 > JABDKH01. The sequence goes on from CAVYIO010000031.1 coordinate 12,524, forward strand.
TCCGACAGGATCTCCCCATGATCTGTTCGCATCTTCAGCCTGGCAGAAACCTGAGAAGGGAACGTCACTTCGACGTCGCCCGACCAGGAGCTGAAAGCCATCGGCCGCGTGTCCGTTATCGATTCGAAGGTCGCTGTCAGATTCCCCGCGTGTGCGTGTGCAACAACAGGCCCCGATATCTCTGACAGGGCAATCGAGCCGTTAGCGGCATTGACTTCCATTTCTCCCGAAACACCCGTCACGAGAATATCTCCTTCCCCGGTGATGTGTACGGATAGATCGCTGTTTCCGGGGATCCATACGTGCAGGTCCGTATAGCGATCTTCGCTTCCCGCCTTCACGACAATGGTGTTGTCGTTCTCATCCAGCGTGACGTTTGCACCCTGGTCTACGCGGCGCAGATTGTCCTTCCGTGGACGAGATGACTCGGCGGTCTCGCGAGGTCGCTCGATGATCTCAATCAAAACGTCTCTCTCGGCGTGTGTGGACACCTCGATATTTCCATAGAGGGTTCGAGCCACGACATGTGTTGGCTGGTCAGGCTCGGCGAACGATGCCCGGAGCGTTTCCTGAGCTTGAGAAAGCAGCGGCGTAAAAAGAAGCAGTGCGAAAAGGGCAGTCTTCATGTTGATTCTGTCTCGTATGATTGGAGTACCGGTCACGAGCTGCGGTCACTCCAGCATCTCGTATATGGTCGTCTGAATCAGCGGTGATTTTTGGATCTGGATTGACTGCTGCAAGCCATCGCGGACCTCGCGCTGATCGGCGAAGCGACTCAGGGCATCGATCGCCGCAAGTCGCACGTTCACGTTCGGGTCGTTTCTTATGGCGGCGAGCAGCGCACTCGTGACATCATCACCCAGGCGGTTCATTTCATACGTCTCGTGGATTGCTTCCAGTCGCGCAGTAGGGCGTGGCGACTGCAGTTGTGCGCGTACCAGCCGAGTCTGAAGGTCAATGACGCTGCTTGCGGCAGGGCCAACCGACTCCGAGTCCGTGAGCCTACCGAGGAAGAACCCGATTGACAATAGAAGTACAGAGGCCGCCACTTTCAGCAATGCCGGTCGTCCGGTTAAAAGGTGGCGAAGTGGAGTACGAGGTGCGTTGTCGGCTCGATTGAGCCTTGCGTCAAAGGTCCTTTGCATTTCATCGGACGGGACGTAGATAGTGCCGGCATCATCTGTTACTAGCTCCCACGCGGCCAGCGCCGAGTCCCATTGTAGTTGGCACTCTTCGCACGACTCTAAGTGGGTAGCATGAGGCGGCGCAAGAGAGTGATTTCCCGAGCTGCAATAACGTCGGTATGTCGTCACGAAACGTCTGACAGTTCATGATGTCGCCTGACTCAATTCCAGGTAGTTCTTCTTCAGTGAAATGAGGGCACGGTGCACCCTCACCTTGACGGCGTCTCCGGAGCAGTCCAACACCGCTGAGATTTCCTTGTAGGACAGGTCGGCGTACCGGCTGAGCACAAGAACTTCCCGATACGCCGGTGAAAGGCGGTCCAGGGCTTCGGCGAGAACCCTCTTGTCCTGGTTCATCTCAAGATGGCGGTCCGGCAAAGGCGCCGGGTCCACACGCTGGACGGTCTCAAGCGACGTTTCTGAAACAGAGGGCTTCCGGTATCTGATCATTTGCCACGTTCTTTGCGATTCGAAACAGCCAGTGCAGGAAGGTCCCTCCACGAAAGGAGTGGCCGTACCGAATGAGCCGATCAAACACGTCCTGCACCGCATCCATACTGTCAGCTCTGTTTCGCATGATCGAGAAGAAGTAGCGGTACAGTTTCTGATGGTGACGCGTAAACAAAACCCCGGCACTCTCCCGTGCCCCGCCAGCGACCTCAAGCATGAGCTCTTCGTCCGTCTTCAGGTTCTGGTCTGTTCGCATTCGATGGGTCGCAGTTTCCATTGAAAACCGGTCTTCTTCCCGATGGTTACAGTTGCGGGCGAAGAATGTGGTGTAAAGACGATGCCGCGGCGGCCTTCTGGGGCCAGACTGCGTCAAGAACGAGGGAGACCAGGGAGAGTCGCCTGTCGTCACATCAGCCGGCACCGTCCTCTGCGCGCTCTTTGAGCGCAGTGTTCATCGCCTCGAACCCCTTTTGCGTCGGGCCCGACATAGCATTCCAGAACAGGGGCACGAGCAGTCCGCTGAATTGTTCGCGATGATGAAGGCGAACGCCTCCGTCGGCAGTCTCTTCGATCTGAAAGATGTGTTCTCCATCAAACAGGCCCGGCAGGAGCAGTCGTCCAAGCCACCGCAACTCCCCGGGTTGCGCTACCCGCAGGATTGTTGGTCGAAATGTCATCGCCTTGCCGCCGGGCGGTTCGATGCGAACGGCGAGCCGCGTTCCTTCGACTGCAGCCCCGACAACCTCCGGGATAAACGGATTCCACTCCGGGTAGCTGCCGAAGTCCGTCAGAATCTTCCAGACGATATCCGGTGCGGCCGCGACATCAATGGCGGTGACGATCTCTCTCATAGCGCGATCAGTGGTTTTTGCGGCGGACGATTGTTGGATGGCCGGCGGCAGTGTACCTATGCGTCGGATGGCTGGCCAACTTCCGACGGACGATATCGCAGTGTGAAATCGGGAGTTCCAGATTGACATTGCTCGCTTTCGTGGCTACTGTTACAGGCACAGCCGGCGCTACACCCGAAAGGGTCGCAATCACGATTGCGGCGAGAAATACATCCAGCGCCCGTTGTATGTGGCTTGGCGCCGGATTGGGGCGCCAAGCCTTTTAGTTGTCGCACCCCGCGGCCATTCTCCTGCTTCTCTCCGGTCGTAACCCTTCCTTCCCCTCGTCATTCTCGCGCGCAGCGAATAATCCATCCAGGGCGTCCGCAACGCGGCCTGGATTCCCGATCTGGCCTTACCCTGCGCTCCGCCCTCGCGCAGGCGAGGGAATGCGAGACACGAGGCCCGAAGGGCCGACTGATGAGCGCAGCGAATAATCCATCCAGGGGTCCGCAACGGGGCATGGATCCCCGATCTGGCCTTACCCTGCGCTCCGCCCTGCGCTCCGCCCTCGCGCTCCGCCCTCGCGCAGGCGAGGGGAGGCGGGGGCCTGGGATGACGGTTTCTGACACTGACGCCTACCGGTCGATTGCTTGCCGCTGCTAATCCCTCGTCATTCTCGCGGAGGCGAGAATCCATCCAAGGCACCGCCAAACGGGTCATGTATCCCGACCGGAATCATCGCCAGGCATGGATGCTGCCGCTGTCGCTGCCTCTGCGGTCTTGCGTGACCAATATCCACGTCGATTCTTGACTTAAATCACCCCTTCCTGCCGCCGATACTACCGCTAGCACTTCGATAACATGGTTGGCTAAGGCGGACAAGGCAATGGTAAACAAGGAAGGCGTCAAGAAGGATCTCATCGAGCGCATCGAAGCGCTGGTTGAAGAGTCGTGTACCCTCGTACGGACGAAGGAAAGCTGGACGCGGCACGTCGAAATTCAGGCTGAGATCATGCAGCTCTGCCGCAAAGCCTCGGATACGATCAACACGGACAGTCGGCCATACTGGGACACGGACGTCGCGAATTCCCGCGAGACGCGAGCCGCCTGAACCCACTCTTTACCCGACCTGGTTAACTTCGCGAAGCCGCGCCTCAATGGTGCGGCTTTTCTGCTTCAGGTCAGTCCGTTAAATTGCAGGCGGCTCCCCACCATTCATTTCAAAGGCCGCGAACATTGGACTGGTTTTACGACCCTCAGGCATGGATCGCTCTTGCCTCGCTGACGGCGCTCGAGATTGTCCTGGGCATCGACAACATCATTTTCATCTCGATCCTCGCCGGAAAACTTCCGAAACATCAGCAGGAGCGTGCCCGCATTTTGGGACTTGCACTCGCTCTCATCGGTCGCGTTCTGCTGTTGCTTTCGCTCACCTGGATCATGCGACTCACCGCACCGCTGTTTGCCATCATCGGGTATGAGATCTCGGGGCGCGATCTCATTCTCATTGGAGGAGGGCTCTTCCTGCTGGCCAAAGCGACTCATGAGATTCACTCCAAGCTGGAAGAAATGGGCCACGAAGAGGCCGGCTCTCGCGCGGCCGTGACCTTTCGCAGCGTCATCATTCAGATTCTTCTGCTCGACATCGTGTTCTCCCTCGACTCGGTGATTACGGCGGTCGGAATGGCCAGTCAGTTGTGGGTGATGGTCACGGCTGTCGTGATCGCTATCATTATCATGATGGTGAGTTCGGGAGCCATCGCGCGCTTCATCGAAGTCCGGCCGACGGTAAAGATGCTGGCCCTCGCATTCTTGCTGATGGTAGGCGTCGCACTCGTGGCAGAAGGCCTCGACTTCCACATCCCCCGGGGCTACATCTACTTCGCGATGGCCTTCTCGGTGTTCGTGGAGATGCTGAACCTGAAGCTCCGATCGAAACAGAAGACGCCGATCAAACTCGGGCGGTCACTGCCACCCGGCCTCGGCGGCTGATCACCTGCCTAGAACGGCGCGTGTGCCGGGGGAGGCAACTCGCCCGCAGGACCTTCGGCGCCTTCCTCCTGCCCGAGTTGCGCCGCTGAATCGGCGTAGTAGGTCGTCAGATTCTCGAAGCGGGCGTGTTGAGGGACGAACGCCAACCGCACATCGCCGACAGGTCCGTTACGCTGTTTTCCGACAATGATCTCCGCGACTCCCGACGTTGATAATCCGCGCTCGTCGACCGTGATGCCGTAGCGCTCCGCACGGTAGATGAACGCCACCACGTCAGCGTCCTGCTCGATGGATCCGGACTCTCGCAGATCGGACAGTTGCGGGCGCCGATCACCACCACGGGTTTCCACCGCCCGACTCAGCTGCGAGAGAGCCAGGACGGGTACGTTCAGTTCCTTGGCGAGGCCTTTGAGAGACCGGGATATCTGAGCAATTTCCTGTTCGCGGTTGGAGCTGCGCGACTGAAGCGTACCATGCATGAGCTGCAGGTAGTCGACGACGACGAGGCCGATGTCGTGCTCGGCCTTCAAGCGGCGACACTTTGCTCTGAGTTCGAGGATGGAGAGGCCGGGAGTGTCGTCGATGTAGATGGGGGCGGACGAAAGTCGACCTGCGGCGCGGGCCAGCTTTGGCCAGTCGTCATCGCTGAGTCGCCCCGTGCGGGCAGCCTGCGCATCGACACGGGCTTCGGACGTGAGGAGCCGCTGGGCTAGCTGCCCGGCACTCATTTCCAGTGAGAAGATGGCGACGCCGACAGGGTTTTTCTTGTGAAGCGCGGAGTTCCGGGCTGATGCCAGCGCGAACGCCGTCTTACCCATGGAGGGCCGTGCGGCGATGATTATGAGGTCGGATGGTTGCCACCCGCCGGTCAAATTGTCGAGCACACTGAAGCCGGTGGGCACACCCGTGATGCCGCTTTCGCGTCCGTGAATGGCCTCAAGTCGCGACAGCGTGTCCTTCAGGACCTCGTTCATCGAGGTCGCGGCCCGACGAAGCTGGGTGTCGGAGATTTTGAAAATGTCGGACTCGACCTGGTCGAGCAGTTCGAACGCATCGGCCGACGGATCGTACGCATCACCGACGTGCGCGGTCATCGTCTCGATGAGTTTGCGCAGCAGCGATTTCTCCGTGATGATCCGGGTGTGATACTCAACGTTGGCAGCCGAGGCCACATGTGTCGTCAGCTCGGAGAGATAGTACTCCCCGCCTACTTTCTCGAGTTCGCCATTTCGCCGGAGCTCCTCGCCTACCGTGATGAGGTCGACCGGATTGCCGCGTTCAAACAGTCCCAGGATCGCGTCGTACACCTTCTGGTGCTGTGAAGCATAGAACGCGTCCGGAGGCAGGATTTCGATGACCTGCGGAATCGCCTCGCGCTCGATAAGCATCGCGCCGAGGACGGCTTTCTCGATGTCGACAGCCTGAGGAGGCACACGGCCCGATCTGCCCGCGCCGGACGACGGGGTCGCACCACCATTGCGGCGACGCGGCCTTGGAGGCGGGGGCTGAAGTTCCTCCTCCAGCCTGATCCGTGTCGTAAGATCCTTTTCGTCAGCCATGGCGGGACTCTTCAGGAGCTGGTGGCGCTGGCGCCCGTGAGTTGGTCGTAGTGGTCACGCAGCTTCTGCACGTCTTCCCACGTAGCCTTCTTCCAGTCGGGATTTCGAAGCAGCGCCGCCGGATGATAAGTAACCATTACCGGGACGCCATGAAAGTCATGAAACTCGCCGCGCAATGCCTTGAGCGAACCCTTCTTTTGCAGAAGCGAATTGCCCGCCGTTTTTCCCACGCACAGGATCACCCTTGGACGAATGAGCGCGATCTGCTTGAACAGAATCGGGATGTGGGCCGCGACTTCCGCCGGCAAAGGATCGCGGTTGTTCGGAGGGCGACTCTTGAGGATGTTCGCGATGTACACGTCGCTTCGGGCAAAACCGATGGCGGCGAGAATCTTCGTAAGCAACTGACCGGCACGACCTACAAACGGTTCTCCCTGCCGGTCCTCGTCGGCGCCGGGCGCTTCACCAATAATCATCAGATCTGCTTCAGGGTTGCCCACGCCGAACACGGGATTCTGTCGAACCTCGTCCAGCGGAATCAGAACGGTGTTCGCTACCCACTTCTCCACGGCGGCGAGGTCGCCGAATTTATGAAGCGGTGAGTCGGTCTCGATCAGCGCATTAAAGCGATCCGTCGTTTCCGTGTCGGTTTCCCCCGGAGGCGCGGCTGCTGCTGGATTCGTCGACGTCAACGGAGACGTTTCTGAAATAACTCCTGGCTCAACCGGCACCATCGGGCCGGATAGCGCTATCTCCAGTTCCAATGCGCCCTTGATTTCATTCAAAACGTCGTGCATCGATTACGTGTCAACATTTTTTTCGAAGTGCCTGTCGGGCGCGCATATGAGCGGACACGCAAGGTAGGATGCCGGGGCTCGCATCTCAACCAGACGCACAGGGGATTCATGGCGATTGTGGGAAAAATGGGGACAACTGACCAGGTGGACATCCAGTCGGCATAGAAGACCCCGTCGACGAACCAGATCCACCGCATCGGCACGCATGTGTCAGCTCAGACGTATTCGAGCGTGACGGGCGGACGCGCAATGTCGAAACTACTGTCGACTGAAGCAGCATTGACAAACGTGGTGTGCTCGCCCTCATAAATGCCGGCACTGGCATGAATATGCCCAAAGACATGATACCGCGGCCGTACGACCTCTAGCTGTTTCAAGAGATCCGGACACCCGCAACTGACCTTGCCCGACCGTGGCCTGTCCAGAATTCCAAACGGGGGCGTGTGTGTTATGAGAACGTCCGTCTCATCCGGAATCATCGACCACTTTTCCTGGAGTTCGCCGGGCGTCAGATAGAACGCCCATCCCTGAAGATCCGGAAGCCACGGCGACCCATAGAACGTAACGCCTCGATACACATGGCTGGTATCTTGCAGCCAGACGGCATTGCGGAAGACAGGCAGGCCCAGGCGGAGTCGTTCCGCGGCCGCGAAGTCGTGATTTCCCCCGATACAGAGAATGCACTCGAATTCCTGCCGGGCGAACCATGCATCGACGTCGTCCACATCGCTCGGGTTCTTCTGGAACCCATCGCAGAAATCGCCGCAGTGAATGAGAACGTCGCCCTCGAGAATGCCGAGCTCGTCGTGTTTACCGTGGGTGTCACTGACAACGACTATGCGCATACGGGCATTCGGACTGTTGGCCTGACTCTACCGCCGGCACCTTGATTCTGGCTGCCGAATCAGGTCCTGCGACCGGGGTGCTACCCCGAAACCTTCCCAACCAGACGCATCGACACCACCCGATCCAGAATCAGGTTCGCGATATCGTTCTTCGACTTCGTTCCCAGATCCTCTACGGCACCGTCTCTGTCAATCAGGCGCACGCGGTTCGTGTCGTGACGAAACGCAGCTCCCTTGTCTTTCGGGTTGTTCAGGGCAATGAGATCGAGGTTCTTCTCCGCGATTTTGCGACGCGCATTGTCGATCTCGTTGTCGGTCTCGAGGGCGAAGCCGACGAGTGTCTGCTCCGGCTCCTTGGATCGGCCCAGCTCGGCCAGGATGTCACGCGTTCGATGCAGCGTCAGCACCAGGTCGCCATCTCCCTTTTTGATCTTCGACGATGCGGTCGACTCTGTGGTGTAGTCCGCCACGGCAGCCGCCATGATCACGACGTCCGCGTCGCGATGTCGGGTCACGGCTTGATACATCTCGTTCGCGGTCGTTACATCAACCCGTTCGACGCCGGCCGGGGACGGCAGGTCGGAGGGTCCGGACACCAGCACCACATCTGCGCCGCGTAGCCTGGCGGCAATTGCCAGAGCGAAGCCCATCTTTCCGGACGAGTGATTGGTAAGAAACCTGACAGGGTCGATCGACTCGCGTGTCGGTCCCGCGGTCACCAGCACTTTCATTCCGGCAAGGTCTTCGCGCGCCTCGGTCCGCTGCTGCAATTCGCGGGCTATGCGTTCCAGGATAGCCTGCGGCTCCGGCAGCCGTCCCTGTCCGACCAGCCCACTCGCGAGTTCGCCACGATCCGGCGGCATTACGACATAACCATACTCTTCGAGCTTCTCCAGATTCGACTGCGTCGCAGGGTGCACGAACATGTCGTGATCCATCGCGGGACAAACGAGGATGGGGCAGCGTGCTGCAAGCGCCACGGCAGTGAGCATGGAGTCACACAGTCCGTGGGCGAGTTTGCCAATGGTCTGGGCTGTCGCCGGCGCGACGACAAAGAGATCCGCCCACAGGCCGAGCGAAACGTGCTTCGTCCAGCTTCCCGATTCATTCTCGGGAAAGATCTCAATGAGGACTTCGCGTTCCGAAAGCGTCCCGAGTGTGAGCGGCCCGATAAAGCGAGTCGCATCCGGCGTCATCACGACCTGCACGGTCGCGCCCGCCTTCTTAAGCAACCGGACCAGCTCTGCGGATTTGTAGGCCGCGATGCCACCGGTCACACCAAGAATGATATTTCGGTCAGTTAGATCAGTCACCGTTCTTGCGCTGGTGAGATTCGATCGCCGGGTTCGAGTCCGGAGCCGCATCGAGAAAAGAGTGGATCAGAGCAAGCGTATCGGCTGCAGCCCTGTCCAGGTCTTCGTTGACGACGACGGCGTCGAAGCGATCCTGGTGTTCGAGTTCGTACGTGGCCTTGTCGATACGATCGGCCAGTGACGACGGATCTTCACTTCCCCTCAGGGTGAGTCTCTTTTCCAGTTCTTCCAACGATGGCGGGCGGATGAAAATCACGAAGCAATCTGTTCCGAAGGCCTGACGCACGTTTAGCGCCCCCCTGACGTCGATGTCGAGCAGCACAGGTCCCTCGGCGGCTGTCCGGTTCACCTCACTTTGCAGCGTTCCATAAAGCCTGCCCGGGTACACCTCCTCGTATTCCAGGAGGTCGCCGGACTCGATGTAATCGTTGAACGTCTCAGGTGAGACAAAATGGTAGTCGACCCCATCACGCTCATAGTGACGAATAGGACGCGTGGTAACAGAAACAGAGAACCGGAGATCCGGCATCTGGGCCATGACGCGGCGAGCGATGCTCGTCTTACCGGAGCCACTCGGGGCGGTGAGGACAACGATTCTTCGTCGGCCCGTGTCACCGTTGCTATTGGACGTTTTCGATTTGTTCACGGACTCTCTCAAGTTCTTCTTTCATTCGCACCACGACGTGGGCGATCTCAGGGTCGTTTGCTTTCGATCCGATGGTGTTGATCTCGCGATTCATCTCCTGGGAAATGAAGTTGAGCTTCCGGCCGACGGACTCTTTCATCTCGAGGGCGTCGCGGAACAGTTGAATGTGCGAGGCGAGTCGAACGGCTTCTTCGTTTACGTCGAGTTTGTCGGCCAGGATGGCGATCTCAAATTCGAGTCGCTCCCGGTCGATGCGCTCTTCGCTTACGAGGTCGGCGATTCGCTCCTGCAGTCGGGTACGTGCCGCGACAATCCGTTCCGGCGCGCGGGCATTGATGGTCGCGAGACCTTCTTCCAGCGTATCGAGACTTCCGGCAAGATCCGACAGAAGAGCCTCACCTTCCTTGCGCCGCATCGCGCATATTCTTGTGATGGCCTCTTCCAGCGCCGCGGCGACGACGGGCCAGAGCTCCTCGATGTCTGTTTCCGCCGTATCGGTCTTGTCGACGATCTCGGGAAAACGCAGAAGGTGCTCGAGTCTTACGGAGTCCTGAATCTCCAATTCCCGGATCAGATCCTGCAGCAGATTACGATACGCCTCGGCCACCGGACGGTTGATGCCGACGGCGGACTCCAGTTCGGCACGCGCCTCAATAGTGAGGTGGGCCGTGATACGCCCGCGTGCGAGGGATTCCTTGATCCGATTCTGAACATCGACCTCCTTTTCGGCGAGGTTGCGCGGTCCTCGCACTGAAATCTCACAGAAGCGACTGTTCACGGATTTTATTTCGACGACGACCGTGACACCTTCGCCTTCAGCCCGTCCCCGTCCGAAACCGGTCATGCTCGAAATCATAATCCGTGTGTTGCTTGCTTGCACCCGCCGGGCGGTGCGATGTACATCAACCAGAAGAGCCGAAAGCGCCGCCGCTTCCGGCCCATAAATGCGGAGAGGGTGGGATTCGAACCCACGGTACCGCTAGAGGTACACACGCTTTCCAGGCGTGCCCCTTCAGCCACTCGGGCACCTCTCCATCCGAATTCAAGCCGCCGGCGTTCTGCAGTCAGAAGTAGAACGCAGGTCACACCTCCATGATCTCGGCTTCCTTCCTGTCGAGGTAGTCGTCAATCTTCTTGATGTGCTTGTCGGTGACCTGCTGCAGCTCCTCCTCACCCTCGTAGCGCATGTCTTCAGGCAGGTTCTCGTCCTGTTGCTTACGCTTGATCTCGTCCTTGGAGTGGCGTCTCACATTTCGGACGGCCATCTTCGTGTCTTCGCCGCGTGATCGGGCCGTCTTGACGAGATCCTTTCGTCGTTCCTCCGATAGAGGGGGAATGGGTATTCGGATGAAGGTGCCGTCGTTCGAAGGGTTGAATCCCATGTTCGACGTCATGATCGCCTTCTCGATTTCCGCGAGTGCAGAGGTGTCCCATGGCTGAACCATGAGAAGGTCCGGTTGTGGCGCACTGACGCTCGCCATCTGGTTCAGGGGCGTCTGAGTCCCGTAGTAGTCCACCCTGAGGTGCTCAAGCATGGCTGGGGACGCTCGGCCCGCCCGGATCGAGGTCAGTTCCGCACGAAGGTGCTCGAGAGCCTTGTCCATCTTGTCGGTGGCATCTTCCAGCACGAGCTTAATGTGGTCATCAAGCATAATCGATCTCCAAAATTCAAAATCTACCGGGCGTGAGCCACGCCGGCAGCAGATGCTTTACCCGTCCAGTGAACCAGCGTTCCCACCTGGTCGCCGCGAACGACCCGCGCGAGGTTGCCTTCCACGTTCATGTTGAAAACGATAAGGGGCATGTCCGACTCCTTGCAAAGCGTAAAAGCCGTCATGTCCATGATTCGCAGATTCCGTTCGATCACGTCGTTGCCGTGGATCGTCGTAAACAACGTCGGCCCCAGGGTCCTTTTCCGGATCCGCGCTAAACACGCCGTCCACGCGAGTCCCTTTCAGTATCACGTCGGCATCAATTTCCAGCGCACGAAGCGCGGCGGCCGTGTCCGTCGTGAAGTACGGATTTCCTGTGCCGGCCCCAAAAATGACGACGCGTCTCTTTTCGAGATGCCGGATCGCTCGTCGCCGAATGAATGGTTCGGCAATCTGCTCCATCTTGATGCTCGACAACAACCGGGTGTACACGCCCGCCTGCTCGAGGGCATCCTGGAGCGCCATGGCGTTGATCATGGTCGCAAGCATGCCCATGTAGTCGGCATGAGCTCGCGTCATGCCCGTCGACGCGTTGTTCACGCCGCGAAATATGTTGCCGCCGCCAATGACAATCGCGACCTCTACACCTTCATCAATGACCGTCTTGATCTCCCGTGCGTAGGTCGCGAGGACCTTGTCGTCTACGCCATACTCCTTGTCACCGAGCAACGCTTCGCCGCTCAGTTTCAGCATGACCCGTTTGTAACGCAAGCTCGATTCGCCGGCTTCAGACATGTATTTGAGGCGTTGATTGGCTGAGGAAAACTAGGGAGTCATCGCAAGCTAAGCAAAGGAAGAGAAGGCGCCGGAGGCATAAACAAACAGGGCGCCACGAATGCGGCGCCCTGCTCACTATCCAGACTTCTTCGGCATCCATCGTCAGTCGCCGAGCGCGAACCGGACGAACGAGTGAACGGTCAGGTCCGACTTCTTGAGCAGGTCGCCTACGCTGATGGAGGCGTCCTTCACGAACGGCTGTTCAACGAGCACGGTATCCTTGAAGTAACGTTCGAGCTTGCCCGTTGCAATTCGGTCGAGAATCTTCTCCGGTTTGCCTTCGTTGCGGGCGGCGTCGCGGGCGATCTCGACTTCCTTTTCCTGGACCTCGACGGGTACTTCGTCGCGAGTAGTCGCGACCGGATTCAGTGCCGCGACCTGCATGGCCACATCACGACCAACCACCGTGGCTTCTCCCTTTCCCGAAATGGAAACGAGTACTCCAAGTCGTGAACCGGGGTGGATGTACGGAACGGACTGGCCGGAGTCGTTGGTCAGCAGGGCCAGTCGCCGGACGTCGATCTTCTCGCCGATCTTGCCGGTAAGTTCGGTGATCATTTGCTCTAGCGTCTGTCCGTTCTCCATGTTCAGCGCCAGCAAGGCATCACGATCGGCAGGGAGCTTCGCGAGAACGAGATCAGCGACGTCACCGGCGAAGGACTGGAAGTCTTCGTTTCGCGCAACGAAATCTGTTTCGCAGTTTACTTCGACGAGCACGCTCGTGTGGCCGTCAGCGGACGTTCGAGCAACGACGAGACCCTCTTTGGCATCTCGGTCGGCTCGTTTCGCTGCGACTTTCTGTCCCTTCTTGCGGAGGAGTTCGATGGCAGTGTCAAAGTCTCCGTTGCTCTCGGTGAGCGCGCGCTTGCAATCCATCATCCCCACGCCGGTGATGTCGCGAAGCCGCTTTACATCTTTGGCTGATACAGACATTATTTCCATCTCTAAGCTTGCTGTTGTTTTCGTTGAAGGAGTTGGTCGAACGGGTTACGACTTTGCCTTCTCGGCGGCCTTCGCGTCGGCTGGCTCTTCCACTTTCGTCGCGGCTTTCGCAGCAGCCTCTTCAGCGACCTTCGTCTCAGCTTTCACGTCAGAAACTACATCCGGCTTTGCCTCGGCTGGTTTCTCTGCCTTTGCGGCTGCCTTGTCGCCTGGCTTCGCGGTCTTGTCCAGCTGAAGCAACTCCTTTTCTTTCTTTTCAGGTGTCGATGTTGTCTTCCTGGCTCTCCTCTCTTTGTCCGCCTCGCCCTTCTCTGTCTTCTCTGCCTTCTGTGCCTTCTCCGCCTTCTGTGCTCTTTCCGCCTTTATCTCTGCCCTCTCCTGCTGGATCTTGTCTTTCTCAGCTTGTTCGCTAGCCCGCTTGAGGTCTCGCTGCTTCAGTCCTTCCTGAATGGCGGTCGAAATCACGGATGCCGCAAGATCGATGGACTTGATAGCGTCATCGTTGGCCGGAATCGGGAAATCGACGAGGTCCGGATCGCAGTTGGTATCAATCATGGCGATAATCGGCACACCGAGTTTCCTCGCCTCTTTGACAGCGATGTGCTCGCGATTGATATCGACCACAAAGAGTGCGCCGGGCACGCGGGGCATTGAAGCAATACCCGTCAATACTTTCTCCAGCTTCTGCCGTTCGCGCCCCTTCATGAGGCGCTCCTTCTTCTTTAACTGGTCGAGTGTTCCGTCCTCTTCCATCTTGGCCAGATCTTCCATGCGCCGGATGCTGCGGCGGATCGTCTGGAAATTCGTGAGCGTACCACCGAGCCAGCGCTCCACGACATACGGCATTTCGCAGGCCTCCGCGTGTTTGCGGAGGATGTCGCGGGCCTGCTTCTTCGTACCGGCAAACAGGATGGTCTTGCCCTGAGCGGCAAATCGGGCGGCAGCAGCGGCAGCCTCATCGAGCAGAGTCTGCGTACGTGTCAGGTCGATGATGTGAATGCCGTTGCGCTCCATGAACACGTAGGAGCGCATTTTGGGATTCCAGCGACTGGTGAGATGGCCGAAATGGGCTCCGGCCTTGATCAGGTCCTCTATCGAGGCGCGATGCGTCGATGCTTGCGTTTCCATTATCTCCGTATGGTTGGGTTTACTCCTCTGCAGCCGTCATCTGCGCGGTGAAGCCAAACAGGGTCGGCCACCCCGCCGCGCATCGGACTGCATGTGTGATTTTGTCGGCCAGGGCCGACACGTACTGAATGCTTGTGGCAGAGTTACGGTCTAACGCTTCGAGAACTGGAAGCGTTTGCGCGCCTTCGGCTGGCCGTACTTCTTGCGCTCGACCATGCGTGGGTCACGCGTAAGGAGACCGGCGGCTCGCAGGGGCTTGCGCAACTCCTCGTTGTATTTCAGGAGGGCGCGTGCGATGCCGAGCTGGATGGCCTCTGCCTGGCCGGTGAGTCCACCGCCTTTGGCGTTGACGACGATATCAAACTGGTCCCCGGTCTCCGTCACTCTGAGCGGAGCGAGGGCCCGGTTTCTGCTCGTCAGGAGGGGGAAGTAGGTCTCGATCTCCTTCTTGTTAACGACGACCTTGCCTTTCCCGGGCCGGACGTAGACACGGGCAACCGACGTCTTGCGGCGGCCAACGGCGTTATACTGAACAGGTGCTGCCATTCTGATTGGGCTTTTCTACTGAAAATCGGGTTAGATCTCGAGCGTTGACGGGTTCTGTGCCGCGTGCGGGTGCTCGGGTCCCGCGTAGACCTTCAGCTTCTTGAACATCTGGCGACCCAGCGGGCCCTTCGGCAGCATGCCGCGAATGGCGTTCTCTACGATAAATTCCGGCTTGTTCTCTCGCAGATCCTTGACGGTTCGAACTCGAACACCGCCAGGATAGCCGCTGTGGCTGAAGTACGTCTTGTTCGCTTCCTTCGTGCCGGAAAAGCGCACTTTGTCAGCGTTGATGACGATGACGTGGTCGCCGACGTCGACGTGAGGCGTGAACGACGGCTTGTGCTTTCCGCGGAGGATTGACGCGACGCGACTGGCCATACGGCCTACGATCTTCTGATCCCCGTCGACAATGAACCACTGCCGCTGAACCTCAGCCGGCTTGGCGCTCTTCGTTTTGTAGCTCTGGGCTTCCATTACTATGTCTCTATTTCTGCTAATAAAGCGGTTCCTGGCCGCCTTTTGTCTCTGACTGATGGCCGCAACATCGCACGGCGGAGCCGAAACAGCTTGGTAAGTTAGCCACACCGCCCCGCGAAAGCAATGAATGTGCGGCCAGTTCAGGGCGCTTCGTGCATCCACAGCACATTTCTCGGCCTCATCAACGACCACGCTTGCCGCTTCGCTCCCCGATTCTTCTTCTTCCTGCAATCTTGACGCTCGCGCAAACTGCGGAGCCTTTGGCCGGGCCGACTACGCCGAGATATCATGCCGCCCGTCAACACCCATTACCGTCCCGCATATGTCGCAACGTCCTCTCCGATCGACAAGACGCCCTCCTGACCACCTTCCGTTCCGCGAGGACCGTCCGCTCCTCAGACCCACCCACGGCACATGTAGCCGGGATCCCGATGGGTATCTGCCTACCGACGAGTGGACCTATTTTCACGTACATCGCTGTGTGCACGGAATGCTCGAGCAGGACGGCACCGCAAGGCCGCCCGACGTCGATGCAGTGCTGGACATTGCGCTCAGGAGAGTCCAGAAGGGCAGATCGTCCGTCGTTAGCCCGGATCGCTACGCCGGCTGGGTGGCGGTCGTGTGCCGCAATGCGTACCTGAATTTCGTGCGCACCCGACAGGGCTACCGGGTCATACACGACAGCGATGCGATTGACGATCCTCGAACGCGCACAGGTTACGGACACGACGCCAGGATCCTTCACAAGGCTCTTCTTGAGGCTATCGAGCGGCTCCCGCGGTTTCTCCAGGAAGTTGCACGTCTTCGCTTTGCTGAGAATTGCGGCTATCCGGTGATCGCAACGCGCACGGGAAAGGCGATTCCGATTGTTCGGTCCTACGTCAACAAAGCGACGCAGCGACTTCGGATGGACGCCCGGTTGATGCGTGTGCTTACAGAATGGCGCGGCTGAACGAACTAGGCGTACGTATTCAGCATGACAGGCATGATCAACATCAGCATGTCTTCGCCATCCGGCTGCGCCTGCGGGGTCACAACGCCTGCCCGATTGGGAGAGCTGAACTCAATGACGACCTCGTCACTATCGACGTTAGACAGCACCTCCGTCAGGTAGCCTGCATTGAAGCCGATGGTCATCGGCTCCCCATCGTACTCGCCCAGTACGGTTTCGCGGGCTTCGCTTGACCTTTCGATGTCCTCTGCCGAAATCTCGACCTGCTTGGACTCCAGCGACAGCTTGATCTGATTCGTCATGCTGGAGCTGTACAACCCGACGCGCTTGACGGCCGCAAGCATCGCGTCGCGGCCCACCGTCAGCTTTCGGTCGTTTTCGTCCGGAATGACGGCCTCATAGTTGGGATATGCCTCGTCGATCTGGCGTGCCAGCACCTGGGAATCGCCAAAATCAAAGCCGACGTAACCGCCGTCGACCCGAATCGTGCACGGATCGTCCTTCGCCACCCGCCCGACCAGCGTCATGGCTTTTTCCGGCACGATGAAGTTCACGCTCTTGGTGCTGCTCAACTGGGACAGCGTCAATTTCACCAGGCGGTGCCCGTCGGTTGCGACGGCGCGGCTCTGGCGTCCCTGAATCTGGAAGTAGATGCCCATCATCGCCGGTCGCAGCGCGTCCTTGCTGACGGCGAAGCCCGTCTTGTTGACGGCTCGGCGCAGCACAGTACCGGTTGCCTTGATTTCAAGATCGCCCGCCATCTCCGGAATGGCCGGATAGTCCGCTCCGTCATGTCCGACCATCTTGTACACGCCCTGGTCCGTTCGCAACGCCACATTATGCTCGTCGTCGGCCGAGAAGTGGATCGGCAGATCGGGCAACGCTCTCAGCGTGTCCAGAAGACGCTTGGCCGGTACGGCAACACGGAGCTTCTCCGCCGTGCCGTTACTCTCAAACTGAACCGGCATGTTCTGTACGATCGATATCTCCAGGTCCGTCGCGCTCAGGCGCAGCTTGTCGCCATTCCGATCGAACAGGATGCACTCGAGGATGGGCAGCGTGCTCTTGGAGGGAACGGCTCCGTTGACGGTTGTGAGCGCTTTCAGCAGTTCTGCGCTCGAGGCGGTAAACTTCATCGATCGAAACCCGGATAGGATAACAGGCTGGTCCGAAAAACTACGACAAAAGCATCTGGTTGATCCATCAACCGACTCCAAAGTCCCGGGAATTCCCTACCGGCTACGAAGCTCGATCTTGTGGCGGAGCTCCGAAATCATGTCCCTGAACATCGGGTCGGTTTCAATCTGGTCCTGCACGGACTGGTTCGCATGAATCACGGTGGAATGGTCGCGGCCGCCAAAGTGCAGGCCGATCGTCTTCAAGGAGTGCGGAGTAAGCTCTTTGCAGAAGAACATCGCCACCTGTCGTGCACGAACCACTTCGCGCTTCCTGGTCTTGGCGCAAACCAGATCTACTGAGATATTAAAATAATCACTGACGACGCTCTGAAGTTCGTCGATGGTCAGATTGATGCGGCTGCCCTTGACAAGGTCGCGCAGCACGTCTTTGGACATCGGGAGATCGATTTCCCGCTTGCTCATCGTCGAAAAGGCCAGGAGGCGGATCAGAGCGCCCTCCAGCTCGCGAATGTTGCTCTTGATGTTGTGAGCGATGAACTCGATCACATCGTGATCGATCGCAATCCCGTCATCCTCCGCCTTCCGACGAAGGATCGCAATACGCGTTTCCAGATCCGGCGCCTGCATATCTGCCGACAAACCCCACTGGAATCGTGATAGCAGGCGCTCCTCAATGCCGTCGATGTCGCGCGGTGGGCGATCTGCCGACAGGACGATCTGCTTTCCACTCTGATGCAGGGCGTTGAAGATGTGGAAGAACTCCTCCTGCGTCTTCTCCTTGCCGGCGAAGAACTGGGCGTCGTCAATGACCAGCAGGTCGACGCTCTGGTAGTACACGGTAAAGTCGCTCACGCGGTTGTGCTGGATGGCCTGCACAAATTCGGTCGTGAACCGCTCGCTGGAGACGTACAGGATTCGCTCGGCCTTGGCGTTGGCGAGCGCATAGTTGCCGATAGCCTGAATCAGGTGGGTCTTGCCAAGTCCGACCCCGCCGTAGATCATGAACGGGTTGAAGCTGGTCTTGCCGGGCTGCTGGGCAATCGCCATCGATGCGCTTCGGGCAAGTCGGTTGCAGTCGCCCTCCACAAAGCGCTCGAACGTGTAGGAGCGGTTCAGATTGCTGAACACGGCCGGCGGCGCCACTCTTGGAGGCGCGACGATGTGGTCGCCGGGTCCTCCGAAGTACGGCCGGTGGGAAGAAGGTCCGGGTTGCCCGGTGTCACGAATTGAACCGAGTGAGCCCGCTTGTCCGTGCTCATCCGTGAACGGTTCATTCGATGGGCGAGCGGGCAGCCTCATGCCGGCCGACGACTCTCCGGTGCGCCGATTCCCCTGTTCAATGACGACGTCGTACACGAGACGCCCGTTGGGGCCAAGCACCTTCTGCACGGTCTTCCGGATGAGTTCCGGATAGTGCGTCTCGAGCCACTCGTAGAAGAACGGGCTCGGAAGGCGAACCGTCAGCTTGGACAGCGCCCCGTCCTGATCGAGGCTCACGGCGCGGATCGGCTCAAACCACGTACTATAACTCTGCCGATCAACGACGTCGCGAAACGTGTCGAGGCACGCCCCCCACACTTCGTCCGGAGTCCGCATCATAAGCGCTTGATGTTCCTCAGCTGCCTGTCCGGCACACAGCCTTCTGTGCGCTAGCCCATATCCGAGTCCCCTGGAAGAGGATTCTGTTGAATCTCGTCCGAACCGTCGTCTAATCGACTTATCAACATAACGCGGAAGAGGCGAACCGTTGCAGATGGATCGCGACCCGCGATGCGCCCATCCAGATTGGCGCGGCGCGTGATTGGTTCAGAAAAGACGTGTAAGTCCCTGAGAATAAACTGTCTGGGACATTACGGCCGATTGGCCGCACCTCGGAAGTCTCCAGTTTCCGGTCGCCGCATGTCCGGCGCATGGCGCGGCACGATCAGGCACCAGCGCTTGCGCACAAGTTATCAACACCCGTAGGAGCACACGATCTCCAGAACCACGTGCTTCGCAGAGACATTGATAGCCGTCTCTCGAGATCAAGCAATGACACACGTCGAACGATTCCGACCATGTGCGGTCCCACCTTGCAGAGATCCGAGAACAACGGCTACATGCTAGCAACAATTTGATACTAACGACTGACCGGTGTAAGGTCAAGCGACCGCAATTCATTTCGCGTTCAGCCTGACCGCCGAGCGCGAACAAACGCGCCTTGCGCGACGCCGCACCTGCCACACTCGCAAGCGCTTGCGCGAAGCAATGCCCAGGATCGTTTTGCGGATTCTTGATGGAAATCGCCTGCATGCAGTCCGTATCTTCTGTGTTCTGCACCAACCTTTTTTCCGACACACACGCGGACATGGTACGGATTGAACTTTCGACGGTACGCGAGGGGCTCAATGAGCTGACGTTCACGCCGTCTCCAGAGTCGCTCGAAGTAGACGCCGACATTTTCTCGGACATCCGAGTCGACCTCGAGCTCGACGCGGCGAAGGACCGGATCGTTGTCAGGTATTCTGTCATCGCAGAGGCGAATCTCGTGTGTGACAGAACGGCCCAGGCCTTCCAGCAGCAGGTGGAGGGCTCTCATCTCGTGATGTTCACGAAGGCCCTGGACGCTGAGGCCGAGGATGCACCGGAAGACACAAAAGCCTTTGTCGACAAGGATCAATACCTTGACCTGTCGGACGAAGTCCGGGATACGCTCGTACTTTCGTTGCCGACAAGGCGAATTGCGCCCGGCGCCGATGAACTTGATATTCCAACCGCTTTCGGCATAAAAACCGAGGATGAAATCGATCCTCGCTGGGACGAACTCAGGAAATTGCAGAACTAATCCGGGTGCTCAGGCGTTCGGCGGTGATTGAAATCGATAGACTTACGGTTCCAGAACCATGGCAAATCCAAAACGGCGGCATTCAAAAGCCCGCACCAGAAGCCGGCGCGCGAACTATTACGGGAGCCTCCGCGAGCCATCGCTCATGGAATGCGCTAACTGCGGCGACTCGAAGATGCGTCACCACGCATGCCCCAAGTGCGGCTATTATCGAGGCAGAAAGGTCGTAGAACGAAGCGAAGCCGAATAGGCAACTACGGCCAGAAAGGTCGTATCCTCGTTTCACCTCCAAGAATTCCTGGGCTCAAGTTTTATGTCGATTCGAGTCGCGGTCGACGGAATGGGCGGCGATCATGCCCCTGATGTCGTTGTTGAAGGAGCGGTTCGAGCCGCAGCGCGACAAGAGGACATCAGAGTCCTGCTGGTAGGAAAGGCGGAAATCCTGAAATCCAGACTCGATAGTCTGGGTGCCGGCGACACACCCATCGATATCGTGGACGCGGCCGATGTGATTGGCATGGCCGAGTCTCCCTCGGTCGCCGTTAAGAGCAAACCGCGATCATCCATTCACGTAGGTCTTTCGCTCCACAAGGCCGGCGACGCCGATGCGTTCGTTAGCGCAGGCAACACCGGCGCTGTAATGGCCGCCTCTCTTTTTATCCTCGGTCGGCTTCCGGGTGTGTCGCGACCGGCCATTCTGACCCCCTATCCTACACTCAAAGGATTTTGCGGCGTGGTTGACGTTGGCGCAAACGTCGATTGCCGACCGGCCCACCTGGTCCAGTTTGCCGCAATGGCATCCATATATGCGCAGCGAATCTGGAAAAAGGCCGACGCGACGGTTGGCCTTCTCAACATCGGCGAAGAAGCGTCGAAAGGAAACGAACTCACCAGGGAAGTCTATGGGCTCCTGAAGGACGACGCCCGCCTGAACTTTGTCGGGAACGTCGAGGGACGGGATCTCATGTGCCATGCAGCCGACGTCGTGGTGTGTGACGGCTTCATCGGCAACGTGGTCTTGAAGCTGGGCGAGAGCATCGCGTCGGTCGTTCCCCAGTTAGTCGCCCAGGAGATGCAGCGGCAGAAACTCGCTCCTGAACACCAGCAGATCGTCGCAGGTGTGCTGAAAGGCGTGGGCAAGGCGTTCAACTACGAAGAGTATGGCGGTACCCCGCTGCTCGGTGTCGCCGGGAATGTCCTGATCGGCCACGGCGGGTCTTCGGCCAGAGCGATCGAAAACATGATTATCGCCGGAGGAGAGGTGGCCAGGCAGAATGTGGCTGGATCCATCAAAGACGTGTTCGGCGACCGCAAAGACTCCTGATTTCAGCCAGCAGACGAACCGAATCCATGCGACGCGCAGCGATTACAGCGGTCGGTCATTTTCTTCCCGAGGAGAAACTGACGAACACCGACCTCGAAGCGATGGTGGATACCACGGACGAGTGGATATTCACGCGCACCGGGATTCGCGAGCGGCGGATTCTCCGCGACACGACGAAGGCAACATCGTACATGGCCACGAAGGCCGCCGAAATGGTGCTGGCAAAACGCGGCATCGACGCCTCGGAGATCGACACGATCATTGTGGCAACCGTCACGCCCGACATGTTCTTTCCGGCGACGGCCTGCCTGGTTCAGGACAACATCGGTGCGTCGAACGCGTGGGGCTTTGATCTTTCGGCCGCCTGCAGCGGGTTTCTTTTCGCTCTCAGTACCGGCGCCCAGATGATTGAAGCCGGCCGCCACGAAAAGGTCCTCGTCATCGGCGCCGACAAGATGAGCACGATTGTCGACTACACCGACCGAACGACCTGCATTCTCTTTGGTGACGGGGCCGGAGCCGTGCTTCTCGAACCGAGCGAGGAGGGCTACGGCATTCTTGATAGCCTGGAGCGATGCGATGGCTCACAGAAGGATTTGCTGTGCATGGTGGGTGGAGGCAGCCTGAACCCGCCCACCGCGGCGACCGTGGAGGCGAAGATGCACTACCTCCATCAGGAAGGGCGACAGGTCTTTCGCTATGCGGTTCAGGGAATGGCCGATGCGGCCGCGAACATCATGGAGCGAAACGGCCTCACCGGAGAGGATGTGCGCTATCTGGTTCCCCATCAGGCCAACCTCCGCATCATCGACGCGACCGCGAAACGAATGGGCATCACGACGGACAAAGTGATGCTTAACATCGAGCGCTACGGCAACACGACGGCCGCCACCATCCCGCTCTGTCTTGCAGATTGGGAAGGCGAATTGCGCAAAGGAGACAACCTGGTTCTGGCGGCGTTCGGCGGCGGATTCACGTGGGGCGCCACGTACGTGAAGTGGGCCTACGACGGAAACACCGACAGCTGAAGTCTGCCCACGACGGGTAACGCTCATGAGTATCGCCTACCTATTTCCCGGCCAGGGTTCTCAGTTCGTCGGAATGGGACGGGACATCTTTGAAAGATTTCCGGAGGCCCGACGTCGCTTCAACGAGGCCAACGAAATCCTGGGGTTCTCGCTTTCGGCCATAATGTTCGGAAGCGGCGACGAGACGGCAGCGGACGTCGAGGCGGCTGCACTCCGACAAACAGATGTAACTCAGCCTGCGCTGCTCGTTCACAGTCTTGCCGCATGGTCCATCATGGAAAGCCGGGGAGCCACGCCGGACATGACGGCGGGTCACAGTCTCGGAGAATACTCTGCACTCGCGGCGGCCGGAGCCCTTTCGTTCGAGGACGCGGTTCGCATCGCACGCGAGCGTGGCCGGTTGATGGCGGAGATCGGGACGGACCGAGTCGGCTCGATGGCTGCTGTTCTCGGCCTGGATGACGAAGCTGTTGCGCAGGTGTGCAACGAAGCCTCGGACACAACCGGCATGATTGTTCAGCCGGCCAATTTCAATTCGCCCGGGCAGGTCGTCGTGTCCGGCGACGAGGTGGCGGTCAACGAAGCCATGGTCAGGCTGAAGGAGCTCGGAGTCAAGCGTGTAGTATCGCTGCCCGTCAGCGGAGCCTTTCACTCGCCACTGATGGAAGAGGCGCGTGCCGGATTGACGGCCGCTCTTGAGTCGCTGCCGCTTTCGACGCCGATGTGTCCCGTATATCTCAACGTGACGGCGGCCGCGACGAAGGATCCGGAAGAAATCCGCCGGCGACTTGTGGAGCAACTCACCTCTCCCGTCCAGTGGACGCGGATCATGGAGAACATGCACAGGGATGGCGCGACACGATATGTAGAGGTGGGAGCCGGGAAGGTGTTGAGTGGTCTCGCCAAACGCACCATCGGCCGCGACGTCGTGACCCACCAGGCAGGGACGTCGGACGACTTCGACAAACTATCTCTCGAATCGGACCAGGATCGGCTATGGAACTGAATCTGAAGGGCAGGAACGCACTGGTGACGGGCGGAACACGTGGCATCGGCCGATCAATCGTTGATGTGCTCTCGCGCGCAGGAGCCAATGTCGCGTTCACATTCCGCTCATCTACCGACGAAGCCAACAGTCTTAGCAAGGAAATCGAATCCCGCGGGGTGATGGGTCTGGCAATTCAGGGCGATGCGGCAGATTTTGATGCAGCGGAAGTCGCCGTTCAGAGCGTACTCGAGGCCTGGGGAACACTCGATGTTCTGGTCAACAACGCGGGCATTACTCGCGACGGACTGTTGCTCAGGAGTCGAGAGGAGGACTGGGACGCGGTCATCAGTACGAACCTCAAAAGCGTTTTTAATTTCTGTAAGGCGGCATACCGCCCGATGATGAAGCAACGAAGCGGCAAGATCATCAATATGTCTTCGGTCGTCGGCGTGGTGGGCAATGCCGGGCAGACGAATTACGCTGCGTCGAAGGCGGGCATCATCGGTTTTTCGAAAAGCCTTGCCAAGGAGCTGGGTAGTAGGGGTGTCACTGTCAATGTCGTAGCTCCGGGTTACGTAGATACTGATATGACCCGCTCGATGCCCGATGCGGCGAAAGAGGCTATGCTGTCCGACGTGCCGCTCGGACGCCCGGCTTCACCGGAAGATGTGGCTGCAGCGGTCGTGTTTCTGGCCTCGAGTGCAGCGGATTATATAACAGGTCACGTCCTGCATGTGGACGGCGGCCTGGCCACCTAAATGTGAGTAATGATCATGAGATGGAATAGCACACGGTTGTTCGTCCCACTGCTGGCTGTATTGAGCGTGCCGGCTCTGGCCCAGGAGCACGGAGCTGAAATAACCGGACCCATTCACTACCGCGTGTACGACGCCAACGGTAATGAGAGTTCGCTCGATGCGGTGATCTCCCGTGCACTCGAGTCGGATGTCGTTCTTGTCGGTGAAGAGCACAACGACCCGCTCGCACATTATCTGCAGGCGCAGTTGTTGAAGGCGCTTGTCGAAAGATCCGACGATCGTCCGGTCGCGCTCTCCCTGGAGATGTTCGAGCGGGATGTGCAGCACGTAGTTGACGAGTATCTCGAGGATGAAATCTCCGAAAGCCACTTCAAGAAGAGCGGTCGGGCGTGGTCGAATTACGATACCGATTACAAGCCATTGATTGAGGCTGCACGCGAAGCCGACATCCCGGTGATCGCAGCAAATGCGCCTCGCCGGTACGTGAACAGGGTCTCGCGCGAGGGAGCCGAATCGCTGGAATCTCTCTCCGAGCTTGCCCAGTCGTGGCTGGCACCCGTGCCGTACGAGGGACCTTCTGAAGAGTACGCGGCGCAATGGAACGCCATGATGGCAGAGCAGATGGCCGAAATGCAGTCGGCGGCGAAGGATGCGGATGCTGAGCGTTCCGGCGACTCGGATGCCGGCATGGGCGAGCACAAACAGATGCGCATGCGTGTTCACAAGGGCATGGGGGCCGCTGATTCTTCTGGTGGCGGCATGCACGGCATGAAGGCGATGCACGGCAAGATGAAGATGGACGGTGACGCCATGGGCGAGGGCCACACATGCGAGCACTGCCAGGGTAGCGGCATGCACGGTGACTCGACAGGCACCATGAGTCACAAAGCGGGTGGCGGCATGCACGGCATGAAGGCGATGCACGGCAAGATGAAGATGGATGGTGACGCCATGGGCGAGGGCCACACATGCGAGCACTGCCAGCAAAGCGGCATGCACGGTGACTCGACAGGCACCATGAGTCACAAAGCGGGTGGCGGATGACGGATGAAGGCGATGCATGGGCAAGATGAAGATGCACGGTGACTCCACCGGTACATCCGGCGGAATGTGCGCGCACTGCAAAGGCATGAAAGGTGATTCGACCTCTGCTCATCCGAAGATGGGCCCCATGCACGGAAAGCGAATGGGGTCTGGTGATTCGTCGACTTCTCGAGGCTGCCATGCCGGACGACGAGATCCATCGGCGGCTGCGCCCCGAATCGAAAGACGCGGATGACAAGAGCCCGATGATGATGACGAAGTCCGACGAGGAATCCGCAGGCGCCGGCATGCATGCGGCCATGGCGGGAATGCTGGATGCTCAGTCGCTCTGGGACGCAACGATGGCCCATTCGATAGCGACGTTTCTTGAGGAGGAGTCAAGAGCCATCGTGCTGCACGCCGTCGGTGGTTTTCACGTTGAGTACAGCACAGGAATCCCGGAGCAACTGTCACTGTATCGACCGGGTGCGAAGCAATTGATTATCGCTATCCGTTCGGCCGATGATATCGCCGCATTTGGCGAAAAGGACCAGGGCCGTGGCGATTTCGTAATCCTGACCGACGCGGAGCTTCCACGATCGTACGAGACTCGCACGGATTAAGGGCAGAAAACTGAGGCCGAGGGAACCCTTTCTGGCCCGGAGAGAAACACCTGTTGTTTCCCGCTACCCATCCTTGCGCTTCATGTTGTCACGCGCCGCAGGGCTGCTCTTCGTGCTGTTAGCGATCGTTCCGGTTTCTGCCCTGGCGCAGGGCCGGCCGGTCGGCCCCGGGGACGTGGTCCTGAGTGAGGGTTATGCCGGAGTGTATCCGGACGTTCTTCGGGGCCGCGTCACTGCCAGCGGTGCGACCTATGACCCCGATCGCCTGTCCGCGTCCCACCGAACGCTGCCCCTCGGCATGCTTGTGCGCGTAATACGCGAGGAAACAGGTGAGAATGTCGTCGTCCGCATTATTGATCGCGGACCGTATACCGGCGAGCGGGTGATGGATCTCTCGGATGCGGCTGCCGAAACGCTTGGGATACGCGAGGGGCGAGAGAGCTTTGTGTCTGTCGTAAGAATCGTCAACGCCGATATGGCAGACGACGACCGCGGAATCTCCGATCGAGAGACCATGAGGGGAGGGTTTACGATTCAACTGGGCTCGTATGCCAGCGAGGTCGCTGCCATGAACGCTCGAGGGCGTGCGGAGAGTGCATGGGTCCATGCGGTGGACGTCGACGGGCAGACATTCTACCGGTTGAATTTCGGGAGATACGAATCACGCGACGCCGCGGCAGCAGATCTCGAATGGCTGGAGACGAACGGCTTCTTCGGGTTCGTCAAGAGTCTTCCACAGGGCGCGTAGCCGCAGCGCCCGGTTGGCGCCGGCTGTACGGCAACCTCCCGCACGTCGGGTGCCGTTCCCCCGTTTGCGTCGCCCGAAGCGAAAGCCTAATCTTCATCTTCTCTCGAGAACCAGAGCAAAGAACCATGAAAAGAACGATCGCTTCGGCCTCCATGGTCGTGCTGATCCTGACGACAGGGTGTAATACGTCGATGGATAAAGCCTCCGAGTCCAAACTTCTGGATAAGTACACCGAGTTCACGTTGACCGCCGACCTGAGCGTGCTGACGGAGAATCAACGAAAGATGATTCCCCTTCTCATCGACGCGTCGATCGCCATGGACGAGATGTACTGGATGCAGGCCTTCGGAGACAGAGGACATCTGCTGCAATCCATCAAGGACCGGAATCTTCGAAGGTTCGCGGAGATCAACTACGGTCCGTGGGATCGCCTGAACGGAAACGCCCCGTTCATCGAAGGGGCCGGTGAAAAGCCCGCGGGCGCGACGTTCTATCCGCGCGACATGACCGCGGATCAGTTTGAGTTGACCGCGGCAGAAAATCCCGAACTCCGCAGTCTGTACACCGTCGTCCGCCGCGACGCCGCCAGCGCGCTCGTGGCCCATCCATACAGCGAGGTGTACTCCGGGCCGTTGTCACATGCGGCATCGAAGCTTCGGGAAGCTGCTGCGCTTGCCGAAGACCCCGGCTTCAAGAAGTATCTCGAACTGCGAGCCGACGCGTTCGAGACCGACGAGTATCAAGCGAGCGATCTGGCATGGATGGACATGAAGACGAACGTCCTTGATGTCGTCATCGGGCCGATCGAAGTGTATGAGGATGAACTCTACAACTACAAGGCAGCAGCCGAATCGTACGTCCTGATCAAGGATACGGAGTGGAGCAAGCGACTTGCCCGGTATGCAGCTTTCCTGCCGGCTCTGCAAGAAGGTCTGCCGGTACCCGCCGAGTACAAACGTGAATCCCCCGGTACGGACTCCGATCTGAACGCCTACGACGCCGTCTTCTATGCCGGACAGGCGAATGCGGGGTCGAAGACGATCGCGATCAATCTGCCCAACGACGAGGAAGTGCAGAAATCAAAAGGCTCGAGACGGCTACAGCTCAAGAACGCGATGCGTGCGAAGTTCGACAAGATCCTGGAGCCGATTGCCGACGTGCTCATCGCCGATGATCAGCGCGGTCACATCACCTTCGACGCGTTCTTCGCCAACACGATGTTTCACGAAGTGGCCCACGGACTCGGCATCAAGGAGACGATTAACGGACGCGGTACCGTCCGCGGCGCACTGCGCGAGCAGTACTCCGCACTCGAAGAAGGCAAGGCCGATATCCTTGGTCTCTACATGGTCTCGTCACTGAACGAGCAGGGAGAGCTAGGCGAGGCAGACTTGATGGATAACCTCGTGACGTTCATGGCCGGCATCTTCCGGTCGGTTCGCTTCGGCGCATCGAGCTCTCATGGAAAAGCGAACATGATTCGCTTCAACTTCTTTGAGGAAATGGGTGCGTTTTCGCGAGACGAGACGACGGGTAAGTATCGAGTGGATCCAGAGAAGCTTCAGGCGGCAACAGATGCTCTGACCGAACGCATCCTCCGGATCCAGGGAGATGGTGACTACGAAGGTGGCAAAGCATTTGTCGAGGAATACGGCGTGATCGGAGATCAACTGCAGGCTGACCTCGATCGACTCGCTGAAGCAGGCATTCCGGTTGATGTGGTCTTCCGGCAAGGCGTGGAGGTGCTGGGTCTCTGACCGTCTGTTTTGCCTCCGCCGGTAGCAGATAGTTCGCTACTGCGTGCAAATGGCGTCTGAGTTGGACGGGCGGTTCGCATGAACACAACCTCAGGAGTTGCCGGCACGACGTCGCTTCAGGACGTCCAGGTCGAGTATCGTCAGTCAAAGTAACCAGCCACACCTGTGAGTCATCGACGCGCACAGGAAACACCACGGTGATTTTTCTGATGGACCCCGAAGCACTCCAATTTCCGGTTCTCGCACTCGCCCAGGACGGCTCCATCGTTCCCGTCGACTCGCTGGCAACACTCCGACAATGCAACGCCACCGCGTTCTGGCGGAATCACTACTACGACGGAATGGTGATCATCGACGCCGATGAGAAGACCTGGCACGTCACGCAGGCACTGCCCATTCTTCCGGCAGGCACCGTTGGACGCGCGATGGCCCGCCTGGTAAATGGCAAGGTACAGGTCCACCTGGTGTTGGAGCCTGATACGGGACCCGATGGCCTTGCGATGGCGAAGTCGCGGGTTAGCCGGTGGATGGATCGCGACGGTGACTTCTGGGAGGCGTCAACTGATCTGGACGAATGGAAGGCGCGCGTGAACGCGTGTCCGACGATGCATGTACTCGTCGAACTCTTCCGATAGTTTTTCCGGCGCCGTCGTGGCGAGTCTGGCTTTCGTGCGCACCACCGAACTCCGTGGTTGTCAGTCGTACTTCATGGACTCGTGGCCCAGTATCCGTCTGAGCAGCGCAATCTGGCCAATGTGGTATGCCTCATGGTGCATCAGAAATGCGAGCATGCCCTCGTAGGTGTCGTCCCCGATCGGCATCCGTGCGGGCGCAGGACCGTTGAGCACGTTCTCCGGCATCCGGGAAAGGCCCGTACTGATCTGATCTGAAATCTCGTTCCAGAGCGCACGAATCTGATCGAGCGAAGGGTAGTCGATGTTGTCGCGGAGGCTTTTACCGTGGGCGAAAAGCTCTGCGTATGGGTCCGAACGATCGATGTCGGCGACGTCCTTCAGGCTGAACCGAGTCGTGGTAAGGTGGCCTGCAAGCCACTTGATGTTATTGATGTTGCGGGCGGGTCGCCTGTTCGCCTCCTGATCGGACAGGCCGTCCAGTACGTTGTTGAAGAGCTTCGTGTGCAGGTCGAACTGCGCGATGAGCGCGCAAGTGACGGGTGATTCGACGGCGGTTTGCATGATCGTAACCTCATGCTGACAGAATGGACATGACAGTTGAGAGCATAGCCCCGGCGCCCCGCAACGGCTGACGTGCTGTTGGATATTTATCGGGTAGTCGAGTTGCTCGATGTGATGCCGGGGAACTCCCGATTGACGACCCGGTCGCCCACAGCGTCCGCTGCACCCTGTGCCGTCGAATCCCGCATGACCGTCGAGGTGTATTCGGCTCGCAAAACAATTACCTTGACCTCCGCGAGAGCAAGACTCCTTCGGGGTTTTCAGTCGTACCTGCTGTTGAAGGTCGGCGTGCCGAATGTCGCGGTCTCTCTTTCTCCGCCCGCGGCACCCCTCGCACACCCATGACGGTTTGATCAACCTCCTCACTTCAGGTCGAGAATGGACGAACCCTATTCGCAATTGCCCGGACAGTCCAGCGATGCTTTGATCGGTCGGACCATTGGTCCGTATCGAATTGACGATCGCATTGGGCACGGCGGAATGGGCATTGTATACGGCGCCGAGGATACGCGTCTCGGACGCAGGGTCGCCCTCAAGTTTCTACCGGAAGAATTGACCTTCAATCCGGATGCGACCAGGAGATTTCTGACCGAGGCCCGCGCCGCGGCAGCACTCAACCATCCGAACATCTGCACACTGCACGACATAGGGCGGTCCGACGAAGGTCGGACGTATCTCGTGATGGAGTGCGTTGACGGCCGCACTCTCCGAAGCATTCTGGACGACGGTGTAGTCGAACCTACGGAAGCGATCGTAATTGCCACGCAGATTGCCGAAGGACTCGAACGGGCCCATGAGGCCGGGATTGTGCACCGGGACCTCAAACCCGCCAATGTCATGATCACCTCGCGCCAACAGGTGAAGCTATTGGACTTTGGCCTTGCGAAGCTTAGTGCGCCCCAGGACCTGACGAAGGTTGGAACGACGATGGGCACGGTAGCCTACATGAGTCCCGAGCAATCAACGGGCGAGCCGGTTGATCATCGTACGGATATCTGGTCGCTGGGAGTTGTTTTGTACGAGATCCTTGCAGGCCGAAAGCCATTCACCGGAGACTTTGATGTCGCCACGACCTACGAGATTCTGAATGTCGATCCGCCTCCCGTCGCTCATGTAAATTCGGCCGTCTCGACCGGGCTTTCGAATCTTGTGGAACAGATGATGGCAAAGGATCGGGACCAGAGAACGCAGAGGATGAGCGATGTCGTGGCATCCTTGCGATCTTCGACCGGAGCAGCGGCGCCGCCTCGTGTGCCGGAGTTGTCCAGTCGCGATCCGCTGGATCTACGTAGCGACGGCTTGTCTGCACTGAAACAGGGAAAATGGCGCGAGGCCCATGTGGCGCTATCAGCCTCGGATTCCGCACGAGCTTTCTCGGACGCCGAGAATCTCGAGGCACTCTCGGATGCCGCGTGGTGGACGGGCGATATGAAGAGCGCGTTGTCCGCGCGGGAACGGGCCGTCGCCGCGTACATCACTCGCGGTGAGACACAACGGGCTGGCTTGCTCGCCCTCAGGAACGCGGAGGACTATTCCTTTTATCAAAAAGCAGATTCGGTTGCCAGGGGTTGGTATGCGCGAGCTGCGCGATTGATTGCCGACGAATCCGACTCGATCGCTTTCGGTTATCTCCAGCGCTTCCACACGGTGGTGGCTTTGAAACGAGGAGAGTTTGACGAAGCGCTATCGATCGCAAAGGACGCGCATCGTATCGGAAAGCTTCACGGAGATGTCGAACTGCAGGCGCTGGCTCTCCAGGATCAGGGACGAATACTTATCGCGCTCGGCGATGTTGCTGCAGGCCTTCCGTTGATCGACGAAGCGATGGCATCCGCAGTGTCCGGCTCGCTCTCCTTGTTGACGACAGGAAAGCTCTACTGCAACATGATGGACACGTGCGAACGGCTGTCTGATTATGACCGGGCCAGCCAGTGGAGTGAATCTGGAATACAGTGGTGTGAAAGCAATACGGAGTCGGTGTTTCCCTGGAATTTGCCGCGTCTATCGCGCAAAAGTGCTGGGCTTGCGTGGTGATTGGCGAGCGGCGCACTCCGAGGCCCGGAAGGCATCCGAGGAGTTGAAGAGCTGGCTGCCCATCGCGGGCGAAGCCTGGTATCAAATCGGAGAGATCCGTCTCCGTCAGGGTGAACTGGACCTTGCCGAGGTAGCCTTCGAACAGGCCCATGAACTTGGCCGCGAACCATTTCCGGGAATCGCCGAGCTACGACGACTTCAAGGAGAGCCGGGACAGGCCAGGTCTTTGATGGATGTGGCGCTATCAGGTCGGTCGTTGGATGATCCTGCGCGGGCGAGCCTTCTTCCTACGCGCATTCTGATCGCGATCGATTTGCAGGACCTGGAATCGGCAGCAGCTGATCTGGATCTCCTGGCCGACATCGCCAGTCGCTATCCGTCGCTGGTGCTCTCGGCAACCATTTCGGAACTGCGTGCGTCGGTGTCGCTGGCAAGTCTTGATCTCGATACAGCCGTAACGTTAGCGCGCGATGCGATCCGCGACTGGTCATCCGTCGGGTTTCCCTATGAGACGGCGCGATGCAGACTGACGCTTGCGCGCTCCTACCTGGCAACGGGCTCTCTCCCGTCGGCGCAACTTGAACTTGGATCCGCTAAATCTGCCTTCACCCGCCTCGGCGCAAATGCCCGGGTTGCGGAAGTGCAAGAGTTGCTGACCAGAGCCGCGCAGCCGCCCAAATGAGAACGGGGTTTAGTCGTGATTCGGCTCCTGGTCGTCCCGGGTCTGTCCAAACCGCTAACGCCCTCATTCGCGTAGAATCTCCCGGGTATCTTCGACGTCCATCTTCAAGAACTGACAAGGTCCTGAGGGAGCACCGCCACGCGATTCGTAGATTCGCCTTTTGATCATAGCTCTACATCGGGTGGAATGCACATGGAGTTCGCGCTTGGCGCTGACGGAACGGCGGAGGCCATGATTCACGATCTCGATTTCATGCCGAACCCTCTCCGCGCATGGGTCCCTTGCCGAAGGAATGGACGCGCTGTATACCTCCGCAGGGGGGATGACGCTGCAGTTCCTGTACCAACTGAATCGGACCGCAAGCTGACACGAGAACAATCAATACGGCAGGTGAACCGGGATGGCTGGTAAAAGAGCAGACAGGCTACGAGAGCAAACGGGCATCAACATTTTCGTGGCGGCTATCGTGAGCTCGCTACTTCTCGCTACAGGAACTGGCTGCAAGCCGAAGGAGATTCTCTCCGAGACAAAGTCTGGAGTTGGCACACGATTCCGTGAAACCCGATCGATGCGTGGCCGCGAACACTCCGGTGGAACTGGAGGTAACGGAGTTTGAAGAGAACAGGATGATCCGGATCGTTGCCGATGATCACGGAGCAATCTGGGACACCGTGTTCAGCGTAAATGAGGTCGACGGAGTGACGACCCTGGCGCTGGTCATGGATGCAAGGCCACACACGCTGCTCTCCAGACTTCTGACTCCCATGATGAAGGGCATGATCGTGTCTGCGCTGAAGAAGGACATGGACGCTGTCAAGAACTACTGTGAAAAATAACGGCGTTGAGTTGATCGAAGTAGACGAAACCGATTCCGGCCATGCGCAAGGCGGCTTCGCGCGAGGTCGCATCGCGATAAATGCAGGCGGGCGGCACGGTGCCTGCGTCCTCCAGTCCATCGCCGTGACCCTGCTTTTCCTGGTAGCCGTAACAGCCTGTAGGCCACAGGAGGACCCCCCGGACGTACTACTGGACGCCGAAGATGCAAAGACGGAACGCACGGTGACCATCTATCGGACAGATGAGGCCGGTATTCAAACCGACTGCGGGGCGGTGGTTAAGGAAGATTGGGCCGTGCCCGAACCCCCGCCGACCGATCTCCCGTCGGCAGCCGTCCGCGAAGTATTGCGGGACGTGTTGCCGGCAGCCGGTCTTCATCCTCCGGGGACTTTGCCACTGTTGGATTATTTCCGTGGCGTCGTCATTCGAGATGGCGTGGGGATCCTGGCGTTCGAGGGCGATGCGCTGCGCTATCTCAACAATGCAGCGTGTGCACAGATGGCGGTCAAGGCGCCGATGGTTCGCACGCTTCTTGCGTTCCCGGGTGTGTCGGCAGTCGAGTTTGAGATCGATGGCCAGATATACCGCGACTGGGATGCCTAGGTAGTTCGTGATCGGGTCTCGAACGTTGACACGAGTACATTCTCCGCAGTGAGTTTCTTTGCGCCCCGGTTTCTGTCGCCGGTCTTCCGGACGGGATCCGAAATGGACCGACAATCCTCAGGCAAGCGCGCTCTCTTCACCCGAGTCGAGGATAAACAGGCAACTTGAACTTGTCTCTCCGACCATGCGACGGATAAATGCGAAGTCGGGGTCTGCCGACAGGCCGAAGATGTTGAGGTCCGCTTGCGGTGCATCCGCCACGTAGTTGTTGAACGCGCCCCGCGCGACGATCACTTCTGTGCTGGGTAGTCGAGCGAGGTCCATTACCTGACTCATGAACTCGCGTGCGTTGTGCTCCTCATGTTCGTTCTCAATAACCGTGATAAGCCGGAGGTGCGCTCCCCAGTTGAGTTTCAGTTTGTAGGCGGTGAGAATGGACAGGTCGAGATTTCCGATATCCCACCGGAGCCGCCAGTCAGGACTGCGATCGCGAATCCATACGTTGACGGCCTGGCGCTGACCGAGTCTGGCTACCGGATGGGGCGCATGGAGGAGGACGCCGAGCTTCAGTGTTGTCGCATTACGGATAATCTTCCTGTAGATCGCCTCGCGATCATCGGACTCCGGCAGCGGGAGGAAGATGATATTCGGACGAAAGAAGGCGCCCTTCAGAACCTGGAGTCCGGTGATCAGGATGTCCTCGTACGTGCCGCTATCGACGACCGTAGCCGACGCAAACACGCCATGTTCGCGGAACGCCCGGGCCAGCGTTGAGAGTCGGCCGCCCAGTCCGTCGGCCGCTCCGGGTGGCGTAATGCCCAGCAGCTTGACGGAGCCTTTCGGATGGCAGATGTTCTGGATCAGCATGAATGCGCCGCGCAACGCGTTCGGATTTTCAACGGGCACCAGAAGATTGGGCTTCCACGCGCGCTCCTGCGTAGCCGGCATTTCCGCCACCTTCTTTGCCGCCCACTCCGCGAACGCCACGAACAACCCGCTACGCACATCCTCGAACGGGGCGTCAAGTCGCCGCCGGGCAAGCCAGCCGTAGAACCCGATCACGACAGCAACCGACATCAGGCTGATGGTCGGATTGATGATGAACATCACAAAGACGGATCCGATGAGGCCGATCCACGGGACGACGGATGGTACGCGCAGGAGCGGTCGGAAGCTGACGAGGCCGAGGCCTTGCTCGATCAGCACCACGACGTTCAGCATCGCATAGGTGATGAGGAAGAACATCGTGATGAGCGGGGCGATCGCATTCAGGTCCCGCAACAAGAGCGAGGCAAACACGATGCCGCCCGTGACGAGCATGGCGTTGCGCGGCTCCCCCGATGTTGTAAGCGCTCCGAGCCATGTGCTGCCGGGCAGGATACGATGGTTGCCCATCGCCTGGAGAATGCGACCCGCACCTACCATCGATGCGAGCGCCGACGAGAACGTGGCCCCGAACAGTCCGGCGATAACGGGCGGTCCCCATGCAGCCTTGTCAATGATCACAAAGTAATTTCCGACCAGCTCTTCAGGTGTTGCCGAGCGTGCGAGCCAGTAGGCGATCAGCACGTATATCACGAAACTGACGCCGATGGCCGCCATCGTTCCGATCGGAATGCTGCGACGCGGATCCTTGAGGTCGCCCGACATGTTCGCGCCGGCCATGATGCCGGTGGCTGCCGGGAAGAAAACGGCAAACACGATCCAGAACGTGGTGCCCGAGAACGCATTCTCAATCGAGCCCGGGAAAGTCCCCCACAGGCCCACGTTCTCCACATCATACTGCATGGACCCCTGCGCGGCTGCGACTGCAATGGAGACTAGCGAACCGACGATAATCGCCATGATGACAAACTGAGTCTTTATCGCCAGATCCGCACTCTTGTACGCGATTCCCCAGAGAACAAGGAAGATGACGATGTCGACCAGGAAGGCGTTGTGACCAGGAAATACCCACAGCCAGCCCTCGCGAAAACCGAAAATGTACAGAGTGATCGCGAGCGCCTGCGAGACGTAGCGCGGGATGCCGAGGCTGCCGCCCACCTCCAATCCCAGTGACTGGGAAACGATGGCGTATGCCCCACCCGAACCGATGCGGATATTCGTCGTGATCGACGACATGGACAGGCCGGTGCAGGTCGTGATCAGAAATGCGAGCGAGATGATGAGCAGCCCGCCGAGGATGCCCGCGTTGCCTATGACCCACCCCTCGCGCAGGTACATGATTACGCCAAGGATCGTCAGAAGCGTCGGCGTAAACACTCCGCCGAACGTCCCGAACTTCTTGCGCTCGGGCGCCAGTCCGTCCTTACCAGGCGCCAGGAAGTCCTTTTTGATCTCAGCCATTGATTCCGGTGAAGGTTGTTCGTCGAACGCTATCTAAAACATGAAATGGCGATTCGCAACATCCGCTTGTTATTGGGGTCGGTGGAGGACATCCAAAGTTGCACTTCGACAGTCTCGGATTGCAACCGGACGGCGTCTTTATAGCGGGCGCCGTGGCATTCTGCCACGAATGGTTCGCACGGAAGCGCGAAGCAACACAATTTGATCTGGTTCGCGGCGATCTCGGCTGTGGCTGCCCGTCAGAGGGGTCATCATGGCCGAATTCGACGTGATCCCGCCGAGATACGGGCTCTATCGCGTTGCTGGACAGTCACCTACGGTCTGGATACCGTTTGGACCGGTCTGCGGGCAGAAATCAGCCTCGTGAGGTGTCACACGGCCCGGATATTTACGTCGACACTCGTTCGGGACTGAAACGGCGCGGCCTCTACCGTGTATCACCCTTCCCATCTGCGTGTTTGCACGTGCGGCCACGTACATCTCCCCTCGACTCAGGAAAGAAACTATGCGATACTTGATACTGCTCTGCTCTTTGTGCCTGACGGTCGTTGTTCAGGCCCAGGACACACCCGTCGCAAGGGACGACTTCTTCAACACCGACGCCGACAGTACGCTTACTGTCGAGGCTCCGGGCGTACTCGAGAATGACTCCAGTGACGTCGAAATCGAAGCGGTGGTAACTACGCCTCCGCCAAACGGAACGCTGTCGCTTTCTCGCGACGGCTCTTTCGAGTACACGCCGAAGCCGGGCTTCTCCGGCACCGACCTCTTCAGCTATGTTGCGGAAACGAAAGATGTGCCGGAGCAATTCGTGATCGATCCGCTGCAGTCGGGGGCGAGACTTTCCGCGATGCTGAGTACAGACTTTGGTGACAGATCAGATAGCGATACGTCCGCCGTGTCGGGGACACTCACCGCGGAGGTCATATCGAATACAGAGCCGTTCACAGAAATCCACGTGACGGCGATGAACCTGGTCATATCCGATGCTCTGAGTCTGACGTTCGACTATACGATCATCGGATCGATCGTTGTGACGACCGAGGCCGACTCGTTGTCCGTCGGACTCGCCACGCCCGGTTTGCCGGCCGCTGTTTCCAATGGGTCGTTCAGTCAGGATTCCAACCAGGTGAATCTGAAGGGTACGCTCAACATTGCGCCTACCGGTCTTCTGGCCAATGCCGTCGATGCCGGTCCGCAGACGCTCGATGTCGTCCGTACCTGCGGCCATAGGCGGATCCATCACGCAGAACGGGTCAGAGCTTCGTCTTGCGTTTCCGCTGCTGGCGGAGGGTACGTTCGAGGTAGCGGGGAACACGGTGGCCGTTTCGCTGGCGGGTGAAGTCGTGGCCACCGGGCCTGTGGTGGCGCCAAAGGTCTCAAACGTGGCCACGGTGGGAGTCATCGTTGCACCGTCCGGTGTCGGCAATGAGGATCCAGGCAACACCGCACGCGAATTTGCGCTCGGACAGAATTACCCCAATCCGGTCGATCAGTCTACGGCCATTAGCTGGCAGCTTCCGGCGGCTTCGGATGTCTCCATCTCGCTGTTCGACGCACTCGGACGCGAAGTCATGACGATTGTCGATGGCGTTCATTCCGCCGGCATACATCGGGCCGATCTCGATGTGTCAGTCTTGCCGGTAGGTCTTTATGTGTATCGCCTCCGGGCGGGTTCTAACACGGACATGAAGAAGTTGATCATAGTTCGGTAGCCGGCGGGTACGCAGAGTCGTCACGGCTCGGACAGCGTTCGACGATCACATCGCGACCTGAGACCTGGAGGCCTGACATGTCCTCCCCGGAAGATATTCTGACCGAAGGATGCGCAATTCTTGAGCCTGCGTTGCTGCAACATGGATTCGAGTACGTGCCGGGAGTATCGGCAAAAGGCAGCGGGGGCCGTTTCGCACGTGGACGCTTCGTCCGTGGCAACCGACATCTAGATCTGCACGTTCGGCGTGCGCTCGGCATTGTCGAATACCACGTGAGCGAGCAATCCCTGTCACATGAATGGTATATGCTTGCCGCTACGGGTCGTCGGGGTGCTTATCCCGGCTACTCATCCGACCCGATCGACGGCTTTCGACATCTTGTTACTGATCTGGAGGCGTACGGACAGGTCTTCCTGTCGGGAACCGACGAGCAATTCGCGGGCCTCTGTGAGCGCGCAAAGTCCGCCGACGGCAAAAACGAAACGTAGGCTGATCTCTCTACGTAGGCTCCCGGACATCGATCCGTTTCTCACGACAACGAGTGCACGAACATGCCAATGAAGAGCGACTCGCTGAAGACAGTCTGGGAGCGCATTCCGTTGGTCGTTCGAGCCGTCGTCATCGGATTCCTCGTCTTCGCGATTGCGGGCTCGCTCGTTTGGACCGCCCTTTTGAGTTTTCTGCCGCCGCCATGGCCATTCCTCGCGATGGCCGCCGTACTTGTCGTGTACGTGCAGTACTTACGCGGACGTTGGTGGCCAGGCTCGACGGTGGAGTTCAAGCGTACGAACTTCCGCGCCACACGTATGCCGGTGCGCGTCTGGATCTGGAGCCTGCTCGCAGCCGTGTTTCTCGTTTTGATCATCCAGTCCAGTTTGGTGGTGACATTTCGAATTGTGGAGTTCCCGGCTGAGGCCTGGTCTCTCGGCTTCGACTTTGGCGGCACTGCGGCCTGGGTTGCCTGGTCTTTTGTGGTGGTTGCTGCCGCGACTGCCGCCATCACCGAAGAGGTGGGCTTTCGAGGCTACATGCAGGTTCCTCTCGAGAATCGGTATGGACCCGGAGCCGCCATCACCATCGTCTCCGTCGTTTTTCTCGTCTCACACCTTCATCAGGCCTGGGCGCCACTCGTGCTCATTCACGTCTTCGGAGCGAGTGTGCTGTGGGGAATCCTCGCGCGCGTATCCGGCTCGCTGATTCCTGGCATCATCAGTCATACGCTCGTCGACGTGGTCAACTTCTCATACTGGTGGACGGACCTCGCGGGTCGGTTTGAAATGGAGACGATCGAACGAACCGGAGTCGACCGTCATTTTGTTCTGTGGGTGCTGATCCTTTTGTTGTCATTCATCGCATTCTGGCGGGCTTCGATTCGCACGCGCGAGGCCGGCCAGAGGTCGAACAACGGGATCGACTGAACAAGTTCCAGTGCTCTCACCTCGACATGACAGGTCGTACGGATGATCTACTCGAAGATCATGGTTGTCACCGCACAGGTTGCTCTCGGAGCCTGTGTTCTGTGCATGATGGCCCGGCTGGTTCAGGCGCAAACTGTGGAGCCGTCGTACTTCCCCTACAGCCCCGGGGACTCTGCAGTATTCAACATCTCATATCCGGTTTTCACACACTCGGTATGGGTCGGCGGAGAATTCAATAGTGGCGAGCATCACTACGTCATCGTAGAGGGAATACAGGGTCGAAGGCGCCCGGACACACTGAGAGTTTCCGATGATCAGGTTATCCGGATTGAGAACGGGACCGAGTATGTCCTGTACGATTTCTCTTTACCGGACAGTTCCGTGTACCACGTCAAAGAAGGGGCGTGGCCGGGTGTCGACACATTTCGAGTGACCATCGAACGACGTTCTCAGGAAGACGTACCGGCCGGCACTTTCGATGATTGTGTCAGATTGCACTTCGACATTCCGCAGTACGTCGACGATGAATGGACCTACTCGTTTTGTCGCGGCATCGGACTCGTGTGGCACGGCGGCGCGTGGGGGGGAGGTACGCTGGCATGGGCGTCCATCGGTGGCGTTGTGATCACGTCGAACGAGAACGTCCGCTGGCAGAATCAAGAGCCGCAGCTGTATCCCAATCCGGCCTCAGAGGTGGTTACAATTCTTTTCCCGGGGCGCCGGGAATCGAGCCGACATGTCAGGGTGTTCGATCTGCTGGGAAGGCAGGTTGCGGGTTATTCAATCGCTGCAAGAGACGAATCGACTGTTGACGTCGACGTGACCGGTTTGTCGCCCGGCGTCTATGTCGCCAGAATGGAGGACGCGAAGACCGCGTTCTCCAGGATGTTTATTGTGGTCAGATAGCGGGCTCTACCACAATTCGTTGTTGAAGTGCATTGTTATCTCGACATTGCGGGCGTCCAACCCATCTGCACAGGTATCGCCTGATGAAAAGAAAGACACTTCTTTGTTTTGCCGCTGTCGTGCTCGGAGTTGGATTGGCTCAGCCGGCCGTCGGTCAGATCAGGGATTCCCTCCGAAGTGATTTTGGCATCGAGTTGCTTGGAAAGGCGGCCCTTTACAGCTTCTCTTACCAGCGAATGGTGTCGAAGACGATCGGGCTTGAGGTGGGATTCGCCGCGCTTGGCGGAAGCGGAGCCTTTGCTGCTGCGTTTCCCGTCGGCGTTCGAGCATACTTCTTGCCGAAGGACGGAACGCCGTTTGCCACCGCCGGAATCGTTCCCGTTGCCGGCAGTTTCGACGATGGTCCCGCCGGAGGCGAACTGTTCGGGTATCTCGGAGTCGGCTTCGAGTACCGTGCACAGGGCGGGTTCATTTTTCGCGGAACGCTTTACGGATTGATCGTCGAAGGTGAATATCTCATCTGGCCCGGACTGCACGTCGGGTACTCCTTTTAGGTTCGATTGTCGAGCGCGAGCCGGCACATGAAGAACTCAGAGACAAGGAAGGAGACAATCCACACGGCACATGAGTGCCGACATTCGAAGGCTACCGTCCTGTTCTGCGGCATGACGCGATTTCAGGTCACGTTTGGTCGCCGCTCAGACAACACACCGATGATTCGGCAGGTCAATAGCAGGGGCCGCCAGAAGACGTCTGTCCTCTTCTTCCTGTTCATGATTGCCCTGGCTTCGTGCGTCGCTGCTCAGGACAAAGGAGTTATTCCGCTCACCGTAGAACGAGACAGATCGCTCGTCACGGTCCAGGTTGGCGACGTGGTCATTCCTGACATCGTCCTTGATACCGGCTTCGCCTTCGACGGGCTGATGATCTACAATCCGGCGTATAGAGATTCTCTCGATTTAAGCGGGGCGCGGGACGTCAGGATCGGGGGCGCCGGCAGGGGCGAGGCTGCGAGGGCTTCGATGATTGATTCGGCGGCCTTTCGGCTGGGCGATATCATCATGATGAACCAACGGCTGCTCGTGCTTCAGAGCGACACCTACAAGGGCTTCCCCTCCAACGGCATCATCGGCTATTCCATCTTCGGCCATTACGTCACGGCGTTGAATTATGACGACAACACCATGACCTTACACACCGCTGATCACCTACACGTCGACGATGGGTGGACCGCCCTGCCTCTGTATTTCAAAGACAACAACATCCCCTGGATCGATGCCTTTGTCGTTATCGAAGACGAAGCCCCCGCGTCTCTTTCGATGTATATCGATTATGCGGCCGGCGATGCTATCGTATTGTTGGAAAGACGCGATATG
This sequence comes from Rhodothermales bacterium, assembly GCA_963768565.1. Classification (GTDB taxonomy): domain Bacteria; phylum Bacteroidota; class Rhodothermia; order Rhodothermales; family JABDKH01; genus JABDKH01. The sequence continues at coordinate 54,002 of CAVYIO010000031.1, forward strand.
AAATTCTTCCACCCAAAAGACACGGTTAGCGTACTATTGGGAAGGGGGCTGAGCGGGGACATTCATGGGAAAACCGGCTCGATTGCGAAGCTGATCATCGGCCCGTATGCGTTGAATTCGGTGAAGGCGTCCTTTGCCCCTGCCGAAGTCCGCTCCAAACAAGACAACGCCGACGCCGTCCTCGGCCATGCGTCGCTAAGCCGGTTCAATCTGATCTTTGACTACGCCCGCAAAAAGCTCTATCTGAAGCCGAATGCTCACTTTAGCGACCCGTTCAACTGATCGATGCGGCGACTCGCCACTGACGGTCAGCCCTTCAGCTGCCGCGAGCTCGGACTGCACGTCGGCGTACTCCTTTTAGAATCGATTGTCGAGCGCACGGGGGCACATGAAGAATTCAGAATTACTCGGGACGCTGCAGTTTCTCCGCGACGCGGAACGACTGAAGGATTTAACGCGAACGGCCTTCACGACCGAGGGTCGTCCAGAGAGCGTCGCTGCGCATACGTGGCGACTCTGCCTCATGTCCGTCGTACTGGAAGAGCAGTTCCCGGAGGTCGACTTTGCACGACTGGTCAAGATGTGCATTATCCACGACCTGGGAGAGGCTATCGGCGGCGATATCCCGGCAATTGAGCAGAAACCTGGAGAGGACAAGAGCGAGAAGGAGCGAGAGGATCTCCTGCAACTGCTTCAACCACTTCCGCCTCACACCCAGGTTCAAATAACGGAGTTGTGGGATGAGTACGAGGCGGCGAGCACGCCCGAGGCAAGGATCGCGAAGGCACTCGACAAACTGGAGACGATTCTCCAGCACAACCAGGGGAAGAATCCGGATGACTTCGACTACCGCTTCAACCTGGACTACGGCAAGCAGTACACGAAGGGCGATCCGGTGATCGAGCAGATAAGAAGCATTCTCGATCGCGAAACGGAGATGCGTGCGGACAAGTCACGCTGACGGTTGCATGTTCACGTGACCCATCAGCCGGTCAGATCCGAAACAGGTAGCTCACCTTCGCGAAGAAGCCATCCGCAGTTCTGGACAGTTCTCGAAACCGCCGCTCACCCGGTTCGTCCATCGTTGCCCCGTAGCCGAAATACACCAGAGTGCCGGGCGTCGGCCGGTAGCTGAACAGCCAGTCGGTGCGGAATTCGTTTGACGTGTCGCCGGTGTCGCGAACGGTCTCCACGAATATTGCGTCGCCGTTTCTGTCGACGAGAGCTGATCGCGTTCGGGCCGTGTACTGCCCGATGAAGCGAACAAAAATGGACGGAGTGATCTGATATTCGATCTTGAGCCTCGGAATGTTCTCCGTTGAGAATCGAGAGTCGTCCCTCGCTCGCGTCAGGGTCAGCCGAACGAACTGCAGCGTCGCACGCAGAGAATTGGTCGGGCGCACGTCAACAGTTGCCCGAATGCTTCGGCGCCGCCCTGGCGCGGCCTCACGGAATATCGGCGTCTCCCCAAATCCGAAGGTTGCCGTTGCCGTCAGGTACTGGTACGTGGGCGAGGTGGCTCCCACAGATCCCGTCCACAGGTCCGTCTCCTTTGGTGGCACGGTGAAGGAAACGGGATCCATGGCCGGATCCGCTACCACGGTATAGTTCAAATAGGCATCAGGCTCAAAGCTGAAGAAACTCCTTGAGAGCGATCCGTTTAGTCGCCACCCGCCGCGCAGCGTGGCCGAGGGAAAGATGGATTCGTCACCCTCTATCGAACCGCCACTGATATCGTCGTAGCTCCACATTCGTGAGATCCCGAAGAAGGCGCCATACGTTTCTATCAACGCGTCCTTCCGACCGTAGCCCGTGAGCCGGTTGAACGCACGCGCTGCAAATGTGCCGGTTCGGTTGACGAATCCGGCGGCGGCTTCGAAATCTGGGGCAATCGCTGTCACACTGTAGTTGAAGCCCCAGTTGCGTCCGGTTCGGTCCCAGACCGCCCGCATCAGCGGACCATTTGTCTGTACTCCACCCACATCTGTCCACGACTGTACGGCCTGGAGTTCCGCGAAGTAGAGCCTGGAATGCACGATGCGGAGATCGGCTCCTGCCAGCCTGGAGTAGCCGCCTCCGTCCTCACGAGTTGTCAATACGCCACCAACGGTGGAGCTTCTCCCGATGTCGCTCCTCAGTCGGGCGATCGCGAACACGGGAGTGTCGTCGCCGGATTCTGAGTAGTCGCGACTCTCCGCCGCAAGAATCGTTGCGACGTTCAGGCGCCCCACCTTGCCTCCGAGCTTGAGGCCTGCCTCGGGATCAACAATTCGGCGCGTATAGATGAGTTGGCTTGGCGTGTCGAACAGCTCCAGGCCGTCGAGAAAGAACGCGCGCTTCTCCGGATAGAACAATGCGAAACGCTCGTTCAGCACCACCTGCCCGACATCGGCCTCCACCTGCGAGAAGTCGGGGTTGATGGTGCCGGTAAGCGTGGCATTCTCTCGGATCCCCCACCGGACGTCACCGCTTAATGATCCCCCGCTGGAGTATCCCCACGACCCGTCGTCCGCCCTTTCGCCGTCGAGCCGGGCCGTCGACGAAGGGGTGATTTCCAGCACCAGCCCGCGCTTCATGTCCTGAAGTCCGCTGAGCGTGCCTGCCTGCGCAAGGAAACTCGCGTTGGCTCGTACCGCAGGCGCCCAGCTGTCCTGAAAGCCCGAATGCTGGACCCTCCTCAAAACGTGGATTCCCCAATCCTGGATAGACCCCTCCTGGTAGCGGAGGCTCTTGAACGGAATCCGAATCTCGACAACGTATCCTCCGTCAACGAGTTGGCCTTTGGAGAAGAAGTTGTAGTCGGGGTTGAGGTCGACGCTGCCATCCATGGGATTGATGTTGCCCGTGCCGCCGCCGGTTGCCGAGCTGCCGCCCGCGCCTCCACCGAACTGGTCGCTTCGCGTGCCATCGGCCTGTACACCGAGCGCGTTCACGCTGAACACGAAGGCCACTCGCCGATCGTTGTAGGTGTCGAGCAGAATCGAGACGTGATCCTCACTCGCGATATTGTCACGGTTCGCCTGGGTGGCCCGGACAATGTCACCGTGCAGCTCGGTGGCGCGAATCCCGAAGTGGATGGCTTCCGGCGAGTACCACACGAGGACTTCCGTCGGATCTTCGGCCGGCCTGCCATCGACGGGCTGATACTGCGAAAAGTCCGTCAGCCTTGCGGCCCGGGCCCATGCCGGCTCGTCGAGAACGCCGTCGATATCGACGCTGGCTTCAAGTCGTGGAACGACGATATTGAGTCTGCCCCGAGCGCCCACTATGGTCACCCGGTACCTGTTGGACGAGAAGAAGGCCGAGAATAATGGCGGAGAGGTTCATCGGCACAAATTACGATGTCTGTCGCGTCGACGCACGGCCGACCACGAATCCGCCTGATGCTCCGACCGGACGGAGCTATTCGTGCCGCTGATTCAGCCGCCGAAACCCGTCTTCTTCCCGCAGCGTAGGCCACACAAGTTGTAGCAGACGCACGACGTGAGTGGTGGAAGACGCAATAACATCCCGTGTTCGGGATTCGGCATTGTGGCTTCTACTTTACTTCGTTTTTTGTCTCAGCTAACTCTTCTTTCGCCAGGAAGGAGGACTTGCACACCGGGTTGCTCGTCGTTCCGGTGATACCGGGTCTTGATGGATCGGGATGGTTTCGATCGAGGCCTTTACTCAGGTTGCCAATCATGACTCATACTCTTCCAGTAACGATCCGCAATGAAGTCTCTGAAGATGCTCCGACGATCCGGATCCTGAATAGAGCTGCGTTCGAAGGAGGCGTCGAAGCGGACATCGTTGACGATATTCGCAGTAATTGTAAATCCGCGGTGTCGCTCGTCGCCGAACTCGACGGCCAAATCGTGGGACATATCCTCTTCAGTCCGGCGACGGTGGTGTCGGTCGGTGAGAACGTGGAAGGAATGGGTCTGGCGCCGATGGCCGTCGACCCCGAGTATCAAGGACGGGGAATCGGGTCAATGCTCATAGAGACCGGCCTGGAGCAACTGCGGAGGACGACTTGTCCCTTCGTCATTGTGCTTGGCCATCCGGAGTACTATCCGCGGTTCGGCTTTCGTCCGGCTTCAGGGTTTGGACTGATCTGCCAGTGGGACGGAGTGCCTGACGAAGCGTTTATGGCTATCATCCTCGACCAGACCAGGATGAGTGGAGTCGTGGGCACGGCGAAGTACCGGAATGAATTCGACGAAGCGATGTAAGTGACCGACGCCTCTTCCGGTGTACGGCATTCGGACATGAAGATGAAACTCCTGGAGATCACATCCGACCGATTCCCCGACTGGCTGCAGCTTCGAGAGAAACTGTTTTCGGATCTCGATCGCGACCACCATCGCGAGGAGATGGCGTTGATCCATTCCTCTACCTGAGGCAACAGCCTTTCTCGGTGTTACAGAGGAAGGCGAGCCCGTGGGACTGATGGAGGTGTCGCTGCGTAACTTTGTGGACGGCTGCCTTGGCGGACCGGTGGGGTATGTCGAAGCCCTCTATCTCGAGGCGCCGTATCGAGGCAAGGGAGAAGGCCGCAACATGATCGGCTTTGCGGCCGACTGGTTTCGTGCGCGGGGTTGCCGTGACATGGCGGCCGATGCTGATCTCGAAAACGTACTGGCCCAGAAGTTCTTTTCGTGTATCGGCTTCTCGGAGACATTTCGAATCGTACAATTCAAACGAACGCTCGAGAACGTGGCAGTGACCCGATCGACTAACGAAGACGAGGATATCGGATGATTCAGAAGATCGCCTGGCTCGCTCTGGCGGGAGCACTCGGCACCGTCGCCCGCTACGCCCTGGCCGGACTGGTCCAGAATCTCACCGGCGCCGCCTTTCCATGGGGGACGGCGGCCGTCAACATCATCGGCTGTTTCTGGGCGGGACTCCTGTGGGCGCTGTTCGAAAATCGATGGACTGTATCAGGTGACACCAGAGTGCTCGTGTTGATCGGCTTCATGGGCGCTTTCACGACCTTTTCTGCGTTCATGCTCGAGACCGGCGAATTGGTCCGGGCGTCCGAGTGGATGCACGCTGCCGGCAATGTCTTGCTGCAGAACGGACTAGGGTTCATTGCACTCTTCGCCGGCATCACCGTCGGCCGCATGGTATAGATCGGAGGGTATCGAAATGAAGCTCCCATCTGAAGCGTATCTGCTGCGCATCTTCGTCGGCGAGAGCGACCGTTCAGACGGCAAGCCACTGCACGAAGTGATCGTCAACGAGGCACGTGCTCGGGGTCTGGCCGGCGCAACGGTCATTCGCGGATTCATGGGTTTCGGGGCGAGCTCTCGCATTCATACGTCTAAGGTTCTCCGACTCTCGGACGATCTGCCCATCGTCATCGAGATCGTAGATGCCGAAGATCGAATCGAGGCCTTCCTTCCCGCTCTGGACGACCTGATCGACGAGGGACTTGTGACCCTGGAACGGGTCCGCGTCATTGCCTATCGGCACAGCAAAGAAGACGGATCATGAATCAATTCACGTTCGACTGGCAGAGGTCCGAACACGCCCGCGTTACCAGCCTGCTGGTGCGCGAACTGTTTTCGTCCGGATTTCGACGGGTGATCAAATGGTCAGTGATTGCGATACTCGTGATCGAGTTCATGTTCGTTGTCGTCATGACGTTTATGGGAGAATATGATTCGGTGCTCAGATTGGGCCCGCTGGTAATCGTCGTTGGCACACTGGTATGGTTGTTCTACCCGATCACGGGGCAGATTCGGGCATGGCAGCTGCAGCATAGCGACCCCAACGTGAAGCATCCGATCACCCATACACTCGATGAGGATGGCTACCACATTTCGACACGTACCGCCGATATCGACCTGAAGTGGCCGGGTATCTACAAGGTTCGGGAGACGCCGGAGTTTTTTCTTGTCTACTACAGCAAGCGGCACGCGTACTATCTGCCGAAGCGGGTCTTTGTAAGGCCGGGCGATGCGTCCGAGTTCGCTACCCGGATCCGAGGTCGCTTGCCCGAATCGGTACTGTTTGAAGAGGGGTAGCTCTGTGCGATATCAGCTAGCAGCGGGATGTAATGTTGCCTGAGTCCCGATTCGAAACGTAGCACGGGGACAGCACAATGAAATTCCGGCGCTGCAGCTGACCCGCGCAAACCTGCCAGGATTTCTGGTCTGCAGGGTTCGCGAAAGGCGGGAGGAACTAGCCGGCGAGGGTGGTCCGAATCTCGGCGACATCGTCATCGGTCAGCGTCGGCGCGAAATGTCTGAGTCGGTCAACGATATCCGTTGTGCCGAGGTACTCTTCCGCGCAGGCGAGATGGATGTAGCCGCTCGGATTCAATCGGCCCTCGTCGTAATAAACCAGGCCCACCCGCCACGAATCCTTTTCGATGAACTCGCGGCACTGGCGACAGCGGGCGCGGCCGGTCGGGGAACGCCCCGCACCATCAGCGCGAGGAAGCCGGCGATGCTCCAGACCCGTTTTCGCAATGTCGCGCAACTGGTCCGCGTGTTCGATCTCGCTGTCGGTGATTTCCAGCGTTTCAAGAAGTACTTCGGGCCTCTTGTAGGCGCCGCACGAAAGGTGAAACCACAGTGTCATCTCACCTTCGCCGTACGGATTCGGTAGTCGCTCACCCAGCCGCAGTTCGCCTTTTGCGATTGACTTGCCACATCCGCGGCACTTGGCGCGGCCGCTCGACGCCGTTTCGATCGAGTGTCCCATCAACCTAATCTATACGATGATGATGCCACTGTCCAGAACAACACAGCCGACCGCCGTGAATGAATTCGTGCTCCCTCGCTTGCTAACGTAGCCAACGGAATTTGTACCTTCGTCCTTCAGTCTCTTAACTCGACAGAACACCTCTGATGTCGGAAGTCGCCAGCCAGGAAGCCGGACGCCAGCGCGGTCATGGATTTGGAACGCTTCCGGTCTTTCTGACCGGAATCAGCACCATTCTTGGCGCAATCATGTTCCTGCGGTTCGGCTATGCCGTGGGCAACGTCGGCTTGATGGGAGCGCTGGGCATCATCCTGCTGGGTCACCTGGTGACGATTCCGACGGCACTGGCGCTGGCGGAAATTGCCACGAACAGGAAGGTCGAGGGCGGCGGTGAGTACTTCATCATATCCCGTTCTTTCGGGAAGACTATTGGCGGCGTGATCGGGATGTCGCTGTACATCTCGCAAGCGGTATCCGTCGCGTTCTATCTGATTGCATTCGCTGAGGCGTTCTCGCCACTCGCCGGGCCTTTCGAGCAGATGACGGGTGTCGCATTCGACCCGCGCATGGTATCTCTTCCTGCAACGATCGGCCTGCTGGTCCTCGTGTTCTTCAAGGGTGCGGCGCTGGGCGTGAAGGCGCTGTACGTGGTCGTGGCCACGCTTGCCGCTTCGCTCGTCCTGTTCTTTATGGGCGGGCCGGTAGAAGGATTCGAGAGTCAATCCGTTGGCTTCTATTCGACGGTGGCAAGTCCCGATGGCTTCTTCATCGTTTTCGCCATTTGTTTCCCGGCCTTCACGGGAATGACTGCCGGCGTGGGACTGTCGGGGGACCTTGCAAACCCGCGACGCTCGATACCCCGCGGTACTCTTGGGGCGACCTTTGTGGGGATGGTGGTCTACGTATTCATCGTAGCAAAACTCGCGTACTCGGCACCTGCGGAGCTGCTCTCCGGAGATCAGCTCGTCATGTCGCGCATTGCGCTGTGGGGCCCCATCATCCCGATCGGCCTTGCCTGCGCCACGCTCAGCTCCGCCATCGGATCCGTCCTCGTGGCACCGAGAACACTGCAGGCCCTCGGCGAGGATGGGAGTGTTCGCATTGGCAACGTAAGCCGTTGGCTTGCCGCCGGCGTGGGCGAGGTCAACGAACCCCGGAATACTACGATTGTCACGGGAGTGCTTGCCGTGATCATCGTCGCGCTGGGCAACGTGGATGTCGTGGCGCGGCTGATCTCCATGTTCTTCATGGTCACCTACGGGTCTTTGTGCGCCATCAGTTTCCTGGAGCATTTTGCGGCCCGGCCGAGCTATCGACCAAGTTTTCGCTCCAGGTGGTACATCAGTCTTTTTGGCGCCGTCATCTGTCTTCTGATGATGTTCCAGATGGACCCGCTCTATGCCGTCTCTGCGCTTGCGCTGATGACAGCCCTGTACTGGTTCTTGTCACGCGGCCAGGCCGAAGGCGATCTTGCATCCATGTTCGAAGGCGTCATGACGCAGGCGACGCGATATCTCCAGATCCGACTTCAGAGGAGAAAGCGGCACCTGACCGCCGCCGAGTGGCGGCCGTCCGTGATCATGGTTGACGATCGCACATTCGACCGCCGGTCTCCCCTCATCTTCATGCGGTGGTTGTGTCACCGTTACGGATTCGGAACCTATCTCCATTACATCAAGGGTCACCTCGACGCCGAGGCGTATGCCGAGAGCCAGCAGATCAAGGGGCGCCTCGCGCGACTTGCACGACAGCAGCGCAGCAGTGTCTTCATGGACACGATAGTGAGCCCTTCGATGACGTCTGCGCTTGCGCAAAGTCTTCAGGTGCCGGGTGTTTCCGGTCTGAGTAATAACACCGTCATGTTCGAGTTTGCTCGGACTGACCCCGACAGCGTCGCGAAGGAGGTAGCCCAGAACTGTCTGTTTGCCTCGAGTGTGCGATCTACGCTGCTGGTGCTGCGTCACGGTGATTTGCACTTCGGCGAACGAAAGACGATTCACATCTGGCTGACGTGGAACGACAAGCAGAATGCGAACTTGATGATTCTGCTCTGCTACATCATACTGGGTCATCCCGACTGGGATGAGGGCGAGGTACGTGTGTTTACCGCCCTGCCGGAGGATCAGCTGGAGGAGCAGCGCGAGTCGTTCCGCAAGCTGATGGCGGAGCGCCGCATCCCGATATCAGAGAAAAACATCCGGTTTCTTTCGGTGAACAACGTGGAGGGCTACCGGCGGCTTGTCGGGCGCCTTTCGGCCGAAGCCGATCTGACGGTAGTCGGGTTCGATCTCAACGGACTGCGAGATCGAAAAGAGGAGGTCTTCCGAAATCACCCGACGCTGAACGACGTGCTCTTTGTGTACTCATCGCAGAAGGTCGAGATCGAGTAAGCGGCAAGGACGTTCTGGATCATTTTGTTTGCGTTCCTGCGCGTGAATGCCGTGTTGGACACGTCGTTCGCACCTCTGTGGAAGACAGCGTCGACGACGTCTCCATTGCGCGTCCAGGAAAGTTCTGGTCGCGGTCCTGATGCTCGATAGAAATAGAAGATGTGCGGTGGCTTAGGTCGGGATTGCGAATCAACGCTTTGGGCTTCATAGGAACGGCGAACGTCATGGATGGCAATCGAGACAGAGACCGCCAGATCGTTGACTCGTGGAGCGCGAACGCGTCGCCGTGGATACGGGCAGTTCGGGATCGAGACATCGAGAGCCGGAAACTTGTGACGGACCAGGCCATCGTCGATGCCGTCATGAACCGAAACCCGGGAACGGTGCTGGACCTCGGCTGCGGCGAAGGCTGGCTCGCACGGAAGCTACACGCGAGAGGTGTTGAAGTAACCGGCGTAGATGTCGTACCGGTTCTTGTCGATGCCGCAAGGCAAGCGGGTGCTGGCGACTTCTACACGATGTCGTACGAAGATGTAGCCGGGGGACGGCTCGAAGTCTCGGTCGATATTGTCGTGTGTAACTTCTCTCTTATCGGCGCTCAGGTCGTCGACGATCTGATCCACGCGACACCGTCTCTACTGAAGGCCGGAGGCACGTTAATCGTCCAGACTCTCCATCCGGTCGCGGCCTGCGGCGACCAGCCGTACGTCAATGGTTGGCGCGAAGGATCGTGGGCGGGCTTCAGTAACGAGTTTACCGATCCGGCGCCGTGGTACTTCCGTACCATCGAAGGATGGACCGGTTTGTTCGAAGCGGCAGGGTTCTCCAGGATCGAGATCAGCGAGCCGGTTCACCCGGACACGCGGCTTCCCGCATCGATCATCTTCTGCGCGACGGTCAGTGAGGCGCAGGTTTCGCATTGAGCGGACGCTCTTTCTTGACACGGCGAGTGATTTCTCATTCCTTACGGGTGCGCACTCACGAATCCAGATCTCGAATCACAATGGCTGAGCTCAAAACCAGGCTGAACGACGCAAGCGTAACCGACTTCCTCAACAATGTCGACGATGCGGAGAAACGCAAGGACTGCTTCGCACTTGTGGACATGATGCGTGAGATCACGGGCGCGGAGCCGAAGATGTGGGGAACCGCCATTGTGGGTTTCGGGACGTACCATTATCGATATGCCAGCGGCCGCGAGGGCGACTGGATGCAGGTCGGATTCTCGCCGCGAAAGCAATCCCTGACGCTCTACATCATGTCGGGCTTCTCACGCTACGACGAGCTCATGAAGAAGCTGGGCAAGCACAAGACAGGCAAGTCGTGTCTGTACGTGAAGAGATTGTCCGACGTTGATTTGGTTGTGCTGCGAAAACTGATCAAGCAGTCCGTGGCCCACGTGAAGAAGTCGAACGCCTGAGTAGAGCTCTTCCCGGTGACTCGATCCTCGTCCGTCCTGGCCCGCACCAATCGTCAGAGCGAGCTTCCGCAGGGAGCGCGGCAATCCTGGACGGTGGCGTCGAGCACTAGTTCGGATCCGCACGCCAACCTGCGTCCTCCACGAAAACGGGATACCGGCCTCCGTCATTCGGGCAGTTGATTCTCTGGATATGCCTGAGCACCCCGACTTGCAAGATCTTCGCGCAACAGAATCCACTCGACAGGCCAGCGTGATGACCGCGCAATTGTCTCTGACGGGCTGACGGAAGAGCCACAGCGTTGTAAGTTAGCGCTGTCAGACGCCCTCATCTTCCGTCATGCGTGTATCCGAATGAGCAACCTTCCGAAATACATCGCCGTCTGTACTTGCCTGCTTGCGACATCGCTGGCTACGCAAGTCACATCTGCCCAGAAACGCGAACTACCGGTTGACACGACAATCACATCGCGTCACGAGGTGACCGTCAACGGGAACAAGGTCCCCTACGTCGCGACCGTTGGTACGCAACCGGTGTTCGGCGAAGATGGCGAACCCGTCGCGTCGCTCTTCTACACGTTCTACGAGCGATCTGACGTCACGGACCGCTCTCGACGCCCCCTGTTCATTTCGTTCAACGGGGGTCCCGGTTCAGGCTCCTTGTGGATGCATCTTGGGTATACAAGCCCCAAACAACTCATCATTGATGACGAGGGATATCCAGTGCAGCCGTACGGCGTGCGCGACAATCCGCACTCCATCATTGACGTCGCCGACATCGTGTACGTTAACCCGGTCAATACCGGCTTCTCGCGGATTCTGGGCGAGGCCGAACGCGAGCAGTTCTTTGGCGTCAACGAAGACGTAACCTACCTCGCTGACTGGATCGACACGTTCATCTCCAGGCGCAAGAGGTGGACGTCACCCAAGTATCTCATTGGTGAGAGTTACGGGACTACGCGCGTCTCCGGTCTTGCCGGCAAGCTGCAGGGGTCGCACTGGATGTATTTGAACGGGGTGATCCTGGTTTCGCCGACCGGCCTTGGTATCGACCGCGGCGGTCCGGTCGGTCGCGCCCTATACCTGCCCTATTTCGCTGCTGCGGCATGGTACCACAAGCGACTGACGCCGGAACTCCAGAGTCGCGATCTGGAGGACCTTCTTCCTGAAGTCGAGACGTTCACATTGGATAAATTCATCCCGGCACTTTCTCGCGGCGGCTTTATCAACGACGAGGAAAAACGGACAATCGCGGCTGCCGTCGCCCGCTACGCAGGTGTTTCCGAGACGTTCGTTCTGGATAACAATCTTGCCGTAAGGGCCTCGTCATTCTGGAAAGAGCTTCTGAGGGATGAAGGATATACGGTCGGCCGACTGGACTCTCGCTACCGCGGCATCGACCGCTCGAATGCCGGCGATCGATACGATTATCCGGCGGAACTCACATCATGGAATCACGCGTTTGCCCCGGCCATCAATCACTATCTGAGGGACGTGCTCGGCTTCGATACCGACTTGAGGTACTATCTGTTCGGTCCCGTGCATCCGTGGAATAACGAAAGAGATGACACCGGCGAGAATCTGAGACAGGCCGTCGCAGAGAATCCGTTTCTGCACGTCATGATTCAGTCCGGTTACTACGACGGCGCGACCGACTACTTCTCGGCAAAGTACACGATGTGGAATCTCGACCCGAGCGGACGTCTCAGCGACCGACTTCGATTCAAGGCGTACCGGAGCGGACACATGATGTATCTGCGAAAGGAGGATCTGAAGAGTTCGAACGATCACATCCGGGAGTTCATTCGAGATTCGATGCCGGCCGAGGGTGAGCCTGCCAGGTATTGACCCAAACCCGGGCGCACGGAGACCGGCCGGACCTGTCGGTCACTTTGCGCGCTGCCCGTCACCTCTAGCGACAGGGGTCGCCTCCCGATGAAGGTCAACACGAACGCCTGGAATCGCCTGAGATATAACGCCTACGCGCCGGTGTACGATCTGATTGCCCGCCCTTTTGTACGGGCTCGGAAGCGTTCGATTCAGCTCCTCGACCTTCAGCCCAACTCCGATGTGCTGATCGTCGGCGCCGGCACTGGACTTGACTTCCCGCTGCTTCCCCGGACGGCGCACATCCTGGCAGTCGATCTGTCACCGAGCATGGTACAGCGGGCCTCGGAGCGGGCTGCGCGCCTCGAGTTGGATGCAGACTGTCGCGTGATGAATGCCGAAGTACTGGATCTCCCGGACGAATCGTTCGATGCCGTGATTCTCCATCTCGTGCTGGCTGTTGTACCTGACCCTGACGCATGCATCCGCGAGGCCGCCCGTGTGCTGAAATCGTCGGGTCGTATTGCGATCTTCGACAAATTTCTTTCAGATGGGGTCCGCCCCTCTTTGTCGCGGAGAGTACTCGGAATGTTAGCGAATGCGCTGTTCTCTGATATCAACCGTCGCCTGGGTCCACTCCTTGCGCAGGGTGGTCTGGAGATACTCAGGGAAGAGCCATCGATTGCGTCGGGCGCCTACGTTATCGTGGTGGCCGGAAAGGTCGGTCATCGCCAGTAGTCCGATCGAACGAGTGTTCGACATATGAGTCGGACGTACCTTCAGAACACACTTCATCACAAAACAAATAACGGCAGGATGAAACGAGCTGCTATCCGGGTGATCGCGCAGTTGATTATTGGGATGACAATCGCGCTTCCCGCGGTCGGACAGGAAGAAGACCTGTCGGATCTGAAGGAGATTGCGATCATCGAGCAAAAGGTAATGGTCCCGATGCGTGACGGAGTCCGGCTCGCGACGGACATCTACCGGCCAAAGTCGGATATGCCGGTGCCGGTTATCTTCTCGCGTACACCGTACAACTTCAATTCATGGCGCGACGGTGAGTTGAGCGGCCGGACATTCCGTGCGGCACTCGACGCTGTGAAGCGCGGTTATGCGTATGTCGTTCAGAATGAACGCGGCAAGTTTTTTTCTGAAGGAGAATGGGATATTCTCGGGCCGCCCACAACTGATGGATACGATGCGTTCACGTGGATGGCGAACCAGGAGTGGTCAAACGGCAAGATCGGCACACTCGGGTGCTCCTCCACGGCAGAGTGGCAAATGGCGGTGGCCGCCCTCGATCATCCGGCCCACGCGGCACTCGTGCCGATGGGATTCGGAGCCGGCGTTGGACGGGTTGGCAACTGGTTTGAGCAGGGCAACTGGTACCGCGGCGGCGCACAACAGATGATGTTCACCGCGTGGCTCTATGGGGTCCAGAATACGCAGCGCCCCATGTTTCCTCCGGGTACTCCACGGGAAGACGTGGTCAGGCTTTCCAGATACTTCGATCTCGCGCCCGAAATGCCCAGCGTAGACTGGTCGACGGCGCTCCGCCACCTGCCCGTCGCCGACATCATGAAGAACGTGGATGGTCCCATCGGGACCTACGAAAACATGATCCGGAGAAAGCCCAACGATCCGGCCTGGTACGAAGGGGGATTGTATCACGATGACATGGCTTTTGGCGCGCCCAGCATGTGGTTCATGTCGTGGTACGACGTTTCGACCGGACCGAACCTGGCTCTCTTCAATCATGTCCGTGCCAATGCGACGGATCCAGAAGTGCGTGAGAACCAATACGCGGTCATCGCACCGACACTGCATTGTGGCTACAGGAGAGCGACCGAAGAAACGATTGTCGGTGAGCGCAGCATGGGAGACGCTCGTCTGGATTACGACGCGCTTATTTACGGCTGGTTCGACTACTGGCTCAAGGGGGAAGACTCTGGCGTACTGTCGGAGACGCCGAAGGTGCAGTACTTCACCATGGGCATGAACGAGTGGCAATCGTCAGACACGTGGCCCCCGGATAACGTCGAGGCAATCACCTACTATCTGACTAGCGACGCCGGCGCCAACAGCGTTTTTGGGGATGGAAGACTGACGACCGAGGCTCCCGCGCCGGGGACAGATGCAGACTCCTTTGTGTACGATCCCGCATTTCCAGTCCCGTCTTATGGAGGGAACGTTTGTTGTACGGGAAACGCCGTTCGCGGGGGCTCTTTCGATCAGCGACAGATGGAAGCCCGACAGGATATTCTTGTCTACTCGACTGAGCCGCTCGAGGAAGGGACTGAAGTCACAGGGACCATCGGTGTTACGCTGTACGTGTCATCTGATGCGCGGGACACCGACTTCACCGTGAAGCTCATTGATGTGTATCCCGACGGTCGGGCGTTCAATCTGGATGAAACCATCCAGCGGGTTCGATACCGGGACGGATACGACCGGGAAGTATTCATGGAGCCCGGGAACGTGTATGAAGTGGAGGTGGGTCCGATGTCGACGAGCAACCACTTCGCAGCCGGACATCGTATTCGCATCGAAGTGTCGAGCAGCAACTTCCCCCGGTTCGAACGCAACTTGAATACGGGCGGAAACAACTTCGACGAGATTGAAGGTGTAGTCGCGCACAACGAAGTGCATCATTCGGCGCAGTATCCGTCTCAGATTCGGTTGCCGATCAGGCGACAATAGACGCCACGGTTGGATCCCGGTACACGGGCCGGGATGACGGGCTCGTTTCACGCGGCACTTCTGAGTCATTCTTGCGCACGCCCCTGCGAAGGCGGGGGCAGGCGAGAATCTATACAACGGATGAATCCCGGCACACGGGCCGGGATGACACTCGAGGAGCCCCCGGCGCTGGACCGCACGATTGATTCGACCCTCGCACTCTACCGGCTTGCACCGATCTCATACTCGACGGGTGGCTCCGCGCCCATCAGGTGGCGAACGAAGTAGTCCCACCGTCGTCGGATCATGTACCCCTCACGACCGAATCCGTGTCGGCGGTTGGGAAACAGCAGGAGATCGAAATCCTTGTTCGCCGCGATCAACGCGTCTACTACCAGCAGCGTGTTGTAGTACGGGACATTGTCATCCAGTGTGCCGTGTGCGAGCAGCAGTTTGCCCTTCAGGTTCTGCGCCATCAACTGGTTCGCCTGGTTGTCGTAGTTCGTCGTACCGTCTGCATCAGTGACCAGTAACCCCTGCCATTTCTCGGCCCAGTCGTCCTCGTAGTTCCGATTGTCATGGTTGCCGGCGCCCGAGACCGCCACCTTGTAGAAATCAGGATAACGCAGAATCCCGGCCGTTGACGCGAAGCCTCCGCCAGAGTGTCCGTAAATGCCCACACGGTCCAGATCCATCCACGGGTACCGGCTCCCAAGCTCCTTGATGCCGGCGATCTGATCGGGTAATCCGTTGTCTCCCATGTCTCCGTAGTATGCCGTGTGGAATGACTTGGATCGCATTGGAGTGCCCATCGCGTCCAGCTCCACCACGATGAACCCGAGCTCTGCAAGGGCCTGCTTGTCCCCGCGCGACGGCATGAAGCTTCTTGTGCCCACGCTACCGGTCTGCGGCCCCGGATAGATATAGTTGATGACGGGATACTTCCTTGACTCGTCGAGGCGGGTTGGCGTGTACATCAGGCCGTACAGGTCGGTGCTGCCATCCCGAGCCTTTACCGTGAACGGGATCGGTGCCTGCCAGCCCATGTCAACCAGCTTGCTGATGTCGGCCTGCTCCAGTGACACGACGACCTCACCATTCGTATTGCGCAGCACCGTTGTCTGCGGAGTCGTGGGAGTCGAGTAGCTGTCGACGAAGTAGGCGCCCGACGGCGAAAGCGAAATCTGATGACTCGCATTCTCCGGCGTCAGTAGCGTCAGGCCTCCGCCGTCGATTCCCACCTTGTACAGATACTGGAAATACGGATCACCCTCCTCTCGTCCCGACCCGGTGAGGTAGATGACCCGGGCGTCCTCGTCAATGTGCAGGACCTGCAACACATTCCACGGACCCCCGGTGATCTGCCGCCTCAGTTCTCCAGAGACGAGGTCATACAGGTAGAGGTGTCCCCAGTCGTCCCGCTGAGAGTACCAGATCACCTCGTTCGATTTGTGCAAGACGTTCCAGTTCACCTTGTTGAAACCCGACTCGTAGAACGTGTCTACGATTTCCTCCATGACGTTTCGCACGTCACCTGATTCCGGATCCGCCACGCGCAGTTTTGCTTCCTTGTGGTCGCGGGAGCTGGATACGAAAGCGAGCTCTGCGGAGTCGGCGCTCCACGTCACGTCGGCCCATCCTTCGCCGCGGCACACGATATGGTCACAGATGGTTGAGCGATGGGGGTCCGGTGGCATCTGCAGGCGCACGGCGTTTCCGGCATCGACGTCAATCACCACGCGTTCTATCCGGAAGATCAGGCTGTCGCCGGGCAGGGGGTACTTCCAGGAGTCAAGGGTCGGGTGTCCAACATTTGTGGTCGTCAGATGCATGTCGCGCACAAAGCGCCCGTCATGTCTGAACGTCGCAATCTTCTTTGAATCCGGCGACCATAGAAGGACAGGCGTATCACTACGGAGCCAGCCCGCGTTGTTCGTCGCGTAGCCGTAGTTTTCCGCGCCATCAGAGGTAAGCTGTTTTTCTTCTCCCGACTCCAGATCCCGAACCCACAGATTGTGATCGCGGACAAAGGCGCCCTGCTTGCCGTCAGGTGATTCAATCACGCTCCGATCGCGTTGCTGGTCGGTGCCAGGCTCTTGGGTACAGGCGTACGACTCCAGGTTGCAACGGAATCCTTCACGGCCCACGCTGAAGGTGATCGAATCTTCGTCGTCCGAGAATTCGAAGTCGCGAAAGGGCAACTCGATCGCGGAGTACGTCGACTCCATTGCATCCGAAAGCACGAGCGCCAGTCGGTCGTGATCAAATGCTCTCGTTCTTGTGCCGGCAACAGGATCGACAAGTACAAACTCTGAGCCGTCAGGAATGGAATTGCGGTACCAGAAGCGGTCTCCCGACATCCAGTTCGGCCGAACGGACATTCCGTAAACAAGAGAGAACGTGCTGGACGCGAGGTACTTCTCCGCGCGCGCATAATCCTCTGTCGTAATACTGTCTTGCTGGGCGATCGAGGGTGACGCCGCGACGAATAGAATCAGAACTGCTATTAGGTGTCTCATTGTCTGGATCGAGATGTGAGAGGTCGTGACGATGTGGCGTAGCAGGTCTTGTAGACTCTGGCAGCCGCGCCCTCACAATTGAACGTGACTTGAAGCGGCGAAATCGTGAATCCCGGGAAGACCTTCGTGAAAGAGAAGGTCCTTCATCGGGATTGTCAAGCGTATTTGGATGAACATCTCAAGGTGGTCGGTTCAAGACCTTCAGGACCGCCATCAGCACTCTGGCTGGTTGACATCCGGTGATGCCGCGAGCAAGTCTGTGCTTTTCTCGACGGTGAAATTCGGCGTAGCAATTTCGCCTAAACGAAAGCACCAACGAGATCGGGATGTCGGAGCGGTTTCGTTCGGGCGAAGTGATGTATCAAGTCTGGGAGCGGTCCATTCGACTGGCGCGATCGTCAGATCAGACCAAATCCTTCCGGATCGCTTCCGGAGACGGTTATGCGCAATCGGGGCCTGGCAACAGATGTGTTTCTGGATACAGACGACAAGCTCGACTGGCTCACCGCCGGCCAGGCAGCCTCCATCCTTGCTCTTCTCCGCCTATCTTCTGGCCGAAGGCAATCCTAATCGGTGAACGCGTTGACACAGGATCCATTCAAGATCGCCGCTGTGCAGGCCAGCTCCGTTTTTCTCGACCATGATGCGTGTGTTGACAAAGCCTGCCGCTTGATTGGGGAGGCGGCTGCCGGAGGTGCACGGCTGGTCGTATTCCCTGAGGCATTCATTCCCGGATATCCAGTGTGGTCGTGGTTTATCCCGCCGGTCAACACGCATCCACTCCGGGAAGTCTACGCCGAGTTGCACGCCAATTCGGTTTCGATACCGGGTCCCGCAACGGCGCGAATCGGTGAGGCTGCTGCGACCCACGGAGTCACGGTTGCCGTCGCAGTCAATGAGCGCAACAGTGAGGCCAGTGATTCGACACTCTACAACACGCTGCTCTTCATTGGATCAGACGGGTCAATTCTCGGCAAGCATCGAAAACTGGTTCCGACCGCGGCAGAAAGGATGGTCTGGGGACGTGGCGACGGTAGCGGGCTCAAGGTCTATGAGACTGACATCGGCCGACTCGGCGGACTTCTCTGCTGGGAGAATTACATGCCGCTGGCAAGGTATGCGCTCTCAGCAATGGGTCAGCAGATTCACGTTGCACCCACGTGGGATCGCGGTGAGCCGTGGATCTCGACGATGAGGCACACGGCAAAGGAGAGCCGGTGCTTTGTGGTGGCATGCTGTCAGGCTTTTCACAAGGACGACATTCCGGACAGGTTCGCGTTCAAGGAGAAATTCCTACAAGACGTAGACGGATGGATTAATCCCGGCCTGAGTCTGATCGTGGATCCCGATGGCAAGATCGTCGCAGGTCCCGTGGCGGAAGAGGAGACCATTCTGTACGCAGAGGTTCGGCCGGATCAGCTCGTCGGACCGAGATGGCAACTGGACGTCGCCGGCCATTACGCCCGGCCCGATATTTTTGAACTTCGTCTTCATCGCAATTCGACTCCTTTCCTTCAGGTCGAGGAGCCCCCGGCGGACCGGGGTAACGATGACGTCCCTGAACACGATGACTAGGCAGCGAAGATGGACCCGAGCACACTACTTCTGCAGGAACGGACGCTGATGGCGCGGCTCGTACGTGGTCTGGACCACGATCAACTGGTTGCGATTCCTGAAGGTCACCGGAACAACATCCTCTGGAATCTCGGGCACGTGGTTGTGACTCAGCAAAGGCTGCACAACAGGTTGGCGGGTCTGGAGATGTACGTTTCGCCAGAGATGGAGGCGGCTTTCAAGATCGGAACCTCGCCTGCCGATTGGCTCGCTCTTCCCGATCTGTCGATGATCTTGTCCTTATTGGAGGAGTTGCCACGCCGACTACGTGATGACCATAAAGCCGGCCGGTTCGCGAACTTTCAGGAATACACTACCGCCACCGGAATTCAGCTTGGGACGATCGAAGACGCTCTTGTCTTCAATCACTTCCACGAAGGTCTACACATGGGTGTGATGATGAGTCTCCGAAAGCTGGTAGCGTAGGCCGGGGTGCCACCTGCAGTGATGACCCTCTCCGGGTGTCCTCGGGCGGGCCCGTGAAACGGCAGCGCCATTCTGCTGTACACACACTTGCCGGTTGAGATGCACTATTAATGGCAGTGTGATGAGCGCTTCGGTTTGGCGAGACAGGCTGAAGAAACTCGGGACAAAGTCTCCCATTGAGTCGGATCTGTCCAACTATCGAGCGCAACTGGTGCCCATCGATCAAGCTGGTCGCGGCCTCGAGGTCAGGACAGACGAGCAGCTTAGCAACCTGGCAGTGTCGCTTCGCCACCGTGCGGAGGCGGGCGAACCGGCGGACAGTCTGCTGGTCGAGGTATTCGCGCTCACGCGCGAAGTGGCCATGCGGACGCTTGGGATGCGCCCGTTCGATGTTCAGGTGCTCGCCGCCATCGCTCTTCACAGGGGCAAGTTGGTCGAGATGGCTACAGGCGAAGGCAAGACGCTGGCCGCGGTACTTCCCGCCGTCCTAAACGCACTTGCGGGTCACGGTGTGCACGTCCTCACGTTCAATGACTATCTGGCAAGGCGCGACGCCGCGTGGATGGGGCCGGTGTATCGGAGCCTGGGTCTTCGGGTCGGAATAGTTCAGACGCAAGCGCAACCCGAAGTACGAAAAGACGCCTATGCTGCGGACGTGACCTATGGAACCGCGAAGGAGGCGGGCTTCGATCTTCTCCGGATGAACCTGTGCCGAAATGCGGGCGACGTGGTCCACCGGCCATTTCACTATGCGATAGTGGACGAGGCGGATTCCATACTCATCGATGAGGCCCGCGTCCCGCTGGTCATTGCGGGAGAACGGACCTCGTCCAGCACAAGCCCTCGTGAGATCGCGCTGGTTGTCGCGGGGCTGGTCGAGGAACGAGATTGGGAGACGAGCGAGTTCGGTCGAAACGTCGAGCTGACGGAAGCCGGGTTGGACCGGGTCGAACTCGCCCTCGGATGTGGTGATCTGCATGACAGTGACAACTATCTCCTGCTGACGGAAGTGAACCAGTCCGTGCACGCGCATGCCCTCCTGCAGCGTGATGTTGACTACATCGTACGCGACGAGCGCATCGAGTTGGTCGATGAGTTCACTGGGCGTGTCGTGAACGATCGGCGTTGGCCGGACGGCCTACAGGCGGCCATTGAGGCGAAGGAGGGCTTGCCCGTGAGGCCGGGCGGACGCATTCTGGGGTCGATAACACTTCAGCATTTCCTGGCGCACTATCCGCGCCTTGCGGGCATGACAGCCACTGCGCAGCCGGCGGCCAACGAGTTGCAGAGTTTCTACGGACTGAACGTCGTTCCAATTTCACCGAATCGGGAATGCATCCGACAGGACTTATCGGATCTGGTGTTTACGCATGAGGCGGCGCGAACCAGGGCGCTCGTCACGGAGATCTGTTCATTGCATGAGACAGGCAGGCCCGTTCTCGTGGGCACGCGAAGCGTCGCAGAATCGGAGCGACTGGCAGCGCGGTTGAGTGAGCGCGATGTTAAGTGCCGGATACTAAACGCAAAGCACGATGAGGAGGAAGCATCGGTCATTGCTGAGGCTGGAGCGATCGGAGCCGTTACGATTTCGACCAACATGGCGGGGCGCGGCACCGACATCCGTCTGGGCGGCGTCGATGAGGTCGATCGAGATGCCGTCGTGCGACTTGGCGGTCTTTATGTTCTGGGGACTAACCGGCACGAAAGCAGACGGATTGACGACCAGCTTCGTGGTCGTGCCGGGCGCCAGGGTGATCCGGGTACGTCTCGCTTCTTCGTAAGTCTCGACGACGACCTGATGATTCGCTACGGAATCGACGACCTCATTCCGCCGATGCTGCGACCGCGCGATCAGGATGAGTCTATTGATCATGCGGTGGTGAGACGCGAACTGGATCGGGTTCAGCGAATCGCCGAAGGGCAGAACTTCGAAATACGCCGTACGCTACATCGGTATTCTATGCTCGTCGAGGAACAACGCCAGAAGTTACATGCCTGGCGCGCCGAGGTGCTTGCCGGCGAGGCGGATCTCGACGTCTGGTCTGCCCGCCAGGAAGAGTTGTTTCGATGGGCGGTGGATCAATTTGGATCTGAGATGACGTGGGAGGCGGAACGTGAAGCGACACTGCACTTCATTGATGAGTGTTGGGCCGAGCAGCTGGCGTTCGTCGCGCATTTGCGGGAGGGGATCCATCTTGTAGGCATCGGTGGGCTCGATCCCCTTTATGAGTTCCACAAGCAGATCGCAGACGGTTTCTGGACGGTCTATGACTGCGTCGAGCAGCGCACGGCCAAAGCTCTTGTCGATGTGAACGCGGCCGGTAACAGTTTGAGTCTGGATGCTGCGGGCGTGCGTGCGCCATCCTCGACTTGGACGTATCTGGTGAACGACCAGGCGCTAACGGAGCTGCAGCAGATGCTTTTTGGAAGAGGGAATGTGGCGTTCACGGCAGGTGCGGTTGTGATGGCGTGGCCGATACTGGCGGCGTGGGCAATCTGGCGACGAATTTCTCTGCGCCGCGCTTCAGCAACCGATTAGAAATCGGCGCGACCTGTTCAGGCGGTGAGATCGCCCGACGCCGGAGGCACTATCCCGGGAATCGATCCGGCGGTTCGGCGGGTAAATATGAACCACGTCACTATCAGTGCGAAAAGATAGAGCACCAGCAACCCGGCCATCGTGAAGTAGCCTTCGAGACTTCCCTCGTACCAGACCAGCGGAAGGTTGATCATGATCAACAAAGGGAACCCGAGCGCGAGCGCTGCGCCGCTGCCGAGAGCCTGGTCCTGCGCCACGGGAGTCGCAAATTCCGGATCGGTTACGCGGATCATGGCTAGGCCCGAGCTGATCGTTCCGGTTTGCTCCGCATAGAGTCCGACCGTTCGCTCGAATCGGTACTGTGAGAAAAGCCTGCCGATGGGCCACTTGATCGCGAAGTAAGTCGCAACGGCTCCAATGATGCACATCACGGCTATCGGTCCCACGTATTGCCAGGTGACCTTCAGGCTGATGGCCATGATTGCGGCCGCCACCAGGATGTCGGCCAGCAGTCCCGTGATACGACGGAGTGTCCCATCGTCGATCATATAGCCGGCTTTGCGCACTTCAATGATCTTTCGTGTTCCCAGGGCCAGAAGATTCGCAACTACGAAGTTGAGAGACCAGAGCGTCGGAATCTCGTTCGTCAGGCCGGCTGCCGAGAGCAGTTGCTCCAATCCCAGCACGACGCCGTACGCCGCAAGGTATACGGCTCCGACGAGTGCGAAATGAAAAGTG
The DNA here is from genome assembly GCA_963768565.1 of Rhodothermales bacterium. Classification (GTDB taxonomy): domain Bacteria; phylum Bacteroidota; class Rhodothermia; order Rhodothermales; family JABDKH01; genus JABDKH01. The sequence continues at coordinate 76,850 of CAVYIO010000031.1, forward strand.
AGGGTATCGATGGTCCCGCTGGAAAACGTGATGTGGGAGCCGACCCCGGGCGGGACGTTCCTGGCAAATCCGCGGCGGACAAACTCGGTGCCGGCCTCATCGGGGCGCAACGTGGTCAGCCCCTTGTGAATGCCGCGATTGACAACGCTGATACCCGTGATGTACGCCACGAGGAATCCGATGGCTGCCAGCGTCAAACCGATGTCCGCCGCCTCCGCGAAGCCATGCGCTTCCCACGACTGGCCGATCGAAAAGGCGATCCCGGGTCCCATGCCGAATCCCAGAGGAAGCAGTATGCCCACGGCCGGAACCAGATTGGGCGAAATCAGCCACAGAAAAAAGAGCGCCACGATCAGGCCGATCAGTGCCTGAATGACAAAGGTGAGCACCTTTATAAATCCGATGTGGATTGCGCCGACCGTGCGGCCACCGGTCCGTTTCAGCCCTACCCCGATAAACGTCAATGCCAACAGGTGGTAGACGTATACGCCCATGCGTTCAGGCGAGAATTCGATCCACTTGAGCAGCTCGGGGCCAAGGATCAGTCCGAGGAAGCCGGCGATCAGATTGCTGGGAATCAGAAAGCGCTGGAGAATCGGTATCCTGCTCCTGGCCATCGTGGCAGCAATGAGGAGTACACTCACCACCGCAAAGTCGAGCACGAACTGCTTGATCGTGAAAGAGAATTCCCAGACAGGCATGTAATAACCGTGGGGTTGGCAAGTCGCTCAGAATATAGGAGTTCCTTCGAGCCGGATTGCTATCCACGGTCTTGTGAATCGAGATGCAGCCTGCTCAGGGCGTCTCTCCATGCGAGTGCGCTTCCCTCTCCTACGAAGCTCAGTTGAACCATTTCGCCCTTCAGGAACAGCTGTAGCTTGAAGTTTCGTTCGACGTCAAAGCCATGCAGATCGGTCATCGGAATCGAGCGAACGGCCGCGCCGGAGAGTTGGATGCTGTCGTCGAAGAGGCGAGCGTTCACGTTTCCATGACCCACTAGATGCGGGAAGTCGATCTCGGTGTGGTACTCCACGTTGTTCTCAAGGAGTTCGCCGCCGGGTCCCTTCGACAGGGGCATGTCGCGAACCCGCTCGTACAGATCACCTGTCAGATGAATCTCTCCAGAGCGCTCATCCAGAAGACGACTGTCCGGAAGCATCTTCAGTCTTAGCGACCCGTCTTTGTTCTCTACGTAGGTACCGTCTCGCGAGATGAGGCCGTCGCGCTCGCCCGTCTGTAAATCGCGGTAGAGCAGACGGTGTATCCCGTCGGCCGGACGGTAGGCCCACCGCGGTCGCAGATGCTCGGGCGCCAGATTTTCGTCGAACGCGATCGGAGCCTTGAGTTGCTGAATGGCCTGTTCAAGCGGGGTATCGCGCGTGAAGGTCAGCGGCTCGAGAATCTCGACTTCAACGCGCCCGGGTCGAGGATACGTCGCCCAGCGCGGCCAACTGGTGTATGATCCGTGCGTGACGACAGGGTAAACGGGAATTCCCATCCGGGTGAATACTTTTGCGGTTGACCTGATCCACGGCTCCGGTCGTCCTGTCCAGCGACTCCCGCCCTCCGGATAGACGACGATCTTCCGACCGTCCGCCACCATCCGGTGGAAGACACGAATCAGGTGAGGGTCGGCCATCCGCTTACGTGTCGGATGAAGATCGATTCTGCTCAGTGCCCACTTGAGAAACGGCTTTCGGAAAAACTCCTGAGTCATCACTCCGCCGGTCGGGTCCGACCAGGGCGTAAAGCAGTTGAGGATAAACGGATCCCAGCGGTTGGAATGGTTGCCGTAGATGAAGCACGGACCCTTTCGGAGAGCCTCCGCGCCGCCCGGCAGTCTCGGATGCCACAATACACGCACCGCCGATAGCAGGATCGTGCGGAAGAGGGCGATGCTCAGCGGGGTCTGGTATGGGTGGCGGCTCACGGTGCGGGCTGGTGGTCTGTCGGAATCTACACTTTAAGTTTAGACGATGGCGGATCGATTTACGGTGTGTTTTGGTCCATTTGGTTTGCAGGCGTCGACCGACGTACCTATCATTTCCGGCGCGGAAGGTAGGCTTCCGAACGTCACCGGATCGAAGGCCGCTTAATCAGGAGTCCTGCCATGCGAATTATCCCCCGGCGCATCTTCTTCACCCGCGGCAAAGGTGTGCACCGAGAGAAGTTGGCGTCTTTCGAGGCCGCTCTTCGCGATGCCGGGATCGCGAATCTCAACCTCGTCTATGTTTCGTCGATTTTTCCTCCTCGCTGTAAGAAAGTGACGGCTGCCGAAGGGCTCAAATCGCTGAGTGCGGGCGAAATTACTCACTGCGTGATGGCCCGGCAGGAGACTCAGGAACCCGGTCGTCGCATCGCCGCTGCGATCGGCGTTGCGATTCCACGAAAGCCCGAGCTCTACGGGTATCTGTCGGAGCACCACGGGTATGGTGAGACACAGAAGGAGGCCTCCGACTATGTCGAGGACCTGGCTGCGGCAATGCTCGCAACTACACTGGGTGTTCCGTTTGATCTCGACACCGACTACAACGCGCGCAAGGAGCAGTACCGCATGGGTGGTCACATCGTCAACACGCAGTCCTTTACGCAGACCGCCGCCGGAGCGCCAGGCGGAGTGTGGACGACCGTCATTTCGTGCGCCGTCCTCCTACCGGATTAGTCGTCGTCAGATATGGGTCACGTCAAGAAGTTCATCGAACACCACTATCGCCACTTCAACGCGGCCACTCTCGTGGAGGCCGCACGCGCATACGACGACATTCTGCAGGACGGCGGAAAGATGATGGTGACGCTGGCCGGCGCCATGTCCACGGCCGAAATCGGGCTGTCGCTGGCCGAGATGATTCGCCGCGACAAGGTTCACGCGATCACGTGCACGGGCGCCAACCTCGAGGAGGACGTGTTTAACCTGGTCGCTCACGATCACTACGTCCGAATACCCGATTGGAGGAATCTTCGGCCTGAGGATGAAAAGAAGCTTGAGCTGGCCGGGTTGAATCGGGTCACTGACACCTGTATTCCGGAGAATGAGGCTTTTCGGGCGATTGAAGAGCATATCCTGGCGCTGTGGAAGGAAGCGGACGACGACGGCGGGCGCCTCTTCCCGCACGAATTCGTGTTCAAACTGGTTACGGAGCGACTGCGTGCGGCGGATTTTCAGATTGACCCGAACGACTCCTGGATTCTGGCCGCAGCCGAGAAGAACCTGCCGATGTTCGTGCCCGGCTGGGAGGACTCAACCCTGGGCAACATCTTCGTCTCACATGTAATCAACGGGGATCTCTCGAGATACGACATCATGAGATCCGGACCGGAGTACATGGGTGCTCTCGCCGAGTTCTACATCAGGACGACCATGGGTAAGTCGATCAGCGAACTGCAGCCTGTCGCTACGGGTGATGAATCGGACGTGCACAGCCGTGCGATACCGGCCGGTCAAGCTGCCGGACGGATTGGATTCTTCCAGATCGGTGGCGGCATCGCCGGGGATTTTCCGATCTGCGTGGTCCCCATGATTCATCAGGACCTGTCCCTGCCCTGTCCGTACTGGTCGTATTTCTGTCAGATATCCGACTCGACCACATCCTACGGTTCGTACTCGGGCGCCATTCCGTCGGAGAAGATCACGTGGGGTAAACTGGATACCTCGACGCCGTCGTTCATCATTGAGTCGGATGCTTCGATTGTGGCCCCGTTGATCTTCGCTCATGTTCTCGACTGGTAGGCCGAGTCGTCAACCCGTGTGGTCCAATGTCGGATCTCTTGCCATCGTTTCTCGGACTTGCCGCCGCGGACTCCGGCCGTTCACCGGCCCGGTGTCGGGTCCTGCCGGTTCCCTTTGAAGCCACCGTCTCATATGAAGGCGGCGCGGCGAATGGTCCAGGCGCGATCCTCGAGGCTTCGGCGCAGGTGGAGCTGTACGACCGGGCGTTTGGTGACGACTCGTATGCGCAATATGGCGTAGAGACGCTGGCCGCATTTCAGGGGCCTGCGCCCGATGCCGAAGCGTTTGTGGACGGACTGGCGACCTATACAGCCAGACACTTTGATCCGGAGCGCCTGATCGTCGGACTCGGCGGCGAGCACACCGTGACCGTCGGACTTGCGCGAGGCACGCGGCGCGCGATGGGTCGACCATTGACACTGGTTCAAATAGATGCGCATGCGGATCTGCGTGACGAGTACGAGTCAAACCGTTATTCGCATGCCTGCGTGGCCCGCCGGTTGCTCGACGAGGGTGTGGACGAGGTCGTGCAGTTCGGGATCCGATCGGTGTGTCTTGAGGAGGCGCAGTTTATAGACCGTGATCCACGCGTTCACGTGTACTGGGCCGATCAGATACACGACGATCGCGACGGGGATTATCTCCGAACTGTCGCTCGGCGGTTGGCCGATTCTGATGTCTATCTGACAATCGACGTGGACGGGTTGGATCCGGGAATCATTCCGGCCACCGGAACGCCCGAGCCCAATGGCCTGACCTGGCGCCAGGCGATGGGGATTATCAAGACCGTGACTTCAGCGGCGCGGGTCGTGGGGTTGGACGTCGTCGAGTTGGCTCCGAGGCTGGGACTTCATGCCGCCGATTTTGCAGCGGCCAAGTTGACCTATCACGCTGTAAATCAGATTGCATCCGGCCGGGACTGGATGTGACAATTGGTCGGTGTTCGGTAGACCACGTATTCTGTGCTGCGATCGCAAGACGGGTCCACAGGCTTGACGCGCACCAGCGCACTCGCGGTGGAGTGTAGCACGACTTACGCTGAACGAGGAGCGTCGGTCACTGGTGACAGGGTACACGGGCCGGCGTGCAGTTGTTACCTTTGCAGTCAACTCACACCACTCATATCGGCCCCCGAATACGTTTCCGCCATGGTTTTTCTCCGACTCGTACCTGTAGTTCTAAGCCTGATCATACTCGCAGCACACTTCTTGCGCGCCGAGAATATGCTCGTCGTCGTGATACTGATCGCGTCGTTGGGACTTCTCCTCGTCAAGCGCCCGTGGAGTCGTTCGCGTGATACAGACCATTCTCGTTCTCGGTGCGATTGAATGGCTGCTGACGCTGTCCGAATTGATGTCCCGCAGGATGCAAATGGGACAACCGTACATGCGGATGGTCGCTATCCTTGGCTCGGTGGCTTTCCTCACCGCTGTGTCGGGCCTTGTGTTCCGAAGCGAGTCATTGCGCAATCGGTATAGAGTGAACAGACCAGACGCGAGTACCGAAGCGCAGGCCTAGTTCATCAGGACAGTGACATCGACATGAAGATCATCGCTGCGTACTACCTGCTGCTATCGTGTGTCTTTTTGCTGGGCTATGCGGTCTACGTGCTGGTCTCTCAGTGGGCCGACGTCGAGTCGGGCGATCTCGCACTGCTTGCGGTCTTCTGGATCCTGCCATGCATTGCGGGGATCTACGTGGTAGTTGCCAACCGACTGGTCGCGCGCCGTCGGACAGGTTCGATGGACACAGACGCATGAGATGCTGACGCTCCTGGATGTATCCTTCTTTCTGTTTCACACCGGGTTGATGGTATTCAATCTCACGGGGTGGATCTGGATCAAGACGCGTCGGCTGCACCTGGCGGTCATCTCATTGACCGTTCTCTCATGGTTCGGACTCGGCATGTTCTACGGAATCGGGTACTGTCCCTGTACGGACTGGCACTGGCAGGTGAAGAGAGCTCTGGGTGAGGGCGCACTGCCGGCTTCCTACGTGAAGTATTATCTGGATCGATTCATCGGGCTCGATCTGGATCCGATGGCCATCGATGTGAGCGTGGCGGTGCTTGGCGTCGGGGCACTGCTCGTGTCCCTCGCTCTGAATGTGATAGATTGGAAAGGGAAGAATCCAAGAGCAAAGAAATGATCGGAAGATGAAGCGACTCGCTGTTTTTTGTGGTTCTCGCAGTGGTACAGACGGAGTGTTTTCGTCCGCGGCCCGTGAACTCGGTGACGAAATGGTTCGTCGCGGGATCGACCTGGTGTATGGCGGCGGAAACGTCGGCCTGATGGGTGCTCTCGCCGATGCGGTTCTGGAGGCCGGGGGATCGGTCACGGGCGTCATTCCGGAGGCGCTTGCCGCGAAAGAGTTGGCCCACAGCCGGATACAGGATTTGCGCATCGTGGCTTCCATGCACGACCGAAAGGCCCTCATTGCCGAGATCTCAGACGGATTCATGGCGCTGCCTGGCGGCATCGGGACCCTCGAGGAGTTCTTTGAGGTGTTGACATGGGGCCAGCTCGGGTTTCATCCCAAGCCGGTGGCGCTTTTGAACGTGGCCGGGTACTACGACGGTCTTCTATCCTTCATCGATCATGCGGTGGCGCACGGTTTCGTTCGGCACGTGCATGGAAAGATGGTGATCTCGGGACCGTCGGCGGCGGGACTCCTGGACAGGATGGCCGACTACCGTTCACCAGGCATTCCCAAATGGTTAGATCGAGAGGAGTTATGAACGAATCGCAGACGTGGAACAGCATTGGCGGGCTTTGCCGGCGCTACACTATTGATCGGGCTTTTGGGGTCTGGTTGTCAGATGAATCGCGCGCCCGAACGCGGACCTTCCACGAGTCAGGAGTCCGATTACGTGACGGCCATTTACGACGTACTATCGGTCGACGGAGAGCTCGGTATTCAGCGAAATGGTGCAACGGAAACGGAGTCGATCGTCTCATCTATCCGGACATACCTGGCTGGAATCGATGGGACTGACTTCAGTGCGTGTCCTGACGATTTCACGGAAGCGTTCCGCTGGCATCGTGACGCATGGGAGAAATCGATCGTCTTCTTTGAACGGTTTCCGAATCTGCGAGGTGAGATGCACGAGCTCTTCGAGACGATCCGATCGGAAGGCGGAGAGACGCAGATAGAACTGGAACGGATCGAAGCGTTGATATGGGACTCGTGGGCGGAGGTGGAGGCGGTTGCTGCGGACTATGGCGCGATCGAGCCGTCGCGGTAGGGCTCCTGACCAAAACGGCCCGGTCCGCGAACGAACCGAGCCGTCTTGTTTAAGCTCGAAGTCTGATCAAGTCTTGGACTGGCAGGTACTGCGCCTAGTCCTCGAATTCGATCTCCTTGAATCCGTTTTCGATCTCCACTTCGAATTCGATCAGTTCACCCGTCGAACCGTAATCAAAGGCGGACAGGTCGACGACACTCCCGTCGGCAGCTTTCAGCCATTCGGACGGATCAACAACGATGGTAATCTGATCTTCGTTCGCGGTATCGATCGTGATGGGAGGATCGAAGGCCATCTCGATTTCTATTTCCGCGTCGGCGTACACCGTGAACGGACGAACCTCGCCACCTGGACCCGGAGTTTCGAATTCACCGACGAATGCCATACTCGCTTTGGCGGGCCAGGCCGGGAAGTCGGCGCGGATCTGGGCGAGGAGAGCAGCCGTCTGTGCAGCCGAATCCTCATCGTCCTCGAGATTCTCGATCTCGAAGTCCAGTTCCTTGTACGTGTCGGGTGTGATGTTGGCGCTCGCGACACTGACAGTAGTTTCGTCGAGCGGAAGATCGAGGAAGAACGGGGGAGCCTCAAACTCCTCACAGTTGTCATCGTCCTGGGTGTCCGCAACAAGGTCGCAGTCTTCTTCGTCGTTCAATCGGTCGAGTTCGAATTCTGCGACGATCAGATGAACGCCGGTCAGGCGAAGAGTCCCGTTGGATCCGGTAATCTCCAGGGTGCCTGCCGCAGTCTTGGCGAGTGATTGTGACTCCTGTGTGACTCGAAACTGCACCTGGAGTGCTCCGGAATCGCTGGCTGAATCGCAGCCGACGAAGAGGGTTGATGCGGCGACGAGGGCCACGAGGATGTTATTTCGCATTGTATCCGGGAAAGGTGGTTAGATAACTCAGTGTATCGGTGAGTCCGGACTCCTGTTCAAGTTTCCTGCCAAAAGAGGTACGAAGGGAGATAAAGGTTCGTAACTCGTTCTCCGCAATACTGATATGCTGAATTTGGCCGTGTCGACGCCATCGATCATCAACGCACAGAAGTGGTGCACCCTGCGCACAGGCGGTGGCACCTGCGCAGAATATTCGCGGCCCGCGTTAGAAAAGGCGTCAGTCGTCGCCGCCGCCGGCTACCGCCAATCGGGAGAGTTCGATCAGCTTCCAGTATGGCGGCGGGTAGCCCTGCTCGGATCGAAATCGCATCGCGTCGCGATAGACGGTCGCCGCGATCGTATCGTGCCGGTCGGAGAACGACGTGTTGCGAAGCGCGGCCGCCGGAGGCATCCCCTCAGGAATCGGACCCGTACCGCCGGTCTGGTTACGAAGCCAGCTGTAGGCCTTCGCGATTCTCGCCGGAGCGAGACGGTACCATGCGAAGTCAAGGTCGTCGCCGCGCTCGGCGCCCTCGAGCATGACGTCGATGACCGCGTTGTCGATGTGGTCCTTGAAGAGCGTCTCCGGGTCGCGCCACTCCGCGACCACAGCCAGTTGGGGATCGTACTCGAGATCCGAGGGCTCCTGCGTTTCGAAGTGTCGAACACCGAAGGCGGAGAGCCATCGTCTCAGGCCGTCGGACGAGATGGTCGATAGTCCCATCCAGAGGGTGACGCCAACCTGGCGGTAGGCCGCCGACGCCACCTCCGAGCAGAAGAGTCGAGAGGGATCGTCATAGTCCATCTCAAAGTCGTATGGTATGTGGCCGCCCAGAGCACCTTCAAGCGCGAGGGTGGCGGCACGGTGAGGCAACATGGGATCCTCGGTGAGCGCGGGAAGATCGGCGCGAGGACGAAGCACCATGATCCGGAGCTTCTTGTCCTGCAGGTACTGTTCGGCCGTCGCGACGGCGACCCCTACCTCAATGTGTGCCTCAATGATCGATGCCTTTCGCGTCTCGTCATCCACATGCACCAGTGCGATGTGGGAGAAATTTCCCGGATAGTCATTCCCCCTCGATATGAGCGCGGATGTCGGATAGCCCCCTCGAGACACAAGGATGTCGCCGGAGTGAATCTGCAGTCCATTGATTTCGACCGACGGGGTGGCCGACGGTTCGGCACGACCTTCAACGAGAGTGACCATCTCATCCGAATGCTGAAGCATCACTTCTTCAACGGCGGCTCGTCCGCCATAGAGGCTACGATACAACCGCTGTCTGGCACCGATCGAATTGACATCCCAGTCTCGCGACTGGTGCTTGATGCCGTCGCGAATCTCCCGGTAGGTCGCCACAAAACCGGGCAGGTGGTCAGGGCACGCTGCTACGGCGGGGGCAAGGTCAAAGAACGCCGTCTCGAGCGAGTCAAAAATGGGATGGTCGTACCCGTACGGACTGTGGCGGAGTTCCAGCGTCGCGCTTTGCAGGTTCGAACTTCGAGCGACTACGGATTCCGAAATTTCGTCGCAGTCGCTTTCCCGCGCGGCAACGTATTGCGATTCGAGTGCGATCCACAGAGAGTCCTGATTCCAGACGAAGCTCTGGCCCCTCACCGGGCCATCACCCGGATCGGGGGGGCTGACTGGAATAGACAGGCCAAGAAATGCTGCTGCCAGAGTCCCTGCAATTTTCGATGCTGTTTTCATAAAGGCACTGATGTGGCTATGGCAAGGCGTGGCATGTCCGGGAATGCTCATACACTCGAAGTAGCGATGCTGTTCGGCCGGATGATTGCTGGATTTCCGCTATCACACCCATGAGCACGCCACTGATTCTTGCACTCGCTCCGTCATCCGATCTCCCTGTGGATGGCCATCGAGATTAAAGTCGCACGCGGATCCCGTTTTCGACGAACAGGTCGTGCTTCTTGAGATTGTCGGGTGGCCCGTTGTCGAATCGTTGGCGAAGGGCTACGCGGAGCGACACCACTTCTGTAATGCCGACCTCAAACGCCGCATCGTGCAGGAGGCGGACGTCCGAGAACCGGTCAACGCGCGGTTGCGCGTAGACGGTGCTCGACAACACGCTTCGCTTATTGATCTCCCACCGGAAACTGACGTAGTTGCTCCACCGAATTACTTCAGAGGCAGCTGGATGAACGGAGACCCTGGACCCATCGAGATTCTCGAACTCGACCATCATTGACGAACCATATATAATATCCAGGTGCTTTGCCGATGCGACTCTCAGTCGAGCGCCGGCTCCGACCAGGGCGCGGAGTTGCAGCAGCGTAAAGCGGTCGCGCTCGAGTTGCCCGAATACTTCACCGGCAATCCGCTCAGCGAACCAGTGCGTGTAGCGAAGGTGCCCGAAAGACGAACTGGCATATCGGGTTCCGTTGTTTTCACCGTATCGAATGCGCGCGACGGCGAGTATGGTGTGTTGCCCCGACTGATGGTGAAGTCGTCCTCCCGCGGCGATGTCGTACAGATCGGAATTCCCCGACCGGACGGACACCGATGCGTCCAACGCAACGGTCGTGCCCTCGTCCGCGGATCGATGCTGCTCGATGTTCACCTGTGCGAAACACGGGACGGCGAACATGAGCGCAGATGCCACGCCGATGAGAACACGACGAACGTGTCGATAGCGTGAGACGCAATGCATGCGTTGCACGACCGCGTAAGTGAGCGACGGGAATACTGAGGAGACCATTCTGGATACGACTTCGTTCTGAACGACGGGACGATTGAGCGCCATCATACACGTACGACGGCCAGACGGTTCGCATCGCGGGCCTCTCTTCATCAATTGGACGCCGCGACCGCCACCCTGCACTGCTGCGACCTTCGATATTCACGAGGGCCGATGCCGCAGTACGGCCACCTCACTAATCTTGCGGAGATTTTGAACAGCTAGTGATTCGGATCGCATAAAGACCGACTTTTTTGTTCATCCGGTAGCGACTCCATCCTCTGATCCCGATAATGCCTGCACGTTGCAATGCGTAACCGTGTGACCCCATCTGCGGACCGACATGAAATGGATGTTGAAAGCACCGTCCGGCTATTCACTGGACGCGGTCGTCCAGTCGCACGGCTGGTCGCAGCTCGACCCGTTCCAGATATTGGAGCCATCGGGTCTTTCCTGCGTCATCGGACTCTCGTCCGACGTGGCGGTACTGGTCTCCGTCACTGAGCAGAAGCGCGGTCTGGTTGTCTCCACCGCGGCCAGGCTTGGAAGTCGGCAGCGTGCGCGGGTCGACGCAAGCCTCAACTGGATGCTTGGACTGGACCAGGAGTTTCGAACCTTCTACAGGGCCGCTCGCGCTGAACCCAAACTCGCGCGCGTGCCCAGAGAGGGCTGGGGCCGCATGCTTCGCTCCGCAACCCTGTTCGAGGACGTCGTAAAGACGATCCTCACAACGAATACGACGTGGGCAGGTACCATTCGGATGGTGTCCAGACTGGTCAACCTGTACGGCATCGCCATCGCGGGTGATGACCACCTCAAGGCGTTCCCCACACCGGAACGGCTGGCATCGGCAAGTCCGGATGAACTTCGCAAGGAAACAGGTCTCGGGTACCGGGCGCCCTACGTGTCTGCGCTCGCGGAAGGTGTGGCCTCGGGGTCAATAGATCTCGATGCCATCAGAGAATCCGATCTGCCTACGCCGGAACTGCGAAAGCAGCTGTTGTCGCTGAAGGGTGTGGGGCCGTACGCTGCAGCGACATTACTGATGTTACTGGGTCGCTACGATTACCTGCCGGTCGATTCCTGGGCGCTGAAGCTGGTATCCACGGAATGGTACGACGGAGAACCAGTCGGCAAAGTGGAGGTCGAGTCTGCATTCGAACAGTGGGGCGAATGGAAGGCGCTCGCGTACTGGTTCTGGGACTGGGAGCTGCTCAAAGAGCGAAGCGGCTGAGGCTGAATGTTTCCAGACCGGCCGGATGGGGAAAGTTGCCGTTCCGATTGCCGTCGGCAGGCCGGGAACAGGTGCTTGATCGCGTGAAGGAAATGGATCCTTTGATTCGGCGTGCGGTTCCATACCGCTATCACGCAAACATCGTCGGTCGATTATGCCCACATACGAATACGCCTGCAGAGATTGCGGGACGCCCTTCGAATTGAAGGCTACCATTGCTGAATATGAGTCGGGACTCGATACGAGTTGCCCACTCTGTGAGTCCGGGGAGACAGATCGCAAGTTCTCAGCCGCATTCGTGGGGTCAGGCTCGTCGTCGCAGCCGGTGTCGGCAGGACCATCCTGCGGCTGCGGGATGGGCGGGTGCGGCCAGCACTGAGGCTGGAGACTTGCGACGGAACGGTGGGGTCGAAGCGACCCTGCGGGGCGTGCCCGGGCTGTGAATGTCCTGCCCTCATTGGTCATCGGCGCTCGGCGGGAAACAGCCAGTCGGGCAACGCATCCGGCGACTTCGCGGTCGCTGCAATTCCCAGGCGATAATTACTGCCGGCGTTGGCACCCCGGCCTCTCACGATCCGCCCACACGACACCCTGCATGTATGAACCGGCCAATCAGTTTGTTACTCGTCTTGCTGTTCGCGGGCTGCAGCTCGTCGGATCCGATCGACGACAGTACCGATGATCCAGTCTTCGATTATCCATCCCTGAAAGCGCTTGCGCCGTACGGGGTGGGTGTCGCATTCAAGTCCGAACTGATCCCGTTTGTTCATCATCGCGAGAATGTGGTGTACACGTTCGATCAGCTCACGGCAGAGTGGGAAATGAAGATGAACCCGATGTCCGTCGGGCCGAATCAGTATAACTGGGATGGTGCGGATGCGCTCGTTGCGTTCGCCACTTCGAACGGAATGAAAGTTCACGGTCATGCGCTGCTGTGGCATTCGACGGTGCCGTCGTGGCTTGAGAATTTTGCCGGCACGGATACGCAGTTTGAGGAGGCGGTTCGCACGTACATCACCGCGGTTGTTCAACGGTACAAGGATTCGGTCGTAAGCTGGGACGTCGTCAACGAGGCGTTCGAGGACAATTCCGGTGCAATGCGCAACAGCGTGTTCCGGCGTCGCATGGGTCCGGATTATATCGCCAAGGTTTTTGCTTTTGCCCACGATGCGGATCCGGACGCCTTGCTCTTCTACAACGACTATGGACTGACGTGGGACGCTGCAAAACGAAGTGCTGCGTTTCAGATGGTCGATGACCTGCAGGCCCGAGGTGTTCCGATCCACGGGGTCGGCTTGCAGATGCACATCACCTATTCGTTCCCTGCGCTCTCGGACATTGCGAGCACCATGAATGAAATCGTGCAGCGAGATCTGCAGGTTCACATTTCAGAGCTTGACATTCGCATCAATCCTGATGGCGATCTATCTGCTCCAACCCCCGCACGTGAAGCGGCGCAGAGAGTTCGCACGCGCCAGGTGATCGAGGCCTTCAATGCGCTGCCGTCGGACAAGCGTTTCGCGGTGACGGTGTGGGGAGTGCGGCATTCCGAGAGCTGGCTGATAGACTTCTGGGGTAATCCGGAGTGGCCGTTGCTCTTCGACGACAACTTCGTTCCAGGCCCTGCGCATAGCGGATTCGTTGACGCGCTCTGATCGTCATTCGCGTATCTGTGACTTGTGGCAGAGTAGCGGAACGTCTCTCCTATAGAGTGCATGGGCGAAATTCGATCAGGTGCCATGCCGGTTGAATGCGACGGGGTGACCCGACGATGCCCCGGCGTGGCCGGCGATTCACCGACATGAAAGAAAAGGCCGCCAGACATTCAGAAAGATCGCTGACGCGACCGGACAACGACCTTCAGTCGATTCCGGGTGTTGGGCCGAGCATCGCGCAGGACCTTCTGGACCTTGGCTTTCAGCGCGTTTCCGATCTTGCGGATGGCGACCCGGAAGCGATGTACGAGCGGCTGTGCGAGTCCACAGGTTCTCATGTCGATCGATGCGTGCTATACGTCTTTCGATGCGCGACGTACTATGCGAGCAACCGCGTGCACGACCCGGAGCTCTTGAAGTGGTGGAACTGGAAGGACGTGAAGCAGGAGCAATCGGAGACATAGCGGGTTTATCCGATTACTTCACATCGTCACATTCCGGGATAGCCGGTCGAACGTGCTCACTTCATCTGAAAGACTACAGACGCGTGCCGAGGAAATCGCCAACGCAGTCAGTCACGGCATTGGTTTCCTGGCGGCTGTGATTGCAGTTCCGATTCTGATCTGGGCCGTCGTGCAAAGGAGTGATGTGGCGGGCCTCGTAGGCGTGAGTGTGTTTGGCGCTGCCACGCTGCTGCTGTATCTCACCTCGACGCTCTATCACGCGCTACCGGGCAGCCGGGCGAAGCGGGTGCTCCGCGTACTCGATCACATGGCGATCTTCCTGATGATCGCGGGCAGTTACACGCCGTTTACGCTCGGTGTGCTTCGGGGCGGCTGGGGTTGGGCGTTGTTCGGCACGATCTGGAGTCTGGCCCTGGCCGGAATTATCCTGAAGCTGCTCTTCGGAACGCGCTATCCTATCGTCTCGAACGCAGTGTATCTCGGTATGGGCTGGTTGGTCGTGGTTGCGATCAAGCCGCTGTGGTCCGTGTTGCCGGGTTGGGGGTTTTTCTGGCTCGCTGCGGGTGGAATCGCGTACACGGTGGGCGTCTTCTTTTATGCGAGAGATCAAGTTCCTTTCGGTCATTTTGTCTGGCACCTCTTTGTTCTGGCTGGCTCGGCGTGCCATTTCGTGGCCATCTACCTGTATGCCGTGTAGGCGAGTCGGCTTCGGCGCGAATCGGGTTATCGGCCTCCACCAAGAATGTGTGACTGCGGAACGTTCTGGTGTCGCCGGTCTTTGACGATCTCCTTTGCACACTTTACCTGGCTCCGAACGTGTTTAGTCTGAGAAATATCGCCATCGTCGCACACGTTGATCATGGCAAGACCACCCTGGTCGATGCCATGCTGTGGCAGAGCGGTACCTTTCGGGACAACCAGGATGTTCAGGAGCGCGTGATGGACTCGATGGATCTCGAGCGCGAAAAGGGCATCACGATCATGGCAAAGAACACGGCCGTCAGGCACGGGGAAGTCAAGATCAACATTGTCGATACCCCCGGCCATGCCGACTTCGGGGGTGAGGTGGAGCGTACCCTGCGAATGGTTGACGGCATCATGCTGCTCGTGGATGCGGCCGAGGGACCATTGCCGCAGACGCGCTTCGTGTTGACCAAGGCGCTTGAACTGAGCCTTCCTGCGATTGTCGTCATCAACAAGATCGATCGACAGGACGCACGCCCGGAGGAGGTGTTGAGCGAGATCTACGACCTGTTCATTGATCTCGATGCTTCGGATGAGCAGATCGAGTTCCCGGTGATCTATGCGGTAGCCCGCGACGGGAAATGTACTCGTGATCCAGACGGCGAGCTGACCGATCTCGAGCCGCTGTTCGAGACGATAATCGACACGATTCCGGCGCCGGTTGGCGACGGGTCGGCATCGCTGCAGGTGCTTGTAACGAATGTGCAGCCGGATCCATACCGTGGACCGCTGGCTATCGGTCGCGTCATGCAGGGGACGCTCGAAAATCGAAAGCCGGTTACGCTCTGTCATCGCGATAAATCCCTCACCACGGCGTCGATCACGGCGCTATACGTTTACGAAGGTCTTGATCGTGTCGAGGTGGATGAGGCCGGGCCGGGAAACATCGTTGCTGTTGCCGGCATGACGGGAATCGGCCTCGGTGAGAGTATTGCGGACGGCGAAAATCCCACGCCGCTCGCGCCGCTCCATGTCGACGAGCCGACCATGTCCATGGAGTTTCGTATCAACGATTCGCCGTTCAGCGGTCGCGAGGGGAGGTTCGTTACTTCGCGTAACCTCCGGGATCGCCTGATGAAAGAGATCGCGCATAACCTCGCCATTCGTTTGGAAGAAACGGATGCTGCCGACCGGTTTGTTGTGTTTGGCCGGGGCGAGCTCCAGATGGCCATCCTGATCGAACAGATGCGTCGCGAGGGATATGAGTTCTCGGTGGGCATGCCGCAGGTTATCCAGAGGACCGTCGGGGGCAAGATCCACGAACCGTATGAAACGGCCCTCATCGACGTCGCCGAGGATTACATGGGCGTCGTGGTCCAGAAGCTCGGCACGCGCAAGGGAATCATGACGAAGATGGTGAACCATGGCTCGGGGCGCGTACGTCTCGAATTCGAAATTCCGAGTCGCGGATTGATCGGCTATCGAACAGAGTTCATGACCGACACCAAGGGAACCGGCATCTTGACGCATCTCTTCGCTGACTACCGTCCGTGGTCGGGCGACATCGTACATCGTGTTACGGGGGCGCTTGTCGCTGACCGCACCGGCAAAGTGACCGGCTATGCCGCGATCAACTTGCAGGACCGGGGCGAGCTTTTCGTGGCGCCGACCGACGAAGTGTACAGCGGCATGATCGTTGGCGAGAACGGTCGGGATGCAGATCTCGACGTGAATATCACGAAGGAGAAGAAGCAGACAAACATGCGGGCGGCGGCGGCGGACTCGTTCGAGAAAATCGTGCCACCGCGACGTATGTCGCTTGAGGAGTCCATCGAGTTCATTCGAGAGGATGAGTTGATCGAGATCACTCCGAAGAGCCTGCGGATGCGCAAGCGCTACCTCGATCCGCACCAACGAAAGCGACATGCGCTCGGAAAGGCCGAGGTCGCGTAGTCGGCTGTTGCCTCTTCAGAGGAGGCCTCGTCGCGATACCTGTTGGATCCGGGACGTCTTTCTGCCGTCACACAACATGGGCCCCTCGACAAGCTCGGGGTGACGATAGCCGGACCTTCTCCGCGCGCAGACCCCTCGACTGGCTCGTGGGGCGACGACGAGTCGTCCACGACCCTCCGTCACTCTCGCGAAAGCCCCTGCGTCCCGCCCTTGCGGATGCGAGAGGATGCCGGGGGAAAGTGAGAATCCATCTACCCTCCCACGTGACTTCCGTTGTCATTGATCAATCGAGTCATCGGGCAGGTCGTCCATCTTCGGGCGGTACATTCTCTTGAGCTTCCAGACGACGAGCAGGACGGGCCCTCCGTGCAAGAACAGGTCGAAAATGTCTATCGTGCTCCTCAGTTCGCCTTGACTCAGCATCACGAGCTTCTCCCAGAGATGCGGCACGGAAAGGAACGGGGCCAGGCCGAAGAGCACGGCCGCGACGATGAATACCGGAAGAGGGATCCGATCGATGATGGTCATGCGTGACAGGTACTCCCTGTGATTGAGGATTTTCCGAGTGACGGATCCGAAGATGGTACAAGAAGGTACTGCTGGACGGCGGTCAGGTTCAGGTTTCGAGAGCCAGGCTCAAATGAAGGGCGCCGGTAACCGGTACGAATTGACAATGACAATGAGACATAAGAACAGATTTCTGGTACTTGCGCTGCTACTGGCCGCGCTCGGTGCATGTAGTTCGCCACAGTCGACGACCGTTGCGACTGACGGGGCGGCACGCCTTGATGGCTGGGACGGGGTCAATAACCTCTTTCAGGACGGCAACGTGTATTTCGCGGGGCAGCCGGATGCGGCATCCTTCCAAAGATTCGCCACGGAAGCGGGCATCAAGACGGTGGTGAACATCCGGTATCCCGAGGAGCTCAGTCGCCTTGCATTCGATGAGATATCGCTGGTCGATTCACTCGGAATGCGCTACGTGAGCATCCCTGTAAGCCCCGCATCCTTCTCCGTGGACGACGTTGATCGGCTCGCTGCTGTGCTGTCAGACACCGACGAGCCAGTGCTTGTGCATTGTGCCTCATCGAACCGGGTCGGCGGCATCTGGTCCGCCTACCTTGTCCGAAACCAGGGCGTTGACATCGATCATGCTATCGAGATAGGCAAGACGGCCGGTCTACGTTCGCCGGGAATGATCGAGGCCACGCGACGCGTCGCCGCTGAGTAAGTCGATTCCTGCAGCCCGGGTCCACGCACCGGCTATCCTGCGGCTCCCCGAGGGCATCGGTCAGCTTACGATCCGGCAGAGTCGGAACTGCCGCCGAAGAACTTCGCCTTGAACGCTTCGTGCTTCAGCCTGGCTTTCTCGAGAACAACTTCCAGTTGCGGATTTCCCCGCGCCGGATCCAGGAATCGGCACTGGAGCATGTGAGGATACGCGAAGTAGCCCCGTTCGACAGCCGTATCCAGTACGGAGATACACTTGACGACCTCCTGGTTTATGCAATACATCCCGGCGAGGTAATACCATCCTTCCCCATCCGGAAGCTCGGCGTTCTCCCACGTGCGGGCAGCCTCTACACCTCGCGCGTAGTCGCCGTCGAGCGCCGCCAGAAGTGCGGTCGACGAAAGTCCCGCAACACCGCTCGGGTAAGACGCGATGACCTCCGACAATTTCGCACGCGCCTCTTCGAATCGTCCTCGCCGGATTGCAATCTCACCTTCCCAGTTCAGTCTTACGTCGGCACTCCCCAACTGAAACACCGCAGCCGCTTCGTCGAATTGTCCATCAATCACAAAAGAATAGCCAGCCGACTTAAACGTTGGATTCGTGGGGTCAATCTGAAGAGCGCGAGTCATGGCTTTCAACGATTCGTCATGCATACCAGCGTACCGAAGCACGTAGCCGTACGCGAAAACGCCCTCTGCGCTGTTGGGATTGATCTTCAGCGCCCGCAACGCCGTTTCCATGGCCAAATCAGTCTCCCCGGAGTCTGTGTATAGCATGGAGAGGTGTGCAAGTGCGCTAAGTAGTTCTGGATTAAGTGTCGAGGGCTCTCCGGAAGGACTGTCGTGCCTGATTCTGGACCGACTGGCCGCCGAGGTCCCAGTACGCCATCAGCTGCGCTCGCCTGCCAATTGCATCCCAGGCCGGAGCAAACGCCGAGTCCAGTTCAGTTGACTGGCGGAGCATGTTGACGGCAAGTCGGTTGCCTCCCGCGTCCTCCGGGTACGACAACGATCGCAGGTAGTACTCGTACGCCAGTGGGTTGTCGGACACGTCGGCCGTCATTCTGCCGCGCTCGTCGTCGGAGAAAGAAATCTCCAGTCGCGTGAGTAGTCGTTCTGCCACCAGGTCCTGCATCTCGAATGCATCCTGGTACGCAACCTCGATCGATTCGCGCCACATGTTTTGGTCATTCTTAAGATCGATCAACTCGACTGTGAGTCGCATCCTGTCGTCCTGCTGCAGGTAGTTGCCTGCCAACACGAAGTCCACGGCGAGATCCTCCGCCACCGAGCCGAGGTCGTAGTCTCCATGCTGGAACTTGCGCACTGAACTCGACGGGCGGACGGTCAGGTTCTGTACGTACGTCAGCGAGCCAATGACCTGATCCGCCAGGGCATAACCCAGGAAATCAGTCTCGGGATCGCTCCGCATGTTTGAGAATGGCAGGACCGCCAGTCGGGCTGCTTCCGTCGGCGGTTCGCTTCTCTTCTTCACCGCCAAACAGTGTGTACGAGATCAGTACGGTGAGTCCGACCAGTGCAAGGGCTGCCACGACCATCCCCCATCTCAGACCTCCGATGTGGTTGGACTCTTGAGGCTGCGCGGGCCCATGGGTGTCATCTCCGCCCAGTATGTTCACGACTTGCGAGGCCATCTGAATCCGTTCACCCGGGTCTTTTCGGAGAAGTCGCTGGATGATGTCGACGACATACTCCGGAATATCATGGTCGACTTCAGAGACGAGTTGTGGATCCTGGTTCAGAATCGCGTAGGCGACCGCCTGATCATAGTCACCGGTGAACGGTCTGCTTCCGGTCAGCATCTCATAAAGAACCACGCCGAGCGACCAGAGATCGCTTCGACCGTCCACTTGTTCACCCCGTGTCTGCTCGGGGCTCATGTACGAAACACTCCCGAGCGTAGTCCCGGTCTTCGTGAAATCGGACCCTTCCAGTTTGGCCACACCGAAGTCGAGGATTGTGACCTCGCCCTGGTCTGTCACCATGATGTTTGCGGGCTTGATGTCTCGGTGCACAATGCCCGCGTCGTGTGCAGGTGCAAGACCCCTGGCAATCTGCCGGCCTACATCGACGCTCTCCTCGACGCTCAGAGGACCATCCTGTATCCGATACTTGAGTGTCTGGCCCGAATAAAAGGGCATGACAATGAAAAGCCGTCCGTCGTCTGTCGTGCCGATGTCATGGATCGTACAGATGTTGGGATGCTCGAGCGCAGAAGCCGCTCTGGCCTCCTGCATAAATCGGGCGTTGGCTTCGGCGTCACCGCTGAATTCGGGCGGCAGAAATTTCAGCGCGACGAATCGATCGAGTCGAGCATCCCGGGCCTTGTAGACAACGCCCATACCGCCCCGGCCGAGCTTTTCGAGGATTTCGTAGTGGGATATCGTCTGGCCGATCATGGTCGTGGTCGTACGCGAGCAGGCATCGGAATGTACGATATCGTGATTTTATGCCGCGTACGAGTCCGTCACATCCAATCTTCTGCGAACCGCCGAAGGAGTGCGTGAATTCTTCTGCCGGGTAGACGGGGCCATTCCGATTTGAGACGACCATCAGTCCGACGTTCTTGTCGGGCCAGAAACCGCATCCCGGACTAGTCGCATAACGAACGGATCGGCAGAGGTGAATGGACCGATCACGAACGCTCATGACGAGGTGTGTCCGATCGTAGATGTACATACTACTCGAGATCGTCCAGTTTGCCACGTTTTGCTCCCTGATTCCGAATCAGAACGCTTGATTTAGGTGTGGCATTCTCCGGTTGAATCCGTTTCTTGCACACTGCGCTCGGACAGATCCGTTTTGAAGAGATTACCCGCGACCAATCTCCCGCAAGCAATTGCAGGGAACAGGAGTTAGTTATGCCGACAGATGTTTTCAAAGTCAGACACCTCAGAAACTGCGTGCTGCTTTTGGCAACGCTTCTTTGCAGCATCGTCCTGGTCAGGACGTCGACTGCACAGACTGCCTGGACCGGCCTCGGTGACGGCTCGTCGTGGACCGACAGTGGCAACTGGGACGCAGGTGTACCCGGCGGCTCGACCGCGGCTGAGATCATCGGGGTACACACCGTACGACTTACGAGCGCGACGGCCGTAGGGAGTCTGACGATTTCCGGCGCGGAACTCCAGCTTGACGGTTTTGCCCTGGACGTAGGCGCTGTATCGAGCGGAAAGCTTACGATCAGGACTACGTCTTCGATAACCGGCGCGGGCACTGTGACGACGGACAGCCTCCAATGGACGTCAGGAAGCGTCGATGGTCTCGACCGCCTGACTGTGACGTCAGGAGGTGTTGTCGATGGCGTGAGTTTCCTGAGGCAGCTTGGCGCGGGTACAACGCTGGAAGTTCTTGGCGCCCTCACGCTGTCCCGCGGGCTGTTTCGGATGGCTGGAGGCTTCCCGGATTGTGGTCAACGCTGGTGCCTCGCTTGAGATCGCGGACGGGGCGGATATCAGTGCCACAGCCTTGGCAGTATCCACCATCGACGTAGGCGGGCGACTTCGTTTAGCTGAAGGTGGTGCGCTATCGACGATCGAGGCCGTTCTGGAGGCACCGTTTGGATCGATTGAGGTGTACTCCCCGGTCGAATTTCGGGCCGGAGGTCGCATAGGCGGAGAGGTGACTGTGGGGCCCAATGGCGATCTCGAGTTCGACTACAACACGAATCTTGACGCGGATGGTATCTATGATTTCGAGGGTGCAGATTTCAGCGGAGATGGGTCCGTGACCTTTTCTTCCAGCACAACGGTTGCGACGCTGGACGGGGTGTACGACGTGAGGGGCGATACGGAGATCTCCGGGTCGGATATCACGTTTGGACAGGGAATGACGCTGGAGACTCTTGGGACGAGTTTTGTCGTAATCAGCGGCCGCGGTCACGTCATGACGTCTCCTGCAACGATGCCGGTATGGATGCGAGTCGGCTCGAGTGCCGGTAGGATCGAGACGGATGTGGATCTGACGGTGGATAGTCTGTCGATCACGGGGGGAAACCAGTCGGAGATCGCTGGAACAGGAAACATTACAGTCAACAAGCTGCACTGGTCGGCTGGCAACGTCAACGGCCCAGGCAGACTCATCGTGACGGGTGATGGTCTTATCGACGGCGTCAGTTTCCTGAGGCAGCTTGGCGCAGGTGCGAGTGGTGGAGATTCGCGGCGCGCTCGCGTTGAGCACGCGGGTTGTTGCGGATGGCTGAAGGCTCTCGGATCGCAGTGGGCAGTGGTGCCACGCTGGAGATCGTAGGACGGGGCGGATATCAGTGCCACCGCCCTTGCGGTCTCCACTCTCGACGTTAGCGGGCTACTACGTGTAACTGCAGGTGGCACGCTGTCGACGATCGATGCCGTTGTAGAGTCACCCTCGGGAACGATCGAGGTGTATTCGCCGGCGGAGTTTCGGGCCGGAGGCCGCATAGGCGGAGAGGTGATAATCGGGCCCGCCGGCGATCTCGAGTTTGCCTACACCACGAACCTTGACGCAGATGGCATCTATGATTTCGAGCGGGGCAGATTTCCGCGGAGATGGGTCCGTAACGTTTTCGTCAAGCACAACAACAGCCGCTATTGACGGGACCTACGACATCGGTGGAGAAACGCGTGTCGCGGGATCGGACATAGTGGTCGAGATTGGTTCTGACCTTCGTAGCCTGGGTCGCGTCGTTTCAGTCTTTTCCGGCGCCATTGAAATCAACGCACGGCCAGTCCTTATGCCGGACACGATCCTGATGCAGGGCTCGAGTGCGGGCGCCGGCCGTCTCGATGCGAACGCTCCTCTGTCCGTCGACTTGCTCGACATGGGTGGATCCACAATAGGTGGCGAAGCGGACTTGACTATCGGAAGACTGGAGTGGACCAGCGGCGCGTTCGATGGCTCTGGCACCGTGCGACTGACAAACGATGGGATCATTGACGGCGTCAGCTTCAGTCGGCAGCTCACCGGAAAGCGGATGCTGGTTGAGGACCTCTTTCAGATAGGTGGATCGATGGTGCGGCTGGGAGAGGGTGCCGTCCTTGAGGTCGGACCGTCAGGAATTGTTGAGTTGGCAGACAACGTAACGCTTTCCGTAACGGGCACTCCGACGGTACTTCCAATCGTCTACAACCGCGGCGTCGTGCGAAAGAAGCCAGGCCGGACCACCTTTCAGCCGTTGTACGACAACGACGGTGTTACGGAGATCGAGGCTGGCGGCGAGATCGAGTTTGGTGCTGGTTCCGTCGTTCGGAATCTTGCCGGTGGGCGAATCGAAGGAAGCGGTACGATCGACGTCGCGCAAGCAGCCGACGTGGTTAACGAGGGAGTCGTGGAACCTGGTGGATCCGATGCTGACACGCTTTCGTGGGTGGGCGATTTCGACAATCGAAATGCCGAGTTGTCAATTTCCATTCTCGACGACGTGCCTTCGTTCTTGAACGTGCAGGGCAATGTATCGTTGGGCGGTGGATTGAGCATGGCCCACTCGGGCGTGGAGCCGGCGAATGGAAGTGTTCTGCAGATCCTCGGCGCCGACCTTGTTGAAGGATCGTTTGACGAGGTGCAGGGACCGTTCCTGTCCGGAAAGGAAGCCGACCTGAGCTACACGCCGACAGAGGCCCGCGTTACTATTGTCGACATGGCCGATATAGCACCTGAGGCACTGGACGATCTGGCATTCACGACGTCCGGTGCACCCGTTACGATAGATGTGGTGTGGAACGATCGCGATCGAAATCGAGAACCCTTGTTCGTGCTCGGTGCCGATCAAGGTGGGCGTGGATCGACGCAGGTCGTCGGCAATGAAGTTCTGTACTCACCACAGGGAGGATTCATCGGCGATGATACTTTCGAGTACACGATAGCCGACGGGTCCGGGCTGGAGTCCCGCGCGACCGTCACGGTTCGGGTGGCAGATCCGGCGACGCAGTTGTTCACTGCCTTCGGCGTGGAGGAACAGTCTTCTGGTTTCGAGGTCATCCGAAAGCGAAGGGCGACCATGGATACCCTTCTTCTTTCGGCACTGGCGGTGTCCGAGAATGCCCGAACGACGTTGCAGTTGTTCGACGATATCACAATAGTATTTGATCAGGTCAGCGGCAGTCGATGGGGGGATTCGAAGGTCTCTTGGATCGGGACGACAGGTAGAGAATCCGAGTTCGCCAACATTCAGATAGACCCTGGAGAAAACAAGGCCTATGGCAGTGTCCTTTCCGAGCGACGCGCCTTCGAGTTCGTGCATCTTGGAGAGGCGAGATTACGAGATTCGGGAAATCGTAAGCGTCAGCAGCGGAGGTGTTGATGACGTGGACGACGAGGACGCTGAACCGTTGGAGGAGGTGCCCATCGACATTCTGCGAGGTCTTCCCTCAGCAGGTCGATGCTGAAGAATTCACTAGGCAAGGGAGCCGAAACTTCACGTCATCGACCTTCTGATGCTGTACACCGACGCGGCCAGGATTCGGCAGCTGCGAAAGATCGTGATGTGTTTAGCAGGATCTACTCTGCAATCGACTATACGAATCGTTCGTACGTAAACAGCGGAGCCGATATCCGTGTTCGTCTGGCAGCAATTGCGCGGGTGGGCTACGCAGAACTCGGCGATTCGGATGAGGAGATAAGACGACTAAGAAATGCGGGAAACAAGGTCGGTTCGGGTCTCAACCGTCTTCGAACTCGCTATGGGGCGGACCTGGTAGGTTTGGTCGTCTCATCATTCGACGTGTGCGGGAGTGCACTACGTTCTGGGCTCGGAATGAGGGTGCAAGACAAGGCTACTTCGTTGAACGTGAGGGCTGCTTGGGAAGCAGTAATACGCTCGCGCACGAAATCGGCCACAATCTGGGGTTGCGTCATGACTGGACAGTGGACAATACAATAGGATTCAATCACGGACACGTCAATCCACCGGGCAATTGGACTAGTCCTGCTGATTCCACGAACGGGCCGAACCAGTGGCGGACAATCATGGCTTATCCGGACCTGTGCGACCGCCAGGTGAGGCCTCGAGACGATGGTGACCCTAAGTGCCGCGTTCTTATTCGGTACTCAGATCCTGACCGTGCGGTGAACGGCAACGCGGTAGGCGTGGCGCGCGGAAGTCTCCTGGAGGCAGACAATGTTGAAAGGCTGGAGCAGACGGCAGCCACGGTGGCGGCCTATTTGTCGCCGGCAAACATTGTGAGTGTAACGGTGACCGACGCCCAGACGTTGCTTCCCGTCGACGGCGTACAGGTCGAATACGAACTCAACGATCCGGAAACCTCGGGTGCCGTCGGCGTCACGGATGCGGAAGGCCTGTACGAGATTCTCGTGCCTCTCGGATTCTCAGTAACAATCGACGTGACGTCGTCAGACCATGAGTTCGATCAACCCACTGTCGTACTTAGCAACCTGATCAACGACGTCAGCGTCAATTTTGCAGCCCGTCCGCTCTTCGAGATCAGCGGAATGGTAGCAGATGCCACAGGCGACCCTATCCGGGACATCATGATTGAGGTCGACGGCCGCGATACTGCTGTGACGAGCTCGGACGGCACGTACGCACTCCAACTCCCGTTCGGCTATGATCAGATCCTGAGACCATTCAGCCTTGCGCACGACTTCACGCCGGCAAATGTGGACTTCAGCGGGGCCCCGATCGCCAGCGATGTTGTCCAGGATTTTGTCGGCACATTGAAGCGGCACAAGATCAGCGGCACGCTGACGGAGTTTCCCGGCGGACAACCGATTCCCAATACGGTGATTACAGGACTGCCGGGTGAACCGGTCACGGACGCTCAGGGGCGGTATGAAGTCGAACTCGACCACTTCTGGAGCGGAACTTTCACGCCGCAGAACATCAAATACAGCTTCGAACCGATGAGCCGTACGGTACCACAACTGGGCTCACCTATCGTTCAGGATTTTGAGGGAAGGGCGGCTACGGTGGCGGAATCAGACTGGCCCATCATCGGCCAGGGGCTGCGCCATCAGTCGAAACTGAACGCACCGAACAATTCGAAGTTTGAGCGCTGGTCGTACACGTCGGACGACGCAATTCTTGGAGCTCCCGTAATAGGACCAGAAGGACAGGTGTTTGTGACAAGCAGCTACGACGACACGGAAGCCTGGCAGAAGCATAGCGTCGCTCAACGTACTGACTCATGATGGCGTGCTCGTAACCGAGAGATCGGCACCGGCCCTTGGAATATCTTCTCGAAGCCGCTTTTCACAAGCAGTGGTCGGCGCGGGTGGGATGGTATACTTTAGCTACTCGTCGCCATCGTCACAGGAGTCTGGCATCATAGCGTACGACTATGTGCAAGGCACGCCGATTCCTGCTCCGGCGCCGATAGCCGGAATCGCTTCACTGTGGTCGCCGGTCATAGGTTCGGACGGGCTCTTGTATTCCAGTGTCTATGGCAGCCCACTCGAACTAGTCCCGAACTCTATTGGCCGACTGGAGCGTGTGCAGGAAACGAGCACCCCGTTCCGGTCTGCGGTTCCTCCGGCGTTCGATTTGACGGGAAATCGATACAGCGTTGATGCATTGTCGACTTCGGAGCTCGTGGCTCATGATGACGCAGGTGTCGAGCAATGGCGTTTCGCGGCGGGCGGTCGTATCAAAGACACCCCGGTTCTGGCTACCGGGGTCGCATACATCGGGTCCGTAGACGGTTACGTCTATGCACTGAACCCCGGAAGCAATGGGTCACAGATCTGGCGTCGGAATGTTCACGGTGCTGCTACCGCTCCGGCGCTAGGATTCGACGGGACGCTGTACGTCGGGACGGCTAGTGACTCACTTTACGCCATTACGCCGGACGGGCAAGTCAAGTGGAAGATCGGCCTGGACGGCTCCGTCGTGCGTCAACCCGCCGTCAGCTATACCAGGGTTCAACGCCTGTCCGAGTCGGCTGACGAGGAATTCGTCTATGTGACGACGCAGGCCCGCACCCTCTATGCTGTAGATGCGTCAAAGTCTCCGGGTCGAATCGCCTGGCAAATCGATCTCTCAGTTTCTCCTGCTGACGTTGCAGTCACCACACGTGGACTGGTTTATTCGGCATTCTCCCGGTTGGTCGCCCTTACCCCCTACAGTCGGGCCCTCGTCCAGGTCGGAATCTTCCTGGCGGACGGATTCGCAGACCCCGACAAGGTGGCCTTCCTTCTGTGGGTGGACTCACAGGGCGGTCCTCTGGCCGTGGCCGAGGCGTTCAAGGACGACCTGTGCGCAGGTGGTCCCGTCATCCTTCCGGAATGTCCGACTTCCGGTTCACGATTCGGTCAGACCAGCCCGCTCCTAGAGGTTATCGCCGGAAGGGACCTGGTCACCGGCATTGTGGAACGCACGGCCAGCCTGGACGATGTCATTATTGGTGAGTCCGAGGAAGGTCTACTCAAAACCTCGACCACGCGATTCGAAGACGGCGAGGTGCGCGTAATCGCCGTTGGTGGACTGCGGAATCCGGACGCGTTTGCCCCGAACCCCGATGGCCGAGAGCTCGATCTCGGTGTATTCCTGTCGAATGATTTGAGCGGCTCGTTCACCGATGAAAACAACGTCTTCGTTGTCGCGGGGAATCTGGCGACGGATGCACCGGGCCTCGGTTTCACACTAACGGGAGCAGGCGAGGTGATCTTCACGGACATCTCGTTTGGCGATCTTTCGGACGTAGCCGCAGTGCCCGCGGGGCAGTTCCAACTGGATCTCAACGTGCCGGGTTTCGGCAAACGACAGGCACTGAGTCAGACGTTCACTCTGGATCTTACCGACAGGGCCGGCGAGTTGATCACGCTCTTCGCCACCGGCTTCGTCGATCCCGACGCGAATGGCGGCGGGCCGCCGATAGGTGTTGTGGCCGGCGGGAGTGCGGGACCGGTCGAGGTGGGCGGGAGCGTCGCCTGACCGTTGCCGACCTCGCCGCTGGTGTTGGCGCCCCAGCAGTGGCCAACCCCATCACTGTCGAGCCCGCAGGAGGTATCCCCCCCGGCCTCGACCGCCGACCCCGCGAAGCCAGTGGAGGCAGGGTGGGTGGTCCCTTCGGTCGCGCCGGTCCCCATCGGCCCCTTCGAGTTGTTCCCCCACCCCCAAAACTGACTCTCGGCAATCGCAAGGACGAACTCGTTGCCGATGCTGACCTCGTCCCAGGTCGACCCGTAGGGAATCTCGGTAGGGCCATAGACGTCGGCCCCGCTCGTGCCCTGTCCGGCCTGCCCCCGGTTGTTGGCGCCCCAGCACCAAAGCGATGAGTCCGATGCTCGAATCGTGCAGGCGCCACCCCCCTCGTTGTCAACCGTTGCGTGAACGGCGGAGCTGATGAGCATGGGCTCGTCGGCGACAGGAACGTCGCTCGTAGCGCCCATTCGGCCGTTCGCGTTGCTGCCCCAGCACCAAAGCGACGAATCCGTCGCGCGAATGGCGCAGGTCACTGCGTCGCCCGCGCTTGCCTGCGCCCAGGTGGGCACGGATCCCTCGAGGGGGGCGTTCATCTCGGTCGGCTCGGAACAGCCGCTCGCGTACGCAGTTCCCAACCGGGTCTGCGCCAAGCCCGAGCTCACCTTGGGCATCGGACCCCCAACACCAAAGGCGCCCGTCGTCGGCAATGGCGCAGGCGTGACTCAGCCCCATGTCGACTTCGGTGAACGCTGGGGTGGGTGTGCATGCGCCCGAAGTGCACACGTCGCTGAAGCACTCGCAAAGACTGCAGATCTCGCCACCTGCGCCGCAGCGCGCTTCTTCGTCGCCCGCGTGGCAGGTGCCTCCGTCCCAACAGCCCACGCAACATTGTCCCATTCGGCAAAGCCCGTCAGCGCTGTCGGTCGAGCAGGGCGTTTCATCGGGCTCCGTGGAGCAATCCATCGTCCGTTGCACGCACTCACCGCTTTGGACGACGCACTCCTCGCCGACCGAACAACCTGCGCCCGCATACCCTTGCAGGGTGATCGACAGAGGTCCTTTGGTTTCGGCTTCGATCGCGACCGGCACGCAACCCGCCGCCATGACGATGCAGCTTTCGTTTTGAGCGATCGCATAGAGGCCGTATTCGCCAGGCTCGACTGCGCCGAGCACGGGACCCGCGCCTCCCGCCCGGAGTCCGTATGTGCTCATGATCGGGTCGTCGGGGCGGCTGCCGACGGAGATCGTATCGCAGGAGTCGACCAGGTAAACCTCCACGCGTACCGGCTGCCCGGAGCGGGCGGCAGAAGCAAACGAAACTTCGACTCCAAGCGACTCTGAGCCGCTCGAGTTACAGCTGGCGGCAATCATCCCGAGCAACGCAACGATCTTCGAGAGGGATCGCTGGGTGTCAACGCCACGCAAGTCTCTCACCAATTCACGCTGAGCGGACCTACTTGGAGTTGACTATCGCTCTTCGAGCGCCGGGAAAGAAGGACACCTGTGGTTACAGCGCCTGCCGCCACAGCGACGGAGATCGCCACGATCCACGGCCATTTCTTTTTCCGGACTTCACCGCTGTCGCCCGGTGACTGATATTGAGGGACCTGGAAACGAGCCACCGAATTCGAAGGCAGCACAACGGGTTGCCCTTCGGTGCTCGCGCTAAACAGGACCCCGCCCTGCCTGCTTCGCGCCGTCGCGGTGCATCCGTGGTGCACGCCGGACTCCGGCAGCTTCACACCGACACTCGTTCCCTCGGAAGTTCGAGAGACGGTCTTCGCATGGTTGTCGACACTGCATTGGAGCGTGGTGTGGTGGACGAGGCCATCGGGAGCCCGCAAGAGGCGAGCGACCACCCACGACTCGTTTTCGATGGTCTTGTCTTCGATCTGAAGCTCGACGGCCAGCGGCCCGGAGCTCGCCATGCGCAACTCCTCGAAGGCCGCGCGCACCGGAGGCGGTGCGAGCTTGCTGAGCTGATAGCTGCCGCGAACCGCGACCAGGCGCTGCAGATCGATCCTCATGGATGCCCTATCATCGAGCGCGTCATGCACGAGCGCTCGCATCTCGAAGAGCTGGAGCAGCTCGTCCACGGATAGATCGGCGTTTCTCTCCGCCGTGTGGAAGGTGCGCAACGCCCGGTCGAATTCAGCCTGCTCGTACGCAGCGATCGCGCGATCAAGCAAGGGGTGCGCGCGCGCCGCTCCCGGCAGCGCCCAGAACAGTGCCAAAAAGGCAATGATTCCATGCCGAAACCCCATTTTCACAGCCTGCCCAGCAAGATAGCCTGAAATGCATTGATAATCAAAAATTCCGCTGGAATTGCCATCAAGGCACCCGCTAGGCTAGTAGAGGGCCAACGAGATGCGAGCCAGCGCCGATAAGGCGGAAGCGATCGACGCGGACGTCGTGGAGATCTTTCGGGACGATGACTCGGAGAGACCCGAGCGCACGCCCGTTAAACGGATCGGTCGCTATCAGCTCTGCTTCGAGCTTGCATCCGGGGGAATGGCTACCGTCTACCTGGCTCGAACCTTCGGCTCCTCGGGGTTCGAGAAGCTGGTCGCGCTGAAACGCATTCATCCGCACCTCGCGAAAGAGAAGCAATACGTCGAGATGTTTCTCGACGAAGCGAAGATCGCTTCGCGAATCACTCATCCGAACGTCTGCAGCGTATTCGACTTCGGTCACGCTGATGGCGAGTACTACATCGCCATGGAGTATCTGGTGGGCGAGCCCTTGTCGCGCCTGTACGGACGGGTGGCAGTTGACAAGGCGCATCGAGGGCATCCTCTGATGCCGCTGCGCATGGCGTCTATCATCGCGCAAGCAGCCGAGGGGCTGCACGCCGCGCACGAGCTCAAGGACGTGAGCGGAGCCCCGCTTCACGTCGTACACCGAGATGCGTCTCCTCGGAATTTGTTCATCACATACGATGGCTCGGTGCAGGTCGTGGACTTTGGTGTCGCAAGCGCGCGTCAACAGTTGCATCACACCGCGACCGGACAGATCAAGGGAACCTTTGCCTACATGGCGCCGGAGCAACTCACGACCGGACCGATCGATCGGAGAGTCGACGTATGGGCACTCGGTGTAGCGCTCTGGGAGATGCTGGCACTCAAGCGCCTGTTCCGTCGCGACTCGACCGCAAAGTCGGTCCACGCGATTCTCTACGACGAGATCGTCCCACCATCCACACATCGATATGCGCAAATCCCTCTCGGGCTCGATGGGGTCGTGCTGAAGGCGCTCGCGCGGGATCCCAAGGACCGTTGGCAAACGGCCCGAGACATGGGGCGTGCGCTTTCACAGGTGATCGCAGGGTATCGAGAGACCATCGGTGCGGCGGACCTCTCGGACTGGATGTCCGAGTTGTTTTCGGAAGGAGAAGCGAGGAAGGGCCAGCTCATGGAGCTCGCACGGATGGCGGATGAGCCGGTGCCAGCCGTCGGACGTCCGAGCGGAATCGATGCCTTCTCCGCACCGGACATGCAGTTCTCAGAGACCTCGCTCGCTGGCGCGAAGAGCGGTAGGTCGAGACGCTCGAGGGTTTTTGCGTTCCTCGTCGCAACTCTCGCTGGACTCGCCGTTCTGGGGGTCGGAGCCGCCCGCATTGGAGACGATGGGCAGGGCGAACTGCAGTCGGTGCAGCCGCCGACGGGCCTCACGGCTCAACCGGTCCCTCCAGCTCCCGTCGATGAACGACAGGCGTTGGCCGCCAAGGTCACGGTCGATGAGAAGGCGGAGCCCTTGGCACCGGAGACAAAGCCAAAGCCAGCGGAACGCGTGCGCTCCACGTCGATCGCGAAGACCGGACGCGGAACGATCGATATCGTGACCCGAGGGGGCTGGGCCAACGTATACAAGGACGGCAAGGAGCTGGGAACTACGCCGCGCCGTCTCACTCT
>CAVYIO010000032.1:0-33090 GCA_963768565.1 Rhodothermales bacterium
TAGGCCTCGCGGGCGTGCTTCCGGAGGGTCGGGGTTTTATCGAGCTGCCATTGCTCGTACAACACGGCAGCTTTTTGGCGTAAAGTCAGCTGGTTTTCAAAGAGGCGCTTCAAACTGAGGCGAGCGGCCTCCGGGGTAGTCTCTACCGCCAGGACTTTTACGCGAGGCAGCAAAATCTCAGCTTCCAATTCAAGATCGGCGCGCGCGGACTGTTTTGCATTTTCGGATGCCTTTTGAAGGGAAATGACCGCAGCGGCAAACTCCTCTTGTGCCATAAACACACGCGCCTGGATCCAATGAGCGAAAGTCAATTCAAAGGGAAGTTCTAATTTAATCTGGAGCGGCATCGCCCACCGGAGAATATCCTCAGCACGGTCAGGCTGGCCTTTAGAAAGGATAACTGCCGCAATTTGGACAAGATGCCGGGCAAGCTCCCGGGGATGCTCGCTGCGGGGATCCTCAGAGAGCGCATACGCCAGGCAAGCCAATGCCTCTTCCGGGTATCCCCAGAGCAGGTAAACGGTGCTCATGTTGCCCGCGTGGATCAGCGCCCCCCGGCGGTTCCCGATCCCAGCGTCGATCTCCAACGCCCTCCGGCAGTAGTCCAGCGCCTCGCCGTACCTTTCCAGTCGGTCGAAGCTGTTTGCAAGGTTGCTCAAGTGCCGAGCCACGCTCTCCCGGTTCCCAAGCGCCTCATCCATTTCCAACGCCCGGTGGCCGAAATCAAGGGCGCGTTGATCATCCCCTTGATAAAAATACATCAGGCCCAGGTTGCCGAGGCTCATCGAGATCCCCAGCTTGTTTTTCATCGCTTTGTAAATATCCAAGCCCTGCTGGTAATAAGCGATGGCCTTGTCATACTGCCCGAGTTCCTGGACCACGTTGCCCAGGTTGGTTAAAACGAGCGCCTCATTTGTGCGGTCCCCGTGTTGCAGGGCAAGCGCCTGAGCTTTGTTCAAACTCTCGAGCGCCGCCTCATACGCTCGACGCCGCCAATAAATCAACCCGCTGATATTGAGGAGCCGAACGTGGGTCGCAGGATCGGTCAGGGCTTCAGGGTCAGCGAGAGCTCGCGTGCAGATTTGAAGCGCTTGGTCGTAGCGAGCTTGCCGCCAGTGGAGCAAGGCGATCAAACCAAGGGTGCGTGCAACCTGAGGCCGGTCGTTTACCGCCTCGAAGTATGCAAGGGCGGGTTCCTCCTGTCGCAGCGCGGCTGCGAATTCCCCTTTGTACTCCAGCAGCAAGCCGTACGAGGCTTGAAGTTCCGCCCTCACCTCGCTCGGGTCTTCCCCCGCCATACGCAATCCGGTTTTGAACAACGCCTCCGCGCGATCCCAATCCCCAAGGACCGTCCAGGCTTGACCCATTTTTTGATGCATCGCAGCTTGCTCAGTCGCGTCAGCGGAAAGGTCAAGTGCGCGCTGCCAGTAGTCAAGCGCCTCCTGATACGCGTACACTGCGGCCGCCTCATCTCCTGCCTTTGTAGAATAAAGATATTCCTCGCGGGGCTCATTGGCTCGGCCCCAATGGTAAGCTAGAACGGCAGCCGGGGAGGCCTGTTGCGCCAATGAAGCGGCGGCGCGCCTGTGCAGACGTTGTTTTCGTATCGGGGTGATTTGTTCGAGAACCGCCTGACCCATCAAATCATGGCCAAAGTCCACCCGTGCCGGTGTATCAACAAGGGAAGCCAACAACCGCCAGCGCAAACCCAGTTCCAACGCTTCGAGGGTCTCCCCTTCGCTCCTCCCACTGATCAGTTGAGCAAGATCAAGCCCAGCCGGTTGGCCCAGAATGGCGAGCGCCTCCAAAACCTGCCGCCCGCTTTCGGGGAGCTGCCGAAGGCGCCGCTGGATGAGTGCACGCAGGCTGGGCGGCACCGGTAATTTTTCCGGCAAACGTGGGGCGCCAGACAACTCGCGCACAATTTCATTGACAAAAAGAGGGTTTCCGCCCGTAGCCTGTATGAGCTGGTCGCGCAAATGCGGTTCGCGATACCCGGCAGGCAGTCCCGCCCACAGGCGTCCAATTAATTCCGCCACGGTATCGGGTGATAGGGGCGGGAGCGAAAGGGTGTCGCACGCCTCGCTGCGTGTCAGATCGTGCAGCAGGGTGGCCAGATCCGGGTTGTCCTCGACTTCTTCAGGACGGTATGCACCAATAAGAAGAGTGGGAGCGTCCCGCTCAACCAGAAAAGCCACAAGCTGCAGGCTTGCCCGGTCAGCCCATTGCCAGTCGTCAATAAACAAGACCAGAGGGTTCGGGGCCAGGCGGAGCAAAGTGTGGACGGCGGAAAAGAGTTGGAGGGCCTGACCAGAAGAATTTAAGCTGCCGGGGGAGGTTGTATGGGGCAGCAGGCGGGAAAGGACAAGTTTGACGGACGCCGGAAGTCCAGCAAGGGCGTCCGGGGCGAGCTGCGATAGCAAATGTTCCAGGATCAGCGTCCAGGGATGATATGGAAGGGTGCGGGTGGATTCATAGCAGGCGCCATAAAGATAAAGCGCTCCGGAAATCGTTTTTGCCCATTCTTGCACCAGTCGGGTTTTACCACCGCCCGCTGGCGCGCTGATTAAAAGGGTCCTGCTTTGCCCGCCGCCCGCTTTCTGCCAGGTTTCATCCAGATTACGCCACGCATCCTGCCGCCCGACGAAATCGGCTCCGATTAAAGCAGATAACCTGTCTGCCGGAAGGGGAGATGAGGCATCAGTACGCAGGGAAATCGGACGTCCAGCCAGGATATCTGCGTGCAGGGATAGAAGGTCCTGGCTTGGCTCAACGGCGAGTTCTTCCTTTAGGATCGACCTGCACGTTTCAAACTGGGCAAGAGCGGCGGTGCGCGCTGTGAAGTTTTCGCGTAGAGCCGGATGAGGTGGGCGTGGGCTGTTTCTAAAAGGGGGTTATGCTGGACAAGTCTTAGTGCGACCGGGAGTGCGGCCTCAACCTGTTCGTGAGCGATCATCGAAGAAAGCCAGGCAAACGCCCCCCGTTCGTACAGCTGTTGAAATGTGCTGCGCTGGGCGACGAGCCACATTTCGAACTCGGGCGCGGTCGGGGCAGGTAAAACCGCCTCCATGAACTCGCCTTGATAAAGAGCAACAACGTTTGCTAATGTGTCGCGGGATACCTGATCTACATTTGGAACCCCCAGCACGCTTTGAAAAAGGGCCGCATCTGTTTGAATGTGATCCGGATTGAGCCCGACAGTTTCGCCGAAAGCGAGTAAAGCCCCCTCGCCTAAATTTCTACGCAGGCGGCTCAAACTGAGGCGCAAGGTGTGGGCAGGGTCAGCCGCACCCTGACAAAAGAGATTGGCAAGTTCATGACGGGAGATGGGACGTGAAGCGCGGGCCAGATATGCCAAAAGCGCACGATTTTTCCGGCGCAATTTCAGATCGGGTCTGTTTTGTATCTGGAATGCACCCAGCATGTGCAGCTGTATCTTTTCTTCCATTTATCTGTGTGTATCCAGGGGCTGCCTTTTCGGTCGCTCAAGAAATATCAGGGACACTTTTCTCCCTGTAATGATACCCGTATAACCGCTCAAACCCAAATTTCCCATATAAACTGAGCGCGTTGGTGTTCCGCTCCATCACCTGAAGATACATATTTTCGGCGCCGTTCTCTCGCCCCCAAAATGCTAAAGTATAAAGGATCGTCGTTGCACAGCCCCGCCGTCGATATTTCGGCACGGTGCTCATCCCAAACACGCCGACCCAGCCCCTTTCCAGCGCCCCGCGCCCCACCGCTGCCAGCACACCATCGATTTCCACCCACACAAACAGCGAGCGCGGCCCGATTCGGGAGAGCGTGCGTTTTCGAACGACTGCCGTCGCCTCCGAAAGGCCTTCGGATTTCGAATATGTACTGAACCATGCGTCGGTGAGCGCTTCGGACATATGGGGAATATGCCCCTGTGCCGTGGATTCGAGTACAGCGCGCAGCGGCGCGGTCCGCACCTCCGTGGGTGCATCGATCGTGTACCCGCGCGCCTCAAGTACATCATCCAGGCCCTCCGGCAATGCGGCGAGGCAAATCTGAAAGCGTGTGGGGAGATTTCTGCGGGAATAAAAGGATTCAATGAGATCCAATTTGAGCGCGAGCGGGACGCGTCCGCCCCATTCGTTCGGCCAAACAGAATTCCCCCGCCGGGTGACGCCGTGGTTGTACCGGACACGCCACCCATCTACGTGTTGGATGGTCTCAGCGGGCCACGCGTTCATGGCAAGTTCTTCGATAAACCTGATTTTGGCCGTCATGCCGGAAAGTTTATCATTAACCTGCTTGTCTTTGCCAACCCTTCTTCTCGGAACAGTCTCAACTGACCCCCGTATCATTGCGAGCCTTTTGACCGACGGAATTGCATCTTTCCAGAATGTCTCATTGCCAAACCGAAGGTCGAAGCAATTTCATCGTCCCAATGGATTCTTTTATATGGCCTTCAGGGATAAACCATGCGCTTATCGGCTATGAGATTAAAGCTTCGGACACCGCGCCGACGCGTTAGCGCGGCGCAACCCGCATTGGTAGTCCCCCGGCGACACGGAGCGTGAAGTTTGTCTCCATCTCTACTTTGTAGCCGGGTTTCAGCTCAAAATTATATTTTTGGAGCAGCGTCGCCAGAATTAGCTGCGATTCGATCAGGGCAAACATGTACCCGATACATTTTCGCGGCCCAGCGCCAAACGGGATGTATTGGAATTTGTGCCGCCCCTCGCTGCGTTCCTCATTGAACCTTTCCGGATCAAAACGCTCCGGGGCATCCCAAAATCTCGGGTCGTGGTGCAGTGCGTACGGCATCATCATTACCCCGCTGCCTTTCGGTATCCTGTATCCGAGAATTACATCGTCTGCCACTGCCGTCCGGGTGGAAATCGCCCACGCGGGTGGATACATGCGCATCGACTCTTGAAGCACCATCAGGTTGTAGGGCATGCTTCGCAGGTCATCGATTGTGGGCGTGCGGCCATCCAAAACCAATTTGTATTCCTCGAGCAGTTTTGCTTCCACTTCCGGGTGTTGGGAGAGCAGGTACAGTGTCCACGTCAGGGCGTGGGATGTGGTTTCCTGCCCGGCGCCGATCATAATGGTTAGTTCGTTACGGAGTTGCTCATCAGACATTCCTTCGCCCGTCTCTTCATCACGAACTTCCATGAACATCGTCATCAGATCATCTTTTTGTTCCCCAGTCTGCCGCCGATCATCGATCATCTCTTGCAGGATGCGGCGGGTATCCGAAATTGCTTTTTTCACTTCCCGGTTTCGCCGGGTAGGGATAAACAACGGCGGTGCAAACAGTGTGTTGAAACGATAATTGATGTAGTCTGTGCCAGTGTGGAGCGCTTTCCCAAGGATTTTCGAATCACCCGTCAGGTCGACGCTGAATAAAGCGCGTCCAACGACTTCCATTGTGAGCTGCATCATTTCTCTGTGCATATCGATAAAAGCACCTTGCTCAATTGCGGGCTTCCAATTGTCGAGCATCCTGTGCGCGGCATCCGTCATGATTGCGCCAAACCCGTCGATGCGGCGGCGGTGGAACGCAGGCTGAGACATCCTGCGCTGCCGGAGCCAATAATCGCCGTCACTGGTAAACAAGTTCAATCCTGAAAATATTTTGATCAAGTTGTTGCCAAAAGCCTGCCTGACATAATTTTTGTTGTTGGTTTGGAGGACGTACTGGACCCCATCCGGATGGCTTACGAGGTAATTGTTCGCCGGCCCAAACCGGACGTGAACCACATCGCCGTATTTGCGGGCGGCGTTTCCAAAAAAATGTACCTGCTCCTTTTGGAAATCAGACATTACGCCAAGAAGCCAGTGGCCTGGGTACGTCGGGGGCGTCTTTAATAGAAACCTTTGAGGGGGATACAGCGGTTGTCATGGCTTCCTCCTATGAAAAGAAAACCGTTTGTGAAATAGGGAACGAAGAAATCATAACATATTCGCCTCCCTTTTTCAAAATAATTTAGGTGCGACGGCGCAGGTGAAAGTTGCGATGCAGCAATCTTCTACGAAAATTCTCCTGCATCAACGCGTCTCGGTGATCTTTCGGATCGCGCGGGGAGAATCGACGTTAAAATCGCGGGCGTGGGCGAGATGGAGGGCCAATAGCTGGCCCGGCACGATTGCGGTAATGGGGGACAACCACTCCGGGACGGGGCGCGGCAGCCCGATTGGGATTCGCGACCCCGACAACAATTCCGGATCATCGCTTATCGTCACGATCTCCGCCTGCCGATTACGCAGGGTAGCGGAAAATTCACGGATTTCAGGGATTAAAACGCCTTGCGGGGCGATCAAAATAACAGGGAAACCCGGCTCTACCATTGCCAGCGGCCCATGGAGAAAATCAGCGCTGCTGTACGGTTCAACGATCGTGTACGTGAGCTCTGTAATTTTCAGCGCAAGTTCAAACGCAGTCGAATAATTAAAACCACGCCCGATGACAACACACTGCTCCATATATCGGTAGCGCGGGGCAACGGATTGAATCTCGGCATCAAGGGCGAGCGTCGCTTTCACTGCTCCCGGGACTTCGAGCAGGTGCTCCAAAGCGTCGGGCTCCTCTGTGAGGGATGCACTGAGGAGCGCAATGGCAGCGAGTTCGGATGTATATGTTTTCGTTGCGGCGACGGCTTTTTCCTCCCCGGCGTGCAGGGGAATGACAAAATCTCCCTTACGGGCGAGGTCGGAGTCAGGTTCGTTGGTGATGACAGCGGTGAGCACACCCTGCTTTCTCGCTTCGGCAAGTACCGCGACGATATCGGGGCTTTTTCCGCTCTGGCTGATACCGAGTACCAGCGCGTTTCCAAATGTTGGCGGCGTTTTATAAATCGAGAACAGGCTCGGCGCCGCAAGGGCAACAGGTAAACGGTTCCGCCCGCCGAGGACATATTTGGCATACCGGGCGGCGTTGTCGCTGGTGCCGCGGGCCGCAATGAATACGTGGGAAATTCTCCGAGTTCGTATTTCTTTTGCCAACTTCTGCATCGTTTGCTGTTCAGCATCTAAAAATCGTGCAAGCACGTCCGGCTGTTCGTGAATTTCGCGGTAGAGGTGTGAGTTTTCGATCATGCGGGTA
Source organism: Rhodothermales bacterium (assembly GCA_963768565.1). Taxonomy (GTDB): domain Bacteria; phylum Bacteroidota; class Rhodothermia; order Rhodothermales; family JABDKH01; genus JABDKH01. The sequence continues at coordinate 7,079 of CAVYIO010000032.1, forward strand.
TGTCCTACGGTCTACGTACTACGTGCGGAGTGCGGGCGGAGTGCGGAGTGTGATGTAGGATTTACCTGCACCCATACCCTACGTAAGCATAGCGAAGGGCCTACGCCGCACGTCGCACCTATTTGTTAAGGGTAAACAATTTCTCCATTAATGATCGTATTTTTCACTTCAAGTTTTTCCGAAAGAATAACCAAATCCGCATCCGAACCTGGCTGCAGTGCCCCTTTACCGGGGTACTCTCCCAACAGGCGGGCGGGGGTTGAAGTGATCGTTTGCAGTGCATCGGGAAGGGAAGCGCCTGTATATGCAATCAAGTTTCGGAGTGCAGCATCCATGGTCACGATGCTCCCGGCCAACGCACCATCAGGCAAACGGGAATCCGTTTCGGTGACAATTACTTTTGTTTCCCCAAGTATATAGTCACCGGGCGGCATTCCAAGCGCGGCCATTGCATCCGTCACGAGGTTGAGCCGTTCCAGACCGAGGACCTCCCACACAAGGCGCACGAGTGAGGGATGGACGTGCACCCCATCGGGAATGAGGCCCACCGTTGCACGTTCATCGTCGAGCAGGGCCCCGATGATCCCAGGTTCGCGGTGGTGAACAGGGCGCATCGCATTGAAAAGGTGCGTGCCGTATCGAATGCCATGCTCAAAACCAATTTTCGTTTGCGCAAATGTCGCCATCGAGTGCCCCGCGCTGACCACGACGCCGCGGTCTCGCAGGGTTTGGGCCAATTCAAGGGCACCGGACAACTCAGGGGCGAGCGTGACCAACCGGGCACCGGTCGTTCGGGACCAGCCCCAATTTTCAGGGGTGCGCAAATGTTTCGGGTTGTGCGTGCCTTTTTTCTTCGGGTTCAGAAACGGGCCTTCAATGTGCAGGCCCAGCGCAACCGAGCCTGCAGGCCCAGTTCCTCCCTCCAAAAAAATATTGAGCGCTTTATCAATCGTCTCGCGCGGTGAAGTCACAATGGTGGGCAGGAAAGATGTCACCCCAAACTGAGGTAAACGTGCTGCTACATCCCATATCGAACCCGGATCGGCAGTAAAATCATAGCCAAAACCGCCGTTAACCTGGAGGTCAATAAAACCCGGGGCCAACCAGCCGCCCTGCCCATCGAGCGTGATGATCGAAGTGGGTATCCCGGTAAAATAGCCCAACGTCTCAATTTTCCCGCCCCGGGTGCGGAGAAAGCCATTTTGGATGATTTTGCCAGGCGTAATGAGATGGATGTTGTGAATAAATAGATCCGGTTTCATATCGCTTTTAATCATACTCCGATAATTTCTTAAGTGAGAATATTGCATTTATGGGCGCGATTTGATTGATGGGGTAAAATATTATTATCTCAAATTTAAGGATTATCCCTTGCAAGTAAGTGTTCGTCTCCACGGTATTCTTCGAGATACTCTCCCGAAAGCCCAAAAAGGAAAAACAGTGGTTGACCTTTCCGAAGGCGCCACCGCCTCCGATCTCATCGCTCATTTCGGTATTACGCGCAAGGTAGAAGTCTCTATAAACGAGATGTACGAGGCCGACGAAAACACAACGCTTAATGATGGCGACCAGGTACACCTTTTCACCGTCATCGGCGGCGGCGATCACCCAAAAACCTAGCAAAACTGCATTTGCACCACCCAGGAGAACCCAATGCCCCACGGATATAACGGAAAGATCCTTCACGTCAATCTCACCACTCGAGACATCGAAATCGAAGAGCCCGATCTCGCCTTTTATCGGAAATATATGGGCGGGAGCGCAATGGGGATGTATTATCTTTTCAAAAATATGCCCGCCGGCGTTGATCCCCTCGGGCCTGATAACGTGCTGGCCTTGATGGCAAGCGTTATCACGGGAGCGCCGATTTCGGGGCAGAGCCGGATGACCGCCACCGCAAAATCGCCACTGACCGATTGTATTGGGGATGCGCAAAGCGGCGGCTTTTTCCCCGCAGAGCTGAAATTTGCCGGGTTTGACGGCATCGTGATCAAAGGCAAAGCCGATTCGCCGGTCTACCTGTGGATCCACGACGGAGAAGTCGAACTACGGGATGCCTCTCACCTGTGGGGGAAGATCACGGGTGAAGCCGAAGCGATCATTCAAGAGGAACACGGCGACAAAAATATCGAGGTCCTTCAAATCGGCCCTGCGGGCGAAAATCTCGTGCGCTATGCAGCCATCATGACGATGAGCAACCGCGCGTTCGGGCGGACTGGAATGGGGGCTGTGATGGGGGCCAAAAACCTAAAAGCCATCGCCGTGCGCGGGAAAAATAAACCCACAATCGCCGATCGGAAGAAACTGCTCGAACTCACAAAATGGGGGGTAAAGGCATTACCAGATTCGAACGCCGCCGGACTTGCCAAATATGGAACCGCAGAGACAGTCGCGGCCCAGCACCAAGTGGGCGGGCTGCCAACCTACAACTTCAACAGCGGCGTTTTTGACGGATGGGAACCTATTGACGGCATTACGATGTACGACACAATCCTCGTTGGTGCAGACAAAGGGATGCAGAACACAAAGGGACGCGACACATGCTACAGTTGTACGGTCCGATGCAAACGCGTCGTCGAAATTAAAGAAGGTCCCCATCAAGTTGACCCTCACTACGGCGGCCCTGAGTACGAAACGCTCGCCACGTTTGGCAGCTACTGTGGGATCGATAACCTGGCTGCGGTTTCTAAAGCCAACGAATACTGCAATAAATACGGGATGGACACGATCTCCTGCGGCGCCACGATCGCCTGGGCGATGGAAGCTTACACGGAAGGAAAGCTGACAACCGAAGATACCGGCGGGCTCGAACTCAACTTCGGCGATGCCGACCTGATGGTTGAACTCACAAAAATGATCGGGGAGCGCGAAGGGTTCGGCGATCTGCTGGCCGAAGGGTCTGCTCGCGCTGCTGAAAAAATTGGACGTGGCACAGAGGCGTATCTTATTGTGAGCAAAAAGCAGGAAGCCCCCGCCCACATGCCCCAGAAAAAACCCACCCTCAGCATCATTTATGCTGCCAACCCGTTTGGCGCTGACCACCAATCAAGCGAGCATGACAGCGGTTACAAAGCGTACCCTGAACGAATGGAACAGATCGGGCTGACAAACCCGCAATCCTCGCGCGGCATCAATGAAGAAAAGGTGCGCTATGCGATGACAACCCAGTGGGGGTACAGCGCGCTGGACAGCGTCAACGTATGCCAGTTTGTCTACGGCGCAGCATGGCAGCTTTTCGACATGAACCAGCTCTTGCGGACGATCAATGCGATCACGGGGTGGGATGTGTCGATGAAAGAGCTGCAAGAATTGGGCGAACGCCGGGTTAACATGATGCGTGCGTTCAATGCTCGCGAGGGCATTGGCCGCGAAAACGATACGCTCTCCGAAAAAATGTTTAAAAAGGGACTGAAGGGTGGGCGCACCGACGGCGTCAAGATCGATTACGAAGAGTGGTCTGAAATGATGGACCACTATTATCGCCTGTCCGGTTGGGACGTGGAAACCGGGAATCCCTCCCATGAAAAACTGGAAAGCTTGGGGATTGGATGGGTGATGGGATAGAGTTCTCAATGAAATAACGCAAAAATCAGGGATGAAGAGAGCTTTCATCCCTGATTTTTGCGTTATTCTACACAACTCTTACACCCTAATCCCTTCCTATGTGTTATCATACTCAGTCGTTACAGACCTCGCACATGCGGGGTCATTTTTATGCTTGTTCGTCGGGTAGTTTTTTTGGTTGTGTAGTTTATCTTTTGCCAGTTCAACAATTCCCTGACACGCTAAGACAAATTACCCGGATGTGAAAACATAACTCTTATAACCCGCCCTGAACTTAGAAATATTGCAATCATTGCTCACGTTGACCATGGGAAAACAACCCTCGTCGACGGGATGCTCAAACAAACGAGCGTTTTTCGCGAAAACCAACAGGTTGCCGAACGGGTCCTCGACTCGAATGACCTCGAACGCGAACGCGGTATTACAATTCTCGCCAAAAATACAGCAATCAGCATTTTCGATCCTCAAAGCGAACATAAAGTTAAAATTAATATCGTAGACACCCCAGGCCATGCTGACTTTGGCGGGGAAGTTGAACGCGTCCTCAATATGGTGGATGGTGTGCTCCTCCTCGTGGATGCCGCTGAAGGCCCGAGACCGCAGACCCGTTTCGTGCTCAAAAAAGCGCTCGCGATGGGCCACCGCGCTATCGTCGTGATCAATAAAATCGACCGGAAAGATGCCGACCCGGAGCACGTCCTGAACGAAACCTTTGACTTATTCATCGAATTGGGCGCTTCTGACAGGCAGTCTGACTTCCCGGTGGTGTACTCCTCCGCCACGCAGGGCAAAGCCGGTTTGACCCCCGACCTTACTGAAAACCTCGAGCCGCTTTTTACGACCATTCTAAATGAAATCCCATGCCCGGAAGTTGACCCCGATGCGCCGCTCCAACTACTCGTGACCACGCTTGATTACGACAACTACCGCGGCCTTACTGCGATCGGTCGTATATCTGCAGGGGAAATCAATGCTGGACAAACAGTTGCCCGGCTCACTCGCGATGACAAAACGCTTACCGAAGAGGCAAGGTATCTATACGTCCATGAAGGACTCGGACAAATCGAAGTCGAGAGCGCCCGAGCAGGCGAAATCGTAGCCATTGCTGGACTCGAAAATGTGTCCATCGGTGAAACCCTTGCCGACCCGACTTTTCCGGAGCGCCTCCCCACCATCCAGGTTGAGGACCCAACTGTGAGGATGACATTTGGGGTCAACACCTCTCCCTTTGGGGGGATCGAAGGGCGCTGGGGGACGTCCCGAAAACTGCGCGAGCGTTTGTGGGAAGAACTCAAGCACAATGTTGCGCTGCGCGTTGAGGAAACAGAAAGCGCCGACACTTTTCTCGTCTCGGGGCGCGGTGAACTCCACCTCGCAATCCTGATTGAAACGATGCGCCGTGAAGGCTACGAATTTCAAGTTTCACGCCCCGAGGTCATCATCAAAATTGGGCAAGACGGGGAAAATCTTGAACCGTACGAGGAAGTCCACATTGAGACCAGCCCCAATTCGGTTGGCGCGATCGTCGAAATGCTCGGCATCCGCCGAGGCGATATGCTCGAGATGATCGAGACCAATAATAATACTGTGCGGATGACCTACATCGTCCCCACCCGAGGCCTCCTTGGGTTCCGGTACCATTTCTTGACCGCCACGCGCGGTACAGGCATCATGCACTCGATTTTCCACAAATACGCCCCCATGACTGGCGCGGTGCATTCTCGGGCAAAAGGTTCGCTCGTTGCCTGGGAAGATGGAAAAGCGACGACATTTGGGCTCAAAAATGCTGAAGTTCGGGGAAACCTGTTCATCGCAGCAGGGGCTGCAATTTATGAGGGAATGGTGGTTGGGGAACACCAGCGCCCGGGCGACTTGGATGTAAATGTCGGGAAGACAAAGCACCTGACCAATATGCGCAAGTCGTTCAAGGATATCGAGCAAGCGCTTACACCGCCGCGAAACATGAGCCTCGATGAATGTATCGAATACCTTTCCGACGACGAACTTCTCGAGGTCACCCCAGAAACCCTGCGCATCCGCAAGCGAGTATTAAACAAAAATGCGCGTGGACGCCAGGCAAAACGCGGCAAAAGAGCTATTGAACGCATAATCACGATATTGAAACATGAGTACTCGCAGGAAAATCACCCTCGCCGTCCTTTCCGTTATCATCATCCTTGGGGCAATCGGCTACGCTCAGCTCAATAAGAGTATTCCGGCAATGCCAGAGGCGGCAGCAGCCCTCGCATCGAATGATTTTGTTGAGGTTGATACCGACCTATGGTTGACATTCAGCCCTGTGGAAACGCAAAATCCTGTGGGGGTTATTTTTTATCCCGGCGGCAACGTTTCCCCCAAGTCATACGCCCCGTATGCCCAGGATCTGGCAAAAGCTGGGTACCCCACCATCATCGTTCCAATGCCTTTCGACCTGGCGTTTTTTGGCTCGGACCGTGCGGAGGAAGTGATTGACGCATTCCCGGATATTGAGATTTGGGTGTTAGCCGGGCACTCGCTCGGAGGCGTGGCGGCAGCACGGTTTATTACTCAGAATCCGGATACGATAGACGGGCTGGCCTTGTGGGCCTCGATTCCTGCTCGAGCAGATTCCCTCGCTGATTTTGATCTTCCGACGATATCGATTTATGGGGCGCTTGACGGATTTGTCCGCGCCGACCGTGTGGAGGCGACCCGAGACTGGCTCCCCGCCGAAACAGAATTGATCCGGATTGAGGGTGGGAACCACGCCCAATTTGGTTGGTACGGTCCCCAAGGGGATGAGCCGGCGGCGACCATCAGCCGTGAAGAACAGCAGGAAATCGTTGTCGAGGCCATGCTTGATTTCTTGTATTCTTTGGAGCCATAGGAGAATTCATGATGGGGGCATTGATTTAACAGATCGACGCAGATGGCGAGAATATATTTTCATCATCTGCGTTTTTTTATACACTATATCCCAGAACAATCCGCGAGTGATGGTCTCTTTGAGTCGATCCTCATACCGTTTTAATACCCTTCGCTCGGCTTCGTGGATGCCCTCAAAATCGCGACCGGGTCTCTGATCGGCGTGTTAAGCGCGATGATCAACCATGCGCTCTTTTCAACAGATGCGCCGAAATCGTTGCGCGGGTTTGTTCGTTGAATTGTTGGTCATTTCCTGGTATCCTTTGACGGTACAAGAATTCACTCCACTCAGACCCCGCTCAAAATCATCATCTTTTGCCATGACCAAGCGTCCAGAAAACGAAAAAGAATATGCCGACTTGATGTTTCAAATGTTGGGGGAATTTAATAGTGAAGTCATAAAGGTTGACACAATATTGATCCTCGTCAAAATGGCACTGGGAAAACCCATTGAGAACGCGATTCTGTTCGCCACCGGGGACTCGTACCGGTTTGGGGCCATCACGTTTGACACTGTGCAGGAGGCCTATGCATTTCTCAATCAACTGTCAAATGATATAGCATACGGGGCGTTCTTAAAGGGGAAATTCCACATGTACCAGTACCCGTACCATTCCCGCTCTCGGGGTGACTGGGTGTTCCTGCCGTTTTTGGAGGAATGGAAGAAGTTGAACGCGTAGGGACCCGACCGGGGTGACACACTCCGAAGCCCTACCAGACTAAAATGAAATTACTTCGCTTCGTGCGCCTGCAGAAACTACATGATGCGGGTTGTTGGGTATGCGCAGGAAAGCGTAAGATTGTTGTTTTTGCCCCTACACTGTTCAATATGTTGGAATAAAACAAAAGATTTGAATAGAAAAGTAATGAGTTGCAGTATTATAAGAAATACTTGGCCTATTCATTAATCATTGGTTTGGGAATTAACGAAATTCGCCGGATTGTTATCTTACCTATAAAAAAACTGGCGCAACAGAGACCGTTGGGCCAGTTTTTCAAAATGAACTTAGCTGGTTTTCAACTACTGGGCAAAAACGCCCACATTTTGCGGTTGGAAAATTAGCAATCCCCCAAGATTATGAATCTGGTTGCGCCGGGCTGCGTTGTCCTTGAGCACCTTTTCGCGAGCATCCCTGTATTCGTTGGGGTCGGCAAGGAATTCCCGGAGCGCTTTACGGGTGAGGCGGTCGGCCGTTTTATTCTTTTTGCGAGGCACCCACGCCCAATCGATCGAGTGGATTCTTCTCGCCAGCCGGTTTGCATCCCGATATACAGGAATGACACGAGAGGTGTTCACTTTTGACAGGCCCTTCATCTGGTTAATGACCACCCGGGCATCGCCGATCACGCGTACAGGCTGCCAGCGCACACCCATATCGAGCAGCGCCTGGAGGCCGTTGATCATCGCGAGATATTCCGCAATGTTCGAGGTCGCGTCATTTCCCCGCGCGATCACACCATATCCTTTTGCAACCATATACTCATATCTGTATATCACCCACCCGATACACATGAAACCGGCATGGGAAACCCCTTGTGCTGCCCGGAAAAGGCCGTCGAATCTTAATTCGTACATGGCTACTCCTTTCTTAAAAAAAGACGCTGGCAGTGGGGGAGACTGCCAGCGTCCGGGGAGTTGTATCCCTCGCTCAGGCGCTTTGCGTCGGTAGTGGGTCCGCTGGAGGAGGACCCGGATGACCTGGTTCAGGAGGCCATCGCCCGGACACTGCAATCGCATCGGCTGACCGACCTGACGCAGCCGGGACCATATCTACGGAGGACGATATTGAATCTGGCCTCCAATCAAAGGAGATGGTTCGCGCGCCGGCGAGGGGCGTTGAGACGCATCAAGGCCGGAGCAGTGTCACCGACCGATTCCTACCCGTCCGATCTCGCCGACCTGTCTCGTCTTCCCGCCGGGGAGCGGGCCGTCCTGTACCTAACGGAGCTGGAGGGCTATCGATATCGGGGAAGTCGGCCAACTGCTCGGGTGCAGTGAGGCAGCGGCCCGCAAACGAGCGCTGCGCGGGCGCCGACGCCTTTTTGAGGCAATCGATGGGGAGGTGTCCCATGGCTGAAGAGCTCACGCGATCGCTGACGATGCTGGCTGAACGTGGTGAGCCCCGCGGGGCCGACGCGGTATTCCGGGATGCTCAGCCGGCCGCGGTGCCGTCTCCAACCGCAAGGAGCCGACGTCCCAATTCGGCGGTGGCAGCGGCAGCCGCCGCAGTGGTGCTCGTATTCGTCGGCCTGGTGGTGTGGCTCCTGCAGCCGTTCGACAGCACGGAGGAAGTGCCTGTTATCACCCGGCCAGACACTTCGCTCATCGAGGAGACTCCTCCGGAGTCAGCAGTTCTGTGGCGGCTCGAGGGCACCGGTACCGATTTCGTCCAATGTCCAGGGTGTCAGCAAGCCGGGGTCCTGGAGATCACTCATACCGGTTCGGGCCGTTTCATCGTGACCGCCTTCCGGGCCGACGGCACCCCCGATGATCAAGGCATCCGAGAGGCGAATAGTGGAGAGCTGTTTCTCGGGTATCGACGGATCCGGGTCCCAGATAGGCGAATGGCCGGGTCCGACGGATCGGCACTGACGGTCGAGGAGGCGGCGGAGTTCGTCAATACGACCGGTGAATACCGGGGCGTGGTGCAGTCGTGGTCGATCTACGAACGCAAGCCGGCTGCTCTGCGCGTTGTTGCCGATGGTGCGTGGACGATATCCGGCTATGAGGATCCGCCGCGAGTGTTCACCGACACACTGAGCGGCGAGGGCGACGAGGTCGTGGTGTGGGGCGACACCCCGTGCGATGCCGATCACATCACCCTCGACTATCAGGGGAGCGGCCGCTTCATCGCTCTCGGGTCCGGAGCCTTTGGGAATTCTCCGCTGTTCTTCGACGAGATCGGGGCGGGAACCTACACGAACAGCGCCCTCTTTGAGTCGCTGCCGTCGGACGATTGGTGCGAGCGCTACTTCGCGATGGAGATCCATGCGGACGGCCCATGGACTCTGACGATCGTCGCCGCCCATGAGTGACGCCGAAATTCGAGCATGAGATAGGAGGAATGCGAGATGAAACGAGTAGTCGGAGGACTTGTCGCCCTCGCCCTGGTGCTCGGTGCCTGTGGGAATGGCGACGCATCATCGGACGCTTCAGAGATGGCGCAAGAACTGGCGGCAGTCACCGCCGAACGGGACGCTCTGGCGAAACAGATCGCGGCCGACGACGCCCGGCTGGCGAAGACCGAAGCAACGATCGCGGCGGTTACCGACATCGTCGCCGACCCCACATCGTTTGGGAACCAAGAAGAAGTTCTCGACCTCCTGATGGGTCACGTCACGTCGGAAGCGGTCATGGACGACGACCTGTACGGTGCGGTACCCATGCGGACCGCTTGGCGCAACACGCTGTACGGAGGACTGGATGCCAAGATCCACACCTGGCACCGCTGGGTGAGCGAAGACGGCTCCGATGGCCTCTCGCTGTGGACCTGGGCGGGAACCAACTTCGCCGGAGATCCCTTCGAGCTCATCGGACTAAGCATCCTGCACTACAACGACGAGGGGAAAGAGGACTACCAGTTCGTCGTGTACCCGTACGAGGACAGCTACGTCGACGACGCATTGGGTCTTGGGTAGCCGGCTAACGGCGACCACGTGATGAGGGCCCCGAGGCCCTCGTTTCCCAATCCTCAGACGGGTGATTCAGCCGTCGTCGTCGTGGTCGTCATCATCGTGGTCGTCATCGTCGTCGTCGTCATCATCGTCGTCATCATCATCTCGACGCTTATCGTCGTTGTCGTCGTCGTCGTTCGAATTCGACCTTTGTGCGGATCGTTCCGTCTTCGAGCTCGGCCTCGAACTCGACCTCAGTGTCGCCGGAGCGGAACTCGACTTCGATTTCGTCGCCTTCGTTCTCCTGTCTGTAGGTCCAGGTGGTGTCCACCTCGACGATTACGAGGCGTCCGCTCTCGACGGCCAGCCACACGGTCCCGACGCCACCAATATTGAATGGCAGGGCGCCCGAGGCACCGTCGGCCGGCGGCGTGTTGTCTATCACCGGCGGTTGATCGGTCGTCACCGTCGTCGTGGTCGTGCGGGCGGGGCTCGGCCCACTGGCGAGGGTGGTACTCGTCGTACTGGTCGGACCCGGCACACTGGACGCGATAGCGCTCGTGGTGGTCGTGGTGCCGGCGATCGTGGTAGTCGTCGTTGGTGCTGTGGTGGTCGTGCTCGGGGCGGTGGTTGTCGGAGCAGCCTGGGCGACACCCGGATTCGTCAGGTTCCGTATCTCCTGCAGGTTGCTGACGCCATCACCGTCGGAGTCGAGTCCCTCGATGGCGCTGAAGTTGAAGCCGTTTGCGCGGAGAGCCGAGCCATAGGGATTCAGCGCCGGGACACTGGTGTGGCAGGTTGAGCAGCTTGCGGGAGGCGCTCCGTAGGCGGCGGTGAAGTCACCCATGATGGCGTTGTCGGCGAAGGCAGTGTTGCCAATGGCGAGTAGGCCAAGAGCGACGCCGAAGACGGTCATGGCAGCGAGCAAACGTTTCATGGGTTCCTACCTCTTGTCGGATCCCCATCACCTTGACATCACCAAGGTTGTGGGTGCCTCTCGGCACGGTTAAGAGACCACTAAATGTGGTTCCGTCCCGGCCCAGGACCTCCCGATCCGGTACCGACAGACGGTGGCAAGTACCCTGGGCGCCATGGACATCACACCCACCCCCCGCGCCGCCGATCTTGCCACCCGTGTGCTCGCCTTCATGCACGAGCACATCTACCCGGTCGAGGAGGCCTTCGAGCAGGCCATCGTCGACTCCGGTGATCCGCTCCACATCCCCCCGGTCCTCGACGAGCTGAAAGCGGTCGCCAAGGCCGACGGCCTCTGGAATCTGTTCCTGCCGGACGAGCGGTTCGGGCCCGGCCTCACCAACGTCGAGTACGCGCCGCTGGCCGAAATCATGGGCCATGTCTGGTGGGCCTCCGAGGTGTTCAACTGCTCGGCCCCCGACACCGGCAACATGGAGATCCTCGCCGAGTTCGGCACCCGCGAGCAGCAGGACCGCTGGCTCCAGCCGCTGCTCGAAGGCGAGATCCGCTCCTGCTTTGCCATGACCGAGCCGGACGTGGCCAGCTCCGACGCCCGCAACATCGAGGCCCGCATCGAGCGCGACGGCGACGAGTACGTCATCAACGGCCGCAAGTGGTGGACCAGCAACGCCATCAATCCCCGGGCCGAGGTCGCCATCTTCATGGGCATCACCGACCCGGAAGGCCCCGTCTATCAGCGCCAGAGCCAGGTGCTGGTGCCGATGGACGCCCCCGGCGTCGAGGTGGTGCGCCCCATGCTGGTGTTCGGCTTCGACGACGGATACGCCGGCCACCCCGAGGTGACGTTCACCGACGTGCGGGTCCCGGTCACCAACCTGATCGGGACCGAAGGCGCCGGCTTCGCCATCGCCCAGGCCCGGCTCGGCCCGGGCCGGATCCACCACTGCATGCGGATGATCGGGGCGGCCGAGCGGGGCCTCGAGCTCATGTGCAGGCGGGCGCTCGCCCGGGAGGCCTTCGGCGGGCCGCTGGCCGAGCAGGGCGTGATCCAGGATTGGATCGCCGAATCGCGGATGCGGATCGAGCAGGCCCGGCTGCTCACCATGAAGGCGGCCTGGATGATGGACACGGTCGGCAAGAAGGCGGCCCGCATCGAGATCTCGGCCATCAAGGTGGCGGCCGTCGACACAGCCAACTACGTGCTCGACCGGGCCATCCAGGCCCACGGCGCCGCCGGGCTCAGCCAGGACACGCCATTGGCCAAGCTGTGGGCCTACGCCCGCACCCTCCGGTTCGCCGACGGCCCCGATGAAGTCCACAAGCGCTCCATCGCCCGCCGCGAGCTTCGCAAATACGTAGAGGGCAACGCCGCAGCGTTGCCGGCTGTCGCATCAGCCGTCGGCCACGGCGCCCCGTCCGCCCCTGGGCAACGCTGCGCGTCCTTAGGGAACCTCCCCCCCGGAGCCGTTCTGGCGATAGCCGAGGCCAGGCCGACGCCGGATGTCCGCCAACCGACCCTCGCTCTTCGACGTTCGGCCCTGCTGATCCGGGCAGACTTCGTAGACTCGGGGCTGCCCGAAGAAACTGAGGAGCGCCCGTGAAACCTGCCTACGTCGTGGTCGACGGCAACGAAGCCGCCGCCCGGGTTGCCCATTCCCTGTCCGAGGTCATCGCCATCTACCCGATCACTCCTGCTTCGCCGATGGGCGAACTGGCCGACGCCTGGTCACAGCGCAACGAGCCGAACATCTGGGGCACGGTTCCCGAGGTCATCGAGATGCAGAGCGAAGGCGGCGCCGCCGGCGCCGTCCACGGCTCACTCCAGGCCGGTGCACTCACCACCACCTTCACCGCCTCGCAGGGCCTGCTGCTCATGCTCCCCAACATGTACAAGATCGCCGGCGAGCTCACCCCGACCGTCATCCACGTCGCCGCCCGCACCATCGCCACCCATGCCCTCAGCATCTTCGGCGACCACAGCGACGTCATGGGCGCCCGCCAGACCGGCTTCGCCATGCTCAGCTCGGCGCTCCGTCCAGGAAGCCCAGGACATGGCCCTCGTCGCCCACGCCGCCACCCTCGAGACCCGGGTCCCGTTCCTCCACTTCTTCGACGGTTTCCGCACCTCGCACGAGGTCATGAAGATCGAAGCGCTCGGACCGGAGATCATGCGCGAGATGATCGACGAGGATCTCATCGCCGAGCATCGCGAACGGGCCCTCAACCCGAACCGGCCGGTCCTGCGGGGGACCGCCCAGAACCCCGATGTCTTCTTCCAGGCTCGGGAAGCCGCCAACCCGTTCTACGACGCCATCGCCCCGGCGAGTCGAAACCGCCTTCGACCGGCTGGCCGAGCTGACCGGTCGCCGGTACGGCCTCTTCGAGTACCACGGCGCCGACGATGCCGAGCGGGTCGTCGTCCTGATGGGGTCGGGCACCGGGGCGGCCCGCGAGGCCGTCGACGCCCTCAACGCCCGCGGCGAGAAGGTCGGCATGGTCACCGTCCATCTCTACCGCCCGTTCTCGGTGGCCCATTTCATGGCGGCGCTTCCCGAGTCGACCACCAGCATCGCCGTCCTCGACCGCACCAAGGAGCCGGGCGCGGTCGGTGAGCCGCTCTATCAGGACGTCGTCGCCGCGCTCCGCGAAGGCGGCCGCAACGAGATCGCCGTCATCGGCGGCCGCTACGGCCTGTCCGGCAAGGAGTTCACCCCGCCGATGGTCATGCGAGTGCTCGCCGAGGCCGGCAGCGCCGACACCGAAGCAGCACTTCACCATCGGCATCACCGACGATGTCTCCAAACTGAGCCTCCCGGTCGAGGAGGCGTGGCGCGAGCCCGACGACGTGGTCCAGGCCGTGTTCTACGGCCTGGGAGCCGACGGCACGGTCGGAGCCAACAAGAACTCGGTGAAGATCATCGGGAGCACACCGACCGCTTCGCCCAGGGCCACTTCGTGTACGACTCGAAGAAGTCGGGGGCGATGACGGTCTCCCACCTCCGGTTCTCGCCCCGGCCGATCACGTCGACCTACCTGATCGAGAACGCCAACTTCGTCGCCTGCCACCAGTTCGGCTTCCTCGAGAAGGTCGACATGCTCGACCTGGCCGACGAGGGGGCCACGTTCCTGCTCAACAGCCACTACGGGCCGGACGAAGTGTGGGACCACCTGCCCGCGAACGTCCAGGAAACCATCATCGCCAAGAAGCTCGAGTTCTACGTGGTGGACGGCCACCGGGTCGCCCGCGAGGCCGAACTGGGCGGTCGGATCAACACCGTCCTGCAGACCTGCTTCTTCGCTCTGTCCGAGATCGTTCCCAAGGACGAGGCGATCGCCGCCATCAAGGACTCGATCAAGAGCGCCTACGGCAAGCGCGGCGAGATCGTGCTCCAGCGGAACTACGAGGCGGTCGACGCCTCCCTGGCGGCGCTCGCCAAGGTGACGATCCCGGCCGCGGCCAGCTCGAAGCTGGTGCTGGCGCCGCCGGTACCCGCCCAGGCCCCCGACTTCGTGCAGCGAGTGACCGGCATGATCATCGGCGGCAAGGGCGACCTGCTCCCGGTGAGCGCCCTGCCGGTCGACGGCACCTTCCCGACCGAGACCGCCCAGTGGGAGAAGCGCACCATCGCCGAGGAGATCCCGATCTGGGATCCCGAGATCTGCATCGACTGTGGCCGCTGTGCGCTCGTCTGCCCGCACGCCGCCATCCGCATGAAGGTCTACGACCCGAGCGAGCTCGACGATGCGCCCGGGAGCGTTCCAGACCAAGGAGTGGAGCGGCAAGGACTACCCCGGCAAGAACATGACCATCCAGGTGGCTCCGGACGACTGCACCGGCTGCGGCGTGTGCGTCGACGTCTGCCCGGCCCACAGCAAGGAAGTGGTCAAGCACAAGGCGATCAACATGGCCGCCCAGCTCGATCACCTCGAGGAGGAGCGGACCAACTTCGAGTTCTTCCTCGACATCCCGAGCTCGACCGCACCGACGTCAAGGTGGCGTCGATCAAGGGCTCGCAGCTGCTCGAGCCGCTGTTCGAGTTCTCCGGCGCCTGCTCCGGCTGCGGCGAGACGCCGTACGTGAAGCTGCTGTCGCCAGCTGTTCGGCGACCGGATCCTGGTCGCCAACGCCACCGGCTGCTCGTCGATCTACGGCGGCAACCTGCCCACCACGCCGTGGGCCGCAGGATGCCGACGGGCCGCGGCCCGGCCTGGTCGAACTCGCTGTTCGAGGACAACGCCGAGTTCGGCCTCGGCATGCGGCTGGCGCTCGACGGCCATGCGACCGACACGGCCCGGTCGTTGCTGGCCGAGCTGGACTCGGCATGTCGGCGACCTCGCCGGCGAGATCCTCGACGCCGACCAGTCGGACGAGGGCGGCATCGCGCAAGCAGCGAGAGCGGATCGAACAGCTGGTCACGACGCTGCAAACGGTCGACGATCCCCGGGCCAGGGACCTGGCCACGGTCGCCGAGTACCTCGTCGATACGGGCGTCTGGATCGTCGGCGGCGACGGCTGGGCGTACGACATCGGCTTCGGCGGTCTCGACCACGTGCTCGCCATCGGGCCGCAACGTCAACATCCTCGTGCTCGACACCGAGGTGTACTCCAACACCGGCGGCCAGGCGTCCAAGGCGACGCCGCGGGCGGCGGTCGCCAAGTTCGCCGCCGGCGGCAAAGACGACCGGGAAGAAGGACCTCGGCATGATCGCCATGGCGTACGGCAACGTCTACGTCGCCCAGGTCGCGATGGGGGCCAACATGAACCAGACGGTCAAGGCCTTCGCCGAGGCCGAGGCTCATCGAGGGCACGTCGCTCATCATCGCCTACAGCCCGTGCATCGCCCACGGCATCGACATGTGCACGATGA
This sequence comes from Rhodothermales bacterium, assembly GCA_963768565.1. GTDB lineage: Bacteria > Bacteroidota > Rhodothermia > Rhodothermales > JABDKH01 > JABDKH01. Next base: position 22,967 of record CAVYIO010000032.1, read on the forward strand.
TGATCGCACCAGAAGGAAGCGGCCGAGAGCGGCTACTGGCCGCTCTATCGATACGACCCGGCAGCCGAGGCGGCCGGCAAGCCCGGCTTGCGGCTCGACAGCCGGGAGCCGACGATCTCGTTCAAGGAGTTCGCGGCCAAGGAGGGACGGTTCGCCATGCTGGCGCGGGCCAACCCCGAGCATGCCGACGAACTGGCTCAGCAGAGCCCAGGCCGACATCGACAATCGGTGGCAGCTCTACGAGCAGATGGTCGAGGTCCACCGCACCGCCGTCTTTGAGGACCTGGAGGATGAGCGAATGAACCTGACAACCACGTATCTCGGCCTCGAGCTGCCCAATCCGATCGTGCCGTCGTCTTCGCCGCTGACCGGCAACGTCGACTCGCTGCAGGAGCTCGAAGCGGCCGGGGCGGCGGCGGTCGTGCTGCCCTCGCTGTTCGAGGAGCAGATCGAGCACGAGGCGATGGCGGTCCACTCTGCCCTCGACTACGGCTCGGAGATCTCGGCCGAGTCCATCGGCGGCTACTTCCCGGAGATGGACGACTACAACACCGGGGCGAACGACTATCTCGAACCACCTCGCAGGCGGCCAAGGAGGCGCTCGTCGATCCCGGTCATCGCCAGCCTGAACGGCGATTCGGCCGGCGGGTGGACGCTCTACGCCCGGATCATCGAGGATGCCGGCGCCGACGCCCTCGAGCTCAACATCTACCTGATCGCCGCCGACATGGATCGGGCCGGACCCGAGGTGGCCGACGAGTACCTGCGCCTGGTGGAGCGGGTGCGCGAGGCGGTGACGATCCCGCTGGCCGTCAAGGTCGGTCCCTACTTCACCTCCATGGCCCACATGGCGGGTCGCCTGGTCGAGGCCGGCGCCGACGGGCTGGTGCTGTTCAACCGGTTCTATCAGCCCGATATCGACCTCGACACGCTCACCGTCGGGCCCAACCTCGTGCTGTCGACGTCCGACGAGCTGCGGCTGGTCCTGCGCTGGATGGCCATCCTGCACGGCCGGGTCAACGCCTCGCTGGCCGCCACCACCGGCGTCCACACGTCCGAGGACGTGCTTGAAGCTGATCCTGGCCGGAGCCGACGTCACGATGATGGCGTCGGCGTTGCTGAAGCACGGACCCGAACACATTGCGACGGTGCTCGACGGGGTGACCCGCTGGCTGGAAGAGCGAGACTATGTCTCGCTCGATCAAGCCCGGGGGAGTCTCAGCCAGAGCTCGAGCCCCGATCCGAGCTGCCTTCGAGCGCAGCAACTACATGCACGCCCTCACCGAGTATTCGTCGCAAGCAGTAGGAGTGACGGCCGACATCGTCGACGTCCGCTAGGTCGTGGCTGCTCGTTCGCGACGCGAGGTCACCGGCTCGACGCGGAGTCGTTCGATCCGGAGTGTCCAAAGCGCGATACCCGATCCCGGCCTCGTGCCTTGCTGAGAAACAGTCCCCGGTCGGCGGCCAGCAGCAGTGCCTTCTTGTCCGAGGCGTCGTGTGGGAAGGTGGCGAGACCGAAGGACGCCGACACGCGGACGTCCAGCCCCTCATCCGCCAGGAACGAGTTGGCGCGAATCGCGTCCTTCATCCGCTCGGTCTTGGCGAGAGCCTGGGCCGAATCCTGGTCGGGCAGGATGACCACGTACTCGTCGCCGCCGTAGCGGACCAGCCGGTCGGCATCGTCGAGTTCTCCATTCACGACCTCGGCCACCTCACGCAGCACCCTGGCTCCGAGCAGATGACCGTGCTCGTCGACGACCTGCTTGAACTCGTCCATGTCGAAGAACACCAATGACAGGGTGGTGTCGGCTGCCTGCTCGGGTGCGAGGCGCTCATCGAGGTACTGGTGCAGGAACCGGGTGTTGTGGAAGCCGGAGACGTCATCGGTGATGCTGGCGGTTCGGAGACGGCCGTTCGCCTCTTCGAGGCGCGTGCGGTGCGTGGCCTGTTCGGTGATGTGTCGGCGCAGCTCCAGCTGGGCCATCACCTGGCGGGCCAGGGCACTCAAGCCCCGGGCTTGCTCGTCGGTGAACTCGCGGTCCTCGCTGTCGAGCACACACAGGGTGCCGAGCACCTCGCCGTCGGGGGTCACCAACGGTGCTCCCGCGTAGAACCGCACCTGTTCGGAGGTGACGAGCGGGTTGTCGGCGAATCGCTCGTCGTGGCGGGCATCGGGCACCACCAGCACCTCCTCGCTGAGGATGGCGTGGGCACAGAATGCCAGATCCCGATGGTTCTCGGTCAGGTCGGTGCCCACCGTGGATTTGAACCACTGGCGGTCGTCGTCGATGAGGCTGACCGCCGCGATCGGAGCACCACAGATCTCGGCGGCCAACTGGGTGATGTCGTCATAGGCGGCTTCGGGCAGCGTGTCCAGGATGTCGTAGGCAGCCAACGCGGCGAGGCGGGCAGGACTCAGATGGCGGGAGAGGGGCTTTCATGCGGCGGTCTGGGTTCCGGGGACGGGGTGTCCTCAACCTAGCCGACGTCGGAAACTGCGAGCGCACGTTGCCTACCTCTCGGCCGAGCGCCAGGCCTCGCGCCACTTGAGCTTGCTGCCCTGACCGAGCACGGCACCCCGGTAGAACCGTTCGCCGACCCGGATGACGCCGTAGATCATGGCGACGGCCAGCGCCAGCGAGACGAGGACCTCCCAGACCGCGGCGTCGCCGTTCACCATTCGCAGCTGCATGCTGACCGGAGCGAACGGCGGCAGGAACGAGAGGATCCGGACCAGGAGGTTGGGCTCCTCAACGGCGCTGAAGCTCACGAGGTACCCGATCGTCAGCAGGATCGTGAACGGGAGGGCGGCGTTGCCGGCTTCCTCCTGCCGGGAGGCGAGGGCGCCGGCGGCGGCGAACATGACCCCGTAGATCCCGAACCCGACCACGTACCAGAGCAGCACCGCGAAGAAGGCGGTGGGAGCCGCGTCGGGGATCGACACCGAGTCACCGCCGATGGCGGCGCCGAACGCGATGAGCCCGATGACGATGACCTGGCCGACACCGAGAAGGCCGATCCCGATGACCTTGCCGGCCAGCAGGTGGCGAGGCTGGACGGCACCGAGCACCACCTCGACCACCCGGTTCGACTTCTCCTCGATGACGCCGAGCACCACCCATTGGCCGTAGGTGAGGATGGTGACGTACAGCAGGATGACCCCGATGAAGGCGAGGGTGGCATCCTCGGGATCGATTCCCTCTTTCAGGGCGGTGACCGGCATGTCCGCTTCGAGCAGCGGAGCCAGATCCTCCAGTGAGATGCCCTGCTCATCGAGCCGGGAAATCGCCTGATCGAAGCCGAGGACGCTCGCCAGAAGGCTGACCGAGCCGCTCGGCTCTCCGCTCGAGATGATGAGCTCGGGACCGCTGACCACACCGACATCGGCGTCGCCTGCCTCGACCGCGGCCCGGATGGCGTCGTCGTCGGTCGCGATCGTTAGCTCGAGCACGGGATCGCCCCCGCTGGCTACCTCGAATTGTTCGAGGACGGTCTCCGAGAGCGGACTGGACGAAAGTACTCTCAAGGTGCCGGGTCCCTCGTCGTCGACAAGGGCGGGGATCACGATGGCGGCGATGACGAGCAGGAGGATGAAGGCGGTCGAGAAGATGAACGCCTTTGACTTCACGCGTTCGACGAGCTCGCGAACGGCCACCAGGCCGATGGTGGTCCACGACTTCATTGCTGCACCGCCTCGCGGAACACCTCGGAGAGGCTGGGTGGCTCGAAGCTGAACTGGGTAACGTCGCCGGCCGCACCGCCCGACGGGCCAGGTCGTCTAGATCGACGTCGTCGGAGGCGGCGAGGCGAACCCGGGAGCCCGACCGCTCGACGAGCTCGACCCCTCCAGGTCGTCGGCCCACGTCGAGTTGCCGGTGCGGAGCTCGACCTCGAGATAGCGACGCGACGAGGCGGTCCGGAGCGTTCGAACGGCACCCTCGAGCACGATGGCGCCCCGATTGATGATGACCACTTGTTCGCACAGGTCTTCGACGAGGTCGAGCTGGTGGCTGGAGAACATGACGGCCACGCCACGCTCGGCGAGCGAGCGGAGCAGGTCGGCCATCGTCTCGACGCCGAGCGGGTCGAGACCGGAGAACGGCTCGTCGAGCACGAGCAGCTCGGGATCGTGCACGAGGGCGGCGGCCAGCTGAATGCGCTGCTGATTGCCGTGCGAGAGCTCCTCGAGTCGGCGAGCCCGCCCGGTCGGTCAAGCCGAGGGCGGCCAGCCAGCGGTCGGTGGCGCCGTCGGCGCGGCTCCGGCTCATGCCGTGCAGGCGCCCGAAGTAGACGAGCTGGTCTGAGACCTTCATGCGGGGATAGAGTCCGCGTTGCTCGGGCATGTAGCCGAAGCGGAGCCGCTCGTCGGGGCCGATGGGTGCGCCGTCCCAGGTGACGGTGCCTGCGTCGGGCACCACGAGGCCGAACACCGAACGCATGGCGGTGGTCTTGCCGGCCCCGTTCGGCCCAAGAAAGCCGAGCAACTGGCCACGTTCGAGGTCGAAACTGCACCCATCGAGGGCGGCCACCGGCCCGTAGTCGCTTGTGAAGGTCGTCTAGGCGGAGCACCCGGGAACGCTAATGCAGGTCCGGGCCGAACTGGCTCAACAACCCGCCGACGAGCAGATGTCCAGGGCGGTCCAATTCGCGGCCGTCCTGCGGCACCAGCTTGAGATGGAGGGTGCTGCCGGTCTTGAAATAGGCGCCGCCATCGGAAGCGAGCAAGGCGTTGAGGCTGCCGACCGGTTCGAGGCGGTTTCGCTCGTCGATCCACCAGTCCCGGTAGATGGAGGGAGTCTCACTGACCCCGGTGACGGCGACTCGCCTCACAACCTCACTCCTCGAGGCCACCCGTCGGCGGTTCGGCTGATTTTCTTGAGTGTCATTCTCGCGTCTGGTGAGCGATACCCGTCTATCGTGCTCCTTCCACTGCCCGGAGCGCAGCCAGTGACCACGCCAATTCGCACCGAAACCCGCTTCTTCACGAGCGACGAGCCGATAGCGCTCGACGCAGGATCTTCGCTACCGGGGTTCACGCTCGCCTATGAGCAGTACGGGGAGCTGAACGAGGCCCGCGACAACGCCATTCTCGTGTTCCACGCCCTCACCGGCAGCCAGCACGCGGCCGGGTTCACGGAGTCGGTGGCCGGCGTGGGGGAGCGCTGGACCGCTGAGTGCCAGACCGGATGGTGGGACGCGTTCATCGGCCCGGGCCGGGCGCTCGACACGGATCGGTTCGCCGTGTTCTGCGTCAACTACCTGGGCGGCTGTTACGGGTCGACCGGGCCGTCCTCGGAGAATCCCGAGACCGGCACGCCGTACGGCGGCTCGTTCCCGGCCGTCTCCGTCGATGACATCGTCGACTCCCAGCTGCGGCTGCTTGATCATCTCGGAGTCGAGCAACTGCACGCGGTGACCGGGGCCTCAATGGGCGCCCTCATGTGTCTGAGCCTGGCCATCCGGTTCCCGGATCGGGTTGATCTCGTCATCCCAATCGCCGGTGGCCTGGAAGTGACCGCCCTCCAGTTCATCCACAATTTCGAGCAGATCAACGCCATCGTGAACGATCCGAGCTTCCAGGGCGGTGACTACTACGCAGGGCCGCGACCCGGACCGGGGCCTGGCGCTGGCTCGCATGATCGGTCACAAGACGTTCGTGTCGCTGGCCGCCATGGAGGAACGGGCCCGAGGCGAGATCGTCGACCCGAACGAGGCATCCGACTACATCCACATCAGCCATCCCATCGAGTCCTACCTCTGGCACCAGGGGCAGAAGTTCGTGCAGTCGCTTCGACGCCAACAGCTACCTCCGGTTCATGGAGGCCTGGCAAGGCGTTCGACCTCCGCTCTTCGGTCGGAGCCGCCACCTACGAGGAGGCATTGCGAGCCTGCAAAGACCAGGTCTTCATGGTCTTCTCGATCGATTCCGACGTCTGTTTCTACCCCGAGGAGCAGGAACGGATGATGCAGGCGCTCAAAGCGGCGGGAGTTCCGGCTCGCCGGATCACGGTCCACTCCGAGAAGGGCCACGACTCGTTCCTGCTGGAGCCCTCGCTGTTCGCCCCCCACCTCCGCCAGACGCTGGAGCAGCCCTGGGGTGTTGACTAGCCGGGCACGACGGCCCTCCCAGCCCGGCAAGCACCACGCCGTGTGATGATGTGGGTTCCGGTCGACGCAACGCAGAGGTGTAGATATACGGGTAATCGGGGGCCTGTTTTGTAGACGGTGGGTGGCTGGTGGTGGACTCTGGGTGGTGGTCCCGTCGGGGCCGGAAATGGATGGCGGCATGTCTTGGTCCCCGTGTTTGATTCGATCGGTTGTTTCGGCTGATCGGGTGCGTGTCCAGCTTGGCCACGAGCTGGTTGATGAGTATTTGGAGTTCTTGGCGTGCGAGGTGCCGTCCGAACACGGTGCGGGCCGCGGGTATGATCTGAAGGTCTTCTTCACCCTGATCCCGAAAGAGCCTGCTGAGGTGACGACGGCGGATGTGTTGGCGTTCATTACCGCGCAACGCTCGGCGGGTGACCCGAAGGTGATCCGGCTCTCTGATGGTGAGTCGGGGTTGTCGTCGCGGACGATCCAGCGGCGCTTGTCGTCATTGTCTGGGTTGTTCTCGTTCCTGGTGGTTCGCGGTGACGTGACTGTGAATCCGGTGCCGCGGGGTCTCTCGACGCGTCGGTCCCGGCAGCGGGGTGGGCGGGGTGTGCCGTTGATTCGCACACCGAGAACGTTGCCCCGAGTCGTCGATCCCGGCTGAGGTTGATGCCTTGTTGGGGGCGTGTCGCCGGTTCCGTGACCGGGCGATGTTCGAAGCGATGGTGCTGGGCGGTCTCCGTCGTTGCGAGGTGGTTGGTCTGCGTCTCGAGGACCTGGATGGGGCTCGTCGGCAGGTGTTCATTGCCGAGGGCAAGGGTGGGCATCAACGTCGTATCCCGATCTCGGCCCGCTGGTTCGCAACCGTCGGTGACTACCTGCGAGCTGAACGACCCGGTGAGGCGTCCACGGATCGGCTCTTTGTCGTGTTGAAAGGCAAACGGCGCGGTCAACCCTTGTCTGATGAGGGTCTGCGACAGGTTTTCGTCTCGGCGCGGGAACGGGCCGGGCTGCGACCGCATCACCTGCCATGAGCTGCGGCATACCTGTTTCACCCGTCTGCGGGAAGCCGGCATGGAACTCGAAGCGCTGCAGGTGATGGCCGGGCACCGGTCGATCGAAACCACCCGCCTCTATGTGCACTTGGCCAATGAGTGGCTGGCTGAGGAATATCACCAGGCCACCGCCATCATCGACGCTGAGTTGTTCATGGCTGCGGCTGAGGAGGTGGGCAAATGACCACCCCGCTCGTGGCTCGCTCCTACCCATACCGGCACGGGTCGATTCGGTGTCTCGTGCATTCGACTGGCCCCAGATCGCCCAGACAGCACCGGTGTTGGCGGCCACGATGCTGCGCTATTTGGATCAGATCGCGTTGTCGTTGCGGCCGGCCAGTGTCGTCTCCGCCGAGGGGATGCTGCGCCGTTTCGCCGGTTATCTCACCAGCAATCATCCCGAGATCGACGGTCTTGGTTGACGTGGAACGCACCCATATCGAAGCGTTCAAGCGCTATCTGCCCACCCGACCAGGCAAGAACGGGCGGCCACCGCTGTCGGAGCAGACCATTCGGATGACGTTGGGCACGTTGCGGACCTGCTTTGAGCGGGTGTCCGAATGGGACTACCCCGACGCTCCCCGGCAGGGTGTTGATCTTCAACGGTGACCTCCCCACTCCTGATGATCCGTTACCTAAGTTCCTCACCGACCCCGAGGCGGCCAAGTTGATGCGAGCCGCCGCTGACGGCCGAACCGACCCGGCGGTTGGTGATTGAGATGCTGGCCCGCACCGGGCTCCGAGTCGGGGAACTATGCGCCCTCACCGCCGACGCCGTCGTGCTCATCTCATGGGCGCCATTGGCTGCGAGTCCCGATCGGCAAGCTCCACAACGACCGGTATGTGCCATTGCATCCCCAACTCGTTGAGCTCCTCGACGAACACCAGGCCGGCCGCTGTGACGACCTGGATCGGCTCATCACCTGGAAGGGTCGGCCGCTGAACCGGCATCAGATCACCCGCATCCTCAACCGGGTCGCCAAAGCTGCAGGGATCGGTCACGTGCACCCCCACCAGCTGCGTCACACTCTCGCTACCCAAGCCATCAACCGGGGAATGAGCCTGGAAGCGATCGCCGCCATGCTCGGGCACAAGACGCTGCGTATGACCCTGGTCTATGCCCGAGTCGCTGATCAGACCGTCGCTGACGCCTACGACACGGTCACCGACCAGGTTGACGCTCTCTACACCAAACCCGCCGGCCTTCGAACCAACGGGACCGGATCAGCCGGCATGACCCAGTTGGCGGTCGAATACGACCAGCGCATGCTCGGGAACGGTTACTGCAATCGGCCCACCCAACTCGACTGCCAGTTCGAATCCATCTGCGAATCCTGCGCCTACTACTCGACCAACCACAGCTTCGATCCGGTGCTGCGAGCTCAACGCGACCACGCCGCCGACCGCGACCAACACCACCGAGTTGACCTGTTCCAAATGCTCCTCAACCGCAACCAACAGGCCATCTCGTGACCCTCGATTACCCGTATATCACGAAATCTCTTGACACGATTACCCGTATAAGTGCCGATATGTGCGACCGGCCATTGGCACCTTCGGAGCGGGTGCTCAATCTGTTGGCGCATCCTCGTCGTTCGAAGAACGCCTGCTGGAGGCACTAATGGGTGAGACACGAAGGAGGTCATCATGCGTCGATTGTTAGTGGTTCTCACTGCTCTATTGATGCTGGCAGTCCTGGCCGCGCCGGCTGCTGCCAAGCCCGGAAATTCCGACAAGCCAGAGGCCGGGGAAGCCGGGGCCGTCGCTCACGTTCATCGTCGAGCCGTGGGCCGAGTATCTGGCTGACTCCAGCACGTGTGTAGCCGACGTCAGCGTTGGCGTTGTGCATGCCGGCAAGGGGAGCCTGGTCGTGTTCGAAGCCTCACGTACCGACGCCGAATTTGGTCAGGTCCTGCAGCACACGGAGGAGATGTTGAGGGGTGGCCTTCGCGAACTCCTGTTCAGCTACGAGTTCCCCTGTGATTCCGCTGTTGAGCTCGAGATCACCCACGTTGCCACTTTGTATGACCGGAAAGGAACCGTGCTTGCCTCGGTAACTGAGACCCGGCTCATGGACTTCAAGACCTGTGACGCTGAGGGGGATACCTGGGTCTGTGACTCTGAGGGGTAGGAATGGACGATCGCCGTTGGCGCAACATCGGCGTCGCGGAGGAGGAGGCTTTTCCTGCACAAAGACCCTGTCGTGCAAACGGGGCTGCCAGAGACACTATTGGGTGTGGAAACACCTCGGAGGTGACGTGGCAGTCCAAGCTCCATCCCGGATCGCGTTCACGGCGTTCGCACATGAGGTGGAACCTCGTCTCCGCTACGCGTTGGTGGCGTCTTGTGGGACGCAACGGGGTGTGGATGCCACCGTCGATGCCCTCGAATGGGCATGGGAGCACTGGGACAAGGTCGAGCACGCTCGTAACCCCGCCGGGTACTTGTATCGGGTAGCCCGGCGGCGGAGCTTGCGGGACCCGTCTCGCACCATTCCGTTGCTGCGTGCGAACCGGCCTCGGCCGATGACAAACCATGGGTTGAGCCCGCATTGGCGAGAGCTCTCAACCGTCTCAGCACCAAACAGCGAACGGCGGTGGTACTGGTGGAGGGGTTCGGGTGGACCCATCAGGAACTGGCCGCCTTCCTGGGGGTAGGGCGGTCCACCGTCCAGAGCATTCGAGCGTGGTTTAACCCGCTTGCGGCGGGATTTGGGGGTGACATCTGATGTCTGACCTCGGAACCAAGATTCGCCACCACTACGAGGACACAACGCCTTCGATCGACATCGACGCCCTCATCGATCGAATGGAAACCCAGACAAGCTCGACCGAAGCCTCAGGTTCGCCGCGGCCTCGCGATCGTGTTCGTTGCCGCCTTACTGGTAGTGATCGCCGTCGCCATCCCATTGCTGTTGAACAACCCGTCCGAAGCTCCGGTGATCAGTCCCCAGCCTCCCATCACCCACCACAGTCG
>CAVYIO010000033.1:0-27257 GCA_963768565.1 Rhodothermales bacterium
CCGCTGTGGGCGGGGTGGTGGGGTGGGTGTTGGGTTGGGTGCCCGGTTGGGGTGCCGCCTTCAGGCGGCGGTGACATCTGGGGGTGGGCGGCGGTGTTGTTGGAGTTGGAGTCGGCGGCCGATGGTGTCGGTGAACACGGGTCGGCCGGTGTTGTCGGTGTGGACGTGGAGGTGGCGGTGGTGGATGCGTCGGTGGTGGTGGCGGCAGGCCAGGACGAGGTTGGCGACGGCGGTGTGGCCGCCGTTGTCCCACCAGATGATGTGGTGGGCGTCGCATTGTTCGTGGGGCACGTCGCAGCCGGGGGTGCCGCAGGTGGGGCCGTCGCGGGCGACCAGGGCGGTGCGCATGGCTTCGGTGGCGACCCGGGCGGTGCGGCCCAGGTCCAGCAACTCACCCCGGGCCGAGAACACGGCCCGGGTGAGGTGGGCGTCCTCGGTGAACATGCGGGCCACGCTCAGGGGCACGATGGTGCCGTTGGGGGCGGTGTACTCGAGGTTGCCGTCGGGGTTCTCGGTGGCGTGGATGACCACCAACGGCTTGCGCCGTCGGGTGTTGGTGGGTGCGGCCGCGCCGAGGCCGACCAGCTCGGCGAGGGCTTCGGCGCGGCGCTGGGCCGGTGAACGATGAGTGAGGGGTCGAAGGGGTCGGTGTTGGCCCGGTGGCGGTCGCGGCGGAACAACGCATCGGTCTTCTCGCGTAACGCGGCGTCGAGTTCGAGGCCCCGTTCGATCCCGAAGTCGCCGTTGAGCTTGAAGCGGTCACCGACCCGCGAGAACGACACCTCGTCCTCATCAGGATCACGGGGCTCGTTGCCATCGGGATCATTGGCCAGCAACCAGCGTTGCACCACGGTGTCGAGGTCGGCGGCCGCCAACTTTTCGCCGTGTTCGACCAGCAGCGCTTCGTCCCGGCAGAACGCCGCATAGGTGCGGGGCCGGGTGCAGCGCACCAACAATCGGGCGTGATCCTCGGTGATCTGCCCGGCCGCGAACGCGGCGGCCACCAACGGCATCCGCCGCAACGCCTTGGCCAGATTGGCCGACCCGGCCGCGGTGCGGGCGCTGATGCCGACCTGCGCGCTCAACCAGGCTTTGGCGGTCGGGGCGAACTCGAGCAGATGGAGCCCCCGATCATCGAACTCGCCCAATGTGGCGAGAGCGGCAGCCCGCACCTTGGTGGTCAACTGCTCGAGTCGAGCGAGGCGACCGGTGAGGGCTCTGCCGTCAAGGGATTCGAGATCCTGAAAGAGCCATTCCTCGAGCTCGATGCCAAAGGCATCAGAACTCATGGGTGCAACCCTACCCGAACACACGTTCGCCCACAACACTTCCTGCGGATTTCTCGCAAGAACCTTCTGGGGCTCGTCGATGACCTACCCCAACACCTGCCAGTCATCTCGATACCTTGCGGTCCTTCACTCACGCGAGTCGGTCGAGCGGGCGCCACCCGAAGAAGATCTCCTCCGTCTCGAACCGATCGACGAGTTGCGGCTCACGGAAGACTTCGACGCCGCCGAGCCGCCGGTAGAAGCCGCAGCTCGGATTCTCCTTCACGCAGCCGATGAGCAAGCTGTCCTCGCCCAGGTCGGCCATTCGTCGAGCGACGTACGAGACCAGCGCTCTCCCGACCCCCTCCCGCTGTCTCGTGGGCAGGACGTACAGGCCTCGGACCGACCGTCGGTAGTCGTTCCTGCCGTGGCGGTGCCTGCCCAAACGAAGCCGATGACGTCGCCGTCCGATTCGGCAACGGCAAAGAACTCCCCCGCTACCTCATCGATCTCGGCGAGGGCGCTCCGCCAACCGTTCGCGCTCTGCTGCGGCGTCCACCGAGATCGAGGAGGTGTTCGGGTACTCGGCCCAGGAACGTCGCGAGGGACGCCGAAACCGTGACCAGACCGAGGGCAGCGGCATCCGCATCGCCCGCGATCCGGATCTCGATGCTCACCCCTTCTTCGTCGGCTTCGGCTGCAGGGTGCCGATCCACTCCCACGCTCGGTCGTACCACTCCCGGAGGGCCTCGGTGTCGTCCAGCAGCTCGGCCGGCACCGAGGAGTAGCCCCGCATCGTGCGGCCGTACTGGACGACCGGCCCGCTGTCGTACTGCGATCGGAACTCGGCCTCCAGCTCCTCCGAGAGGTGGAGCGCCATCATGCCGTCGCCGATCGAGGAAGCTGAACATGTGACCGTTGCGCGACGTGTACGGGTTCTTGGCACCCTTGACCTCGCCGTTGCCGGACGATTCGACCACGGCCCGATAGCGCTCGAGCGCCTCGACGGGTCCGGGGTACGTCCGATCCTCCTGGCATGGTCCGAGTCTGCCACAGCGTCGTTGATGCCGTTCGGCCTGAACCGGGCCACCAGCCGACCGGTCAGAGTTCGAAGACGCCATCGACTGCCAGGTCGAGACCGAACACGAGCGCGGCCGCGGCCACGAAGCGGCTGGCTCGGCGGAGGCCCGTCGACCAGCCGCTGACATCTGCGCTCTGATCGGCTTCGCCGGGCGGATGGGTCGTGAACTCGGCGAACGCGATGACCACGCCGGTGACGGCAATGGCCACCACCGCCGCCGCGCGCCCGGATCGACGCCGCCGGCGAGGAGCACGACGAACGGACCGGGGCGCAACACCGTCGCTCCCATTCGGGAGGGCGAGATCACATCAACCACCGCGGTCGCGGCAATCACAAGCCCGGCTGCGAGCCGCACCGTCGGTTCGCTGAGCTCTGCCCACTCGAGGAGCGGGCTGGCAAGCACCGCAACCGGCAGTGCGGCCGCCGCGAACCGCAAGGCCTGAGAGCCACGCCACCACGGCCGCGAACCGGCGCGCGACGCAAGCCGGGTACGTCGGGCGACGCGAGCGCGGACAGGGTCGGCAGCTGCCAACACCGTGAGGGCGAGGACGACCCAGCCCGCGGCGCTGTCGTGGTCGATCTGCTGCGCTCGCTCTTCGGTGCCGTCGAGGAGGAGCCGTGCCGCGAGCAGCGCCGACAACGCGTGTTGCTGATCATCCTGCTGCGTGCGGTCGTCGCGAAACCAGGCCCCGGCCACGAGGTCGACCTGCTCGCCAGGGCGTGCGTCGGTGGCCGTGAGCTGGCGCTCGACCAGGAGGTCGCTCACACAAGCGAGGGTGTCGCGCATCGGCTCGCGCGGAGGTCGGCCAACCGATCGTCCCGGTCGGCAAGCCGGATCAGTCCGCCGAGGCCCTCAGCCAACGTGCCCACCCCGGCGCCGAGTGATTGAGCACCTCGGGTGAGACGGATCGGACCCGAATTCGGGTTCTGCGACTCGAGCCGGGCCCGCACCGAGATCAGCCCGGCAGTGCGTCGGGCATGGGCGATCTCGATCTCGGTGGCCGGACCCGCAACCACGTTCACCTGGTCGAGCCCGTAGGCGCTCCAGTGATCGGGGGTGAGGGCGATCCGACTCTCGACCCGATCGCGGTCGAGTGCGATGTGATGGCCGATCCGGCGGGCTTCGGTCGCCCAGCGCTCGGGTGGAATCGGTCCGGCCGGCGAGGCCTCGGCCAGCAGCGACAACGCCCACATCACCTCGCCGGTGAAGAACGCCGACCGGTCGCCGAGGGGTCCCGAACCGGGTCGCCAGGTCGCGCTGACGGCCCCGTCGGGGGTCACGGTGGCCAGCAGGAACCGCCCGAGGTCGACCAGCAGGTCGTCGTGATCGGCTCGACCCGTGGCGCGATCGCGCTCGACCAGGGCGGCCACCAGGAGCGCCGTGGCCCCGGTGGGGAGATCGTCTCCCTCGAAGCCGACCGCCTGCATGCCCTCGCCGACCTCGACCAGGTGGTCGAGCGACCACCGCTGCGCTCCCTCGGCCAGGTCGAACGCGCCATCGAAGTCCTGGACCGATGCCTGGTAGAGCGACACCATCACACCGTGGTGGCGGACGAGCTGCGTGCTGCGATCGACTTCGCCGTCCCGTTCGTAGGCGTAGACGAAGCGGCCGTCGGGCAACTGGTTGTGAGCGAACCACTCGATGGCCAGTTCGACCGCCGTGTCGATCTCGGTCGGCTGCGGCGGGCTGCACTGCTCGGGGGCCAGCGCGAACAGCCGGATCAGCCCGACGAACAGCACCCACGCTGCGACGACGCCGATGAAGCGGAAGGGTTGCTTCACGTCCGGTCGAGACCGAAACGGCCCCGCAGTGCGCCGGCGGCGAGCAAGGTGGGCACGAAGGCGAGGCCGGTGAGCGGGTACCAGAAGGTCACCGTCATGAGCGCAGCGATGCCCAGGTGAAAGGTCACCGCGGTCAGGCACCACCCAACTGCCCAGCGACGGCCGAGCAGCGCCAGCGGAGCGCCGAATTCGATCACGAGGGTTGCGAGGGCCATCGGTCCGAACAACCAGGCCTGCCGGACCACCGGCCCAGCCAACGGGGTGCTCGGAGCGCCGATGAGCTCTTTGCGGAGGTTGTCGTGGGCGACCAGCCCACGCAGGGTTTCACCGTCGAGCCAATCGAAGCCGGCGATGCGCAGCTTGGCCCAACCCGCGAGGACGTAGGTCACCGCCGTCACCAATGCGGCCAACCGGATCGGGAAGCCGTAGCGGACTGATGCCCCGGGGACGGGCGTTCGCCCTCGTCGCCGTTGGTCGAGCGACCATGCATCGGCCGCCGGCGCCAGGGCGATGATGCCGACGTGCAGCAGCGCCAGGTTGTCACTGTGGAACAGGTGGCCCCAGCTGGTGGCCAGTGTGGTCGCGAGAAGTGCGGAGATCGCGAACAAGGGACCGGTGAGCCTCCATCGCAACCCGAGTGTGGCGGCAACCCCGCTCAGCGTCGCGACCACCAGGAGAGGCGCCACAACGGCCCAGATCGGTGGGGAACCAAGCGGAGCGAGCACGCCGACGGGCTCCCAACCGACCGCCGCGTCGACGAGGCGCAGCGTCGACACACCACGCACGATCACGGTGACGGTCAGCACTCCGCACACGGTGATGCGGACCAGCGCGAGCGCTCGGGCCGGCAGCGGCCGGTCGAGCCACGCGCGCCGACCTTCGCCGGCGCCCGCGTCGGGTCGTGGATCCGAGCTGGTGTCGATCAACGTCATGTGCCCGCCTCACTGCACTCGAAGTGACGGACCCGCTCGCTCGCGGCCGCACCGACCGTGTAGTGGACGACCGCGTTCACCCGTTCTCGGACGAGCAACACCTGCTCGCCGTTCGCCAGTGGGCCGATGCGACCAGCGATGGCGCGACAGAGGTCGGAGGCGTCGCCGCTGAGCGCACGCTCGATCAGCGCGGTGGCCTGGAGGGGTTCGGGTGTCCCCGAGACGTCGCTGGGCGACAGCCGCCGCTCGCCGTCGGATGAGACGACGACGGCGCCCACGAGCTCGGTCGTCGCAGGCCGGGCACCTGCGAACATCGGGTAGGACGACAGTGGGAAGTCGTCATGACCGCCCCCGAACGTCGCGAGAACGCCGGGGAGCGCCACGACCGCGACCACGACGAGGGCAAGGCTGCGGCGCCGACGGCTGGTCACGACCTGGGACCCTAGGATGTTCGATCGCCGTCGACAGGTGAGGCGGCGGCGAATTCAGCCGTTGGCGCCGCCGATGTCACGGCGCTCGAAGCTCACGAGGGCGACGCCGCCGATCAGGAGCGCGTAGAGCAGGAGCGCAAGAAGCGACACGACTGGACCTCGGGTGAAGTCCTCCGTGTCGAGCTGTGCCCACGTGAGCGCGATCGACAGATTCTCGCCGAACAGGTGCGGCGCGAGCGCTGGGCGGAGGCCGCGGACGAGGTTCTCACCGATCGCCATCCACGCGAACACCGCCATGACGCCGAACGCGGTGTTGCGGCCGATCGTCGCCAACGACGCCCCGAGCGTCGCGGCGAGGGCGCTGAGCAGCCCGATGCGCAGCACCGCGAGCACGAGCCCGCCCCACCACGCGGCATCGACGCCTTCAGTCGTGCCGTGGGTGACGACGGCAACGGTGAGCATCGCCAGCATCAGGACCTGCAGAAGGACTGCGATCACGAATGCGCATGCACCACAGGCACCGACTCGGGCCAAGTGGAATCGAGATCGGCGGGGCTCCCAGGTCAGCCCGGTCGTGACGGTTCCCGACCGCCATTCCGCGCCGACCACCGAGGCGCCGCCGAAGAGCCCACCCATCATCAAGAAGATGGCTCCGAAGGCGAGGATCCCTTCGCCTGCCACATCGGTGCCGTTCCACCACGTCACCATCGCTGCGGGGTGCGACTCCTGTGGGTCGAGCAGCAGGCGAGGCGGGACACCTGCGCTCGAGAAGAAGGCAATGAGTCCCCCCATCACCTCCAGTCCGAGCGCGAGGATGACGAGGACCCACGACGACACGGCGGCGGAGACAACGCTGCACCTCGACGCGGAAGAGATCTCATGACAGGGCCCCTGTGGGTTCGTGTGACTCGATGTCAGGCAGATCGGCGGTCAGCTCGAAGAACCGCTCTTCGAGACTGCGCTGGACAGGCCGGAGCTCGGTCACCCAGTGACCTGCGCTTCCCAGGGCGTGACTGACCGAATCGGCATGCACGCCGGCAGCCACCCGGAGGTGATCCGCAGCATGGTTGACCTCGACCCCGGCGCTCTTGAGTACGGCGGCGGCGGCGTCGAGGTCGGCAACACGCACCAACAACTCGGCCGCACCACCGAGCACCTCATCGACCGTGCCACTCGACACGAGTCGGCCCTTGTTGACGATCGCCACGCGGTCACAGGTGGCTTCGACCTCGCTCAACAGATGGCTCGACACGAAGACGGTGCGACCCTCGTCGCCGAGGCGGCGGAGCAGGGTTCGGACCTGGGCGATCCCGGCGGGGTCGAGTCCGTTCGCCGGCTCGTCGAGGATGATGAGGTCCGGATCCTTGAGCAGGGCCGAACCGAGTCCGAGTCGCTGCTTCATCCCGAGCGAGTAGCCCTTCACCAGCTCGTCGGCCCGATCGGCCAGACCCACTACCCCGAGGACCTCGGCGACGCGGCGCGGGCCGATCCCGTCGACCGCCCCGAGCAGCTCGAGGTTCCGGCGGCCGGTCATCGTCGGGAACAGCGCAGGCGTCTCGACGATCGCCCCGACCCGACGGATCGTCGTCGCCAGCGCGTGGGGAACCGGTGAGCCCAACAACTGCAGACTCCCCCGAGTCGGTCGCACGAGGCCGAGCAGGCAGCGGATGGTCGTGGTCTTGCCCGAACCGTTGGGGCCGCAGAACCCGAACACGCCGCCGACGGGAACGGTGAGGTCGAGGTCGCCGACCGCGACGACCCGGCCGCCCCTGCGCCGGTACTCCTTGCCCAGACCGTGGATCTCGATCGCGTTGTTCATCACCCGAACAGACGGGTGCTCAGCGCTCCGCGGGTGACACCGATGCGGCCATTTCTCGTGCGTCCTGGGCAGCGACCATCGCGTCGAGGTCGGCGTAGACGGCGTCTTCGAGCGCAGATGCGTCGGCCTCCTGCGGCGGACCCCACTCGCCGGAGACCATCAGCCACAGAGCAAGTGCCAGGAGCAGTGCTGCGACGCCGAGTCCGGTTGTGAGTCGGGTGATGTCGTACTCAGGACCAGCCCGACCGGCGAAGGTGATCGGGACGGTCGCGGCCCGCACATAGGTGTCGGGCGAGACGAGCGTGACACCACAGACCGTGCGGCGCGTACAGAGCGTTGCAGACGTGCCGACCGGACCTCGGGCGAGTTCGAGCGTCGTCTCGCCGGTGCCGTCGTCGTCGATGGTCATGGGCGTCGCCGATCCTGGCGAGCCACAGGTCCTTGCACTGGGGGCGTCGGGCCCACGGCACAGCACGGCGTCGAACTCTGCCCCCGGCGGGTACCCGGTGACCGAGACGGCGACGGTCGACCCATCAACGATCTCACTGCGGGGGGTCACGGTGATCTGTCCCACCGGGCGGGCGACTCCGTTGAAGACCGTGTCGAGCTCCGCCTCGTCGTCCCCGCTGATGGCCGTCACGCGAACGGTGCATCGATTCCGGTCGGGTGCACAGCGGCCCGAGTCGGCTGCGGCCGGCGAGAAGCTCTCGGTCACCAGATACTGAAACGTCGCCCGCCCGGCATCGTCGGTCTGCACCGGCAGCCGGTTGGAGCACGACCTGGTCGGCCCGTACACGCACTGCTCCGCTTGCACCGCCGTTTGCCCCTCGAATCCGCTCACCCTGATCTCGAGCACACTGCGGCTGCCCAGGTCGTCGATCACCCTCGTGCGGATCTCGAACTGATCGGTCGGTTCGTCTGCCCGCATCTCGACGCGCACGACCTCGCCGTGTCCAAGCTTGGCCGAGGGGGTCTGGGCCGAACCGACCCAGCCGGCCACGACCAGCGACACGAGGAGTGTGATGCGGGTGAGCACGTGCGGTCAGGGGCTCTCGCTGAAGGTGCGGTCGACCGAGTCGTCCAGGTGGCGGTTCAGCGACATGAGCCGACCCATGAGCGGGAGGGTGATCACGTTGAGTCCGTGCAGGAGCCCGACGATGAGCAGGATCCCCCCGAAACGAACCGTCGTCCCGCGGAGCTGCGCTGCGTTCACGGTGTCGGCCCACCCGTCCGCCGGCTCGAACTGCACCGTGAACAGGATGTAGGCGAAGAACACGAGGTAGTAGGCGACGTCCATCAACACCACGAAGCTCTTGCCGGTGCGCGGATTCGACCGGAACACGTCGGCCGCGTAGCTCTTGCCGAAGCGACGAATGAACGGCCCGAGCCAGAGCGCGAGCGCCACCAGCCCGGCCACCGAGATGAGTTCGAGTACCCACCAGTCCATGATCAGTTCTCCTTGTCGTGATTGCGTGGTTGCGTATGCGGTTGCGAAGACGCTTCCGGTGAGGGCGACGCCGATTCCGACTCGTCGTCGGTGCTGGGCTCGGAGGCGTCGGTCGTCGGCGATGCTGCCCTGAACCCGTTCGAGCAGATCCGAGCTCTCGGTCATCGCACCGGCGGCATCGACCAGCGACCTTCGCAGCGTCTGGCCGGTATCGGTCATGGCTCGATCCCGACCGACTCGCGTCCGGACACCGCCGTACCTTCGAGGTGCGCTTCGAGCGCTCGGAGCCCGCGGGTCAGGTGGGTCTTGACTGAGTTTCGAGAGAGGCCGAGCGTCTCGGCGATGTCGTCGATGCCCAACTCGTCGTAGTAGCGAAGCACCAGGCAATCGCGCTGACGGGGGGCGAGCTCGCGCAGCGCGGAGATGACTGCGGCAATGTCCTCGGACAGCTCGAGCGTGTCCTCGAGCGCAGCCTCGGAGTCCGACGTCGGCACCCGGTGTCGGAGCGACACCAGCCCGCGGCGGTTGTGGTCGCGGGCGAGGTTCAACACGATCGACCGCAGATAGGCCGCCGCCCGCTGCTGATCGTTGATCTTGTCGGCCGATCGGGCAAGACGGATGAATGCCTCCTGGACGAGGTCCTCGGCCGCATTGCGATCGTCGAGGAAGAGCCGGACCATCCGAACGAGTCCGCGACCATGCTCGTTGTACATGGCCACGACGAAGGCATCGACGTCGCTCGTGTCGATCGCGGCCGCTTGGACGGGCTCGCGCCGGGTCGCGCGTATGGGCCGGACCATCGCCATGGCCATCGGCCGGGCGATCAGCGCCCCGACATCGGCCGATGCGGCGCGCAAGGTCACTGGTTCAATGTCGCACTGTTTGGCCTCGACGTCATCGAAAAGTACGCGCCTCCTCACTTCCACCGACGAACTCGGACCGCCCGCGGGTGACGCCGGCGCGAAAAGGCCGACGGCTGTCACCCGGAGCTACGGCGAGTCCCGTCTGTGTGGATGAGTCAACCGGCTCACCCACGGAAGCGAACGATGGAGACACACATGCCAACACCACGAACTCGGATCTCGGCCCTACTGGCTGCCTCGGCCCTCACGCTCGTCGCCGCATGCGGCGATGACGGAGCCGGTTCGGTCTCCTTCGCTGAGCCGAACGACGGCGACGCGATCGCCGGTTCGGTAGAAGTGGCCATGACAGCCGACGGCATCACCATCGAACCCGCGGGCGAGGTGAACGGCGATGCCGGACACTTCCACGTGATCGCCGATGCTGGCTGCCTCGAGCCGGGCGAGGGCGTCCCGAAGGACGCCGATCACGTGCACTTCGGCAAGGGGCAGGCCGAAGGTTCGATCTCGCTCGAACCCGGGCCCCATGAGCTCTGCCTCCAGGTCGGCGACGGTGCACATGTCGCGCTGGCGGCGACCGACACCGTGTCGCTCACCGTCGGCGTGACCTCCCAGGAGGAGTGGTGCTCGACCATTGGCGAGGTCGACGATCTGTTCGAGCAGGGCGACTCCGGCCTCGACTTCGCCGACGCCAAGATCATCTACGAGAACACCCGACGTCTGCTCGCCCAACTGGACGAGGCCGTCGATGTGGTCGAGGCCGACGTGAGAGGCGATCTGGCCGAGACCATCGACTTCGCGTCCGAGTTCACGACGGTGTTGGCGAACGCCGAGTCGCCTGCCGAGGCCGAAGCCGAACTCGAGCAGATCTTCGCCTCGCTCCCGGACGACGAGACTCTGCCGGGCTCGGATTGGATTCTGGATGCCTGCGGAGTCGACGTCGAGGACTGAGTGCTCGAGGAAGGCGCTCGGTCCTAGCGCTCGGGGAGGCACTTCTGGGCGATGGCGATGTTGGGCCAGAAGTGCAGGAAGCGCGCGTCGCCACGGAGCATGTCCATCTCGAAGAGCATCGCCTCGAAGCGTCGGGTGAGGCCTTCGCGGCCTTGTGACGGGTCGACGCCGCGAGCAACGTTCATGGCGAGTTCGCCGTCCATGTAGGTGTCCTGGTCCGGGAGTTCGCCGTAGTCGATCCACGACATCCCGAGGTCCTCGATCATGTAGAAGCCACCCGGCTTGACGTGCCTGAACAAGATGCGTTCCGACGCGAGCGTGAGCACATTGATGTGACTCGCGTCGTCGAGGACGATGTCGAAGCCGCCGACGGATTTCGCGAGATCGTCGAGGCCGGCTTCGTCGTCTTGGGAGAGGATGTGCACGGCGATCCGCTCATCGGCATGCGCAGCGCACTCGGGGTTCAGATCCACCCCGTGGATCTGTGCCAGCGGGAAGTACTCGTGCCACATACGCAGCGATGCGCCGGTCTTGACGCCGAGCTCGAGCAACGTGATCGGCTCGTGGCGAAGATGGCGAAGGTACCGGTCGTAGATGTGCAAGTAGCTCTCGCCCCGGAATGCGTGACTGTCGTCCCACTTGTCGGTCCCGTGCCGTTTCCCGATCTCGTGGAGGCTGCTGGTCTCTGTTGTTGTCATCGTGGCTCCGGCGGACGCCAGCCGGCCTCGAGGAAGGTCCCGCCGGTGAGCGCGGACGCGACAGATTCGCGATTCGGGTGGCGGCGGCGTTCGAGCGCCTCGACAACCCGAGGCCATCCGGCAGTCCGTGGCGTCACACCGCAGCCCCCAGGTGTTGCGCTGTGTGGACGATTACCTGAGCGGTGTGCGCTACCCCCTGTCCAGCCTGCACGACCTGGTGTAGGCGCCCTGCCCCCCGCTTGTGCGATACAATGGCGGCATGTCCACCTCCCCTGCCCATGTCATCGTCGGCCTGTCCGGCGGTGTCGATTCCGCGGTCGCCGCCCTGCTCCTGCAGCGCCAGGGCTACCGCGTGTCCGGCCTGTTCATGAAGAACTGGGAGGAGGACGACCGCGACGGTCACTGCGCCGCCGAGGAGGATTACAAAGAGGTGCGCCAGCTGTGTGCCATCCTGGACATCCCCCTGCACGCCATCAATTTTTCCAGCGAATACTGGGAGCGGGTGTTCCGCTATTTTCTGGACGAACTCAAGGCCGGCGTGGAAACAAAAAATTGAAATAGGCAATCTATAGCCAAATCCTGTATGTGGTCAAAGGATTCCGGGTGTGTCGATTGCTAATTGGCGAGGTGTCCAATGAATAAAAGTGTGTTTAATTTAAAATTTGCCCAAATGCTGATATTAGGTTTGGCGGTGCTGGGAACCAGCAGTGTTTTTGCTGCTGAAAAATATCGTGTAAGCAGTCAGTTCTTTCACCTCGGTGAACTGATCGCCAAGCCAATGATGGAAGTTGAAGTGGGTGAAACCACGGCCGGAACATATTCTGAGGAAGGCGAGCGGACAATATAAAATTGTCGTTCTGGTGCGGCCTGTCGCAGATGACCAGGTTTACGTTTCCATGCAGTTTTCTTCCGGAAAGATAGACATACAGCCCAATTTGCTTGCCGACATCGGTCAGCCGAGATCGGCCACCATCAAAAAGATTCGTATGAATCTGCTGGTGGAAGAGATTGTAGAAGAGCTCCGGAAGCCCCGGGCCTTCCCTGCAGGCTCTAAGCCAAAATGCTGAGAAATCCTCCCTGGAGTAGTTCGGGTGGGATTTACAGTTTTGCGGGCTTAATCATCTGCTTTGTCGGGCAGGAAGGGGCTGATCAGTTCCTGAACATCAACGCGTGCACCCAGACGTGAGCACAGCATGAAACAGCCAACCAGTTTGCGGTGCAGGAACATCGTTTCAGGTGGCGGGACCCGGTACTCGCTCATATCCTCAAAAAACATCTCGAGACCTGCTTCCCTTCCGCGGGCAAATACATCGGAGGTGCCAAAATCGATAGACCCCTCCCTTGATGACCGGTTCTGAGACCAGGCGGATCAGGTTCAGTATCCGCTCGACATATTCGTCACTGTTTCCCGGATGGATATAACCCATTTTCTCAGCCAGTTGAAACCATGGTGA
This sequence comes from Rhodothermales bacterium, assembly GCA_963768565.1. Classification (GTDB taxonomy): domain Bacteria; phylum Bacteroidota; class Rhodothermia; order Rhodothermales; family JABDKH01; genus JABDKH01. The sequence goes on from CAVYIO010000033.1 coordinate 12,724, forward strand.
TCCAGCAAGACCGTAACGAGTCAGTAAATACATGTACAGTAAAAGTTGCCGTATTGCTCAGTCATATTTCGATCTACCACAAGATCCAGGGACCAAACGCCACTTTTTGCCAGAATGAGATTTCAGCCGAAACAGGCATGGCCTATGCCAGGTCTCTTTTGGATGGCGACGTCGTGGATGTGGTCCTGGTGGGCGGCGCCGAAGAGCTGTCAGAAATTCTCTTTGGATGTTATGATGCCGTAGGCGGGCTGAATAAGATCCGGGTGAACGAGGGAGAGGCCGTCCATACCGAAACCCGGTGGTGGGTTAATCCTGGGGGAAGGTGCGGCCGTGCTCATCATGGAAAGAAAGGAATCTCGCCAGACAAAGAGGCGCAAGAATTTATGGCAATCTGGTGTCAGATGTCATCGCGGGAGGCGTTTCTCCCATGGGTCACTATGCCGACACAAGGGAGACAATACGCTCAGCCGAAGCCAAGAACAGGCGCAGAATTGCCGTGGAACCGTCACCCGTAACAGGCACCCTGAAATCGGCTGGTACGACGTCGAGCTGACCAGAGAGGGTGAAGGAGGATCCGTGCTGTCGACGTTTCGGAAGCCGACAGCAGGTATTTCAGTGGCACGAGGACGGCATTGGTCTACCGCCTGGCGCCGTCCATCTGGCTGGTTCGCCGGCAAGCAAGGTGCAGGCGTTTCGATACGGCGAGCACGCCTACGGACTGCAGTTTCACCTGGAGGCCAATAGTTCACTGATAGAGCGTTGGCTGAACGTGCCCGAGCACCGCGACGTCCTAGCCGAAGGGCAGCACGAAAAACTAACCGACCAAATTCGTGCCCAGACGGGCGGATTCGATTCCGACCAGCTGGAGTCACTCAGCGAACAAACCTTTTCGCGCTGGATTGACAGGTTCGAGATGCAACCGCGCCGCAAGACATTGCCGTCCAGGTGACGCGTGCTGTCTAGTTGCCGTGCCACTCGAGGGGCGGCTCTTGCATCAGGGCAACCTGCTCACGAAGTGCAAGTACGTGGTCGTCCCAGTATCGCCTTTCGGCAAACCACGGGAATGCGATCCTGAAGGCGGGAGCAATACGTACTGAACCAGTAAATAGGCGGCAGAAGAAACGTATTGCTCATCGTCAGCATGGTCAGCCTGGGGCTTGGGGTCGGAGTGGTTCCCCAGATCGTGCTGGGAACAGCCCACATGCCGCTCGTGTGCGCCTTCTCGACGTCACGCCCGCCCTTGCCGCCTACGATCTTGGGCTGTTCACCTTGAAGCGCCACCTCAAGAACCCACTGGTCAGCGCCTTCTGGTCGCTCCTTCCCGAGGCCGCACCGTCGTCTGACTGATCGGACCGTTGGCAATGCGGGTGGTCCTGTCCGATTTCACCCCGAAGGGCAGCGGACGGCGCTGGGTCAGTGCTCGGCGTGAAGGGAGCGCCGTCCGTTTGCATCGGGATGAGCGGCGGATTGGGTGGGGAGCCAACGCCAGACCAGCAGCGAGACCAGTGCCAGCAGGCCGATGATCCAGTGCATGCCGGGGGTCGGGTCGTCGCCGTCGAAGCCGACCGCGCCGATGAGGAAGGCCAAGCCGGCGACCAGACTCTCGCCGAGCCCGCGGACGCTGGTGACAGTGGCGTGCACCGCTCGCGGTGCAGCGGCCTGGAATCCTGGCATCGCTGATCACCCAGGTTGTCTCGACGGCGCCGTATCGACAGCGATCACGAGCAGCGCCCACGGGCTGTCGATCGCAATGGCGAAGGCCATCGCTGCGGTCCCCAGTACATGGTACTCGCCATGTTAAGTACTCAGGAGGGAAGACGGCCCGCGTAATAAAGAATCAGAACATTCCGAAGGTACAGCACGGGATTTAGCGGTAGCCAACAAGATTCGTCTTCTTCCAGGAACTGAGCTTACCAAAATAACGTAGAACCACCCGGCTTGGAGCCCTATCCAAACACACTCTCCGAGGGGTCAAAAGTAGATTTCGATACGGCTTGTCTTATAGAGAGCCGCGATTCAACAAAATGGTTGTTGAGAGAGAGAAGCGAAAAATATGACCAAAGTATTTTGGTACGATTTCAATGCTATTAAAGCAGGAGATAGCTGCCCCAAAGGTTTTGGAAAGTTTAGGCCTAAAAAAGTTGGAATTGTTGGCGCTGGTTTGATGGGCTCCGGAATTGTTATTCCTGTATTCAGCACGACATGGACGTAGTTTTGAAAGATGTTTCGAAAGCTATTGCTGACCGGGGAAAAGGTATACATACTGAACAAAAATTGGCCGAATTGGTCAATAACAAAAAGTTAAGTGAGAAAAAAATCAAAACTTTTAAAAAAAGCAATACGGTAACTGAACGAGTAGACGACAATAACAAAACATCGCCCATGAGCACCGTGATGACGTGCGTCGCGGCGTCGGTCACCTGTGTCGCGTCGAACGTCACCTTCGAGATGAGCGCGCCCGTGGTGGTCTGGTCGTAGTAACGCGTCGGCAGCGTCACCAGCTTGTCGAACATCCGCGCGCGGAGATCGATCACCAGCCGGCTCGACACCCAGGTGAGCGTGACGGCGCCGGCGAAACCGGACGCACCCCGTACCAGGAAGACCAGCACCAGGAGCATCGCCATGGCGCTCACGGCGGACAGATCCTTCTCGACGAAGCTGCCGTCGATGGTCGGCTTGAGCAGCGCGGGGATCGCCGGCTCCGTCGCGGCCAGGACGGCCATGGACAGGAGGGAGGCGAGGAAGACCCGCCAGTGCGGCAGCACGTGGCGAAGCAGCCTCATGTAGATTTGGCGGCTGCTGACCGGAGTGACCGGGCTCGTGTCCACGCTGTACAGGTCGCAGGCTGCTGGCGGGTGCCGGGCTAGCGGTGCGCTGGTCGCGGGCTGGCGATGAGCGTCGGTTCACCGCCGGTGGCCTGCACCGGCGCGGGCATCGGCCTGGCGGCCCGCAGTATCGAGCATGGTGATGCCGAGGTCATGCTCGCCGGCGGCTCGGAGTTCGCGACCACGCCGCTCGCAATGGGGGACTTTCGTTCCGCGCGGGCGATGTCCACGTGTAACGACTATCTCGACCCGCGCCAGCCGACCTTTTGACAGTGGCGGACGCGTACTGGCTTCGTCTTGAGTAACGGCGCCGGGTGTGTCGTGCTCGAAAAGAGCTTGAGTACGCCAAAGCGCGCGGAGCACAGAATCGACGCCGAACTGATCGGTTTTGGCATGAGCGGCGATGCGTACCACATCACGCTGCCGCCGGCCGACGGCGAGGGAGCACGCAAATGCATGACGGCGGCATTGCGTGATGCTGGTATCTACCTGATCGAGCAACTGAACCAGTAACCCGACAAGTAAAAAAACGAATGCCACATTGTTAACAGCTTTGTCGTACTGCTTTTGGAAGTTTCCGTATCGTTTTTCTCGAATGTTTGCAGCTTTCCTATCCATTCGAGCAGACTACTTGTGGTGCCGATGCCATCATCGAAGGCGTCTACGAGAAGAATTTTCACGAGCAATGCCGTCTCCAAGCGATGGCAGCAATACGCTGAACGAAGCAACAACATAGCCATGAATTGCCGTTCACCGGGCCTCCGGCGCCATTACCCGGGCCAAAGATTTGGTCACACTGATTCCGGCAGCTTTGGATGCCGCATAGGCAATGGAGCTTCCCAGGCCTGTCATTCCCGCCACACTGGTAATATTGATGATGCAGCCTTTTTGTCTTCTGATCTCATCCGCCGCCGCACGGCAGCAAAAAAACATGCCTTTGACATTGACGTTCATCACGCGATCCCAGTATTCCTCTTTCAAGCCTTCGAGGTCATGTTGATCAACGAAATCAGTGACCCCCGCACAGTTGACCAAAATGTCCAAGCGGCCGAATTTAGCGATAGTCTCCGTCACCATTTGCCGCACGCGTCCGTCATGCGACACATCGGCTTGATACAGAAGACTTTGAACGCCCAGGGCCTCACAATCCCTCTGGGTTGCTTGGGCCTCCTTTTCCGAGCGCGAATAATTTATCGTTAGATTGACGCCTTCCTGGGCCAAACGTAGAGCGGTGGCCCGTCCAATACCGGTTCCTGAGCCCGTGATTAATGCGGTTTTGCCATCTATCATCTGATTCCTCCTATTTAAAGTTGTTTATTCGATTAGACTGGCCGCTTTTGAGGCCGACGGCTAGGCTGAGCTCTGAACCTGTGAACGGCTGCACATTCTTTACTGTGTCATCTTGACCCGGGCGAATCAATAGGGTGGTCAGATAAACCCACTCCCGCCGATCATGGTTGGCGAATGAATTTCGCATCCAGTTTCATTTTGAAATTTATCATATGGATTGTGCTGTGTAAATACCTCCGTTGACGCCTGGCATTCAAAAAGATAGGGGTCAGATCTTTGATTTTGACATTTCATTTTTCATTCATATTTATTTGTCAAATTTAAAGATCTGACCCCTTATCCCCCCTTTCCTTAATTTCCAACATAGCCTAAATATCTTAGGCCAATAAAACTTGAGATATCCGTTATCCTACAAGGATAGCTTAGTACCATGCATCTGTTAATTTATCTGCAACGTTAGTTAAAACGGCCAGAGGATCGGGATAAACGCAGAGCCGAGCAGCAACACGAGCAGATTGAGGGGGATACCCAGTTTCAGGTAGTCCGAAAAGCGATAACCACCCGGTCCATAGACCAAAAGGTTTGTCTGGTAACCAATGGGTGTCGCAAAGCAGGCACTGGCCCCAAAACAAACGGCCATTACAAATGGTCTGGGATCGACCCCGATCCCAATGGCGGTGGATATGGCAATCGGAAAGAGGAGAACGGCCGTGGCATTGTTGCTCAGTATATGAGTACTTATACTGGCCAGCAGGATAAATCCGCCGAGAACAACTATCGGCGGGAAACCGGAGAAAATTCCCAGATAGGCGTCGGCGTATAGTTGACTGGTCCCGGTTTTTTCCATGGCCGTACCCAGGGCAATGGTTCCCGCGATGAGCATCAACACATCCGCCTGAATAGACCGATAGGCATCACGCAGTTGGAGGCAACCGCTCAGAATCATCAGGAAAGCCGCAGTCAGAGCACAAATCATAATGTCGGCCAAGCCCAGACTGGCCACGGTGATAAGGGCGGCAAAAATGAGTACCGCCTTCCAGGCTCTTCTTTTTTGAACGATTTCATGATGCACATCCTCGGCAATTATAAAATTCGCCCCACCCCTTAAGGTTTCCAGTTTATCTGCACGACACCACACCAGGATAATATCACCGACTCTGAGTTTCACATCATGAATTTGCTTTTCGGTGTAGTGCAAGCCGCTTCTTTTTATAGCGATGATATGAAGGCCGAGGTCGCGCTTGAGATAGGATTCCAAAAGCCTTTGGCCCAGCAGGGAGGATTGGGGCGGGATGATCAACTCCACCACGATGGATTCCTTTTGACCGACGCCGAAAGAGAGCCCTTCCTCTGACCGGGGCAGTTCGACATCATCGTGATGGAGGATTTCGACAAGATCATTGGCGGAACCTTTGACCAGCAGCAGATCATCGGCGGCAATGGTGACAGCATCTCGCGAAGGATGAAAGATATGGGAATAGCGTATCAGTTCAAGCACCTCAAGATTCGGATATTGCTTTGCAAACACATTGGCGGGATCTTGATCGATGAGAGCACTGCCCCGGGGAATCGCAAATTCAGCCAAATACCGACGGTGTTCACTATTCTCAAGTTCGCAGGTGGGATTTAACAGCTCGGGCATAAAGCGCGGCGCGGCGACCAGCAGAAAAGCGATGCCGATGGCTGCGATGGGAACGCCCAGCGTCGAAAGTTCGAACATGCCGATCGCTCCGTACCCGCTATTGGCACTCAAATCACTGATAATGATATTGGTTGAGGTGCCGATCAGCGTACAGGTGCCGGCCAATATCGAGGTGTAGGATAACGGTATGAGTATCTTTGAAGGGCTGAGACCAAATTGACAGCACATTCGCATGACCACCGGAATAAAAAGAACGACCACGGGCGTGTTGTTGATAAATGCGGAAGCGACCGCCACGGTCAACAAGATCACCAGCACGGCAAGCTTGGCGTTGCCGCGCGCAATCGCGATGACTTTTTGGCCGATGTATCCCACGGCACCGGTTCGAACCATGCCCTTACTAACCAGAAACATGGAGCCGACCGTTATGACCGCCGGGTGGGCAAAACCGGCCACAGCCTCAATTGGGGTCAGCACCCGGCTGATCATCAGCATTACCATGATTCCGATGGCCGTTAAATCCACCGGAATTTTTTCAGTGGTTAGCAAATACAGGGTAATAATTAAAATTACGGATACAATCCAGATCGTCATCGTATGTCTGCGCTCCGAGGCGGACAAGAATTTATCTTGCTGTCGGTAGCCCTTGCAGGCGGCTGTTTCGAACTTAAGCCGGCGATTTTCAATTGGGCTGTCGACAACATAAAAAAGGAGAGCGACCTTTCTTAAAAAGGTTCGCAAACTTGGAAGAAATTAATCATTCCTGCATGCTTATCAAGCAGAATTAGTGATATAGAATCCTGGACTTAGCAGGTGTGATTTCTTGCAGCGGGGACAGCGACCAGGCCGGGTAAAGCGCTGACGCTTTTCAAACACATATCCGCAGATAAGACACTCGGCAGGGCGAATCGTCAGTTTTCTACCCTTGACCGCCAGCGACCGCGCAATGTGGCAAAGGTGCTCAATCGCCTCTTTTTCCTTGATTCCCACTTCCCGCGACAATTCCCGAGCATCCATTTCCCCATCAGTCAAAAGCTCAATTATTTGTTGACGCAAGGTCGGCATTTTTTATGACGAAAAAAAGAATGAAATTGATTTCGTGGGCAAGGTGTTGCTTTGCTTGTAAGATATAGAAAAAGACAGGATACCGCTTTAATTCCGCATTCCGCCTTCGCGCCATCCTCCCCCCAAAAACCGAGCAACCCCAAATTTACTTAAGAATTACGCGCTTCTTTCAACCTTCACTAATCTCTTCTTTCAGAAGGCAGCAGGCAATTTTGTATTCCGGCTCCCCGGCACTGTCGTAACTTAAATTGTCGGGCTGAATTAATTTGTTCATTACACAGCCTTCAGCTATATTAAGTTGAAAAAGGTCTCTTTCATTGAGTTTTTCAGCAGGCGCCAGTCGGTTATTTTTGAAAATCAAGCTGTGAAGCGCAAAGTCTTCACACAGCGGGCATCGATACACTCTGCCGTTGGGGAACACAAAATAATTGTCGGCAACCAGACCCGCACACTCAAAATTTTCACCGGGTCCTAAAAAAACCTTAGGATAGGTGACGGTGATTCCTAATTCTGCAATCCTGCGGGCAACCCGAGGGATGGTATTCAGCCATTGGGATTTTGCAACCTGAAGTTTTTGACGCCGGATCTGGGTTTGGTTCCCTTTGGCGGATCTTCCCCGTAACCCAATGATTTGTATGAAAAATCTGTCAATACTCAAATCCTTAAGTAAGGGTGGCAGCCTGTCCACTTCATGGATGTTGGCGCTGCTTGCCGTAAAGATCAGGCTGGTGGCAAAGCCCATTGAATTTGCTTTGCGGATGCCGGTAATACAGGTATCAAACGAGCCTGCACCCCGAATCCGATCGTTGGTTTCACGGATGGCGCCATCCAAGCTGAAACTGAAGTAGTCCACTTCGTTGGGCTTGACCTTTGAAAGAATATCGTGAAAGAGGTATCCGTTGGTATCAATGGTGATTGAGCCAAAACCCAGATTGCGGGCATATTCAACTGCCGCCGGCAGATCCGGATGAAGGGTCGGCTCACCCCCTAAAAAGATGAGATTCTTTGAGTTGCTGTCTCGGGCAAACGCTTCGAGCCAGGCGGTAATCACAGACAGCGGCAGGGTGTTTTTTCCATGCTGCCCGGGATTGATGTAACAATGGCGGCATTTGAGATTGCATTTGGTGAGAATATGAAAAAAGATATTGGTGCAATCTTTTGAAAAGGCAACGGTTTTCGTCCAGATCATATTTTGGTAAGTAAACGCTTGATTTTCTTTTTAGCGGTTATCAGTTCCTCGTTGGTAACCCGCAGGCGGATCGACATGTACTCGGCAAATATTCGATATAACAACAATAAAAAATCCAACTTTTCATCCGTCGGATCCTGAGCAGAAATCCTGTTTTTAGCGGACGTGTCAACGGCAAGGCAAACGGTTTTTCCGACGGCAACAACCGAGGCGGACCGCTTCATAAAATCGATAACTCGCATCTCGCCGAAAATTTCGCCTTTTTTATCAATGGTATTGATTTCCATGTCTTCCTTGGAAACTCGTATTTTCCCGGAAAGCAGAAAATACAGCCACGGGTCCACGTCGCCTTCCCGGATAATCACTTCGCCGTCCTCGTATTCCCTGATTCTGCTTAACCTGAGAAGCTTTTGAAGGCTTTTCGTTTCAAAATTCCTGAGGGCAGAAATTCCTAGAAGTTTTTGAATATTTTCAATATTGTCCTTTAAATATCTCGACTCGAGCATCTCGACCTCCGGCCATCATTTATCATCCAAAACCTAAAAACTTATTTTATACTGCATTTCAAAAAAGGGCAAGCGGTAATTATAGTATTGAGTCAGGATTTGTATAAAATTAAGAGACTTATCCAAGTGCCGTTTGGTCTGGCAAAATAGATAAATTCAAAACTGCAGAACGCCCGTCGGGTTGCAGGCGACGTTTTGATGCATTTAATCCTCAGGATTTGCCCGCCTGTCACTTGATGTGCTTGGCCAGGAAATCCAGGGTCCGCTGCCAGGCGAGTTTCGTCGCCTCAGGGTCATGGTGCTCACCGGTTTCGTTGCCGAACCCATGCTGGGCCTGGTAGCGATAAAACTCGTAATTCACCGTCCCTTCCTTTAGCCTTGACTCGAGGGTATCGACTTGGGCGGGTGTGAAGTGCTCGTCTTCAAGGGCAAAGTGACCTTGGATGGCGATCCCTATGGTCCTTGTATCCGCCGCCCCTTCCGGTGGAACACCATACCAACTGACAGCGGCATCGGTCTCTTTTGCGTAGACAGCAGCAAGTATTGAAAGAACCCCGCCCATGCAAAAACCAATGACGGCGGCCCTCGGGCTGGTCCTTTTGAGGTATTGCACGGCCCCCCGGATGTCCTGGGTTGCTGCGTCGCCAAAATCCAGATTACTCATCAGGTGCTCCGCCTCGGCAGCCTCCAGGGTGACTTTACCCCTGTAAAGATCGGGTACGAGGGCCCGGTAGCCGACCTCTGCGAGACGGTCGGCGACGCCCTTGATCTGGTCGTTTAGGCCCCACCACTCCTGGAGAACGACGACGCCCGGGGCGGTTTCACCGGCAGCCGGGATTGCGTAGTAGGCATTGCATTCTTTTCCATCAGGTCGTCTGTATTTCATTTTTTCCTCCATAGCTTTCTTCCTTTTAAGATTATTTCTTCACTCCAGAAATCGTGATTTGACGAATACCGTCATCTCCCCCCCGATTCATCCCGGACGGTCGGATTTCTCTGAATTTTTTCCATTTTCCCGGTTTATCCGTGCTTAATCGCTTTCAAGGCAATCTTTGCTCAACAGCATATCGAATGCCACGGGATAGCAGCCGTCAAAACAGGCTTTGCAGAAATTATTTTCCGGGCTTTTAAATTCGGTGGCTTTTAGAAGGCCGTCGATGCTGAGATAGTACAGGGAGTCGAGTCCTAAAAATTCCCTCAACTCTTCAACCGTTTTGCGTGGCTGCAATCAACTCTCCTCGGGTTGAAAAATCGATGCCGTAATGACAGGGAAACCGATGCGGGGGGCCGCTCACGCGCATATGCACCTTTCTTACCCCAAGCTCCCGCAGGGCTTTTACCCGTGTTCGGACGGTTGTGCCCCTGATGATCGAATCTTCAATGATGATGATATCTTTTCCTTTTAAAAGTTTTTTAACAGGGTTGAGTTTTATGCGAACACCAAAATCCCGCATGCTCTGGGTCGGTTGAATAAATGTTCTGCCCACATAATGGTTGCGGATCATACCCATCTCAAAGGGGATGCCGGATGCTTCCGAGTAGCCCAGCGCGGCATAGGTTCCCGAATCGGGAAACGGCATGACAAAGTCGGCCTCAACGGGTGCCTCTTCGGCCAGACGCCTGCCATGGGCTTTGCGCGTCAGATAAACATTCTGACCATAAAAAGTGCTGTCCGGTCTGGCAAAATAGATAAATTCAAAAATGCAGAACGCCCGCCGGGTAGCCGGCGACGTTTTGATGCTTTTAATGCCGTCGGGTCCGATAATGACGATTTCTCCGGGATCGAGTTCACGCACAAACTCGGCCTCCACAAGATCAAAAGCGCAGGTTTCGGATGCCAGCACATAACTGCCGTTCAATTTTCCCAGACACAACGGTCGGAACCCATAGGGATCTTTAATTCCGATAATTTCTCCCAGACTCGTCAACATCACGAATGAAAATGCGCCCTGCAGTCTGGAGACAGATTTAACCAAAGCCTGTTCAAAGCCGTATTCCAGGTTTTTCACAAAAAGATGCAAAAATATTTCGCTGTCCATGGTGGTCTGGAAAATAGAGCCGGATTCTTCAAGTTCGTCTTTCAGGGTGTGCGCATTGACAATATTTCCGTTGTGGGCCACTGCATAGGATTTTTTGCGGTGACGAACCAGAAAAGGCTGGGCGTTGGTCAGCACCGAGCTGCCCGTGGTGGAATAGCGCACATGACCGACGGCGCTGCGCCCCTCCAGCACATTCAGGTGGCTCATGTCGAAAACATCGGATACCAGTCCCATGCCTTTATGCTCAATAATCGTATCCCCCCGGATCGTTGCAATCCCGGCACTTTCCTGGCCCCGATGCTGCAAGGCATACAGGCCGAAATAGGTTAGGGGAGCTGCTTCATGATGATCGCAAATTCCAAAAATGCCACAGGCTTCGCGGGGCTTATCAAAATCAGTCATTTAGGGTAGACTCCTCTTTCCGGACAAGCCGGAATTGAATATTGACGATTTAAGATTGAAGATTTGTGGTATCGCTCTCCGAGGCGTAGGCTGCTGCAACCCCTCGATCGAGTTCGCACGAGTCTATCGACGATAGAATTGCTCGCTTCTAGTTCCTTCAACTACCAGTCAATCGAGCGGTGTATTTACCACCAGATCCCAAACCCCACACGGGCAGGCACCGGCGCAAAACCCGCATCCGATACACAGGTCTTCATCCACCACATATTCATATGCGTCGTCGTCCAGCCCTTTTCTGCTGATGGCATGTTGCGGGCAAACCGACACGCAAATTCCGCAGTCCCGACAAGCGCCGCATGATGAGCACTGGGACCCGCAGTGATCCAGATCCGAGTATTCCGTCACCCTGGGATCAAAATATTCCAGTGTAATGCGGTTACGGTTGATCATTTCGCGTTTTTGTACCAGAGGGGGCTTGTCTTCCAGGATGTCACAGATCGTCTGAGCAACGATTCGACCGGACCCGATGGCATCGGTTAGAAGTCCGGGTTGGACCACGTCACCGATGGCAAATATTTTTGGATCGGTGGTCATAAAATGGTCATTGACTTTAACGAATCCATCCGCAATCTCTATGTCATCCGGCAGGAATTCAAGATCCGGCATGTCGCCAATGGAAATAATGACGGTGTCGGCGCAGATTTCCTCACCGGATACCAATGTGACGCCGTTGCCGGTAATCTCTTTGGTGAAAACCGGCCATTTGAACTTTGCACCGATCATCTCAGCCGCTTCTCTTTCCCTACCAAAAGAAGCCGGCTCCTGTACATCCAGCAGTGTGATGTTTTCGGCACCGAGTCGATGTGCCTCGGTGGCCGCATCGCAACCGACATTGCCGGCGCCGATGACCACGACATGCTTGCCGACTTTCACTTTGTTTTCTTTGGCTTTTTCAAGAAAATCCAGCGCCGTCACGGCCCGTTCGTTACCCGCTATCGGCAATGTCCTGGGCTTTTGGGCGCCCGTTGCAATGACCACAAAATCAAAATCTTCTCGAAGCTGTTTGACGTTTTCCTGCATGAGGGGCTGCTGAGGGTGTACATGCGGTAAAACCTCCTTGACCCGCTCGAGTTCTGTTGTAATCACCTCGGTCGGGATACGACTTTCAGGAATAACGCGGCTGAATTTGCCGCCGATGTCTTTGGCCACTTCATAAATGACAACCTGGTGCCCCTTTTGACGCAGCTGCCATCCCACAGATATCCCGGCCGGTCCTCCGCCGATAATGGCAATTTTCTTATCCGATACCGGCGGCAGTTCCGGCAACTTTGCTTTAATGCTGGCCCGGCCGAGCTCGGTGACATCCACGGGAACCATGGCAGAGGATTGGCGGGTGCATGACTGCATGCACAAATTGGGGCACAGATAACCGCACACGGATGCGGGAAACGGCGTATAGGCAAGGGCCAGATCGACCGCTTCATCGATCCGGCCGTCGCGTACCAATTGCCAGCGCTGCTGCACAGGTATTCCCGTCGGGCAGGTAGCTTCACACGGTGCGGCATATTTCCGGTTTTCCCAGATCGGAACAAAGCGCCGCAGCAGATTCGTTGTGATCACTGGTATGGGGCTGCGATCCAGTTGCGTGAGATCACCGATCAGGCCGCCACGACCCAGCTCTTTCTCCCACACCCCGGTGTAAAACGAATGGATGGATTTCATCGGCCGCTGGATTTTTTCCTGGGGCGACCGCGCAACGAGCAGCTGCCACTGACGTCTATCTGAAAATACTTTAACCAGTTCGGTCCGTCCGATGTGATCCAAAAAGACATTAAGGTTTTCGTTCAACCAGTCCCATTCTTCATCCCCGATGGAAATCAGCCTGGCATCGCGCTGACTATAGCCTCTGTGAGGGCCATGAAAAAACACCTTACCGCCGACCATGCCCACAAAGGGCCGGTGACCCAGAATATTATCGGGAATTTGGGCCTCATAACCGCAAATCACGGCGATGCCACCGGCCATAAACTCACCGAAATAATCCCCGGCTGAGCCCAGCACCCAGAGTTCAGGGGGATCAAAGCGTGGATTGTGTTTGGTCATGGTCATGCCCCGGGCACCGATATTACCGGCAACGTAAATTTTTCCCTGGGCCATGGCATTGGCGGTTCCGTTGCCGGCATTGCCGTGAACGACAATCCGGGCGCCGGCATTGAGCCACCCCACATCATCGGATGTCGGTCCCAGAATTTCAATGAAGGTGTTGGGAAATCCCATGGAACCGACGCGTTGTCCGGGCTGACCGGATATTTTTATATGCACCTTTTCGCGGCCGGCCTGCCAGAGCCGGCCGCCGATTCCGTGCTGGCCGTAGGCATTGATCTGCAGGCGGCGGTGTCCCTGGGCTACCGCTGCCTGCACTTGCTCTTCTAAAATCCGCGAATCAACCCGTTCACCGTTGATCCTGCCGGAAATTACATGATAGGAAGTCGTGCTGCTCAAGTTTTGTTCAGACATTTATTTTCTCCAAATCGTGCCCATTTGGATGATCCCGATGAAATACGCTTCGGTGTTACTGTTTCAATTTCATTGGATAAATTGTGATCGTTAAGTTCGTTAGGATCGTTTAGATCGTTTTCGGTTTATGGATACTTGCAACTGGATACGTATGCACTACACGGAGTTCTCTGTTAAAATTGTCAGGCTATCTGCCCGTGCTCTGATATGCCGTTTTTCCCGTTCCGCCTTCTACCTTCCGCAATAAAAATTTGCCTCCAACCTCTTTAGCTTTGAGCCTTCAGCTTTCAGCCTTCCACCTCCCCAGCTTCTCTTTACATCATTCCCCATTCAAATACCTCTGCCCTCTGTCCTCTGTCATCTGCCCTCTGTCTTCTGTCTCTGTCCTCTGTCTTCTGTCCTCTGTCTTCTGACTCACACCACATATTTTATACTTAATCTTTCGGCCGCATTATAATCGTCGATTCCCAGCGCATCGGACATACCGATAGGTAGTGAGGTGGATCGCCCCAAAGGTGCTACAATTTTTTTCAATTCGGTATCAAAACTCAAGAAGACATCCACCACCCGCTGAGCCACATCTTCGACATTCAATCGCCGGTACAGACGGGGATCCTGAGAGGTAATCCCTTTTGGACACAACCCGATGTTACAGATGTTGCAGCGATCCGATTCAGATCCCAGGCAACCGGCCGCGGCCTGCATGATATATTTGCCGACCTGGACACCGCTGGCACCCAGCATGATGAGCGCTGCGGCGTTGGCCGCCAGGTTGCCGTTTTTGCCGATACCCCCGCCGGCAAAAATCGGGACCTGGTTCTGCATGCCCAGTTTAACGAGATTCAAATAGCCGTCGCGAATATTGCTGGCGATGGGATGCCCCATGTGATTCATGGAAACATTATAAGCTGCGCCCGTACCGCCGTCTTCCCCATCGATGGCAAGACCGGCGGCATAGGGATTGCGCGTGAGATTGTTCAAAACTGCCAGCGCGGTTGAAGTGCCTGAAATTTTGGGATATACCGGTACCCGAAAGCCCCAGGCCATGTACATGGATTG
>CAVYIO010000034.1:0-65149 GCA_963768565.1 Rhodothermales bacterium
AACCACAACGTATCGCTTCAAATCCGGCCGTACTAGCTAGTAGAACCTGAAATCGTATGGCGAGGCGTTCTAAAAAATATCCCCGATACGTCTGGACATAGGGGATTCCCTGAAAGACACTACCCCGACGTGCATCGCAAGCACCGATGCAACCCCGAAATCACTCTGGAACCGTCCAGGATAGCGAATCTGGCCGCCTGCGAACTGCCAGATCGCGCCATCATACCGTTGTCGAATCCGCTGACCGCGGCCCGTGCAAACCCAGCACCGGGCCTGCACGGGCGCGACTTGTACCCGCCTACCTGACGTGAAGCATGGTGCGCGAAATCTGAACGTGGTCCCCCACGAGACGGTAGACGTACAATCCCCCTGCCATGCCTTCGGCCTCCAGAACGACCTCGTAGCTTCCGGGTGCCGTATGACCATCGACCAGGTCGGGATCCGGCGGCCAGGCAGGTCGAACACCTCGAGAGTGACGTGTTGGGCCGCCGGCAGTGCGAAGCGAATCGTGGTCTCGCTTGTGAACGGGTTAGGATAGTTGGCCTGAAGCCTGAAGCTGACTTCGGGATTGTCGTCCTCCACGGTGGTGCCCGTGAAGTCTCCGTACCTCTGCAGAAGACGCGACTCGTTGACCCACTGACCACCGTCCCAGATCTGGGTCGTGTTCTCGACGATCAACCCCTGGTCGTTGTACACGAAGGTGCCCCGACTTTCATTGGTCCAGTCGCCCTGACCGCCGTTGGCAGCCGGGTCCCAGGTCCGGTCCAGGAATTCGACGAAGTCACCGTCCGTGGTCAGGGTGACTACTTGCTGTTCTCGGTTTACCCAATCGCCCTGGCCGCCGTTGGCGGCCGGATCCCAATCCTGTTCTGTCTGCACCACCTCCGTCGCGTTCGTGCGGGTTTGCACTTCCCGATCGCGATTGACCCAGGCGCCCTGGCCGCCGCTGGCCGCGGGATCCCAATCCTGCGCAGTCAAGATCATCTCAGTGGGATTCGACGAGTCGGGACTGTAGGTGGTGACTTCCCGGTAGTCGTTCACCCAGTCGCCCTGGCCACTGTTCGCGGCCGGGTCCCACGTTGTTCAAGGTCCTGAGTCTCCTCCTCCGTTGCCGTCGTATAGTCCACAACCGAAGAGTCCAGTTTCCCCCACTCTCCGCTCGACTGGTTGTACGACTCGATAACCCGTCGTGTGGTGTTACCGGCACCATCGTACTCAAACGTATAGCGAAGACTGAATCCGAAAGTGCCGGTCAGAAAACGGTTGACTCGAACACCCGCTGGACCACGCGGCCACCGTCGTACGTGTTCGTGCTGCGACTCCACAGGAAGTAGTTCGGCCGTATCCTCATCCCAGAACTCCGTGGTGCTCACGAGCGCGTTGCCCTGCCCGTCATAGGTGGAGCTGGTTCGCTGTGCCGGTTCCCAGCCACCCTGTCCCGCGTTTGCATCCGGATTCCAGCCTTCGTCGCGCCGCTCGGCAATGCGGTTCTGTTCATTGAGATCGTAAATCTGTCGGAAATTCGGAATCCAGTCCCCCACATCGCTATCCCACTCCTCGACCAGTTGCTCCGTGCTGAAGCCGGCGGCGTTCCGGCTGAACGAGACCCGGCTGTCGTTCATCCAGTTCCTGCACCGCCGCCGGCGGCGATGTCCCAGGACTGGGCGATCTGCTCCGTCAGGAGGTACGCGGCTGCCTCGGCGGAAAGGAGGAAGTTCGGGCCTGCTTCGGACGGGCCCACAACGTCTCTGCCAAAATTTGGCGCCTTGACTTCGAAGCGCGCTACAAAAGGTCTCGCGCTCTGATGGCCTCGAGGTGGCGCTCCGACGAAAGGGTTTGTTCTTGTCGGACCTGCTGGCCGACAGCCGATTGTGCGACAAACGAGGAATACTGAGAAAGCAAGCAAGTAGTTGTATAAAGTCTTCATGGCGAATCTGGGGCAAGTGCGTAGATGCAGAATCCTGGAGCGTAACATCTACATAAGCGCAGACGGGACCTGAAGCCGGACACCTGCCTCCAAATAATTCAAAAGAGGGCGGAGCCGTGTTGACACACCGGTGTCAGGACCTGCAGGAGACCCGTCACTGTGGCAGAGAAGAACTCCCTGCGACGCCCGGCCTGCGCGTTGGTGCTATTCCATTCAGTCCGCAAGTCCGTCGACGAAGCGACTGAACATCGCGCCATCACGTAACGGCGCACCATGGCCAAAGCAGATTCATTCCGGGCGTAGAGCAGCAAGATTCCCGGCAGAGTCACTATTGGCTTTCGGGTCACGTGTGACGATGTCAAAAGGTTCAGCCAGATCCCTTCGCAACGTCACTGGATTCCGAAATAATAGAACATCCCCGAAAATGAAAACTCGATCATACTTTCTCCAGAAGGCGAGATCAAGTCCGGGGCGACCGTTCTACCTGCATCGACATCCCTCTGCCGTGCGGGCCTGACCAGCAGTCCGCGCGATCGGCTAACGACTACTCATCCTCGATCTGTCACGGCCGTGCCGTATGCCAGCATTTCCGCAGCGCCCGCCATCACGACCGAAGTCGCCACACGCACCGAAACCACAGCGTTCGCACCCAGGCCGACGGCGTCTTCCATCATCCTCTCCAGAGCCTGCTCGCGGCTCTCCTCAAGCAGCGCCGCGTACGCACGAATCTCACCGCCGACAAGATTCTTTAGCAACGCCCCGATATCGTTCCCAAGATGTCGTGCCCGGATTGTGTTGCCACGGACCAATCCGTGCGTCACAACGATCCGCTTCCCAGTGATCGTGGGCGTCGTTACAATCATCATAGCTCTACCTCCTTAACCGGCAGTCTGCCTCTGAACAGCATGCGGTACTTCCCGGCCACCTGTCCGTCTTTCTCTCCGTGAAGCCACCGCAGGTCTGACGGAATCCCGTAGCATCAAAGCTGCGGGAATCACGCGAAACACTGTTCGTAGTTTAGAATCAGTCTCCAACAGGGACGGGCGGAATGCTCCACGGAGGGACCAAGCCATTGGCCCGCGAATACGCAACGAGCTGCCCGAGATGCTCGTGCAGATGAGTCGCCATGAAGATGCAAAAACCACGCACGGTCATCGTCTGACCGAACGCGTTCATTTCTTCGTCCATGCGATCTGCAGAAATCCCCGCTAGCGCTGCTCGCACGTGGTTGAACGATGCTTCCATCGCGGCCCCGACTTCGTCCCGATCACTCGTGGCCTCGTACTCGTCTAGCCCGACGGGACCCTGCGGACCCATCGTGACCGGAAAGTTCTCCGGCAGCGTCGCACCCAGCAAGGTCGGAAGAAAAAAATTGGAGATGGCGATATGCATCAAGACCTCACTGGTTGACCGTACGCCTTCCATAGGACGCCACGCCCACTGCTCGTCGTTCATCGCGTCGGCAAGCGCCGTGACTTTTCCTTCGGCGCCACTGATGAGTCCGATCACCTCGGCGTTGGCTGACACTACAGGAACGGACTCGCTCTGCGCTGCAGCCGGTATTGCCGATGCGGCTAGAACCAGCGCAAGACAAAGCGGAAGAACGAATGAGTTGCGATGTGTCATACTGGTACTCCCCGAAAGTTCTGGAAACGGATTGATTGATGGTGAGAGCATACGAATTTCGATCCGGACACCCATCAGAAATCAGCCGCACGATTGGCGACTGATCGGCCACGACTCGCGAGCGACGCCGCCCGCTGGCTAGGCTTCCATCGGTAAGTACTTGATGACGTTCAGCATTCCCCCGGTGGGATCCTGTACCATTGAGAAACGCCCCACCTTCGGAATGTCAGTCGGCGGTACGATGATCGTTCCTCCTGCGGCGGACGCGGCGGCGGACGCGGCATCGGCGTCATTGACTGTTACGTACGCGCCCCAGTGCGGCGGCGTGCCCGGTGCGAAGATCGCCATAATCCCGCCTACGCCTGCGCCGGCTACCTTGATGGAGTTGTACGGTCCGGACGGCATCTGCTCCTCCACGATTTCCCAGCCAAGCAGCGCCCCATAGAACTTGGCTGCGGCATCGGGATCCGTTGTCTGCAACTGAAACCAGCTGAAGGCGCCGTGCGTCACGAACGATTTCGCAAAGTCCATCTCCGGCATGTCATCACCCTGGGACATGGCCTCGTATTTGATGACGTGAAAGAACGCGCCCTGCGGATCAAGAAGGCCGCAAAATCGGCCGACCGTCGGGATGTCCATGGCCGGTACCTGGATACTGCCGCCAAGCTCAACGGCTCGCTCGGCAACCGCGTCCACGTCATCCACGGTGATATAGTGGACCCAGGCCGTCGGAAGGCCCGGCTCTGGTAGCGCCATGATCCCGGCAGCGGGAGTCTTCCCGATCTGCTGCAGGTGATAGTCACCCTGAGGCATGGGCATGACATTGTCCGTCCAGCCAAGGACGGCGCCATAGAAATTCACCGCAGACCCGGGATCCGCCGTCATCAGCTCGGACCAACTGAACGCACCGTGAGTGATAGACTGATTCATCGAACTTCACCAAATAGATTATTACTGTAACCGTCCGTCCTGCACAACCCTGAGGCGAAGGTAGGAATCGAGATATATATGTGCAAGATGTGTGATGTCGGGTTTCCTGCCGCCCGACTCTCCGAACGGAACGCCGTGGAAACAAACGCCTCCAGTCGAGCCTGTGCGTTCGAATGACGCGCGGCGGAAGCCGGCCGGCTCGGCACTTCAGTCACGCGCGCCGACCTGACGAGCCAGTCTTTCAACCACTCTCAGCGTCGCGTCTCACCCGGCGCCGCGCCTCCTCCACAAGTAGCTTGCGTTCTCTTGCGATAGATCTTCCAGATTCCCAACGCCACTTCGCTGGTATGATCGCCCGGAATGGCCTCGAGAAGATCTCGACCGTGCGGTCGCAAGATGATCCTGTCTTTGAAGGAGCCCTTTCTCCAGACGCACTTCCGCCAGTGCGCCTGGCTCGACCTCGATCGTCGAGCGATCCTTGTCGAACTCCCCCAGAAGCGCATTCTCGATGTCGATGACAAGAAACCTGTCCGTCAGATAAATGGATCCTGCGATCTCTCGCAGCCCGATATCCGGAAGCATGAAGGGTATTGGGGTCATCGGTGCCAGTGAAATTTGGACGGCGTGATCCTGAGTAATGTTACGCGTTCTCGCTGCCCCGGCCCAATCGGACTTCCAGCCCGGGAGATGACTGACCACACCATCACTAGCTGATTCTCCTCGAAGTGGTACGCGGCCTCGCGACCGCTAGTTTGACTTCCGCGGCTCTCGTGGTAGATCCGCCTCCGACTCCTTCTCCATTTGCACGAGGGCATCTTCAAGCGATCGATCATCGTCACTGGCCTCGGCCACGCGATGCAACAGAGGATCGAAGCCCTGAGTGCTGTTGGAGGTTCGAAACGCGTCGGCTATCAGATACATCACGCGGAGCCTCGGTTTCACCGCCGGATCCGGTAGCCGCTGCAGCAATCCCCACGAGCCAAGTCGAAGCCCGAAACTGATGAGAAAAAGCGTCGGCAGACTGGAAATCCAGACGCCGTCGAGGAACTGAAGGTCGTCGAGCAGTCCGTCTGCCAGGAGGCCCCCGATGAGTGGGCCGGCAGCGCCTGCGACTCCACTTACAGCCGCCTGCGTGGCGAAGTACGACGACTTGCCGACATCCGGAGCCAGCAGCATCATCAGGTTGCCGCTCGCCAGTTGATATCCACCCCACGTGAAGCCTCCGACAATGTGGATCAGGTAGATGAGATAGAAACCGGCACCCGAACTCGACACGAACAGCCACCAGAACGGTTGCAGTACAACGACCAGCGTCGTCAGCCGCATGATCTGGAAGTGACCGTACCGATCGCTCATTCGCCCCCAGAAGCGCTGACCTAGCAGGTTGGAGATTGTCGCGAGTGCGGTCACGATCATGACGAGGCCGAAATCAATCCGCAGATCGCGGATCATATAGACCGCAAAGAACGGGCTGGCGATGTGCACGGCCAGGCCCCATGTCATTCCGAATTGAACGTAGCGGCGGAACGCCGGGCTCGCCAGAGGCGCCGAAAACCGATCCCGCAGCCGAGCGGTGGAAACACGTTCCGGAAACGGTTCGGGCTGCTGCGTCAGAACGTAGATACTGATCAGGCGGAACAGCATCGCCAGCACGATCACCGCGCCAAAACTCCACACCTCGTTCCCGCCAAGGCGCGCGATGAACTGCCCGGCGCCAACGGAGACGACAGCGCCAAAGGCATTGCAGATGAAGTTGCGATATCCGAAGTAGCGCCCCCGCAGGGCCGGTGGCACCAGATCACTCATCCAGCTCGTCCACGACACTCCGACGAACGCGTTCGCCACCTGCTGCACGGCAAGTACGGCGATGAGGGCGAAGATTGCACGCTGTGGAGGAAGCAAAGCGACACACACCAGCGTCACTCCCAGAGAAGTGCATCAAGCGGGTAGCGCTGACCGTCGTCACGGGCTTGCGCCACCCGTTGCGCCTCTGAATGAGCTGGGCACCAAGCGGCTGGAGGAGTCCACCTGCCAGCGGCAGCATGGACACGAGTCCGATCTGCGCGGTCGTCGCACCGAGCGCCAGAAAAAACCCGATGAGAATCGGACCCGACGTCAGATTGATGTAGGGCACCGCGAAAATCCCGTCGAGTATGCTGTATCGCATACCACTCCGAATGACGGAACTGTCAACCCTGCCTGAGATGGGGATGAGACGGGGGCGGCGCATGACGTGCTGAGGGAGAAAGCAATCGGCCGCAATTGACGAACGGCACAGTCAGAAAGTTGCAGGGGCAGACCTGACTTATCTCCGCCGCCCGTATGCCGCCCGCGCGGCAATTCGTCGGTGACCCTTCAGGTGCATTCAAACGCTCTTCGAACAACGACGGCACCGATGGGACTCCGCTCGGTCGCGAACCCCCGGCCGGCCAGGTCCTAGCCCTGTGCAGTTCAACGTTCACGACCGTGTCCACGTCGCTTCGGGCGCTCACAGGCAATCTCAACACGAGGTTACCGTTCGAATGACGCGTGACCGAGACCTCCGCATCTCCATCCAGAAGGTGCGCGCCGTCTACGGTCAGGTCTCGCGTGCCCGGGAGCTCCAGCATTTCGGACGCCTCTGAATCAAGAACGTGAACGTAGACCGTCCATCCCTTCTGCGTCGAAACTCCCCACGGCTGCTCGGGCATCGGGCCAACGCGTGTCCCGTAGATCGACACCCCATGATGATCCAGCCATCGACCCATCGCACGAAGGCGTTCCTGAAACTCCGGCTGGATGGTGCCGCGCGGAGTCGGACCCACATTGAGCAGAAGATTGGCGTTTCGACCGGCCGACCGCACGAGATAGCCTACCAGCTCCCGGTGACTCTTGAATCCCATGTCCGTCTCATGGTAGCCCCAGGATCCGTTGATCGTGTCACATGATTCCAGCGGAAGCGGACTCACAACGGTCGTGTTGAAACCGGCCGTATTCGTCCCGGGCAGATCGCGCTCAAAGATCTGAACGTCCTCGCCCGGGAATGGCGACACATGATGATTGTTGCTGATGATTGCCTGCGGCTGCAATCGGTTGATCAGCTCGTACGTCTCGCGGAGCTTCCAGTCGACCTGCGTCGCCTTCGCCGGAGCGTCGGGTTGACCCATCCCGTTGAGCTGCTGGTCCCACCAGCCGTCGAACCAGAAGCCACCGAGCTTGCCGTACCCGGTAGCCAGCTCCTGAATCTGCGCGTTCATGAACTCGAGGTAGGCGTCGAAGTCGCCCGAGTCGCGGCGTCCCGAATGCAGCCCTGTCCTACCGCGCGGAAAGTAGTCAGGGTGGCGCCAGTCCAGATGCGAGTGGTAGAAGAAGAGCTTGAGCCCCTCCTGCTCGCACGCGTCGGCAAGCATCCTCAAGACGTCCTGCCCGTACGGCGTCGCATTGACGATGTTGAAATCACCAACGGCCGAGTCCCACATCGCGAAGCCATCGTGATGTTTTGACGTTATGGTGATGTACCGCATACCCGCCTCCCGGGCCAGACGCGCCCACGCGACCGCATCAAATTCGGACGGGTTGAACCGGGCCGGTAGCTGCGAATACTCGGCCGCCGTAATGCGGTCGTTGTTCATGACCCACTCGCCTTTCCCGAGGACGCTGTAGACGCCCCAGTGGATGAACATTCCGAACCGGGCATCCTGAAACCACTGACGCGATTGCGCACGTTGCATCGCCGGGTCGGGACGTGGATCACGACTTGTTGCGCTGTGATGCGCGCCGGCTACTGAGTCCGGGGATAATCCCGCGCCCACGAGTGGCAGCGCGGCGGCACCCTTCGCGATGCCTGATACAAAGGATCGTCGCTTCATGTCATCGGCGCAGATTGCTGAGGAAGATCAGGAACGTGGCGGATTAACAGGGCAACTGCTGTCGCCGGGCATCGAACATTTCTCGCGGCACATGCCCGTCACGGATTATCCTCGCTAGCGACGCGTCAAACCGTGAAATGCGACCGGAGCGGCCACTCTTCAGACGCACCCTGCCGGAACAGTCCGCCAGGAGACAACAATGTCGGTATCCATGTGCTGGAATCTCAAGATTCGACAGTGAGCGCTGTTCATCGCTGCTCACGTGGCGCCTTCGCCACCGTTCGAAACAAATCGGCAGACTTCACGAAATTGTCCGCCAGACCGAACAGCACGAGACGGTCTCCCGGCTCCACACGGAAACTTCCCGCGGGACCGGCCTGTGTCTTTCCGCCACGTCGGATCGCTATCACGGTGAGTCCGTACGTCCGGGCGCAGCTCCAACTCTGCGAGCGTCTTTCCTGCCGCCGGAGCGCCTTCGCGCACTGCTACCGCTCGCGTATGCAGCCCTTCCTCGTCGAGGCCTTGAAGTACCATCAGGTGCGCTTCCTGGATGCTGCCGCGAATAATCGAATAGTCACTCGCACGCAGTGTTCGAATGTGCTCGTCGATCTCTGTCGGATGAAATCATGTACGCACCGAGGACGTGTGAGAATACACGAACCGTCGTCTCCATCTCCTCGGGAACTACCACGTCGGCACCAAGCTCGTGCAGATCATCAATGTCGCGAAGGAATCTCGTGCGGACGATGATCTGCAGGGTCGGATTCAGGTGCCGCGCAATCTGCGTGACGCGCGGCGCCGTCCGTGTGTCGTGTGTGATCACGACGCAGAGCTTGGCAAAATGAACACCCGCCTTCTCCAGAATATGAGGCCGGGCCGCGTCTCCGTAAATCGCTGGTACGCCCTGCTCATCCAGAATCGCAATGGCTCTGGGATTCATCTCCACCACCACGAACGGGATACCGGAATCGCGCAGGACCTGCACGAGCCGCTGTCCACCGGGGCCGTAACCGACGACGATCACGTGGTCCTCAAGCGCCGGCACAGCCCCTTCGGACTGATCGGCACGGTCCGCGCCCATCCGGCCCAGCCGTGTGCGCCCCAGCCAGTCCGCAATCGGCGGAGCAATCTGCATAAAGAACGGCGTGAGGAGCATGAGCAAAACCGTCACCGCGATGAAGGTCTGCTCACCTGTTTCACCTAGGCCCACCGGCGACAGCCCGTTCGCCCGACCGGCACGCTCAAGCACAAAAGAGAACTCACCGATCTGTGCGAGCGCGAGAGCCGAGATCGCCACTGTCCCAATGGGCAGACCAAGTGCCAACACACCGCCGGCCGTGGTCGCGATCTTTAGCACGATGATCACACCCGTCACACCCAGAACAAGGAGCGGATTCTCGATGACAAAATTGATGTCGAGCAGCATCCCTACCGAGACGAAGAAGACGGCATTGAAGACCGTTCGGAGAGGCAATACTTCGCTGAGAGCCTGTTCCGCGTAGCGACTTTCACTGACGACGAGCCCGGCCAGAAAAGCGCCCAGAGCAAGACTCAGTCCAACCAGGCTCGATGCGGCCGCCGTCCCAAAGCAGATCGCCACGACGGCCAGCAAGAACAATTCGCTCCTGCGCGTCTTGACGATCTTCTCTAGAATCCACGGAACCACGCGCCGCGCAAGAACAACTACGACGGCGATCACCAACAGCGCCCGACCCAACGCCACCAACAGATCGATCGCAGTGCCACCGGTACCCGCAAGTATCGGGACCAGCAGGACCATCACGACGATGGCGAGATCCTGAAAGATGAGTATCGCGAGCGACATCCTGCCTGACGACGTCTCGATCTCATTCCGCTCTCCAAGAAGCCCGAGTACGATGGCCGTTGAGCTGAGCGCCACCAGACAACCGGTGTAGACGCCCGCCTGCCACGACACGCCGAACATCGCGAGAAAGATCGTCACGAGACCGATCGTAAGCCCGACCTGTATTCCTCCGCCCACAAATATCGCGCGGCTGATCCTGGCCAGATGGTCAAGACTGAACTCGACGCCAATCGTGAAGAGGAGCAGGATCACACCCACTTCAGCGAGGATGTCGACCAGTTCCTGATCGTAAACGAGCCCCAGTGCATTCGGTCCGATGATCACGCCCGCAATCAGGAACCCTGCGATAGGTACAAGTCGAAGACGGTAGCAGATGTACGCGATCGCGACCGCCGCGACGAACAGCGCCACCATCTCGTTCAAAAAGGGAAGTGCTACCGCAAGTACCGGCATGGCCGTCGCTCTCATCCAGGGCGAGTAAACCTGAAGTCCCGCCGACTACGCCGTGCTATTGAGACACCGCGGTCGACAGCTCTGGGAAGTCACAGTATACGCAGCCCGCCACACGCACAGCGCGAGCGGGCTGTAAACTTTGAGTGTATCCGTATGCGACGACTCAGAACTTCGGAAAGACCACGACCGCGCCCGTACCGGGAGCACCGACGCCGTTGATCGTGACCAACGCTTCTCCGTTCTCGTTGAAATCGATCGAAGTCGGAAAGGAAAGTCCGGTCAAGACCTCTTCGGATTGATCACCCTCACCTATGCGAACGATCGCGCCCGTGTTGGGTTGGGGGCCCTCCTCGGTGAAACGTCCGAGCGACACGGCATAGAGCTCGCCATCAGGTCCCAGCCTCAGGTCCACCAGCATCGTCAATCCGGTGGCGTAGTCGCTCACTTCACCGTCGGGACTTACCCGAACAACCCGGGCTGATCCAGGAATGAAGGGAAAGCCCGGAAGAAGGGCCACAAACAGGTTGCCGTCCGCATCGAAGGCGACTCCCGTCGGCACCGGGTCGGTCTCCATTCTTCCGCCCCGGTTGGGGTTGGGCAGCGGGCTCGGGACCGCTCCAAAAGAAGCTACCAACTCTGTGGCACCGGTCCCGGGATCAACCTTGAGCAGAGTGTTGCCACCTGCATCGGCTACCCAGAGATAGCCGTCCGGGCCGGCAACAATCCCGTACGGATTGGACTCCACAATAAGGCTATCCGGATTCAAATCCCTCTCGATCGTAAACGTACTGGCAATTTCGACTGCCTCTCCACCTTCGATCCGAACGATCGACGCCATGTTAGTCCTGGGCTCATCTCCGCCTCCAGCCATCCACATACCACTGGTCGCATACAGCACTCCGCCGATCATTGCAAGACGAGCACCTCCCGCCGACTCCACCGGACTCAGCACAATCGACGGAAGAGCCGCGAGTACCGTCTGAGAGCCGTCCTTTGCGACCCGGGTCACTCGTGCCGTTTCCCCGAAACTGACCGTCGTCAATACTCCGGTTTCAAAATGAGGAAACTCAAACTGGGTGTCTCCGCCAACACCCGTGTCGATCACCAGCGTACTGCCATCGGCTGCAACGAGAATACCCATCGGGCCATTAAACCCGCTCGTCAGGACCGTACCGGCTTCCTGGGCTGCGACTTCAAACGGAGCGAAACCGGTCGCCCAAAGGATCACGACACACAACAAAACTGGAAAGGAAAGCAAACTGTTTTTCATCTCAGTGAACCAGTCTAACAGTGAATAATTATTACGTGGTTGCCACGCGGCAGCAGCACTTATTCATCCGCGATCAAAAACTGCACGATGGCGTCAACGTCCTCGTCCGAAAGGTGGGTATACGCCGGCATCCGATGTACAGTGGTCTCGAATCCAGGAACGATATACAGTTCCGGTTGAAGAATGCTCTCGCGGACATACTCTTCCGCCGTCTTCGCCTCGCCTGCGTAGTTCGGATCCTTTACACGCTGCTGCGGCAATCTCGGCCAGACCATCGTGCGCGGGCCCAAAGATGCCACGCGTCCCGGCCTTTTCAAGCGCATGGCACAGGCCGCAGTACATCTGCCGATAGAGCTCCAGCCCAGACGTGACGGTTTCCGATTCCGTACTTGTCCCGCCATCTTGCCCATGCGCGTCACAGACGCCCAGAACGAGAACGAGCAAGAGCGGAAGTGTCGATTGGATGGACATTACTATTGCCGGGCCGCCACAGGCCTGGGTCGGCAGCGCACTCGGATTTTGATTGTGGTCGGAGCTGGCGGAATCGGCGAGTCGAAAGATTCCGGGCGAGTCGTTATGCCGTATATAAGATTTCGACGACAAAGATCAAACGGGGCGCAGGCACATAAACCACTCGAAATTTTTGTCGATCCGGATGATCTGACCCGGACTGCCGGCCGTCACATGGCCTCAACCCGACTTGACCCGGGTGACCCGACTTTTGCTATTTTCGAGCGCAAATATGTCTCTTGATCAATCGCCACGCCATGTCTACACCCATTGATTCACGGATCGATATCGGTCACGTACATCTGAAAGTAGCCGACCTCGATCGGTCGCTTCGGTTCTATTGCGACGTGCTGGGTTTCGAGCTGATGCAGAAGATGGGAGAGTCTGCCGCCTTCGTCAGCGCCGGTGGCTACCATCACCACATTGGACTCAACACGTGGGAGAGCGCGGGAGGAATCGCCCCACGACGTGGCACGACGGGTCTTTACCATTTTGCAATCCGATATCCGGATCGTCGTAGTCTTGCGGATGCGGTAGTGAGACTTCGAAAGGCGGGGATCGCGCTCGATGGTGCGGCGGATCATGGCGTGAGTGAGGCGATCTACCTGAGGGATCCGGACGCCAACGGCCTCGAGCTTTATCGCGATCGCCCCATGGAAGAATGGCCGCGAAAGACCGACGGCGAACTGGAGATGGTTACAGGGCCGCTTGACGTTGAGGCGTTGCTGGCGGAGCTGTAAGCCCGCTCATGCCGCAACACACCTATTGTCTGACCACCATGCGTTGTTCGACGATGTCTTTGTCGACGTATACGCGTACGAAGTACACGCCTTTCGGAAGATCCGTCATCGATACACTTGTAGTGCCGCTTTGAATTTCAATTCGGCTAACGCGTTGACCAAGTATGTTGAATAGTTCGGCTCTAGCGAAGGCCGGGACAGGGTGACTGTACGAGATCGTCAGCTCTTCGCGCATCGGGTTCGGGTACATTTCAACCTCTGGCGCCGCGGGAGTATCCGACACAGATGTCACGCTGGCCTTTTCGATCACATAGCGATCGATGTTGAACGGAAAGGCCGAGAAAACCGAAACGCGCATCCTCTGTTGGCCCTGGGGCAGTGTGATCGATTTACTGACCGGACTCAACGTCTCCCAATCACCCGTGCTCGGGACTGAAAACGTGCGGGTCTTCCGGCCATCGAACCCGAATCCAAACTGACCACCGCCATCTAACGACGCGACATAAGCAGTCACGACATAGTCGCCTGCTTCTTGCACATCAACCGAATATTCCAGCCACTCCCCCGACTCTATGTACGCTACTTGAAAGCCGCCATCAGAGCGGGCTTCGATGTCGACGGCTTCCGTTCAGACGATAAGCACCTGCAACATTCGATTCGTCCGTGTCGTGGTAGGTCAATCCCTCTCCGCCGATGTCAAAATCCTCCGCGTCGATTGCTCCCGGGATGATCGCCGGAGACCCGTGAAAACTCGACCGGATCCACGGGGCGACGCGAACGCGGATCGGATAGGAGTATCGGGGCGATACGAGACCCGACTCGGCAATGACACGGTAATAGTATGTCACGCCTCCGGATGTCGTAGAGTCGGCGTATTGCATCGTGGAAGGAGGTACCTCGGCGATCGGCACAAACTCCTCGCTTCCGGCTCGCCGCTCGACGCGTATCCGAAAGAAACTGGATGAGCGATTCGTCCACTGCAGGGTGACCACTGAGTCGCTGACGACAGCGGCACTGATATCAGTGGGGCCATCGGGATACGAATGTATGAGGATGTCCTTTGCGACATTCCAGTCCCGCTCGTCCCGTCGATAAATCTCGAAGTCGCCGCCGTCATCCCACACCTGACAGGCAATGTTGTGGGTGAGACACCCTTCCACGTATGCGGCATAGTGGGCCATGCGCGAGTTGAAGTCGGCCGATCGCACGGAACCGAACTCACTGATCATCACGGGAATTCCATGGGTCGCCGACCAGTTCGCCACTGACTTGGAACTCTGCTGCTACGGCCGCCCGTTCTGCCGCCGATCCCCATGTCCCTTGAGCCAGTCCCGCGAAACTTCCACGGATTGTATGAATGGAAGTAGCCCATGAGGTAATCGTCAGTCGGGACCCTTGCGGCCATCAGTTGCGACGGGCCAGACCATTCGTTCCCCGAGAAGATGACGATCCGGGTCGGGTTCGTCCTTCTGATGATTCCGAGTATACGAGCGTTGAGATCGTCGACTTGCGAGACCGTCATACCGAACGGCTCATTGATGATCTCGAAGAGCAACTTTTCAGACTTGTCCTTGAATCGAACAGCGATCTGACTCCAGATGCTGTCGTATCGCGCCCTGAGCGTAGCGTTGCCGTACGCCTGCTTCAGCCAATCCTCATGGTGGCCGTTGATGATGATGAAGAAGTCTCGAGACAGGCCCCAGTCCACGATCTCCTCTACCCGATCCATCCAGGCCTCCTCAACGGCAAACGGGTGTGCGTCTTGCGTATGCTCATCCCAGCGGACCGGAATACGCACGGTCGCGAAACCCGCCGCCTTGTAGTCGTCAAAGTAGTATTCCTGGGCGGGGCCATTATTCCATTCACCCTCCCGTGGCGGCTCGAGGGTATTGCCGAGATTGATGCCTCGGCCCATCTGAACGATGGCTTGATCAGGCGTCAACTGTGCACTGGCCGGCACGGATGCGAGCAGCACAAAGGCAGCGGCGAGAAACGACGTTTTAGCTCGATTCATGGGTGTACCGGCTCTGACTCAAGGACACCTCGCAAGCTATCTTGAAAAGCTTTTCAGAACAACTGAAGGAGTGGTTCTTGGCAGAGAACGCAAACCCGGAGCCGCCACAGTCCCTGTCAGACCGGCCCTCGACCGTTCAGCTTGTCGGCAGCCGCCCGGCTCGCCCGTCGAACTCGAAGACAAGCTTCCAGCGCGACTCCTCCCGAACCCGCACCATTTCCGGCTCACCGAACACATCCGACCAGATGTCCCACGGTTCACCCCGACTCAACTCCGAATCACCGTCGAGATCCAGAAACGCCCTTGCATAGTAGTTGCCTTCCGACACCGCGTCGAAGAAGATGCGGGACGTCTCGCTCAGTCCGACCCGATTGCCCTGATCGTCGACACGATACCACTTCAAGTTGAGCCTGGCCGACGGTTCGTCGTTGAAG
This sequence comes from Rhodothermales bacterium, assembly GCA_963768565.1. GTDB lineage: Bacteria > Bacteroidota > Rhodothermia > Rhodothermales > JABDKH01 > JABDKH01. The sequence goes on from CAVYIO010000034.1 coordinate 15,578, forward strand.
TGCGACGACCGGTGAAGATGTACAAACATTCGAACACTCGTTCGATCAAACGACACATCGTCCGTGGTTCGACCAACGACAACGAGCTCGTTGATGTTGTTAAACAGAGCGACATCTTCCCCTTCAATATCGCAACCAACCAGCGAGGCGAAGATTACCGACAACACAATTGCGGCCCGAGTATATCTCATGGCGGCCTCCAGGAAGTGACATGGAACTGTCCAGTGTCCACACCTGAATAGCCGCATTTCAGCTTGCAGAAGTAACCGCGTCCCAGCGGTCTTCATAATCACGATCCTTCATCGAACCGGTCTTCCTGACTCACCGGCACCCGGTCTCATCCGGGCTTTCGGCGCTATGAATCGGTCGCCCGCTGTCCACTTTGTCTTCCCGGCGGATTCGGCCTGATACGGCGAGGGCGGATGGCAGCAACCTCCAAGAACGATCACTGCTTCACGAGCTACGATTCCCGCTCCGCTTCCGGACCGTCCTGCAGCCCTGCGCCCAGCGCCTCGATATCTTTCGGACCAAGTGACCGAGCCCTCGCAAAACCTCCCACATATCTCCCGCCGTCAAACCTGAGACGGTACAGGCTGAAATCGCCGAGTTCAAACGTGCGCGCGCTGGTCGGAAATCGTTCGACGTACATCCCTCTTACCACTACGTAGTCCCTGGAATCGCGCGCGATCTGGCCAATGCTTCCGTCAAGGGTCACGCGCTGAATCTGAAGTGGATCCGAATCGGAAGAGACCGGACCGTGGATCATCACCGAGAAGCGCGCTCCCTCCACGAGTCCCGCCGAATGAAGCGCCAGGCGCGAAGCATGAACGAACGCGCAGGAGAAGTCCCGAGCAACGACGTACGGCAGTAGACCCACGTACGGGTTTCCGTCCCGGAGCACACCCAGAGACAACACCCTCTCGGTGGCCAAAAGCTGCCTCAGCTCCTGTAGTAGTTCCTTTTTCATGCCAATCGCGTACCCCGACTGATTATTCTTCGAACGACGATTTAGGTTTATCACCTACACATTGGCAGCGCAACGGTTCGTTTCTTTGCTGCGCAACGTCCAGTAATAGAGCAGCGGGGTCTATCATGACAACGGACTATTCGAAGGATTTGTTTGACCCGGAGGGCGGCTCCGCTCGCATTACACTGGGCTTTGCCGAGGACGTCCATCTGTACACTCCAACGGTGGACGAAACGTTGGTGGTCAGCCTTGCGGAAGAGTTCGGAGTGCCGCCAGAGCGGATAATCGCCGCGCTGAAGAAATGGTGGTTCGAAATTGTCCAGGATCAACTGAATGCTCTCGACCAACGGATCGGCGGGCTACAGTACGATACAGCGGCAGCGACACATTTCGCCCAGCGGTTCCTTTGAGCTCGTGCGGATCACTCTAGAATGCTTCATTGAGATCGAGATAGTCTCCGGAGCTTGATTGACCGAATCCGAAGTCGAACCGCACCGTGATCATCTCGCCCTCGAAAGCAACTCCGCGAATGCCGAAGCCAAATGCATACTTCGGTTGCTTGCGGCCCAGGTCCTGAATTCGCGGCGCCGTGTCGCCCGCTCCGGCAAACACGACGAATCCCAGCCGCCACCAGACCGGCACAAAGCGATACTCGACCTGAATGGACGCACGATGCCGATCGATGTGACGGGTCGTGTTATAGCCGCGAAGCGATTCGCCAAGACCGGGAAGCATTCGAAAGGGTGGTGTGCCCGAACGGAAACTCCCCTCCAGTTTCAGTGCGACGACGTGCCTCGAGGCCAGGGGCACATACCGCCGAAGATCGATCTCGAAACTACCAAAACCGTAGTTGCTCCCCAGAATTGCATCAAACACGGCGGCAGATGTTCGATGCAGGCTCCCCGACGTCGGAAAGTAGATGTTGTCGCGGGTGTCCCAGGTGAGTATCAGCCCGAGGCCGGAGGCCGCACCCGTCCCACTTCCGGTCATCCGGCCGGATGCCAGCTCCCCGCCGGGACTCAGGTCCTTGATGCGCCCATGTCTGACCGCATATGAAAGACCGACGAACAGCCCGGGGAGCAGCCGCCGCTGGACCTCCGCGGACACAACGAACAGCCGCTCCGTAAACGATTCATAGTCCAAACTATCCGCCGCCACTTCACGCGATCCACCGATTCCGTAGTACGATGTCGGCCATTCCCTGAACGCAATCTTGCCACTCATCTTGTAGCGATTTCTCGCCAGCCACACATCGGGGGAGAGCTGCACCGAGTACTGCTTGTTCAGCGTGTAGTAGGCATCCGCCCGCAAACTGGATGGTCGACTGTCCGGCGCAAGGCGAAAGATGTATTGCGGTAGCACACCGAACGCGAACCGCGTATCTGGAGATGAGAAGACGATCGGCAGGAGAGCCAGCCGACCTCGAGCCTGGTCGGAAGAGTCAGGGACAACACCCGGGTCCTCCGGCGACTCAACGACGATGACACTTGCCATATCATCTTCCGCGTAAACATCGCCCGGCTGAGCCACCGAGCACGGCGGAAATACCCACACGACCAGGATAGTCGCGGCCAGCAATCTTACCGCTGTCCTGAACGCGGTGAAGCGTCCCCGTGTAGCGACCGGGTCATGATCCATGATGCCTCTGGATCTCGAGCCTCCAGATTCTCTGTTTGCACTCTGATTGTAGTCACGCAGCCCTGTGACAAACCGGACAACCTCGTGAGAGAATTGCCTCTATGCTCGCGACAATACGCAACGCGAGCTCTGATACAATCCAGCGTCTGAATGAGACGAGCGAGCCCGCGTCCGCCCGATGTGGGCGTTGCGCTTCCGTGGCCGTGCCTGAGGGCAAGAAATTCCCTGAACAGGTACAACATTGCCGCACATGTGGATACGTCGAATGACCCACATCTTCCCAAATAGCCCTGCAGCCGCCTTGGCACACACCTTGCAGCGTTGCTTCACAGGCGGCGACGTGCCGCAAACGGGAGCCCAACGATCTCCTGCTCAGGCAGATCAACCGTAATGAAACAGATTACCCACTACAAGACCTTCGACCGCGACCGCTGGCGTCCGGTCCGCGTACCCCACCCGCTTGACCTCAGTCGTGCGCCGGTCAGTATCATCACGGGCAAGAAGTACATCTTCGTGGCCGGTGTTAGCGCGCGCGGACTCAGGTTCTCGGACGGAACGGAGTACCACGTGGATCAGGGCTGGCAGTAGCCGGTAGTCGCGTGGCGACAGTCAACGGCGTTGAATCCAGGCGCTAGTGTGCGCAGAGGGGAACTCGAGGATTCAGGTTCACGACGATATCTCCCTGGCGCGCCTGTTCAAGCGGGCAGTCTGTAAAGAGATTGGTTCGAATAATTCGGAGTTCACCGGCCTCCACCAGGGCAAGCACCTCCTCCTCACTCGTAATCGGGTTGACGAACAGATCACGACGCCGTGGATTGTTCGGATCAGATCCCGCACCCCACAACGTCATCCCCGGTTCGGGCGTCGCCATCAGCGACATCCTGGCGCCCTCGAGCAAGAACATCTCCCACACGCGAGCGTCGACTCCGAATACATTATTCTGCAAACGATAAGCGTTGTATAGACCCTGTGGATCCCATGGGTTTGGCTTCCCCCCGCTGTTCGCCGGAACTGCAGGGAAGATGTAAGCGGGCGCCATCTCCAGTTTGCCCGCCGGCGTGAGATCTTCGTAGGGGCCCAGATCGATGTAGGTCGACAGACAGTCTGATCCATCCATGAAGCAGACGCCGAGCACTTTGGCATTGATGACTGCGCCGTCTCCGGTCAGATCAGGTACTTGAACGGGCGAGTCACTGCTGCACGACCCGATAAGAATGGCGAGCGCCAGGGCACCTGGTATTCCAATGATTCGTCTCATTCACCGAGCGAGAAACATCTCGCGGAAGATTTGTATCACATATAGCTACGGATCGCACCCGAAATATACTGCAAGGAATTCCCGTACGAAGCATGTGGGGGCCAGCATTTACGGCCACCGCTTGCCGCGTCGAAACCCCAAGAATCAAGGTAATTGATCCATGACCACGCATCTCCGAACCGCATTTCGCAACGCGAGGGTTCTTCTTTTTGCCCTGGCACTCTTGATGATCGGAGGATGTGATTCAGATGGACACAGTGAGGATGATGAGATCATGGTCAGCCGATTCGGCGAGAGCGAGAGTCACAACGCTGGCAGGAATTGTATGAGCTGTCATCAGTCCGGAGGAGGAGGCGAAGGAGTATTCGTTGTCGCCGGCACCGTCTACAAGGATGACGGCGTAACCACCAATCCGGGTACCGTCGTCCGAATCTATACCGAGCCGAACGAGCAGGGTGTGGTCCTCGTGAGCCTGGAGGTAGACGACAAAGGGAATTTCTACACGACGGAGCCACTGGACCTCCAGGACGGCAGGTATGTCACTGTGTCTGCCGGCGTCACCACTCGGATGATGATCTCCGAAATAACAGGCGGAGCGTGCAACTCGTGCCACGGCAATAGTGTCGCGGTCATCAAAGCACCGTAAGCATCCGTCACCCCTGGGTCGAACAACGAACCATCCGCACTTATGCCTGCAATGGGAATCCCGTCATGATTCAATCTTTGAATCCCGCGACCGGTCAGATCATGCGATCGTATGCCGCTCACTCAGTAGCTGACGTCGATGAAATACTGGGTCATGTGCAATCGACGTTTCTCACGTGGAGGTCAGCGCCATTTACAATGCGTTCGGATCTCATGCGGAAGGCGGCGGCGGTTCTGCGCACTCGCCGTAGCGAACTGGCCCGGCTGATGGTGATGGAGATGGGAAAGCCGATCGACCAGGCACAGGCGGAGGTGGAGAAATGCGCATGGGTGTGTGACTTCTATGCCGATCGGGCAGAGGAATTTCTAGCCCCGGAGCCCGTCGAGACGGATGCATCGGAAAGCTTCGTCAGCTATCAGCCGCTCGGTGTCATCCTGGCCGTGATGCCCTGGAATTTCCCTCTGTGGCAGGTCTTCCGCTTTGCAGCCCCCACGCTCATGGCCGGCAACGGTGCGGTTCTGAAACATGCGTCCAACGTACCGGGCTGCGCTCTCGCGATCGAAAGCATTTTCGTGGCGGCTGGCTTCCCGAGTGACATCTTCCGAACACTGCTGATTGGCGGCGACGAGGTCGATCGCGTTATTCGGCACCCGGTGATCCGCGCTGTCTCGCTAACGGGCAGCACGCAGGCAGGGAAAGCCGTTGCGACGTCTGCCGCCGCCGTTCTCAAGAAGACCGTTCTCGAACTCGGCGGAAGTGATCCCGTACGTCGTTCTCGAGGACGCGAACCTTCGAGAGGCCGTCCGTCTCTGCGTGCAGAGTCGACTGATTAACAATGGCCAGTCGTGCATTGCGGCCAAACGTTTCATCGTCCCGAAAGCGATCCTCGCCGAATTCGAAGACAGGTTCGTGAATGAAATGAGCTCCAGGAGGGTCGGCGATCCGATGAAGGAAACGACGGATGTCGGCCCGCTCGCCCGGGCGGACCTCAGGGCAGAGCTCCACCTTCAGGTTCAACAAAGCGTCGAGCGGGGGGCCAACTGCCTGTTGGGCGGCTTCATTCCCGACGGAGATGGGGTCTTCTACCCTCCTACTGTGCTGACCAATGTCTCGCCCGGCATGCCGGCGTACGATGACGAATTGTTTGGACCCGTTGCCGCGATTATCCCGGTGAACAGCGACGACGAGGCCATCGCGGTAGCCAACGACTCTGTCTATGGCCTCGGAGCCGCCGTATTCACGCGCAACATCAGGCGAGGGCGCAAGATTGCCGAGGAACAACTGGAGGCGGGAGCATGCTTCGTCAACACCTTCGTCCGTTCGGACCCGCGACTTCCGTTTGGCGGAATCAAGGAGAGCGGATTTGGTCGCGAACTGGGACGAAACGGTATTCGCGAGTTCGTTAACATCAAGAGCGTCTACATCAACTGAACAACACTGAACGCAGAGATCACCTCAGGTCCGCGCGACCTCTACTCCAAACTGATACCCACTGATATGTCCTCCCACTCCTCTGCCAGAACGAAACGTCGGAGCGCGCAACTTCGATCAAGCCATACCAGTGCGGCAGACACCGATTTCGACACTCGCTATGTGCACGGCCTTTTCTGCAATCGCACACTGAACCTGCGATCGATCCAGGCGATCGGCTACGACATGGACTACACGCTGATTCACTATCGGATGAGTGAGTGGGAGAACCGTGCGTACGACCACCTGAAGGCAAGACTGCTTGCGGCAAATTGGCCCGTCGGAAAACTCGAATTCGATCCCAATCTGGTGACGCGAGGACTGATCATCGACACTTCTAAGGGCAACGTCCTGAAGGCCAACCGCTTCGGATATGTGAAGCACGCCTTTCACGGCACAAAGCCCATCGAGTTCGAATCAAAGAAGCAGGTGTATCGCGACACGCTTGTCGACCTGAGCGACCGGCGGTGGGTCTTCATGAACACGTTGTTCTCGATTTCAGAAGCCTGTATGTATATGCAGCTTGTCGATCTTCTCGACGACGGGTCGGTCAATCAGGTTCGTGGCTATGATGAACTCTATCAATTTGTGCGGCGCTCCCTCGACGAAGCTCACGTGGAAGGTCAGTTGAAGAGGGATATCATGTCCGATCCCGAGCGCTTCGTCGAACTTGACCAGGATCTTGCGCTCGCTTTGCTCGACCAGAAGTACGCCGGGAAGAAGCTCTTGCTAATCACCAACTCGGAATGGGGTTACACCGCCCCGATGATGTCGTTCGTGCTGGATTCGTATCTGCCAGACGGTATGACGTGGACAGACCTGTTTGACATCAAAATCGTTGGAGCACGAAAACCCGATTTCTTTGCCCTCCGGATGCCAACGTTTGAAGTGGTTGACGAAGCCGGTCTCCTGAAGGCTCACGTAGGCTTGCTCGAGTCCGGCCGCACCTATGTTGGAGCCAATGCCAGCCTGGTTGAGGACAGCCTGGATCTCTCCGGAGACGAGATTCTATACGTCGGCGACCACATCTTCGCCGACGTGAACGTGTCGAAGAGCATCAACCGATGGCGTACCGCGCTCATCATCCGTGAGTTGGAGGATGAGATTCGCGCCCTCGAGGGATTCCAGAAATCGGAAGTGATCTTGACGGATTTAATGGAGCAAAAAGAGCAGATTGAGTCGGAGTATTCCGAGACGCGGATACGACTGCTTCGTGCTCGGCACGGCTATGGTAAGTCCGACGATACGGAGCCCGCCATTCATGAAAAGCGAATGTCCGAGTTGCGGGGCAGGCTTGTCAGGCTTGACGAGAAGATTGCACCTCTGGCGCGGGCGTCAGCTCGTCTTCTCAATCCGAACTGGGGACCGCTGATGCGAACCGGGAAGGACAAGAGCCATCTGGCCCGACAGATCGAACGGTACGCGGACGTTTATACGACCCGGGTATCTAACTTTCTGCATCACACGCCTTACATCTACTTGCGTGCGCACCGGGGGAGTCTACCCCACGACACAATCGACGAATTCGGCGCCTATATCTAGTGTGACTTACTGGTTGAGCACCAGGACGCTCCGCACGCGCGCAGCCTGGACGTCGTAGTCACTCTGTACCGGCTCTCTGAAATCTGCCGATCCATGCGCGGGTATCTCTCTGACCACCGCGTACATGCCATCGACACGTCGATTCTTGTCGTCGAACAGTGTTATCTGAATCTGGGCACCGCCGACTGCAGTATCCGAGTCGTTGAACACCGTTCCCGTGAGGATGCGCGCGCCGCTCGGATGAAGCTTGAGCTCGATTGTCTCGACGCGTAACGCCGGACCCCTGTCTCGTGTCCCGCACGCTGCGACCGTGAGCGCCACGAACGAACACCAAAATCACGAGCGCAATTGGGCGGACCTGTTGGTACATCATTTTGCGTTAATCAAGTCCGTACTGGGACGCGATCTCCTCCAGAGAGTACAGGTCTGAATCCGGTTCGCCTAACATCTCCCTGGTGATAAGGTGAGTGCCCATCACCAACGCATCCATGTGCGTTCTCCGGAAACACTGAAAAGCATCGTCGGGCGTGCATACGATCGGTTCTCCGCGCACGTTAAAACTTGTATTGACGAGAACGGGACAGCCTGTGAGATGACCGAACTCCTTTAGTAAGCGATGGAAGAGTGGATTTCGCGCTTCGTCTACGGTCTGGATTCTGGCTGAGCCATCAACGTGGGTAACCGCCGGAATGGGAGACTCGATAAGAGAAAGGCGGTCCAGCCCGGTCCCGCGGATCGCAACGTCCCGCACAGAAGACACCAGCAACATGTACGGACTCTCCGCTTCCGTTTCAAAAAAGGAGGAGGCGTCTTCGGCCGACACGCTTGGTGCAAACGGTCGGAAGCTCTCGCGAAACTTGATCTTCAGATTCACTCGTCGCTGAACGTCGCGACCACGCGGATCCGCGAGAATGGAACGGCAACCCAGCGCCCGCGGGCCGAACTCCATGCGGCCATGGAACCAGCCAACGACGTTACCTGCGGCGAGAAGAGCCGCTGTTCGAGCGGCCACATCGCCCTTCTCCATGGTCTCGAACGGGATGTCGTTCGACCGGAGGAATGACTCGATCTCACTGTCACTAAATTCCGGGCCGAGGTGGCTGGCTCTCATCGCGTCAGGCCGCCTGGGTACCCGCTCTTTGCCGAAGTAGTCATACCAGGCGACGAGTGCGGCACCCAGGGAGCCTCCGGCATCCCCGGCTGCCGGCTGAATCCAGATATTTTCGAATCCACCCTCGCGCATAAGCCGACCGTTGGCCACACAATTCAACGCAACCCCGCCGGCGAGGCACAGATTTGTCTCACCCGTCACCTGACGTACGTGCGATGCCATCGACAAGATCACGTCTTCGGTAACCTCCTGGATTGAGCGTGCCAGGTCCATCTCGCGCTGGGTCAGGGGTGACTCCGGCTTTCTTTCCGGTCCTTCGAAAAGCGTCGCGAATTTGCGCCCCGTCATGCGCAATCCGTGAGCATACTCGAAGTATTTCATATTGAGGCGGAAGGAGCCGTCGTTGCGAACATCGATGAGCTTTTCCCGGATCGTAGATACGAAGCGCGGCTCACCATACGGCGCAAGACCCATCAGTTTGTACTCGCCTGAATTCACCTTGAAACCGCAGAAGTACGTGAACGCACTGTACAGCAAGCCAAGTGAATGTGGAAAGTGGATCTCGCTCTGGATTTCGATTGAACTACCCGCACCGACGCCGAACGATGTCGTGGTCCATTCTCCGACTCCGTCGGTTGTCAGGAAGGCTGATCGTTCGAATGGCGACGGGAAGAAAGCACTCGCCGCGTGACTCTCATGGTGTTCCGGGAACACGATGACGCCATCGTATTCCAGTTCGCGCTGGAGAAGATCAGGAATCCAGAGCTTGCGCTTCAGCCACAGAGGCATCGCTTTCGTGAACGAGCGCAGGCCGCGCGGTGCATAGGAAACATAGGTCTCCAACAGCCGCTCAAATTTTAGAAAGGGCTTGTCGTAGAAGGCGATGGCGTCGAGGTCGCGCGACGAGATCCCGGCGTAATCCAGACAGTACCGGATGGCGTGGGTGGGGAATTCCGGATCGTGCTTCCGACGGGTGAACCGTTCCTCCTGCGCCGCAGCAACAACCTCACCGTCCAACACGAGTGCGGCTGCCGAGTCGTGATACCAGCACGATATTCCGAGAACGTAACCCAAGCGGAGCCCTCTCTACGTTTCAGTCCACACGAGCCAGATCTTCGAGATTAGTCCGGAGGCGCTTCAGCTCGGCGACCGTATCCGCCTCCTTCTTGCGTTCACGCTCCACCACTTCCGCGGGAGCCTTACTCACGAACTGTCGATTCTGAAGCTTCTTCTGAATATTGACGACGAAGTCCTCCTTTTGATCGATCTCCTTCTGCAGCCTGTCCCGCTCAACGGAAAGATCGATCATCCCGGACAGGGGGATAAACACGACGTTTCGTCCAACGACTGCGGACGCACTCGCGATCGGCTTCTTCCGACCGCTGCCTGCCTCAAGCTGATCGACTCGCGCGAGCTTCTCGAAGTAGTCGCGGTGGCTTTCGAGCGCCGCAAGCAGGTCGGGTTCTTTGGAAGACACGTTGATGATCACGCCGATGTGTTTCGACGGCGGAACGTTGTACTCGGCACGAATATTCCGAATACCCGACACCATCTCTTGAATGACAGAGAACGTCTCAGCTGCGGTGTCAGATTTCTCCATCGGGTTCGCAGCCGGCCACTCTTGTACCATGCACGACTCTCCTTCGCCGCGGGGCCTGACTCGCTGCCAGAGATCTTCCGTGATGAACGGCATGAACGGATGAAGGAGCAGCATCATCTTCTCGTACAACTCGACGGCCAGCGCGATTCGCTCGTCCTCCATCGTCTCGCTCTGGGCGGCTTGATCAGCTCGAGATACCAGTCGCAGAAGTCGCCTCCAGAAGACATCGTAGATCGACGCCAGCGCTTCGTTCAGACGATAGCGATCGACGGCTTCGTTGACACGCTCGATCGTCGTGTTGAGCCGATGCAGCATCCACTGCTCGACAAGGTCGCAGTTCGCCGAACGTCGCGCGTCCGGCGATAGTCTTGTCCCGGCTCCATGAACTGACCGAACACGTTGAATGCGTTCCAGATCTTGTTCGCGAAGTTGCGACCCATCTCGAACTTGAGTCGGGTCGAGCTTGATGTCCTGGCCCTGCGCGCACAAGCATGGTCAGCGAGAAGCGCACCGCGTCGGCGCCGTACTGCTCGATCATGTCGAGCGGGTCGATGCCGTTGCCGAGGCTCTTGGACATCCACCGGCCGAGCTTGTCCTTGATCATTCCCGTGATGAAGATGTCGCGGTACGGGATCTCGCCCGTGAAGTGCAGGCCAGCCATGATCATCCGGGCGATCCAGAAGAACAGGATGTCGTAGCCCGAGACCAGCACGTCCGTCGGGTAGAAGTAGGGACGTCTTTTTTCGCCTGGTCGTCGTCGTGGGCCAGCCGAGCGTGGCAAAAGGCCAGAGCCAGGACGAAAACCACGTGTCGAGCACGTCTTCGTCCTGCACCATCCCCGGCTCGGGCTGCTCGACCGACACGACGAAGTCGCGGGTTTCGTCGATCTCGACCCTCCGCGTCGGTGTAGTACCAGACCGGAATCCGGTGACCCCACCAGAGCTGGCGCGAGATGGACCAGTCGCGGATGTTCTTCCAGCCAGCGGAAGTACTCGTTCTCCCAGCGCTTCGGGTAGAACGTGATCTTGCCCGTCCGGACCGCCTCGAGGGCCGGCTCGGCCAGCGGCTTCATCTTGACGAACCACTGCCGCGAAATCAGCGGCTCGATGATCGGCCTTCGAGCGACTGCGAGATGGGCATGGTGATCTTGTATGGCTCGATCTTCTCGAGCAGACCCTGCGCCTCGAGGTCCTCGACGATCTCGGTCGCGCGCCACGAAACGATCGAGACCCTCGTACGGCGCCGCCGTTCTGAGTTGATGGTCCCGTCCGGGTTCATGATGTTGACGACATCGAGGCCGTGTCGCTTGCCGATCTCGAAGTCGTTCTTGTCGTGCGCCGGCGTGATCTTGAGCGCGCCCGCGCCGAACTCCATCTTGACGTACTCGTCAGCGATGATAGGAATTTCGCGCTCGACCAGCGGAAGAATCACCTTCTTGCCAATGATGTCGGCATAGCGATCGTCGTCCGGATGAACGGCAATGGCCGTGTCACCCAGCATCGTTTCGGGGCGCGTCGTCGCAACCGTGATGTGACCCGACCCATCGGCCAATGGATAGCGAACGTACCACAGACTGCCGTCTCGCTCGACATTGTCTACCTCTTCGTCTGACAGAGCCGTGCGGTTTTCGGGATCCCAGTTGACCAGATAGTCACCGCGATAGATCAGACCCTCCTCGTACAATTGAACGAACACACGCTGGACCGCTTCGACGTACCCGTCGTCCATTGTAAATCGTTCTCGTGCCCAGTCGCACGAGTCGCCGAGTCGGCGTTTCTGCTGAAGAATGATATCGCCATACTCGTCAACCCATTCCCAGACATGATCCATGAATGCATCTCGACCGAGATCGTGTCGCGTTCGACCGTCCCGGTCTTTGATGGATCGTTCCACAACGTTCTGTGTCGCGATCCCCGCATGGTCCTTGCCCGGCATCCAGAGGGCTTCGAAGCCCTGCATGCGGCGAAGGCGTGTAAGGGCGTCCTGGATCGTGTCCTGAAGCGCGTGACCCATGTGAAGACGCCCGGTCACGTTCGGAGGCGGCATCATGATGACGTGCGGCTTCCGCGACGAGTCGGCGGAAGTCCCGAAGTAACCGTGGTTCTCCCAGTACTCGTACCATTTCCCCTCGATGCTTCGCGGGTCATACGCCTCGCGATTGACGAGCGAACCTTTGTCCAGTCCGTCGCTCTCCATAACTCAAATGGTGTTTTTCGTGTACGTGGTGCGAGGTGTCAGGGGGTCTGCCGAAAACCCAAAAACCTGGCAACGAGAGCCAGGTTGTTGCCCAGCGGCATTGAGCCGACCGGCAATAATACGAGGTAGCGGCCAAAGTTGCGGTGCCGTCGGGGGCTACACCACGGCGCGACGACGCAGAACTGCATCCGGCGCTGGAACAACGGTGTCGAGGACTCGCGCGGTCGAGAGCACGCCCGGAAGTCCAGCACCCGGATGTGTGCCCGCACCTGTAAAGAAAAGGCCTTCAACATCTTCGCTCCGATTATGAGGCCTGAAGTAAGCGCTTTGCGTTAGTACGGGCTCCACACTGAACGCCGCGCCCTTGTACGACAAATAATCTTTCTCAAAGTCAGCAGGCGTAAGCATTCTTGAGACTACGAGTTCCTCTTCGAGCCCGGGCAAGAGAGAATCGCTCAGGTAACGACTGACTCGCTGTCGATACGATTCGGCAGCGGCGATCCAGTCAATCCCGCTGTCGAGGTGAGGGACAGGTGACAGAACGTAGAACGAATCACAGCCGGGCGGCGCCATTCCCGGATCTGTTGCTGTCGGACGATGCAGGTAGAGACTGAAATCGTCGGCCAGGATCTTGCGATCAAACACATCTCGAAGAAGTCCTTTGTATCGGGGCCCGAGGAGGATTGTGTGATGCACGACGTCCGGATACTTACGCTTCGTCCCGAAGTACCAGACAAAGAGCCCCATTGAGTATCGCAGATTATCGATTCGTTTATTCGTCCACCGCCTTCGCGCGTTGGCGGGCACGAGGTACCTGTAAGTCCAGGCGACATCGGCATTTGAAACGACCACATCAGCATCGATTTCTTCTCCGTCAGCGAGAACCACTCCGGTGGCTACGCCGTCGCGAATCCGTATCTGTCTTACCTCGGTGTTGAGCCGGATGTCGACACCTAGATCAAGAAGCAAATCGACGAGACCTTTCACGATCGCGCCGGTACCACCAATCGCATAGTGTACACCCCATTTGCGTTCCAGAAACAGGATGAGGGAGTAGATCGAGGTGACCTTGAACGGGTTGCCACCAACCAGCAGCGGATGGAATGACAGCACCTGCCGAATTTTGTCGTTCTTGATGTATTTCGAAACCAGGCTGTAGACGGTCCGGTAGCTTTCGAGCTTCATCATTGCCGGCACGATCTTCGCCATATCCCATACTCTGTCGAACGGGATGTGTCCGAGTTGCTCGAATCCTACATGGAAGATGTCCTCGCTCTTCTGCAGGAAGCGTTCGTATCCCTCAACATCGTCGGGAGCAAATCGCGCGATCTCAGTCTTCATGCGGTCCAGATCGCCCGTGTAGTCGAATGCGGTCCCGTCATCAAAACGAATACGGTAGAAGGGGTCGACCGGACGTAGATCGACGTAGTCCTTCATTTCCTTTCCAGCGAGGTCCCAGAGTTCCTCCAGCAGAAAAGGAGCCGTGATAACAGTCGGCCCTCCATCGAAGACGAAACCGTCTTTTTCGAACACGCGCGCACGACCACCGGGCTGATCGAGCCGATCAAGGAGAGTTACCGAGTACCCCCTGGTTACTAGTCTGACGGCCGCGGCCAGACCTCCGAAGCCGGCTCCGATTACAACGGCGCGCGCTTCTCGCACAGGCGTCGAACCTCTACGGCTGTCCATCTGACTCTGGGAACGCATTTGCTGTTTGTGGGCGATCGATGTTGTCTGTTAGTCGTTGCGAATCCAAACGCACGATCGGCACGGGCGTTACACGGATCGGCCGAAATGTAAGTGAAGAGTGACCGACGTGCAGATTAAGTCAGGGGAATCGAGCCCTGAGTTCGGCGAGACTGTCTCCACCATATTTTTCCAGAACAGCGTTGGCGATAACGAGGGCGACCGTCGCTTCGGCGACCGTCGAGGCTGCAGGCACACTGGTCACGTCACTTCTCTCGTATCGAGTTGGCTGCGGCATGCCAGACGCGATATCCACAGTGTTCAGAGGCTTGATGAGGGTGGGTATCGGTTTCATGTAGCCGCGCACAACGATGGGCATTCCGTTCGATACGCCGCCCTCGATGCCCCCGGCCCTGTTCGTGCGGCGGCTCAATGCATCGTTGACTGCCACGATCTCGTCGTGTACCTCGGAGCCTGGAGCAACCGACCCGCCAAATCCGTCACCAACTTCTACCGCCTTCTGACCCTGTATCGACATGACTGCTTGCGCGAGCTGACCGTCCAGTCGCCGATCCCAGTGAACGTACGATCCCAGACCCGGTGGCACGCCGGTCACCACCACTTCGTAGGAGCCACCCAGTGAGTCTCCGGACTTCTTTGTCTCTATGATATGCTCGATGCAGCGGGCCGACAGAGCCGGATCGATCATCCGCACGTCAGACTGGTCCGCCGCCTTGTTGAGATTCCCTGCGCCGTTGGTCAAGAGTTCGGATTGCCGGGAGAGATACTCCGCCGACGTCGAGTAGCGAATCCGACCGATGCCGGTAACATGACTACCGATCTCGATACCGACGGCTTCGAGAAGAAGTCTCGCCAACGTACAACAGGCAACGCGCATTGCCGTCTCACGGGCACTCGCACGCTCGATGACCGGGCGAATATCATCGAAGCGATACTTCTGCGCACCAACGAGATCCGCATGACCGGGTCTTGGGAGTGTTACGGGATCGACATCGTCACCACTACCACCGACAGCCATGACGGATTCCCAGTTCGACCGATCCTTGTGATAGGCAGCATTGTCCAGACGAAGTGCAACCGGGCTTCCCATTGTCTTTCCGAACCGTACACCAGAATAAATGTGAACGGAATCGCGCTCGATCTTGGCTCGGCCACCGCGTCCGAATCCCAACCATCTCCGCGCCAGGTGCTCGTTTATGGCTTCGGGACTTACGGCGACACCGGCAGGTATTCCCTCGACAATACCGATGAGTGCCTCACCGTGAGATTCGCCGGCGGTTAGGTAGCGTATCATCGGAGATCGGCCGGACGTAAATGAGCGAATAAATACCGAACGGTACCCGGCATCATCGGGAGACTCGCACCTCGTAGAATGCCGATATTCCGTCTCGGCCAACGATTTCCAGCACAGCGGAGCCGGCCCCGGCGAGGGAAGATGAAACCGCTTCGCGAAGCTCTTCGACAGTAGCTACAGGAGTAGAGTCGACGCTTCTCACGAGTACGTCTCTCCTGAGACCCGCGGCAGCCGCAATCCCCGCCCTTGCAATGTAGGCAACGTATACACCCGACTCGGCTGCGAATCGCTCCAGGTCATCGGCCGTCGTCTCGCGAACGCCGATCCCGATCTCCTCAAGATGAACAACGTCGACTTCGGCTTCCGGCACCGTGGGACGCTCGGGTGGCGCGGTCCGATTGTTGTCATTGAGATCGGCAAACCATGTCTTTGTGGCGGCATCCTCACGACCCATAAGTACGACCTCGATTTTCTGACTGCGCCCTCTGCGCCAGATGTCGAGGTAAACGAGATCGCCGGGACGCTTCCGAGCAATAGCGCTTTGAAGCTCGTTGGGAGCATCCACATTCATACTGTCGACCGAGACGACCACATCTCCTGGGCGCAACCCGGCCTTGTCCGCAGCTCCTCCGCTCCAGACCTCGTTCAAGTACACACCACCGATGTACCCGAGTCCAAGACGATCCGCGAGTCGTGCATTGACGGGAGCGATCTCCACGTTCAGAAAGCCTCTCTGAACTTCTCCATACGCTATCAGGTCAGCGGCCACCCTGGCGACAAGGTTAACCGGCACCGCAAATCCATACCCCTCGTATGAACCTGATTCCGTTGCGATGGCGGTGTTTATTCCAACAAGGGATCCGCTCAGATCGACCAGTGCGCCGCCCGAATTACCCGGGTTGATGGCAGCATCAGTTTGAATGAAATCTTCGATTCCGAAACTGTCGCCAATAATGTTTACCTGGCGACCAAGGGCGCTAACGATGCCGGCGGTGACCGTCGATGTCAGTCGGAACGGATTGCCGATAGCAAGGACCCATTGACCGACCTCAACATCGTCGGAATTGCCAAAAACGGCGACCGGCAAGTCGGTTGCGTCTTCGATCTTAATGACGGCAAGATCCGTAGCTGGATCCGTCCCGACGATGCTACCGGCGAACTGTCTCTTGTCTGTAAGTGTGACTGTCATCGAAGACGACCCTTCGACAACATGATTGTTTGTGACGATGTAGCCAGTCTCGCTGATTATCACTCCACTTCCTACACTCTGCCTGGGCGAACGGTGAAAGAACCTGCGCTCCCAACCTTCCGCGGCTTCCGAATCTCCTCCAAGGTCAACCTGGATGTAGACGACGGCACCCTTCACCTCGCCGGCTGCATCTTTGAACAGCGAGCTCAATTCATCTGCACTGGAGAGATTTGCCGGACGGCCGGCGGGCTGCACGGACGAGCGCCCGATCTGAATACGTTCTATGACCGGCGCGATTCGCGAAGACTCCCGCTGATTAAAAAGCACGGTCGCCAGAACCACGCTGAGCGCTGCGATCATCACAAAACTCACGATCGTGACAGTCCAGAAAAGCTTTCTGCTGACGGGCGTATTCATACCGGGACCGGCAATTGGCGGCGGTTGTAGCGGGGAAGTATACCAGCGCTATCGTTTAGGACGCGCTTCCACTCATCCATGTTGCATCTAGTCCGCATTATGTGCGCCGGACTCCTCGTCGCGGGTGCCGGGTTTTTGCGGTTGAGGCTATTCTCGAGTATCGGCAGCGAAGACCTGAGACTTACTGACGGCTGATATCTCCGCGAAGCATTTGTCGGCCAGCTGCTTACGCGTCAGGCCTGCTGCGGGAACGGCTCGTCCAACGACAATGTCCAGACGGGCCGATCGGACACCAAGGAGATTCCAGAAATGACTGAAAAGGCTTTGCTGGGGGTCCGACCAGGTGAACCACGAGTGTGTGCGGCTGTCCGGCGACTCGCCGTCAACCTCGGTCGTCATTAACGTAATAGGGAGCGCGATTCTGTCGGTGGCGTGCTCGATGGCAGCAAATCCTCCTGTCTTGAAGGGCATGATCTCCGTGCCTGCGACGGTCGTTCCCTCTGGAAAGACCAGGACATTCACGCCCGCGTCAAGCCGTCCTGCCACATTATCCGCGAAGTCTACTGACAGAAGTCGGCGTTGACGATAAACGGGGATCATAGCAATCGATCTACAAACCCAGCCCACGACTGGTACCTTCAGGAGTTCAGCCTTGCCGGAAATGGACACCGGAAAGACAGATGCGACCACGAATCCGTCCAGAATTCCAAGGTGATTCGAAACGATCACGCATGAGCCATCGGGCTGCGCTTCGCCAAGCAGGCGAACCTCCACGTTCCATATTCTGACGACGCGGCGACAGGCACTGGATTGGCGGTCGGCTCGGTATCTGAGCCGCTGAGAGGCGGGCTTCCGCCATACTGACAAATTCAGATATAGCGTCTCGCCGAGAATGGTGCCCACGATGAGAATGAGCCGCCAGCATCTGCGAGCAAAGAGAAAGGTCTTCTGAAGGAGCATCATTCTCTGTGATCGCCGGGAAATCAGGGAAGTTCTTTTTCGAACCCCGAGGCCTGCTGGTTTTGACGTGTGGGCGGGACTGGCGGTCGCTGTGTCGAATCCCTTTCGAGGCGATCTGCAGATCTTGAACGATGGGATTCATCTCCAGACCGAGTTGCCACTGCCGGCTGTCTCGGAAGAATTACGGTGAACGTACTCCCTTTTCCTTTTTCGCTTAGAACCTCGATCGAGCCACCGAGAAGATCTACAATTCGCTCGGCAATCGCCAGGCCCAGTCCGTTTCCTGAATGTGTGCGTGCCAATCCTCCCGATTCCTGCCGAAACTCATCGAAGAGAGCCGGCAAGAATTCCCGATCGATGCCGACGCCAGTATCTGCTACGTGCACCTGGAGAGAGTCCCCCTCGTCGACGAGCGAGACCTCAACGCCTCCTTGTTCGGTAAATTTGATCGCATTGTTAAGCAGGCTGTCAAAGGCCTTGGTCACGGCGTATTCATCGGTATAGGCGTGTGGGTCCTTTGTCTCCAGGCGAAGTTCAATAGTGACGCCTTTCGCGACTGCCAACGGACGGTGTGTTTCTACGATCTTGTCTAGAAGAACTGCAAGATCAATCAAGTCATTGTTGACTTCCATCGTTCCGGCCCGAAGCTTTGCGAGGTCAAGCAGGGAGTTGAGTGTCGACATGAGTCTGTGGCCGCTCTTCTCGATGATGTCCACGAACTCGTGATAGTCTTCCGGGATTTCCTCCCTCAAAATGGATGCATATCCAAGGATGGCGGTGATTGGAGTACGGAGCTCGTGAGATGTAGTCGCCAGAAATTCGTCCTTTAGCGTGACGGCCTCCTGGAGGCGGACGTTGGCAACTTGAAGTTGGTCATTCGCCTCGTTTAGTCGTTCGTTGATCACTCGCTCTCGCGCAAGTTCTCGGGCTTGTTCTACCGCTCTTCTTTGCGCCTTGACCATGGACACGTACTTCCAGGACAGCGTGACGAACGTGATTCCGCCGAGGAGATATAGAGAAAATGCCCACCACGTTCGATACCATGGCGGAAGCACATGAAATGAGTAGGCACCTGTGTCGCTCAGAAAGCCAAACCCATTTCTTGCTCTGACGATGAACTTGTAGGTGCCCTCGGGCAAGCTCGAGTATGAGGCGGCATTGGTTCTGGACCATGGCGACCACTCGTCGTCGTATCCGACAAGCTGATACTGGAAGACCGTCTCTTCTGGCGCGTTATAGGTGGGCGCTGCGAATTCAAAGCGAAGGCTATTTAGTTCATAGTCGAACTCGAAGATCTTGTCGGGAGGTTGTTCCCCCACGAAGCCGCCAGCCTCGTTCTGAAAATTGCCTCCGAAGAGGGTGGAGTCTGTTCGCAGGTCTGTGAGTTTCCGAACGAATGCTCCGTACGGGTTGTCGTAGTTCTTGACGACGTGCGGGTCGTAGCGGAACAGTTCATCGCCACGGCTGATCCACGCAACACCTGATTCTTCGACGAAGATGCGGGACTGATAGGTCTCGGGGAAACGTAGGATTGCCCGGCTCTCAATTTCCCGACCACGCTTGCTCCACCACAGGAACGAAATTCTGTCGGGAAAGACGAGCCAAGACACGCCCCGAACATCTTGATAGGCGCTGAGCAGAGTGTCCGGTAAGCCCTCGGTACGAAGAAAGTCTTCCGCCCAACTCTTTACAAACGCTCCAGATTGCCAATCATAATCATACAGCTTCCCCCCCGCGGAAAACGTTGGCCTGCCGTCCAGACTAAGCAGGCCGATTCGACCTTCCGGCAATCCGCTAGCCTCTCGCATGTCAATTGCGAGACTGTCATCGAACGACAATTGCAATCGAAGCAGACCGCTACTTCTGGTGGCAGCCCACGTCCATCCGTTCGAGTCAGCGATCAAAGAGCGCACCTCCTTTCCGAGTGCGACCGATCTAATCACTGTCCACTTTTCTCGATGATTCCGGACGATCATGAACCCTGATCTTGTGCCGACCAGACTAAGCGACGGATCGTGATTCAATTGTCCTACTGTGAAGCTTTGCTCATCTGAGATCATGCGGCACGAACCGGACCCAGAGTGAACATGGAAGAGTCCTTCATCGGCTGCGATTAGCACCCCATCTAATACCTCTTGCGCCGCCCAAGCTCGGCGAACGCACTGCACCCTTGTGAAGGAACCCTCTATACTCCTCCGAAAGACTCCGGCCGCTAGTAGAAACCAGGAGGCCCAGATCGGAGTGGCTGATGTCAGATATCGTGCCGTCGATACCCTCGGTTCTACCGAACACACGAATTGGAGAACCGTAGTCAATACGAACTAGTCCATTGCTGTTCAATGCCAGCCAAAGATTGCCCTCGCGATCCTCAGACACGAAGTTCACGACATCATCCGGCATACCGGTACTTTTGTCAAAGACCTCGATCAATTCGCCACTAGCATCTGAGACGACGAGACCACCGCCGAGCGTGGCTAGAGCATACTCCCCGCTTGAGAGGAGTCGACCATTGTAGACCCCGAAGCGCTTCAAGTAAGCTGTGGTGCCCGTATCAACGGCGGAGATTCCACGCCCGTTCATGTGAAAGAGACCGTCGTCCCGCGTGACTACCGTTAATGTGTTGTCTGAGAATGGGAGTATTGCCGACACACGTATTGTCGAAAATAACTCCCCGGATGGGACAAGAATAAATGCGCCCCCTGTGTACTCCAGGAGACCTACGTCTATTTCCCTGACGAAGAGACGATCACGGACTCCAAAGAAAGTGTGGAAGCCGTTTTTCGAATCCCAGTGCTTCATACGGATTCCATCCCACAGAAAGATGACGCTCTTGGTCTGAAAGAATACCCCGGAGCTCGACACCACGGTCGTCCAAACGTCCCCGAAGTCTCTATGCTCGGGCGGGATATTCTCGACCAGCGATCGGAAAACAGGATCACCGGTGGTCGAAAGTTCAAGGTATCCCAACTCACCTTGAGCACCGACGTAGATCCTGCCCGACTCATCAGTTGCAAGTGAGCGTACCGTCGTGCCATTGGTGGTTCTGATCACCTTCCACTGATTGCCGTCGTATTGAAGGACTCCGTCTCGATTCCCTACATATACGAAGCCCCGACCATCTGACACGATCGCCCAATTTTGAGGATAGGCGGCGTATTCTTGGGGAGTGAAGTGTTCTATTTGTCTCGCACGGCCCAGAGCGGACGCAGTCGAACTACCATCCCCAAATAGTCCTGAAATCGCCAGCACTAGCATGAATGACATCGTTGTCGCCAAAATTCGCCGGGCTGAAGTGAACTCACAAGGGGATTGTCGACCGCGCCGTGGGTATCTAAAGTCCGAGACTCTCTATCAGTTGGGCGTTCGAGCAATCACCGCAACTTGCTTCTGTGCTGGAAAACGTCTATTATTTCTTTGTATCAGTGTGAGACACGGTTTGAGAATTGACCCCTAAAAGTGAGTTTTGGCATTTCTCAGCCAACTTCTAGAAGTTTCGCCTTGGCGAAGGTATCCACATGGGCAGATTTTCGATCTTCACTACCGGCGTGTTATTGATTTTGGGGCTTGTGACATCTGGTTGTTCTGCAGACTCGATCGTGGGACCAACCGAAACTACTCTGCTTGACGGCACGTACGGCCAAGGCGGCGACGGACATAACAACGTTGATAATGACGGCGACGGACACAACAACGTTGATAATGACGGCGACGGACATAACAACAAGAATGAGGGTGACGGTCATAACAATTAGGCCGTCTATCTGTTGTTGAGTCCCCGGGGAATGTCTCCTGTCCATAGTCACCTTCCTCCTTACAGGTAGCGTCCACAGCAATTCCCGGGCGCTCCGCCAACTAAGCTCTCTCACTTCCTCCGGATTCGTCTGCAAAGTCCTCTTCCTCGGACGAAGTAAGACTGAACCCCCGCAACCCCAGGGTTTCGAGACGCATCGACTGACCGTATCCGCCAACCAGGGGCCTCGCTTCTTCTGGGGCGTTCATCGCGCCTTTTCGAAAGCCCTTCAAGTCGCCGGCATCGAACCCTCCGGCATCATCCACGCAAGTGACCTTTACGCCCTGCCCGCTGCGCGATCCGCCGCGCGGCGCGCCGGTGCAAGACTTACATACGACGCACGCGAGCTATACCCTCACGTCTCATCCACCGTCGGTCGACCGTGGATTTCGTCGTTCTGGCGCTACGTTGAAGCCCGCCATATTGCATCGTGCGATGCCGTCTTCACCGTCAACCAATCCATCGCCGATCAAATCTCACAACAGTATCACGTCCCGCGACCGACGGTCGTCGAAAACGTCCCCCCAATACGCCCCCTCCGGCCGTCCAACGTATTGCGAAACAGACTGGGACTTCGCGACAAGACACCGATTATCCTGCACCAGGGACATATTCGAAAAGACCGCGGGTGTACCGTACTAGTAAGAGCGGCCGCGATCGTTCCTGACGCTCACTTCGTGTTCCTGGGCGATGGCCCGCTACGCGCGTCCCTCCAGGACCTGGCAGCGTCTCTCCACATACAAGATCGAGTGC
Organism: Rhodothermales bacterium; assembly: GCA_963768565.1. Taxonomy (GTDB): domain Bacteria; phylum Bacteroidota; class Rhodothermia; order Rhodothermales; family JABDKH01; genus JABDKH01. The sequence goes on from CAVYIO010000034.1 coordinate 38,116, forward strand.
ATTTCCTTGATCCAGTGCCTCCCGACCAATTACTCGATTACACCGCTTCGGCAACCGTTGGTGTCACGTTGCTCGAGGACACCTGCCTGAACCATCGCCTGGCGCTCCCAAACAAACTTTTTGAATACCTGATGGCGGGAATACCCGTCCTCGCAAGTGACCTCCCTGAACTCAACAAAATCGTCTCACAATTCGACGTAGGCCGACTTGCCGCACCCGGAAGCGTGGACCAGGTGAGCGAACGGCTGCGCGAAATGATCACCGCTCCGGATCAGTTAGACATCTGGAAATCAAATACCCGGCGCGTATTTGAAACAATCAACTGGGAAAAGGCATCTGAGAGATTCCTCAACGTATTTCGTCGACTCAGAGACTCTTAGACGTGCCTCGCTCAGCCCTCCTCACCCTCTTCCTGTGCTGCGCCCTGACTGGCGTAGCCTGGAGCCAATCCGCTAGCGAACCGGCGGAGGGCGTCAACTGGCTCGCGTTTGAGGACGGCTTGCAGATCGCGGGAGAATCAGATCGCCCCGTGCTCGTAGATATCTATGCTCCGTGGTGTGGATGGTGCTCGCGGCTCCAAACAGACGTCTATTCCGAACCCGATGTTCAGGCATATCTAGGCAATCATTTCACCGTCACTCGACTCAATATTGATTCGATTGATGATGTGGTAAGTTTCCGAGGCTACGAACTTACGTCCGCCGAACTCGCCATGGGGCTCGGTGCGAGCGGTACACCCACGACTGTCTTCCTTGACGCCAGCGGAGACTACATCACGACGACTACCCGGATTTGTCGGTGCCGAGGAGTTTCTGCAGATCCTGACCTTTATCGGATCAAAGGCCTACGTCTCGGAGTCGTTCGAGGCTTTTGTCGAGACGAACTAGCTTGCTCGATCAACGGACGACCGCGACTAGTCACTTTGTTGTCCGACGGTTGCGACGACCATACGAGGCATTCCCGCCAGATCAGCGCTGAGTCGAATGTCTGCCAGGCCCTTCTCGCGTGCCAATACCGCAACCTGCGACCCATAGTCGCTGTGCACTTCCGCCACAAGCCGTCCGCCGTACACAACAGTCTCCGACGCACGATCGATCAGTGCACGATAGTATCGAAGCGGATCCAGTCCCGCATCCAGAGCCTCGACTGGCTCGTGTTTAATGATCTCCTTCGGCAGAGCCGCAAGCTCCCGGGACGGTATGTACGGAGGATTGGAAACCATGACATCAAACCCGAATCCGACAGCCGTCATCGATTGGCCTTTTTCGATATCCGCCAGGAGGAATGTCACCGGCAGGTCGAGTCGCACACTGTTGGTTCTTGCCAGTACCAGCGCATCCTCACTGATATCGCACGCGACAATCCGACCATCAGGCCGTTGCGACTTGATGGCGAGCGCGATGCAGCCGCTGCCAGTTCCCACATCAAGCACCCTGCAGTCCGGCACGCCTTCCGTAAGTCGGAGAACCTCGTCCACAAGTAATTCAGTCTCCGGGTCGCGGAATGAGAGCCCGGTGGTCGACCTCCAGCCGCAGTCCGTAGAACTCGGTCCAACCGATGATATATTGGATTGGCTCTCCAGCCGCCCGGCGTGCCAGCCCGCTTCGAACAATGCTCTCGGCCGCCGACGGTACCTCCACTGTCGAGTGAGCGATGATCTCGGTTCGAGTCATCTCAAGCACATCTCCGAAAAGCCAGTCGACGCAAACACCGGCGCCCTCGACACCCACGTCCTCGAGGATCTCGATCGCTTCTTTCCTTAGTACCCTGAGTTGCATCTCGAATCTGTTGTGCTACCGATGGAAGGGCCGATCACGCGTTCAGACAAAAGGCCGGCAGCCCCTACCTTCGTCGCACATTCATAAAGACATGTGTATATTTCTGCCCCGACGCCGATATACGACGCATCTTCCCACCGCCGACCGGCGTGCACATGGTTAGCGTCCTGACTCCCCAATTTCGTGTGCGCCTACCAACAATGTGAAATGAATACACGTCAGAAACTCGATCAAATCGCCAACAACTTATGGTGGAGTTGGCATCCAGAAGCCCTGGACGTCTTCCGTCGACTCAACCCCGATGTCTTTCGTGCATCGGGCAACAATCCTGTCAAGGCGCTGCGTTATGCGAATGAAGATGTGCTGCAAGACACGGATTTCGGAAATGCTGTCGATGAGTTGTTCGATCGTATGGCCGCCTATCTCAATGCACCGGGAGAGCTGAGTGACGTCCCCGCAATAGCCTATTTCTGCATGGAGTATGGTCTCCACGAGAGCCTTCCTACGTATTCCGGCGGTCTGGGCATCCTGGCAGGCGACCATACCAAGGCGGCGTCCGATCTCGGATTGCCACTGACCGCGGTCGGACTCTTCCTTCGAGAAGGCTACTTCAAGCAGCATTTCAGTCCCGAAGGGCTACAGCAGGCTGACTATCCCTGCCAGCCCGTAACCTCCCTCCCCACAACCCTCGCCGTGGACGATCAGGGCCAGCCGGTGACCGTGACCGTCGACCTCGGAACACAGCCTATCACCCTTCGTGCATGGATCGTAGAGGTTGGTAAGACAAAACTGATCCTGCTCGACTCCGACATTCCGCCCAACCCGTTTCCGTATCGATTCCTCACACGACGTCTATACGCAGGGAGTCGAAGAACCCGCATACGCCAGGAAATCCTGCTCGGTATCGGCGGGCTTCGCATGATCCGCGCTCTCGGGTTGAACCCCGAGCGCTTCCACATGAACGAAGGCCACAGCGCGTTCCTCGCACTCGAGCTCCTGCGCGAGCAACTGGATGCTGGCACACCTAGACCGGAAGCCGAAGATTGGGTTCGAAGCCACTGCATATTCACGACCCACACGCCAGTCAAGGCCGGACACGATCGCTTCGACCCTCAGCTACTCCTGGACCAACTGTCGGTCTTTCGGGAGTCGCTGCGAATATCGGAGGGCGAGTTGATGGCCTTCGGCCGTGCCAATCCGAATGACCTTACCGAGGCGTTCACTATGACCATCCTCGGTCTGAAATTGTCAAGCTTCGCAAACGGAGTTTCCAGACTGAACGGCGACGTAGCTCGCGCTCAGTGGCATCACCTTTTTGCCAATCGGCCTGTTGACCAGGTTCCGATCGGCCACATCACGAACGGAGTGCACCTACCCACGTGGACAAGTCCCCGGGCACGGCCGTTTCTCGACAAACATGTTGCGGGCTGGAAGGACGATCCCGATGCGTGGAACAGGGTTGATGATATCCCTGCGGCCGAGTTGTGGGCCTATCGACGTCTCCTCAGGGGGGCACTGGTCGACTACGTAACGCAGAAAGTAAAAAGCCAGACCCTTCCTCAGAATCCGCAGCTGGATCCGGATCTCTTGACGATCGGTTTCGCTCGACGTTTTGCAACCTACAAACGCGCTCCACTCTTCTTCTACGAGATCGAGCGTGCCATCCAGTTCTTTGCCTCGTCCGACCGTCCCCTGCAGATGATCTATGCAGGTAAGGCTCACCCCGCTGACGTCCAGGGCAAAGAGTTCATTCAACACATTTTTGAACTGACTCAGCTTCCAGCCCTGTCGGGGCGCCTTGTGTTCCTCGAGAACTATGATATAGAGATTGGACGCATGCTGGTCTCGGGAGCCGACATCTGGCTTAACAATCCACGTCGTCCTTACGAGGCGAGCGGCACCAGCGGCCAGAAAGTTGCGGTGCATGGCGGCCTCAACCTCTCGATCCTGGATGGCTGGTGGCCTGAGGGCTACGACGGCACCAACGGGTGGTCCATCGGGACCGACTCATCCGCCACGTACATGGATCCGGAGGAACAGGACCGACAGGACTCAACCTTCATCTATGAGGCGCTCGCGGACTCGATCCTTCCCGCTTTTTACGACCGGAATGAAGATGGTATACCGGACGCATGGATCGCCAAGATGCGCAGCGCGATGAAGAAATTGACCTATCAATTCTCAGCGCGTCGAATGGTGCGTGACTATGCCGCCAACTACTACTCCCTTCCCACCAACGCGCCAGTGAAATAGTAGCAGGTTGTCAATCGACATACCGAACTTCGAAGGGGCCCATCAGCTCCCGACTTCCCACGACGGGCTCCGACCTGACAGAATCAACGCGCGCACCTCGTGGCCCCGCAGCTGCTGAGCGAACCAGGGCGTCGAGCGATGCCTTAAGGCCTTCGGCTTCGACAACGACCGAGCCATCATCTTCATTGCGAACCCAGCCACGAAGCTCCAGTGACCGGGCGCGCGATCGCACAAAGTATCTGTATCCCACACCCTGGACCCGCCCGACGATCCGGAGTCGAATTCGCTCTCTCTCTTCTCCCGAATCGGTCATCTCAGTTCCGGGACCCGGTCCTACAATAGCCCTGCGGTGTTCGTCCACGACCGGAAACCGTCGACAAGCTGGTCGAACGACTCGAGCGCAAACAACTCTTCCTGCACGTGCCACACATCATAATCTTGCTCTACGATTCGATCGGGATCAAACGGATGAACGACTACCTCATCGGAAAGAGCGTGAAGCACCTCGTTCCTGGACGATAGAATGCCGGCCCCGAATACTCGCGTTCCTTCGGTCTGACGGATAAGTCCAAACTCGACGGTAAACCAGTGCAACCTCTCGAGGCGCGGACGATCCGCCCCCTGACCCTTTAGAGCGGCCTGACCGAAGAGATGATAAAAGTCGGCAAACGCAGGCTCCGTCAACATCGGCATGTGGCCGAAGATATCATGAAAGAGATCCGGGGCGGGTGTGTAGTCAAGCTCCTCCCGGCCGCGAATGTAGTCCGTGGACGGAAAGATCCGTTGCGATAGCAGATGGAAGAAGTCCTTTTCGTGGATCAGACCTGGCACGCGGGCAACTTGCCAGCCCGTCGCCTTCTGCAACCTCCCACTGAGCTCCGCGAGATGTGGAATTCGGTCCGGCTGGAAACCAAGTGTCTCGATACCGTCCATAAAGGCATCCCCTGCACGACCGCGCAACAGTTCAACCTGTCGCGAGAACAGAATCGCCCACGTCTCGTGATCCAGGTCTGGATACTCAGGATACTGGATCTCATTACCGACAGGCGCCCCTGACGGCGGTAGGTGCTGGGGGACACATCTCGGATCCACGCCGTCCGCCGCCGCCTTCTCGTAGGCGGACAGATCGTCTCGGTGCAGGTCTTCTCCGCGTATCACTGACTCGACCATTCTGCCATGCTCCTTGCTGATTATCTACGATGAGTCGACATTGGAAGCGCTTCCATCAGGTCTTACGAGCGCCCATCTGCCCAGATCCCATCTGGTTCTACTGCGGATCGGACGGCTGGCCCGGCCTGCCGAGCAGCATCCCGATGACCACATACCCCAGGAATGCGATCCCACCGAATACCAGCGTAGTAGCAGTGAGTCCTACTGCTCCCTCAGACAGATAGTCGGCCATGACCAGCGGCAGTTCAAATATCAGGGCAAAAATGACGCCGCCGATAATGATACTCGACCACGAACCGAAAGCGCGATTGTCAAACACGAGATCAGACTAGTAATCCGGCTATGATGTATCCGACGAAGGCGACTCCGGCCACCAGGAGCGCGTAGGGCATCTGCGTGTCTATATGATCGACGTGATCACACGCAGCCGACATCGATGATATAATGGATGTATCAGACAGTGGAGACGCGAAGTCACCAAAGACGCCCCCGGACATGAGGGCTCCCAGCATGAGTGGCATATGAACTCCTGCGCCCGCCGACAGTGGCAATGCAATCGTGACTCGCAAGATAACTCGTCTCAAACAACCGCCGAAACAAATCGAACACGATGAATCGACGAATCGACTCTGGGCCTTCGGGCAGTCAGCTTCGACACATCGATCCAGAATCCACTATCGGCCAGCGGCCGCAGGCTTCCACTTGATGTTGCAGCCCAGAGACGGATGCTGCTCCAACCCGACGAGTCCGGTTGCCAGCAACTCGTCGAGTGCGGTCCGAAGATCGGACCCGTTTGACTCTCCCTGGCCGGGCCGGGACGAATCCAGCCGACCACGATAAACGAGTCGTCGCAAGCGAATCATATACGAAAAAGTCGGGGGTGCACTCGGCGCCGTACGCGCGGGCTATCTCCTGCGTCTCATCGTAGAGATACGGGAAAGGATAGCCAAGACGCTCCGCGTCTGCGGTCATGGCCTCGAACGAATCGGTCGGATAGGCCGCCGCGTCGTTTGAATTGATGGCGATGAACTGTACGCCGGTCATCGAATAGTCTTGCGCCATACTCACCACCTCTGATTGCACATGCTTTACGAAAGGGCAGTGATTACAGATGAACATGATGACGACGGCACGCGCGTCGACGAAGTCGTTCAGGCTTCGATACGAACCGTCGATCTCATCGACCGAAGGGTTGCACGTGGCAAGCCGAAAGGGCGGCGCCGTCGTTCCGAGCTCGACCATCGTTGAGTACGTTCGTGCCATTCTTCAATTTACCTTATGAAGCCGACCTACCCTCTTTGGCGTTCTTCGGTGAGTGGAGATATCGTCGTCCCTCGGATCTTGTCGAAGGGACTGGCTACTGTCGATGCGATGTTGGCCAAGTGTGAACTGACCCGGCTCAACATGCGTGCTGCGAGAGCAAGAATCATCGCCTGATTTGAACCCAGCCCGTCCGACACGGCCAGCTTCGACACATAAACAGACAACCTCTCCTTGACGTCAACATGCTCCGACATCAGCAGAACAGCCTCCCGATCATCACCTGCGGCGAGGCTGCTACGAACCCGGCTGAGCATATCTACGATTCTGTCCCGCGCATTCCGAAGGGGGTCAACGACTTCGCCCGTGCGGGGCTCACTCGCTAACGCGGCCGTCTCAGCCAGAGACTTGGCCAGATCGCCAATTCGTTCTGCCTCATGCACAATACTCAGCAGCTTCAGACTGAAAACGAGGTCCTGTCTCGGATTCACCGACAGGTGCTCCAGGAGAACACGCCGTAAATCTTCTTCGCGACCGTTGATCATCGCATCAAGTTCTTCAAGATTAATGTCTAGAACTTCATTATCCAGCAGATGACCAGTCGCCGCGGCAATCATCTGCTCTCCGGTCCTGATCATGACGCTTATGTCTTCCAGCGCCTGATTGACGAGCGGTGGACGATCACCTTTGAGCAAGTCGAATATTCCCATTGCAGTCTCGCCGTAGAGCGCCGAGCGCGCGTCCGCTACATTTCACCAGTTAGTCCAGCAATCGTAACTCCGTTCCCGGGTAGTAGTGTTCCAGAATAGCATCTGCCGAATATCCTGACAGGGCCATTCCCAACGCTCCCATCTGGCAGAGTCCGACGCCGTGTCCCCAACCGCAGCCCCGAAGACGAAAATATCCATCCTCCGTGAACGTCTCCGAATTCAAGACTTCAAACGCAGAAGAGTATAAAAATGACTCACTGAACATCTGGCGAATCGCGTACTCACTTTTCAACGTGTGCGCTACCGGCTTACCATCACCGTCCCGACCACGAATAACCAGATCATTGATTCTCGCACTCGCGCCACGAGAGTTAATGTCGAGTCCATCAATGCTATTCCAATTCTGGCGATAGTAGTTCAGCAGATTCTGCCGAAGAACCGATAGCTTCAGATCATATTGCCAACGATAGTAGCTGCCGGTCTCATCAACCTTGCCCAGCATGGCCTGCAGATCCACACCCTCAAAACGTGCAGGGGCACAGAAGGCGTCATCAAAACCGAAATAGTCATCGAACTGGTCAAAATGTGCGTCCCTGTGAGCGCTCGGAGAATCCCACAGGGGTATGAGATAGGGAACTGATGAGCCATCCCACACAGCCTGGTAGTCTTCCACCAGGCCGCCACAGTTCTTGGAGTAGCGCGCGTCGATTACCCGATCATCGTATACGAGCACTCGACCTGCCGTATCACGAGCCGCTGCTATAGAATGCGGGTTCACGTATGTGCTCCCGTGGTACCGTTGACAGCAGTCGTCGTTGCAAACGTCAAAACCCGCGGCGGCATGCTTCTGCTCGACCAACGCGAGCGACCAGCACCGAGCAACGATCGTCTGTGCAGCGAGCAATTCGGAAGGGGCGGCAGCTCCCATCTCAGATGTCGCAACACACGCCACGTAGCTCTCTACATCGACTGTGTTGATCACCACAAGAACTCCATCCTCGACCGCGACCGTCAGTGTACCCGGAAGAGTTACACTGATATCCTTCTGCCAGTGAAAACCACGTCCCGTTCGTGTCGGTTGAACGGCGAGCCCATCGCCGGGCTTGAGAATCTGAACGTTATCGTCCGTTCGCAGGGTCAGTGTTTCTGCGATTGCCGTTTCGTGACCCGTCGCGATCAAGAGTGAACCATCCTGTATCCCGACATCCATGGACCTCACGCCGGCCGGGATTCGAACGGAACTGTCCGGCGAAGAATCCGAATCCCAGCCAAACGAGACAGACGTCTGCCGGTCCTCACGGAGGACGATTCCGACTCGTAGCCGGGTTCCGTCAAGCCCTGTTGAAATAGGCATCTACTGCGGCCCCCAGGGCCGGGGCATTGCGCAACTCCGAGTGCACGATGAGACCGCTCCGAAGGCGCCCGTTCGCCGTCAGATAATGTGTCTTGATCACTGATGCGAGATCCGAAGCCTGCAGCAACTGAATCAGGCGTTGTTGTACCGGGGTGCTGAAGACCGGAAGGAAATCCGGATTCTGCCAGATATCACCCAGACGCTGACCGATGATGATACGGTCGAAGACCTGCCCGATGTAAGGATGCTTCGACGACAGACGTCGATTGCTGTCGACAAGTCGCGCACTCCCGAAGCCCCTGGCGAGGGTCACTATCCGGTGAAGGATTAGCTGGGCCAGCGCCTCACATGTTTCGCCGGTAATGGATCGGGCAACCTCCTCTCCAGACACGGCCCTCTCAAAAATCTGCCACGGAAAAACGCCGTGAGTGTTCAGCGCATCGAGCGACAGGCCCATCTGATCGCCGTAACGTCGCTGAATCCCCTGAGCCGAGACCATGGCCTCGTAACTGCGGTCGTCGCTAAACATGATCTCCCATGTCTTCGCCATCCAGTCACGTGTTGCATCGAAAGGCACTGGCTCTCCGCCGAGGAGGAGTGCGTCGGCGACGCCCGTTCCGATCCCAAGGTAGTAAGCGTTACTCACGTCGCGCATCGCACCCGCAGCACCCCAGTGCTCGCCCAGCCCACAATAGTCAGCGTCACTGCCAAGTGCGTGTATGGGATGAAGCGTCGAGTATCCTTGCTCAGCCAGCATCGACTCCAGTTTGTCGAGAAAGCGCGGCATGCGCGGTCCATTTGCCATCGCACTGATACCACGCCGGTCCGGGGTCTTCAGTCCTGGCAGACCAATGCCTATCACGACAGGACGATCACCTTCGGGCGCGCACACACCTGCAATAGCTTTGCAGAAGCTGTCGAGGAACGCCGACTCCTGTCGAGTTTCAACCTCAAGTTGGTGGACATTTCCCGCCCTGTGCTCGGCCAGTTGATCAGCAAGCGGGTGAGGACGAAACCCGGACTGATACCGCTCCGATTCGTCGTAGCTCACCTCGACGATGGGCTCGACGGGCGCAAAACGAAGCGGGTCCTCCAGAATATCCACACGGTGGGCAAGGACCTTGCTCGCGCCACCGTCGACACCGATCAGAACAACATCAGCCATTCAGAACCTCATTCATTTTCTGCCTTCGTCGAATCGCCTCAAAACGCATATGGTCCTTTGCGTTGTTGTTCCTGTCGACCGTCGCCTGGTCAATGTTGTGATCGGTACCACCGCCGTGGCGAATCACCTTGTAGATCGGATCCCACACGCGACCCATCCGGTGATTCTCAATCATCCTGAGCACGAAATCGTAGTCCTCTCCGTAGTTACGCGCGGACGGACTGACGTTCATGTCTAGATATCCAAGATCACGCGCCGCCTCAACGTAGAAAGAGCGGGGTGCACCTGCGCCATTTATCCGGAGCAGATTATTACGTCCATTCTCTTCGGTCCACTCATCGTGGGTCACGACCGGCATCGACTCCATGCGGATGATATCTCCATCGGCCTGCTTCTCCCACACTTCGTACGAACCGATTACCATACCGATGGTCGCATCCTCCTTGTACACCGCCAGAATCTTCTCCACCGCGTCGTCGGCCAACTGATCGTCGGAGTCCAACTGAACATAGAACTTGCCGCGCGCCCGCCTCAGTCCCGAATTAAGGCAGTATCCGATGTTGTTGATATCCACGACCACCAGCTGCACGTTCGGAGCGTCGGGTCGAAAATGTGTTCCACCCTCCTGGTATGATTTGACCACCGGGATGGTGGGATCAGCATCGCCTCCATTGACGACGACGATCACCTCCACTTCAGGAATCGTTTGCCGCAACACGGACTCAATCGCGTCTCCGATGAACTCGGGCCTATTGTTGACAGGAATAATCACGCTTGCCTTCAGCGGGTAATTCTTATCCGCATACGGCACCTTCTGATATGCCGCTCCGGGAGCCAGGTAGGCACCCACGCGCTTCAGATGAGCCGTCGCGACAGACTCAAGCTCCAGTTGAGATTCCTTACTCTGAAGCAGGTAGTCAAAGACGTTCTGACCCTGTCTCGTCTTGGAGACTGTGTACGTCCCTCCGGCGTATCGACTGGCAATATGCAGCATTCGTCCCTGCTCACTCAGCCGGAGACGCAAATCGTAAAGCATGTGTTGCTTGACGTCCGGCTGCAGCGGAAGAGCCCGCGCCAGAGCTGCCGTACTGATGAGCCAGACGGATCCATAGTCCATCGATTCTCGCACGCGGCCCGCGTGGTGGTCGAGCAGGTGCTCTTCACTCAGCTGCCCATCGGTGTCGACCTCATAATCAGAATAGACCATGGACCATCCCGGCGTTGCATCCGCTACCATTTCCAGTAGATCGAGAGCAGAGTCCTTCAGACGTACCGGGTGCGAAGCGACGTTGATGAGCAACATTTTCTCGCCGCTGACACCTTCAAGTACCGAGTTCAAACTCTTCCCGCTCGATCCGGCAATGTTGACAAGCTGGACGTGATGATCGCGTAGCTGTTCCTTCAAAACGTTGGCCGAAGTCTCGCTCTGACCATGAATGATGACGACGTTCAATCCGTGTTCCTCCTGTATGATTTGTCAACCAGAACCCGCGACCGCGATACGTGACGCAGCTCGGACCGGCTGATCTCGAAGCAGTTAGTGAGATTCAAGATCCTCTTCGCCACGGTACAATCCGTGTGACTCAATGTACCTTCCAACGGATTCCGAAACGAGGTAGCGGGTGCTCCGACCCTCCCGCACCCTTCGCCGGATCTCGGTGCTGGATACTGTGATCAGGGGGGCTTCCACAAGTGTAGCGGGAAAACGTTTCTGGTGGAGAATCGGGCTCGTTCCGCGCGGATATACGAGCAACTCGGCGAGGTTCAGAATGGACTCCGGGCGATGCCAGTCGCCAAGCTCTTCATAGCTGTCGGACCCGATGATGAGGAACAGCTGGCAACCTTCGCCGACGCCACTTCGAATGTCCTCCAGCGTATCAAGCGTGAAGGAAACACCTCCCCGTCTCAGCTCGATGTCGGACACGTCAAACGCTGGATTTCCGGCAACAGCCGCACGCACCATCGCAAGACGGTGGTGCGGAGCAAGCATATCCTCGTCCTGCTTATGCGGCGGCGTCGACGCAGGAATCCAGATGATGCGTTCCAATTCGTATCGATCGCGAATAAATTCCGCGACGATCAGATGCGCGATGTGCGGAGGGTTAAACGAGCCACCGAAGACACCAAGCCGCATGCGATTCCCCTACGGATCGAGTCGCGAGAATAACGAAGGCAACGATACACCGAACCCGCCAGACAAAGACGCAGACAGCATTAGAGTGACACACCTAACTCCGTTCGTCGCCGAAGTGCATCTTCGTACATACTTTCGGCCTCGGTCAGCACCGGGCTATCCGGAAAAATCTGACTGAGTCTTTCATAGTTGGCGATTACTCTGGCCAACCGCTCCGGCCTGCGCGTGATGATGCTCTGCTCGCTGAAACGCATGTAGTTACGCATCGCGCCCAACAGGGCATCGTCGGCCCAGGGCGAACCGGGGAAGTCGTCGAAGACTGACTCGAACGTGAGTGCAGCAGCTTCATGGAGTCCTCGTCGTTCATAGAGGAGCGCGGAAGCATGTCGTTTGCGAGCCAGTTTCTCACGCAATTCGTTGATCCTCTGCGCGGCGTCTTGAACCCGGTCGTCGGTTGGATATCGGTCGATAAAGAGCTGAAGTTGCTCAATCGCCCGTTTCGTGTCGGTCTGATCAAGCTGGTAGCCGGGTGACCGAGCGTAATATGTCATCGCCATCTCGTACTCGGCCTCTGTCACGCGTGGGTCTCTACGATACAGCTGGACGAACCGGTTGTACTCATTGGCGGCCAGAAGCAGGTCTTTGTTGGCCGCATGCGACCGCGCGAGGTAAAGCTGAGCATCAGGCGCGTACTCATGGGTTCGTCCGAAGTCGAAGACTCCGCGAAAGAACTCTGCGGCACGGTCATACTTTTCCGCTTCGTAAAGGACCATTCCCTTGTCGAAGGCCTCCTTGGGCGAGTCATAACGAAGCCGACCGCTGCCGGAGCACCCACTCACAGCGACAACGAGAAGAAGAATGGCAGATAGTTTTGCCGAACGGGACAGGATTGTCATTTCTTGATAGTTCGCTTCGCTGGACTCAGTGGCTACCTAACGACCGGATAGCCCGGATATTGTCGCGAAAGCTCGTGGACGAGAAGGGCTTCTAGAACAGTCCGTTAGGGGCGCTGTTCCCAGTCGCTAACGCAGCAGCTCTGAAGCTCCGTCCTTGTACCGGTGAAAGTAAATGGCCTCGTTCACGTTCCCGTTTCTGAAGTCGAACCGAAGGCCGAGCCCTTGATACGGTGGTGCATCGTGAAACGCCTCGTGGAGCGGTTTCCCGGCATGCGCCGTGAGCTGCAGAAGGATGTAACGAGTGACGTCGTAGCCGGCGTACGACAGCTGATTTGGCTCAGTCCCCGCCAGCGCCGCGTACCTCTCCCGAAAAAGCCGCGTGGCGGCCAGTGACTCGTCCACGTAGAAGTCGTTCGTATACGTGGTAGAGAATTTCGAGGCCAACTGTGGAGCACCGAAGTCGTGCCATTCCTTGTTACCGAGGACGCGGATCGGAATATCGATCCGACTGATTTCATTGAGCGCGGCTCGAATCAGCGTTGGAGCCTCGGAACCCGATATGGGCAGATACAGAGCTCGTGCCAGCATCATCGTATCGGGCTTGACGTAATCAAGGAGTCTGAACCAGGCGCTTGGACCCGGAAGCACCTCCACGAACGTCACCTCTCCGCCCAGTTCGGCCACCTCATCCTCGAAACCCTCCGCCATCAGTTCGCCATACGATGTCGCAAGGTCCGTGATAATCCCGAACTCATCCAGCCGCTGGCTGCGCATTGCGAACCGTGCCATCAGCCTACCCCGCATACTGATACTCGGGTTGGCCTGAAAGACATATGATCGGTTCCGAGATACCTCCTCGTCGGTTGCGAGCGGTGCAATGATCGGAACCCCGTTCAGCTGAGCCACACCGGCCGCCGCCTTCGCTTCATCGCTGTACAGTGGACCGATGATTATATCGACACGCTCCCGAATCAACTCCTCGGTTGCGTCTGCGGCAACGTCCGTTCGGTTACCGCTGTCCCTGAAAATCATCCTGACCGGCATCTGTCCTCCGCCGGTCGTGTTATGCTCCTCAACCGCGATACGGATCCCGTTAAACATCGACTGCGTGAGATCAAGCGACTCAGATTCGGTCGGCAGCAGAACTCCGAGCTTTATCAGGCGACCACGACGCTGCTCGGCACGCATGGTCTCGGCCGCGAAACGCCGGGTCCGCTCCGCATCAGCCACATAGCGACTCCGCGGAAACTCGCGCACGAACTGCGTTAGCAAATCGATCGCCTTCTGGTATTCACCTCTCCGGTAGTGGGATTTCCCCGCCATCAGCCACGCGGAGGTGGTCTTGCGGTTTAGAGGGTAATCGGCATAAACACGCTCGAAGCGGCCCAACGCGCTCCCATAGAATTCCTGTTCGAACAGATCGAGTCCTTCCGCGAAGACAAACTCCGCTTCCTCATTGCGAAGTGCGTCGTCCTGACCCATCGCGGGCAGGGCGATCCACAAAAGTGACCATATCACGAAGGTGGCCGCATACCAACGCCTGAACTGTAATGCTGGAGCTACTCCCATTCGATTGTCGCCGGTGGTTTTGAACTGATATCGTAAACGACACGGTTGATTCCGCGGATTTCATTAACGATACGATTTGACACGTGAGCAAGAAAATCGTGCGGAAGCTTGGCCCAATCGGCCGTCATACCGTCTACACTGGTTACCGCTCGGAGCGCACAGACGTTTTCGTACGTCCGCTCATCTCCCATCACTCCTACGGAGCGGATAGGAAGCAGGACCGCGAAGGCCTGCCACACTTCATCATACTGCTCTTGTTTGTGAAGCTCTTCGATGAAGACCGCATCGGCCTGCCGGAGCAGGTCCAGGTTCTCGGGAGTAACCGGCCCCAGTATCCGTACCGCCAGACCGGGCCCCGGGAAAGGGTGTCGACCGACAATCGATTCGGGTACACCCAGTAGCCTTCCGATTGCCCTGACCTCATCCTTGAACAGCTCACGAAACGGTTCGAGGATCTCAAAATTCAGTTTCTCCGGCAGCCCACCGACATTATGATGCGTCTTAATCGTGGCCGACGGCCCCTTAAACGAAACACTCTCGATGACATCCGGATACAGCGTGCCCTGAGCAAGGTATTTCGGTCGTCTGCCCATCGCCGCTTCGACCCGGTGTGTTGCCTCCTCGAAAATGTCGACAAACGTATTGCCGATGATCACCCGCTTGCGCTCCGGATCTTCCACGTCTTCAAGCCTTTCCACGAAGGTATCTGACGCATCCACTGCCAGTAACTTGATGTGGAAGCTGTCGCGGAAAGTGTGCTGCACCTGCTCCCATTCACCAAGCCGCAACAAACCGTTATTCACGAAGATGCACGTGACCTGGTCGCCGATTGCCTGATGCAACAGGACGGCCGCAACCGAGGAGTCCACACCTCCGGACAAACCGAGGATCACATGATCATCTCCCACGAGATCTCTAATCTCCGCGGTCTTCTCATCGATAAACGAAGCCGGCGTCCAATCGCCACGGCAACCACAGATGTGACGTACGAAGTTGCCCACAATTCTCGAGCCTTCCTTCGTGTGTACAACCTCCGGATGAAACTGGACTCCGTAGATCCCACGCTCGAGGTGCCGAACGGCAGCAATCGGAGCATTGGAGGTGTGCCCGATAATCTCGTACCCGTCCGGGAGGGTCGTCAGATGATCGCCATGACTCATCCAGACGCTGCTGGACGACGAAA
The DNA here is from genome assembly GCA_963768565.1 of Rhodothermales bacterium. Taxonomy (GTDB): domain Bacteria; phylum Bacteroidota; class Rhodothermia; order Rhodothermales; family JABDKH01; genus JABDKH01. The sequence goes on from CAVYIO010000034.1 coordinate 53,588, forward strand.
CGCCCGCCAATAGATCACTGTCGTCATCCACCAGGAGCGTAGCCCGACCGAATTCGCGCCGACCTGGCCCGCTCCACACCGCCACCCTGATTAAACGCAATCGCCTGGAGCCCATAGCAAATACCAAGCACCGGCACGGGTCTGTCCTCACCGTTTCGGAGGGACAGAAATGACGGGTTCAGCTGAGGAGCATCCGGATCGTAGACTGATGATGGGCCGCCGGAGAGTATTATTCCCCGCGGCTGGGTTCGCATGACATCTGCAAAGTCGGCCGTGCACGGAAAGATCTCGGAGAAAACTCCGTTCTCTCGAACTCGGCGAGCGATCAGCTGCGTGTACTGCGAACCAAAATCAAGAATGGCAATTCTTTCGTGCATTACACGCTTCCGCAGCGGAGTCATGAGCCACGGGGCTCACGCCGCGACGAGTTCCTGGTACTCGGAAGATGAGAGTAGGACTTCTAACTGTGACGGATCCTTCATCTCGATCTTGACCATCCAACCCCGTTCGTACGGATCGTCGTTGGCCGCTTCGGGATTCGAATCGAGTTCCTCGTTGATCTCCGTGATGGTCCCTGCAACCGGAGCGAACAACTCCGAAACCGTCTTCACGGCCTCAACCGTCCCGAATACGGACTCGCTGTCGAGTTCCGTTCCGACCGGCTCTAACTCAATGAAGACAATGTCCCCCAGCTCCGACTGCGCGAAATCCGTAATCCCGACGACGGCCGTCGTCCCATCGTCCTCGATCCGGAGCCACTCGTGGTCTTTCGTGTAGTGCAGGTTTTCTGGAAAGGTCATCTTGCTTTGCACCGAACGTTGTGAGTAGTAGACCGCTGCGGGCGGCATCGCAGATGCCGATTCGAAATGATAACACCCGATCGTGGCATTTTCTAGCTAGGCGATCGGCTCGAGTTTGAACGTCTCAAGAAACTTGGTGTCGAAGTTGCCCGCCTTGAAGGCCTCGTTCCTGAGCAGTTGACTGTGAAACGGAATCGTCGTGTGCACGCCTTCGATTACGAACTCGTCGAGCGCCCGCTTCATCTTGTTAATTGCCAGGTCTCTCGTCTTCGCACGTACAATCAGCTTTGCTATCAACGAATCGTAATGGGGTGGAATGACGTAGTCGGCGTAGGCATGAGTGTCCACGCGCACACCGTGGCCGCCAGGTGGATGGAAGGTGCTGATGACGCCCGGAGATGGGGCGAAACCGCGGAAGGGGTTTTCGGCATTGATACGACACTCGATGGCGTGGCCATCCATGATCGCGGGTCGATTCGAGACATTCTCACCCATCGCAACAAGAATCTGAAACTGAACGAGGTCGCAGTCAGCGACTTCTTCTGTCACGGGATGCTCCACCTGAATGCGCGTATTCATCTCCATGAAATAGAATTCCTTGTTCGCATCCAGCAGGAACTCTACCGTACCCGCCCCCTCGTAATTGACGGCGCGGGCTCCCTCCACGGCTGCCTCACCCATTCGATTGCGGAGGTCGGGATCGACAATGGGTGACGGAGATTCCTCGAGCAACTTCTGGTGTCTCCGCTGTATGGAGCACTCGCGTTCTCCGTAGTGCTTTACACCACCTCTGCCATCACCGAGTACCTGGATCTCTATGTGCCTCGGCGAATCGACGAACTTCTCTATGTAGACACCTCCATCACCGAACGCGGCCTCCGCCTCGTTGGACGCGGCTGCAAGTTGTGCAGCCAGCTCTCCTTCGTCCCTCACTACACGCATACCGCGACCACCACCACCCGAACGCGCTTTGACGATAACCGGATATCCGATTTCAGCGGCGATCGAAATGGCCTTTTTCGCATCGTCCACAATGCCGTCTGATCCCGGCACGATCGGTACTCCGGCCTTCTGCATCGTTCGCTTGGCCAGGCTCTTGTTGCCCATCAGCCTTATCGTTTCAGCCGATGGACCGATGAATTTGATCCCGTGATCGACGCAGATCTCGCTAAAATCAGCATTCTCAGCAAGAAATCCGTAGCCGGGATGAATCGCGTCGGCACCGGTGACTTCGGCCGCCGAGATGATCCGATCGATTCGAAGGTAGCTGTCGCGCGAGGGTGGAGGCCCGATGCAAACGGCCTCATCAGCAAACCGAACATGAAGCGAGTCGCGATCTGCCGTGGAAAACACAGCCACCGTTTTCAGACCCATCTCGTGACAGGTACGGATGATGCGGAGGGCGATCTCGCCTCTGTTGGCGATAAGAATCTTCTTCATGCGGACGACACGGGGGTGAAGATCGGACGGTCCGGGATTGGTGTGTGTTCCCTGGATCAGCCCGGTTCGATGGCAAACAAGGGCTGATCGAACTCCACGGCCTGCGCGTTGTCGACGAGGATTTTGCGGACGACGCCGGACATCTCGGCCTCGATCTCATTCATCAGTTTCATGGCTTCGATGATGCAGAGCACCTGGCCGCTGCTGACAGTGTCGCCAACCTCAACAAAAGCTGCCGCGTCAGGTGAGGATGATCTGTAGAACGTGCCGACGATCGGAGCCTTCACCTCCACCAAATTTGATGCAGCTGCAGGCGTCGTTGCGCCCACTGTATGGCCACCAGATGCGTGGGCGGCGGGCGCGGGTGCGGGTGGTGGTCCGTAGCCGCCCGGAACGGGATACGGCGGCGGCATATACGACATCGCCGGCTGAAACGTAACGTTGGGGCTTTCCTTCCGCACTACAATCTTGAGTCCATCTTCCTCTAACTCAACTTCCGCCACGTCGCTCTCCGCCACGAGTCGTAGTAGGTCGCGAATCCGGTCAAGGTCCATGTGTGTGCTCTTCGTTTGCGCCCCGCGGGGCCTGTGCTTTGTCGGCTAGTTCGATGACGCGCGCGTGATGTACGCTCCCGTCTCTGTATTGACTCGCACGACGTCGCCTTCGTTGATAAAGAGAGGGACGTTCACCGACGCACCGCTTTCCAGTTTCGCGGGCTTCGTCGCTGCCGTTGCTGTATCGCCCCGGACGCCGGGTTCTGTTTCGACGACGGCCAGATCAACCGACTTCGGTATCTCGGTCGTCAGAGCAACTTCTGTCTCCGCGTGGAACAGGACATCAATCATCCCGCCCTCCTTGACGAACTCGCGGCCGGAAACGCTTTCGGCCGGCAACTGGAGTTGCTCGTATGTGTCTGCATTCATGAAGTGCAGACCAAGATCATCCTGATATAGAAACTGGTGTGGCCGACGCTCAATGCGGGCGGTCTCGACCTTTTCTCCAGCGCGAAAGGTGTTGTCCATCGTACGCCCTGTGCGGACGTTCTTCAACTTCGTACGGACGAATGCACCCCCCTTGCCGGGTTTTACATGCTGAAACTCCGTAATCGTCCATAAATCGTCATTCCAGACGATTGCGAGACCATTGCGAAAATCACTCGTCGATGCCATTCTGTACGTTTGTGTCGTGGCGCCAGAACAAGAATATAGCCCGCCTTCGAGGCGCCAGTCAATCTGGATTGCGACCCGGGTCGGTCACTTCTTGAAGCGCTTGATCAGGTCCTGAACACGCTTTTCATCGATCTCCCCTGCCGGGGTCTCCGGTCGTGCCGCCTGCACTTTGGCGGCGGGGCTCCGGCGGGTTGCAGTCGGCTGAACAGGCGGGTTTCCAGCCCGCTCGCGCAGGCGGCTCTCGATCTCGTCAATCCACGACCCGTGCTCTGGCGATCGCGCCGTCTTCCGACCGGACGACGTACCTCGGCGCTGCGCAGAAGGCGGGTTAACCGGATCCGTCTCGAACGCGAGGCGCTTGTAGTTCAACAGGTGAAGCGGGGAGATATTATCGCTCGTGATTGATCCGCCCGTCGTGCCCGGACCCAGAGTCATCGCAGGGAAGAGCGCGGTTGTAAACCCGACCGAGCCAAGAGCCGCTACCGTGTTTACGACAATCCGCATCGCCGGCTTTTCGAGGGCGAACGCCTCGATGATCCGATCGTTGGTACAGTGCAGACCGAGCGTGTGGCCCATACCGCCGAAACCGAGCACCTCGATACAACGGTCGCATCCGGCTTCCCACCCATCCGCCGTGTAGAAGGACAGGATGGGCGAGAGGGTCTCCGAGGACAACGGCTCATCCTTTCCGACCTTTTCCACTTCGGCAACCAGCGCCCGGGTCGACGGGGGTACCGAGAATCCTGCCAACCCGGCGATATGCGAGGGTGACCTTCCTACCTGCTCCACGTTCAGCCGCCCGTTCACAAACAGAACATCACGAAGTTTATGCTTCTCCCGGTCGTCGACAACGTATGCGCCCTCCGATCTCAGTGCGTCCAACAAACGGGTCCGGATCGGCAGGTCGGCCACGATGCTCCGTTCTGTGGAACAGAGCGTGCCCCAGTCAAACGATGCCCCGTACACGAGATCCGCTGCCGCCTTGATCACGTCAGCGGATCGATCCACGAAGACCGGCACGTTACCCGATCCGACACCATAGGCCGGTTTGCCCTTCGAATAGGCCGCCTGTACCATCGCCGTGCCACCGGTAGCCAGGATCACGTCTGTATGATCGTGCTCCAGTAGTTCGTTCGTACCGGCGAGCGATACATCCTCCAGGCAGCCGAAGAGGCCCGGGGGCGCTCCTGCATCGTACGCTGCGTCGGCAACGATGGCGAGTGCGCGCCGCGTGCAGCGAACCGCCCGTGGATGTGGACTCATGACGATTCCGCACCGCGCTTTCGCAGTTATGATCGCCTTGTACATCGCTGTCGATGTAGGATTCGTGGACGGAATCAGTGCAGCGACCACACCCATCGGAGTTGCGATCTCCCAGATTGATCCACCCTCCGACCGATTGATGATCCCCGCCGTGCGCATTCCGCGCATTCGCTCATGGAGCGTCTTCGTTGCGAACAGGTTCTTCTCTGTCTTGCTGTCTATGCGGCCGAAGCCGGTTTCTTCATGAGCCAGGCGTGCCAACTCGGACGCCGAGCCGGCACCTGCTCTGGCCATTGCAGCAACGATATGATCAACCTTGTCCTGCGTGAACTTCGAATACGTGTGCTGTGCGGCACGCGCCTGCTTCACAAGTTCGCGAGCTTGCTGAATCGAGGTAAGGTCGGAGTCCATGGAGATGAGCGATCAATTCGATGGATCGTCGGCCGTCACTGACCGCTGCCGTCCGAGATTTGACGACTTTCCGGCACTATTCGACCGAATTTGACCGTTAATATAGGTGTCTCCCGACGATATCGGCCCAGACCTTTCAGGACACTGTCCGGAATCATATTGGCTCCCCGAAGCAAGAAACCCAAACGCGCCCCCGCCGAACGACACGGTGGTCCACCGGGCGACCCCGCTCAGATCGATGAAGAGCTTCTTGCGGCCTACCTGGCAGGGACTCTCGGTGCTAAATCAGCGACTCAAGGTGGCCGAGTACCTCGCGACCTGCCCGGAGGCGCTAGAAGTGCTTTCAATGGCGTACGCTGCCATGCTCGCCGAGCGCAGGAGCAGCACCCCGTGATCGCCGGAAGAGTCTCATCGAGGGATTGTGGTTGATATCGAGGCGCCGGACTTTGTCACGGACGGCTCGTCGGCGGTTGAAGAGGCGTCAATTTGTGGCCTCAGGCCCCACAGGCATCCATTCGGGTGTGTACGCAGTAGTACCTTCACGGCGCGGCACAGGATTTGTGTCAGCGACTAGTGCACTTCCAATTCTCGTGTTATCAAAGGCACATGGACGACTCCGCAACATTTGCTCCCAGAACGCTTTTCGGCATTGAGAGTGTCGATCAGTCGTGGGGTGGACTCTTTGAAGGAGGCCGCTATCTGACCTACGGAACAAACGCCAGCGGTCGCAGCCTTCTGCCCGCAGCGTTTATCGCTGCAGCAACCCGGTCGCTCCAGACTTCGCTTCTCGTTTCACGTCTGCGGAGCGCCGATCTGGCCATTCAGGCCACGTCTCTCGGTTTCGACCTCCCGCAAGCGGTTCAGAGTGGCCTTCTCCGTGTCAGCCGCACGCCCTTCGAACTCGAACTGATCGACCGCGACGACGACTCCCTCGAGTCGTCCCTCAAGGTCCTCGCCAGTCTCATCGTAGATGCGACTGCCGATCGAGTTGTCATCGATGACTTCAGCGCTTTCGCCCGGTTTTCGTCCTTCGATCGGTTTCGCACCGCGTTCGCTCGCCTCATTACCGAGCTCGAACATATCCCGTCGACGGTCCTGATCGGCATGCCCGAGCCCGCCAACGACGCATCGCGGCGGATCATCGACTATATGGGTACCCTGATGACCGGGTGCCTGCGCGTTCATCTGTCCTGCGTCGACGGGTTCTCGCAACGAACGATCTCTCTCATTCCGCAGATCGGCCACGTCACACGCCGTGTTGACGTCGGGTGGCAGCTGGAACATGTTGTCGCGAGGGCCGACGATGTTGCGAAGTCATTGCAGCGCCTTCGTGGAACCGCTGCCTTGCCGTCAGTGTCTGAGGTACCGCCTGTTGCCACCGACGCCGCCATCCGAAGCGCCGACAGAGGACCCAACCGAAGAGACGGATCTGTGGGTCCCGACACATCAAGAGCCTGTCATCGACCGGAACGTGCCCGTCGATTTAGTACCTGACGAGCCATCGTCTTTTGAATTCTCGGTCGAACCCGCACCTCCGACACCGATTGAGGACGCGGGACTGGTTTTCCTCAACCGGGAAAGATTCACTGACGAACTGCAACTCTACTTCGACGACTATGAGACTTCTGGCTCGTCGTTTGCGCCTCGTCGCCATGCGAACTGAGGACCCAAACGACGGAACAGGATCGGACGACTTCAGACATATCATCCAGGCCCTTCAGGACGTGCTGAAGCGAGAAGACTCGCTGTTCGCAGACCCGATCGTCGAACGGATCATTGTCATCCTCGGAGACGGGAAGTCGGACGAGGCACAGGATCTGTTCGCATCGGTGAAGAACCGGCTGCGAGAAACGGCGCCGGACAAAGCAGACCATCTTCTGAATGTAGTGGCGGCCGTGATCGTTCCCGACGGGAAGCCCTTCACCACGGCAGAGGAATTGTGCGCTACGTCCTCGACGAAGACGAGTAGCGACCGTCGGCTACTTGAACGTACGCGTGCGGGCCAGCACTGACGTCAGGTCATCAAGGCCCACAGGCCCGTTGCGATACGAGGAACGGTTCAGCAAATTGAGCACCGATGGGATAGCCGTACGATCTGGCACGTGCCTCTCGTCCATTCGAAGAACGCCGGGTTTGAAACATACGTCTCCGGCTCATCGGACTTCGACTCGTAGTCCGTATTGAAAAACTGGCTCTTGAACGCCTGCACTGCGCGGGTTCTCTGATCCCAGAAGTCCGATACGTCAACGACAAACGTTGGATCGAAAGGGATCGACTGCATGTAGTGGAGGACGTGATCTGGTCGATGCGGCTCCTGTGGCGTACCGTCCGAGTCGTGCGTTTCAATCTTGCGAAGGCCGGCATTGAAGACGGAAGCCGTCGAGAGTTCGGTAGCCGCTCCATGATCCGGATGCCGGCAAACCGGCGCGCCTACAAGGACCATGATGGGTCGAGGCGGCGAATCTGCTGGATGAGCAGGAGTCGGTTCCGAAGGTTGTTCTCGATGTTGCCGTCCGGAATCTTCAAGTTCTCCGAACACGGACTCCATGATCGTCGCAGCGGCGGCAGCCTCCTTTCGCCGCTCGTCGACCGACCCGCGCGAACCAAGCTCTCCTTGCGTCAGGTCAACGATGCCAACGGTCGACCCGCGCGCCGTGAGCGAACAGATAGTTCACCGGCCCACAACTCCACGTCGTCCGGGTGGGCCGCTATCGCGAGAACGTCGATCGGATTTTCTGTCACTGCATTCCTCCGGTTCTGTTCGAGATCATCCCAGAACAAGGTTGACAATATTCTGCCGGAACGTCAGGTGCACCGCCGCACTATCTTTCCCTACGTGCCGGGCCACGTTAACATCGGCACGCGCGGCAGCGAGAACAACCTCCTTGTCGGCATCCGCCGCGACGGCGACGGAGCCACGCGCTTTCCGTTTACCTGAACAGCGACGTAGACCTGCTCCTCGCGCAGCAGTTGCTCGTCCACCGAAGGCCATGAAGCAAACGCCAGCGATTCTTTGTTTCCCATCCTATGCCACAGTTCTTCCGCCATGTGGGGGGCCATCGGGGCGAGGAGCAAAACGAACGTCTCCGCAACCTTTCGTGGGATCCGCTTCGGTGCAACCATCTCCGAGTTCAACTCGATGAGTGCTGCAATGGCGGTGTTGAAACTCAAACGGTCGAGATCATCAGTCACACGTCTCACGGTTCGATTCAGAAGACGCCCAAGCTCTTCATCTGGATCTTCATCCGTCACGAGCAGTGTGTCTGTGTCCTCATCGACGAGGTTCCGCCAGACGCGATTCAAGAAGCGATGTACTCCGATTATGCTTCGCGTGGACCACAGCTTGGATTGTCTCAAGCGGCCCCAGGTACATTTCGTAGAGTCGGAAGGTGTCGCAACCGAACTCGACTGCTATCTCATCGGGGCTCACGGCATTTTTCAGACTTTTGCCCATCTTGCCATACTCCTGCGTGACCGGCGCACTCTCGTGGAAGTACTCCTTCCCGATTCGCCCTGCACGTCAGCGGCCGGACGATTGTCCTGGTCGACGACCTTCTCAGAGTCAACGATGACTCCGCGCTCATCCCGATACGCGTAGGCCTGAATATATCCCTGATTGATGAGGCGGCCGAAGGGTTCGGGTCCCGATACATAGCCCAGGTCGAATAACACTTTGTGCCAGAAGCGGGCATAGACGGGTGGAGCACGGCATGCTCAACGCCGCCCACATACAAATCCACCCCGCCAGAAGCCATCCAGAACTCCTCCAGCTCCTTGCCGACAAAGCCCTCGCTATTCCACGGCTCGATGAACCGGAGATAGTACCAGCATGAGCCCGCCCATTGGGGCATCGTGTCTAACTCGCGCTCGTACTGCACGCCGTTCACGATGACGTGCCGCCACGATTCCGGTGCCCGGCCCAATGGTGGACGCGGAGGATCGTCCGGGCTGTCGCTCGTCTGTGGCCTGAAGTCCTCCATCTCCGGCAGCACTACGGGGAGATCTTCTTCCGGGACCGAATGAATCGAACCGTCCGGACCGTGAAGTATTGGAATCCTCCCCGTACCTACCTCAACACGACCGCTCATCCCCATCTCAACCCGACAGTCTGATCAATCCGAAACCGAGTCACTTCGAACTGGGCCCCGTCGATCCTTTCCATCTCCGTACGATCAGCTCCCACACGCTCCTGGCCACCGCTGGGCTCGCTGAGTCCGTAGTTCTTACCTTCTCCGAGCATACCGCTGATCGCTGGTTGGCTGGTTGTGTTCTGCATGGGGTATATCCCCCTTGGTAGGGCCTGCCGATGGGGTCGAGAGACAGGTGCTTTCGGCTACTCAAAGGGTTAAGCGTGCAGAACCACTACCGTAATCGGTGTAACTCGGTAGTTGTACCAATCACCGCACGGCCTGAGCATGCCGAGTGTACAGAACTGCTCATTCTACCCATCAACTCACCAATAAGGATCACATCATGACTATCTACGCAGGCACATCCGCGTTCTTCGCTAACCGTACCACGCCCAATGACAATCACAGCTGGTTAGTCAACAACAACCGTCCGTTCCTGTCGCTCATCACCACGGCACCCGACGGCACGAAGTCCTACTCTGACCTGTTCCTCAGCAAAGACCGCTCGATCGACGTCAAGGTTGAGAACAACACCGTCACCATGACCTTCCCCGCTGATACCAACCAGCCTCTGTTCCGCATCCTCAGCAAAGGAGCCGCATCATGAAGTTCCTCATACTCGCATTCGCAGTGCCCAGCTACATCGGTCTGCTCGTCTGGTCGTTCCGCTACAACATACTGCCGCTGCTTGACTACTACGGTGGTTGGAACTGGCTCGGCATGAACGTCCTGTTCGCAGTACTCGGCTTCGTCCTCGGCTTCGTCGGCGCAATCGGCCTTACCTACACCCCGCCCACCAAGCCCCAAGCAACTTACAAGGAAACATCATCATGAAGATCAACATCAACAAACTGCGTAACCGTGCCATCAACGCCACTGTCACCGTGCTCAACAAAGCCAAGGCACCTGACAACTTCGAACGCATCACTAAGATGATCGACAGCGCAGACCTCACCGACGAGCAGAAACTGGCTACGTATCGGCACCTGTCGCAGCTCATCAAGGAGTCTGACAATGCTTGAACTAGTCGGCTTCATCGCTGTGATGTACCTCGCCTACAAGTACGTCGAGTCTGAACAATCCGACGACTAGTCACCACGCCACAGGCCGGCCCACAACCGGTCTGTGGTCTTTTTTATCCCCGAGTGGCTAACTGTGGGTGCGGGTGCGGGCGACCGCACCTCGCCCGAGTTGCTACGCAACTCGCTGGTGGGTGTTGGGTGTGGTTGGTGGCTGGGTAACTAGGCTACTAAGTGACTTGGTTGCTTAGTGGCTTAGATACGCGACTAAACAGGGCATTTAGTCGCGTAATAGCTTAGTGGCTTCGTGGTGGATGTCATCGACCGCCTAGATATGCGACTAAACAGGGCATTTAGTCGCGTAATCATTCGCTCCGCCTTATGTAATTCGTATTTTTCAAATAACTGTTTGTACAAGGAGATCATCATGAAAGACACATTTACCAAGCTCAGAGCACTGATCAGCATGAAATCCTGCTTGATCGAAGCATTACGCAGCGACCTGGCATCAGCTGCCGCCAAGATAGATGTACTGGAAAATGCCAACAAAGCTTTGTGTAGACAAAGCACTCAGCTTGTTCGTCGGCATCAAGTGCTGCAAGCAACCAATGAAGAGTCTACAAGCTACCAACAAACGTCTAAGTGACGATGCATGGGATGACTTTCACAAGATCATCAAACTTGAAGAAGAGATTCATTGGTGGACTCAACAGAATCAAGATGATGAATGGATTGAACAGCAGATTGAAGAAACACAAGGACATATAAAAGTCCAGTTACTCACCAAAGATGACCTGAATACTGAAATCAGGCAACAAATACGTACTCACAAGGAGACAGAAGATGCCTAACAAAAACATGAGCGACACAGCGTGTCGCAAGACGAGCTGAAGCCAGTGCACGACTCGATGATATCGAAACAAGCCTTGCAGAACTCTATCAACGACTGGACGTCATGATGATGCTCTTCTTCACTAGAACCCGGACATCGTCGAGCAAATGCCTGATCAAATCAAAGACCTGTACAACAAAGCAAAAGGAGTGAACTAATGTTAGAAGCCGGACTGATCACTGCACTCGGAGTCATCTGGATACTCAGCCGGATGAACCTCAAACGTGTAGCAGGCTATGCCCTCTTCTGGGATGTAGCCATTACTGGGTTGTTGGTGTTTGTCTTCATAGGCACATACGCAGGAATGATGACCGGTGCGTTCGCAGCAGTCATCGTAAGTATGTTCCTGACGGGTGTTAAGAAAACACTCGGTGCTGAACGCATGACATTACAGCGTAGTCCTGATGATGCGCTGCCACGAGTACGTTGGAAGGAGGT
>CAVYIO010000035.1:0-181209 GCA_963768565.1 Rhodothermales bacterium
CGCGACCAATCGCCGATTGAAATCCATTCGCTGGGATGGGGTCGGAAGATGGCCATTCAGGCCGACAAGATAGCCCGCGGACACGGAATTCGTTGAGGAGATCGGTCGAAGCGCCGGTCGCGAACGAAGGAAGGTAGCCGCAAGCTCCCCCTCTAGTACGCGCCCTCGCCACGAAAGACAACGCGCAGGGTGCGGACCAGGATGACCATATCCAGCCACGCCGACCAGTTCTGGACGTAGAAGGCGTCCCATCGGATCATGCCATCGTTCCCGGCATCGCTTCGGCCGGAAATCTGCCACATGCCCGTCATACCGGGTCTCACCCGCGACCGTAATTCTCGCACCCGGTGAGGAAGTTCGTCAAGATGATAGCGCGGTAGCGGCCTGGGTCCCACGAGCGACATCTCACCCTTGAGGACATTGATAAGCTGAGGGATTTCGTCCAGCGACAGCTTGCGAAGAAGCTCTGCCGACGCGCGTGATCCGCGGATCGTCTTTGAGCTTGAAATTGGCTTCCCACTCGGCCTTCAACTCCGGGTCTTCCTGGAGGCGCCTCTCCAGGACGTCTTCGGCATTGTGAACCATCGTGCGGAACTTGCGGACAAAGAACGGTCGGTCTCCCTCACCTACCCGCTCCTGGAGAAAGAACGGATTATGGCGATCTTCAATCCAGATAGCAGCGGCAACGAGCCCGAACAGGGGCACCCAGAACGGAGCCAGACAGAGTCGTAAACAGAAGATCGGCGCCGCGCTTCGTGAATCGGGCGACGGGGTCCAGCAGTCGGGAGGCGATTTCGAGCCCCATGATACCGGCAAGATTGCGGGACTTCACCCAGAGGGTCGGCATGTCGATCAAGGTCGGGAATAATCACCACCTGGCGATAGTGGGACAAAGGACCTTCGAGCATCTCCTGGATGCGCTGACGTGGCGCGTGGGGCATGGCGAGGATCGCCACGGCGGCTTGAGAAATGCTCTGGTTGGTGCTGCCCAGAATCGGAATGTCTTCGTAGGCGTCTCCCCACATCTCGGGGTCGTCGTCGAACATGCCAACGAGGCGGTAGCCGAGCCCGGCTTCCTCCTTGAGCGCATCGACCACCCGGTGGCCGGTGTCACCGCTTCCGTACACGACGGTGGGGACACCCCAGAGGTCGCGCGCGATCAGCGTCTTCTTGACGATCGTCCTGACAAACGGTACGAGGGGGATGCTGGCGAGATAGCCGACGACCAGCGTGAACCGACTCGTAATACCCGCCTCCTGCGTCAGGAACAGGATCGACCGCTGCGCCGCCGAACAGGAGCGACAGCTGATAGAACACGCGTCGTAGTTCATCGACGATACCGATGCCCCAGCCCGGCAGCAGTTGGGAGTTGTATGCCACGACCCACCATACGACGATCATGAGCCAGCTCCAGGCCGGGATAAGCGGTAGGCCGAATATCCACCACCTGAGAAAACCACCCAGCGCGACGGCGACCGTGAGGGCGAACCCATCACCAATTCCCATCATGAGGGCGTTGTGAGCCCGGTGGGCGTGGAAGATCACGGCACCACGCCTTCCGGCGTGTCGCGAACGTGATGACGGATGATGCAGAATGTTGGCTGACTGGACTACTTGCATCTGCAACCAGCCAGCGAGATCGCTGGCACTGTGGGAAGCTACTGTTTGACCATATGATCCGGGTGGGAAACCGGAAATGGCACCGACTCGGCGCCCTGCGGGACTCGTTTCATAACCACGAAACTCACCCGCATTAATTTTTAAGCTAACGGACTCGCGCTATTGCAGTCAACTGCAATAGCGGAAATATGCTATTTTGGGGCCGAGTGGTGTCGCCGCACATAGTGAAGCGAACGTTCCTTCGAAGCCTGGTCATGCAGGGTCCACCACCTTCCCTTCTTGACATCGTCCGACGCCCACCCGAAATAAATCCACTGCTGCCTCGCGGAGTTGCCATGAGAGCCATCGCGCTTTCCCTCGCAATCCTCTCGGTCTGTCTTCCCGCCTGGAGCCAGACCGACGGAATCCTCCAGATCAATGACCCGATACACGGCTTTCTCGAGCGTCAGTTGGCACTCGGACACCTCGAGGGCGCTTTTCTGAGTCACCAGCCTCTGTCGATGTATGAGGCCCGCGGCTACCTGGACTCGCTCGAGGTCAGCAGGTGGGATTTGTCGCGGTCGGATCGTGCACTTCTCGATCGCTATCGCGGCGTCACGGCGGGACCGGGAGCCGAATGGGCGAACGGCCTGTGGGATGCTCTGTACCAGAACGGTACGGACTTCGCGTCCATCTCCGGAGACGGTTATGGCGTGCAATTCAATCCGCTGCTGTACCTGTCGTATGGCGTGGCGAAGCAATCTGCGCGGCCGGACCGCGACGCGTACGATGGCCGTGTACCAGAACACGCGAGGTGTGCGGCTGTCGGGACACATCGGAGATCACGTCTTCTTCGAAACCCGCTTCGAGGAGAACCAGGTGAAGCTCCCGGATCTGGCCGGTGAGACCAACAGCGAACGGCGCGGATTTGCCTATCGCCCGGATGACAATACGTTTGATTATGGCATTGCGACAGGCGTTGTCGGATTCAGAAGCAAGTTCTTCGAAGTACGCTTTGGCCAGGACAGGCAGAGGTGGGGCAATTCGCCGGCTTCCATGCTTCTTTCGAACTACTCGGTACCCCATGCCTTTTTGCAGGTACGGTCAACGTTCGGTCCGTTTCAGTACGTGAGCCATTTCGCGTCACTGCAGGATCCTGCCGGCGTGCGGGAGACAGGAGATCTGGCCAGGCCCTTCAAGTACGTGGCAGTTCATCGGCTTGCGTATCAGCCGAGTCCGCGGCTAGAGTTCGCGTTGTTCGAGTCGATCGTCCTCGCCCCCACGCGCAACGAACGAAATGCGGGTTTCTACTTTACGTTCTTCAACCCGGTCGTTCTTTACCACACGCTGAATCTCGACATCGGCAGCCCGGGCAACGTGATGCTCGGGCTCGATGGCCGGTGGAATATTGTGGACAAAGTTGTGGCGAAAGGACAGTTCTTTGTCGACGATTTTTCCGCCGGTGAGTTCTTCTCTAACCCGGACTTCTGGAAGAACACCTATGGGGTGAGCCTGGCGCATGCAGGTCGCAGATCCGGGCATACCGGGGCTTCAACTGCAGGTTCAGTACACCCGGGTCCGGCCATATGCGTACAGCAATAAGCTGTCCAGCCTGTCGTATGTCAGTCGCGACGGAATCCTTGGATTCCCTTTGGGTCCGAACACGGAGGACGTATCGCTGTTTGCGAGCTATCAGGTAAGCTCACGCATCAGCGCGGCGCTGAATGCTTCTCTTGCCAGAAGGGGAAGGAATACGGTGGAGACCAATTACGGCTCCCAGCCGCTGCGGCCCTACACCGACGACCGACCCGGTGACGACGTATCTCTGCTTGACGGGGTGCGCCAGAGGGTAGCGCTGGTCGAAGGATACGTAGGCTACGAACTGCTGCCCGGACTGTCGGTCGATCTGGCGTTGCGATACGATTCGATTGACGATGACGAGACAGGACTCGACCGGTACTTCAGTCCCTATCTCTCATCTTCGCTGGGGCCTGCCGTATCAGAGTCTGAGGTACTGACGTGAGCGTCGTCTGCCGTTCTCACCTGGTGGTCAACGCCCGTCAGTTTGCTCACGGCGATTTCTTTCGTGATTGACCATAGAAAAGGGGGAATGGTTGTCGCGTATCGTCGCCACAGCCTTCGGGGTTCCTTCGTGAGTCGATATGCCCACTCCAGGCCCAGCTTTTGCAGAGCCGATGGAGCCTGTGGAACAAAGCCGGCATGGAAGTCAAACGCAGCTCCGACCCCGAACATGACCGCCGGGATTCGAGGCGAGAACTTCTGCATCCAGAGTTCCTGCTTTGGGGCGCCGAGTCCGACGAAAAGCACCTGGACGCCGGCCGCGTTGATCTGCGAAACGATATCGTCGGATTCCGGGATCGTCAGTTCCCTGAACGGTGGGCTAAAGCTGTAAGAAATCTCGATCTCCGAAAACTTCGCTTCGAAGCTTGTCGACGAGGATTCCGAGGCGGTCTTCGTGTCCCCCGTACAGGCCCACCTTCCAGCCTGCTTGCTGGGCACGTTCGAGGACGTGCAGCATCAGGGTAGGACCGTAGACGCGAGTCGCGTTCGGATGACCAAGGAGCCGCTGAGCCCAGACGATCGGAACACCGTCGGCCGTCATCATCGAGCCCGCTCTGAACGCCGGACTCGATAGTTCGCGATCGTCGGGCCATGATAAGGCTGCTCACCGGGGCAGCGATGACGTACCTACGCTCCCTAGCTTCGATCCAGCGAGCGGTCTGGTCCACGACGCCGGCGTAATCTCGGTTGGTGTAACAGAAACCAAGCACGGCAGTCTTGCCATTGGAGTTTGCGGTCATCCGTATACCATTACGCTTCACAAACGTCGCACCTATGGGATGCTCTTGCCCCGCCAGACCGCGGACGACGGATGGCATTGACGACATGTCGTTGCCAAGACGGAGTTCGTTGATGTCGATGCCTCGCAGGCACTAACATTGGTCCCACTAGACGACTCTAGAGATGACGTTCATTGAAAACACATGCACTAACAGTGATCACAGTTTGTCGCTCGTGGAAACCGCTCACGTGTTGTAGAGGCTCACGTGCACCAAAGTACACAAACCTTGGCGCGATCTGGCGGTATCCTCACTGAAGCATTGGAGTTTCCATTATGGAAGAAAAGAATGACTCGAGACCCAGTATCTGTTGGATCCGCGGTGCATGGCGGACGGCACCGATAAGGATGTTATAGGCAGCGCCGACGGTAGCGATGAAGCGGACATTTCTGTGCTTTGACAGGCAGTCGGCAAACCACTCCTACTTCGGCGTACTGATGCCGATCCAGACGAAGTCAACGTCTAGCGTGTGTATCTCGTCGCCGAGTACTCGAAACTCGTCCTCGGTAAGTTCTCTAAACGGCGGGCAGTGCGTTCCAACGACATTGCGGTTGCCGAACTGCTCCTCGCACGCTTTCCGGAGCCGGTCCGCTACGCCTTCCTTGCCGCCGCAACAGGTAATGGCGCATCGGACGGTCCGCGGGTTCTCTCATCACCGCCGCAAGACTCGGTCCATAGCAGCGCTCCATTTGCTTGGCACCTTTCAGACGGCCGACCTACACACCAGGCATGCTGTCCGGAAGGTTTATGTGGAAGCTGTTCAAAAGCTCCATGAGCTCTTCATTCTCGTTCGCGTGCACTGCCCGTGTGCGCCGGTGGCAGAAATGCAAAACGACACTCGCGGCCCCGCTGCGCAAGAAGCCAGCAACTCGTCCAACGCCTCTGCGAACGAGTTCGCGTAAAGACATACTCCCAAGACGCCGACACGCTTGAAAACGCGCTGATTGGCCACGGGGCTCTTCAGCGTATGTAGGCTGCGCCGCGTGGTACCTACTCCGTCTTCCATAGCGGAGTAGCGCTTTCCGCGCGAATCAACGTTCTTTCGCTCGCTTCCGAGTCCACGAAGATCGCGTACTCAAGTGGGAACTTCTGGTAATAAGGGCCGCGCAGAAACTTCTCAAACAAGCGAAGAATGTTCAACGGGTATCTGAACGTGCGAACCCAAAGCGGGCCCGCCCTGAGCGACCCAGCCATTTCACGACGGGCGTTCTCGTTCATACTCATATTGCTTCCGGTCATTGTAAACGCAGCTAAGAACTTTGGGATATGCTGCACCTTGTAACCAGCGGATAGCAATCTCACGACAAAGTCCTGGTCACCAATGGCTCGCAATGAAGCGTCAAACAGGAATCCGTTCGTCATGATCTTTCTCCGAAAGAACATCGTGCAGGACAGGAAATACAAATGCGATGCTCGGATAAACGCTTCCCGAGCTGGGTAGCCCTTGCGAAATGAGATCAAGGACCCATTAGGCCGAATCAACAATGCGTCGCCGAACAACACGTCCACGGCGGTATTCGTCGAGAAGAAGTGATTGACAGCCGACAACGTTCCGGGAGATACTGCTCGTCGCAGTTGAGATATGACATTATTTCTCCGCGGGCCGTGAGCAGTCCCTTGTTGACCGCGTCGTACATGCCCTGGTCACGCTCAATAATTGCGTGAATGGAAGCCTGAGATTCCAAAAACTCCTTTGTACCGTCAGTGGACAATCCGTCGACCACGATGTGCTCGACATCCACACCACGTTGGTCCGCTACGGACTTGTGGCAGCGCTTCAAATAGTCGAGCATGTTATAGCTTGGAGTTACTACCGACACTTTCATCCCGCTGCACTAGTTTCGCCGTTGACGTGATCGGGCAGCCGCAAGCCGGTAACCGCTGACGGTGGCCGCAGCCATATTGTCCCATGAAAACCGAAGTGAATTCCGACGGCCTTGTTCGCTCTTACGCCGGTACAGATTACTGTCGGACAACAGCGAATTCAACGCGTCCGAGACCTCAGCGGCGTTTTCTGAATCTACAAAAATAGCCGATTCGCCCATTGTCTCACGAAAAGTGGGGATGTCGGAACATACTACCGGAATGCCTCTCGATTGGGCTTCAACCAGTGGTAGACCGAACCCCTCATAGTGTGAAAGCGCCAGCAAGATAGCCGCGCTCTGGAAGATGTCGTCTGTCGTCGAATCCGGCGCATACGAGACGGTCTTAACGCGACTGCTAGCAGGGCTATCCGCTATTTCCCCGATGACTCGCCGATGGTAGTCCTCATCCTGTATGTGGCCCCTGAAGACCAACAATGGCTTGTCCACTCCGCGATTCGAGTAAAGCACATCGAAGGCTTTGAGCGCTCGGAGGTGACCCTTATGCGGGTAATAGCCGGCGACATACAGGATTTGATTGCCGTATGGCGGTGTGCCCTCCAGCGAGCCGACATCAAATCCCTCATACGTAACAACTGCATTGGCGCCAGCGTTCCCAAATCGAAACGTCGATTCGCGACGGATAGTCTCGGTCGGCACGAAGACAACATCGCTCACGTGGAATGCGCGCCGGCTCATGAGTCGAAAGTAGTGACTCGAAAGCGAGTCGAAAGAGCCTGCCAGCGCCATAGCCTTGTTCGTGATAGTACTCCGGCATGAAGTCGTGAACGGTGGTCGCCAGTCGACAGGGGATCCAAAACGGTACTTCGGTGGCCAGTTTATGAAGTACCTGGATCTTGTCCCTTCGGCAGTACAATGGGAGTAATGCGTGTGTCCAGGCGAGACGACCGGACTTTCCAGGGATCGGCACGTCGACAGTGGTCAATTCACTGTTATTCAACTTGAGATCGGTCCCCTCTCGCATAGCAAACCACGGCGATGTCGGGCTGGCTGGCAAGTTGGCGATCTATCGCTTTCAACAGTGCACTGGCATAGGTCCATATGCCGCCACCGCTCCCACCTCTACCGGGTGAAACCGGAAAGAGGTCTATTCCCACCCTAATCATGCAACCGAATCATTCTGATCACGCTGTCAATCACTGTCAATACCCGACCTATGGATGCCTAGTATCCTCAGATCGGAATCGCTTACCCTTGCGCGCCGCGTCGCCGAGCCTATCGGGTCGAAAGGACTTAGTATCCTCCCACCGAGGATCCCCGGAGTGGCCGTGCTCTTCAAAGCCTGTCCTACCATACAGACCGTCCAACGAGTAGTCGGTGATCGTGTACCCTGTACCCTCTACGACACTCACGCGAACTCCAGCACGCTTCGTCGGTCTACCCTGACTCCGGGACACATAGAAATTTTCGTCTACATGGTTGTCGGCCGCAGCCCGACCACCATAAATAACAACATCGACATCCGACCTCCCGACAATGTTGTCGACGACAACGTTGTTAGCCAAACTCTGCAGCACACCGTTGTGGCGGCGCGGCATACCGTGAAGCACAATGCCAAATCGATTGCCAATGACGGTATTGTGCTCCACTCTCGTCCCGGTAGACGCAGAGACGTAAATCCCCTGCTGACTGTTATCGGTCACGATATTATCTGCGATGACGGCACCGAAAGTATCACCGTCACTAGGTCCAGAGACCTCGTATACGATCCCGGCTTCATTTCCTTCCACGCGATTGCGCACAACGACATTGTCGCCGAGGGATGCGTCAAACCAAATCCCCGGGCCTGTATTGCCGGCGATCACGCTGTTCGTCACCGTGACTCCCCGACACAAAGGGATACACTTAATACCTCCCGCGTGCCAAAATGAGTCAAAGCGGCGCCAATTGTTGAAGACAATCTCGACGTCGTCGATCAATATGCCCTGACTAGGCCTCCCGTAGCGGTGTCGGCGTTCCGCTGCGGACCAAGACCCATTAATGTCGATACCAACCGCTCCATTACGTATAATCCGAACAGAACGCATTGTGTGATTCTCACCTCGAAGACACACCCCGGCAAAATCGCCATCAGCCGCAGTCACATCGACGAGTGACCAATCTGCTCTGCCCGATCTTATCAGACAAGATCGGCCTCCTTTCGCAGTGCCATTCGAATGCTCGAACCGCACGTTCCTAATTTCAACTGATGTTGTTGTACCGCCGTCGATTATGAAGTCTGCAACACTTGCTTCGACAAGTTGCTGGTTTGGATCGATGTCATCACGAAGCCTGCAATACAAAGTCTCTGTTCTCGCGTCGATCATGAATGAGTTAGTGATCAGATCATCAATGATTTCACCATGTTTGGGAAGAAAGGGTCTACCTGAAACTGAATTAGTCGCGTTCCACGGCGAGGTAGAGCCGATCGGCACAAGGTGCTCGCCGTTCATAAACAGTTGCTGACTATTGATGCTCCACGGTACCTTCCAGACTCCATCTCCCACGTATTCCCACCCGGAGACCCTCTGAGACCCCCTGACAACGGTCTCCCCGTTTGCTGCACCCATTATGACAACTCGACGCCCAGGCCTGCCGCCACCGGTCAGCCGAATCTCACCTTCTCGATACACTCCTGGTGCCATTCTGATTGTATCGCCCGGCAAGGCCCCATTCAACGCTCGACCAAGCGGCGATGACGCACCTAGCAAAAGGCTGTCTCCGGGAGATGGCGGGATCAGGAGTCGCGACGAGTCCAAGTGAAAACAGCCTGCAATAAATACGACCAGATACAAGTGCATCCGAACGATAGTCGTTTTCGCCATGATCTGCTAGTACCGCGGAGCTTGTGAAATGCTCTTGTTGTCGATCGGCTTGAGCCTCCTATTTCTGCTCGTAACGATTGCTCTGCGGGCTCCAAGACTGTTTCTGTCGCTATACCTGGTTTTCGGCCACGCTCTGAGCCACGAGTACGCCGAGCTCCTTGGATACACGGAACTCGTGGTGGGAGGGATCGCGCTCAGAGCCATGGACCCGTTCTATCTTGCTGTCACGATCGCGCTCATAATATATCTATTGAGGCAGGAGCGAATCCTGTTCGCGTTTGCGAAAACTTCCTGCGGAGCCCTTTATTTGCTGTTCGGCGGCTTCGTGCTAGCGGTCGCGGGGCGACAGACGTGGCAGTCCACGGTATTCACTCCGCCGGTGAATTGAGAACATATTATCACTGGCTTCTGATGGTGCCATATCTGCTGCCGCACGCGAACACGGCAAGGAAGCGAGAGCGACTCCTGAAGTTCTTGATCGTCGCCTGCCTCCTGTACACCTTCGTCAGCGTTGATTCGAGGTGGACTCGAGTTCGGATTCCATTTCTCGGCGTACGAGAAGTGGCTCAGAGCAAACGGCAGCCTCTCGCTCTTGTTCGGACTGATGGCCTTTTACCTAGCGACGCGATTCAGAGTCATCAAGCCTCCCCAAATTGTGAGAACGATCATTCCGATTTTGGCCGTTGCCATTCTGATCATAACGTCAAATCGATCTGTTTGGCTCGCGGGCATGGTGTGTCTCCTCATCCTTTGGGTGCACGGACAGGTTCCCCTGCGTGTACAGGCGAGAATGATCGGAATTGTCGTTCTTGTACCGCTTATTGTCACGCCGTTCTTCACCTTTTCGGGGATCGACGTCAATGATTTTTTCACAGAACGCGTTGAGGCGTTCACCGATTACGAAACTGACAGTTCAGCATCGTGGCGATATATCTATTGGGTCGAGGCGATCGACAAAACAATCCGTAACGATAAATGGCTGCTC
The DNA here is from genome assembly GCA_963768565.1 of Rhodothermales bacterium. Taxonomy (GTDB): domain Bacteria; phylum Bacteroidota; class Rhodothermia; order Rhodothermales; family JABDKH01; genus JABDKH01. The sequence goes on from CAVYIO010000035.1 coordinate 10,133, forward strand.
GGACTCGGATTCGGCGACCATTTCCAGATTGAAGTATTCGATGAACTGATTGAGACGTCGCCTCACAACGTCTACGTCACGTTATTCTACCACGTCGGCATCGTCGGACTGTTGCTCTACCTGTTTTGGATTATGTCATGCTTCCGGATAGCTAGACGGACCATCCCGCTGCGGCCGGCGGACCAAGCGATATTACTCCAAGCAGTCGTGGTCATCGTCGCGCTTTCTGCGTTCGGCGTAGCGTACACGTTTGAGAAGGACTATACCTCATGGCTGTTCATCGGAATGGCAATAGCTGTCGCCAGCGATGGTCACGTGGTCAAGACGTAATCTGCCCACGGAGTTTGCCAATCGGGCGACTAGTTGTGCGCATGCACGTCCCTCCAAGTACGACTGCCAAGTTTCTGTCTGGCGATCCGAAGCTCCAGTGCGCTGTAGAGGATGCCAAAAGAAGAACGAATGACGTCGCTCGCGAGGAACTGTGGTGATCCGGCGCGTTGCGAGAGCTCTCCGCAGATTTCGTCGAGATCATAGCCGGCCATGGCCAAGCGATCGCGCCCAATCCACAGCATGTACTGTCTGGCCCACCTACGCCGGAACGGATTCCGAAACGCAGCTTGCCATTTTTCCAGTGGCTCTGAGCTGAGACGAGCATACCGTTGAACTCCCACCTTGTCACCAAGTCCGTGGAGATTGACCTCGTCGAACCGATCGATCAGTTCTGGAGTGAACTCGACACCCAGATAATCAAGTGTGCCCTGTACTGCCATTTCCGGTTCGGTGACGAGATCTTCGAAACGCAAGGACAACACATCGTGTTGATGGCTCTCGAATGAATGAAGGAGTGAGTCCAATCCAGCAAACAGATCGATCTTGTACCGATACAGATTCCAATGACCTTCGGCCCAAGACGTCATAATAGAGGCAGCGACTGCCAGAGGGTTGCGCCACAGAAAGATGAACTTACCGTCTGGGAACATGTCGATGATCTGATCGCAGTAAAGACTGTACCTCGGCGTCTTGTCGACAAAGTAAATGTGTCATCATCAGCGACTTTGCCGTAAAGTCTGACGGCAAATTCCCGTATCTCGGCGGCGTAATCATCTCGGCCGCCCGGAAGTAGACTACAGAAATCCTCAATGCCCTGAAGTGCTAGCTTGTAATCATATCCAGCATACGTATCCTGCTCACCCATGGTGGACAGAAGCGGCAACAAGAACCAGGGCTCTGAGACCGTCGAGATCTCGGGATGCGCACCGAGGATTCTCTGCAAAAGAGTGGAGCCGGATCTCGGAAGTGAGAATATGAATACGGGAACAGGTCTATTTGAAGCGTTCGATGTCACGACCGTGCTAGCTCTCCGAAGGTCTATTCAGCTTCCATGTCGTTAGGTCCAACCCCGTCATTTGAGCAACATTGCGACTCTCGACGGCAAACAGTTGATCGAGAAGATCCAATACATTCTGATCCTCAGTCGAAATTACTGAATCCGAAGTAGTAGTATTCAGGCGCAAATAGAAATTCCCAACGACGCGCCTCAGTTTTGACTCCGGAAGTGAAGAGCCAAGCGCCCACTTTAAACGGTGAATTAAGGAGCTTCGAACTGGTATGTAGCATTCACTCTCCCGAACTGGAAAGAGTCGTAAAATGCTGGATCGGCCCCAACGAATGAAGCCACTTTTCTAAGCACAGTACGCTCATTCTGAACCATCCGCTCGAACTCTAGGAATAAAATTCGGTCTTTCCGAAATCTGTCAATCCAAGCCTCCAGATACCGGCTGTACATGCTCTCCTTAATCGCATCACGCAACACCGGTTTTCGCGCGAACGGGCCGTGTTCACCCGCCCTAACGTGATCGATAAAACTCTTGAATGAAAGGTTCTTTGCGATCGCCCCGCGATTGTTCTTTGCGAACCGAAACAAAGAGTAAGTCGCCTCGACGGCTGTCGAAGGCATACGATTAGGCGAGGTACGGTTCGGCAAAGTCGCCAACACCTTGAGGGCGGTTTCCTGGTACACGTACATCGGCGTACTCTCGACGTACAAATGCTCGTGTGCCGCTGGCTCAAAGAAGTGTCCATAACCTTCCAGGCCCTGCCTGTGGTAATTACGCTCCTTGTTGAGGTGCCGGTCATCGAGGTCCATAAGATAGCCGGTTTCTTTGACCACGGAGCCACACACGTCCGGATGAGAAGCCAGCCAATGAAAAAGGGATGACGTTCCACACTTGGGAAATCCGATAATGACAACGTTTGGAAGGATCATATCTTCAACGCTTCAGATGGAGAGGCGTCCGTTGACTGACTGACTCGTGTTCGGGTCAAATCGCTATTGTGACAACACCTGTTCGATGTCCGGCCGCGCGGACTGCCAACACGTTCCAGACGATCATCGACAGGCTAGTTGAAACAGCCGCACCCGTGAACCCCATTAGTGGCACGAGTGCTAGATTTAGCACAATGTTGAGACATGCTGTTACCCCCAAAATCTTCGCGGATATTCCTTGGGAGTCGGTCATGTTTAAGAGCAGAATGGCAGGGCCTGAAAACGCGTTCACTAACTGACCCGCCACGAGAATCCAGAGCGATCTTGGTCTACCCTGAATTCAGGGCCGAAGAGTCCCAGCAGAGGGTCGTCACCAAGCAGTAGTACGACCGTCAGAAAGAGGGAGGCCCCGAACCGATTCTGGCTCCCATCTTCGTAAGCGCACGCAAGCCGCCCCTTTTCTCCCCTCGTAAAGAGTTCCGACATTCGCGGACCAAGTACCGCGTTCGTCGCGCCTAGCACGACAACCAGAATGGCAGCAAGTCGCGCGGCCACCGAGTAGTAGCCGGCCTCAGTCGTGTTCCGAAGGACCCCGATCATCACCGTGTCCGTTTTGAAAAGAGCTAGACTGAACCCGGCAATAAGAAGCATGTCCTTTGCGGTCGAAAACCACTCCCGAGACCTAAACAAGACGTTGCCAGCCTCCGTCCTCCGCTTTCGAGCAATATGTACCATGCCGAATGTGACAATCAGCGCCAGGGTCACCGCAGCAATATTGACAGTCATTGCTACCGGCGCACCCGAGGTCACCTTCATGGCCAGGATAAGAACGGCCGTGGCAATCACGAACGGCGGCAACGTAAGGCGGATCATTTGCGACCGGACGACGAATCGAAGACCTCGCAGTTCCGCCGCCGCAACGTCGAGAAGAGACATTGGTGGCAGGAGCAGACACCCCATGATAAATGTTGTTATCAGTTCGCCATCGACCGCATCGACAGAGAGCGTTACCACTGCCAGAACTGTGGCGACCATAACCGACGACGCCGCAACAAAAAGTCTGCTGAACCTGAGATAGCCCTCCAGTAACTTCCAGTCGTGTTGAGCGATGTACTGTGCAACATACTTGACGGAGGAGGTTGGGGATCCGAACGCACCGATTAGCGCTGCGATTTCTATCCAAGTCAGAACGTAGACGTATTTCCCGTAGCTCTCAGCCCCGAGATATCGGGTCAGCGCGATCTGCGCGATGAAGGCGAGGAGCAATCCTGTCGCCCGTGCCCCGAAGCTCCCAGCCGCTTCCGTCATTACCGTTCGATCGCCGTCCGCAGCACCTGAGATCCAGGACTCGAACTGCGCCGCAATTCCGCGAAAGACGCCCACGAGCTTAGGAATCATCCCTTGTGATGAAAAGGCGCTCTTCTGGCAACGCCGATGGGAGCACACCTCGCGTCGGCCCGAAAACGCTATATGTACGGCAACTCTTCAACCTTCTAGAGCGAACATCGCACACTCCTCCACCGGAAGTGCCCGCAATCAAGATGCTGTATTCGCGCCTCGGTGCCCTCCGGCGTCATGTTGACCATAGTAATCAGCGTCCTTTCGCACCACGAATGGCTTTGTTGGGCCAAAGAACTTCTCTTCGATCACGCACGCGCCCGGAAAGAGTTGACTCAGTTCCTTGCTGGTCAATAATCTAATACTAGTGACCTCCTTCATGGCGCTGTCGTGGCTTTCAAGCCTTGGGTACCACCTCCGCCTCGTCGTCAGCGAACTGCCGGATGTATTGTCAAGTAGCCTGTACCGCATGATCTCTGTGGTTGTGGAACACCTACCCCAAATACCCCATCTCCCCCTAGCTTCGCCATGATCTGATCCGCGCAGGCCTCGGCGGAGTACTTGACCGTGTCCAGCACGATCTCGGCGTCCGTAGGCGCCTCGTACGGATCATCGATACCGGTGAAGCCCTTGATGATGCCGGCGCGGGCCTTCGCGTACAGCCCCTTCACGTCGCGCTGCTCACACACCTCCAGCGGCGTGTCCACGAATACCTCGATGTAACCGCCCGTCTCTTCGATCGCCTTGCGATTGATCCGGCGATCGGCTTCATACGGCGCGATCGGAGCACACACCGCGATCCCCCGGTGCTTCGTGATCTCGCTCGCGACATAGCCGATCCGCTGGATGTTCGTCGCCCGGTCCTCCGCCGAGAATCCAAGCCCCTTCGAGAGATTCGTCCTGACGACGTCTCCATCAAGCAATGTCGCCGGACGCTCCCCCCACTCCAGCAGTTTCACCATCAACGCATTCGCTACCGTCGACTTGCCCGAACCCGACAGCCCCGTGAAGAACACGGTGAATCCCTGGCTCTTCTTCGGCGGATGCGTCTTGCGCAGCTCTTCCACCACGTCCGCATACGAGAACCAGCTCGGGATCTCGCTGCCGTCCGCCAGCCGCTGCCGCAACTCGGTCCCGGAAATGCTCAGCGTCTTCTCTCCGTCCTTCACCTCGTCGATCGGCTTGTAGCCGTCGATCTTCGGCGAGTACACCATCAGCTTGAACGGCACCATCTCGATGTGCAGCTCGTCACTCACCTCGGTCACCAGCTCCTGCGCGTCATACGGTCCGTAAATCGGATCACCATTCTCGTCGTTGCCCGGACCTGCATGGTCGCGACCAACAATCAGGTGCGTGCAACCGTAGTTCTTGCGAATGATCGCGTGCCAGACGGCCTCCCTCGGACCGCCCATCCGCATCGCCAGCGGCAGCAGACTCAGCATCGCACGCTCGTGCGTATAGTGATCGAGCAATCGCCTGTAGCAACGAACCCTCGTGTAATAATCGATGTCACCCGGCTTGGTCATGCCGACGACCGGATGAATCAGCAGGTGGCCGCCGATCTCCTCGGCCGCCCGGTCGGTCAACTCCTTGTGCGCGCGATGCATCGGGTTGCGCGTCTGGAACGCGACGACCTTGTCCCATCCGTTCTTTTCGAACTCGGCCCTGAGCTCCGCCGGCGTACGCCGCAGCTCGTGAAAATCGTAATGCGTCGGTAGCGCCACACCCTCCAGCTCACCCCCGACGTAGTGACTTCCGGCCTCGTCCATCAGATAGTGAACCGCCGGATGCGCGCGGCTCAGCGTCCCGAACGCTTTCTCCGCCTCGCGCTTCTTGTTCGGCTCCCAGATGTCCCCCACCGTCAGGACCGCCAGCAGCAGTCCCGTCTGGTCGCGAAGCGCAATCCGATCGCCCGACTTGTGGGCCGCAGCGGTTTCCGCCGAGACATCGAGCGTGATCGGCATCGGCCACAGCACGCCGGACGTCAGCCGCATGTTCTCCACGACCGAGTCGTACTCCTCTCGGTTCAGGAAGCCTCGCAAAGGCGAAAACCCTCCGTTGAGGAGCAGCTCTACATCGCAGATCTGCCGCGGTGTGAGGCTGATCGACGGAAGTCCGAGTGCCTCTTCCTTCAGAGTGGAAGCAGCAGCGCCGGTCAGGATCAGCTCGCAGAGCTCTCCGCCATGGGGTTCAATAATGGTGGTCGTCGACATGGAGTTCGTGGGTCAAATCTGTTGGGAATCAGGGAATCTGCGGAGTGGGTGGGCCGCAGAACATTCGAAAATACACTATCGGCAGATGGATGGCCTAATCTGCGGTGGGCCGATCGGGAATTACCTCAAACTTAATCGGCTGAACTAGAGCCACACGTAGGTGGCGACGGACACGGCCACCGCCATCACGATCAGAGCGACGGGAAGTCCGGCCCGTACGTAGTCGCGATATCGATAGCTGCCCGCCGACATCACCATCAGGTTCGTCTGGTATCCGATCGGCGTCACGAATGACGCCGCCGCACCGATCGCCACAATAAACGCGAAGGGACGCGGATCAAACCCGAGGTCGGCTGCTGCCGCCACTGCGACGGGAAACATGAGGACAGCCGCCGCCTTGTGGGTGATCAATTCCGTCAGCACGTTCGTGGCGAGATAAATACTCACCAGAAGCGCCACAGGCCCGAGACCCGAAGTGGACCCGACCAGGAAGGCCGCCGACACCCTCGCGAGTCCGGTTACCTCGACAGCCTGGCCGATTCCGAGCGCCGCCGCGATGATGAGCAGCACGGATACATCGACACTCGACTTCGCCTCTCCGAAGTTGAGACAGCGCGTTGCAATCATCCCGAGCGCCGCGGCGAAAGAGGCCGTGACAATGGGCAGGATGCCCGCCGCCACCAGACCCACCATTCCGATCAAGATGACCAGCGCCACAGGCGCCCGCCGACTCCTCGGCATCGCCCTATCCTCCTTTCTGGCGGCCACCAGATAGAAGTCGGTCCTCGTGGCGTTCCAACGTTGCGCGAAATTCGGTTCGGCCTCGATCAGTAGCAGGTCGCCCGGGCGGATTCGAATCCGGCCAAGCGATCCCGAAAGCTGTTCGTTCTTTCGCTGGATGGCCAGGACGACCCCGCGATATCGCTCGCGAAAACTGGATTCACGGAGCGTGTGCCCCACAAGAGCGGACGAGTCCGACACGACCGCCTCGAATACTGGCAGTGAGCCTCCCGCACCCGACTCGGGCGCCGGCAGCGCCCGCTCCAATCCGGGCCGCTCCAGCAGCCGGTCAATCATCTCGACCGTGCCGGTGAACGATAGTATGTCGCCCGACTCGAACACCATCTGAGGACGAACGGGAATGAACCGCTTGCCACGTCTGATATGCACCAGAAAAGCGTCGACCAGATTCCTCAGGCCCGCTTCTTCAACCGTCTTTCCGACTATGGCGGATTCCTCCGCCACTCTCACTTCGAAGAAGCAGTCTTTCAGACCGTCGTCGGTCGCCCCGACACCCGACCCTCTGTCCGGCAGGAGCCTGTGGCCACCGAGCGCGAAGTAGATCGCTATCACAAGGGCAGCAGGCACACCGATCCACGCGATCTCGAACATGCCCATCGGCTCCATGCCGGCCGTTTCCATCAGTCCCGACACGACGATGTTCGTGGACGTGCCGATCAGTGTGGTCATGCCGCCCAGTATGGCGGCGTACGACAGCGGGATCATCACCTTCGACGCGGAGACGCCCGTTCGCTCTGCCCATCTCTGCAGCCGCGGCATTACCATCGCGACGATGGGCGTGTTGTTCAGAAACGCCGACAGCAGCGAAGTCGGCAACATCAGACGCGGGAGATGAACGACCGGTCTGGAAGACTCTGCAAACAGCAGACCCGTCCAGAAAGCCCAACGCCCCCGTTCTCTGAAGTCCCTGGGCCACAATGAACAACGCGCCGACTGCCAGAACAGCGGAGTTCGAGAACCCGGCGAACGCCTGCAACGGGGTCACGATTCCCGCCACCAGCAGGATTCCCAGACTCCCCAGAAGCACGAGGTCCGGTCGCGCCAGATCCTTCGCGAGCGCCACCACCATCCCGAGGATAACGGCCAGCGTCAACCAGGCGTGCCACCCGAGTTCAACAATCGGATCCATGCGTTCGACCTCTGTGACACCTTCGGTGGAAACCGGCGGTACACGCTACCGGGTGGCGACCTCTTCTCGCGACTTGAAGTACTCCATCGTTCGACGGAGGCCCTCACGACGATCGACCCGCGGCTCCCAGTCAAGCACCGCCTTCGCCTTGGAAATATCCGGCTGACGAATCTGGGGATCGTCGAGGGGCAGCGGCTCGAAGACGATCTCACTTTGCGATCCGGTCAGCTCCTTGATTTCGCGTGCGAATTCCAGAATCGTCGTCTCGTCCGGATTCCCGATGTTCACCGGGTCGGTCTCGTCGGACTTCAGCAGCCGGAAGATTCCCTCAACGAGATCGTCCGCGAACTGAAACGACCGCGTCTGCGACCCGTCGCCGTACACCGTGAGCGGCTTACCCTCCAGCGCCTGATTGACAAAGTTGGACACGACTCGTCCGTCGCGCTTGCGCATCCGTGGGCCGTACGTATTGAAGATGCGCACAATACGCGTCTCAACGCCGTGATACCGGTGGTACGCCATGGTGATCGATTCCGCGAATCTCTTCGCCTCGTCGTACACCCCTCTTACGCCGATCGGGTTTACGTTACCCCAGTACGTTTCGGTCTGCGGATGCTCCAGCGGGTCGCCGTAGACCTCACTCGTCGAGGCGAGCAGAAACCGGGCCCCCTTCGCCTTGGCCAGCCCGAGCAGGTTGTGCGTACCGAGCGCGCCGACCTTGAGCGTCTGAATCGGAAGCTCCAGGTAATCGATCGGAGACGCCGGGCTCGCGAAGTGCAGCACATAGTCGACATCGCCGGCGACATACACGAAATTCGTCACGTCATGGTGAACGAACCGGAAGTGTTTGTTTCCAACCAGGTGCGCGATGTTGTCCGGCGACCCGGTGATCAGGTTGTCCATGCAGACGACATCATGCCCTTCCGCCAGGAACCGATCGCAGAGATGCGAACCGATGAATCCTGCGCCGCCGGTAATCAAAGTGCGTGGAGTCGAACTCATGGCTGACCGTTTTTGCTTCTGGTTTCTGAAATGTCGGGAACGACCGGTGGGCGTCCGATGCTATAGTATTCCAGTCCGTACTCGCGCATGGCCTCTTCGGCGTAGAGATTTCGGCCGTCAAAGATGAGCGGGGCCTTCAGCATGCTCTTCATCCGCTCGAAGTCCGGGCGACGGAATTCGTGCCACTCTGTGCATATGACCAGCGCATCCGAGCCGTCCAGCGCCTCAAAGGCATCGTCACAGTACTGAACCACATCACCGAGTATCTCACGGGTGGTCTCGACGGCTTCGGGATCGAATGCGGCCACGCTCGCTCCGGCCTCAAGAAGGCGCCGGATCACAACGTGCGACGGGGCTTCGCGAACGTCGTCGGTATTGGGCTTGAACGCCAGACCCCATACCGCAATTCGCCTGCCGTCCAGTGTGCCACCAAAGTGATCGACGACTCGATCACCAAGCAATCGCCTCTGGAGATCATTCACCTCCAACACGGCCTTCAGCAGCCGGAACTCGTAGTCGTTCTCCTGCGCCGTCTTGTGCAGCGCCTGCACGTCCTTCGGGAAACAGCTGCCCCCGAAGCCGATGCCGGCGTACAAAAACTTGTTGCCAATGCGGCTGTCGAGACCAATGCCACGACGAATCTGGTCCACATTGGCGCCCACGCGATCGCAAAGATTCGCCATCTCGTTCATGAACGTGATCTTCGTGGCAAGAAAGGAATTCGCCGCGTACTTCGTCATCTCGGACGAACGTTCATCCATCACGAGGATCGGGTTGCCCTGTCGAACGAACGGCTCGTACAGCCTCGTCATGAGCTTTGCGGCACGCTCACTCGACGTGCCCACAACCACTCGCTCCGGCTTCATGAAATCGTCGACGGCAACACCCTCACGCAGAAATTCCGGATTCGACACGACATCGAAGTCCTCACCCGGCTTGAGGCCTGCATCCTCGAAAACCTGTGACACACGCTCGGCCGTGCCGACCGGAACCGTGCTCTTGTTGACGATAATCCGGTACGGGACGTCACCACCCTTCATGATCCCGGCGATATCCTTCGATACACCAAGTACGAACGACAGGTCGGCCGCGCCATCGCCGTCGGGCGGGGTCGGTAGCGCAAGAAACAGGATGTCGCTCCCGGCTACGGCTTCCTCCAGGTTCGTCGTAAAGTGAAGGCGTTTTTCCCGCAGACTCCGATCCAGATATACCTCCAGGCCGGGTTCGAAGATGGGCAACTCCCCCGACTTCAGCATGTCCACCTTGCGTTCATCGATGTCGACGCAGATCACGTCGTTACCCATTTCGGCAAAGCACGTGCCCGTGACCAGGCCGACGTATCCGGTGCCGATAATTCCGATATGCATGTTCGTCTACGGTCGAATGTCCCTGTTGTACTTCTATGCGCGCGATTTCGCGAGCGTGCGTTCATCCCGCGCGCTTTCAAGATCGGCCAGAACCATCTCCTGAATAAGCTCCTCGAACGTCCGCTGCGGAGTCCAACCGAGTTTTTCACGCGCCCGCGTCGCGTCGCCAAGCAGTAGATCGACCTCGGTCGGTCGAAAATATCTCGGGTCGATCTTCACCACAGCCCGACCCGTTTCTCGATCAAATCCTTCCTCGTCCACGCCTTCGCCCCTCCAGTCGAGTTCGATGCCCGCCGTCTCGAACGCGACGTCGCACATCCTGCGAACAGTATTCGTCTTCCCCGTGGCCAGTACAAAATCCTCCGGCTCCGATTGCTGGAGCATGAGCCACATTCCCTCTACGTAATCCTTCGCGTGGCCCCAATCCCGCTTGGCATCCAGATTACCGAGATACAGCGTGTCCTGCAAACCTAGCTTGATGCGCGCCACCGCGCGAGTCACCTTTCGCGTTACGAACGTCTCGCCGCGCAACGGACTCTCGTGGTTGAAGAGAATCCCGTTGCATGCGTACATACCGTACGCCTCGCGATAGTTCACGGTAATCCAGTATGCGTACAGCTTGGCCACCGCGTACGGACTCCGGGGATAGAACGGCGTCTTTTCGGTCTGAGGGACTTCCTGCACGAGTCCGTACAACTCACTGGTTGACGCCTGATAGAATCTTGCGGACTCCTGCATGCCAAGTATTCTGATCGCCTCGAGCAAACGCAGGCATCCTATGCCATCCACATTCGCCGTGTACTCCGGAGTTTCAAAGCTCACCTGCACGTGGCTCATGGCTCCGAGGTTGTAGATCTCGTCAGGTTGAACTTCCTGCAGTACCCGTATCAGGTTTGTGGAATCGCCGAGGTCACCATAGTGCAGGTAGAACTCAACCCCTTTCTCGTGGAGATCCCTGTACAGATGATCGACGCGCTGCGTGTTGAACATGCTGCTTCGTCGCTTGATACCATGGACGTTGTAGCCCTTGTTGAGAAGCGACTCCGCAAGGTAGGCCCCGTCCTGCCCCGTGATTCCCGTGATGAGTGCGGTCTTATTCATCTGCATCCGTTCCTTCAATTCAAGAATCTATTGTTGACGACTGTTGGACGTACCACTGGTAGGCGCGCGCAATCCCATCCCGGAGCTTCGTCTTCGCCGTCCAGCCGAGACCGGTCATCCGCGACACGTCCATCAACTTGCGCGGCGTGCCATCCGGCTTGGAGAGGTCATGCGTAATCGTGCAGTCTGCGCCGACGATCTCCCGTATCAGTTCGGCGAGTTCGCCGATTTCAATGTCGTCTCCAACACCCACGTTCAACAGGCCATCCGGCGCGGCGGAGTACAGACGATCTGCATCACAGCTCAGGACAAAGAGTACCGCATCCGCCAGATCCTCGTTGAACAGAAACTCACGTCGCGGCTTGCCTGTGCCCCACAGCACTACCTCCTCGGCCCCACGTTCCTTTGCCTCGTGGAACTTCCGGATCAACGCCGGCAGCACATGACTCGTCGCGGGGTCAAAGTTATCATTGGGTCCGTAGAGATTGGTCGGCATCAGGCTCACGAAATCGTCTCCGTGCTGACGGCGATACGCCTCGCACATCTTGACTCCCGCGATCTTGGCGACCGCGTACCACTGGTTCGTCGGCTCCAACGGACCCGTCAGCATGTACTCCTCCTTCAGCGGCTGGGGCGCGAGCCTGGGGTAGATGCACGAGCTGCCAAGGAACACCAGTCGCTTTACACCGACGCGATGCGCGGCACGGATGACGTTCGTCTGGATGGCCAGATTATCGCTGATGAAGTCGGCCGGGTACGTGTCATTCGCCAGAATGCCACCCACTCGCGCAGCGGCCATCACGACGAATTCGGGCCGCTCCTCATCGAAGAACTCATCGACCTCTGACTGAACCTGCAGATTCAGCTCACTGCTTCGCCTTCCGGCCAGATTCCGGTAGCCTCGGCCTTGAGGGCACGAAAGACCGCGGAACCTACAAGTCCGGTGTGTCCGGCCACATAGATCGTGGCGTCCTTGCTGTCGAGATGCATGGCCCGATGAGGCTTTTCTGGTGGGAGACTAAAGGTAACATCCTCTTACCGCCGATACAGTAGGAATGCCGGGCGCCGTCACGGAAAAACCGGTGAGTGTGACGGCCCGATCATGGGAACGAGCTTCATATCACTCCGTTACTATGGTTTGCGGACTGTGTGAAGCGCGTCCCGGCGTTTCCATCCATCTGCCACCGAATATACACTGTCCTTCCCACCGCCTGTGACAAGAAGTCACGAAGCAGCCATCCCCCTTTCGCGACCCGATATCGGGCCCGCCGAAGTGGCGCGCGTAGTTACCGCGCTTCAAAGCGGCCGACTTGCGCTCGGTCCGCAGACGCGTGAGTTCGAAGCGCGGATGGCGAGCCTGACCGACGCGAAGCATGCCGTCGCCGTGAGCAGCGGAACGGCTGCTCTCCATCTCATTCTTGAGGGCATGGGCATCGGGCCGGGCGACGAGGTGATTACGACGCCGTTCAGTTTCGTCGCGACCGCCAACGCTGCCATCTACGTGAACGCGCGACCGGTCTTTGCAGATATCGATCCGGTTACGTTCAACATTGACCCTGCGGACGCCGAGTCACGAATCACATCGCGAACCCGCGCCATAGTTGCGGTGGACGTATTCGGTTCGCCGGCCGATTGGCCCGAACTCAGGAGAATCGCAGATCGACACGGACTCTTGCTCGTCGACGATGGATGCGAAGCACTCGGCGCATCTGTAGATGGGCACGCCATCGGCAGCCTTGCAGATGCGACGGCGTTCGGCTTCTATCCGAACAAACAGATTACGACCGGCGAAGGCGGCTGCGTCACGACCTCGAGTGACGAGCTGGCCGAGCTCTGCCGGAGCATGGCGAACCAGGGACGGGCGAGCAACGAACGGATGAACCACGTCCGGCTCGGTTACAACTACCGGATGGACGAGATCTCTGCGGCACTCGGGTGCGCTCAGTTAGAGCGTTTCGACGTGCTCCAGGAGCGGCGGCAGACCATCGCTGCCCGATACAACGAATTACTGGCACCACTGGCGGACGACGTTCAGATCCCCGGATCCATCGCCGGCTCTGAGCGAAGCTGGTTTGCCTACGTGATCGCGCTCGCGCCAGCGTTCACGGCGACCGCGCGCGACGAACTCATGTCAGCGCTAAAAGCCCGTGGCATTGAGTCGGCCCCCTACTTCCCCTGCATCCACCTTCAGCCGCTCTATCAGGATCTCTACGGATACATGAGAGGACGTTTCCCCGTTGCCGAGGCCATCTCCGACCGAACGCTGGCGTTGCCCTTCTTCACGACAATGAAAGACGATGACGTTGTGCAGGTCGTGTCGGCCCTGAATGAGGTCGTGCCCGGACTGCAGCGGTCCACCACTACCATTTCCGCAACGGCGTAGGTATCCGCATGGGCCCCACAGTCTTCCACATAATCGAACGCCTGGCCGCGCTGGCCCTGCTTGTTGTTCTGGCACCGCTTCTTGCGCTGCTGAGCGTCGTGCTCCTGGTGGCTCAGGGACGGCCGATCTTCTTCTCGCAGGAACGAGCCGGGCTCGGCGGCGCAACGTTTTCCATTTACAAGTTTCGAACGATGGCGCACGGTGCATCGAACGAATCTCATGCCGATCGGGTGACCCTTCCCGGGCGAATGCTGCGGCGGCTTGGTCTTGATGAACTGCCACAGCTGGTCAACATCCTGCTGGGCGAGATGAGCTTCATCGGCCCCCGACCCACTCTCCCCGAGCAGGTCGAGCGCTATGGACACTACGAGCGGCGTCGGCTGAATACGCGTCCGGGGATCACGGGATGGGCGCAGGTCCACGGTCGGAACTCTATCCCCTGGACGATCCGGATTCTGCTCGACGTGTGGTATGTCGAAAACCGGACGCTCTGGCTGGATCTGCAGATTCTCTGGCGGACGATAGGCGCCGTGGTGTCCGGTCGCGGCGTGTACGGTGACGGAGGATTGAATCCGGACTTCGGTATCGCTGACGTGTCTCGGACGGATCTCTCACGGACGCAGCGATAGTAACATGTCCGACCTTGTAATCGTCGGAGCGGGAGGGTTCGGAGCAGAGACGGCTGCGTTGGTCGAAGACATCAACGACAACGCCTCCCGATGGTCGCTGGTCGGCTTCCTTGACGATAATCCGGAACTGCACGGCACGTCGGTGATGGAGTATCCCGTGCTGGGCGGGGTTGACTGGCTCAGTAAACAACAAAGCTCGATACGTTGTGGCCGTCGGTCGGTCGCGCGTTCGCGAACGAGCTCGTCGCCACGCTCAACGAAATGGGCGCAACGCCCGCGACCTTGCTCCATCCAACCGTGTCAATCCATGCCAGTTCGAGCGTGGGTCACGGATCGATCCTTTGCCGCGCCACAACCGTGACGGTCAGGACCACGATCGGTGCCCACTGCATTGTGAACCTGCACTGCACGATCGGTCATGACTGCAGGCTTGGCGACAGCGCCACACTTCACCCCGGTGTGCACGTGTCGGGAAATTCGCGCATCGGAGCGGGAGTCGAGATCGGCACCGGGGCTGTGATACTACCGGGTGTCCAGATTGGAGCCGGTTCGATAGTCGGCGCGGGCGCGGTGGTCACGCGCGACCTCCCCGAGCGCGTCGTCGCCGCCGGCGTACCCGCCCGTGTCACTCGCGAACTGGATGACTGAGCAGGATCATGCACATCGTCCTGCTCCACCAGTATCACCACAACCCCGATTGCCCGGCAATGTGTCGTCACTACGACTTCACTGCGCGGTGGGCAAGAAACCATCGTGTTACGATTATCGGATCGGATGCATGGGAATCCAAGCGCATCACAACCGACTATCCGTGGGTGCCGGAAGGTGTTGACCTCGTGAGCGTTCGCGTTCCGTACGACAATCAGATGTCGACGCGCCGACGTCTCGTCGCGTTCGCGTCTTATGCCCGAAAGGCATACGCTGCTGCGATGGCACTCAAGGATGTCGATGTCGTCGTTGGAACTTCGACACCGCTGTCGGTCGCGTGGGCGGCCCGTCGGGTGGCCAGGAAACTCGGCGTCCCGTTCGTCTTTGAGGTTCGGGATCTGTGGCCGGACTTCCCTATCGAGATGGGTGCCATCAGCAATCCCCTGGCGCAGAAATGGCTCAGAGGAAAGGAAAGCGAACTCTATCGTTCGGCCGACCACGTCGTCACGCTGTCTCCGGACATGTCGGATCATGTCCTCAGCAAAGGAGCGTTGGAGCGGCAGGTTTCGACAATCCTCCAGGGCTCGGACGTGGAGCGCGCCGGGCTTGCACGAGAGTCCGATGTTGCGGGTAGACTGCGCAACGAGTTTGACCTCGGCGACGCCCGCGTCTTGCTGTATGCCGGTGCGTTCGGTAGAGCGAACGACATCCCCACCTTGCTGGCGGCAGCGCGACAGATGATTGACCACACCGACGTCGTGTTTGCGTTCGTCGGGCACGGGTATTACACGGATTTGATTGCATCCGAGGCCCGGCGGTTGCCCAACGTCCGACTCGTCGCGCCGGTACCCCGCCATGCGGTCTTTGACTGGTTCGCCACGGCCAGTCTGGCACTCGTGAGTTTCGTCGACGTCCCGTCGGTGGCTGCGAGTTCGCCCTCCAAACTCTTCGACGCCATGGCGACCGGCTGTCCTGTCGTCGTGACCAACCCGGGCTGGACGAAAGAACTCGTTGAGAAAGACGGATGCGGCTGGTATACACCGGCCGGGGATCCTGACCAGATGGCCTCGGCGCTGCAGAACATCCTTGACGACCAGGACCTGCTCGAGCGCGCGGGCGAAAACGCCGTTCGAGTAGCCCGTGAACGTTTCGACAGAAACAGTCTCGCCGACACATTTGAAAACATCCTGCTCGAGACCGTGAGTCAGCACTCGGCGCGATTGCAGGCCTCATGAACCTTGGCTACCTTACTGCATCGCGTTTCCCAGCGACATTATGATTCGAATTCCCGGTGACGCGGGTCGGCCCGGCCGCCGAACCCTCCTCATCCTTCTTGACACGGTTATCGTCTACGCCGCGTTTGTTGCGGCCCTGAAGATCCGTAGCACGCAATGGCTGTTGTGGCCGGTCGATGCCGCCTCCAGCACGGCGCTCGTGGTGTCGATCGTCAGCTACATGGCCAGCCTCCTGCTGTCGGGGATTTACCGGGTCGAGGCCAGAGAACTTCACCTCGACGAGTTCCTGAAGGCCGGTGGCTTTCTTTTCGTCGGTGGCGCCGTTTCGTTGGCGGTCACATACCTCGTTACGCCCACCCACATTCCGCCGCGTAGCGTCGCGAGCGTGCAGTTCGCGTTTTCGTTGATCGGGATACTTGGATTGCGAGCGGCTATTCGTTTCGCGTCCGAATGGAGACTTGACACCCGACCAGTCACCGTCAGGGCTCTGCCGAAAATTGACTTCGACAAGTTCATTACGCGGCCGCCCCTGGTCTTCGAACGCGAGGCTATTCAGAATTACCTCACGGGTCGCACCGTCCTGGTCACCGGCGCGGGCGGGTCGGTGGGATCTGCATTGTCCGAACAACTCATCGAGTTGAATCCCTTCCGTCTTGTTCTGGTCGACGTCAGCGAGTTCAACCTGTTTCAGCTGGAGAACACGCTCCGCAGCCGACGATTCTCCGGCGACCTCGTGTTTCGGATCGCCGACGTCCGCGATGAATCAATCATGCGCACGGTCTTCTCGGCCTACCGGCCGGATATCGTATTCCATGCGGCGGCCTACAAGCACGTGCCTCTCATGGAACGGCACCCCGTCGAGGCATTTACGAATAACACGATGGCAACGGTGAGCCTTGCGCGCATCTGCGAGGAGTTCGAGGCCGAACAGTTCATCTTCGTGTCGACAGACAAGGCCGTAGATCCCTCAAGCGTGCTCGGCGCCACAAAAAGACTGGCGGAATGGTACATCCGTTCGATCGACACACGGATGAGATGCAAGATCGTCCGCTTCGGGAACGTGATGGGTAGCCAGGGAAGTGTCGTACCGATATTCATCGACCAGATTCTCGCCGGTGGCCCGGTCACGGTCACGCATCCCGAGATGACGCGATACATGATGACGCCCTCGGATGCAACGGCGCTGATCCTTCAGTCCCTGTTGCTTGATGACGCCCCCGTCTACACCGCTCGGCTGGGAGAGCCGGTATCCATCGTCGATCTTGCACGGTTCATCATTGAAGAAATGACCGGATCACCGGAAGGTATTGCTGTCACGTTCACGGGCCTCAGGCCGGGTGAGAAGCTGACCGAGTTCCTTTCGGCCGATGACGAGACCGGCATCGAGACGTCTCCCGGGATTGAGGGACTCCGCAGCAATGCACCCTTCAGTCGGACGGAATTGGATGCTTTTTTCGGCATTCTGGACCACATGTGCAGAAAAAACCGAGCCGAGGAAGTGCGGAAAGCACTGTTCCAGACCCGCCTTGAGGTCTCGGTTGTCGATGAATAGGCCGCTGCGGTCCGGGAGCATCCCGAAGTGACCGCCGATTTGGTATGCCTGTTGCTGATATCGCAGGATCCGGCGACCTCATTCAGCCGTAGTCGTACTCCTTTCCCATATCCGCTGATTTGATACGGTACATCCATAGCCAGATTGCGCTGCTTGGCGTACTGCTGATCGCCGTCGCCTGGCCGATTCAGTCGGCAGACGCGCAGTCAACATTCGACGCAGCGTGGTACGATCCCTCTGCCTCCTATCTCAAGCTGGAGGTCGGATCAGACGGCGTGTACGCGGTCACGGGCTCCGACCTTGCGAGTGCCGGCGTGCCTCTTCTGTCGGTCGATCCGGCGAGCTTTCGGATCATCGAAAGCGGCCGGGAAATCCCTCTGTTCTTTTCCGGGGCCAACCCGGCGTCGATGACCGCATCGGACTATCTCGCGTTCGTCGGACGCCGTAACACCGGGGCGGCGGAAGACTACCTGTACGATGGCGATGCAACTCGAAGAAGCAGCACCTTCAACAGTCTCTTCAGCGACACAACAACGTACTGGTTGACATGGGGCGCCAACCCGGGGCGCCGCATGGAGAGGGTGCTACCGTCTGCCGGCACGCTGGCGCTCGGGACGACTCGCGACACACTGCACCTCGAGTCCGACAACACCTACTACCCGGGCGACAGCGCGAGCCGTGGAAACCCGCTGTACACGGACAGGGAGGGTTACTACTGGGCCCGCGTAGCGCACAACACGAACCAGGGCGATCGTGAACGGACGGACGATGCGCGACTCTCGTCGGCAGTGTCCATCGACCTCCGACACGGCGTTCGTCAGGGTGCGTCTGAGCAGCGAAACGACGTCACGGCATCATGTGGTGATGCACCTTCGACTCTACGACGGAGCATCATCTGCGTTTGTCCCCGTCGATACAATGGACTGGACCGGTCTGGGCCTCGTCACGCTCGAAGCAGACATTCCGCAGAACCAGATACCCCCGGACGGTAACCTCCGGGTTCGGCTGCGGTCGAGAAACGACTTCGGTTCAGCCATACCCAACAACTGGTTTCTCGACTGGATCGAGGTATCGTACGTTCGAAATCTGAACGCCCAGCGCGGGCCAGGTCCAGGCCCACGTAGAGAATTCAGGAGACTACGCGTTAAGTCTTGCAGGCTTCACGCTCCGACTCTGTACTGGCGCTCAATCCGACAACACTTGAGGCGATCACGGCACCTGTGCTGGCCGGACAAGCCACCGTACGCGCACAGTCGTCGGGTCCGAGCTCGTTCTGGATATCCGGGACACGGTTCCTATCTCAGCGCACGTATCATCGCCGATCGCCCGAGCAACCTGGCTGACCCGTCGAACTCCGCCGATTACGTCATCATCCGGCCCGATGCCCTCGCCGCCTCGGCAACGGCACTGGCCGACTACCGTCGTTCTGTTGCCGGTTCCGGCTATGAGGTGGCAGAGGTTTCGCTCGAGGACATATACGATCAGTTCGATTACGGAAGACCGACACCGGCAGCGATTCGACGATTTGTGCGCGCCACGTATTCCTGGTCCCGGCCGCCGAGGTTTGTCGTACTGTGGGGTGATGCATTGTACCCGAACAAGGGGCGGGCACGTCAGCCGTGGGAAGTCCCGTCGTTTGGCCAGACGGTGTCCGATGGCTGGTACGCCATGCAGAACGAGAGCCTGATCGATTGGAAAGAGTCGCTGGCTATCGGCCGAATACCGAACCGTTCCAACGCCGACGGGCTGCTCTTTGTCGACAAGATATCTGACTATGAATCGCGGCCTGTCGACCGATGGCAGAAGAACTCGGCCTATCTCGTTGGCGGAGTCAGCGAAGTGGAGCGGCGCATCCTCCAGAGCCATGCGATCAGCTGGAGCACTCGAGCCGCTAATCATCCGACTGCACTCGACACGCTGCACTTTTTCAAGACGTCCTCGGACGCACTCGATCCGACATTCAAGGACTCGCTGCAACTGGCTCTGCAGAACGGCCTCTCCTGGTTGACGTACTTCGGGCACTCGGCTGCACAAACCTGGGAAATTGTCACCGATCCGCCGGCTACGTTCGGCAACGCCGGCAAGCTGCCCGTGATACTTTCGCTTGGTTGCTATACCGGAGATTTCGCTTCCGGAAACGGCTCCGAAAGTGATTTGCGCTCATTCAGTGAGCAGCTGATTCTGGACAATCTGAATGGCGGAATCATGCACTGGGGTGCGTCATCGAGCGGTACGATCGGGGCGTCGGCTGCGCTGAGCAATGAAATCCACACCAGCGTCTTCGTAGACTCGCTGCGATTGATGGGAGAGGTGATGCGAATCGCCAAGGGCCGCTTTGCCGACCGGTTCACCGATCCCCTTTCGGTCAAACACCTGCTTCAGTATGGCCTCATCGGTGATCCCGCGACGCGGCTGGCGATCCCTGTCCAGCCTGACTTTCGAATGCAGCCTGAACAGATATCGATCCGGCCGTTGACTCCGATTCCCGCCGACTCGAACCTGACCGTCACTGTTCGTCTGGAAAACCTGGGGCTCGCGCCGGCCGACAGCGTGGTGGTGCGGACATCGCGCCGCAGACCAGACCAGAGTACAGACGTCCAGCAGTTGCTCGTTCCGCCGTTCGGCCTGACGTCAGATCAGGTAGTGCAGTTCAGCATCAACGACGACGATGTAGGCGAGCACACGATTTCGGTCGACGTGGATTCGGATAACCGATTTGAAGAAGTCGATGAGTTGAACAACGGTGCGGACAGATCCGTCAATGTGTTCGCCACCGGGTTGTCCATCATCGCACCGCCTCCCCTCGGACTGGTAGACACGGTTGCTCCAACCCTCCGCGTCACGGCTTCGCGTCGCGAGCCGGGCACCATCCCCATCGTCTTCGAGCTGGACACGGACGTAGCGTTCTCGTCTCCAGAGCTTCAGACGTTCAGCACCGGCGCCACCGGCCTCGCGGCGGAGTGGCAACCGACGGGGCTCCGTGACGATAGTACCTATTTCTGGCGAGCACGCATCGACGACGGAAGTTCGTCGTGGCAGAGCGGTTCGTTCACCATCGATACCGGCCTGGGCAAGAAGGGCTGGATGCAGCGATCCCTGTTGTTCGACGAGAACGAGACTGACGGGTACCTTGACTGGACGACGGCCGGATGGTCGCTGCGCGAGTTCGATCGGGAGGTAAGTGCCGCCGCCGAACGAGGCAGCGGTATCTGGCAGGGCCAGTTCGTCGTCTCCGGTCAGCGAATCGAACGGCTGACGCTCGGCTTCGGACTTCTCGTTATTGATGGTAAGACGGGAGCGCTCAAGAGCCACACCTCAGCCGCCACATTCCCGAATGACTTCTTCGACGACATCGCTGCCTACGATACGCTCGCCGCACAGGCTTCACGTATCGTCGACGGCGATCATGTATTTGTTCGGACTCGGCACCTGGGCAACAAGACCGGACTCGTGGAGATCCCCGACAGCATCAAGACCATATTCCGCGATCTGCACAGCGCTGCCATCGACACACTGACGTATCGAGACGTCTGGATCATGTTCTCGCGCAAGGGTTTTCCGGCAGAGACCAGGGAATGGGTACCACCTGTCAGCGAGAATGAGATCGTCCGGGATACAGTCTTGCAGTTCACCTTCGGCCGCGGAGCAACGGTTTCTCCCGCAATTGGTCCGGCCCAGGAGTGGAAGTCTTTTGGCTGGGATCGAGAGACGGTCGGGCCTTCGTCGCGCGTGACGCTCGACATTGTTTCGATGGCCAGCGATCAGGTTCTCTTTTCCGGCATTGAGCCGGATGGCGACGTGGATCTTGGCTCCGTTGATCCCACCGAACATCCATACCTGGCACTTCGTGGAAATTTTCTCGACTCCACGAACACGGGTACGCCGCAGCTGCAGCAGTGGCACGTCGAGTACACGCCGGTGGCTGAGCTCGCTCTCGATCCCCTCGTGTCATCGATAGCTCCAGACACCGTACGTGAAGGGCAAACGATCGACGTCTCGTCGGCTGTCGAGAATCTTTCCGATCTCGCTGCACTATCCACGCATATCGACTACTTCCTGACAACAGCGTCCAACCAGAGACTGCATCTGGGAACGGACACGCTTTCTGCGTTGACGGGTCGAGAGGTATCCGGTGCCGCCCTGGTCGTCGACACTCGCGGACTTGTGGGCGACAACAACCTTGAGGTCAGGCTGAGCCAGCCGGGATATGTCGAGCCCATCCTCTTCAACAACGTTCTCGTGTGGCCTTTCCATGTTCAGCGCGACACACAGGCGCCGACGGTGGAAGTTCTTATCGACGGGGACGTGTTTCCCCCGGATCCAGACCCCGTTGTGAATCTGCAGGATCCGGCACTGCCGTTCGTTGCGCTGGCTCCGACCGTCGAGATCTTCGTTAACGACGAGAATGAATTCCTGTCGTTGCAGGGCGACACGACCATTGTGCGCGTGTATCTGGACGGCAAGGAGATCCCGGCGGCCGATCTCTCCTTCGGACCGGGCAAGCGCCAGTCCGACCGCGCTACGATACAGTTCTCGCCGGATCTGCCAGCTTCGGATACGACTCACACGATCATCGTCGAGGCCTTCGACGCCACGGGCAATCCGGCGTCCGACAATCCCTACCAGGTGCATTTCCGTACGCAGACGTTCGTGGAAGTGGAGCGCGTGTACCCCTATCCGAATCCGATGAGCTCGTCAACGGTCTTCGCGTTTCGGCTCCTCGGCGCTGACACGTTTTCTGTCGATGACTTCAGGCTGAGAATCTACACCATCAATGGGCAGCTCGTACGCGAGTTCGACTTGATTGAAGATCCCTCCACGCTGGAGTCGGGAGCACTGAAGATCGGATGGAACAAGATTCGCTGGGACGGCCGGGACGAGGACGGCGATCTTGTCGCTACGGGCGTATACCTGTACAGGGTGTTCGCGTCAGCGCAGGACGAATCGATTCATTCCGGTGAAGGCTGTGCGGGAGATCGTTCCTGTCGAACGGCTTCCGCGCCGGTCGAGAAACTGGTCGTGATACGATAGATCCGTCCGATCCTAGAGACCGTAGGAGGCATTGACGGCGCCCCGCCAGCGGAATAGCTCTGCCTCTATCTGGTCGCGCTGTTGATCATTGAGGTTACGCGCCAGGTCGACCGTTTCCTTCGGATCGGACACAACGTTGAACACCTTCATATCCTGACGCCGAAAGAAGTACAGGTACTTGAGCGAGTCTCGCAACAGTGCCATGGACTGATTCGCCGAGGCACTCAGCATCACCGTCGTTCTTCTCTGGCCTCGAGCCGCCGAAAGGCCCGGCGTTGCTTCACTTGAAACGGTGGCTCCCATTAGATCCAGAATGGTCGGAAAGACATCGATGAGTTGAAGAGGACCGCTCGCCACACTTCGCTTCGCCCTCAACCCCGGTGCGTACAGGATGAACGGCACCCTGATTGCATCCTCCCAGAGGAAGTGGCAATGAGGAAAGGTCGCGCCATGCTCACCAAACAGTTCACCGTGATCCCCGACGATCGCGAAAACAGTCTTTCCGATCAGGCCACGCGTCTCGAACTCTCCAAACAACTTCGCGATCACTGAATCGGTGTACCGAAGGGCGTTGAGATACCGATTGTAACTTTCGTTCTCAGCAAAATCGGAATAGAGATCTATGGAGTCCGGCAGCACGTACGGATGGTGTGATGCATTCGTGTGATACGCAACAAGGAAGGGTGCCCCCTCCTGCCGGACGGCGTCGATCCAGTCGAGACTCGGTGATACGAACACTTCATCGGCCGCTCCTGAGTAATTGAGGCTCGCGGCCTGACCTGCCGAAAGATCCCGACCATCCATGACACGGTCGAAGGCCATATTTCGGACCATCTCGCGTTCGCCGCGTGATTCGACGAAATCGACCGCTGAGAAGAACGCGCTCCTGTAGCCCAGCCCGCTCAACATCCCCGGCCACGAGGCTCTTCGTATTTCCGAATACAACAGCCGTGCGGTGATGGGCGGGGCAACGCCATGAAATAGACTGATGAGCGATTCAGACGTACACGGTGTTGTCGGATACATGCGCTCCACGACAAGGGACCGGTCGGAGAGTCGCTCGACAAACGGCATCACGCCGCGTACATCGCCAAATGGAGGCATCGCCGAAGCGCGTCCCGACTCTACGATGATCAGCACAATGTTGGGCAGGGCAGCGCGAGCGGCCTTCAGCGACGTACCAGGCGGGTAGTCAGTCAGCGACAGCGTCGACGGGTCCGGCATGACGTCATCGCGATTCCAGACTGGCCTCCGAATGATCTCACGCACAATCTCAATGACGGGATTGTGAACGAACGGCCGACTGATGTCTGTTGCAAACCGGTCGGGAATAAGCAGGGCACAGATTAGTGCAATCAACGCGACGCCGAGAGGTACCGGGTATTGCCGTTCCGGATGACTCGCGCTGAGTGAATGCTGTGAATCCGTCAAAGCCGAAGTGACAATCGCAGCAATTACGAGGATGAGCGGCGTCGCGAGCAGCAGCATCTGAAGGCCCGACAGGCCACCGGTAATTGCCGGTAGCGCCAGACCCGGGTTGCGCAGGACGAACTGCAGCAGGGGCCAGTTCGCATTGGTGCCGGTCGTGATGAAGTAGCCGAGGTCCGCCAGTGCGACCATCATCAGTATCCAGCAACTCGCGAACACGATGATCCTGCACAGGAAGCGCCACGGCTTGCCCTGTACCATCATTAGTGGCTGACTCACGAGCACGAAGAACGCCAACAAGAAAATGTCCCAGGAGAAGATGGCCATTCCCTTGCCAAGGATCCCTTTGTAACCTCCAAATGCGATGGCGATAACCGCCTCCAGTATCATCGCAAGCAGTAAAAAGATCGACACAATTGCGACGAAGTACGAGCTGCCATCGAGTTCCAGGCGAACGCGCTTCGCGATCCACCAGGCCAGTACCGTGGCACCGATTCCAACCACGAGAAGCACCAGGATCGCAATGATCACCCGCTGAGTCGGCAGATACTTCAGGTAGCTGACGGCAATCTTACCCAGCTTGGCGCCGATCGTGACAAACGCGAGAGATCCAAACAGAACCGCGCGTGATGAACTCGAAGGCATGGTAGTTTCTCTCTACGGATTTTGATGGCCAGACGGTTCATCCACTGGCTCATTGAAATACAGGTCTATGAGCTGATCCAGAGATGTGGCTCTCCAGTCCATACGCTGATCGGGAGTGGACGCGCCGGTGGTGGACGCCATGCGATGCTCCACCCGGATCTCGCGTGCCCATCGAACTTCCAGTCCCGCCCGACGGATCTGTTCTGCAATATGAATCTCCTCTCCGTACATCATCCAGGGCATATTGAGGCTGCATCCCGCGTCGAAGAACGACGGCGGAAAGAACATCACACTTCCGTGGGGGGCGTAGATGCCGGTCGCGTGAGCCGTCGAGGTTCGTGCCGAGGGAGACTCCTCGCGGGCCGCCGGCTCAAAGCTGCGGCGACTCTTCAAACGACTCCACCTCAAATACGTGGAACTACTTAGAACTCGCAGAACCGCACGGCGCCACCAGGCGTCGCTGAAGGCACTTCTCAGGAATCGAAGGCGGGCACGACGTGGCCGTGACCGCATGAAGGGATTCTGGTCCTGATGAATACGCGTACGAATCCGGGGCGCCACCGCGCCAACAGTATCGTCCCACGCGTTCGTGAGAAGCTGAAGAAATGCGTCTTCGTCAAACGTGATATCAGTGTTCGTGACGGCCACCCAGTCGGGATCGTCTTCTTCCGTTGATCGCCAGCAAGCCAGCCCGTACGCACACCCGTTCAGGTAGCCGAGGTTGGCCTCAGGCGTCCAGATGAAACAGCGCTCGTCCATATCGGTGCCGGCGGGCCAATTGAGACTGTTGTCGGTCACGGACACGACTACCCGCCAGCCTGCGGGCAGCGGCAACCCGAGCACATGGTCCACGTAGCGCCGGACCTCGTCCGCGTTATTGTAGTGGACCGCGAGAACGCACAGTGTCTTGTGGATCGACGATGTCAAGGATTGGTAGCCGGCGCTCTAGCTGGCGGATTCAGGGTGGGAAACGGCCGGCGATCCGGCCGCAACGGAATCTACTGAACAACCGGCTCGAACGGGAGTCGACCCGGGGTCGCCCAACCGTGTTCGCCGGAAGACGTTAACAGTCCGTCAATTCGGACTTCGGATGCGTGCCAGCAATCCCCCATTGTGCAGGGCAACCTATATTGCACAATCGATCACGACGTACCCACCACATGAATCTCTACGCAGTAATCATGGCCGGCGGCGTAGGAAGCCGCTTCTGGCCCGAGAGTCGCCACGCCCGTCCCAAGCAGTTCCTGAAGGTGCTCGGCGACGACACACTGATTCAGCGGACCGTCGCTCGACTGGACGGATTTATCCCGCCGAGCCGGTGCTTTGTCGTAACCAATGAGGAGTACGTGGCCCAGACGCGCGAGCAGCTGGAGCACGTCCCGCCGGAGAACATTCTTGCCGAACCGATCGGCCGTAATACGGCGCCATGCATTCTCTACGCGGCTATCAAACTGATTGCTCGCGACCCGGATGCTGTCATGGTCGTCCTGCCTGCGGACCACCTCATCCAGCAGGTCGATCGATTCCATGAGATCCTCAGAGTGGCCGCAAAGAAAGCCGCCGAACCGGGCGCACTCGTCACCATTGGCATCACGCCGGACTTCCCGGCCACCGGCTACGGGTACATCCAGTTTGCGGCGGGAAGCGACCATCAGAGCGAGGAACCGTCGGCGCAACCCGTCCGGACGTTCGCGGAGAAGCCGGACATCGAAACAGCAGAGCGATTTCTGGACTCCGGCGACTTCCTCTGGAACAGCGGAATGTTCATCTGGCGGGCAGATTCGATCCTGGATCAGATCCGACATCATCTTCCGGAACTAGCCGCTGCCTTTGCCCCTGTCGAAATCGTCGTCGACTCGTCTGATGAGGAAGCGGCCGTGCAACAGGCGTATCAGGCATGTTCCGGCATTTCCATCGACTATGGTGTGATGGAGCATGCCGATAACGTGTACGTCGTGCCCGGGTCCTTCGGATGGAGCGACGTTGGTGATTGGCAGGCCGTGTACGATCTGAGTCCAAAGGATGAACACGGCAACGCGATGACCGGTAATGTCATCGTGCGCAACTCGAGCCGCTGCCTGGTGCAGGCGCACGATCGACTGATCGTCATGGTCGGCATGCACGACGTTGTGGTCGTCGAGACCGAGGATGCCGTGCTGGTATGCAACCGCGACAGCACGCAGCAGGTCAAGAACGTCGTGGAGTACCTCCGAGCGCATCGACTGGCCGACTACGTCTGAGCACGGCCGGGCGACCCGTCGCCACGACCGCGAGCCCGCGTAGCCGGCAATCTGACAGGCACCGACTTCTGCGGATGGTCTGCGCTCACCCGGATCGCCCGCGCAGCCGGGCAAAGCCAACCCGTTGCCGCCGCGCCTCGACAGACGGACCGGCGTTCCAACCGGGCGGCTGCAACTCGTCCGGAAGCCGCGCCGGTCTCTTTGCCTGTCTTTCCCCGATCTTCACAATCGAAATGAATCCCGCGTCACACCATGACGTAGGCGTCACGCTCTGACGAATTAGTCACAATATGCGTGTATGCAGGTAGACGAACCGCTTTCAATGTCCCGCAAGGAGCGGGAGCGCCTCTCGAGGCGGACGGCCATGCTCGAGGCCGCACAGTCGGTCTTCGCCGAAAGAGGTTTCGGACAGTCGACGCTCGATGAGATCGCCTCGCGTGCCGAATTCGGCAAAGGAACGATCTACAACTACTTCCCCGGCGGCAAGGAAGAGATGCTCTTCGCGCTGCTCGACCAGCTCTACAATGGCCTGATAGAACTGATCGAGTCGCACTTCGGGGAGAGCAAAAACGGCATTCCGTTCCGTGACCAGGTCCGCGACTTCCTCACACCGAACGTTCTGTTTTTTTGAAGAGCGCGACGACCTGTTTCTGATCGCCATCAAGGAAGCCCACCGACATCTGTTCGGGGATGATCCCGAAAAGGCCGCCTACTTCAGTCATCAACGTGAACGCCTGGTTGCGGCGATCTCCAGGCCCCTGGAGTCCGCCATGAATCGGGGCGAAATCAAGACCATGCCGTCGAATGCGGTCGCCCACACGCTCCTGGGCAATATCAACGGGTGCTACACACACGTGTGTCTATGCAACCGCTACGGAAACAACGAACAGGAACTGCCTGGCGGAGCCGAGGAGAACGCCGAGTTCATCACGACAATGCTGTTCGACGGGCTATTGACGAAATGACAAACACATTCGCGATGCAGCCAAGACCTGGTACAACTTTACCGCGCAGATTCGGGTTGATCGGAATCACGCTGGTTCTGACCCCGCTTCTGCTTTCCCTGAGTCCAAACACGGCGACCGGACAATCTTCGGAGCAGGGAGTTGCGAGTATCACCCTCGACGAAGCCATTCAGATCGCGCTGGTTCGCAACTACCTCATTCGGGATGCACGCCTCGACGTGGCAAATGCTCAGTCGCTCGTCCGCGAGGGCTGGGGGCAGGTGTTTCCGCAGCTGAGTTTGAACTCGACCTACACGCGTAACGTCAAGAGCGCCAATCCGTTTGCGGGAAGTGATGCCGGCGGCCTGTTTCAGTCGCTGGGCTTCCTGGACTGGCTTGCCTTCAACGAGCGCGCCAGGACCGACACGGATCCCGCTTCACTCCCCATTTCGCTGGAGGAGTTCTTCGTGCGTCAGGCCGCGGGCCTCGACGCAGCGGGCATCGAGATCTCCAACAGCGACAACCCGTTTGCGATTCCCAATCAGTTTCGCACGGGCGTCAGCGTCACTCAGAAGGTGTTCGACATCCGAACGTTCTGGGGCGTTGCCGGCGCGCAAAAGTATTTGAAAGATCTGAACGAGGCGGGCGTCCAGCGGCAGGAGCATATTCTGATCGATACGGTTCGGCGACAGTATTATCAGGCACTACTGGCGAGTGCACGAAAGCGTGTGGTCTCGCAGAGCGTGGAGCGCACGCGAAAGACGGCCGAGGAAGCTTCTCTTCGAGTAGCCCGCGGTGTCGCGCCGAAGTTTCAACGTCTCAGCGCCGAGGTCGAACTTGCCAACCTTGAGACTCAGCTCATCGAGGCATCCGGCGCATCCGACTCGGCCCTCGACCAGCTGAAGTACACTCTCGGGATTTCCATCGGCCAACCCATCCGGCTTGCGACCGACCTCAAGCCTGTTGACGACGCAATGCTTCGAACCGCGGCCCTTGATGGTGCTGTCGACCTCGCCCTTCGGAATCGTCCGGACGTCACCCAGTCCGAATTGAACATCGAACTTCAGAAAATCCAGTGGAAGGTGGCTAAGGCCGACTACTTCCCGCTCCTCGATGCATTCGCAGATGTCAGCTACGTCGGCAACATACCGGACAGCCGCACCTCTACCCTGTCCAACAGCGACGATCCCTTTTCCTTCACGCGTCTTGAGAACGGTTTCTTCAGCGACAGATACTGGGATATGACCGCCAGCGTCGGCTTCTCACTTTCGTGGACCATCTTCGACGGCTTCCAGCGACATCAGCGAGTGCAGCAACGCTCAATAGCAATGGACCGGGCTGAGATCGCCAAACAGCAATTGGCGGAGGCCGTCCAACTGGAAGTGGAGACGGCACTGCGAGGACTTCGAACAGCTCGACTGCGCATCCTGAGTCAGGAAAAGAACGTGGAGCGCGCAGAACTCAATTACGAGTACGCGAGCGCGCGACTTCGAGAAGGTGTCGCCAGTTCGCTCGACGAGCGGGAGGCATCGGAATTACTCGACCAGAGCCGCCTCAGCTATCTGCAGGCCGTGTTCGATTTCAATGTCGCTCTTAGCCAGCTTGAGACGGCTACCGGCGTAGTAAGGCCTGTCGCCGCAAATCCCGATCTAACATTCAACACTGCCGGACCGGCAACCCTGATACAGAAGAATGATGACTAGCCAACGACTTCCGATACCTACTCTTTTCGTTCTGGTCGGAGCAATTGCGATGGCATCGTGCTCCGCCCCCGATGAATCCTCGAGCGACGCGAATGCGGCACCGGTTACGACATCACAGCGCCGTCTCGTGCGCGTGGAAACACACGTCATTCAGCCGTCGGACTTCACCGACGTGATCGAACTCACCGGCTCGGTGGAAGCTAACAACGACGCCACCATCTCGGCGCAGACCGGGGGCACGGTGAAGTTTCTTCTGCCGCTGGGATCAACCGCGCGAGCCGGAACGGTGATCGCACGAATCGACGCCGGGCTCACCGACGCGGCCGTCGAGCAGGCGGAGGCTCAGGTCGCTTCGGCCACCGCGCAGCACAATCTCGCACGCGACACCTTTGAACGGCAGGAGCCGCTGTTTCGTGATTCGGTGATCAGCGCCCTCGAGTTCGAAGGCGTCCGCACCCAGTTCATCGAGGCTGAAGCGCAGCTGAAACGAACGCAGGGTCTGCTGCGACAAACCAGAGAGCAGGCAGCGTACGCACGCATCACGGCGCCCTTTACCGGTCGGGTCGAACAGCACTTCGTCGAAGTTGGTGAACAGGCCGGTCCAGGATCACCGATCATTCGAATCGTGAACACGAGCACCGTCAAGATCACGACCGGTGTCCCGGAACGCTATGCGGGTGACATCCGGGAGGGGTCGTCCGTCCTCGTTCGTTTCAAGAGCTACGACATGGATGATCAGTCAGGTACCGTGGCGTTTGCCGGAAGTGTCATCGACCGATCAAGCCGCACATTCCCGATTGAGATTCAGTTGACGAACCGCGACGGCAACCTGAAGCCCGAGATGATCGGCAAGGTGCTGCTGACGAGAGATCGTCTCGCTGATGTCATTGTGGTCCCACTCAATTCGATCATCCGCGATGAGAACGGAACGAATGTCTTCGTCGCGATGGCCCGCGATGGCGATAAGATCGCCGAGCGTCGCCCCGTCACCGTGGGCTCGACGTATTCGGGCCGCGCGGTGATTCTAAATGGCCTGGAGGACGGAGACGAACTCATTGTCGCAGGGCAAAACCAATTGACACCGGGCGATCGACTGGACGTTACGTCGGTCAGCACAACAGCCGACGCCGTGCCAATAGCCGAAACTGCGACCACTCAAGATTCCTAGCAGACGCCACTCGTCCACACGCCGTGGACTCCGACATCGAGAATCATGAAGGTTACCAACCTCGCCATCAGTTACCGGACGAGCGTGCTCGTGCTCACGATCATCCTCGTCGTGGGTGGCCTCCTGACCTATTCGACAATCCCGAAGGAGTCGTTCCCATCCATCGAGATTCCGAACATCATTGTCACGACGGTTTACCCCGGAGCAAGCCCGGACGACATCGAGTCTCTGATCACGCAGCCCATCGAGCGCGAGATCCAGTCGGTGAACGGCATCAAAGAGATCCGGTCTACCTCGACAGAGGGCGTGTCGACGGTCGTCATCGAGTTCGACCCGGACGTCTCGATCGATGACGCCTTCCAGAAGATTCGCGACAAGGTCGACGTCGCGAAGCCGGACTTGCCTGGCGAAGCCGAGGAGCCGGTGGTCAACGAAATCGACCTGCAGGAATTCCCGATCATGACCATCAACCTGGCTGCCGACTACTCGCTGGCCCGGTTGAAGGATGTCGCGGACGATCTTGCGGACGAACTGGAGTCCATCTCATCGGTCCTTCAGGTGGATGTGGTTGGCGCCCTGGAAAGGGAGGTCCAGGTGAACGTCGACCTGAACGCCTTGAAGGCCTATAATCTCGCATTCGGGGACATCGTCGCAAAGCTTCGCGAGGAGAACACCAACATCCCCGGCGGCTCGATCGATGTCGATCGACTCAATTACCTGGTCCGGGTGGATGGCGAAATCGAGCACCCCTCCGAGATTGAAGAACTTGTTCTCGACACGCCCGCCGGCCGACCGATCTACGTGCGCGACGTTGCCGAGGTCGTTTACGGATTCAAAGATCGGACGTCGTTTGCCCGCCTTCAGGTTCTGCAGGTCGAGGAGGACGATGGCAAGCTCACCCGTCTCTCAGACAACCAGACACAAATCCTGCCCGTTATCAGCCTCAATGTCAAGAAGCGATCGGGAGAAAATATCCTGGATACTGCCCGGGATGTGGAGGCCATACTGACATCATTCGCTTTTCCGGGAGGTACGCGGATCGAGATCACCGGCGACCAGAGCGAGCAGGTTCTGACGATGGTCAAGGATCTGGAGAACAACATCATCTCCGGACTCATCTTCGTTGTCGCGGTGCTGCTGTTCTTCCTCGGAATGCGCAATGCCTTTCTTGTCGGCATCGCGATTCCGCTGTCGATGTTCGTTTCGTTCCTCGTGTTCGACACGCTCGGCTACACGCTCAATTTCGTCATCCTCTTCAGCCTGATCATCGCACTCGGCATGCTGGTCGACAACGCGGTCGTGATCGTCGAGAACATCTACCGCTTCCGGGAGGAAGGCTATCCGCGATTCGAAGCGGCTCGATTGGCGACGGCAGAGGTGGCAGGTCCGGTGGTGGCATCGACCGCGACGACGGTGGCCGCGTTCGCTCCAATGCTCTTCTGGCCGGGAATCATCGGGGAGTTCATGAGCTACCTGCCCATTGACCCTCATCGTGACCCTCTCCAGTTCGCTCTTCGTTGCGCTGATCATCAATCCGGTCATCACCGGAATCTTCGTTCGGCTGGATGGTGAGGAGCAAAGCCTGCCACGGATCGTCAAGTTGACCTCCGTCGGTGCCATACTGGTCCTTGGTGCGATTATCGGCTTTGCGAATTGGAAATCACTCTTCGTCCTGGTGGTTGCGTTTGGACTCCTGTACTACTCGCACAAATTCGTCTTCAAGCCGATCAGTGACCGGTTCGTACGCACGGGTCTGCCAGAGGTCATCCGTCGCTACAAGGCTTTTTTGCAGTGGATGCTCGAGAGGGACTATACGGTCGCCCGGGCCTACCTCAGAAATACGTTCTCACTTTCGGCGTTCACGCTGGGGTTCGCAGCTCTGCTGCTCGGCGGTCTGGTGATGAGCATGGCAGGGATGACTCCAGCCCTGATCCTGCTGGTTCCCGGAGGGATTCTGCTGTTCGTCGGGGTCATAGGAATACTTGTACATACACTGGAAAGTGTATTCCTCGGGGCCAGGTCGTCCGTCCGTGCCGGCATCATCTTCGCCATCGTCGCCGTTGCCGTGCTGGGCTTGATGTCATTTGGAGAGAGGGCCATTGGCCTGACGACAGTCCTGGAACTGCTCGTCTTGCCGGCCGTGGTGGTCCTTTTCGGTCTACTCGGGGTTGTCTTCAAGAAGCGCGACGTACTCATCCTGACGGACAACCGCGCGCGGCTGCTCAATGGGACCTTTGGTGGATTGATCTCGATCTTCATGATGTTCGCCATCGCAAATCCCGGCACGGAGTTTTTCCCGGATACAGATCCGACGATCATTCAGGTGTCGCTTGAATCGCCACTCGGGACTAACATCGACGAGAGTAACAGGATCGCCACGGAGGCCCAGTCCCGCATCAATCAGCTGCTGGATGAGAACCCGGTAGCGCGCGGCAACATCAAGAATCTCCAGACCGGAGTGGGCGTCGGGGGAGATATCAATTTCGGTGGTGGTGCTGCCAGTCCCGAACAGGCGAGTGTCACGATCAATCTCGTCGACTATGGCGATCGCGGAGAGAAAAGTCGCGTTACGATGACGCGCCTTCGCGAACAACTAAGAGGCATACCGGGCGTCGAAATCGAATTCACGAAAGATGAAGCCGGACCGCCGACAGGAGCCCCTGTCAACATTGAGGTATCTGGTAACGACTTCGACCGCATCGTGACATACACGAAGGAGATCAAGCAACTGCTCATCGAGGCTGCCGAGACAGGGGCGATACCGGGCCTCGTAGACATTACTGACAATCTCAATACGGGCCGACCTGAGCTGCACGTCGAGATCGACCGTGAGCGCGCCGCTCGCTTCGGGCTCAACACGTCCATGATCGCGTCGACGATTCGGTCCGCCATCAACGGAATCGAATCAGGCACCTATCGCGACGGCGAGGACGAGTATGATATCGTTACCCGCCTGAGCGAAGCTGATCGGAGCAGCCTTGAGAGTCTGAAGAATCTGACCATCGTGGACGAGGGACAGCAGGTTCCGCTGGTCGCCGTGGCAGATTTCAGCATTACCGGCGGACTCGGGTCGATCACCAGGCTGGATCTCGAGCGTGTTGCCACGGTGGGTGCCGACGTTGCGGATGGCTTCAACAGCGGCGCGGTTCTGCAGCAGGTCGTTTCGTATCTCGCGTCGTACGAACGGAGCCTGCCGGCTGGCTACTCACTGTCGTACACCGGTGAAAACCAGGAGCAGGACGAGGCATTCGGATTTCTTACGACCGCGTTGTTGATCGCGATTGGCCTCATCTTCATGATCATGGTCGCGCAATTCAATCACGTGAGTACACCGTTCATCATCATGGTTGCAGTGGGGTTGAGTCTGATCGGTGTATTGCTCGGACTCATTCTCACACGAACGCCGTTCGGACTCATGACCTTCATCGGTGTCATCAGTCTGGCGGGAATTGTCGTCAACAACAACATCGTCCTCATTGACTACATCATGCAGCTCCGCGACCGCGGGCTCGACAAGCAGATGGCAATCATCGAGGGCGGCGCCACCCGCCTGCGACCCGTTGTGCTAACGGCCCTGACCACCGTCATCGGCCTGATCCCGCTGACCTTCGGAATCGGAGTCGACTTCGTCGGTCTGGTGACGGATCTGAGGCCGAACCTGCAGTTTGGATCCGAAAACACCCAGTTCTGGGGAGCAATGGGCACGTCCATCATCAGTGGCCTGACGTTCGCGACGTTCCTCACGCTCGTGATCGTGCCGGTGATGTATTCCGTGTTCGACTCACTGGCCAGCAAGCTGCACGCGTTGTTCCACGACGGCGAATCGTCCGATCTCTCCGGCAACGGTAAGTTGGCCGGTGCGGCCTCGGATGCGGCGTTGACGGCTCCTGCCCTCGTCCCCTCAAATCCGGGCCCGACGCGCGGACATTAGATCAGGCCGGACCAATAGAGTTGTTTCGTTCATGAAGGACCTGCGGGATTTTCCGGACGCCCATCTCCGGATGTTCGATCGCCCACCACCACCGAATCCGGCGGACGTACACGACGTGTACATGATCGGCATCTGCGGAACGGGCATGGGCTCACTTGCCGGACTCTTCAGCCAGGCGGGCTACGATGTACGGGGCTCCGACGCCGCGACATATCCGCCGATGAGTACTCGACTCGCCGAAATGGGTATCCGGGTGTCTGAAGGCTTCAGCGCTGACAATCTGAAGCCGCCACCCGACCTGGTTATCGTCGGCAACGCATGCGTCCCCACGCATCCCGAGGCGACTGCAGCAAGAGATGCGGGTATGTACCAGATGTCGTTCCCCGAGGCACTCGCTCATTTCTTCATCGGCGACCGGCATTCGCTCGTGATCGCCGGTACGCATGGAAAGACCACGACGACCGGAATGCTGATTCACGTCTTGAAGCACGCCGGTCTGGATCCCGGTTTTCTTGTGGGAGGCGTGATGTCGAACGACGACACCAGCTATTCTATTGGCTCGGGGAAGTACTTCGTAGTAGAGGGGGACGAGTACGACAGCTCGTATTTCGACAAGCGTCCGAAGTTCATGCACTACAAGCCGCGAATTGCGGCCGTCACGAGCATGGAATTCGATCATGCTGACATTTACGACGACTGGGATGATTATCGGACGGCATTCGAGGAATTCGCTGGTCTTGTCGATGCGGACGGCCTCCTTGTCCTGAACGGCGACGATACGAATGTGATGAAGCTGGCACGGCATACTCGTGCACGGGTGTCGACCTTCGGTATTACCGGGGCAGACCTCGACGTCAGAGCCGGTGACATCCGGTCCTCCGCGCAGGGAACAGAGCTTCGACTCTTCGTCGGCGGCGAGCCGCGTGGCGACATTCGACTTTCTTCAGCGGGACATCACAATGTCATGAATGCACTCGCGGCCATCACCATTGCACTTGACCGGGGCGTGCCCCTCGCAACGATTGCCGAAGCGTTCGATTCCTTTGGTGGAATGAAGAGACGCCAGGAGATCAGAGCTGAAATTGCCGGCATTACGATTGTCGACGATTTCGCACATCACCCCACTGCCGTGCGCGAAACACTCGCGGCGTCGCGCGACCGCTGGTCCGGACGACGGATTATCGCCGTCTTCGAGCCGCGGTCAAACTCGAGCAGGCGCAAGGCCTTCGAGTCCGCCTACGTGGACGCGTTCCGGAATGCAGACATCGCCATTATCAGTACACCCCCCTTTCGCCACAACGACCGGGCGGGTGACTTCATGGACGTGACGAAGATCACTACCGCGCTTGCAAAGCACCACGTGGATGCCAGCGCCTTCGAAACCGTTGATGAAATCGTTGACCGGCTTGGCTCCACAATGACGTCGGGCGACGTGATCGTCGTCATGAGTAATGGTGGCTTCGGAGGGCTTCACGATCGGCTGATCGCGATGCTGGAATCCGACATCATTCCGCTGGCCTGATCTGCCCGGAAGCTGGTCAATGCAATATCTTGCATTCATCAAATGACTCACCGACTACAGCCCTCGCGGCAGACTATTCTAAGCTGACCCCCGACCCGACCTTCTCACCGCTCAAACAGCCCGCGACCTTTCCCACGTCATGAAGAAATTCCGATCGCCGAACCTCGACCGAGCACTCGACCTCGCCAGCGATATCCTCATCATCGACGGACACATCGATGTGCCATACTGGATGGCCGAGGTGTACAAAGAAGATATCTCTGCCGCCACAATCGGAGGCGACTTCGATTACCCCCGCGCCCGAAAGGGCAGACTTGATGCGGCGTTCATGTCGATTTACGTGCCGGTCCGGTTTCAGAAGTCAGGTGGGGCACGAGACTACGCGAACGGCCTCATCGACATGGTCGAAGGATTCGTCGCCAGCCATCCGGACAAATTCGGCTCGGCAATAACGCCCGCTGACATCCGCGAAAACCACGACGCCGGCCTCGTCTCCATGCCGATGGGCATCGAGAACGGGGTCGCTATCGAAAAGGATCTGCGCAATCTGGAGCATTTCTTCGATCGTGGCGTCCGCTACATGACGCTCGTGCACGCTGTCGACAACCTGATCTGCGATTCCTCCTACGACAAGAGCTGGCACCTGGGACGGCCTCAGCGATTTCGGCCGGGATGTTGTGCGCGAAATGGATCGTCTGGGCATGATCGTAGATGTGTCTCACGTTTCGGACAACGCGTTCTTCGACGTGCTGAAAGTAGCGTCGCGGCCGCTGGTCGCCACGCACTCGTCTGCGCGCGCCTTCACACCGGGCTGGGAGCGCAACATGAGCGACGAACTGATCCGTGCACTGGCCGGGACGGGTGGCGTAATGATGATCACTTTCGGATCCGATTTTCTGGATCGCGAATACGACGTGGTCAGCACTCGGCTAAGAAAGCGCATCGACAACCGAATCGAGAAGAAGGGTCTTGATCGTTTCTCGGCTGAGGGCTTCCAGATGTTCAGCGAATTCAGAAAGGCGAACCCAGTTGGCTCGGTGACCGATGTTGTGCGTCACATCAAACACGTGGCCGAACTTGTCGGTATCGAGCACGTCGGATTAGGATCGGATTTTGACGGCGTGTTTTCTCTTCCTGTCGGACTGCAGGATGTTGGCGACTACCCGAATCTCATTGCCGCACTACTCGACGATGGATTCTCCGATGACGACGTTCGGAAGATCTGCGGCGAGAATTTCATGCGCGTCTGGCAACAGATCGAGACCAGCGTCGGCATGGACGACTGACGGCTCGTTATTCGATCTTGTACAGAGCGACCGCCAGAGAATCGCGTTCGGGAAGAGCGGCAACGTAGCGGATTGAATCGGGGTAACGAGAGGACTCCGACATCACGACCCAACCCGCATCCGTCCGCTCGCGGATTCGCCGCACGTCGTCGTCCGTCAACGTCGAATCGAAGTACGCGACCATTCTGGGCCTGAGGACGTACCCATGGACGAAGCCGCCTGCACCGGGATACTCGATCATTACACTCCTGTCGTCGGTGAGCTCGTCGCCATATACTCGCTCGAGCTCTTGCTGCACCTGGTTGGCCGATCGGCCGCCCTCCCGGGACTGCAGCGCCACTCCAGCACCGATCGCAATCGACGCCACAAGCGCAAGGACCGCCAGTGACCGCTGGAGCGGAATCCGTCTCCGTCCTGACATCCACACTGCTACGAAGATCACCAGCGGAGGCGTGACCGGCAGTATGTATCGAAACTGATTTCTGTACAGGACGACCGTAGCGATATGGACGAGCAGAACCGCGATTACGATGAGCGTCCACGGGTCCTGCAGGCGGGTTTGACGTCTTGCAATGCCGAACAGGAAAGCAAAGACCATCAGAGTAAACGGCCAGTAGAAGGCAGCCGTCGCCGGAACGTCGGGGACAAACTGCTGCCGAAGCGCAGAGCCGGCCTTGCGCG
Organism: Rhodothermales bacterium; assembly: GCA_963768565.1. Lineage (GTDB taxonomy): Bacteria > Bacteroidota > Rhodothermia > Rhodothermales > JABDKH01 > JABDKH01. The sequence continues at coordinate 48,376 of CAVYIO010000035.1, forward strand.
CAAGCGTGGTCCACTCCAGGGAATCCACCGGCCTGACAAACAGCATGTCGGTTTCGCGCCAGGTCGACGTCCCGTTCACATACTCGGCGAACGTATATGGCTGATGCGAAGGAAAGATGTTGTCCGGACACCGTCACCACGAACGCAACCAGTGCAATCAAGGCAAGGAGCATTGGCCACCGATTGCTCTTCCATTTCGTCGACGCAACACTGAACGCGACTGGCATGACGACCAGCAAAGGAAGAAATGAAAAGCGCGACCAGAACAGTACTCCCACGATTGCGGTCGCCGGAAGCCACAACCACGTTCGCCTGCCTGACCCGACCAGCAGCACGGCGGACGCAACGACAAGCATCGCCAGCCAGGTCTCTATCAAGGGCTGCGTGGTCTGCCAAACGGTCAGGGGTAGAGCGAGGTAGACTGCACCAGCCCATGCTCCATTCCTTCGACTCGATCGCGCGCCCACCGCATATGCGATGAGCACGGCCGTCAGGAGACTGAAGAGAATGCCTGCCACGATCCACGCCGCATACGGATCGATGAGGCTGGCCAGTGCGGCTACCACATAGACCGGCGGACCGTTGTGTACGAAAGGCCTTGGCAGCGGCATTCCGTCCAGAACACTCACCGGGAAGACGTGGTTGGTCGTGAAGCCGTATCCACTGGCTACGGCCTCCGCATCGGCAACATACCAGTACTGATCCGTTCCTCGGACGCCGCCGGCGCCCAGCGCAACAATCGCGGTAAAGACCAGTGCCGCAACGATCAGCGGGGTCCAATCCGCCCGGGCTTCACCCCTGGTCCCGCCTGGGGTCGATCCGGAGCGCGCCTCGCTCATCGGTCCGAGACGGACCAGGTGCTCATTCGGCTTGACAGTACTTCGACCACCCGGCTCTTGTCCACACGCTCCTGCTCCATCGTATCACGGTCACGAATCGTGACCGTCCCGTCTTCGAGCGTCTGGCCGTCCACCGTCACGCAGTACGGGGTACCGATCTCGTCCATGCGTCGATAGCGACGACCGATCGCGCCCTTCTCGTCATAGAACGCATTGAACTGCATGCGAAGCCCATCTTCGATCGCGTGGGCGACCTCGGGCATACCATCCTTCTTCACGAGCGGCAGAACCGCGACCGTCATCGGCGCCATCCGCGGATGAAACTTGAGCACCACTCGCTTCTCGTCTGTTCACTTCCTCTTCCCGGTACGCATCGCAAATAAGCATCAGAATGGTCCGATCCACTCCAGCCGATGTCTCGACTACGTACGGAATGAACCGCTCCTGCGTCTGCGGATCGAAGTACTCCATCTTCTTGCCCGAGTACTCCTGGTGACGCATCAGGTCATAGTCCGTTCGAGAGTGAATCCCTTCGACCTCCTGCAAACCGATCGGAAACTCGTACGGCGATATCGACTGCAGCGTCCGCATAGTGGGCGAGCTTGTCGTGCTCTTTCCACTGCAGCTTCGACGCGCGGATACCATTATCGAGATGCCACTGCCATCTCTTCTCCCGCCACTCTTCGTATGCCTCCATCTGTGCACCGGGCTTCACGAAGTACTGCATCTCCATCTGCTCGAACTCGCGCATCCGGAAGATGAACTGGCGCGCGACGATCTCATTCCGGAACGCCTTCCCCATCTGGGCAATGCCGAACGGAATCTGCTGTCTGGCCGTCTCGCGCACGTTATGGAAGTTGACGAAGATGCCCTGCGCCGTTTCCGGCCGGAGGTACATCGTGTTGTCCGTCTCGCTGAGCGCTCCGACGTGGGTCGAGAACATGAGATTGAACTGGCGGACTTCCGTCCAGTCGAAGGCGCCCGATTCCGGTGCCCGAATCTCCTCTTCAAGAATCAGATTGTAGAGGCCGCGAGATATGTCGTCTGAATGGAGCGCAGCGACAAGCGCGTCGTGCACGCGATCTGCCCGCTCGTCCTTCCCCTTCTTGCGCAACCGGTTGATGTGTCCTTCGATCAGTTGATCGGCCCGGTATCGCATCTTCGACTGTTTGTCGTCGATCATGGGGTCGTTGAAGGCGTCCACGTGGCCGGATGCCTTCCAGACTGTCGGGTGCATCAGGATAGCCGCGTCCAGGCCATCGATGTTGTCGTGCCGATACACCATCGCACGCCACCAGCGCATCCTGCACGTTCCGCTTCAGCTCCACGCCGAGCGGACCGTAATCGTAGGTCGCCCCGAGACCGCCGTAGATTTCGGACGACTGAAAAATGAACCCGCGTCTTTTGCTGAGCGAGACTATGGTATCGAGCGTTACACTCATGCCGATTCGGGGTTGACGCAAGGGACGACACACCGGAGTGTGTCAAGAAAAAGGCATCTCGACACCGAGATGCCCACAACGATGTAAAGCTAGACCGACACCGTCTCGATTTCAATCGGCAGGCGGTGAATTTCGAGTAATTTGACCCGGCGGGTTCAGTCTGGAATAAGGCCCCGTTCAGCAAGCGACGTGTAGCCGCGACCCGCGATTATGATATGATCGTGGATGGGAATTCCGACAACGCGACTTGCCTGAACGAGTTGTCGCGTCACACGGATGTCCTCTCGGCTGGGTTCGGGATTCTCGGACGGATGATTGTGAAGACATATGATCCCGGCCGCGTTCTCCAGGATCGCCTCGCGAAATACGGCACGCGGTTCGACAATGCTTGCAGCCAGGCCACCCTCACTTATGACCCGGTCTCCCAGAATGACGTTGGCCGTGTTGAGGAGCACAATCCGGAAGACCTCGTTCTTCAGGTCGCGCATGAATGGCCCATACAGACCGGCAATGTCCTCGGGACCGAACACCTGCGGGCGGCTGCTCTCTCGCATTGACTCGATGCGCCGACTGATCTCGAACACTGCCTGAAGTCGCGCTGCCTTCGCCCGTCCGACACCATGTGCCTGCGTGAGTTGTTTGACATCTCGACGAGAGATGCCTCGGAGCGAACCGTAGTCCCGCATCAGCGATCGTCCCAGTTCGACCGCCGAATACGATCTCTGCTTTGTCCGGGTGCCGCTCCCGAACACGATCGCGATGAGTTCGGCATCCGAAAGCACACCGGCGCCGTGAAGGACAAGCTTTTCCCGAGGACGATCTTCAAGGCGCCAGGATTTGATCGAGGCGTCGTAGCCGTCTGTATTGTCGGTGGCGTCAGGTTCGCTGCTCAAGGCACCGGGTAGCATTGATTCCGCATCAACACTATGACACCGTTCATCGACCCGCCATAACCGTCAATCGGTCACGTTCGCCATCAGACCGTCAAGCAGTTGGTCGTTTGTGGGCACCTGCTGCACGTGGCGGATTAGCGCCTGCATGGCCTCGATCGGCGACCGGGTGTTGAGCGCACGGAAAAGACGATGATGCTGTTCGATCTTGTCACCCAGCAGCCGTTCTTCGTTCCTCGTCCCGCTCTTTCTCAGATTGATGGCAGGATATATCCTCTTGTTCGCCATCTCGCGATCGAGCACGATCTCCGAGTTTCCCGTTCCCTTGAACTCCTCGAATATCACCTCGTCCATCCGACTGCCGGTTTCAATCAGAGCGGTCGCGATGATCGTCAGCGAACCACCGCCTTCAATATTGCGGGCGGACCCGAAGATTCGACGCGGCACCTTCATCGCTCCGGCGTCCAGGCCTCCGGAAAGCGTGCGACCACTGCCCGACGAATACAGGTTGAAGGTCCTCCCCAACCTCGTCAGCGAATCGAGCAGGATCACGACGTCCTTCTTCATCTCGACTTCCCGCTTGGCATACTCGAGCGCCAGCGTCGACACACGAACGTGATTGTCTTCGTCATGGTCGTTCGATGATGCGAACACCATGGCGGCGGTCGACCTCTTGAAATCCGTAACCTCTTCCGGCCGTTCATCCACCAGGAGCGCCACGAGCTCGATCTCCGGATGATTCTTTGTGACGGATGCCGCGATGTCCTTCAGAAGAAGCGTCTTACCGGTGCGCGGGGGGGCCACGATGAGCGCCCTCTGCCCTTTTCCAATCGGCGCCACGAGGTCGACGATGCGCATGTTGATGTCGTTCGGACCGCTGACCAGCTCAAGTTTCTCGTCCGGGTAGATAATCTGACCGGAGTCGAAATTTGAGAATTTCGGCCACTCCTCTGGATCGAGACCCATGATCGTGTCGATGCGGTGGACCTGCATGTCGCCTTTCTTGCCGGGCCGTAACGTACCCTCCATGATCAGGCCGTCACGGAGCTTGTATTTGCGAATGAGTGGCGGCGGTACGAACGGGTCCTTCTTTCCCTTGGGTACATCGGCGCGGAGTTGTCGGATGAAGCCGAACTTCTTGTCTCCGATGAGCTCGAGGATACCTGAGAATCTTGGTTTTGAGTCTTCCATAACCTGCTTCGGTGGGAATAAATGGCGCACAGTCGACGGGACGAGTCTGCACGCTGACTTAACAGCAACTTGATCCGAGCAAGCAACCGACGATTACCGAGAATACAGTCGGATCAATCGACGCTTGTTATCTTCAGATCGAGGATGTCCCCCGGATAACAGAACCACGTCCGACTGCCTTTGCTGACAGGGACTCGAGGGGGAGAAACAGTCCGGTTGCCCGAACACAAACCAATATAGATGGTTTCGCCGACCACTTCAACAGAATCCTCTGCCAGCGGGGCATTCGGCACGCAATCCGGGCCGTTTGGAGACCTGTACGTCGAGTGGTCGGGACCGTCAGATGCCCCGGGCGTCGTCATTCTGCACGGTTGGGGAAGCAGTGCGGAGATGATGCGTATTCTGGCCGACGCCCTTGCTCCGACGCACCGCGTCGCCAACGTTGACCTGCCCGGGCATGGCCGGGCAGGAATTCCACAGGAGCCGATTGGCGTAGCCGGGCACGCCTCCAGAGTTGCGACCCTCATTCGAGAGCGATTCAACAGCCCGGTTTCGATCATCGGGCATTCGAACGGTGGACGCATCGCCCTCTTCATGGCGTCCGATGAAACGATTTCGCCGCTGATCTCCTCGCTCGTTCTCATCGCCCCGTCGGGAGTCAAACCCAGACGCAAGCCGTCATTCTATCTGAAGAAATACACGGCGCAAATACTGAAGCTGCCATTCTCTATCCTGCCCGGACGGCTGCGCGAGTTTGGCCTTGACTGGCTTCGGCACTCTCTCGTGTGGAGAGCCCTCGGCTCGTCGGACTATCGACGGTTGTCGGGCGTGATGCGAGACACTTTCGTCAAAACCGTAACTCATCATCTGGATGATCGTCTTGGCGACATCCGTGTGCCGACGCTTGTCTTCCGGGGTGAGCAGGATCAGGATATCAGCCGATACCAGATCTCCGTGCTGGAGAGCGAATTCCGGATGCAGGAGTCGTGGTTCTGAAGAGTGCCGGGCACTACGCCCATCTGGATGATCCGCAGACTGTGATACTCGCGACGCGGCATTTCCTGACAACGCCATCACCGGGGGAGCCGCAGGAATGATGCTGATCCTCTCTCTTGGCACAGTTGCTCTGCTGTTCGCCGGCTGGCGTTTATGGCGCCGTCTTCGGTTCAGCCTTCACGTCTTCCAGCTTCATGGATACAAGATCGGCGAGTATGCCCGCTGGCTGATCAAGCGGCCATTCAACTACGTCTTTCGCCTGTCGCACGTGCTCGGGGCGGGCCTCCTGCTGCTGTCATATCCACTGACGGGCGTCGTATCTGATCGAGCGCTCGCCGCTGCGATGCTCGGCCTCTGGTGCGTCGTATTTGCATCGTCCCGCAGATACCGATCCGAGCGCGAGAAGAAACCGCTCGTCTGGACCAATCGATTGAAGCGGCTCAGCCTGCTTGACGGCCGTGATTGTCACGGTCCCGATCTTGGCGATTGTCCTGGTGGTATTCCTCCTGCGAATCCTTGACCTGCCACATGACCTCATCCCTGATACACGACTCGTGCTTCGCGCGCTACTGCTTGGCGACCTGATCGCACCTCTCGCCGTCATCGCCGCCGCGATCTTCCTGGAGCCCGTCGAGTCGTTCTTCCGCTCCGGGTTCAAACGCAAAGCCCGGCACGTCCTTGCAACCCACCCCGACCTCAAGGTGATAGCCATCACCGGCTCGTATGGGAAGACGAGCGTCAAGTTCATCATCGCTGAAATCCTGCGGCAGCGTTATCAGGTGCTCGCCACACCGGGCTCCTACAACACGCCGATGGGTATCTGCAAGGTGATCAACAACGATCTCCAGCCCAATCATCAGGTGCTTGTCGTCGAAATGGGCGCGCGCTATCCGGGCGACATCGCCGAACTGTGTAACCTGGTCGAACCGCAACTCGCCGTGATCACCAATGTCGGTGTTGCGCACCTGGAGTCCATGGGCTCGATCGAAGCCATCGCACACGAGAAGGGTACGCTGGCCCGACGAGTGGCATCGGGCGGCACGGTTGTGCTCAATGCCGACGATCCCCACGTCCTCGCCATGGCGCAAGAAACGGCAGCACACGTGACGACTATCTCGACCGAAGGAAATCCGGCCGAGCTCTCTGCGTCCGATATCCGGTATGGCCCCGAGGGCGCTTCGTTCGTCGTTCGAGATGAACACGGCGCCGAACAGGCATTCACGACCCGACTGCTTGGCAAGCACAACGTTGCCAATATTCTGATGGGCATTGCCGTCGGACGATCGATGGGCCTTCGTCTGAGACAGATGGCGCACGCGGTTCGGCGCGTCGAACCCGTCGAGCACAGGCTGCATCTTCGAAGCGAGGGGGATATCCTGGTGATTGACGACGCTTTCAACTCCAACCCGGTCGGCGCGATCAACGCAGTCGAAATTCTCGGCCAGTTCCGTACGGGTCGCAGGATCATCGTCACACCGGGCATGATCGAGCTCGGGACGCGTGAAGAGGAGGAGAACCGGGCATTCGGCCAGGCTATTGCAGGCAACGCGGACCTTGCCATTCTCGTCGGCCACGAGAGGACCAGGCCGATTGTCGCAGGACTGATGGCCGGAGAATTCCCCGAGCAACAGATCCGTGTCGTTTCGACGCTTTTCGAAGCAAGGGATTTTCTGAAAGGATATCTTCAGGCAGGTGACGTCGTGCTTTACGAAAACGATCTGCCCGACCAGTACGACGAGCCGGCCTGATAGCCGTCCCACGCGCATCCTATGGCAGGGTTACGAATCGAGCGCCGACTGTGGTCGGCCGGACACGAGTTCATTGCGGGAGCCGACGAGGCCGGACGTGGCTGTCTGGCGGGCCCCGTCGTTGCGGCTGCCGTAATATTCAACCGCGACCAGCGCGTCAGGGGAATCACTGACAGCAAGCTGCTGTCACGGGTGGACCGTGAACGACTGGCCGCACGAATTCGTTTGCGCGCCGTGGCCGTGGCGGTCGGCGTATGCTCGCCGGAGGAAATCGACGAGCTGAATATCCTCTGGGCCTCGATGGAGGCGATGCGCCGCGCGATCCGGAAATTGGTCCCACAACCGACGTATGTCATTGTCGATGGAAACCACGTCATCCCGGATTCGGCGTGGCCGATCGAAGCGGTTATCCGGGGCGATTTCAAGAGCCAGTCAATTGCCGCCGCCTCAATCATCGCGAAAGTGGAACGCGACCGACTGATGCATACTTTGCACGAGGCGCACCCGGAGTACAACTGGATATCCAACGTCGGGTATCCGACGCGAGCCCATTACGAGGCGCTGTCAAGCCACGGAGCGTCGCCACTGCATCGAAGGACGTTCAATCTGGAGAATCCCTATCCTCCGTTTTCAGAAGCGGCAGCAGAAGCTGAACAAGAAGCCGAGCGTTCTTTGACGCCGTAGTCTTCTCCGGTCGGAAGGTAAGTTGCGCCCTTTCGTAGGCAGATCTCCTTTCCGCGAGCAGCTCCGCGACGCGGCGCTCCAACTCGCCGGGATTCCGAAGCATGGCTTCCACGAGCGGTCGGCGTAGTTCTGGATCGGGAAAGGCGGCGTACGAGTTCCTCCGCGGGAAGATCGAGAAACACCACTGTGCCATGTTCCAGCGCCCAGTCCATGTTCGCGTCCGGAACGAGCGTCCCTCCGCCTACAGCGATGACGTGGTTGTCGAGATCGCTCGTCGCGCGCAACGCCGCCGCCTCCGCCGCCCGAAAAGCCGGTTCGCCATCTTCCCGAAAGATCTCCCCGACCGTCTTCCCGGCTTCCGCCTCGATCGCAGCGTCAAGATCAATAAACTCGAATCCCAGCTCCATCGCCACGTTTCGACCGAGGGACGACTTCCCGGAAGCCATAAAACCTGTCAGATACACGCGCATTTAACCTCTCTGATGGCGTTGGCGGGTGCACCCGCGTTACTCGCGTCCACAAGAACGAGTGTCAGATGCCCAGATACAAGATCCTTCTTGAATACGAAGGGACGAATTACCACGGCTGGCAGGTTCAGAACGGAGAGGTAACCGTTCAGGCGGAGCTCGAGAAGGCCCTGTCGACGGCGCTCCGGACGCGAACGGGGGTCGTCGGGTCGGGTCGTACCGATGCGGGCGTCCACGCGCGCGGTCAGGTCGCACACTTTGATGGCGAGGGTTCCGTTGATCTTCCGCGTTTGAGCCATTCACTGAACGGTCTCCTTCCCAACGACATCGCGGTGGTGTCCGTTCAACGGGCGCACGACGCGTTTCACGCTCGCTACGATGCGGTCTCACGCCGATATCGATACTATGTTACAATGCGCCCCACGGCTTTCGAACGACAGTTCAGGAGTTTCGCACACACATCTACCGACTTCGATCTCATGAATGAGGCGGCGACGACTCTTGTCACGACGACCGACTTCTCGTCATTCTGCCGCACCCAGTCGGAGACGAAGAATCGGATTTGCTCGGTGTCGCGCGCCGTCTGGGTCAGCGAGTCCGTCGACGGTTTTCGCTATTTCGAAATCGTGGCCGACCGATTCCTGCACGGCATGGTACGCGCAATCGTCGGTACACTGCTGGAGATCGGGCGCGGACTCCGATCGGCTTCGGACCTTGAGGCCGTGTTGGCCACACGCGATCGGCCCGCGGCCGGCCCCGCCGCACCGGCGTGCGGACTGGTGCTGGAAGAGGTGACCTATCCGGACCACGTCATGCTCGACCCCTCACCCGATCGCCCGGAATGAAGTCAATCCGCCATCCACACGGGAGTAAAGGACGACCGGATCCGGCGATCTGCTTGACCGCGCGTCGCGCGGCCCGCATCGTCGCTGCACTTCTTGCATTCGTATGGGCTGGTTGCGACCGACCCTTTGTCGAGATTTCGACACCGGAGATCGAGATACTCGAACCGGATCCAGATCGTATTGTCACAGACGCCCGCGTCGACGTCGCGGTCAGAGCTTCATCCTTTCGCCCGATTGATCGCGTCGTCCTCGACGGCGAGCCGATGGACTTCAACGCCTCTACGCGCGTATGGTCCAGCACGGTCGACGTGGCTCCCGGACTCTCCGAGCTGGTCATCACGGCCTACGACATCCAGGGTATCGCCGGAACGGATACCGCCGTGGTTGTCTACGTACCATTCACGTTCTCGCTGTCGCCCGCAAGCTTGCCTGGCCGCGGCAACCATGCCGCGATCCTGATGACGAACGGCGACGTCCTTGTCACGGGTGGATCACTGACGCCAGGTGGAGAGGGGACCGACGAGGCCGCTACCTTTACTCCGGGCGGATTGACATTCAACGTACTGTCCACGTCTATGATGAGGCCCCGCGTCGGCCACACCATGGCCAACACGCCCGACGGTCGCGTGCTGATTGTCGGGGGCGGATTTCGAGGCCTCATTCGCGATGTCCTCACGCTGATGGTGGAGCCGGAGATTTTCGATCCGGTGACCGGCGAGTTCAAGACCGTTCCCGTTCGGGGAGATCCGATCCTGCGAGCAGAGCACACCATGTCGTCCCGCGAAACGGATTCTGGTTTCTTTATCGATCTGTTCGGAGGAGTTGGCGACGTACGCGCAGGCTCCGTCCAGGAGGTCGGTATTAGACCTGACATCCGCACATTCCTCTTTCGCAACGATTCGTTGATCGCGCGCAGCCCGGACGTCGGCGGATATCTCAGTGAACCTGTCTCGGGCCATACACAGGTGAGTCTGTCATCCAGAACGGACCTCCGGGCCGATCGCTTTCTGGTTCATGGAACGTACTTCGGAACCGAGTTCTTCGAGTCGACAAGTTTCACAGTAGATTTTGCGGACCCCCTCGGCCTCCTTCCTGTCGACACAGGCGTCACGTTGACCCCCCGAACGCATCATGCCAGTGCAGCACTGGCCCCCGGGTTGGTGGCGACCTTCGGCGGAATCCAGGGAGAGTCGGGTGTGGTCGTGGGCGGCGTTGAAATATTTGTCGACCGCTCGGACCGGTTTCTTACCTTGCCTGTCCAGCCTACATCACTTTTTCGTTATCAACACACCGCAACAAAGCTGGCGGACAATCGAATACTCCTTCTAGGGGGATTTGACACGAACGGAAACAGCTTGTCTCTGGTCGAGTACTTCGTTTTCAGCGCACAATAGCAGGAAAGAAAGAGATGGATGCCCAGCAGGTTCTTCGCTGGTTGACGGTGGCGATCGTAATGATGCTTGCGGTGGTCGTGTTGAGCTTCGTTTTGAAGTTCGCCGGCTTTTTGCTGGGGTATGCGATCAAGATTCTCGTTATCCTGCTGGTGGTTGCGATCGCACTTCGTTTTTTCACACTTCTCCAGGAGCGTCGGCCGTAAACAGGGCATGGTCCTGTCTCAGGTTGCAGGCGCATCAGGACGACGGGTCCCGGATGTCGCGATCGCTGCGCCGAGAATCGTTTGTGTTATAACCGCATGCCTGCCCAGCCCCGCCAGACCTCCGCCACGTCACGAGACGAACCCACGCCCGCTGAACTGAGTCTGCAGGTGACGTCGGAAACCGGTCGTCTTCGACAGGTGATTGTACATACGCCAGGTCCGGAAATGGAGATGGTTTCTCCCGACGGACTGAAGGATCTCCTTTTCGAAGACATCCTCTTTCCCGGTAAGGCACGTGCCGAGCATGCAGACATGTGTTCGGTCTTTCGGAAGATTGTTGGACGACACGACGCCGTGCTGCAGATCAGCGATCTGCTGCTCGAGGCCTTCAGTCAGGAGGAGGCCCGAACGGATTTCGTCGACCAGTTGTGCCGTGTGTTCGTGGAGAGCAACCTCCAGGCGTTCCAGGAAGATCTGCAGACTCTATCACCGGAGGAACTCCGTCACTTCGCCGTGACCGGCGTGTCATCGCTCAGGCTGAGCTCGCGCCCCCTGCCGAACCTCATGTTCACGCGCGACGTTGCGGCGGTCGTGAATGATCACGTCGTCCTGAGCCATCCGGCGACAGCGGCCCGGGCCAGAGAGAGCATCATCGCGGATATCGTGCTCAGGTATCACCCCGCTTTGAGCCCGTATAGGGATCGACTGATCCGGCTCCCGCAGGGAGTGACGTTCGAGGGCGGGGATCTACTCGTCGTCAGCCCGGAAATCGTTCTCATCGGGCACTCCCAGCGAACGTCGTTCGGCGGCGTCATGACCGTAGCGCGACAGTTGTTCGAGCGAACTCCGGTGCGGCATGTCGTCATGGTCAACCTGCCGAAGAAACGTTCCTGCATGCACCTGGATACCGTGTTCACGTTTGCGTCTCCATCCGAGTGTGTCGTTTTCCCTCCGCTCATCGAGTTGACCGGTCTCGGGAACGTCCTTCACTTCTCGCCGGGACCGGAGCCCGGACAGTTCATCAGCGAGATCAGACCGAATCTGAAGACGGCACTGGAAGAGTTGACCGGTCGAAACCTCACGTTCATCCCGTGCGGTGGTCACTCACCTCTGAGCCAGGAGCGCGAGCAATGGACGGACGGGGCGAATTTCTTTGCGCCCGCGTCCGGCGTCATCATCGGATACGAGCGCAACGAACAGACGTTCGATATGGTACGCGAGTACGGATATCGCGTCGTCTCGGCGGACGGATTTCTTTCCTACCATAGCGAAAGCGACTGGCAACTCGGGGAGAAGACGGCCATCAAGCTTGATGGCCAGGAGCTCTCACGCGGGCGTGGCGGCCCCCGATGTATGACGCTGCCCATTAGCAGAGATCCCGATGTAGATAGCGCGCAGAGGTGAACTCATGAGTCTCGATTCCATTCTTCAGCCGCATATCCGCTGGATGAAGCAGGCCTTGCGTGAAGCGACACGCGGGCGCGACATGGGAGAAGTGCCGGTCGGCGCTGTCGTTGTCAGAGGCGAGACGATTGTCGGCCGGGGCCACAACATGGTTGAGACGCTGAAGGACCCGACGGCGCATGCAGAGATGATCGCGATCACTGCCGCATGCGAGACGCTGGGCACCAAGGTCCTCGACGAGTGCACCGTTTACGTCACACTCGAACCATGCCCCATGTGCTCAGGAGCACTCATCATGGCCCGGGTCGAGCGACTCGTGTTCGGTGCCTTCGACGAAAAGGCAGGCTGCGCATCGACGCTCTACAATCTCGTTGAGGACCGCCGATTCAATCATCGGCTGAAGGTCATTTCGTCGGTTGAGTCGGAGCAGTCTGCGGATCTGTTGCGAACCTTCTTCGCGGCGAAGCGAGGATCGTGATGGACACTGGTCCGCAGGTTGAAGTGGCGATCATAGGCGCTGGACCTGTCGGCCTGGCGTGCGCAATCGAATGCCAGCGGCTTGGCATATCGGCGAAGGTGTTCGACAAGGGCGCGCTTGTCAACTCCCTGCTCGGGTACCCGACGAATATGGAGTTCTTCTCCACGCCCGATCTACTGGAGATCGGGGGGCATCCGTTTCCGACGCTCCGCTACAAGCCCGTCAGAGAGGAAGCAATAGACTACTACAGTCGTGTGGCGTTTGCAGAAGATGTGGATCTGGCGCTTTACGAGGAGGTTCGAGACGTCCACGGCCGGGTCGACAATTTCACCCTCGAAACATCTCGAAGTCGCTACCGCGTCCGGTTCATAGTTGTCGCCACTGGATTTTTCGACAAACCAAGACTTCTCGATGTGCCGGGAGAGGATCTGCCGAAAGTCTCGCATTTCTACAAAGAGCCCTTTGGCTATTCCGCGCAGGACGTCCTGATCGTCGGGGCCAAGAACTCGGCGGCCCGGGCCGCTCTCGATTGCTACCGGCACGGGGCGAACGTCACGCTCGCCGTTCGTGGTCCGGAAATCTCCCCGTCCGTGAAGTACTGGATCAAGCCCGATCTCGAGAACCGGATCTCCGAAGGTTCTATCGCCGCATACTTCGGCACGGAAGTCGTCCGCATCGATTCTGACACGGTCACGCTTCGTGAGTCAGGAAACGAAATCGTAATCAAGAACGACTGGGTACTCGCCATGACAGGCTACGTACCCGACTATCGATTACTCGAACAACTCCGGATAGGCTCACGCGACGACGAGTCGCTCACGCCGATCTACGATTCGGAATCCTTCGAAACCGACCGCCCCGGTATCTACATCGCGGGCACCGTGTGCGGTGGACTGAATACGAGTCGGTGGTTCATCGAGAACGGTCGAGACCACGCGCGGCACATTGCACGACACATCGACGAGCGCCGCCGACGCGCTGACGTCGGAATAAGCGTCCGACGGCGGCGTTTTACTCTGTGGCGGTCAGAACCTGCCGGGCGAGCTTGCTGGATGGGTCTATGTTCAGAGCTCGCATGGCCATTACCCGCGCGCGACCGGGATTGTCAGAGCGGAAGTAGGCCAGCGCGAGATTAGCGAGTCCGTCGACGAATGTGGAATCCGCGGCCACCGCACGATCGAGTAGTTCGACGGCCTCGTCCAGTCGACCCTGGTTCAGGCGGTAGGCGCCCAGGTTGCCGAGCGCGTTCCGGTCCTCCGGCGCCACGTTGACCGCTCGCACAAAGAGCAACTCGGCCGCAGTATCGTTTCCGTCCATCGCATTGAGCGCGGCCAGATTGCCCATTGCGTCCGTGTAGCAGGGGATCGAGCCGCAACGTCTCTCTGAAGCTTGCCGCGGCCGCCTCCCGGTCTCCCGTGGCCAGCTGCAGGGTACCGAGGTTGTGCCACGCGACGGTCAGCCACGGGTGTTCATCGATGGCCAGCTTGTATTGCGTTTCCGCATCCTCGAATCTTTCCTGCGCCTGCAGAAACCGCCCGTAGTTTACACGGATGTCGGCCGATGCCGGTTGGACCGTAAGCGCCCGACGATACAGGCGGCCAATAGTGATTGCGGACCGGCCGGCAGACTCGTAGCGCCTGAGCCAACGCGTTCAGACGCTCGGGATGGTTCGGGGCCCGGCGCACCGCCGTCTCGAGAAACGGGATGGCCGCCTCCGCATCTCCCAGCGCATGACTCCCCAGACCAGCGAGGAAATGCGCTTCGCCCCGGGTCGTGTCCGTTTCGAGTACGGCCATCAGTTCCCCGGTCCCTTGGCGGATCAGATCGCTGCGCCCCGGTCTGCCGACCGTAGATGACGAGCGCCATGTTCTCGTAAACCGATCCATCCGCGCGACTCCCGATCCCGGTCGAAGTACGGCCGCAGTTCGATCGCCAGGTCACCAGTCTGTGTCACAGGACGTTCGTCCCGACGAACTACCCGGATCTTGTGATCCGTGAAACTGGCATGCGGCGCGTCTTCGGCTTCGACCTTCGGCATATGGCAATCGATACAGTTCGAGTTCGCCTCGTGACTTGACACAGCATCGGGATTCGAAAGCCGAGACTGCAGGGCTTCAACAGCATGACATCCGATGCACGATTCATTGAAGTAGCCCGGTCCAAGATCGCGGAAGCCCGCGTGCGGGTCGTGGCAGGTCGTGCATTCAAGAGGCGCGGCTGTCCCGGATGTTGTCAGGAAGCACGCACTCTGCCGCATGCGGTCGGCATGCGATATGACATCTATCTGTTCGTCGGATCCGTCCTTCTGCAGAGCGAACAGCGAGACGTGCGAGGCGAGGGAATGTGAAGGCCGATATCCGAATGGACCTTCCCCCTCCCGCAGCATTGATACGGTCGTATGCAGATGGCACTGTTGGCACACATCGAGACGAAGGTCGATCGGCAGGTGAGCAGGATTTACGATACTGTCATCGATTTCGGATGCCGGCTCGGGGACCTCAAGCCGCTCCTCAACATGCAACGCACCGGGCCCGTGACACCGCTCGCACCCGATTCCATTCGGGACTCGGGCGTACTTACCCTCAACGAAAGGCACGGAGCTCAGGGTAGCTATTGTGGCAGGCCATGCAACGGTCCGGCACCAGGCGAGAGAACCGATGATTGACCACGCGATAACCTGGACTGAAGTCCCATCGTCCCTTCTGCGTATACCACGTCAGCGGCAGTTGATTCAGACGTCCGTTGTTATCGGTCAGGTAGGTGCGCGCGGCATTGCCACTTCCAACCACGTAATCCATGCGACGACGAAGAACGTTCTCGCGGCTGCCATCAGGTCCGAGCCGGTATTCCTCCTGATAGAGTTGGTCCTCGATTTCTACGATCGAATAGACCAGATCGGAATTCGGATCCTGGATGACGACGCCGCTGACTTGTTCGACTCGATTCTCGGCGGTAAGCGGATAGTACGAGCGGGCCATACCGTGATCCTGGTACCCCGTGTACTCGGTCTCGTGACAGTCGAAGCACGCTTCATCGCCAACGAACGCCACTCCTGCCACGACGTTGCGAAACGCAGGTCCCGGATCGCGCTCGGGTTCGGAGCCAACAGGTTGCTTTGTGCATCCCATCGAGACGCTGACGAGGATGCCAAACGCCAGGAATCGTATGTACGTGCCGGATAGACGGCATACGGATGGAACGGGGATTTGACCGGCGGTCGGGCGGCAGACCGGGAGCCCCATCCCGTCGGGGATCAGCACTGCGGCCGCGTAACCGATTTTGACAAAAAAGAAAAGGGGCGAGCAACCGAAGCCGCCCGCCCCTTTCTCCTATTCTGGACCGTCTAGAGGGTCACCTGCACGGTGAACATCTGGACTGCGTCGAAGAATTCAGCTCCGCTGTACGAATAGTCGAAGCTTGCGCTGCGGCCCGAGAACTCGAAGTTCAGGCCTGCGCCAACGCTCCAACCGTCGAATGCGGTCTGGTCCATGTCTTCCTGCAGCTCGTAGGCACCACGCACATAGAGTATGTTGCGGAAGCCAAGCTCGAGCCCGCCGGAGAACTGGTCCTGGGCGAAGCTATTTGACCGATAGTTACCGAGCACTCCGACGTTGACATCCTGAGCCAGCTCCCGCGTGTAGGACACGCCGAAGTTCAGGATTGCCGGAAGCTCGAAGCCCTGGGCCTCGATCGTAACGGCTTGCGTCGTCGCGTTCGACGGCGCGCCGGGCAGAACTACCTGCTGCGTGAGACCGTCTCCGGAGTAGGTCATCTGAGGACCGAAGTTCTTCAGAGCCACACCGAAGCGGAGTCCCGTTTCGCCGACTGTGTATGACATACCTGCGTCGATCGCGATTCCCGTCGCGGACACCAGTTCGATGTCCTCGTTGAGAATCTTCAGGGTCGCACCGGCGGCGATGCGGTCCGTGAGCTGTCGAGCATACGACAGGCCGAATTGCAGGAATTGAGGTGAGAACGTGAAGTCGGAGACCTCCGGGAGATCTTCGGTTGTTCTCGGTATCTCACCGAAATCCCACGCAGTTACGACGAGGGCTACGTTTCCGCTTCCGACGCGCTGGGCAACACCGAACGTGTTTACGCCGATGTCGGCGAAGTACTGCATGTTGCTGAACATGACGTTAGTGCCAGTATTCAGCATCAGTGCGGACGGGTTGCTGTACAGCGCTTCGAGGCCGGACATCGTAGCCGAGCCACCCGTCGCTGTATTGCCGAGCGACGCAGTTTGCGCGGTCACGGGCAACAGCAGATAGGTGGCACCCGCGGTACCACGCCGATCTGCCCCCTGACCGAGCACATCCGAAGCGCTAAAGCCCAGGAGGATGGCTGCGAGGCCGATATAAGTGACGATTCTAGTTCGCATAGTTAGAAACCTCCAGAGTTTCAACATTGAGCAAGAGACGTTTGACATTTGGGTCATCCTCCTGGCCTACAGCTCGTTGAGCTGTACGCGCTTCTTGACTACCGCAAATTTCAGTACACGTTCGCCGTATGTGGCGCCCGCGTCGTCCTTTGCATCAACATGAATGAGGTACATGCCGCTCGCGATGGGCAGTCCTTCTTCGGTGTTCATGTCCCAATTCAGGAACCGAGCGTCGCTGCTCTTCTCGAGCGTACGAATCAACGTACCGTTCAACGTGAAGATGCGAATCGTCGCGCGCGACGGCAGGTTCGTGATCCGGGTCACATCGACTACTCGAGCGACCTCGTAGTCCGACGCACCCAGGTAGGGGTTCGGAACAATCGACGATGTTGTCGAGGGCCTCTTCTCGCGTGGTTGCATCGCCCGAACACGGCGTTGAAGCCGGCGGTCGATACTTCGTACGTGTCACCCACGAGGAGTGGCTTCGTCGTGTAGATGCGGATCACGACGCCCGGATGCCGGATACGGACGGCACCGTGCGCGTGACGTCACCGTTGAAGATACACCATCCGTTGGATCGGTCGACCACGGCCGAAGTCAATCTCGTCCTCGATGGCACCGGTCGTCAGGTCATACGCGTTCGGGCAACGGTTCGGGTCTGCCTCCACGAGTGGCCCGACAGCCGCTTCCCACGCTGCGTATCCGTTGGTAGCGTAGTAGGCGTACACTCGATCATCGTGCTGCCGCTGAATACGCCGAATCACAGGCACCCTGCCGCGTCGTGCAGAACTCACACTCGGTCGTTCTACCACCCAGGAAGTGGTTGGCGATCATCTGGACGTCGTCCGATGGATCGTTCGGGTTGACGTCGTACCTGTGTAGGTCGGGCCGATGTCCCAGACCTCGAACGGCACCCAGATGGCGTTACCCGTCGTGAACGGGTGGTACGCATAGGAACCCGTCTCGGTGAACCGAATCTCGAAATCCTGCGGAGCGTAGCCGCGGCAACATCCATCCGACCCCGTTCCCTCGTGGTACATGATGTAATGACCACGATTCCGTTGAGAGGTACGGAATAGCCACGACGTCACTCACCCACTTCGTGGACACAGCGTCGGGTCGACAGGTGCCGGCGATCCGGGTCGCAGCACGCCGTCGACGGATCATCGGACCCGCGACCGTCGACGACCGCGAGCGAACTCGACGACGAGCGCGGCGCTCGCCGTTACCGTGAAGGAGACGCCGTCTGCAGCGAACGTGGCTGCAGAGAACGGTGCGACATTGCCGCTGCTCGCATATTGAGCGTCGGCGTCAAAGAGCATCGCGCCCGTCGTTGCGTTGCGCAAGGGTTGAACGCCTTGACGGCATCCTCTCCACCAACCTCAACGATGTCGACAGCGTATGTATCGCCGGTCACCTTCGACGGATCGAAGATCTCGGCGCGAACTCCCTGGATACCGGCGGCATCGAAGGCTGCTCCACCACCGCCACCAGCCGTACGGTCGGTGACAAGCGTCGTACCCGGAGTCGCATTCAAGACGGTTCCGCCGTCTCTCGCAGCAATGCGAGAAGGCGTGATCGTCGCGCGTGCGATCGGACTCGGGAACCACTGCGGATTCGAGTTACCGTTGTAGGCGTAGGCCTGGACTCCGAAGAAGTACGTCTGGTAGTTGATCAGATTCTGAACGAAGTGTGACTTCTTCACACCACTGTCAGTACCCGGAACCAGCAATACCGTGTTGACGGCACCCGTGGCCGGATCGAGTACGCCTTCGGTGACGTTCGTGACGTTGTTTCCGGCCTGGTCGTACACAGCAATGATCTGTCCGACCTGGTCGGCTGCAGATGCATACTGGTACACGACGTAGCCTTCGAAGGTATACGTATCGTCATCCGGTTCCGCGGTGATCAGGTTGATACTCGGAGCGTCGTAGGAGTCGAGGAAGTTGTTGTCGCTGGAGTTGTAGGACCAGGACAAAATGACACCCTCGTCAATCTCGGTGGCTGCGAGACGCGGTGGATCCGGAGGAGGCGGCACATCGAAGTCGAGGTTGAAAGCAGTCTGCGCTTTCGAATCATCCTGCTTCATCAGTGCGACTGATGAGAACCGATCTCCTGCCTGCGCCCACACGATTCCGAACACGACGTCCTGCTCGTCACCGGGCAGCATCGTGAATGGTCCTGCAGATTGCAGGAATCTGCGGTCGGCCGGAGGGTTGCGGGTTCCGGCGCCATCAATGTTGTCCTCGCTCCAGAAGTTGCCGGGAGTTGCCGGGAACATGTAGTTCGTCGGGATTGTGGAGAACCCGAGACCGGAACCACCTTCGGTGATCCCTGTGCCGTCTATCCACTGGCCCGCGAGGTACTGGTAGTACTCCTGTGCCGTACCCGGATTACCCTGCACACTTCCGTCGTTATTGTAGTAGACGAATTTCGACATCGCTATGCGTTCGCCTTCTTCGTCTACGACACCATCCCGGTTGTTGTCACGCCCGTCGTTGTCGACAAGCGGACCCTGGAAGAAGTCGTATGCGAGGGCGGGCGGGCGGGAGCCGTAGCCTGAGCTACCACCGTCGAAGTTATCGCCGTTCATGACGTATCCGATACCCAGCAACGAGTCACTTCCGACGTAATCGTCACCGGAATCACCAAGGTCCGGGTCCGACCAGAGGCCGATGTACACGTCCGTCAGGGGATCCGAGCCCTTGTAGATGAACTTGTACTTGTAGAAGGTGGAGTTGCCGAGGGCACCTGCCTGGTTGAAGGAGAACGCGAGGGCCTGGATTTCGAGACCCATCGGAGGCGTTTCCGTCGTGAGGTGAAGGTTACCCGCGTCGTTCATGACCCACCAGATTGACTGGTCGCCCAGGATTGCGGGAAGGTCTCCACCGGCCAGGTTGTAGTTGTCCGGGTTGCCATCGCCATCGGTAACCGGCGCGCCGAGGTCGGCCGGCCAGTCGGTCATGTCTGGCGTGGCTACGCCCGTCGTCTGGAAGTTCTTGATGTTCTCGCGACTGACGCGAAACATCCGGTCGAACACGCCGCAATCTGCCGGGGGCTGTGCAGCAGCATCCAGCGGACCCGGCCAGAATTCCCAGTCCGAGTACGTAGCGGCAGCTGTACGCAGTTCGCCGTCAGCAAGTCCGCCAACCCAGATACCCGATGCGAAGATCGCGTTCTGGCCACTTCCTTTTGGGACCTCATAGATCGGGCTTCCGCCGATCCAGAAGAGGCCGCCGTTGTTGTAAAGCCGTGCTCGGACGTTGTTCACGTCGAGCTCGGCCGAGGCGCTCCCGAGGGCACAATCGCCGACCTTACCGGCCGACTTTGCCATGAGCGCCGCCATGTCTGTGTTCTTGCGCTTCTTGTCCTTGTCCTTGTCTACGTCCGCGAACGCAGTCCCGGAAAGGATGAGCAGCGACAAGAGCAACATGCTGTATTTCCTGAAGAAAGGCATGTGCAACATCTCCATGTGTTGAATTCTTTATCTGTCGAATCCCTCTCTCCCGGCCGAAACCAGGAGAGAGGTTAGCGACTCAATTAGAAGTTCACTCTGACTCCGAGCCGGACGCGACGCGGTACCGAGTAACGTACACCACCTGAGTAGTGGTTTCCGCCCGTGCCGATGGGCGAGTTTGTGTACGCTCCGTAGTTGTCGACGAACGAGTCCCGTGCGAGTTGATCGCCGAGCGCCGATGCCGCGTTGTTTGCAAACGCTGCACCGTTGTCGGTATCAAGGAAGCGCATCAGTGTCCGGGAGACCCGAGGCACGATAAACGCCGAGCGTGTTGTCCTTGTCGAGCAGGTTCTCAATCCATACGAACGCGGTCAGAGCCGTGCTTGTCGTTCAGGTTGAAGCGCCGGTCGACACGGATGTCAACGATGCTATACCACGGCAGCCTGCGGCCGTTGATGGAGCCGTCGACGTTATCGGTAAACGACGACCAGATCTCACTGGGCGACAGCAGAGCCGTATACGGCATGCCACTACCCAACTGAGCTGATGCATTGAAACCGAAGTTCTGCAAGAACGCCGTGTCACCGATCTTCGGACCCTCTCCCGCACCGAGGCGGTAGTCGAACGAGAGGTTCGCCGAGTGCCGACGATCGAAGCCGGCTGGCGAGATGAAGTTCGGGAAGTACAGCCCGTTCTGCCAGCGTGCCACGCCACTGGATGATTCGCAGAGCCTGCGAGTCACTACCCGTAGCATTCGCCAGCGAGAACGTGTAGTTCGCGCGAAGAGCGACACCATTTGTTCTCCGGAGATCGAACTCGAGTTCGAGACCCTTCGTGGTCGCGAAGTCGACGTTCTGCACGTTTCCGTACGCCCCGACGCCAAGTCCGACCGCGTTGATGTTCCGGATCTGGATCAGGTTCTTCTGCTGACGCATGAAGGCCGAGACCTGGAATGCGGCCCGCGTGAACCTAGACGACTGGCGGAAGCCGAGCTCGTACTGCACGGTCTTCTCGGGCTTCAGGTCCGGGTTGTTCAGACGAGACTGACCTGAAATCTGGTCGTAGGTCGAGAACGGAGCGAATGCTTGCTCGCGCGGACGCTGCGACGTGATGTTGTAGCTCGCGAAGAACAGTGCCTGATTCGTTACCGGGAACGACACGCCGATACGCGGCATCCAGGTGATCTCAGGCTCGTAGTCCTTGAAGATCTCGGAAGCAGCTGCTGCGTGCCCGGCCTGACGTTGCGTACCGAGGTTGTCGATCGTTGACAGGTTCGAATCCTGACCGTCAGCATCGAAGAAGTCGCCATCGATGTTGCGGATAGCCCACGATCACGCCGTTATCGTTGAAGTAGACCGCGTAGTCGTCGTCAATGTTCGACGGTATCGAGTACTCACCGCCAACGACTGCGTCGATCAGATCCGAGTCGCTTACTCGGATGATCGGAGCAGGAGCACCTGGATCCTTGCAGAACCAGCGTATTGCTGTCGAAGACGTCTACGCGCAGACCCAGGTTAATGACCAGGTCTCTGAACTCGATCTTGTCCTGGATATAGCCGGCGTAGTAGATCGGCTTCCAGGGCGCAACGTTGTGGTTCGACTCAGCACTGGTGTCGAGGTACGAGTCGACGTTCTGGTCGTCCACTTCGTTGAGGCCGCGGAAGTCGTATCCGTACCAGACGGCATCGATCACGGAACGCCTTGAACGGAAGGTTGCTGTAGGCCGTGGGCCCGATCAGGTTGCCCGAGGCATCGAATACCTCCGGGATCGAGATTCTCGGCTCCACAATTCGATGCGGAACGTCGTCGCAGACGAACCGAGACAGTCCGTTGCCTGCTACACTGTAGAAACGGTTTGTCTGCTGCTCGAATTCGCCGCCGAACTCCATCTGATGCACGCCCACCTGCGTGGTCGCGCTACCGGAGAACCGCAGCTGCGTGCTGTTGGACTTACTGAACGTCGCTGTACCAGTCGGGGGGCTACCAACAGGCGTCCAGAGGTTGACGACGGCGCTCGGGTTGAACAGCTGTCCGTCACGGAAACGGCGAACGTAGGAGTCGGCCGAGCCATCTCCGTCGGTGTCGGCCAGGATCCGATAGGCGGCCAGCGTCTGTTACGAGGATCGTCGATGTCTCCGACCGCCAGCGCGTCGCTGACGTCGTTGCTAAAGCCACTCGGGATAGCTCCACGTCTTGTCGTCGGTGTAGTCGAACTGCAACTGATAGAACGTGTTGTCCGATACACGGTGCGTCCATGTAGTGAACAGACGCAGGGTCCGGTCATCTCTTTGCGTGAACCTGTCCGTCGTCGCTCCACCATCAAGAGAAAGCCGATTGTACAGCGAACTCGTGAAGTTGTAGTTTTCGAACTTGTCTTCGGTGAACGACCCACCCGCACGAACGCTGATAGCCTTCGACGGCGTATACGTGAAGTTGCCGTTGAAGTCGAAGCGTTGACGCGGCTCGTTCTTCCCGTCGACCATGTTCAAGTCGCTCAGAGTGACCACCTGACCGGCGTCGATCGGTGTGCCGGTCGAGAGGTCAAATCCCTCCGGAATCGACAACATCTCGTCGAAATCAGCGAAAGAGATCGTGTCCGGGAGGTTCGACGGCATCGGCAGGTAGCGAATCTCACCATCGCCGTTCTCGATCTGCAGAACCTGCGGACTCGCCAGCAACGCGCCGAGCTGCTCATCTGAGCTGCGGGGTGTCAACGGCGAACGGCTGAGAATCGCTCTGGATGAGCGCCTCGCCCGACATGAAGAAGCTCAACTTGTTCTTGACGATCGGTCCGCCGACCGTACCCGAGAACAGGTTGTAGCCCCAGGGGTCGAGGACCTCTGAGGTAATCGCTTCGAGGCTGCCGAAGAACTTTGGAGCACCCGACTTGGTGGTGATCGAGATGATACCGGACATCGCATCTCCGAACTTCGCCGGGATGGAGCCGATCAGCATCTCCTGCTGCTGGACAGCCTGCTGCGGGACACCAAGGTTACCGATCACCTTGACGCCGTCGACGAAGAAGATCACCTGCTCGTCGCGACCACCGCGAACGAAGAGGCAACCGTCTGAGTCGTTAGAGACCACGCCGCGCCTGCAGCGAAGCAACACGTCCAGCGCCTCTAACCGGTAGGTTTACGATCTCTTCTCCCGGTAACCACCTTCGGAGCGCCGATGGCGTCCTTCTGAATGAGTGGCCGTTCGTACACGACAACGATCTCGTCGAGTTCGACACCTGGAGAAAGACTGAAATTGATTTCGCGTGTATAGCCGGCATTGATTTCGACGCTCGACACGGTCTGTGTGCTGATAGCCGACGAATGACGCCTGCACGTCGAACGTACCTACCGGGACACCGATGATAAAATAGTTACCATCAATGTCCGAAATGGTACCGACCTGCGTACCTGCTAGCGCAATGCTGGCACCCGGAAGGGCTTCACCCGTCTCGGTGTCGAGAACCTGCCCGGCAAGTTTGCCGGTGTTCTGACTCATTGCCAACAAAGGTGTAGCGAGCAGCAAGAACACAAGCGTGCCCCATTTACGTAACATATGCTACCTCCCTCTTATACAGTGATGTGTGGCTCAAGGATAAGCTTCGGAATACTCCGGCATCTATCCCAAGGTGTGAAAGTTCCAATTCGCGAACGGAAGCCTGACCAAATCCATCTCCTCTTTCCAACAACAACTGCCCGGGCGCACAACGGCAAGCAAAAAACCCTACGCGCTACCGCAACATATTCCGAACCACTTCGAATACGTGGACGGTGGCGTGAATCGTGTGAAACGGTGGGTCTGAAAAGCTGTAACTGTCGGCGATAAGGCTCTGGCGTGTGTGGCTTGGATAGTTTACATGACCGGTGTTGGACGCCAAATATAGACGCACCCCTGTCCTTTGTCAAGGGAATCACACATCTGCGTCAGGGGGGCATCGATAATTACAGACGCGCATTTTTGCCCGCTCAAGCTCGGATCAGGCGCGGTCCCGTCACATCTTTAAGGCCGCCGATCTTCTCGAGTACTGACGCCGGGACCTCGTCATCAAGGCCAATTACCGTTAGAGCCCGGGACGTTTCTGTGTCACGACCGAGAGCCATGGCCGCAATATTGATGTTGGCCTCTGCCAGAATCGTCCCGACCGACGCCAGAACGCCCGGCCGGTCGACGTTGTGGTACACCAACATATAGCCGCCGGGGCGCACTTCGAGCCGAAAGTCGTCGATTCGGACCAGTCGAAGATCATTCTCGCTGAACACCGTTCCGCCTACGCGAACTTCCTGAGACCCCGACCTGAGCACGACGCCGACAAGATTCGCATATCCGTCTCCAGAAGTCAGTAGCTGTTCGTCAACCTGCAAGCCCATTTCTTCTGCCAGAAACGGTGCGTTTACAAGGTTGACCGGCCCACTTACAAGGGTTCCAAAGAGGCCTTTCAGCGCGGCGACCGACAAGACGTCGCCATTCTGTACCGGCAGATCACCAAACAACTTGACGGTGACCTGGTCCACCTGTCCGTCACACAACTGAGCTGCAAAGCGGCCCAGCATATCGGCGAGGCGAACGTAGGGCCGGAGCTCCGGCCTCCCCGCACCCTTGATGGCCATCGCGTTCACTGCCACCGTCACAGGTTCCCCGTTGAGAGCTTTCGCCACCTGCTCGGTAA
Source organism: Rhodothermales bacterium (assembly GCA_963768565.1). Taxonomy (GTDB): domain Bacteria; phylum Bacteroidota; class Rhodothermia; order Rhodothermales; family JABDKH01; genus JABDKH01. The sequence goes on from CAVYIO010000035.1 coordinate 73,458, forward strand.
CCTGGACAGCCACTTTCTCCTGCGCCTCTCCGGTAGAGGCTGCAATATGCGGAGTGGCCACCACCTTCGCGTGTCGGAGCAGATCAGTGAGTCCCTCCGGCGGTGGCTCTGCCGAGTACACGTCGAGCGCAGCCCCGGCGACCTTGCCGGACGTAATGGCCTCGAGCAGGTCTTTCTCATCGACGATGCCGCCGCGCGCGCAATTCACGATGTACACCCCGTCCCGGCAGCGGGCAAGGGTGTCCCGGTTAAGCAGACCCCTCGTTGAATCCGAGAGCGGTGTATGGACGGTGATGATGTCGCTCTGCTCGAGAAGCTCTTCCAGCGTAACAAGCGTGACACCGATGCGATCGGCGACCTCGCGCGAGAGCACAGGATCATGGCCGAGGACCTTCACACCGAAAGATTTCATCCTCTCTGCCACTGCCTGGCCGATCTTGCCGACGCCGATGATGCCAAGCGTCTTGCCATTCACCTCGGCGCCTTTGAAGGCCTTCTTGTTCCATTCGCCACCCTTCAGCGACGCGACCGCCTGCGGAATGTGGCGCACAGCAGACATCAGCATGGCACACGTGTGCTCGGCCGTGGAGATCGTGTTGCCGTCAGGGGCGTTGATCACAAGCACCCCGCGACGAGTCGCCGCCTCAAGATCAATATTGTCGACGCCGACGCCGGCGCGACCAATTACCTGCAGACGATGCGCGGCCTCGATGAGGTCGGCCGTGATTTTCGTTCCGCTGCGAACGATCCATGCATCGGCTGTACCCGCGAGCTCGAGCAGCTCTGCGTGCGACTTCCCGACGTGCGTGTCGACCTGATGGCCGCTGCTGGTGAGCATTTCAGCACAAACCGGATCGAGATTATCGGTTATCAGAACAGTGCCCTTCATAGCAACCACCTCCGCGCGGCGTGTTCGTAGCTGAGTTTTCGCAATGCGATGTATACGGTGGAAATGTATGGACGGAACGCACAAGGCTCTCATCGCTGTGAGGCCCGCGACGCGTCTTCAGACAAAGTTCGTTCGTGCCCTACGTCGCTCCGGCGATAGACATTCCGACCCAGTCCAGAATCTCATCCCGACCCTCTCTGCGAAGGGACGAGGCCAGAACCAGCGGCAATTCCAGTCCGCGCGCCAGAAGGTCCTTTTTCACTCGCTGTTGAGCTTTTTTGCGCTCATTCCCGGATAATTTGTCGGCCTTCGTCAGGACCACCACAACCGGCACGTCGCCGTTGCGGTACAAATCCAGCAGCTCGTCATCTGCCTCCATCAAACTGTGTCGACTGTCGATCAGATGGAAGACGAGGCAGAGCGTCTGCCGCGACTGGAGATACGAACGAATGTGGCGGGCCCAGCGTGTACGATCGGTACGGGACACGCGGGCGTAGCCGAGCCCGGGAAGGTCCACGAGATGAAACGCCTCGTTGACGAGATAGAAATTGAATTCCCTCGTCTTGCCGGGCGAACCGCTGGTGCGAGCGAGATTGCGCCGACCCAGCACCAGATTAATCAGCGAACTCTTCCCGACGTTGGACCGGCCTACAAACGCAACTTCGGGCTGCGTGGACGCCGGCAACTGGGCGGGAGAAGCCACGCCGATGACGAAATCGGCCGAGTTAATCTCCATCACAGGATCAGGGTTGACCACGAACAGGCTTGAACCGGCGTGGAAGCGCGAGAGCGTATCGGGCGATCCGGCTTACGCCGCCGCCATATGTTCGCGCACGGTGGCACCGATGAGAGCCGGATTCTTGACGATCACGGCACCAGCCGCGCCAAGTGCTTTGAATTTGTCCTCCGCGGTCCCCTTGCCGCCTGCGATGATCGCCCCTGCGTGGCCCATTCGCCTTCCGGGAGGTGCAGTTGCACCTGCGATAAACACGAACACCGGCTTGGACATCTCGGCGGTGATATACTGAGCGGCTTCCTCTTCCGCAGTGCCGCCAATCTCGCCGATAAGCACGACGGCTTCGGTCTGAGGATCGGCCTGGAACAGTTTCAATGCATCGGTGAACCGTCGTTCCGATGATCGGATCGCCGCCGATGCCGACTGCCGTGCTCTGCCCGAATCCTTCGCGTGTGAGCTGGTCCACCGCCTCATAGGTGAGTGTGCCGGACCGCGACACGACACCAATGGATCCTTCAGAGAAGATCATGGCCGGCATGATCCCGACCTTCCCGGCACCTGGCGACAGGACGCCGGGACAGTTTGGACCGACGAGATGGGCCCCCTTCCGCTTGACGAAATGATAGACGTCGATCATGTCGCCGGTCGGAATGCCCTCGGTAATGCATACGATGACCTTGATTCCGGCGTCGGCGGCTTCCAGAACGGCGTCCGCAGCAAATGGCGGCGGCACGAAAATCACCGATGTGTTGGCCCCTTCATCCCGGACCGACTCGGCGACCGTATTGAACACCGGCCGATCGAGATGGCGCGTTCCGCCCTTGCCGGGCGTGACGCCTCCGATCAGGCGTGTGCCGTACTCGATCATCTGCTCGGAGTGGAAGGTGCCCTCCCGACCGGTGAATCCCTGCACGACGAGACGCGTGTTCTTGTCAACCAGAATGCTCATTCTTAACCGTGTTTATGGTACTAGACGGACGAGGAGTGGACGCGGTCCATCAGAAAATGTCCGGCGGCCAGGATACTCGCCTCATCAAAATGCCCCCCGAGGAACTGAAGCCCGATCGGGAGCCCGCTGCTGTGGCGGCCCGTCGGCACAACAAGTCCGGGGATGCCCGCAAGATTCGCCGTAACGGTGTAAATGTCGCTGAGGTACATCTCGAGAGGGTCGTCCGCTTTGCTGCCCAGTTCGAACGCCGGTGTCGGCGTTGCCGGTGTCAAAAGTACATCGACCTGCTCGAACGCGCTATCGAAGTCACGTCGAATAAGGGCACGCACGCGCTGCGCGCGGGCATAGTACGCATCGTAATATCCCGAGGACAGGACGTAGGTGCCCAGCATGATTCTCCTCTTCACCTCGGGGCCGAAGCCCTCGGTGCGGGAGCGTGTGTACATGGCGGCGAGGTCAAAACCGGACTCCCGGCCGTCTGCCGGAGTTTTTGTCGACCGGTAGCCATACCGGACGCCGTCGTAGCGGGCGAGATTGCTGGACGCTTCCGCCGTGGCCAGTACATAGTATGCAGCGATGCCGTAACTCGTATGCGGCAATGTCACTTCCGTGATCAGCAGCGCCGCCGGATTCCAGTACGCCGAGTTGCTCCTCAAGGCAGGCTCGAATCTCGGGATCGAGACCGTCGCCCATAAACTCGGCGGGCACTCCCACTCGAAGGCCTTCGACGCCCCGCGTCACAGCGGGCACAAAATCGGGGACCTCCACCGGGGCGCTGGTCGAATCGGACGTGTCCACGCCCGCCATCACGGTCAGAGCAGCAGCAACGTCCTCCACCGAGTTGGCCATCGGACCGACGCTGTCGAGTGACGAGGCGTAGGCAACGAGGCCGTACCGGCTGACCCGTCCGTAGGTCGGCTTCAGGCCCACAACTCCGCAGAAGGCCGCCGGCTGACGGATCGATCCCCCGGTGTCCGAGCCGAGCGCCAGGTTACACATTCCGGCTGCCACGGCCGCCGCCGACCCCCCGGACGATCCGCCCGGCACACGATCCGGCGCGACCGGATTCCTGACCGGCCCGAAGTATGAGTTCTCGTTCGACGAGCCCATCGCAAACTCATCACAATTCGCCTTGCCGATGACGACAGCCCCGGCCTCCTGCAGTCGCTGCACCGACGTCGCCGTATAGAGCGAGCGGAAGCCCTCCAGAATGTGAGAGCCGCACGTCACGGGATCTCCTTCAATGCAGAGCACATCCTTGACGGCGACCACGGCCCCGGCCATCGGCAAGGACTCCGCCGCACTCAGTCGACGGTCGACGGCCCGCGCCGCCTGGACCGCCTGCTCGCCGCTGACAGAAAGCAGCGCATTCAGATCGTCGTTCTTTTCGCCGACAACGTCGAGATATGACGAGACCAGCTGTTCACAACTGGTCTCCCCCGCCAACAGCCGCCGGCGGTCATCAACAAATGTTGATCGATTCATCTTGCGAGCACTCGCCGGGGATCGGATCGCTAGCTCTGCGCCGCGGATTCATCGCGTTCAGGGGTCGCCGTATCCTGTCGTGGAGCGGGTGTACCCTGCGCCGGAGGACGTGGTGTGTGTATCCGGTTCTCTTTGTCGTCCAGCGTCAGCTCATTGCTGATGTCGCGAGTTGCGGAGCGAAATTCCTTGATACCCTTGCCCATTCCCCGAGCAATCTCGGGAATACGCTTGGCCCCGAAAATCAGCAGAATGGCCAGAAAGATCAGTAGAATCTCCATTGGGCCTAGACTACCCATATAAACACCTCGCGTTGGTTGGGATGATACAGGCGGCGCACACTGCGACCGCCGCTCCCGATTGAGAACGGAATCGCTTCGAAGTTACAAGACCGAAGCAAAAGCAGCCACGAAAAGTAACGCCCGCGCTGCGATTGGAAACGAAGCCTCACTCTGCCTGTTCCTATCACCCGGCGCCGTTGCAAGGTCGGAAACAGCCCCCTAACTTGATCAAGAAAGCAGTTATGGTCGACTCCCCTCCCCAATCCGCCGCCGTTCTCTCCCGGAACGATATTCTGGCGTGGCCCAAGGCAGATCTGCATTGTCACCTCGACGGGTCGATGCGTCTTTCCACATTACTCGAACTGGCCACAGAACAGGGCAAGCTCGACCTCCTTCCCGCATCGACCGAAGCCGAGCTCACCGAGATCCTCAAGACAATCGATGCCTCTGAGACTCTCGAGTCGTACCTCTCCTGGTTCCGCTACACGATACCGGTCATGCAGACGGCAGCAGCACTGGAGCGAATCGCGTTCGAGCTGGCGGAAGACAACGCGGCCGAGAACGTCCGATATCTCGAAGTCCGGTTCGCGCCCATTCTGTGCACGCGTGAGAAGCTGAGTCTCGAGAAAGTGCTCGAGGCCGTTCGGGCGGGCTTGCAGCGGGCAGAAGACAAGTATCCGATTATCGCGCGCATCGTCGTATGTGGCCTGAGAGATCGCATGGAAAGTGCATCTCTGATGCAGGCCGAAGTCGCGGTGAAGCTCCGCGACAAAGGAGTTGTGGCGTTCGACCTGGCCGGCGGCGAGGCGGGCAACCCTCCAAAGCATCACCTTCATGCATTCTATTATGCCCGCAATAATCTGCTGAACCTCACCGTTCACGCCGGCGAATCGTGGGGCCCTGATTCTATTCGACAGGCGGTGTTCTATTGCGGCGCGCACCGGATTGGCCACGGAATTACGCTCGGGCAGGATCCGGACTTGATGCAGTATTTCGTCGATCACCAGATACCGCTCGAGCTCTGCCCGACAAGTAATGTCCAGACCAAGGTCGTCGACTCATTTGAAGCCCACCCGATCCGCGCCTTTGTTGACGCCGGAGTTCCGGTCACGGTCAACACCGACAACCGCCTGTTCAGTCGGACGACGGTGACGGACGAACTTCTGAAGGTTCATACGAGGTGTGGCGTGGGCGCGAAGGATCTGCGCGAGGTCGCACTCAACGGCTTCAGGTACGCGTTTCTCCACTGGGAGAGAAAGCAGGGCTTGCTGCGTGAGGTCACCCTGGATATGCCGATGGGACCATCGAGTCATTCGCCCGTCTGGTAGCGGCGCCCGGTGAATCATATCGGCAGCTCACAATGTGGCCAACGGCCGGAACATGGATCAGGTAATTCACAGGGCAACGCATGCTGTCGGGCGCGTCGACCTTCCCGGCGACAAGTCGATTGCCCACCGCGCTGCTATTCTTGCGGCGCTCGCGGATGGCCCGAGCGAAATCGTCAATTTCCCTGACGCGCGAGATCCGCAGAGTACGATCAGTTGTCTGCGGCAGCTTGGCGTCAAGATCGATGTCGAGGAAGCGTCGATGCGTGTGCATGGACGCGGATTGAGCGGTCTGCAGCCGAGTCAGGAACCGATAGATTGCGGCAATTCCGGCACAACCATGAGGTTGTTGGCCGGCGTGTTGGCGGGCCAGTCATTCGCGTCGACGCTCGTCGGCGACGCGTCCCTGTCCGCCAGGCCGATGCAACGCATCGCCGAACCGCTGCGACGGATGGGAGCCCGGATCGAGCTGACCGATGGGCACGCTCCGATTCACATCCTTCCCGCCGATGGGCCGCTGACGTCGATCGAGTACCGCCTGCCTGTAGCGTCCGCTCAGGTCAAGTCGTGCACGCTTCTTGCCGGCCTTTACGCAGATGGCGAGACGACCGTGATTGAATCGAGGACGACCCGGGATCACACAGAGCGCATGCTGCGGCTGGAGATCCTTCATCTGGGCGACGAAGCGCACATATCGGTCAGCGGTCATCGGGTGATTCCGGCTCAGGGCTGGGCGGTGCCTCGCGATTTCTCCGCGGCAGCGTTTTTCCTCGTCGCCGGTGCCGCCGTACCGAACGCGCAGATGACCATCGCCGGCGTGGGCCTCAACCCGACGCGTTCGGGAGCGCTGGATGTGCTCTCCGCCATGGGTGCGCGAATCGAACGGTCGGATGAGCGCACGTTCGGCGGCGAGTTGATCGGTGACCTGCGAGTTCGCACGTCTCCGCTCACGAGCGTAAATATCACAGGAGCGCTCGTGCCCAATCTTATCGACGAGATACCGATTCTCGCCGTCGCGGCGACCGGCGCCCACGGCACCACCTCGATCCGCGATGCCGCCGAGTTGCGCGTGAAGGAGACAGACCGCATCAAAGCGATGGTGACGAATCTCAGGAAGATGGGCGCCGACATGGACGAGCATGACGACGGTCTCACGATTCGCGGTGGCACGACGCTGCGCGGCGCGGAGGTCGATTCCTTCGGAGATCACCGTGTGGCCATGGCCATGGGCGTCGCGGGCTTGCTCGCAGAGGGTCAGACCACGATCCACAATGCCAACTGTGCGAACATCTCGTTCCCGGGATTCTGGCAGCAGCTCAGACGACTGGCCGGCCAATAGCTACCCGGATGGCGTCCCCGGTACCCAGAGATGCTCTTTCATGTCGACACAGTCGTCATCCGTGAAGGTCACGCCCTCGCTTCGCAGCAGATCCTCCATGATGTGAGCACCCCCGAAGTGCCGGCATCCCGACAGTGCGCCGAAGCGATTCACGACACGGTGGCACGGAAGACCCGTATCGGCTGCCGCGTTCAGTGCCCAACCGACCGTTCGAGCGGCACTCTTCAGGCCAACATGCTCGGCGATATGCCCGTAGGTCGTGACCTTCCCGTGAGGGATCTGAGCCACTACGTCCCACACGCGATCGAAAAAATCTGAATCGCCGCCGCGCATTCGAGCGTCAATTGCCTCCGAGTATCACGGGCAGACCACTCTCCCCTCCTCCCACGATCACCGTCTTCGTGTTTGGCGATGCAGCCAACTGCTGGGTGGCCTCGATGCCCTTGTAACTTCAGGAATGCCGGCGTGAGACTCTGCGTGATAAGTCGCTGGTACTCCGCCTGACCACGCGCCTCGATTTCCTTTCGCTGCGCCTCGAGACGCTCCTTCTCGATCGTAAACTGGTAGCGCTCGGCTTCCTGCTCTTCCTTCAGCTTGTTCTCGATCGCAACGCGGATCTGGTCAGGAAGTCGGATATCCCTGATGAGGACAGCCTGGATGTTGACGAAGTTCACTTCGGCACCCGACCGGACACGCTCGAAGATCAGCGACTGCAGTTCTGCCCGGCGGCTGGAGTACAACTCGTCCGGTGTGAACTGCCCTACGATTTCCCTGACCGCGGACCGCAGTTCCGGCTGCACGAGTTTGCGGTAGTAATCGACCCCGTATGTCGTGTGCAACTGCGGAAGCGAGGATGCGTCGGGATTCCAGCGAATGGAAATATCCATGCCGATGCTGAGTCCGTTTGACGAAAGCGCCTCCAGTACCTCCAGCTTCTCCTGAACCCGCACGTCGTAGCGTATCACCTGCACCCACGGCGGATAGATCTTGAGGCCCTCACCGTACGAATAGTCCAGGTCCGTGCCCCCCAGCTGGCTGTAGCGTACACCGGCCTCGCCTGACCTGATGCTCGTCGTCATGCAGCCACCCGCCATCGCGAAGAGGAAGACGACGACCACCGCCACGACGGCAGATCTGGACAGGGCCTTTGTCACGTTCGGGTAGTTGGTGTTCATGTCGATGCCGGGGTGTTGTTCGGTGAATCCCTTTACTCGACGGTGAAGGTAGCGGTGATGTTGCAGGGCAACAAGCCGAACCCGCCAACGTTCGTTGTATCTTCAAGGCTACCACTCCAATGATCGACACGTTGACGACTGCACCCACAGACGCCGTCACCCGCCTCAAGGAGCTGCTGGGGGCCGAGAGGATTCACCACAATGTGGTCCTGGCACCGTTCACGACGTTCAAGATCGGTGGGCCCGCCGATCTCTTTGTGGAAGCGACGTCCAGCGACGAACTCGAGCAGGTCATTCGGATCGCCCGGAGTCACGACCTGAACCATTTCCTGCTCGGCTGCGGAGCAAATATCCTGGTTGGAGACCGGGGGTTTCGGGGCCTCATCATTCACAACGCGGCTACCCGAATTCAGGTGGACGCGGAATCGGCCCGCGTTTTTGCTGAAAGCGGCGCCATCTTTTACCCGAATGTGATTGATGCTGCGGCAGAAGCCGGTTTGCAGGGCATCGAACACTACGTGGGTATTCCGTCGACTGTCGGCGGCGCCCTGTGGCAGAACCTGCACTTCCTCTCGCCCCCGCCGGATCGCGAACGGACCATGTTCATTGCCGAAGTGCTTCACGAGGCCGCGATTCTGACGGAAGAAGGGGATCGACGAACCGTCGGAGTCGACTACTTCAAGTTCGGATACGACTACTCCATCCTCCACGACCGCGACGATATCGTGCTGTCGGCAACTTTCCAGCTTGAGCCCGGTGACCGTGAAACCATGCGTCGGACGATGGACGCCAACCTCCTATGGCGCGCGGAACGACATCCACCGCTCACTACCGAGCCCAGCGCGGGTTCGATCTTCAAGAAAATTGACGGCATCGGTGCCGGCCGCCTGATCGACGAGGCCGGCCTGAAAGGCACCCGCATCGGCGGCGCCGAAATAACCCGCCGCCATGCCAACATCATGATCAATCGCGGAGACGCGAAAGCCGCCGACGTTCAGGCCCTGATACTGATAGTCCAGAATGCGGTCCGCGAGCGGTTTGACCTCGACCTGGAGCCGGAAATCGCCTTCGTCGGCGACTTCGATCCTCCAACGTCCGCGAAATGAAGCCGGCGGCCTCGCCTGCCGTGTTATTCAGGGAGTCTTCTCGACCGGTAATGGTGACGTTTTAATAGATTCGGAAGCTCGATTCACCAGCCAAAGCACCCATGACCTGGCTAGCAGGCTCCTGGGCCATTTTCAGAAAAGACTTCGAAGTCGAATTGCGCGACCGGTATGGCATCAGCGTCCTGCTGATGTTCGTCGTGTCGACGCTGTTGTTGACCATGTTCGCGCTTGGCCAGCAGCCGATCTCTGTGCATGCCCAATCAGCACTCCTGTGGATCGTGATCGTATTCGCCGCGTCCATCGGGCTCGGCCGCGCGTTTGTCAGCGAGGTGGAGCGTGGAACCGTGATCCTGCTTCAACTCCATGCGGAAGCGAGCATGGTGTATGCGGGCAAGCTGATGTTCAACTTCCTGCTCGTACTCGCGGCTAACTTTCTCGCCGGCGTCGCGTTCGTGGCCCTGCTCAACATCGACGTTGACTTCCCCGGCCTTTTCGCGACGACCCTCCTGCTCGGCTCTCTCGGACTGTCAGGCGCGACGACACTGCTGGCGGCAATTATTGCGCGTACCGCCAATCGAGGCCCGCTTCTCCCGGTTCTCGTGTTTCCGTTGCTGATTCCGCTGCTGCTCTCCGTAGTCGGGGCAACAAAGAATGCCCTCGCCGGCGGCGTCGGCTGGTCGGGATCCACGGATCATCTGGTGACCCTGCTGAGTTTTGCGGGTGTCGTGATCACGGCATCCGTTCTTCTTTTCGATTTTGTCTGGAAAGACTAGAGGCATCATGCGTCATCCCGAAGTCAATGTGAAACGCTACCAGTTGGTGCGAAATCTGGTGATCGGCTGGCTCACGATTGTGATTCTTGCCGCCTTCGTGCTGGATATTCCCCGCATCAATATCCTGGAGCACACGGCGCGGAATCTGTATTTCCATGTGCCGATGTGGTTCACGCTCATGGCAGCGGTGTTCCTCTCCGCGTACCACTCGATTCGCTACCTCGGCTCCGGAAAGCAGATTCATGACATCCGGGCCTCGGAGTCGGCGCGTCTGGCCGTCGTCTTTGGCCTCATGGGACTGGTGACCGGCATTTTCTGGTCGCGATTTACGTGGTACCAGGGAACGAATATCTGGTGGAACTGGGATCCACGCCAGTCCATGGCGGCTGTCGAGCTGCTGATCTACGGCGCGTACTTCATTCTGCGTGACTCGATCGACGATCCGGAAAAGCGGGGCCGGATTGCCGCCGTCTACAACATATTTGCCGCCACGACCGTCCCGTTCCTGCTCTACGTGTTGCCGCGGCAGATGCAAAGTCTGCATCCGGGTGCTGACGGGAATCCGGCGTTCAGCGAGATCACTCACCCGGTGATGCGCCTTGTGTTCTACCCGGCTATCATTGGATTTATCGGGCTCTTCTGGGTCCTCTACACGCAGCGTGTGCGCCTGCAACTTGCGTCGGAGCGTGCCGACGACCTTCTGTATCACAAACACCATCTTCCGGAGCAGCCATGAACCTGAGATTGATCCAGGATGCCCAGCAAGCGGTACCGCAGGATGCGGGCGCCGCTACGGCATACGACAGCTTGTGGGCTCAGCAGCCGGCCGCGGCCCAGTCGGGATTGGAAGCCGTTTTCCTGGCACACGACAAGATTTATGTCGTGCTCGTCGTCGTACTGCTGATATGGGCGGGAATCGCCTTCTTTCTGTTGCGAACAGATCGAAAAATCAGCAACCTGGAACGATCCATCGCGGACGACATTCACGGATCTGGCAACGCTGAGTAGCGTTTATATAAATCGACTATTCTGGACGATAGAGGATATATGAAAGCGAAGACCATCATCGGGCTCATTCTACTTGTTGGATTCACCACCCTTCTCTTTCTGAATTTCGGTCAGCAGGTCGGTGGGTACATGAGTTTTGCGCAGGCGGCCGAATCCGGCTCCAAGGCCCATGTCGTTGGCACGTGGCTTGAAGATCGCGAGGCGAGCTACAATCCGTCAGAAAACGTGTTCGTTTTCTATATGCAGGACGACGACGGCAACGTCAGCGAGGTCCAGTATTCCAACCCCAAGCCGGCGAACTTCGAAGATGCAGAGAAGCTGGTGATCGAAGGGCGTGCCAGCGGTGATGTCTTTCACGCGGAAAATATCCTTGTGAAGTGCCCGTCGAAGTACAACGCCGAGGCGCCCACAAATCTGCAGCCAGCCACTTCCTGAAGACCAGCGACCTTCGCGGTCGCTGCAGCGGTCTCGCAAGTGTCTTCAGCTACCGACACGCTGAGTAACCCTCTGGCGGCGTGCCCTGCCTTTCCGGCGTGCGTTCGTCGCTCGGTCGCGTTCTCGATACCGGCTGATTCTCTCTTGAAGAGCGCGCGTAGCGCACTGGAGTCGATGAGCCCCCTCCAAATCGAGGACCTGAGCGAAGGTCACGTGGCCTCCGTTCACCGGGCCGGATTCTTCAAGGATGACATGGAGTTCGTCGTCGCCCCCACTCCGCACGGCAGCGTGCTCCACGTTCGTAGTGCGAGTCGCACCGGCCACTGGGATCTGGGCGTAAATCGCTTCAGGGTGTGGAGATTCCTCCGAGCAGTTCGGAACACCGTCGAGGACGCGTAGCCCGACGGGCTCGTTCAGGTCAGGTAGATCAGCGACGCCAGGACGAAGAACACGAGGATGCCGAGGATGTCGTTCGTCGTCGTGATGAAGGGGCCGGTTGCAAGCGCAGGGTCAATGCCAAGACGATTGAGCACGAGCGGCACCGCCGCGCCGATCGTCGTAGCCAGAATGATCACGAGTACCAGCGCGAGACTGGCGGTCAACGCCAGCATTCTCGGCCGGTCCGCATCGACCAGAACAAGCACTCCCACGGCGAGCACGGCCGCAAGCGCCACAGCGTTGATGACAGCGACACCCATTTCCTTCGCCAGACGTTTCAGCAGGTCTCCCGACCATACATCACCGGCTGCGATGCCCTGCACGGCGATGGCCGAACTCTGAATACCCGCGTTACCTGCGGTCGCCATCACGATCGGAATAAAGAACGCAAGCACGACGGCCTGTTCGAGTGTGTGTTCAAATCTTGCGATAACGAGTGACGACAGTCCCGCGCCGCAGAGGCCGGCAAGCAGCCACGGAAGACGACCGCGTGTGATCCGCAGGATAGAGTCGGTCGGCTCCTCACCTCCAGCCACACCACTCATGCGCTGGATGTCCTCTTCGGCTTCGTCGCGCAAGACGTCGACCACGTCGTCGATCGTTATTCGGCCGATGGGGCGTCGCTGGTCGTCCACGACCGGTAATGAAACCATGTCGTAGCGCTCCATGACCCGGGCGACTTCTTCCTGATCGACGCCGGCAACAACACAGATATCGTCTGTGTCCATGACGGCGTCCATGCGCGACCCCGCTCGCGAAAGCAACAGACGTTTGAGCGATACGCCACCGATCAGCCGCTTCTCGGAGTCCAGAACAAATACGGCATATATCGGCTCGACATCATCAGCCTTGCGACGAATTTCTTCGGTGGCGTCGTCGACGGTCCAGTCACCGGGCACGGCCACGAATTCGGTGCCCATGATCCCGCCGGCACTCTCCTCGTCGTATGCCAGGAGTTCTTCGAGTTCGACCTTGTCTTCGAGAGCAGGAAGCACCTCCTGTACCACCTCCTGAGGGAGGTCGGCCAGAACGTCCGCGGCGTCGTCGGTATCGAGCTCATCGATGATCTCGGTGATGCGCTTCGAGTGAACCTCCTCAAGTAGCGTCGCCCGAAAATCGTCGTCGAGTTCCGGCAGTACTTCGCCAGCGCGCTCGGTCGGGAGCCAGTGGAAGAGAATGCCCGCCTCTTGCGCCGACAGGTGCTCCAACAGGAGCGCCAGGTCTGCCGGATACATGTCGGCGACCAGGTTCATAACCATGCCGCGCTGTCCGGACTCGACCAGCGCAGAGACGTTCTCCAGCACTTCTCCCGTCATCTCCATGACGGGACTCGGGCTACCTGTATCGTCTGCGTTCGTAGGCACGTTCCACCATCTCCTGAAATGCGATATTCACGCCACCGGGCCGGCGTCCCGAACTGAGGTCAGCGCGTAAGATAGCGTGTCAACTCAACAAACTCTTCGGGCACGAGTTCTTCAGCCCTGCGATTCGACCAGCGATCGGGGATTTCGACGCCGGCATTCTCCGCTACCGCAGCGAGGCTGTTTCGAAGCTTCTTCCTGCGCTGGTTGAATGCGGCGCGCACCACTTCCCTGAGACGACCCGTGTACTCGACACCCGACGGCTCCTGCGGAAACGTGAGGCGGACCACTGCGCTCGTAACGTTTGGGCGAGGTCGAAAAACATTGCGCGAGACACGAAAAAGAATCTCCGCGCGGCCCACGAGTTGTGTGGCTACGGAGAGAATGCCGTACGGCTTCGTCCTCGGCTTCGCGATCAGACGTTGGGCCACCTCAAGCTGCATCATGATGACGGCTTCCGCCACAAACGATGCGTTCTCGAACAACGCAAACAAGATCGGGCTCGTAATGTGGTACGGAAGGTTGCCGATGACGTGTAACCTGGTGTCGCCCTGCGCTGCGAGCGCCCTCCAGTCGATCGCAAGTACATCCTGATGCCGGACGTCGAGGTCGGGATACTGCTCCGTCAACGCTTGCACCGCCCGCTGATCGATCTCAACGGCGATGAGTTGTGGGTGCCGTGCAAGCAGCAGACTCGTAATCGCGCCTGTGCCCGGACCGATCTCCACGACCCGACCATCCTCCGGCACACTCAGCGCATCCACGATTCGACGCGCCGTGTTCGGGTCAACCAGAAAGTTCTGACCCAGTGAACGCTTGGGTCTGATCGTCGACATGAGTGGAGCGGTTGAGGAAGTGTGTTCTTATCAGCGCACCGTCCGACGGCGATTCCGAACGTAGTCTTCAAAAATGTAGGTGCCCAGTTCATCGAGAGAAGAGTAGTACGCTCTTCCCTGATTAGCCTCGGTAAGCTGGTGAACGAACTGCTGCAGATACGGATCGTGTGCCACCATAAAGGTCGTGATCGTAATCCGTTCGCGCCTGCACCGGACTGCCTCATCCAGCACCTTGTTCACGATCCGGCGATCCAGACCAAACGCGTTCCGGTACATGCGACCGGCCTCAAAATGACAACTGGGCTTGCCGTCGGTGATCATGAAAACCTGCTTGTTGCGGTTCTTCCGTCTCCGGAGAATGTCGCGTGCACGCTGCAAACCGGCCAACGTATTCGTGTAGTACGGACCGACCTGCAAATAGGGTAGATCTTTCACCGACACGTCCCACGCCTCGTTGCCAAACGCCACAATATCCAGCGTGTCTTTTGGATAGCGGGTCATGATGAGTTCAGCAAGCGCAAGTGCCGTTCGACGCGCAGGCGTGATCCGGTCTTCACCATACAGAATCATCGAATGCGACAGGTCGATCATCAACGCGGTGGCCACCGTCGTTTGATGGTCCGTTTCATAGACCTGGAAGTCATCTTCGCTCAGATCGAGATCGTCAATCCCCGAACGGCGATACGCATTCGAGAGTGTGCCGGTGACATCCAGGTTCGAAAGATCGTCGCCGTACTGCCATGATCGCGTCTCCGGCGTCCGCTCATCTCCGGCGCCCGAGAACGGGGTCTTATGCCTGCCTGAATCTCCTTTCCGGAGATTCTGAAAGATGTCCTCGAGCGACTTCTGACGGAGTGCGCGTTCGGTTCGGGCCGTGATCCGCACGACATCGTTGTCGTCCTCCTGCAGATACCCGCGCTTCCTGAGTTCGTCGATGAAGTCGCCGATACCTTCACCGTCGCCGGTGAGATTGTGCCGTTCGTCGAGGGTCGTCAACCACTGCAGCGCTTCTGAGGCGTCGCCGGCGGTGTACTCGAGGATCTGCATGAACAGATCCAGCAGTTTCTCGAATGACGACAGGGCGCGGCCGTGCAGCCGATCATTCCATTCCGAGTAGACGAACTTCATGCTGGCTGACGTGTGTGTCCTGGTCCGAACTATCCGCGGTACGGTTTCTTGAGATATCTCTCCGCCCGTTCGTGCGATCGCGCATGAGCCTTCATCTTCAGAACCTCGCGATAGCGCGACGTGGCCAACGACCGTTTCCCGATTGCATCGTAGGCCATACCCTGCCTCAGTCTGCCCATCACTTTGAAATATGTATCCTGTGATGAGCGGGCCGAAAGCGCCTCGAGCTGGAGCAGGTAGGTCAGTGCGCCGTCATAGTCGCGATCGCTCATGCGCAGTCGACCCAGATAGTACAACGCCTGCTCGGCGAGCGGTTCGTTATAGCCCGTCTGCTTTTCCTTGTAGAGTTCGACGATATCGGCGAAGATACGTGATGCCTTTTCTCGTTCGTTCCACTTGGCGTATACGCGTCCTTCCAGACCGTGGAAGAATGAGTTACGAGGATAATGATCGCGCAGCCATGTTACGTATCGAACACACCCCTCGTAGTCCAGCTCATACAGATAGTAAATCTGCAGAAGGAAGTAGGCGGCTTCCGTCTGGATGAAATATCCATTGTCCGCAGTGTGCTGGATTTCCTTGAGACCCAGTGCACGATCTCCTTTGGGGAAGAAGGCCATCACAGGCTTGACGAACGGATAGCGTTGCGGGACTACGGCGGCAAAATAGTCGTACAACCCTTTGCCGAAAGAGTAGTCGGGCTTCTGGTCTTCTATCTCAGGAACGGCGAGCACGTAGTCCATCGCCTTCTTGCCATCCATCGCGGCTTTGAACCAGTCTCCACGGTTGGATCGAAGGCGGCCACGGAAACCCAGAGCGGCACCTTTGAAGAACATGGCGTCGACGCTCCGGTCGTCGCGGTCCAGCATCTTGTCGGCGCGGCGGATGACTTCATCCATCGCCTTGAAAAACTGCTCGTCGCGCGACTGGTCCTGAATGTCGAGCAAGATTTCCCACCACGTCGTCAAAGAGTTCAGGAACGGCCCGATAGGGTGACCCGGGAATCGACGGTCGATCTGCACAAACGCCTCGCGCGCGGCATCGAACTCGAGATTGTACAGGTGATCCAGGCCCCTCTTCCCAACGTCCCTGACGAGGGGGTCGTCGAGCACGGAGCCGTTCGGAGTCGACTGGGCGGCCGCCGGCTGGAAACCGAAGGCCAGCAATCCGATCCCGAACACAAAGAGAATGTCTGTAATTCTGGTCACTGATCAGCTCCCGGGTGTGAAAATGTGTTACAGAGGCCACGAGACGGCTGTTCCGTCAACGTCCGGTCCTCCCATGCCTATCGTTGCAAAAAGAACGCCGCGGGTCAGCGTTCCCCTTTCGTGGGCTGCAATGACGGTTCGACTGATGTCAGGCTTCGCGGCTAAACCGGCGAGATCCCGTGTACAGCAGTCCAAGCAGGAAGACTTTTGCCAGATCAGCAGGAATGAACCGCAGCCATCCCTTGTCGATGGACTCGAACCACGTCGAATGACCGGCCGCATAGTGGAGCCACAGCACACCTATCGAGAACATCACCACCGATCCGCAGATCATTGAGACGGTGGCTCCCGAAAGCGATTTCCAACGTCGCGATACCGTGCCGACGATCGCGGCAGCAGACCGGAAATCCGAAGAGGTACCCTGCCGATACGGCGCTGAACAGATACTGCGCACCATATCCATCGCCGGCGTACACGGGAAAGACGAGGCCGAGCAGAAGATACAGGACCTGAGCCGCCGCACCGTTTCTCCAGCCCAGATACAGACCGCTGCCATAGACGGCTACCGTCTGCAGCGTGAACGGGACCTCCCAGAGATATATCCTGACCTGTGCCCCGAGTACGGTCAGAATCGCGAATCCGACAATGCCCGCGACCTGGACCCGAGCGGAAGCCCGGTCCTGGTGAAGACTGTCGACGAGTGCCGGGTGGACGGAGATACTGGAAATCGAGGTTGTCATGCGACCGGACGGTTCTGTTAGCTTAGCCCCGGAGCGGGGCGACGAGGGCTTTATAATACACAATTCCCGCCGGGATCCGGTCGTCGATTCAGCGGGTGCCCGAGAATTGCTCAGGTGGCCAGACGGCGCCGTCCCTGGCGCCGTGATCGGTGTCGAGATCCAGACTTGCGTTCTGTGCAGACAGATCATCCGAGATCGACTGAACCAGAAGTTTCGCCTGACTGTCGAGGATATTGCAGGAATGGGCTCGCAGATCCAGAAGTGACGTGTAGACCTTTCTGACCCCGAGTTCGATAATGCGGTAGTGTTCTGCCTCGTGGCGGGTCAGGTGATCGAAGAACCGGTCCCACGCATTTCGTACGGAGGAGCCGGCCTGCTCCCGGCCACTCCATTGGGGGAGCCGCATGATCACCTGGGCGTGGACGCCGACGTCCTCGAGCCGACAGATCGGACCCTGCTCCACCTGGCGATATCGAAAGCCGGTCTCCACTCCGGTCAAGGCATAGAACGTCTCTCCGCCGGTCTCCGGCCCACCGTGCAGGAGCGATACGTGGATGTCCTCGAGTGTGCCGCCGTACACGTCGTAGTAGCTGTACCTCAGGTCGATCTCCAACCCTTCAGGCAAGTCCCGCAGGCTCCGCTGCTGGGCGCGTGCGTCCTCAATTGGAATCGTGATCGACACCAGGAAGAGTATCAGGGTGGCGGCTGAGGAGCCCGAAAAGAAAGACCTACGAGCCGCTCGGCTTCGACACCTTTTCGGGATCGTAGCCGAGCCTGGGGGCAAGCCACCTTTCCATTTCTTCCATCGTGCGACGCTTACGTCCCGCATAGTCCGCGACCTGATCTCGGAGCACCTTCCCAACGTTGAAGTAATCGGCATCGGGGTGTGCGAAATAAAGTCCACACACCGAGGCGGCCGGATCCATGGCAAGGCTCTCCGTCAGGCGAATTCCTGTCTTCGCCTCCGCATCCAACAGATCCCAGATCGTTTCCTTCTCCGTGTGATCGGGCTGCGCAGGATACCCGGGTGCCGGGCGAATGCCCCGGTAGCGTTCGAGTATCAGATCGGTGCTCGACAGGGCCTCGTCGTGCGCATAGCCCCAGAGGGTGCGCCGAACACGCTCGTGCAGCCACTCCGCAAAGGCCTCGACGAGCCGGTCCGCCAGCGCCCGGACCAGAATCGCTGAGTAGTCATCGTGCGCCTGCTCAAATTCGGCGACCAGACCAGCCGTCCCGTGCCCCGCCGTGACCGCGAACATCCCGATATAGTCCGCCCTGCCGCTCCCCGCCGGAGCAACGAAGTCGGAGAGCGCGCGATTTGGCTTGCCGGGTGTTTTCCGTGTCTGCTGGCGTAGCATTCGCAATGTCGCGATCGGCGAATCCCGCGACTCGTCTCCATACACCAGGATGTCGTCGCCGTCGCTGCTCGCCGGAAACAGTCCGCAGACGCCACGCGGCTGCTGGCTCGAATCGCTCGCCAGTCGATCCAGCATATCGCTGGCGTCGTCGAGCAACTTTTTCGCCTCTTTGCCCAGCTTCGGGTCTTCGAGGATCGCCGGATACTTCCCTCGAAGCTCCCACGCCTGAAAAAACGGCGTCCAGTCGATGTAGTCGCGGAGTTGATTCACTGTGATGTCATCGAGGACGTGCCTGCCGGGTTCTGCCGGGACTGTGATCTTGATCTGGTCCCAGTCGGTAACGAACGGGTTACGGCGCGCCTCTTCCAGCGAAAGAAAATCCGTTGACCGGCCGCTCGACTCAAAGCGTTCTCGAACGAGTTCGTACTCCGAGCGCACTTCGGCCGCAAACGCGTCTTTCTGATCTGAAAGAAGACTCGTCATGGTGCTTGCGCTTCTCGAAGCATCCAGCACGTGTACGACGACACCGGAATACTTCGGTGCAATCTTGACGGCCGTATGCACTTTTGACGTCGTAGCGCCACCGATAAGCAATGGCTGTGTGAAACCAACTCTTTCGAGTTCGCTGGCAACACGTACCATTTCGTCGAGCGAAGGTGTGATCAGTCCACTAAGCCCGATCACGTCAACCTCGTGCTCCCTTGCTGCGTCGAGTATGCGATCGGATGGCACCATGACGCCCAGGTCGACGACGTCATAGCCATTACAGCCCAGCACCACGCCAACAATGTTCTTCCCGATATCGTGAACGTCGCCCTTGACCGTCGCGAGAAGAATGCGCTGCCGTCGGGGCGCCTCGTCCATGCCTGCCGCCTCTGCCTCTATGAAAGGCGTCAGATATGCGACCGCCTTCTTCATGACGCGCGCGCTCTTGACCACCTGAGGGAGAAACATCTTCCCTTCTCCAAACAGATCCCCGACTCTGTTCATGCCATCCATCAAGGGCCCCTCGATGATGTCGATCGTCCGATCAACAGCCTGGCGGGCCTCCTCAACATCGATCTCGACGAAATCCGCGATGCCGTCGACGAGGGCGTGCTGCAGCCGTTCCTCCACCGGAAGCGACCTCCATGCCTTCACGGGCTCCTCAGAACGTCCCTCCCGACTGTAGTTACCCGCGATCTCAACCAGACGCTCCGTCGCATCGTCGCGTCGATTGTAAATCACGTCCTCGACCCGCTCGAGCAGGACGGGGTCGATGTCCGAGTAAACGACAAGCTGACTCGCGTTTACGATACCCATGTCCATGCCCGCACGGACGGCTGCAAGCAGAAACGCCGACTGCATGGCCTCGCGAACAACGTCGTTGCCGCGAAACGAGAACGACAGGTTGCTCACACCTCCGGAAACGCTGGCATGCGGAAGGTTCTCTTTGATCCACTCCGTCGCACGGATGAAGTCTGTTGCGTAGTTATTGTGCTCCGGAATTCCCGTGGCGATGGCGAAAATATTCGGGTCGAAGATTATGTCTTCCGGTGGCACGCCTTCTTCGAGGAGAACGGAATGGGCGCGACGGCAGATCTCGATTCGGCGCTCGAGGGAATCGGCCTGTCCGTCCTCGTCGAATGCCATGACGATCACGGCTGCGCCGAATCTTCGAGCTTCGCGCGCCTGGTGACGAAACGACTCCTCGCCTTCCTTGAGTGAGATCGAGTTGACGATACACTTGCCCTGTGCACATCTGAGACCCGCCTCGATCACGGACCAGTCGGACGAATCAATGACGATGGGAACGCGCGCGACATCCGGCTCGGTCGCCACAAGTCGCAGGAACCGCGTCATCGCCGCCGGTGAATCGAGAAGACCCTCGTCCATATTGACGTCGATCATCTGCGCACCATTCTCGACCTGCTGCCTGGCGACGGAGAGCGCCTCTTCGTAATTGTCTTCTTTTATGAGCCGTGCGAATCGTCGCGATCCTGTTACGTTTGTGCGCTCACCGATATTGACGAAGTTGATGTCGGGGCGCAGTTCGAGCACCTCAAGTCCGCTGACACGCAGATATCGCGGTCGCTCGGTGATCTGGCGAGGTGCGATGCCTTTAACCGCGTCTGCAATCGCCGCGATGTGGTCGGGCGTACTCCCGCAACAGCCCCCGACAAGATTGACGTATCCGGCCCGGGCATAATCTGCAATCACGCCGGCCATGAAGTCGGGGGTCTCGTCGTAACCACCAAACTCGTTCGGAAGGCCGGCATTCGGATACAGACTGGTGGCGCATGTCGGCAGCGTCCGACAGCTCCTCGATGAACGGACGCATCTGCGCCGTGCCCAGCGCGCAGTTCAATCCCACACTGATCAGCGACGGCATGTGCGCAACAGACACCCAGAACGCGCGCGGCGTCTGACCCGAAAGCGTACGGCCACTCATGTCGACGACGGTCCCGGAAATCATCACGGGAATCTGAACATTTCGCTCCTCGAAACACTGCTGGATGGCATACAGCGGCCGCCTTGCAGTTCAGGGTATCGAACACGGTCTCGACGAGGAGCAGATCGACGCCGCCATCCAACAAACCGAACACCTGGTCCCGGTAGCTGCGGGCCATCTCGTCGAAGTCGACAGCCCGGAATCCGGGGTCGCTCACGTCAGGCGAAATCGAGAGCGTCTTGTTGGTGGGACCAATGGCGCCGGCAACAAAACACTCGCCCGCAAGACCATGGTCGTTCACTGCTTCTCGCGCGACTGCGGCTGCCGCCACATTGATTTCTCTCGCCAGATGAGACATCCCGTAGTCGGCCTGGGAAATGGGCGTGGCAGAAAACGTATTCGTCTCGATGATCTTCGCGCCCGCGTCCAGATACGCCCCGTGAATCTCCCGGATTGCGTCTGGCTGGACCAACGAGAGCAGGTCGTTATTGCCCACCAGATTCATTTCGTGATCGCCGAAGCGCTTGCCCCTGAAGTCTGCCTCGCCGAATTCGTATCGCTGGATCATCGTCCCCATCGCCCCGTCCATCACAACGATGGACCGACGAATCAGCGCTTCGATAGTCGTTTGCGTACTGCTCATTCTTCTATTTCGCGTCTACGAGGTTCGACAAGAAGTGCGTTACCGCGTGCGAAAACTCATCAGGCGCATCGGCGTGAATCCAGTGCCCCGCCTCATTAATCGTAACAACGCGGGCAGCCGGAAAAAACCGTTCAATATCGGCTATGTCATTCTCACGGATGTAGTCCGACCGTCCGCCACGGATGAACAGGGTATCACCTTCAAAGACGCCCTTCGCCGTGAGAGGTCCGGCGATTTCGGAGTAGGCACGTTCAAGAACATCGAGATTCGGTCGCCACTCGTACCGCCCCCGGGTGTGCTTGAGGTTCTTCATCAGGAACTGCCGGACCGGTGGCGATTCGAAGTGGTCGGCGAGTGCTCTATCGATGGACTTGCGATCTCGATGCAAAGCGAGATCAACGGATTTCACGGCCCGGATTACCGAAGCATCGCGGTCGTCAAAGGCGCGAGGCGCAACGTCTACGACAACGAGCCGATCCACAATATGCGGGTAGCGGATGGCCAACTCCATCGCCACCTTGCCACCCATCGAGTGCCCGAGTACGTGAACATTTCCGGCGTGGAGATCCTGGGCAAACTCGAGAACGTCCCGAGCCATCGCCGCATAGGTCATCTCCGGAGCGTGCGGCGAATGGCCATGATTACGAAGATCGAGCGTGTAGGTCGTCCAGAACCGCCCGAAAGAATTTCTGCTCAGTGAATGCCAGTTGCCGCTTGACCCGAGTAGTCCGTGCAGGATCAGAAGCGGCTGCCCATGCCCGTATTTCTTGAAATAAAGCTGCACGTCACAGGTGTCTGAGGATTAGAAGGCCTATGATACCCGCCGACTCGCTGCCTGTTCGCGCGCAAAATGGGAGCAAAGAAAAAGAGCGGCAGGCAAGACCCACCGCTCTCTCTCACGACGTATGTAGAACGCCGAATTATGCCGAACTCGCCAGAGCATCGCGGATCTCGGTCAACAGCTTGACCTCCGCAGATGGCTCAGGCGGAGCAGCTGGAGCAGCTTCCTCTGCCTTCTTCATTTTGTTCATGTTCTTGATGATCATGAACAGGACAAACGCCACGATCAGAAAGGCTATGAGAGCATTGATAAAGAGTCCGTATCCGACCGCGGCTGCACCGGCTTCGCGGGCTGCCTCGAGCGACGTGAACACTTCATCAGTGGGATTGCGCAGAACAACGAACAGGTTGCTGAAATCCGGCGAACCGAAGATTCCAGAAACGACCGGCATGAGTATATCGTCCACCATCGACTTGACAACGGTCCCGAAGGCCGCTCCGATGATGATGCCGACTGCCATGTCGACCATGTTGCCCTTCATGGCAAACTCTTTGAATTCCTTCAGCATCTACTACCTCTGTGTATGGGGATGCGTTACGTAACGGAAGATATTACCTTAGTGGACGGAGTAGGGCAAATCCTCGTACCCGAATTCCCCCCATCTTAGTCCCACCGAATCGCCCGTTCACTTGATCGCACCAACGACCTAACGTGGCATTACAGCGATTACGAGACGAATTCCGAAGAGCCTGGAACGCACTGGCCGCGCTCGATCGACAGGTCGTCTTCATCCTGGTCGTCGTACCCCTTCTGGTGATCATCCAACAGAACCTCGGCAGCAGGTCGCTCTTCAGAGAACATCTTGCGGGCTATTTCCCGGCGGAGTGGAGCGGAATTTTGTCCTGGGCATGGTGGTTCGGAATGCAGGGCATACTGGGGTTCCTGATTCCGGTGCTCGTCCTGATCTTCGTCTTCCGTCGAAAGCCGCGAGAGATCGGTCTCGGCGCCGGCGATTGGAAACTGGCCACGACTCTTGCAGTCATCTACATACCGCTTGTGGTAATCGGCACATGGTTCCTGTCGGATTCGCCGGCGTTTCAGGCGAAGTACCCGCACTACGGGCCGGCGGCAAGTGACTGGCAGGTGTTCCTGATCTACGAGATACTGTTTCTGTTCTACTGGGTAGGATGGGAGTACCTCTGGCGCGGTTTCATGCTGTTTGGAACTGCTCGCGTTTTCGGTGTCTATGCGATTCTCATCCAGACCATTCCCTTCGCGCTTCTGCATCTCAACAAGCCGCTGCCGGAATCGCTGCTGTCGATCGTGGGTGGCATAGCGCTTGGCGCCCTTGTCTGGCGATGCCGGTCGTTCTGGATCGCCGTCCCGATTCACTTCGCGCAGATGTTCATTCTGGATCTGTGGTGCACGCTGCGCGTGAGGCTGGACGTCAGCGGTACGGGACTCGAAGCGTTGTTTCGGATACTCGGCGGCGGCTAGCAACCGATTCCGACCATTACCACGCGTACGACAGCGTCAAAATGTGGCCCGGTCCGGCGAATCCCGAATCGAACAACACCAGAGCGTAGTCGAAGACAAGCAGGCCGTAGTGAAGTCCAAGGCCGAACGTTCCGTTTCGGAGCGCGTCGTTCGTGATGAACCCGGCACGAAACGTCAGCATGTCCAGTGCATCGACAGCCAGACCGACGTGCACACGCGATCGGTCGTCCGGAAAGAGATGAGAGAGCTCGGCCACTATCGTGGCATTGACGATGGTGAAGTCGTCCTCGAGCGCGAGGACCTGAAAAGGCTGAACGGCGATTCCAATCCTCGCGGTCGTCGGCAATTTGGTGGCAACGGAATTGAGCTCGTTCATCTTGCCGATATTGTGGACGGCGGCGCCAACGCGTACTGCGTCTCCCAGGACGTTCATCTGTGCCCCGAAGTCAACACCATATCCCGACGCGCTCTCGGTGAAGATCTCCTCCGAGATGTACCGGCCGGTCGCACCGATCCGAGCGGGCCCGATCCTCCGACCAAACGACGCGCCTATACTTAGATACTGTACCTCGAAGTTGCCTTCCGACGGTCCGGGACGCTCCCTGAGTTCAAGATCCCCACTGCTGGTCGCTGTGAAGGCAAGGCCGACTCCCGAGTTCTTCCCTGAACGAAAGCGTCCCGCAAGCGCATACGTTCGCAGGTCGCCCACCCAGATATGATGAGACAGAGCGGCTTCGTTGGACCCCGTATGTGCCAGGCCGGCGGGATTCCAGAAGGTCGAGAACGCGCCGTCCGCGATGGCCACCTGCGCGTCTCCCATTCCGGCTGCGGCCGCGTCAACGCCCAGTTCCAGGAACGACAGTCCGCTCTCCTGTCCCGCCGCAGCGCCAGGAGTGAATCCCAGCGCGGCGAAGATGGCCAGCGAAAGCAGTATGACCCTGAGCCTCATCACAGATACAGTCGAATGGCAACAATGTGGAAGGTACCAACCGCATACGGCTCAAGCTGGAACGCATACTCAAAGCGCAGCTTCAGACTACCGACGTCCTGATCCAACGCGAACCCGGTGCCCGGTCGGGCTTCACCCAGGCCTCCGGAGCCAATCTGGTCTATGCCCGCGCGGATCGTCAGAATCTTCTGAAACGCATACTCCGCACCGATTCGAAGATAGCTCGATTGCAGGTCGACCCGCCGTTCATCAATCGTCGTAAGGGGCACGTCCCCGACAAGCGCGACATTGTACTCGCGATAATCAAGCCGTGAAACCCTGGACTCAAACTCGGCAACAACGCGGCCACGACCATCGGCAAGTTCGTACGCGGCACCGAGACGAATCCGAACTGGAAACCGGTCCGAGGACGACCCGCCGCCGCTGACCACACCCGAGGTATCCCAGTCGTATTTGGCCAGCAGGTCGTCGAAGACAAGTCCTAATGAAAGGCGACGAGTAATGGCCGCGGATATACCGATGTCGAGCCCGATACTGGTGGCCGGCTTCAATCCGTCGTACAGATCGGAGCGGAACAGCTGCAGGTTTATCCCACCGCTGACTCGCTCTGTAAATCGGAGGCCAAAGCCGAGAAAGAACGCAAAGTCGTCGGTCGAAAGATCCGTCGTGTGAAATCCATTCGTGTCCCTGCCGTCAATGGATGAGACTCCGGCATGGATAAGACCAGCGGCTATTCCGGCACGCTCCAGCGGAACACCAAACTGCAGATGCTGCAGCTGGCGATCGAATCGCATGAAGGCAGTCGCCATTTCGAGATGCTGGCCTTTCACAAAGGGAGCGAGAGCCGGATTGTAGAAAGCATTGCTGTTCCCTGATCGGTCGGCGACGAGCGCATTTCCCATACCGATTCCACGTGCCCCAAAGCCAAGACGCGTGAACGCGCCTACGGACTGACCCTGCACATCCTGAATCGCAAGCAAGAGCATGATCACGACAAGCACGCTCCCCAGTGATCGTCGTGCCCTCGCTATGCTATGGTGACTGCGGTAGTTCAACATGCTCACTCAATCACCAGGATCTTGCCCCAGAACGTTTCGCCACCCGCCTCGATCGCGTAGAAGTACGGACCGTTGGCAATGCGCACGCCGTCGCGGTCGAGACCATCCCAGGTCAGCTCTCTAAGTCCTGCGGACTGCATGCCGACACTCATCGTTCGAATGCGGTGCATGCCGAAGTCGAATACCTTGAGTTCGACCGACATCGGGCTCGCGAGCTCATATTTGATGCGCACGAACTGATCTGAGCCCGGCGAGAAAGGATTTGGATAGGCAAACGTTTCGACTCGGGGAACACGATTTGACGGTTCCTCCGGGTTCACCGGGACGTTCACTCGAAAGATTCGCCACGTGGCGCCCCTGTCCTGGCTTCGGACCAGTCCGTCCGACGTGCCGGCCCAGACAGCATCCGAGGTTGTTGTGACTGAAAACACGCGGACGTCGGGTCGCAGTGCAATCTCGGGGTCTTCGAAATCCTGGAAGTAAGTGACGGTGGTCCAGGTGCTGCCATCATCATCGGAGATAAACAGGCCGTTGTCACCTGCGGCGTAAACGATCCCGTCTTGAAAGGCGAAATCGTAGACGCGCTCACCAAGGAGTGACTGCTCGAAAGTCTCACCGCCATCACGCGTTACGGTGATGCCGAAGCGACCGGCTTCGCCCGCCTCACCGGCATTCCACGAGGCCATCCAGATCGGATTGCGACCTGGAATCTCCTGCTCTTCAACCGAAATCACCCAGCTACCGGTCAAGCCGGCGCCCCCTCGGTCAGCATCGAAACGAGTCCACGAACTGCCGCCGTCGAGAGACCGGTTCACACCTGCAGGCGTGCCGGCCCACACGGTTCCCGTCTCGTCCACCAGCACGCTGAAAGCCATATGATTCAGCCATCCCGTCGTACCCCGCTGCGGCTCTACCCTGAAGTCGTAGAGTGTGTCCGGGTGAATCGAATCCATCGTGTCCGTCGGAAGCACAACGCGCTGCCACGTGACACCTTTGTCTACGGACTTTCGCAAGCCGCTCGCCCAGCCGGCAACCCACACCTCACTGCGGACCGGATCGAAGTCTATGTCGAACGGAGGACTCTGCTGGGGCACGATAATATCGAGGGCCGACAACACAGACACACCGTAGACAATCGTCGTATCTCCGGGCTTGTCGAGCTGGGCGGAACGATATCTGAATGTCTCCCCGCCATCTTCCGAAAAGACAAAACCGGCAGCGGACTGAACACCGTCGCCGCTCGTGTTGTCGACAAATCCCATCCCCGCCCACACGACATTGTCCTCGATATCGATCGAGAAAATTCTGTTGGCCGTCCCGACAAGGGAGTCGGCATCTGCCACCTGCCACGTCGCGCCGCCGTCCGTAGTCAGGTTGAGGAAGGGTCCAACCCACAGCGAATCACCGTTGGCCAGCAGGTTGGTGACGCTGTTGCCCAGTACACCGTACTTCGACTCGAGAAAGCTCTGAAGACTCGATTTGTCGATGGTATCCTGCGCCTGCGCCGAACTGGATACCTGCAGAAACACTCCAATGAGGAGAACTCTTCGGAAGATGGACGTCATTGGACCGTCACCTCCTTCTCGAACACGTTGCTTGCGTTGCCCGCCGTCGGCTCGGAGGAACCGAATCGCAGCGTGCCGTGGGTCTGGTTGCTGAGTCTTCCTTCTTGATCCACTGCGAAAACCGCCACGGGATAGTTGCCGAAGCGAACCCGGTCGAATGCCTGAATGCGGAAGATCTGTACCCCTGGAGATGCGGCCGGCACATCGAACGTGGCCGTGAACCGTCCATCGGCTGCTACCTCGTCCCCGCTGCTGGCGCCGTCATCAAAAAGAATGAATCCACTGCCGTTGGGGGTCGTACCCTCGACGCGCAGAATGTCGTCCAGGCCGTCGGCGTCGGTCACCGTGGCAATCAGCCGAAAGGTTGTGGGAGGCTGAACGACTTCGGGATCTGCCTCGACGGCTTCCACCACGGGTGGCTCGCCGGCAAAGCGTAACGACAGGGTCGTGTTGGCCACAAAGAGCCCGTCGCGCGCGGTCATCGGCCCGACGAACACCGGTTCCTCGCCGGCGAAGAGCGACTTCACGACGATCGTCACTTCACTGACGAGTGCGTCTCCATCCTGGACCGTTACCCTGGCCGAAAACGGAATCTGTGCCGACGACTCCGTTCGCTGCTGGGGAGGCAGTGCGGACACGTCAACGAATGAAGGGGTGAACGACAATTCCCGCACTGATGGTGGAATTCCGCCTGATACGCCAGCACCCGGCGCGGAGTCGCACCCGGATAATACCAGGAACGACAGCCCCGCAATGGCCGCGGCGACCCTAATTCGGCCTGAGTGATTCACGATACGTCCGTCCGCTCTGCGCAATAGATCTGGCGTGGGAAAGTCAACCTTCGTAGCAGTGGAATGCCATGCAGAGGGATTTGCGGTGAGTGTGATTGGCGGCGAGGGATGAATGGCGGCCCGAAAACTACGTACCGCGTGGGTGTGGTCAAAACCGTTCACCATCACATAACCGTGATGGGCTGGATGCTAAAGCACAGGACGAAAATGATCATGGAGATAACGCCCAGCAGTATCCGTCCGCGGCTCAGCGGTTGCGTCTGGGCGATCGGCGGATGATCCACTTTGATGAGGAAGACGATGAGCAGGCACCATACGAGCCAGCCGCTGTGGCCAATGGCATTCGCCACGGGCTCGGCAAGAGAGACGAGTACCGTAACCAGCATAAGTCCGAGGAGTGCCGGGGCGATCTGGCCGTGGTTGGCGTTGAAGACTCGCAGGAGGTAGAGGTAGTAGATCGCCGTCAGCGCAACCCAGTTATACGGGCCCAGCCATATCCGGAACTCGTCCATGCCGGGTGCCGCGTCGAACATGAATCCGACACCGCCGGACAGGAGCAACGCAAGCACAAATCCGCGTGCGAGGATGCGATGCCACCGTCTTCCGACGAGGGCATACAGAATGTGCCCACCGTCAAGTTGCCCGACCGGCAGAAGATTGAGTGCCGTGAAGAAGAGAGCCAGCCACGCTGCAAAGAGCGCAGGATAGTGGTACATCTCGTACATCGGCGGGATGTCATCGAACAGCGACGTCGCCGCCCAGTAGAGCAACGTCTGACCGACTACGATGTTGACGACCTCGACTTCCCCTTCGACAGGCGCTGCGGGGGCAGGCGCGGAGTCAGGGAATCGGCCGTGCTCAGCTATGTAATCCTTCATCTCGTCGTGACCCGGAAGGTCCATCATGTATTCGGGCGACGGGAGGGTTACGAGAGCGCCGAACAGGATTACGCAGGCAATCACGAATCCCGCCACGGGCCCGGCGACGCCAACGTCGAACAGGCTGTTCATGTTGGGGATGGGCTCCTTGATTCGGATGACCGCGCCGAGGGTACCGATACCAATCAGCGGCAGCGGTATGTAGTACGGTAGCGAGGTCCGAATTCCGTGATATCGAGCCGCGAAATAATGTCCGAATTCGTGCACGGTCAGAAAGAGAAGAAGCGACACGCCGAAGACGAGGCCGTCCTCGATGAAGGCAGCCGTTCCTTCCATGTCGTATGCAAGAATCCGATTCGCCCACTGACCGCCGGAGAACACCGTGGACGCAAGCGTCGCCAGAAAGAGCAGGATGTGGAGCCAGTAGCGATCCGGCGGGAAGTAGCCCGGCGTCGCCAGCAATTGCTCGACGCGTTCTGCGTCGGTCACCGGCAGAGCGGGAGTTTCCTGTTGACTTTCGGGCACGTGTACCGCTGGACTTGAGTCTGGGCTACGAAACGGCCTTGCCTAACGCGGCGTATGCGCAGAAGTTCGTTGTCGGCGGGTGCCTGCGGCCGCGACGCTACGTGCCCGCGAGCTCCATGAGGCCATCCCGGATCCGGCGAGTGGCCTCCTCGAGGTCGGACATGGACGCGGCATACGAAATGCGAAAACCATTCGGGGCACCGAACGCGTCGCCGGCGACGAGCGCGACGTTGTGCCGTTCCAGCAGATAGAGACACAGGTCTGTGCTCGTTCGAATGGATCCGTCCTTCGAGGCACTTCCTATGTAGTGCGAGGCTTCTGGAAATACATAGAACGCGCCCTCCGGAAGAGGACAATGCAACCCCGGTATGTCCGACATCTGCGTCATGACGAAATCCCGACGACGTCTGAATTCAGCCACCATCTTCAGTATCGGTTCAGGCGACATCTTGAGCGCAGCCACGCCCGCTTTCTGAGAGATACTCGATGGCGCGGAAGTAAACTGCGACTGGATCTTCGCCGTCGCCCGGACGACTTCAGTTCGTGCAGCGAGATATCCAAGCCGCCATCCGGTCATGGCATAGCATTTTGAAAACCCGTTGACGACAATCGTGCGATCCTGCATGCCGTCCATCTCGGCGAACGATGTGAACTGCGCATCATAGATGATCCGTTCATAGATCTCGTCGGAGATCACGTGCACGTGCGGGTGTCGCCGCAGCACTTCCGCCAAACCCTCCAGTTCACCGCGCGAATACACGGATCCTGTCGGATTTGATGGAGAGCACAGTATGAGGAGACGTGTGGACTTCGTGATGTGCGCCTCAAGCTGATCCGGATGGAGCAGGTAATTCGAATCGGCCGACGTCGAGATGACAACCGGCGTGGCGCCCGCGAGGCGCGTCATTTCAGGGTAACTCACCCAGTACGGAGCGGGAATGATGACCTCGTCGCCCGGTCCACAAAGTGCAAGTATCGTCTGAGCGACGGACTGCTTGGCCCCGTTTGAACACAGAATGTTCTCGGGTGCATACGTGAGTCCATTATCGTCCAGAAGCTTCTGGCAGATCGCCTCTCTGAGCTCGAGCGTTCCGGAATTCTCCGTGTAGTGAGTGAATCCGTCGGAAATCGCCTTTCGGGCCGCTTCGGCGACGGGTTCCGGTGTGTCAAAGTCCGGCTCTCCGGCACTGAGCCCGATCACCGGACGCCCTTCACGTCGAAGTTGCCTGGCACGGGCGGTCATCGCCAGCGTGGCGGAAGGCCGCATCGACTGCACGAACGGGTTGATGGGGAAAGTTTCTATCTGCAACGTGGCACCCGGAATTGTAGTGTGACTCAGCGACGCCTCTCCAGCGCCTCGGCAACAACGGCCGGAACGAACGGCCGGATGTCTCCACCCCACCGATGAATGTCTCGAACGACGGTTGAACTGATGAACGCGACCCGAGGTGTCGTGGCAAGCAATACCGTCTCCAGTCCGTCGGCGAGCTCGGCGTTGGCGAATGCCATGCGCGTCTCGTATTCGAAATCGCCGGACTGTCTCAAGCCGCGGATGAGTGCGACGGCGCCCCGGCCCGCCGCGTACGAGGATACGAGACCCTCGAATGACGCTACCTGGATATTCGGGAGATGATCAGTCGATCGCCGAATAAGATCCTGGCGCTCTTCAGCCGAGAGTAGCGACATCTTCTCGTCATTGACGCCAACGACAATCTCGACCGTATCAAAGAGCCGGGCTGCGCGCTCCACCACATCAAGATGACCCAGCGTGAACGGATCGAAGGTCCCTGGGAATATGGCAAGCCGTTGCATCGAGGCGTCACCCGGACTTCGGTTCTTGGTATGATGGCATGAAAAGACTGACCTTCGTACGACCGTACGACCTCTGCGTCAACAGGCACGCGTGATCGCCGAAGTCAAGTCGGCCGTCATGTTCGAAGATAAGCAATCCTTCAGGTCTGACGATGCGGAGTACCGCATTCGGAAGGCCCATCACTCCATCGAAAGCGTACGGCGGATCCGCGAGGACGACATCAAACGGAGCGCCATCGTATCGCTCCAGATACCGCATAGCGTCGCCGACAACAACCGTTGATTGCGATTCGACGTCAAGGGCAGCTGCGTTCTTGCCCACATAGCCGGCTATTCTTGCGTCCTTTTCGACGAAAATGACGTCGGAGGCGCCGCGGCTGATCGCCTCGAGACCCAATGCACCGCTGCCGGCGAAAAGGTCGAGCACTCGTGCCGATACCAGATCGACTCGCCCGGCCAGCAGGTTGAAAATCGCTTCCCGGGTCCTGTCCGTCGTGGGCCGCACGTCCCGGCCCGGAGGTACCTGTATGGCGCGCCGGCGAAGGCTACCGGAGATGATGCGCATCCTCTTTCACTCCTGCATGGCCTCGCTCAAAGCGCGCCACCAACGCACAGAACGTAGAGGTTTGGGTCGAAACTCGATCGTACGGCCACCGGGTCGTTTCGAACAAGCGACAGAGGATCCAGCTTCAAAATCTGAGCAGTGGAAAGAGAGCTTACCGTTTCGAGATCCGAATCGTCCGGCGACTCGCCGTAAACGTAAATGCGGACCAGCCTTTCAGGAGGGATGTCAACCTCGCGCGCCATGTTCAGGATGGCGTAGGCCAGATCCGCCGGGAGGGTGGACGGTACCGTGACTCCAAAACGCCACTCCGCCGAGTCCATGATCGACACCTCCGTATGCCCGGCAAAGCGGCCGAGAAGCGCCGCCGCCTGATGACGTTGTTCACCGGCCAGCGCTTCTTCGATCTTGCCGGCAACCCTCGCCGCCGCCTGCATCGCCGTCATAAAATGCGTACGTGCGCCCGGGAAGACGGAAAGAAGCATCAGTGACGTGTCGCCTGATAGAGGCCGGCACCGCAGCGACGTGATACCATGTGACATCTTCGTCCTCATCCTCGCCACGAGCCCGCGCCGATCCGACCGGCTCCGCAACAACGCTCAGCGCCGACTCCTTCCCTCCTATCAGGATCGTATCCGCTTCGAGTTGACTTCTCTTCTCTTCCTCCGGAATACGATCGGACACTGGCGAGAAAAACGACGTGACTGATCCGGGCGTCAGGACAACGGAGAAGTCACCGGATCTGGATCCGGAAAAGACATCGCCCAGTGCTTCCTTGACGGTCCCCAGCTTGCTGGAGTCACCCGACAGGATGGCGTGCTCCGCGTCGAAGTCGAAGTCACAACTTCCCAGTCGCAGCAGTTTGGCTCCGGACTGCGTCTGCTCGATCTCGGCATATCGCATCCGGGAGCCGTGGAAGAATATTCCAGAGCGAATTCGGTCAGACATGCCGTACCTGATACTTCCGGATTCACCGGCGAGAACGATCCCGCGTCGACGCCGAGGATCGTTATTCCCAGGAAGCCGCGTTAAGCTTCGTCACGTCCGGCTGAAGCGTTCCAATCCGATCATCGGAATCGGGATCCTGGATCAGATATGTCATCACGCGCGCAGTGTCATTGACTGAGAGCATGAAGCGCTTGCCGGTACGCGGCGAATAGGGCAACGAATCCGCCACGAAGCCTGCGCCGAAGATGCTGTCCGCCGCAATGGCATACAGTGAGTCAACGCGGATGAAGTCGACAAGGGAATCGATAGAAGTCAGATAGCGCCCGTTCAAATCCTCGTAACGGATCATGGCAGCACGGATATCCAGCATCCGCCCGCGAGTGTCTTCCGTGACTTGTTTCTGCCTCTTGACAGCCTCGTACGGCTCGGTAATCGAAACGTAGAGCCAGTAAACCAGAGCTATGATTACGAGTCCCAGCGCCACCTGAATGGCAACCTGAACACCGTGGCTGTTTGAAGCCATCTTGCGCCTTCTCCCATAAACCGTGATTGATTGCCAGATTGAGCGAGTTTGCGCCGATTCGGACCGGCGATCCACCCGCGTCAACAACGCGACGAAAATACGCGGCTACCCCCCGAAATGCAACATAACGTGATGTACGGCCAACCGTTGTCGACGGCAGCCTGAGCACAGGCAAACGGTATCCTGACGTCCGTATTGCGTACATTTGAGTGAATTGGTCCGGTCGATGTCCCCATTCTCGAATCTGCTCCGCCGTGACAAGCTTTCTCGTCAACGTTGATCACATTGCGACCCTGCGCAACGCCCGCAGAGAGCAATTTCCGGACCCCGTACACGCGGCGGCCATATGCGAGTCCGCCGGCGCCGACGGAGTCGTCTTTCACCTGCGCGAGGACCGCAGGCATATCACGGAGCGCGACGTGCGGCTCCTGAAGGAAACGGTACAGGGTCGTCTGGACTTCGAGCTCTCCACCAGCGACGAAGTCGTTCGCATCTGCTGTGAGATCATGCCCGACGTCGCGACACTCGTGCCGGAGCGACGCGAAGAGGTGACGACGGAGGGAGGACTCGATGTCATTGCCAATGATTACCAACTGCGAGACGTGATACCCGAACTCATTCAGTCTGGCATTCCGGAAATCTCTCTGTTCGTCGATCCGGATCCGCGACAGATTGAGCATTCGGCGGAAGTGGGCGCGACGTGTGTTGAACTTCACACCGGCGATTTCGCGAACGCCGCGACATTGGAAGTCCAGCTTCGGGAAGCGGAACGACTCGCTGCGGGCGCCCGGTTCGCCAACAGCCTCGGACTCAAGGTCCATGCGGGGCACGGATTGAACTACCACAACTACCCCGTCTTCGGTTCACACGTGCCGTTCGTTGAGGAGGTTTCGATCGGTTTTGCGATTATCGCGCGCGGCATTCTAACCGGATTGCACAAGGCCGTCGAGGACATGAATCGACTTGTGAAGGAGCGGTACGATACCGATAACGTTTAGTACCGCGTCGCCTATGAACGAAGACATCAACTCGGAGTTTAGCGGGCATCGCAGCGGCTATGTTGCCATCGTCGGCAAACCGAACGCCGGCAAGAGCACACTCCTGAACGCGCTGCTGGGACAAAAGCTGTCCATCGTTACATCCAAACCGCAAACGACGCGGCATCGGGTCCTGGGAATTCTCAGCGATGCTCAGAGCCAGATCATCTTCCTCGACACCCCCGGTGTCATCGAACCCCGCTATGGCCTGCAGGAGTCGATGATGCGCTCGGTGCGGCGCGCCGTGGTCGACGCCGATCTCATCCTGTTCATAGCCGACGTTACGCGCGAATCGCCCGACACGCTAAGCCTGGCCGAGCTGGGCAACGTTCCGGCCGTCCTCGTGCTGAACAAGATGGACCTCATCCGCTCAGAGAACGCCCTGCCGCTGGTGGAGAAATACACGTCCCTACGGAATTTTGTGGATGTGGTCCCGATATCGGCATGGAAGGAAACCAATCTCGACGTCCTGACCAAAGTCATCGCTGCACGGATCCCCGAAGGTCCTCCGTTCTATCCGAAAGACCAGGTCAGCGAACACCCCGAGCGGTTCTTTGTCGCTGAGATCATCCGGGAGAAAATATTCCAGAAGTTCGGACAGGAAGTTCCGTACTCGACGCAGGTGAACATCGTCGATTTCAGCGAAAAGAGTGACAGCGGCAAAGACATCATCGATGCTGAAATCGTCGTCGAGCGGGATTCTCAGAAGGCCATCCTGATCGGAAAGAACGGCGCCGCCGTCAAGGAAGTCGGTATCAGGGCACGAAAGTCGATCGAGCTGTTTCTCGATCGACCGGTCTACCTCCGGCTCTTTGTAAAAGTGCGCAAAGGGTGGCGCGACAGTGATACGCAGCTCCGCTCGTTTGGCTATGACTGAGTGTCGCGTGCTTGAACGTTGACGCCCAGGCTCCGCGTCACATCGAGAAACTCTGCAGGCACGCGTCGTTCGTCCAGGAAATAGCGACCGAACGAGTACCTACGAGGATAGTCGCGCCTATACTGCGTAAAC
Organism: Rhodothermales bacterium; assembly: GCA_963768565.1. GTDB lineage: Bacteria > Bacteroidota > Rhodothermia > Rhodothermales > JABDKH01 > JABDKH01. Next base: position 109,034 of record CAVYIO010000035.1, read on the forward strand.
GTCTCGGCGGGCCGCCGGGAGTCAAGGATTCGCCGCCGAAAGTCCTCACTCTCGCCTTCGATGTCATACATCTGACGGATGACATCGTGAAGCCACTCCTCACGTGTGAGGGACCTGTCGGGCACTCTCAGTTCTTTCGAGACCGCATCCGTGCGCGCATCCTCAACGGGCTTGCCGAGGAACCGACGAACGGAGCCGGCGATCATACGCGCTCCGGTGAGCCTGGCGTCGGCCGAGTAGCCAGCGATATGTGGTGTGCAGATCCGGGACATCCTGACGAGCAGAGGATTTGGCTCGGGCTCGGACTCCCATACGTCCAGAACCGCTGGTCCTGCGTCGCTCTTCTTGAGATGCGCCATGAGTGACGATTCGTCCATGACGAGGCCTCTTGACGTGTTGATAAGCCACGCGTTGGGCCGCATCATTCCAAACAACTCGTTCGTCATCAGTCGATACGTCGGGTAGGCGCCCTCCCGCTCCAGCGGAACGTGCAGGGTGAGGATGTCGGCTTTTCGGACCGTACCCACGAGGTCGGAGATTTCGAGCCCGGGTGCAAACGCTTCCCCGCGCGCCTCCAGCGGTGGATCGTTAACGATAACACGCAGTCCGGCTGCCACAAGTCGTCGCGCAAGTCGTCCACCGACATTGCCGCATCCGACAATGCCAACAACCCTCTCATGCAGTCGAACACCGGATTGCACCGCCAACGAATACATCGCCGCGAGCACATATTCGACGACCGATTCGGCGTTCGAGCCCGGAGCGTGCTGAAACACGATCCCACGACTACGAAGAAACTCGGAATCGACGTGATCGACCCCGGCGGTGGCTGAACCCACGAATCTGACGCGGCTGTCACCAAGAAGTCCGGAATTGACCTTCGTGACACTCCGAACGAGCAGCACATCCGCGTTTTTGACGGTCACTGCATCGATATCGCGGCCCGGCACCGACGTCACGTGCCCGGCGTCGCCCAGCAAAGTCGGCAAATTTGGTATGTCCGCGTCTGCAACGATCCGTATCATGCTACGTAGGCGGTCCGAAACAGCCTTTTATGGCCTGAGCGCTCGATTTCACATTCCCCCCGGAATCGAGCCAGGATACCCGTTCCAGGGCCTTTTATTCCTGCCGTGACTGGTTCGCCGCCAATATTCACAGTGAATCGCATTCGCGCATCCGTCCATAAGATGCCAGACCCCACTGACGGGTGAAGGGGCCATGAACGGCCCGTGAACCACCCGCCAACCGTGAACGAACCCGGGATGAAGAAAGCCAATCCCAATCTATAAGTCATTTAAACTCAAGATGTTATGAACAATGCCACAAAGAGAAACCTTCTTGAGAGGCACTCGTTTGGCGGCGTTCTATTCAGCAGATTCTCAGTAATCGAAAAGTCGGAATCGATAATTTTTTGAAATGATACACGCCCTCATCAGCCAACTTTCGAAGGCCAATTTGCTGGCACGACTGCCGTTGATGCTCTTCCTGGTTATGACCGGGACGGCAACCAACGCGGGCAGTCTGTCAACGGTCGTCGACTGGGTGGTCTCCACCAAGCGGGCGCAGAAGATCGAACAGATCACTGCCGACTTCGTCCTGGACTCGCGTACGCTATACCAGGATGTCGCTCAGTGGTACGGACTGCCCGGAATCAAACCGACCAACGTAGACAGCGAAACGCTGTGGCTCGCACGATGCATCTACTCGGAAACGAAGAATCCGATGGAGATGGCTCTCGTCGGATGGGTCGTCAGGAACCGCGTAGAAACCGGCTATCGTGGCCGGCGAACGTACCAGAGTGTTGTGCTTGACCCCTACCAGTTCAGCGCATTCAATCCGACGAGTTCGTCACGCTTCTTTTTCAGTCACCTGAATGAGCGTTCGAACCCTGCTGGCTGGGCTGCTGCACTACGCATTGCCTATATGGTTCGGACTTCGGACGTTACCTCGCGACCGTTCTCGATCCGCACCCGCCACTTCTTCAGTGAGCGATCGATGGTGGACCGGACAACGCCGTACTGGGTCGAGGATCACGAGCCCGTCGACGTCAGGGAACCGGTTGACGAAGAACGTTTCCGCTTCTACGCAGGCGTAGCCTGAACGCACCCGACAGAATCAAAAGGGGCCCACCGATGGGCCCCTTTTTTCATTTCCGCAGGCGTCGCCCGTCTAGAGTCCGACTCCCAGCCGCACCATGACAGCGCTGAGGCGTGTCGAATCTTCGGCGTCAAAATTGACACCGCCAATCGTGAAGGAGTCCTTCATGAATCGTGACACGCCGAACGCGTAGCGCACTTCCGGATAGAGTCGGAGTCCGATCGCCGGAACCTTGACCTCCACGCCGAAACCAATAGATCCGGACAGCAAGAAGTCCTCAAAGGAATCCTGGATCTCGTCCCTGTTGCTGCGCGGAAAGCTGACAACGGGTCCGCCGAGTATGTATGGCTTTAGAAGCGGTGCCTGAAGCAGCGGTATCCGCACGTCGATCGGGACCTCTATCAGCGTGAGGTCAAAGGACTGGACTACACCGGTCACGTTCCAGTCAACATCTCCGGCCTTTCGAATGAAGATGCCGGGACGGACGGCAATAGGGAGCGCCCCAAGATCGAAGAACACGCCGAAATGATATCCGGTAGCGTTGTCAAAGTTGGTGGCGCCGGACTGGGTGCTGATATCGCCCAGCCTGTCGAAGTTCAGACCTGCAGCCACGCCCAGCTGGGCACGCGCCGCGGGTACCGTCGCACGCCATCACAAAAGCGAGCGCTGAAACGAATAATCGGGATTGGATACTCAAGGTATTGCGGGATTGGTGGTGGAGGTGTGGGTACGGCCGGGAGGCCCCGTCTGGTCTGCAACTTAGCGGCTACTGACTCGTTTCCGCAAACCGGAAGATCGGACATGCCGGCGACCGATTGGCCGACCACATGTCCGCAGCATAGCCAAAAAACCGAGGCACCATGAAGATCGGCATCACCTGCTATCCCGTGTATGGCGGAAGTGGAGTCGTGGCGACCGAACTGGGCATCGCCCTCGCCGAGCGAGGGCACGACATCCACTTCATCGCATATTCGATGCCGTTTCGGCTGGCTCACGTGGCCGAGAACATCTTCTTCCACGAGGTCAACGTCAATACGTATCCGCTGTTCGAGTATCCGAACTATACGCTGAACCTCACGAGCAAGATGGTCGACGTTGCCAAGCATGAGCAACTTGACCTGCTTCACGTCCACTACGCGATACCGCACGCAACGAGCGCCGTGCTCGCTCGCCAGATCCTGGGCTGGGAGGATTACGAAATCCCCGTTGTCACGACCTTGCACGGCACGGATATCACCATCGTCGGTCGCGACCCGTCCTTTCAACCGGTCGTGAATTACTCCATCAACCAGTCAGACGGCGTGACGGCGGTATCGGAGTTTCTCAAGCAGTGAGACGTACGAACGCTTTTCCATCCGCAAGGAGATCGAGGTGATCCCGAACTTCATCGACACCGCTCGATTCCGAAAGATGGATAAGGATCACTTCAAACGAGCGCTCTGCCCCAATGACGAGAAGCTGCTCATCCACGTCTCGAACTTTCGTCCGGTGAAGAACGCGACGCAGGTGGTCGAGGTATTCCACAAGCTGAAGAGTGAGAACCAGTCGGTGAAGTTGCTGCTTGTAGGCGATGGGCCGGATCGAACGGCTACCGAGCGCCTGTCGCGCGAACTGGGTGTCTTTGAGGACGTCCGGTTCCTTGGCAAGCAGGAACCCATCGAGGAAATACTGTCGATAGCCGATGTCTTTATCATGCCAAGCGGCTCGGAGACCTTTGGCCTTGCCGCGCTGGAAGCCATGGCGTGTGGCGTCCCCGTCGTAGCCTCGAATATCGGCGGCCTGCCGGAGTTGATCACGGACGGCGAGACCGGGTTCCTGTGTCCGCTGGACGACGTCTCATGCTTCGCGGACCGGATTCGAAGCCTGCTCGATGACGAAAGCATGCACGACAACATGGGCCGCGCAGCACGGGAAGTCGCCGCCGACCGGTTCGACGTCAATCGCATCATCCCGATGTACGAAGAGTACTACGAGAGAGTGAAGGCCGGCGACACGATTATCGTCGACTGAGCTAAAGCGATATCTTGGGGGCGGACCGGCGTTTCTCAGAACTCGAGCACGAGTTGTCACTCAATGGCCGTCGACAATCTCATCTCCCGCAAGAAGGACTCGTATCCGATAAGTGACTATTTCGAGTCCTACCTGCGTCGCTATGGTCGAATCGTAAAGTCCTCGATCCACTATCGAGGATCTGCTTCGCTACGCGAACTCTGTTCCCATGTATGACGAGCGCGGCGAGGACACGCTCTGGTCAACGGTGTTCTACAATAATACCGAGCACGAGGAAGTCCATGAACAGCTGAAGGTCGCGTACGCCATCCTGAAGGCCCAGGGCGATACCTCGATCACCGAGCATCTTTACATCGACCGCGTCGACCTCTGTCTGTACGGGAATACGTTGCCGTTTCGAATCCGGATCGTCAACCACCTGAATGACAACCACGACTACTTCTACGTAAAGCGGATCGACGCCAACCGCATCTACGGCCTCGAGCTCGAGCACATTCTCTCGCCCAACCGGATCAATTACTTCGTGTCCGGCGAAACGATCGTCGAAGAGCACATCATCGGCATTCCGGGCGACGCCTTCATGCGCGAAAACCGCCCGATCAGCAACTTCGATGAAGTCCGGCTGGCAAAGGAGTTCGTGAAGTTCAACGAGCGCGTGTTTGTTCGTCTACTGGGTGACATGCACTCCGGCAATTTCGTTGTCGACATCACGCGCGACTTCGAGAAGTGGCACTACCGCATGCGCCCGATCGACTTCGACCAGCAGAGCCACCACTACCGCAAGGAGGTCTACCTTCCGCACTACTACCATCAGAACGGCCCGCTGATCGAGATCGGAATCAACACGCTCGCACCGGAGAACGTGCTGCAGTATCAGAAAGAAGAGCGTGCCCTCATCGCCAATCGGGTGCGCGTCTCGCACGGTCGTCTTCGGAACCTGCTGAATGTGATGGCGGAGGATATCATATCTACAGACAGCAACGTCGAGCTGCTGCGCGCACAACTTGCGGACCACTATCAGAATCCGGACTTCGCCCGATGCCTGACGATGGGCGAACTCGTTCGGACCTCGATCAATCTCGTCCTCGACGCCACGAAGCCGGCGACGATGCCGTTCAAGACCATCCGGTCCGCACAGCAGGTCAAGGAAGGGCAGATCTAGCGCTGGTCGAACTCCTCGCGTGCCGCGAGGAATGGATTCTGTGCGACCTCCTGTCCGATCGTGGTATCAGGACCGTGTCCGGCGTAGACGCGCGTCTCGTGCCCGAGGGGTACGAGCTTCTGGAATATGGATTGCATGAGAGTCGGAAGCGATCCTTGCCACAGATCAGTCCGTCCGATCGATCCGGCGAAAAGCACATCTCCGCCAAAGACCAGTTTCTCCGACCGGTCGTGAAAGCTGATCGAGCCGGGTGAATGTCCGGGCGTGTGAAGTACCGTCCACGAGTTTGCTCCTACACTCACGGTTTCGTGATCCTCCAGGAAGCCGCCCGGCGCCGGAGGCTCGTCGAGCTCCGCTCGAAACAGAAGCGCCTGTTCCGCCGCGTGCTCCAGCAGCGGCAAGTCCGATCGATGCATCCAGTACGGGACGTTCAGTGCGTCGCACAGATGAGCAAGTCCGAAGATATGGTCCAGGTGCGCGTGCGTGAGCAGGATCCGTTCCACATCGAGATCCTCCGCAACTACGTAGTCCATTACTTCACGATGCTCGGCTTCTTCAGCGCTCGACGGATCAATGACCACCGCCGATCGGCCAACCGAGCACACAAAGCAGTTAGTCTGAAAAGGATTGAACGTGAATGTCTTGACGATCATGGCACTGACTGGAGATTTCCGGGCTTCCACCGATACAGCCCTTGTGTAGGCGAGAGAGAGCGCTGATGAGCGGGAGAACCGCGCCCGATGAATCTCGTTCCACCTATCTTGTCACGCCGGCTGAGTACTGTACGGTAAATACGAGCAAATCCCGGATGTTCTCTCGGATCCATCGCATGATTCTCAGGATGTTTCCAGGTCCGTTCCTGGGATGGCTGGGAGCTTTCATGTTTCTGCTCGTGATGCAATTCCTGATCCGGTACATGTCGCAGCTGGTCGGGCGGGGACTGCCGGCAACCGCCATCCTCGAGCTTGTCGCGTACAGCCTGGCATACATGGTGGTGCTCGCGGTACCCATGTCGGTACTCATCGCCACACTGATGACCTACGGGCGCCTGGCCGAGACCGGAGCGTATGCGGTCATCAAGACATCCGGCGTGTCCCTGATGCAGGTGCTGTGGCCGTCGTTGCTCGTCGGGGCGCTACTGACCGCCGGTATGTGGCACTTCAACAGCGTCATTCTTCCCGAGGCCAACTATCGCGCCAAGACTCTGTGGTCAGATATTCGTCAGAAGAAGCCTGGTTTTGAGCTGGAGCCCGGCGTGTTTTACGAAGGTATCGACGACTACAGTATTCTGGTGAAAGAGATCAACCACGAGACCGGCGCGCTCACCGACGTAACGATCTTCGACTATTCGCAGGGGTCCAAACGGAGGGCGGAGATCAAGGCCGCGTCCGGTCGGCTTTCGGCTTCGGACTCCGGGTCCGAGTTGACGCTCGAACTCGCGGACGGCGAGCTTCATCGATTGATGCGCAATCGAGTCGCGACGGGATCATCCGAGCGGTACGAGCGCCTGAAGTTCAAGACGTACTTATTTCGCCTCGACCTCTCCAACCTTGCCTTTCGCCGCAGTGACCCGGGCAGTGAGCGTCGCTCCGATCGGACGATGCGGTCACGTGAAATGCAGAGAATCGTTGATTCGCTTCGTGCAACAGCCCAACAGACGCGCGTCGATTTACTCAATCAGACGCTGTTGCTGGGCACGGTTGAGCCAACAGACGGTAACGACGTGATCCGCCCGGTAACACCCGCTCACGTAGCGGAGTCGCCAGGCGCAAATGTCGCGTTGCTGCAGATTCGGAATTTTGAGGGGCTGACCTCCGATCGTATTCGATCCCTGTACAACCGGTCGATCCAGTCCGCGCGTCTGGTTCGAAGTCAGATCGACAACACGAAGCGGACGCTGCACTGGCAGGAGCAGCGCGCGGATCGGTTCGCCGTCGAAATCCACAAGAAGTACTCCATCGCCGTTGCCTGTATCATTTTCGTACTCATCGGAGGTCCCCTGGGCCTGAGCATTCGTCGCGGCAGTCTGGGTCGATCCGCGATCGTTGCGGTGGCGATCTTACTGTTCTACTGGGTCACCCTTGTGCAGGGAGAGAAACTTGCGGATCGCGGCCACCTGGAGCCCTGGATCGGCATGTGGGCGGCCAACGTCGTGACTGGAATCGGAGGACTGTGGATCTTCTTGTACGCGTATCTGGACCTCAAGGCCACGCCGTCACTGACGTCCAGATTTCGTCGGTGGTTGAAGCGCGGAGCCTAGCCGATGCTGTACATCGTTCCTACTCCCATCGGAAACCTGCAGGATATTACCCTGCGTGCGCTCGACGTGCTGAAACAGGTAGACCTTATCGCGTGCGAGGATACTCGGACGTCCGGCAAACTCCTCTCCCACTACGGCATCACGACCCGGCGGATCTCGTACCACGACCATAACGAGCGTACACGCACCCCTCATCTGATCGCCCGGATGAAAGCAGGAGCGAGCATCGCTCTCATAAGTGATGCGGGCACGCCCGGGATTTCGGATCCCGGATTCTATCTGGTACGTGAGTGCCATCGACACGACATCGTCGTCGTTCCTTTGCCGGGGCCGAGCGCCGTCCTTCCGGCACTGGTCGCAAGCGGAATCCCGAGCGAGCGGTTCGTCTTCGAGGGATTTCTTCCACCGAAAAAAGGTCGAAAGACGAGGCTGCAGGAGATAGCGGCGGAGACGCGCACCGTTGTTTTTTATGAATCCCCGCATCGGATTCTGAAGACGCTCGCTGAACTGGAGGAAATCTGCGGACCCGAGCGGCCTATCGCGGTAGCACGGGAATTGACGAAGAAATTCGAGGAGGTCGAGCGAGGCTCCATCGGCGCGGTTCGCCAGACGCTGATGACGCGCACGAAGCAGAAAGGCGAATTTGTCGTGGTGATCGGCGGAGCCGGTCGGGTCGAATCGCCCTGAATGCCGTTGAATCAATACGGCCAAGGCCGCGTTAGCACGTAGCTATTTTTCCCTTCGATCGTACGCTCTATCGTTCGCGAGCAAGCAGACGCTTCCGTCCGCATCGTGAGCAAGAGCCGGTTTGTCCGCAGCCTCTATGAACTGGATTCGAACAGAGCGGCTTGTAGCGGCCGCGGTATTCGTTTACGCGCTGGTCCTCTACCTTCTGACGGTAGCCCCCACGGCGTCATTCTGGGATTCCGGCGAATTCATAGCCATTGCGAGTCAATTGCAGGTCTCGCATCCGCCGGGTGCGCCGTTCTACATGCTCGTCGGCCGGCTCTTCTCGATGTTCGTGCCGGATGCCTACGTCGCGCTCAGCGTCAACATGGTATCAGTCGCTGCCAGCGCGTTTACGGTCCTCCTCGCGCACCTCATTATCGTGCGCCTCGTTCGCGAGTGGCAGGCAGAGGATTCGACCGGCGCCCTGGACCGCATCACCGCGCTCTCTGCGGGCGTCATTGGCGCCTGCACGTTCGCGGTGACGGACTCGTTCTGGTTCAACGCCGTTGAGGCAGAAGTCTACGCGATGTCGATGTTCTTCACCGCCGTCGTCGTGTGGCTAATCCTGAAGTGGAGCGAGCAGGCTCGTGTCGAAGAGGCAACGCACAGTGGCGGTCAACATCCCTTCGCGCTCCAGGCCAACCGGTACCTGATTCTGATCGCCTATCTGTTCGGACTGGCGATCGGCGTCCACCTGTTGAATCTGCTGGCCGTGTTCTTTATCGCACTGATCGTCTTCTACACCGAGTTTGAGAGACAGGACTGGTCGACGAGGCAGGTGTTGATGGGACTCATCGCGGCAGGTGCCGTGGCTTCGGCCGCCTTTTTGGTGATCTATCCCGGTGTCATTCTGTGGCTGCCGACTCTGGCCGGCAACATGGATTCGCCTGTCCTTCTGCTCGTCGGTCTCGTAGCCGGCGTTGTATTCCTCGTCTACTACACGAATCGAAAGCGGATGGCACCGGCAAATCTCGTTGCCGTGTCCCTCGTGATGGTCCTCATCGGTTACTCCGCCTACGCCCTCATCTTCATCCGTAGCGCATCCGATCCTCCCATTGACGAGAATGACCCGGAAAATGCATCCGCGATCGTCTCGTACCTGAAGCGTGAGCAGTACGGCGCGACGCCCATCTTCAAGGGAAACACGTTCGACGATCGAACCGGAAGCCTCGGTGAGAAAGAGGTCTATTTCCCCAGACGACATTCCCCCGATCAGGTACACTGGCGGGAGTACAGGCGCTACGACTCAGATCTGGACTTCTTCATGAGTTACCAGATCGGCCACATGTATCTCCGATACTTCGCGTTCAACTTTATCGGACGCGCAAGCGATATCCAGGATACTCCCTTCATTACGGGTATATCGTTTCTGGATGGGGACAAGGACGTCCCGTTTTTTCAGACGCCGAGCGAGGAGGCGTCGCGCAACGCGTATTTCGCTCTGCCTTTCCTTCTGGGTCTGCTCGGCCTTGTACACCACTTCTCTCGTGACCGGCGAAGAGCCTTCGCCGTCTTCGTACTCTTCGTGATGACGGGGGTGGGAATAATCTTCTATCTCAACCAGCCGCCGATGCAACCCCGGGAGAGGGACTACGCCTACGTGGCCAACTTCTTCGCGTTTTCGCTGTGGATCGGGATCGGCGCCGCGGGACTGATCGAGTTTGTACGCCAGGCATGTCGAACCCGCAGCATGACGGAGTCCGCAACGCGTGGTCTGATTCTAGTGAGTGGCGGCCTGATCTTCGCCGCGGTACCACTTGTCATGCTTGTCGCGAATTTTGACGATCACGATCGTTCCGGCCGATACGTCGCCCCGGACTACGCCTACAACATGCTGATGAGCCTGGCGGACGACGCCGTGATCTTCACGAATGGAGATAATGACACCTTCCCTCTGTGGTACCTGCAGGAAGTGGAGGGTGTTCGACAGGACGTCCGCGTGGCAAACCTGTCACTGATGAATACCTCGTGGTACCTCAGGCAGCTGAAGAACCAGTCATCGCGTGACTCCGCGCCGCTTCCCATGTCGATGTCGAACGACCAGATTGACGCCATCGGACCCCGAGCGTGGCGGCCGAACGAGGTTACCCTGCCTGTCGACAAGAAGGCACTTTTTGGCACCTCCGAGATGGGCTTCTCGCTCGATGATACAAGCCTCGTCCAGAGCCCGATGAAGTGGACACTCGAGGGACGACCACTATCGGAGGACTACAATTATCTGCATGCTGCCGACCAGGCGGCGCTCGACATTCTCGTGACGAACGCCCGACAGAACTGGCGCCGACCGATCTACTTTGCGGTAACTGTCAGCCCCGACGGCCTTCTGAATCTCGAGAACTATTTTCAGCTTGAAGGGCAGGCGCAGCGCGTCGTTCCGATTCCCCACGACGAAGGTTTCCTCGGGCGTGTAGACCCCAAGATCACACCGGAGCGCTTGAGTACGTTCAGATTGCGCGGTCTGGACGATCCGGATGTGTACTTCGACGAGAACATTCGAAATATGCTCGACAACTACCGCAGCGTGTATTCGCACACGGCGCAGAGTCTCGCGCGCCGCGGTGAGGGCGCCAGAGCACGGGCACTGCTGGACACGCTCATGCTGAAGATGCCGTTCGAAACGGTACCAGGTGACGCCAACACGTTTGTGATGATGGCGAACGCGTATCAGGCAGCGGGCGCCTCAGAAAAGGCCGTGGAGATTGCCAGACGCGCGGAGCCTGTCGTTCTCCGGAGACTGGAAACTGCCACCACGCAGCGTCAGCTGGAGCTCGCAGCACGGTATGTTCAGCTTGTGCGCCTGATCTACATGGACGGCGGTGACTTTGTCCTCGCGTCCGAACTCGGCGGCCGGATCGCCGACTTCTTCGACGACAGCACGTTCCGACAGTCCCCCGAGGAATTGCAGGTGCTGTTCGAGCAATCGAAGGCCCGTTCCCCCGTCGATAACTGACGTGTCGTAGGGCTGCCGGTCTACTGGTCGACGGCCCTGATGACAAACGGGTGTGACGCGTCGTTGATCTTCAGCGAGTAGTGCCCCGGTTCGTACAGCCCTTCAAGCAACAGGTAGAAGCGGTAGGGTCGTACTACGGTCGCGCACAGGACTCCGCGTTGACGCCGCATCTGAAGCTTGACGTTGAGAATGTGGGCGGCGCGTTCCTGCTCTACCGAGTCGAGTTCGGTGCAAGAGTCAGGGAACGCACCCTTGATCAACACCTCGACGCGGGTTCCGGCACCATCGGGAGACTTCGCGACCGCCGGCCGAATGTGCACGGTGTCATGAACGGCAGGAAAGTAGACGTATTTGATCTCCGTCTCGGGCGCCCGAATCACGATCGTCTCCCGTCCGTCCGCCGTCTTGCCTTCAAAGCGATGGCCGAATTGCTCGTCGGGCGGTAGTTCAGCTGGTCGAAGCCCCGCGCAGGACGCCAGAAGAACGACGATCGCTGACGACGAAAGCAAGCGGAAGATGGTTCTCGTGTTCATGATCAATCACCGCGGCGAACCGCCTGGGCAACGTTGCTCTGGAGAAACGGGATATCAGCGGACGATCCTTCGGAGGACACGGTGCCAATTTCTGCATCCCCCCACAAACGCTCGAGCTCATAGAAGGACCGTCGTCCTTCGGCAAACACGTGAACCACGACATCCACATAATCCAGAAGTACCCACTGCAGATGGTCTAGCCCCTCGACATGCCACGGTTTCTCCTTGTATTTCGATCGAAGATCCCCCCGCACCGATTCGGCGATAGCCTTGATCTGGACGTCGGAATCTCCCGTGCACAAGACAAAGAAATCGGCGACGCCACTGATACCTCTCAGATCCATGACCACCACATCGCGGGCTTTCTTGTCAAGTGCGGCGTCCACGGCACTGGCAGCAAGAGCCGTCGACGGGTGGTTCGTGGCTCGTTTCTCCTTGCCGGAGCGTTGAGGGATGGACGGTAGTTCCGATTGAGTCATGAAGCAGTGATCTGTTGAAAGGGCGACATTACGATTGCATACGATTGAACATCAGGCCGGATTCTTCAGTCGGGCTCGAACGGTTTCATGTCTTTGTAATCCATGCCGATTACGACCGACGCATCGAGAAACAAATCGGCATTGATGTCCTGTTCGACACGTTCCTCAGGGATACCGAGCACGCGGGCCACCTTCGCGGCCGACTCCATATCTCCGACCCGGTCAATCACTTTCGACTGCTTGACGTCGGATACACTGTAGTTGCCCGTCTCCACCACGTCGAATCCGTGATCGCGAAGGTACTGCGTTGTGATTGCTGCCAGACCGGCCACACCGCAGCCGTTTCGGACTTCAAGTTGTATCGTGCTGCCGACCAGCTCGCCGTCCTCAATTTCTCTCTGAGAATCGACACGGGGTGCAAGCACTCGAACTCCAAATGCGTACAGAAGTAACGCTGCGGCCACACCGGTCATCACAAGTATTGTGGTGAGCAGTCGGCTGGACCATGCCGCCCTTGCACTGACCATAGGCTAGCTGTCTGCGCCCTTGCGGCAAAAAAAACCGCGATGCAGCTGGGACGGGCGGCATCGCGCGAAATCGTTATCAAGTGGACGGTCTATAGTACCCAAGAATCCTGGCGCCTCGCTGGACTGTTCGTGATTCACCGATACCGATAACGCGGATAGTGCCCGTACGGTGACGCCTGGTAGCCGAACGGGGACGCGTAGTAGCCGTACGGACTCTGACGCACCGACAGCTGAATCTGCATATTCTTCAGTGGCTGGTAGTTGATCTCCGCATTACGCAGGAACACTCGGGGTGACTGCGAGAACGAACCTCCCCCGTTGAATCCACTGCTGTACGGAGAGTACGCCATGGCAATATCAGCCCGCGCTGCGAACTTGTCTCCAAACTTCCACAGCATGGAATTCGTATACATCGCCAGGGAAGATGAATATCCACCGCCGGAGCCCATGGACATCTCGAACGAGTGGTTCATCTTGAAGTGCTGTGGATTGAAGAGGGTATTCATCAGGAACCCCTTCGCACCGCTGTCATAAAGCTGGACGGGCGACGATCCATTCGTGGAGGCGGCGCGGAGCTGAGCCTCAGCCGGCGTGGCCAGAAGCAGCATTGCTACCAGGATTGACGATGTCAGGATCGATCTCATCTACTCCCTCCAGGAATACATACGCGGAGTATATAGCCGCTTCATTATGATGTCAATAACGTAATTAATGACCCAAGGTTCTGTCCCGCGTAGCGATTGCGGCCGGGGCTTCCGCAGACCCCTGCGCTAAAATGACCATCCTCGGAATCGAGAGTTCTTGCGATGACACGGCGGCCGCGCTGGTCACTAACGGCCAGCTGGTGTCCAGTATTGTATCGTCACAGGTTCTGCACGAGCAATTCGGCGGAGTTGTGCCGGAACTGGCTTCTCGTGATCATCAGCGCAATATCGTGACAGTTGTCGAGCAGGCGATCGAGACCGCCGACGCCTCCATTGAGTCTATCGATGCGGTGGCAGTCACCTACGGTCCGGGGCTTGCCGGCTCGCTCCTGGTAGGCCTGAGTTATGGCAAGGCGCTGGCAGCGGCCCGGGGCATTCCGCTCGTCGGAGTGAACCATCTGGACGGCCACATATACTCCGTGTTCATCGAGGAACCTGTCCCGGAGTTCCCATTCCTCTGTCTCGTGGTCTCGGGCGGCCACACCATGCTTGTCCACGTCGATGCGGAATTCCGTCACGAGCTCCTTGGATCCACGCGCGATGATGCCGCTGGAGAGGCTTTCGACAAGGTGGGGAAAATGCTCGGGCTGCCATTCCCGGGCGGGCCGGAAGTCGACCGACTCGCTTCTGCGGGAGATCCGGGGTTTCACCGCTTTCCGCGCGCAGCACTTGACGGATTCGATTTTTCGTTCAGCGGCGTCAAGACATCTGTTCTCTATTTCCTCAAACAACCGCACGGGCAGGACAGGCACGAATTCCTGGAGCAGCATCTCGAGGATGTCTGTGCTTCGTTTCAGGACGCCGTGGTCAGTATGCTCATGACCCAGCTGGCAAAGGCGGTGGATGCTACCGGCGCCGCGCGCGTCGCCATCGTGGGCGGTGTCTCGGCTAACACCGCACTTCGCGAGGCGGCTGGTCGGTACTGCGAGGATACCGGCCTCGCCCTGTTCATACCAGTTCCGATCTATTGCATGGACAATGCTGCGATGATCGCCACGGCAGGCTATTATAAGTTGATTGCGGGCCTTTCAAGTCCATTTACTCTGACAGCCGACGCCAACGCAGCGTTTAGCTGAGCAGCGGGCCCCACCCGCGAACCGGACGCTCTCATGCTCATCAAGACCGCCCTGAAACTCGTCAGCTCGATCTCCGACAAGCGGCCGCAGATATCGGACGATCCTGCTGTAGCCGACCTCGATGCGTGGCGCGATCGCATCGATGCCATCGACGTTGCCGTGATGAACCTGCTGAACGAACGATCGGTATGTGCGAACAAGATCGGATTGATCAAAAAGCAAAATGGCATGCCGGTATATGTGCCGAGCCGCGAGACCGAGGTGATCCTGAACGTCGTATCCAGCAACCCCGGCCCGCTCCCCGACCAGGCGGTCCGCCGATTGTTTGAACGAATCATCGACGAAACGCGTTCACTCGAACGACATCTATATCAAGAAGAACCCCTCTCCGGAGAAGGCGACCCTCATGCCGATTGAGCGGCGCAACACTCTCTGAAGATTCGAATGCAGACCATGTCCCGTCCAAGAACTTTTGCCATCCTCACTGCCGGTGTTGTCGCCCTCTTCGTCGGCGGGTGCGCCATCCTCTACTACGTCGCTTTCGCCCCCAACACGGGTGGCTTCGAGGGCAAGAAATCGGTCAAGATCGCTCCGTCGAGCAGTTTTGAACAGGCAGTAGATTCGCTGGCTGCCGACGGTCTGCTCCGGTCTACCACAACGTTCAGCCTTATGGCTCGCGTCACGGGATGGGGCGATCAGATCAAGGCGGGGTACTACGAGATTCCTGCCGACGCCTCGAACTACGACATGCTCGAGACCCTGCGAAAAGGACTGCAGTCGCCAATCCGAGTCACCATTCCGCCGGGTTCGCGTCGCGAAGTCGTTGCTGCCGTAGCGGCCCGCAACATGGCATTCGACTCCGCCTCCTTTCTCGCTGCACTGTCTGACACCGCGCTTGCCCGGTCGCTGTCAACAGACACGACGCACCTGTTCGGATTCATCATGCCGGAGACCTACTTCTTCTACTGGCAGACCTCTCCTTCTGATGTCATCCGGACGATCCGGAAGGAATTTGATCGGCGCTACGAGCGCCTTGCAGCGGGTGCTACCGCGGAGCCGCCTCTGACCGCCGACGACGCTGTTACGCTTGCATCGATAGTCGAATGGGAGAGCGACATCGTCGATGAAAAACCACGCATCGCAGGCGTGTACCTGAACCGGCTACGAAACCGCTGGCGCCTTCAGGCTGATCCAACGGTTCAGTATGCGATTCTGGCCTCGGAGGGATCCAAGCGTCGACTCTTCTTTAAGGACTACGAAATAACGCATCCTTACAACACTTACCTGTACGCGGGACTTCCACCCGGGCCTATCACCAATCCGTCGATGTCTTCCGTCGAGGCCGTGCTGCGCCCGGAGAATCACCGGTACTATTACTTCGTTGCGACCGGCGAGGGCAACCACATTTTTTCGAGGACGCTTACCGAGCATCAGCGAAACGCCAGAAACTACCGACGCCTGATGCAGCAGCGCAGAGCCCAGGTCGGCGGCTAGATCGCGGCGGAGTCTCAGATAAACACGCGGACGCCAAGGGACGCGCGGTTACGCACAATCTCCTCGTCGACGATGGGTGCTCCACTCACGTTGTACGGCGCATACCGGTCGTCGAACCGCTCCTGAGACCAGCCGAGGTCAATCGCAAACTTGCCCTGCCGGACGTAGCTGAAGCCGGCGGAGAAGAACATCTTGTCCCGATCGACAGAATTCACCTCCGTTCGCAAATCCACACGGATGTCTCTCGGATCTGGCTGGTAGCCGATGCCGCCGCGCACGACAAAGTTGCTGATCTTGTACTCGGCGCCGAATCGCGTATTCACCACCTGCTGGAGATTCTGCGAAATGTCCTGATTCTCCTGAAAGAAGGCGAAGTCATCCGAACCGAGTTCCATCTGGGACCAGTCGACGAATTCCGCGTCGGCGAGTAGAGTCAGATCTCCCAGGCTATAAGCCAGCCCTGCGCCGAGGCGCCACGGCGTCGTGATTTCGTAGTCGAACGTGCCCGCCCCGACGTCATCGTCGAAATCGAAACCGTAGCTGGACTCGAATCCATCGTCAAAGCGCGTCTCGAGGAACGTAGCGAAATCCTCACTTATCGAGTAGAACGTGGGTGTTTCTATAGTGAATCCGACCTTGAAGTCCCTGGCAGCCTCGAGCGATACTCCGGCGCGCACGTTCACTCCTACCAGTTCCGACTGTACGGTTTCGGTCCAGGTAAGCGCATCAAAATCGACCGTGCCGGCAAGGCCGTCATTGTCGTTCTGGAAGTCGTCCTCATCAAAGACCCGACTGTATTCCCACTTACCGTATGGAACGTTGAGTGTCACGCCGACCATCACGCCTCGAGAAGCCTCGAACGCCGTGCCAAAACTGAATTCATGCATACTGCCTTCTTCAGATATGACGCCTTGCTGCATTACCGAGCCTGTCGTCACCGCCGGGAAGAACGGTACATCGTCTCCTGCTTCGTATGCGTCGATATCGAGATCGATGCCGAACGTTTCGAAACCGATGAACGAGAGTGCTCGGGTAAACGACGGTGTGAACACGTCGTCGGCCGTTCCCGCAATACCGTCGTTTCCGGGGTCCTCGTCAATCTCGAACTCGTTGGGTAGCGGCAGAAAGAACTCGGTCGCCGAGTTGGCGCTGTTGGTTCCGGAGAAGAACAGCTCCCTGCTGAAGGTTTGAACCCGCTGGTAGCTCGCTGCGATTGCCAGGGCGCCTCGCCGCGTGGGAACCCGATGGGCATACCCGAGATGGTCAAGACCCGTATCGGACACGTCATTGCTCGATCCGTTACGAAAAGTACCCAGCGAGTATATCGCATCGTCGTCCGTCGTGAATGACGTGAGTCCTCCGGAAAAGAGGGAGCCTTTCAGGTATGCAAGTCCTGCCGGGTTTGTGTAGAGTGCCGAGAGATCGGCGATACCCGCCGTCCCCGCACCACCCAGGCCGAGAGCGCGCACGCCCACCGAGGGCTGTCGTGCCGTGAACCTCAAAGCGTCTTCGCCATCCTGAGCAGAGGCAGGTTGTGCGAGCAAGATCGCCAGTGAGAGAGCTGCAATGTGGGTCGTCCAGTTTCTCCTGCTCATGATCTATCTCCTGTAACTAGTCTGATTCCTATTCTTATCCGGGGTCCTGGCAGCGTGGTTCAAGGGCACAAAAAAGGCCCGCGCGCAGGCACGGGCCCAACCCGGAGTCTGCCATACCCCCCTGTCAGTTTTTCTCAGAACACGGGTGCGGCCGCGAAGAGCGCACCGCACGGCGGCACGTTAGGGCTGGTTTATCTTCGGCTCCTACTTGAGCTCTTGCCTGAGCTCTTACTCGAACTGCTCGACGACCGGCCCGAGGAGGACCGGGTACCTGAACTACTGCGGCTGCTGCCGGACGAACGAACCGACTTGCTGCTGCCGCTGCGGCTCGAACTTGAACGGGTCGCACTGCTGCGAGTCGACGTACTGCGCCTGGGAGTAGAAACGCTACGACTTCCACTCGATCGGCTATTGCGAACCTGCCGGCTGTTGCCCGAGGAACGAACGGTCTTTGAATTTGACGAGCGCGTGGACGGCCGCGTTACCGTCGTCGATCGACTTCGAGTCGTGCGGCTGTCGGGCGTGTACGTGCGGCGCGTTCCCGAGGCCTGCGCATCGCGATCATACCGGCGGCGAAGCGTTCCCTCGCTCGAACCCTCTGATGAATTCGAACGATCGGAGCGCTGATAGCGATCTCTCAAAGAGTTTGCGCTGCCACGGTAGATGATTCTGCGATTCGACGGAGTCGTGGTTCGGCCCACCCCCTGCGACGACCGCCCGTCCGTTCCGGAGCGGATCTCGTTCTTCGAGTTATCATCGCTGCCTGTCCGCTTGACCGTTCGAGTCGTACCCGACCGACTTGATCCCGTGCGGCCGCTGCTCTTCTTGTCACCGCTATACGTTGACCGGCCGACGTTTGTCCTCGAGCCTGACCGTGTCACACCGCGCGTGCCGGTCGATCGAGTTCCGTCCTTCGACGTCGTCGAGGTTCCAGTGTTGGTCCGTGTTACACTCCGGCTCCGTGTACGATCGTCTTTTGCGGTCCCGCTCCGGTCGATCGTGCCACGTGTGTATCCACGACTCGTTCTCGTGCGGTCGACCAGGGACCCTCGGCCTGACACGGATCGTCGAGACTGTATAAAGCGATTCGGCCGGTTGGTCTTGTATCCTGACGCGTAGTACGGATTGTAGTAGCCGCCGTAGCCGCCGTAGCCGCCGTAGCCGCCGTAGTATGGCCGGTAGTAGTTGCTATAGAACGGTCGGTAGTAATTGTACCCGTACGGACTGTAGTAATTGCCATAGTGCGAGTACGGCCATCCGAAGGACAATCCGAAAGAGAAGGACGAGCCGTAGTAGAACGGATCGTAGTAGTGCGGACCGTACGAACCGTAGGGATACGAGTAGTGATTATCGTAGTAAAACGGATCCCCGTAGTATGTGCCGAAGTAGCGGCGATATCGTCTCGGCGTGTAGTACGCGTCTTCCTCGTAATATTCGTCATCGCCATAGTAGTCCTCACTGACGATGTTACCATCTTCGTCTTCCACAATTACGACGCGATCCGACCTGCGGTCTTCGTACCGGTCCGTGGCGGCCAGCTGCGTGTAGCACCCGGTCGTTGAAATGACCAGGATGGCGGACGCCGCGATACCCAGCCAAAGTGTGAGTCTGTTCGTAATGTGTTTCATGGTACCTGGCGACTCTCGTTGGACATCTTCCGTTAGTTTCTCGCCTGCCTTGGACAACGATCGTTTGTGCATCGTGTTTCGTCTCCTGACCGAGCCATCGCCCCGGTCGTGGACACGGCCTCGGGGCACCGGTATATTCGGTCACTTGTTGCTTGAACTTCGCGCAAATACCGGGCCGCGCCACGATTCGAGGCCAATTCGGGCGTACAACGGCACCTGAAAGGATCTGGTGTCCTGCAAAATCTCCAAAACTGTACACTATGGCTGACGCTATTACACCCCGCTCAGAGGACTATTCGAAGTGGTATCTGGACGTAGTCCTCGGTGCCAAACTGGCAGACTATTCTCCGGTGCGGGGCTGCATGATTATTCGTCCCAACGGGTACTCGATCTGGGAAAACATGCAGGCGGTCATGGATCGCATGTTCAAGGAGACCGGACACGAGAATGCGTACTTCCCGATCTTCATCCCGGAGTCCTTCATGGCTCGCGAAGCAAAGCATGTCGAGGGCTTCGCGAAGGAGTGTGCCGTCGTCACGCACTCGCGACTCAAAGTCAAGGATGACGGGACCGGCCTCATGCCCGATCCCGATTCGAAGCTTGAAGAGAATCTGATTGTCCGACCGACGAGCGAGACGATCATCTGGGACGCGTACAGCCGGTGGATTCAGTCGTGGCGAGATCTTCCGATTCTGTTGAATCAATGGGGCAATGTTGTCCGCTGGGAGATGCGTACCCGTCTCTTCCTGCGGACCATGGAATTTCTCTGGCAGGAAGGGCACACCGCGCACGCCACCCGTGACGAGGCGCTGGCAGAGACCCGACTGATTCTCGACCTGTACGCCGATTTCGTCCAGGACTACATGGCGATCCCGGTGATCAAAGGGGTCAAGACGGCCAGCGAGCGGTTCGCCGGCGCCGACGACACGTTCTGCATCGAGGCACTGATGCAGGATGGGAAGGCGCTTCAGGCAGGTACGAGCCATTTCCTCGGTCAGAATTTTGCAAAGGCGTTCGACTGCCAGTTCCAGAACAAGGACAACGAGCTCGAGTACGTCTGGGCCACATCGTGGGGCGTTTCGACCAGGCTGATCGGTGCCCTGGTCATGATCCATTCGGACGACCAGGGTCTCGTGATACCGCCTCGCCTTGCACCGACACAGGTCGTGATCGTCCCTATCTACCGGAAGGAAGAGGATCGCGTTCGAGTCCTTGAAACCGCGGCCGAAATCCGGAAGGAACTCGACGATGCGGGTGTCTCCGTCAAACTCGATGATCGAGAGAGTCAGCGGCCCGGCTGGAAGTTCCACGAGCACGAGGTGCAGGGTGTGCCGGTTCGCATAGCCATCGGACCGAGAGATCTTGAGAATGGGACGGTGGAGGTTGCCCGACGAGACGAGAGAACGAAGGAGGTCGTCGCAATGCAGGGATTGACTCAGCACGTACAGCAGCTACTGGACGATATCCAGAAGAATCTGTACACGCGGGCGCTGGCGTTCCGCGAGGAGCACACGAGCACGGCAGACACGTACGACGAGTTCAAATCGATTCTCGAAGAGAAAGGGGGATTTGTGCTGGCGCATTGGGACGGTACGGCCGAAACGGAAGCCGTGATCAAGAACGAGACGAAGGCGACCATCCGCTGCATTCCGCTCGACCAGAGTGACGAGGAAGGAGTCGATATGGTCACTGGCAAGCCGTCCTCCGGACGCGTCATCTTCGCTCGCGCTTACTAGCCGGCCTGCCCAGTGGAATCGGATCGCATCACTCCTTCGTCGCCCGTGAGTGAATTGCGTCGCAGTTCCGCAGCCAGCCGGTTGGCACTGATCATCACGTACGTGGTGAACCCTCTGATCATGCCACCCTTGCTGGTGTGGCTTGTTCTCGACGGACTTCAAGCGCCAGCTGCAGAGACAACGATTCTGGTATCGGCAGCACTTGTCATGCTCTCGGTTGTGCCTGCACTTTACCTGATCTGGATGGTGCGGTCGGGCCGGGCCACATCTCTGAATCTCGAAAATCCGCGTCACCGAACGACGGCACTCGCAATCGCCATTGCCGCTGCCCTGATGTTGCTGAGCATGGCGTATTTCGTGCTGTCGACGGGTCGCAACCTCGTCGTGGCGATTCTCATCGCATATGTACTTGGGACTCTTCTCCTGATTCTCATTAATGAGAGCTGGAAGATCTCGCTGCACACGGCGTCGGCGGCAGGATTTCTGTCGGTTGTGTTCTATCTCCGCGGCATGGTAGCGGGAGCCGGGCTCTCCTTCGAACTATCGCCGTGGATGTTTGGAGTGGCTGCCATCGCAATCGTGGCGGCGGTCGGCTGGGCCCGACTGCATCTGCGAGCCCATACGCGCGGTCAGGTTGTGGCCGGAGCGGCAGTGGGGTTTGTCGTTCCGTATTTGCTGCTCATGCTGATCAATACGCTCCTGCCGCTGTCGCACACCACGTGACACGGAAAAATGCCCCTGCTTGAATGGAACGCCCCTTCGGGGGGCGCGTTTTCAGGAGCGCAATCACCAACCGCATCACGTCGCCATATAGCATACCGTTACCGTAGCTACTCAAACGAATCCCCGGGCGACATTTCTTGATGCGGAGGCTTTTGGCGCGGCGCCTACTGGTATTCCTTCTGTGCGTCCCGTTCACCCCTGTACTGGGGCAGAACTGGGGCGGTGTCGCTGGTACCGTCTCTGATACGACGGGAAGGGCGATCTTCGGCGTTACGGTGATCGTCGACGCCACAAACTTCGGCACATCGTCAGCCGGGAACGGTCGCTATTCCCTTCGCATACCGGCAGGCTCGTACACGCTCCAGTTCTCGGCTATCGGCTACGAAACCTCCAAACACCCGATACGCATCGTTCGGGGTCAGACTGTCCGATTGGACCGCGTGCTTCGAGAGTCCGCCATGGAGCTCGATGTAATTACCATCGAGGGCAACCGGCCGGAGACCGCGGCCGGCGTATTCCAGATGGATCCGGAAAGCGTGCAGAACATTCCCAGTCCGCTGCGAGATCCACTTCGGGCATTGAAACTGATGCCCGGCGTTGCATCCAATAACGAGATGTCGAATCAATTCTCGGTGCGCGGCGGAGGCCTCAACGAGAATCTGCTGTTCGTGGAAGGTTTCGAGATATTCCTCCCCTTCCGACCCCGGCAGGGAGAACAGGAAGGACTTAGCCTGCTGAACCCTGACCTCGCCGACAAGATTGTATTCTATACCGGAGGCTTTCCGGTGCGATATGGAGGGAAGCTCTCATCGGCCCTCGACGTCAGTTATGTGCGCCCGTCGCGACAACTCATTCGCGGTTCCGCTCATGTCTCACTCCTTGACGCAGGTGTGACAGCCAGTTCGTCGGCGCTCAACAACCGCATCGGGTGGGTCCTCGGTGTACGAAAAGCGCGTGCGTCCAACTTCTTCGAGACCCAGGAACTGAAGGGGAACTACGAGCCCGATTTTTCGGATGTTCAAGCCATGGTCGACATCAGAGCGGGAGCCGGATTTGACCTCACGCTGCTCGGCATCGTTGCAGACCACGAGTTCCGCCTGGATCCAAATTCGCGTCGCACCTTCTTCGGCACGTTGAGTCAGGATCCGACGATCGCGCCTAACAACATCAAGTCGTTCTGGACGACGTTCGATCCCGACAACGAGGAGTCGGACGGTTACCGAACGACGTTCGGCGGTGCAAGGTTGACGAAGACGATTTCGGACCGATTCTCCGTGAGCCACGATTTCTCCTACTTCGACACGGAGGAGACGGAGCAATTCACTCTGGACGGAACAGCCGTGCTCTACCAGGTGGATCCGGGAAGTGAAAATCCCGACGCAGGTGATGGCCAGTTCCCCATCGGCGCGTCGCGGACAGAAGATCGGGCGGATAACGAGATCGGCGTCACGATGCTTACCGGCCAGGGCCGCTGGCGATTCCCGATTGGAAGTCACTCGGCAGAGGCCGGTTACTACGGGCGATCAATGCGTTTTCGAGATCGCATCTTCGAGAAGTCGGTTGTCATCGGCCCGAATCTGGAGGGCGACATCGTCCGGATCGTGGCCGACAGTCTCGAGGGAAATGCCACTTTCAGCGAATCGCAGGCAGGGGCATACGTCCAGGACGAGCTGGACGTCCTTCCGGGCAACCCCGGCAAGCTCATGGTCACGGCCGGGGTGCGCGCCGACTACTTCAGCTTCAACAAGCGGGTTACGTTCTCGCCGCGCATATCAGCGCGCTACAGGCACAACAAGCTGACGAGTTTCCTGGCGTCCTGGGGTGTCTATTACCAGGCGCCGGGTTACCGGGAACTCCGCGGTCGACCCGCGCCCGGGCAGACGATTCTGGGTGCACTCAACCGTGACCTGACGTCGCAACGCTCAAATCAGATTGTCGCCGGCATCGAGCGGTTCATCCCCGCGCGTCGCCTCATCCTTCGGGCCGAGGCCTACTTCAAGGACATCAGCAATGTGATCTCCTACGATATCGAGAATGTCCGGGTCAGATATTCCGGCAACAACGACGCCACGGCCCAGGCGTACGGTGTGGATGTGCAGCTTCGTGGGGAGTTCGTTCCGGGCCTTGAGAGCTGGGCGAGTTACAGCTTTCTTGTCGCACGGGAGAAATTCTCTGATGACTTCGAGACAGACTACAATGCGGGTCGCGTCGCGCGGCCTACCGACCAGAGGCACACGGTATCGTTGTACGTACAGGATTACATTCCCGGAGACAAGTCCTGGAAGCTGCATCTTCGCACGCTCTTCGGAAGCGGACTTCCCTACACGCCTCCGGTGCCCGGTGAAACGCTCGGCAATATTGTGACGCAGGAGCCAGGCCCGCGCTTGTCGGCTCGATATCCTCGATATTTCAGGTTCGACATCGGTGCAACCAAAGAACTTATCGTGTTCGAGCGCGGTCTCAGCCGCCCGGTTAAGCTCCAGCTGACCGGGGAGCTGCTGAACGTCTTTGATATGATCAATACGGTGTCCTACTCATGGGTGCCCGACGCCTCCGGAATCTGGAACAGAATCCCGACACGCCTGACGCCCCGCACCATCAACGTGCGGGTTCGACTCGAATTCTGATGACACGTGAAGTGAGAAGTACTTTGTCGCTGCCGGTGAGATCAATATTGCTCGCGGCAACTTTGTTGATGGCGACCGCGACGGCCGCCGGCCAGCCCGTGGATGTTAGTTCGAACGTCCCGTCTCACAGGGCGCCGGCTGCAGCGGCGGCCATGAGCCTGGTGCTTCCGGGACTCGGACAGCGATACGCGAACGGCGGCAGCTGGAAGGGCGCCGCCACCGTGTTTGCGCTCGCCGATGTGGCGGTGTGGCTCGGCCTCTACGAAACCGTCCGCACGCGCAACAATCGGATTGATGCTTACGAGGCTCTGGCAGCATCGCGTGCACAGGCAGACATCGAAGGCAAGGACCGAACATTCTTTCTTAACCTTGCGACGTTTCGATCCTCGGACGAATACCTGGAAGTGCAACTCCGCAATCGCGCCTGGGACCAGCTGGACTACGTCTCGGATCCGTCGTTTCAGTGGGAGTGGGAGGATGAGGAGGGATTCCTGTCGTTTCCGCGACCTTCGCGGAGACTCTGAGTCGCTGGGCCGACGCAAGTCGGCACTGATCGCAGCCCTCGTCGCGAACCGAATTGTCTCGGCGCTCGTGGCGGTCCGAGCCGCCAGTCGCAACAACAAGAACCTGCCGGCGAGTTTGTCGCTTGGGCCCCCGTCGCGCGGCGGGGCGTGGCCTTCTCTGAGCGTTCGTGTGGATTTCTGACGGGACCACAAATGAAAAGGGCTACCTCGGTGGAAGCAGCCCTTACCTGAACGTTGATCGTGGCGATTACCCGGCTCGTCGCATGGACTCCCCGTTGGTGTCGTAGGTGCTCTGAAGATCTATCAGCAGCAGTGCCGACATGACCGTCTGTTGCGGAAAAGACGGCATGGACGAGCTGTAGACCTCCTGGACGCCGATTGTGGCCTCATAGCCGAGCGAGAACGCGAAATTGTATATCTCGCTGCAGATGTCTTCCAGACTCTTGCCGCGACGATACGCGTCGAGACAGAGCCCGCGCAGCCGGGCTTCAACGTCCGGCGAGTGCGTGGTAAGGAACTGAAGCACCGGCGGAAACCGCCTCAGCAACGGCTTCGGGGCACCGAGTCGACCTGCGATAGGATCGCGATCTACTCGAATGCGCTTCTTGGGCGTTCCGGAAACAAACAGGTCGTAGGTCATCTGGCCAATTCTGTACAATTCGCTGACCATCGGTATCGGCCGTCCAGTATTTCTTTTAAAATCCGGAAGGCTGTTTTGAAACGGACGAGCGAATAGGCGTTGCGGGGGCCGAGGTACTCATTTGAATGATTGGCGAGAGCGCCAGATTCGAGTCCGGCCGGATCCGGCGGACCCCGTCGTTCGCGCTGCGCCGCCAGCCACGCTCCGCCTCGAACGCTCCGTCCCGTTCCCCGCCGCACCTCGCTGCGTCGCGAAAAGAGTGTGCGAGCTAGTTTTGAGGCTGATGGACCGTCGTTGAAGAACCAGTGTATTCCATCGCCGTCAGGTGATGGTGACGGGCTGTGAGATCTTTTCTCAGCGTAAAGCGTTGGCGGTCGTTCTATGCCGTTGATATATTTCTACGGGGGTCCTTAGCTCAGGTGGCTAGAGCGCTACGTTGACATCGTAGAGGTCACTGGTTCAAGTCCAGTAGGACCCACTCTTCGACGCCCTGAGGCGTCCATGTCCAGAAAGGCCGAGGCGCTCCGTCGGATGTCGGCGGTGCGCCTTTCTCTTTCGTTCCAGAATCGCAAAAGCCTGACCGTCAATCATCGCCATGCAACAGGTTGAGTTGAAGTTTCCAGACGGCTCCGTCAGGGAGTACGAACCGGGTGTTACCGGGCACGATGTTGCTCGCTCGATCTCGGAGGGCCTCGCCCGTAATGCACTGGCGATCGAACTTGACGGAGAGGTCCGTGATCTGGCGCGACCGATCGATAGCAATGCCGGCGTTCGAATTCTGACGTGGAAGGATGCCGGTGGCAAGATGGCGTTCTGGCATTCGACCGCGCACCTCATGGCGGAGGCGCTTGAGGCGCTATATCCCGGTGTAAAATTCGGGATTGGACCTCCGATCGAGCAGGGCTTCTATTACGACGTCGATCTCGGAGACCGGAAGCTTTCAACCGATGACCTTGCTACCATCGAGGCGAAGATGCACGAGCTGGGGCGGCGGAACGTCGCGTACGAACGGCGGGAAGTGTCGCAGCAGGAGGCCCTCGAATACTACACGGCGAAAGGTGACGAGTACAAGCTCGAATTGATCGAGGATCTGGAAGACGAGACTCTCACCTTCTACACCCAGGGTGATTTCACTGACCTGTGTCGCGGACCGCATATCCCGTCAACCGGCGCCATCAAGTACCCCAAGCTGCTATCCATCGCAGGCGCGTACTGGCGTGGCGACGAACGGCGGCCGCAGCTGACACGCATCTACGGAATCAGTTTCCCGAAGAAGAAGGAGCTGGACGAGCACCTGGAGCGACTCGAACTTGCAAAGCAGCGCGATCATCGCAAGCTCGGCCGCGAACTGGAACTGTTCACATTCAGCCAGAAAGTCGGTCCCGGCCTGCCGATGTGGCTTCCAAAGGGTGCGATCCTGCGTGATACGCTCATCGGATTCCTGAAGGAAGAGCAACTTCGTCGCGACTACCAGCCTGTTGTCACGCCGCACATCGGAAGACTCGAGTTGTACCGGACGAGCGGGCACTATCCGTACTACAGTGACAGCCAGTTCCCGCCCATGATCGAGAACGATGAGGACGGCGAGGGATACCTGCTCAAGCCCATGAACTGTCCGCATCACATACAGGTGTATGCAGACAAGTTGCACTCGTACCGCGACCTCCCGGTACGGCTGGCGGAGTTCGGACAGGTCTACCGGTACGAGCAGTCCGGCGAGTTGGGAGGCCTGACACGTGTGAGAGGATTTACGATCGACGATTCGCACATCTTCTGCCGTCCGGACCAGGTCAAGGACGAGTTCAAGGACGCCATCGATCTGACGCTCAAGGTCTTTCGTGCCCTCGACTTCCACGATTTCAAGGCACAGGTGTCACTGCGTGATCCGGACGACCGCGAGAAGTACGTTGGTGAAGACGCGCAGTGGGACGAGGCCGAGCAGGCCGTCCGCGAGGCTGCTGCGGAAATGGAACTCGACACGTTCGAGGCCATCGGCGAGGCCGCGTTCTATGGTCCCAAGCTGGACTTCATGGTGAAGGATGCCCTGGGCCGTGAATGGCAACTGGGGACCGTTCAGCTGGACTACAACCTTCCGGAGCGCTTCGATCTGTCGTACGTCGGATCGGACGATCAGAAACACCGTCCGGTCATGATCCACCGGGCGCCGTTTGGTTCGCTGGAGCGTTTTATCGGAGTTCTGATCGAGCACTGTGGAGGCAATTTCCCGACCTGGCTCGCGCCGCTGCAGGTCCGCGTTCTTCCGATCGGCCAGGACTTTGAGTCATACGCGCACACGATCGTCGAGAAACTCCGCGATTCAGGCTTCCGGGCCGACGCCGATACCCGTAACGAGAAGATCGGCTACAAGATCAGAGAGGCGGAAACCGCCAAGACCCCATATATGCTTGTCGTGGGTAAACGTGAGCTGGAGGATGGAACGGTCGCCGTACGCCGACACGGAGCCGGTGCCCAGGACGTATCGACCCTCGAGGCATTTGCCGAGATGCTCCGATCTGAGGTCAATGAGGGCATGCTTCGCAAGCCATCCCGGCGGATCGGCAATTGAACCTTACTTACACTAACTTGCGTAGTTACACGCATTTGTTTCACGTTTACGGAGTTTGAATGGCAAGAGTCAAGAGGATTCGAATCAACGGTCAGATTATGGCCGACACAGTTCGGGTCGTAGATCCCGAGGGAGCACATGGAGTCTACACGAAAGAGGACGCATTGGAGCTGGCCGAGCAGCGAGGCCTTGATCTGGTAGAGATATCACCCGGGGCAGATCCTCCCGTCTGCAAGATTATCGATTACGGCAAGTATCGGTACGAGCTACAGAAGAAGGAAAAGGAAGCGCGCAAGAATGCGCACACGATCGCGCTCAAGGAGATTCGATTTCGGCCGCATACGGACACACACGATTTCGATTTCAAGACCAAGCATGCACGCGAGTTTCTGGGCAATGGCGACAAGGTTCGTGCGTATGTGCAGTTTCGTGGCCGCGACATCATCTACAAAGACCACGGGATGGACCTCCTCGCCCGTTTCATAGAGGAGCTGGGTGACGTCGCGAAGATTGACCAGGCGCCTCGAATGGAAGGTCGCAGGATGACCACGATCCTGGCTCCGCTGAAGACCAGGAAGTAGGCACCGCTCCAAACTTCATTGAATATCCGACTGCAGGACGGTCGCTCGCACTCCGGCCAGTTGCCTACCGGCTGCATTCTTCCGTACATTTCTGAGCTACACGCAACACCTTTTCGGGCCTGCCGAACGCGAAATGTCGCATGCCGGCCCTCTTTCTTGCGATCACATGCCGAAAATGAAGTCAAATAGTGGTGCGAAGAAGCGCTTCAAGCTAACCGGATCCGGTCGGCTGAAGCGCAAGAGCGCGTTCCACAGCCACATTCTTACCAAGAAATCGCAGAAACGGAAGCGAAATCTCAGGAAGTCGACGCTGGTAGATCCGGCGGACGAGTCGCGCATCAAGCGCCTCATAGTGTCCTGACGCATCCGTCCCAGGTAGAACAAAATGCCTCGTACGAAAAATAGAGTCGCAGCCAAGAGTCGCAGAAAGCGCGTTCTCGCGATGGCCAGTGGATACTGGGGTCGCCGCGGCACCATCTATACAGTCGCAAAACACGCGGTCGACAAGGCCCTCCAGTATCAGTACCGTGACCGGCGCGCGCGCAAGCGGCAGTTCCGTCGCCTCTGGATCCAGAGAATCAATGCAGCGGCCCGCATAAACGGCACGTCGTACTCTCGACTGATCGGCGACCTGCGCAATGCTGACATCGAATTGAACCGGAAAGTCCTCGCCGATCTCGCCATGCACGACCCGGTGGCTTTCGAGCGGGTCGTCAAACAAGCGACGTCGTGACTACCACCTGTGCTCAGATTTTTGTAGCGTTTGGCCACTAGCGCCTGCCGAGCAGGGTACCAAGCGCAAATCCGACGGTCTTGAGACCGAAAGACCCGCCCCCTCTCTGCAGGACCGGCGGGTTTTTCCATTACTGGACCGGGAGTATGCATAACTAATGTCCGACAATCTCAGCCAGATACGCAGCGAAATTGAATCCGAACGACTCGACTCACCCGAGGCAATCGAGGAGTTTCGGCTGAAGTACCTCAGCAAGAAGCAGGGGCGAATCACCAGTCTGCTCAAGGGAATTCCGTCCGTCGAACCCGCGGAGCGCCGCGCCTACGGCCAGCGGATAAACGAGCTCAAGGCGCTCGTGGAGCAGATCATCGACTCCGCTCGCACGCGCCTTGCCGCGGGGTCCGGCGCAGCAGGACCGGCCATCGATCTGACGCTTCCTGGGCGCGTGCCCTCTCGCGGCTCGATCCATCCGATCACAAAGACCCGCAACGACATCCTTCAGATCTTCGAGCGAATGGGATTCGTTGTTGCCGAGGGTCCCGAAATCGAAGACGAGTGGCACAACTTCACGGCCCTCAACTTCCCGGCGGATCATCCGGCACGGGACATGCAGGACACATTGTTCATCTCGCCGTCTGACAGCGGCGACGATGGCGTGCTGCTGCGGACGCACACATCCCCGGCTCAGATTCGTGTGATGCGCGAACAGAAGCCGCCGGTTCGTGTCCTGGTCCCGGGGCGCGTCTATCGAAACGAAGCCCTGTCATACAAATCGTTCTGCCTGTTCCATCAGGTCGAAGGACTGTTCGTCGATGACGGAGTAACTTTCGCAGACCTCAAACATGACCTCCACGTGTTTGCGCGAGCGATCTTTCACGATGACGTGAAGATGCGATTTCGGCCATCCTTTTTTCCCTTCACCGAACCGAGCGCGGAAGTGGACATCTGGTGGGAAGACAGCCGGCTGCCCGAAGGAGGACGCTGGCTTGAGATTCTGGGATGCGGCATGGTAGACCCGAATGTGTTTACCAATGTTGGCATCGATCCCGAGCGCTACACGGGCTACGCATTCGGAATCGGGATCGAGCGAATTGCCATGCTCCGCCACGACATCCCGGATATTCGACTGCTGTACGAAAACGACTTCCGTTTCCTCGATCAATTCTGATATCGAATCCCTGTATCCGCGATCATGAAGATCAGTTACAACTGGCTGAAACAATACGTCGACGTCACGGCCTCTCCGGCTGACCTGGCTGACATGCTGACGATGGCAGGCCTCGAGGTCGAGTCGGTAGACACGATCGGCGCCATGGCCGACGGCGTTGTTGTCGGACATGTCCTGAGTGTTGACAAGCACCCGGACGCAGACCGCCTCACAGTTTGCTCCGTTGACGTTGGAGCCGCAGAGCCCCTGCAGATCGTTTGCGGAGCGCCCAATGTGAAGCCGGGTCAACTTGCACCCGTCGCGAAAGTCGGTGCACGCCTTTCGATTCCTGATACCAAAGCCGAGGGCGGATTCTCGGAGATCGTCGTAGCGAACCGTTCGATGCGTGGTGTGGAGTCGCACGGAATGATCTGTGCCGAAGACGAGCTCGGACTGTCGACAGATCACTCGGGCATCATGGTACTTGCCGAGGACGCGAAGATCGGCGAACCACTTCAAGAATACCTGGAACGCAAAACCGGTCGACGCGAGGACTACGTTATCGACATTGCGGTGACGCCCAACCGGCCGGATGCAACCTGTCATGTTGGTATTGCACGTGATGTTGCAGCGCTGACGGGCCAGTCGCTTCGCGTTCCAGAGATGACCATCCCAACTGGACCGGGAGAGGCCGGGGATCGTGTAGCCGTCACCATTGCATCTCCCGAACTGTGCCACCGGTATGTGGGCGTCGTCGTTCAGGGCGTTCGAGTCGGAGAATCACCCGATTGGTTGAAGGTTCGTCTTGAAGCGGTCGGGCTGCGTCCTCGCAACAACATCGTCGACATCACGAACTTCGTGATGTACGAGATCGGCCAACCGCTGCACGCCTTCGATCTCGACGAACTGTCTGGCTCCAGAATTGAAGTCAGAGCAACCGAGGCGCCGTCTAAATTCACGACATTGGACGACAAGGAACGCGAACTCCCTGCGGGCACGCTCATGATCCGCGACGGCGAACGCGACGTCGCCATTGCCGGCGTGATGGGTGGTCAGAACTCGGAGGTTTCTGATCGTACCGTCAACGTGCTGATCGAAAGCGCCTACTTCGATCCATCGTCGGTACGACGAACTGCGAGGCACACCGGTCTTCAGACGGACGCCTCATATCGATTCGAGCGAGGAGTAGACCCGGAGGTCCAGGCTGTGGCGGCCATGCGTGCGGCGACGCTTATGGCCGAAATCGCAGATGGCACCGTGATTGACGGAATCGTCGATGTGCATCCGGTCCCTCACGTCGTGCGCCACCTCGAAGTTCGGATGATGCGCGCGGATCACGTACTCGGCACACGCATTCCGCGCCCCCAGGCGGTCCGGCAACTTGAGGCGATCGGAATCGGGGTTACCGTTGGCGACGGCGATCGACTGTCCTGCACGATTCCGCCATTCAGACCAGACATCGAGCGCGAAATCGATGTCATTGAGGAAATTGCGAGGCTGCACGGCTACGACAAAATCGAGGAACCGCGCATTTCACGGATTCCCGGCTTCGTTCCGCGCACCCGAAAAGAAGATGGCGCCCGCGCGCTTCTCTTCTCGCGCCTCACGGGATGGGGATATCGGGAGATCTACACGAACAGTTTGCTGCCTGAAGAAAGAGCTCGGGCGTTCTACGACGAAGTCATTTCCGGCGACCTGTATAGTGGCGAGGTTGTAACAACCGCCAACGCGATTACGCAGGAGATGACAACGCTTCGACCGAGCCTGATTCCCGGACTCCTGCACGTTGCGCGTCACAACGCGAACCACGGCCGCACCGATATCCGGCTCGTTGAAATGGGTCACGTCTTCTCGCGACAGCAGCATGCGTCATCCATAGTACCCGGCTATGAGGAGCATGAAGCACTTGCGTTGCTCCTGACGGGCCAGGACGGAGAGCGACACTGGTCGCATGAGCCTCGCACATTTGATTTCCACGATATCTCCGGCACCGCAGCAGCCATACCGGACCTTCTGGGAATCAGCAACGTGACTACGAGGGTTCATGACGAGCCATCATCCATCGTCGAGCACGGCCTTTCTTATTTCGCAGAGGACGTCTACATCGGCTTCGCCGGACAGCTACGCGAGGATGTCGCGACGGAACACGACCTTGCCGGCCCCGTGCTGTTTGCCGAACTGAACTGGACGCGAATACTCGACAGGATGCCCTCGATCGAAAACCGCACGTACTCGCCGATCAGCCGGTTTCCGACCGTCGAGCGAGACCTGGCGTTTGTCGTCGACGCAACGCAGTCCGCGGGACCGATGCTCGACACCATCCGGAGCGAGAGCGGCCCGCTACTGACATCGGTGAGCGTCTTTGACGTGTATGCGGGGAAAAGTATCGACCAGGGCAAGAAGAGCATCGGCTTCTTCTTGCGATTCGGGGCGGACAGGACGTTGACCGACAAGGAGGTGGATGCCCGGGTCAAACAGGTCGTGCGCACGGTTGTCCGCACCTACAACGCTGATCTTCGCGTGTAGATTTATATATTCCTGAATCAAGTCCACGAACAGGCTGAGACGCGCAGCAGTTTCCGTGTCGAGCCATTAGAGGTGAAGTCGATGTCGACGAAAGGCAAGACCCAGAACGGAAGCGCTGAGCATCTCGCAAGGCCTCGAAAAACGGAGTCGTTGGAACGCCTTCGAGGACGCGTAGAAGCCGCCGCCGACGAGATCGTGCGTCTGCGCAGTGAGAATGCGCGAATGTCGTCAAATATTGCGAAACTTCGATCGACGGTCACGAAGACCAGCAAGAAACCCGGCATCGTATTCGATGAACGCCCGGACGTATTGCGAGCGAAAGTCCGGGGTTTCATTGACACGATCGACGAGTACCTACAGACCGAAAACTAGGCTCTTTCTCATGGAGAAGTCAGTCCGCGTCAACGTCCTCGGCCGCGAGTACGGCCTGCGAGTTCAGCAGGACGACGAGAAGATCACGAAGGAAATCGCCGCCTACCTGGACACCAAGATGCGTGCTTTTCGCGAGGCGCATCCGGAGCAGCAGGATATCACGACGGCGGTCATCGCCGGCCTCGCGGTGACGGAAGAACTGTTTACAAACGAGAGCCGCGTCACTTTCGATTCGGAAGAACTGAACAGGCAGTTAGACGAATTGAGCGACCGGTTGGACGTTGTGTTGTCGGGCCACTCGTGACCCGACATTACGTTCGCGAACTTTTCGATATACCGTACGTCTACGAGACTCCTGCGATTATCAAAGTAAGAACCTAACAGTCTATACTTGAGGGAGCCATCCTTCGCTTCTGGACGGCAGACCCCAGCCCTTACGGGTCCGATTCTTCGGAGTCGACCGGGGAAGCCAAAAAAGAGGTGAGCGGTACCCACTGTGATGTGAAGGGGTTCTTCATGTCATCATCGCAGGACGTAGCCGTCTTGACGGCAAGCCCCGGTGAGGTTTAATTACCTCCCGGGGTTCTTTTGTTACGACGAAAAAATATCTTAGCGTGGGGGTGCGGCCGCACGCACGCGCCCGCTCACACAACTACGATAATCACTCATGGATATAACTACGGTAGGCGTCCTCGTGGCCGTCGCCGTAGCTGCTGCCGCTCTTGGAATTGTCACTGATAGATTCTTGCTCCGGCATTTTGGTCGGAGGCATCTTGCCAGCGCACGTGAGGAATCACGTCGCCTCATCGCTGAGGCAGAAAAGGAAGCGCAAACTATCAAGCGCGAGCGAATTGACCGGGTCGAGCAAGAGCTGGACGACAGGCGGGTAAAGCTCGACGACGAAACCGACAGGAGCAGGCGAGCACTACGCGAGAAGCGCGAGAAGCTGGAGTCCAGGCAATCCAGACTGGATCGTTCAACGCAGCAGGTCGAAGAACGGGAGAAAGCTTTGCTCTCGGGCATGGATGTGGTGGAGTCTCTCCGGATTGCGACCGACCAGGCCCAGAAGGACGTCGACGAGATCCGCCACGAGGCCGCTCTACTTCTCGAGGAAGTGTCGGCTCGTGAAACCCGGCTTACGGACCATGAAGAAGAAGCCGGCAGAGTCAGGGAAGATCTGCAGCGCAAGCGAGATCGGCTGAGCCGCCAGGTCGACGAGCACGTCAGAAAACTCGAGCAGGTGTCAGGACTGACACGAGCCGAGGCACACGAGGCACTCATTCAGCATCTCATTGAGGAGGCCAAACTCGAGGCGGCATCCATCATCAAGGAGATCCGTGACGAGGCGAAGCTGTCTGCCAACCGGGAGGCGCGCAAGGTGATCATCAATGCCATCCAGCGGATGGCCGCGACCCATGCCATCGAGAACACCGTGTCCGTCGTGAATATCCAGTCGGACGAGATGAAGGGTCGGATCATTGGCAGGGAGGGCCGCAACATCAGAGCGTTCGAAGCGGCCACAGGAGTCGAAGTGATCGTCGACGACACGCCGGAAGCCGTCATTCTCTCCGGTTTCAACCCCGTCAGGCGTGAAATCGCGAGAATCTCTCTCAACCGACTTATTCAGGACGGACGGATTCACCCCGCTCGAATCGAGGAAATCGTCGAGAAGACGACGGCCGAGATCGAGGACGAGCTGGTCGAGATCGGAGAGCGGACGGTGATCGATCTCAATCTGCACGGCCTCCACCCCGAGCTCATCAAGATGATCGGGAGAATGCGCTACCGGACGAGTTACGGCCAGAATCTGCTCAGTCACTCGATCGAGACGGCCCGCATCGCCTCGTTGCTCGCGAGCGAACTGGGATTGGATGCAGTTGCCACGCGCCGCGCCGGACTCCTGCACGATATCGGAAAGGTGGACGAGGAAGACACAGAGAATCCGCACGCACTGGTGGGGATGGAGATCTGCCGGAGATTCAAGGAATCAGAAACAGTCTGCAATGCGGTTGGCGCACATCACGACGAGATCGAGATGACGGCCACGATCTCTCCGCTGGTGCAAGCGGCGGATGCCATCTCGGGAGCACGGCCGGGAGCGCGTCGGGAAGCTCTCGAGTCGTACATCCGGCGGCTCGAAAAGCTGGAAGAACTGGCGGCGTCCTTCGATGGCGTTGAACGGGTCTTTGCCATACAGGCAGGACGAGAGGTGCGCGTCATCGTCAATCACGACCTCGTCTCTGATTCCAAGGCAGAGTTGTTGGCGCTTGACATCGCGAAGCGCATTCAGCAGGAGATGCAGTACCCGGGGCAGATCAAGGTGACGGTGATCCGCGAGACGCGCTCTGTGTCCTACGCCAAGTAGCGAGACACGGCGCTAGTATTGAACGATCGCCTCGGAAGCCAGGGCTCGCCCGGCTTCCGTCAGCAAGAGCAGGTCGCCGCGGCGCACCACGAGGCCGTCGCGCTCGGAGAAACGCACGACGCGCTCGGCGAAGTCGGGCTTCCAACGGAGATGTTCCTGGAGGTGGGCCGGCCGGTTCTCGCGGGCTTCTTCCGGCAACCCTTCGTGCTGCTGAAGGTGGATCGAGAGCATCTTCTCCGCGAAGGTCCATTTCAGCCGCCAGCGACGACGATAGTTCGCGACAATGCCACGCTCGGGCGCGAGGATCAGGACCGCGCCAAACAGGATCCCCACGGCCACCGCGATGCAACCCGCAATCGACGCGTCGAGCGCGAACGACATCCAGTAGCCCCCGATGGCCGAGACGGCCCCGATGATGAGGCTCAGCCAGATCATCCGTGCCAGCCTGTCGGTCAAGAGGTACGCTGCCGCGGGCGGCCCGATCATCAGCGCAACGACGAGAACGGATCCCACCGCATCGAAGGCACCGACGGCGGTTACCGACACGAGGGCCATCAGGATGTAGTGCAAAGCGGCCGGGAAGAATCCGAGCGCCGCCGCCAGTCCCGCATCAAACGTCGACAGCTTGAGCTCCTTGTAGAAGACGATGACAAAGAGTGTATTCGCCATCAGAATACCTGTCATTGTCGTCAATGACTTCGGGCCGATATCGACGCCGAAGAGCACCAGGCGGTCAAATGGTGCGAAAGCCAGCTCACCCAGCAACACGGCGTCCGTATCCAGGTGAATGTCTCCCGCATAGCGAGCGATCAACACGACGCCAAGACTGAAGAGAATCGGAAAGACCAACCCGATCGCCGCGTCCTCTTTCAGTAGCCGGGTCTTCAGGATCGATTCGACGAGGAAGACGGTCAGGATGCCGGTCGCGCCAGCCGCGATTACGAGGAGCGGTGAATTCAGATCGTGAGTGATGAAGAAGGCCAGCACAATGCCCGGCAGAATGGCGTGACTGATCGCATCGCTCATCATGGCCATGCGCCGCAAGACCAGGAAGACGCCCGGGATGGCGCACGCAGCTGCAACGACCACGGCGATAAGCTGTATTTCGATCTGCTCAGGCGTCATTGTTGGGGACCACCGTTGTCATCCGCTACGTCGTTCGTCTGTCTGTCACGATCCAGAATCGCCTGGGCGCGCGCGACGCCCGCACCTGTCAATGACCACAGCGTCGGATTGATCTGACGGGCAAATCCGCGCTCTTCAAGAATCCTGAGATTCTGTCGGGTACGAGCAGTCGGGTCGCTCATTATGTTGAGAACGGCCTCTTCGTGGGGGTGGTCGCTGCGGTCGTGCTGAACCGACAGTGCCCAGAGATCGAGCAGCACCGCCTCCAGTCGCAACCGCCTACCATTCCTCCACTCCCGCCACAGACGCCACGCGATGCCGCGATTCGGCGCAAGAAAGAATGAGATCATGACGATGACGCCGATGAAGAGAACGATCGTCGGGCCGGTGGGCAGATTGGGCACGTGGCTGCTGATCATGGCTCCGCCGACACCCGAGATCGCACCGAAAAGTGCGGAGAGAAGCACCATTGATCCCAGCCGATCCGTCCACTGTCGGGCCGCCGCAGCCGGCGCGATGATCATCGCACTCATGAGTACGACACCCACCGTCTGCAGTCCGATCACAATGGACAGCACAAGCAGAGTCGTTAGCCCCGCATCGACCACACCTGTTCGCAATCCGACCGTCCGCCCGAACTCCGGGTCGAACGAGAGCAGTTTGAACTCCTTCCAGAACATCGCAACACAGGTAACGCTCACAAGCCCGACCGCGCCCATGATGAGGACATCCTCCACGATGAGCGACGCAGCCTGGCCGAAGAGAAAGGAGTTCAGCCCCGCCTGGTTGGCATTCGGGCTTCGCTGGATGAAGGTCAGCAGCACCAGGCCCAGCCCGAAGAACACGGCGAGCACAAGGCCCAGGGCGCTGTCATACTTGATGCGGGTTGAGCCGGCGATGAATGAGACGATCATCGTGGCGACCCACCCGGCGACTGCAGCCCCGGCAATCAGCGCCAGGGGGACTTTCGAGCCCGTCAGGATGAATGCGATCGCGATCCCCGGCAGAGCCGCGTGAGAGATGGCATCCCCGAGGAGACTTTGCTGCCTCAGTACGGCGAACGTCCCCAGTGTGCCGCTGGTAATACCCAGGATGGCCGATCCGAGTGCAACAGTGCGCAGCGTATAGTCGGTAAACAGCTCGGCGAGGAATTCCATGGCGTGAACCGGCTAGCTCGCCGACCGGGACTGGCGCCGAACACCTTCCCGAACAAAGCCAACTCGACCACCATAGGTCAGGCGCAGGTTGTCTTCCGTGAACACGTCGTCCACCGTACCCGATGCAATGCGCCGGACGTTAAGCAGCAGCACGCTGTCAAAGTACTCTGCCACCGTCTGCAGATCGTGATGCACAACGATGACCGTCTTGTCGCGGGCTCGCAGGTCGTGAAGAAGAGCGACTATCGCTTTCTCGGTGGTTGCGTCGACGCCCTGAAAGGGTTCGTCCATCAAGAACAGATCGGCATCCTGCACAAGGGCGCGTGCAAGAAACACTCGCTGCTGCTGACCGCCGGAGAGCTGACTGATCTGCCGGAAGGCGTACTGCTCCATGCCCACTTTCTTGAGCGCCTCGGTTGCCAGACGGCGATCCCGCGAACGCGGGCGCCGTATCCAGCCGATAGAACCATAAAGCCCCATCGTAACGACATCGACAACATTCGTCGGGAAGTCCCAATCGACACTTCCGCGCTGCGGAACGTACGCCACACGGCTACGCTGCTTCTCATACGGTTTGCCGTACACGAGCACCTCCCCTGCAGCCGACTTCACCAATCCCAGAATTGACTTGATGAGTGTCGTTTTGCCGGCACCGTTGGGCCCGATGATTGCCATCAGGACACCCTTCGGCACATCGAGGTCAATGTCCCAGAGGACGGGCTTCTCGCGGTAGGCGACGGTCAGGTCGCGAACTTCAACGGCGGGGGTCTCGGGCGACAATTCCATGTTAAGCGGCTCGAGTCAGTGCGACGCAGACAGTGCGTTGACTATCGTATCTATGTTGTGTCGAAACATTCCGATGTACGTTCCTTCGGGAGTCCCCGCAGCTCCCAGTGCGTCGGAAAACAGGTGCCCGCCGATGGCGACGTCAAACCCTCGCGAGCGGACCGCCTCACGGACCGCCTCGATGCCGCGAGGAGGCACGGACGATTCCATGAACATAGCCGGTATTCGGCGATCCGCGACAAATGCTGCCAGTGCCTGGACGTCGGCCGCTCCTGCTTCGGTCGCCGTGCTGATACCCTGCAGACCACGGACGTCATATCCATAGGCGCGACCCAGATAGCCGAACGCGTCGTGCGAAGTAATTACTACCCGTTGATCGGCCGGCACCTCGAGCGTGCGCATCCGAACATATGCCTCAAGGGAATCCAGTTGCCGCCCGTAGGCCGTCAGGCTTGAGTCAAAGACGGCCGCGGAGGTGGAGTCGAGGTCCACGAGTGACTCGAAGACAAAGCGGGCCGCACCCCGCCAGAGAGCGATGTCAAACCAGATGTGCGGATCGTAGTTGCCCCCGAAGTTCGGCGAGTCGATATACGTCGTGTCGGGATTCCCTGCGGTGACCGCAAAGGTGGCGATGCCCCGGCTGTGCATGCGCTCGAAGACTTCCGTCATCTTGCCCTCGAGATGCAATCCGCCGTAAAAGATGGCGTCCGCGGCAGCCATTCTGCGGACATCTCCCTCGCTCGCCTTATAGAGATGCGGATCTACACCGGGGCCCATGAGCGACGTGACGTCGACGCGGTCCGCTGCAATCGTGCGAACGAGGTCACCGACCATGTTCGTCGTCGCCACCACCGAAAGCCGGCCTTCTCTGGATCCGTCGGTGGTCGAGCCGCCCCGACACCCGGACAGGGCCAGGACCAGGAATAGCGCTATTGCACAGCCTGCGAGACGATTCATAGCCAGAGGAGTCTAGAATTTAGACACGTCTAACTTTTGGCCGAGCAGTGGGTTTCGCAGCTCTCCCGATCGGGGGTCACGATCCGAAACTGATGTCGACTTCCTGCGGCAACTCGACCCAGTCGGCTACGAAGATGTTTGTATCACGCGACGGTGCGCGATCAGTCCGACGATTCGACGCAAAGACCAGCCTGGCCCCGTCAAACGAGAACATCGGAAAAGCGTCGAACGTGCCGGAGTGCGTGATCTGCTCCAGTCCCGATCCGTCCAGACCAATCATAAACAGATCAAACAGTCTTCCCCCTTCATTCGCCGAATGGTGATTCGAGGTGAAGATGATCTTTGTCCCATCCGGATGGAAATACGGAGCCCAGTTTGCCCCTGTAAAGTCCGTGATCTGCTGCGCATCGGACCCGTCGGCGTTCGCGACGAAGAGATTCAGGCTGGCCGGTTCAACGAGACCCTCCGCCAGCAAACTCTGATACACCGCCGCGGCTTCTCCCTGCGGTCGACTTGCACGCCAGACTATCTTCTTCGAGTCGGGCGAGAAGAATGCGCCACCGTCATAGCCAAGACCGTCGGTGAGCTGCAGGAGATCGCCCGTCGCCAGTTCATATCGCCACAGTTCCAGATCGCCCGATCGCGTCGACGTGAATATTACGTACCTGCCGTCCGGCGAGACCGTCGCCTCGGCGTCGTAGCCGTCTCCGCCGATGAGCACCTCCGGCTGCGAGCCATCCGTCCGTGCAACGTAGATGTCATACGAGTCATAGATCGGCCACACATATCGGCCCTGGACCACCATGGGTGTCTCCGGACACTGCGGTGCCGCGGCGTGCGTCGATCCGTAGATGATGCGACCGTCCGGCAGAAAATAGGAACACGTGGTGCGACCGAGACCGGTCGACGCCAGCTGATACCGTTCGCCCGGCGCCATTTCCGACCCGTCGACGTTCATCACAAATATCTGATCACAACCCTGCGCGTGGAGTCCCGCGTGGTCGCTCTGAAAGATCAGTTGCGAATTGTCGAAGCTCCAGTAGGCCTCCGCATTGTTGCCTCCAAACGTCAACTGTTCAACATTGCGGAGGTGGACCTCACCTGGAAACCGCAACGAATCGGCGGACGGGGCATAGTCGGCGACCGGCGGCCCGGATGGCCCGCATCCCAGAAGGGCCATACTTAAAGATGCCGTGAAAGCGAATCCGAAAACACGAGACATGGTACACATAGTTCACTGAAGCTTGATTACGCGACATTAGACGCTGACCCGCCGATAGCCACAGTAATTGCTGTTTGGCGCAAAAAACAGGCTTTCTGGCTGGCGGCTCACAGACCGGACGATCGGAAATAAAACTATTCAGGTCATGGCTTACGACGTGCAGAATTTTCAAGAAGATGTTCTCGATGCGAGTCACAAGACGCCGGTTGTCGTCGACTTCTGGGCCCCATGGTGCGGACCGTGTCAGGTACTGGGCCCCGTACTCGAGACGCTTGCCGAAAAGAGCGATGGACGTTGGAAGCTCGCCAAGATCAACACGGATCAGAATCAGGAGCTGTCGATGCAGTACGGGATTCGCGGCATTCCGGCCGTGAAGATGTTTGTCGATGGCGAGGTCGTGGACGAATTCACAGGAGCCCTGCCCCAACATGCGGTTGAGCAGTGGCTCGAGCGAGCCGTGCCCGGCGAGAGTCAATTGCTCGCTGATGACGCGCGCAGCGCGATGGCAGAAGGCCGTGTAGGGGACGCCCGGCGTCTCCTTGAGACGGCACTGAAGGAGGATGCCAACGATGCGTCGGCTGCCGTGACCCTCGCACAGCTCGAGGTCTTTGAACATCCCGACCGGGCCGAGAAACTACTGGACGGGATAGAGCTCGTCGACCCGGCCCTCGTACAGACTGCAGAGGGGATTCGGGTGCTGGTCCGTCTTCTTTCTCTGGATGGCACCGCCGGCGCTCTGGCAGAAGGCCCGGGGCGCGAAGATTATGCACGCGCCATCAAAGACCTGCGCGAGCGCAATCTCAGCAGCGCACTGGACGGCTTCATATCCGTGATTATGAAGGACCGGTACTACGACGACGACGGCGCACGCAAAGCATGTCTCGCCATCTTCAGCATACTAGGCGAGGACAGCGAAATGGTGCGCGCACATCGCCGACGATTCAATATGGCACTGTACTAGAGTCGCCTTTCGCTCTCGTGGGCACGGATGCTCCGCTCACTCTCGCAGGGCATCACGTGATCGCTCCGCCGCACCCGCTTCCGGCCCCCGCCGTGCAGCCGTAGCAGTGGCGATGGGTCAGGATGTCGTGGGTCTTCCACGCTGACGGTTCAAAATCCCGGACATGCGTTCGACCCGTGCCGTTGAGACTCATATCCATTTCGAGCTGCTGATTGAAATCGCAGTCGTAGAGATAACCGTCCCACGAGACCGACAGCGTGTTGCGGCACATCAGCCCGCAAATGGTCTCCGGATTGAAGGCTTGAACCAGTCGCTGCATGTACTCCTCGAGCTGCCCTTTTGCGATTAGCCACTCCAGGTATCTGGACATCGGCATATTATTCAAGGCGAGGAGTCGGTCGAAATGGACGCCGTGGTTGAGCTCCAGTGACTTCTTCCAATCCGCCTCAAGAGACGCCTGACTGCCGGCGAGGAACGCGCCGACCGGATTCGTCACGAGGGTCAGCTGAAGTCGTGGATCTCCGTAGCCGTACCCGGCCTCGTTGAGCATCCGCAGTGCTTGAATTGATTTCTCGTAGGCGCCATCGCCACGCTGGGCGTCGGTTCCGGACTTCCGGTAGTGCGGCAGCGAGCAAACGACCTCTACACCTCTTTCGGCGAACCACGCAGGAAGATGCTGGTATCGGCGCACGGTCAGGATCGTAAGATTGCACCGGTCGATGACCTTCTTGCCACGCGCGACCACTTCATCGACCAGATACTCGAAATGCGGATTCAGCTCGGGAGCACCTCCGGTCAGGTCAACGGTCGCCGGGTCGCTCAGGTCTATCGCTCGCAAACAGGCATCGACGGTGTCGCGATCCATGTTCTCGTCCAGACGGTCGGGACCCGAGTCGACGTGGCAATGCCGGCACGTCATGTTGCACAGCTTGCCGAGATTAATCTGGAAGATCTCGAGATCGGATGGCTGCAGATGATTCCACCCCGATGCGCGAACGTCCGCAAGAAAATTGCCGGATGCAGTCGGACCCGCGTCCAACTCTACGCCATCCAGGATTTCGAATTGGGCGGACGGACTCGCCAGCGGCATGCGGCGCGAGTGTAGACTCGTGGTGGTCCTTGGCCCCTCGATATCGACGATAGCGCCGTCTCCCCTGCTGATGATATCCAGCGGAATGAGAGCGGCCTGCGCTGTCGAATTGGACATGTTTCTGTCCTTCATAAACGATTCCCGCCTACATCACAATCTTCTTTGTCTGCTCGAGCATCTGTATTCCGTGCACCAGCGAAGCCCCACCACGAATAGCCGTGGCAACATGTACCGCTTCAGTCATTTGCTCGAGATCCGAACCCTTCTCCAGGCAATCCGACGTGTATGCGTCGATGCAGTACGGGCACTGGATGGTATGTGCAACCGCGAGGGCGATAAGCGCCTTCTCGCGCGCCGACAGCGCTCCGTCTTGAAACACCTTCCCATAATAATTAAAGAAGGCGTCAGCAAGCTCTTGCCCGCCTTCCGCAATGCTGGAAAACTTCGGCAGATGCTCCGGCTTGTAGTATGTATCCATAAGTCGTTTCCCGTTACGTACAAAACTGGCTGGTGAAGCGAACTGAGCCTTTTGCGATTCCTTAGACTACCTCACACGCGCAATGTTACGCGCGGTGGTCAGGCCGCACTGGCCTGCTCCTGATCCTGATACTGTAACTC
Organism: Rhodothermales bacterium; assembly: GCA_963768565.1. Lineage (GTDB taxonomy): Bacteria > Bacteroidota > Rhodothermia > Rhodothermales > JABDKH01 > JABDKH01. The sequence continues at coordinate 152,734 of CAVYIO010000035.1, forward strand.
GTACAGCTTGCGGTAAAGTCCGTCGAGCGTAATTAGTTGCTGATGGGTGCCCCGCTCACGGATCTCGCCGCGATGCATGACCAGAATCTGGTTGGCATGCTGGATGGTCGAAAGTCGATGAGCAATCGCGATAGACGTGCGGCCACTCATCAGGGTGCTCAGTGCAATCTGAATCGCCTCTTCGGTTTCGGTATCGACACTCGACGTAGCCTCATCCAGCACCAGGATTGCAGGATTGTACACCAGTGCCCGTGCGAACGACAGCATCTGGCGCTGGCCATGCGAAAGCGACATACCGCGTTCCTTCACTTCATGGTCCAGACCCCGCGGCAGACGACCCACGAACGCGTCCGCTCCTATCAACGACAAAGCCTCTTCCACCTTCTGCTTGCTGATCGCAGGATCGTCGAGCGTGATGTTGTCGATAACGGATCCGGAGAAAAGGAATACGTCCTGAAGTACCAGACCAATGCGCCGACGAAGGTCCGAAAGCGACAGAGTCTTGATATCGACGCCGTCGATACGGATGCGCCCTTCTGGATTTCGTAGAACCTCAGGAGAACACTGATGATGGTGGTCTTGCCTGCCCCGGTCGCGCCCACAATGGCGGTGCTCGTCCCGGGCTCGACGACAAACGACACACCCTTCAGAATCCAGTTGGCTTCTTCGTCGCTCTCATAATCGCGGTCGTACGTGAACCACACGTCCTCGAATTCGATCGTTCCCTTGAAGTCGTCGAGTACGTTCGGGGTATCGGACTCAGGTAAGGCCTCGTCGGTGTCGAGCAAGTCGAAGATCCGCTCGGCGCCGGCCATGGCACTCTGCAGCGTGTTGAACTGATCGGACAGATTCCGAATCGGCTCGAAGAACTGTCGCGCGTACTGGATGAACGCGATAAGCACACCGAGCGTCAGTGCGTCGCCCATGGCGCGGACGCCGCCAACCCAGATGACCAGACCAAGTGCCGTCGACCCCACAATATCGATGGCCGGCCAGAAAAGCGCGAAGTAGAAGATCGTCCTGATCTGCGCGCCTCGGTGGTCGTCATTGATGGCTTTGAATCGCCTCAGCTCTTCCTGCTCGCGATTGAAAAGCTGAACGATGCGCATCCCGGTCACGTGCTCCTGCACGAACGAATTCAGCCGTGCTACCTGCTTGCGCGTTTCCCGATACTGCTCACGAACGACCCGTCGAAACCAGAAGGTGACGCGAATCATCAACGGCAATACGGCCAGCGTGACCAGCGCGAGCACCCAGTTCAACGAGAACATGAAATAGGCGATGAATATCAACCGGAAGAGGTCGCCCATGATGGTGACGACGCCGGCCGACAGCACATCGCTCAGTGATTCGATGTCGCTCGTGACGCGAGTGATCAGGCGCCCGACAGGATTTCGGTCAAAGAACGAGAGCGACTGTCTCTGGATGTGACGAAACAGTTTTGTCCGAAGATCGAAGATCGCCTGCTGTCCGATCCACTGGGTCAGATAGGCGTTGACGAACGACAGGAGTCCTTCACCAACCAGGATGAGAAAGAGCCAGAAGATGATGCGGCGCAGCCCGTCGAGTTGTCCCGTTACGATATACGAGTCGATGGCAACCTGCACCAACTTGGGCCGCAACGGTCCAAGGAAAGCTGCCGTCATCACGGTCACGAAGGCGAGAACGACCCAGCCCTTGTAGGGCAAGAGATAGGTGACAATGCGGCGGAGCAGACGCCCGTCAACGCCAGGCACCCGCACCGCACTTTGTGTCTTCTTGTCGCTCACTGGTCCGCCTCCTCCGTCTCGCTCCGCTGCAACACGTACCGCTGCAACTCAACCGCCGCCTCCGTGTCGTGGAAGTCACTGCGCGCTTCCTCGATCAACATATCGATATCGGAATAGCGGGCACTGAAGTGACTCAACAACAGCCGGCCGACTTTGGCCCCGCGGGCGATTCGCGCCGCGTCCACAGCTGTGGAGTGACCCGTCTCAGCGGCACGCTGTTTCAGGTCGGCCGCGAATGTTGCTTCGTGGTAGAGAATGTCAGCGCCCTTCGCCAGATCGAGTGATCCTTCGCACGGCCGCGTATCACCGACGTAGGCGAAAACGCCTCCGGGTGACGATGCTCCCACCACTTCCTCCGACTTCACAACATTGCCTCCTTCACCCACAACGGAATCCCCCGCCTTCAGTCGCCGGAAATCCTCAAACCGCGTGACCCCCATCGAACGAGCCCGCTCGACATCGAGAGTACCCTGCTTTGTCGACTCCTCGTATCGATAGCCGTACGCGGGTACGCCGTGATCAACGGAGCGTGCGAATACCCGGTATGAATCGGTTTCGTGAACGACGATTCGCCGATCGCTGTCGTCCAGCTGAACGAACTCGATGTCAAACGAAGTCTGCCCGGGCCCGAGGCCCGGCATGGCCTCAACAATTTGTCGTACGCCCACCGGACCAACGACACGCATTGCCTCTCTCGCGCTGCAGAAGCGACATCGTAGAAAGCAATCCGGGCAATCCAAAAATGTGATCGCCGTGAAGATGAGTCAGGAAGATCGACTTGATTCGGGAGAATCGTATTCGACTCTCGACCAGTCGCGCCTGCGTCCCTTCGCCACAGTCAAACAGCAGCGTCTCCTCGGGCCGCACAAGCGCCACGGACGAAAAGCTGCGACCCTGAGTCGGGACGGCGGAGCCTGTGCCAAGTGGAACGATTTCTGTAGATCTCATGTGTCAGACGATCGATTCGATTTCGTCTTCGAGAAGCTGCTTGCGATATAGATTTGCATAGAGTCCGTCGACCTCAAGCAACTGCCGGTGCGTGCCCAGCTCCGCGACACGTCCTTTGTCGAGCACCGCGATCTGATCAGCATCCTGCACGGCCGAGACGCGGTGACTCACGATCACAATGGTTCGGCGACCGTAGTGCCGACGCAGGTGCTCTAGAATCCGCCGCTCCGTATCCGTGTCGACGGCCGACAGCGCGTCGTCGAGAATGAGAATTCGCGGTCGACGGATGAGTGCACGCGCGATAGAAGTTCGTTGCTTCTGTCCTCCGGAAAGTGTGATGCCACGCTCCCCGACATACGTCTCGAAACCATCGGTCAGATCCTGAATATTGTCCAGCAACTCTGCTTCTCCAGCGACCTCCTCGATCGCTGACATGGCGGCATCCATGTCGCCGAAGGCGACGTTTGCCGCTACCGTATCACTGAACAGGAACACATCCTGCGGAACGTAGCCGATCGAGCCGCGGAGCGTTGCCAGCGGTATCGACCGGACCTCCATGCCGTCGACGAGCAACCGGCCCGAAGTGGGCTCGAGAAGTCGAGGAATCATCTCGACAAGCGTGCTCTTGCCGGAACCGGTCCGGCCCACGATCGCGAGGGTCGATCCGGCCGGCACGTCAATCGTAATGTCGTCAATGACCGGCTCGCCTTCGCCGTAGCTGAAGCCGACGCGATCGAACGATATGGCGCCCTCGAGCGACTCGATACCCGGATCTGTGTGCTCGCCGTCTGCGATATCCGGTACCGTATCAAGAATCTCGGCGATGCGTGTGATCGATGCCGAGGCACGTTGAATCATCGTGATGACGAATCCCATGGAGGCGACGGGCCACGTCATGAGCGCCACGTAGATGATGTACTCGGCGATGTTGCCGATGGTGATGGCTCCTTCTACCACAAGTCGACCGCCCACCCAGACAACAATGATCGTTGACATTCCGACCAGCAGCAGGAATACGGGCCGCCAGGCCGCCTCCACCAGCGCCAGATCCAGCATGCGCCGGCGGTAGTGTCGGCTTTCCTCGTCAAAGACACCGGCCTCTGACGATTCGCGAGTGTACGCCTTCAAGACGCGGATTCCGGAAAGCGCCTCCTGGACACGACTGGTCAACCGGGAGTATTGCTTCTGCAGCGCGTCGCTCCGTGAATGCACCATGTGTGCTACCAGAAACACGGATACCGCAAGGAATGGCATCGGAATAAGTGCAAAAAGAGTCAGTCGCGGCGAAATGACGAACATGACCGTCATGGCTGTGACCACGATCACCAGCGCCCGGGTCAGGTACATGATGGCCGGACCGATGTAGCGGCGCACCTGCTCGATGTCCGACGTGGCGCGCGTCATGATATCGCCGGTCGGATGATTCAGGTAGAACGAGCGCGACAACTTCTGAACGTGTTCGTACAGCTCATTGCGCAGATCGAATTCGATATGTCGCGAGGCCACGACCACGGTCTGCCTCATCAGAAACGAGAACACACCACTCATGATGCTCAGTCCGAGCACCATCAGACCGAACAGGAGAAGCGTCACGAAGAAGGACGTGAAGAGATGAGACTGTGCGGCAGAGCCGCTGAAGACGCGGTACGTGGCTACAAATCGCGGGATGCTGTCCACCGCCTGGCGCACCACCATCGGCACGGTAATCGAGAAGCCGGCCGATACCACCGCACACAGCAGACCCGGTACAAAGAGGTGCTTGTACTTCCAGTAGAATCTGTTCAGTCGGCCCAGCGGTCGCATCAATCAGTAATCAATTTGCAGTCCAATACTCAATTCATCCGACTCGCCAACTCACGGGAATGTCCCGGTCAAGTTCCTCGTGGACGATCCCCAGCAGCCGACGCTGTTCCGGCCAACATAGCAACTGGCACGCCGCTTCGTAATCGTACCATCCAAACGCATCGTGTTCATGGTTCAGGACGGGATCGCGATCGATCTCTGCGGCGAACGCCGGAATAACACGAACCGTATCCTTCTCCCACTCAAAGAAGACATTCGCAGACGGGATGGCCCACATCACGAGCGGTTTGCAGCCGGTCTCCTCCTCCAATTCGCGGCCGGCTGCCTGCCAGGCCGTCTCCGAGTCCAGAATCTTGCCTCCTACCATGCGCCAGTCACCTGAGTAAATGACCCCGGGGCGTCTGCGCAGCAGAAGATACTCACGGTCTGCCGCGGAGCCGCGGTACGGGTACACGTCCACGAGATTGGCGACGACGTCGGCCATTGGCTGCGGAGATACGGTTGATAGGGATAGTATTCGTACAATTTACTACGTTTAGGCACGTTCGACGCAGGCCGTTTCGTGGTATAGAATGCCGGAACTGACTACATCATCAAAATCAACCAATCCGCGGCTGGGTCAGCTGCAGCTCGAGAACCAGCGCCTTCGGCGAGCGGTCGAAGAGCTGTCAATTCTCAACGATCTGGCAACGGCCATTGGCGGGACGAGCGATCCGACGGAAATCATGCGGATTATCGTTAAAAAGATCGCTGAAAACAGTGGGCGCGGAGCAGGGGGTCATCACGCTCATCGACCAGAAAACGAACGATCCGTCGAAGACGCTGATCCGCACCATGGAGAGTTCGAAAGAGCAGCAGGCGATCCATCCAGACCAGAGTGTGCTTGGATGGATGATGACGTATCAGCGGCCGCTCGTAATCAACGACACCGAATCTGACGTGACGATTCAAGGGCACAAAGTGGGATCCGTCCGTCCGATCAATTCTTTGCGTCCCGATGATCTCGCGGTCCAATCTGATCGGTACGCTCACCATCTACAACAAGAAGGCGTCCGGTGGTTTCACGGAACCGGATCAGCGACTCGTGGCCATCCTGGCCGGCCAGTCGGCGCAGGTGCTGGAGAACGCGAGGCTCCACGACGAGGAGCAGGCCTACCAGACGATGCAGGAGGAACTGCAGGTTGCGAATCAGATTCAGTCGAGGCTCCTTCCGCAGAGTATGCCGGAGATCGACGGATACGATATCGCCGGAACGAGTTTGCCTGCCCAATCGGTTGGGGGTGATTTTTTTGACTTCGTTTCTCTTGAGAACGGGGAGCTCTGCTTCTGGGTCGGTGACGTGGCCGGAAAAGGTTTGCCGGCTGCCCTCACGATGGCCACCGTGCAGGCCACGCTTCGAGGAAGCACAGCCTCTTCGCACGAGACGGCAAACTGTCTGTCGACGGCAAACCGATACCTTTGCGCCAACACGGCCAGGGGCATGTTCGTAACGCTGTTCGTCGGATTCCTCAATCCATTGAGGCACATACTCCGCTATGGCAACGCGGGGCACAACCGGCCGATGCTGTTCCGGGAAGGAGAGCCGACTCGCGCGCTCGACGACGGAGATCTCGTACTCGGTTTCTCGGAGGAGATCGTCTACAGCGAGTGGCGTGAAACGCTCCAACCCGGCGACATCGCACTTGTGTTCTCCGACGGAATCACAGAGTCCATGAACCGGGCGCGAGATCAGTTTGGCGATGACCGACTTGCAGAGACCGTCATGGCCCATCGAAACAAGCGGGCAGCCGAGATTATTGAGAGCATCGTGGCAGAGGTTGAGGCCCATGCCGACGGCGAGGCACAGGCCGATGACCTCACTATCGTGATTATCAAACGGTCACGAGAGTGACCCGTGGAGCGTTTCCGCCCAATGATGTTGACTATCTGCAAACCAACCTGTACCGTCAATCAGAGCGTCGTCCGCTCAAAGGTAGCCGAGAGGTAATTCATGTTTATGCGGTTCGTAAGATTGTCAGTCAAGCCGGAGTCCCTTGACGAGTACGTCAAGTTCTTCGAAGAGGTTGACTCCAAGGCGCTGCACAAGATCGATGGTTGCCTGTTCGCAGGACTTATCCGGGCTGAGAGCAACTCCAGCGACTGCATCGCCCTGACGCTATGGAAAAGTGCCGGTCACGCTCGAGCGTATGAAGAGAGCGGGCAATACGCCAAGCTGCTTGATGACAACCGACCCTTCCTTATTGATTCTTCGGAGTGGAGGGTGCAGCTCTCCGACGATCTGACGCTTCAGTACGCGCCTGTCGATAGCGAACCCCAGGTCGACACGTTTGAGGTGACGGCATCGACGGAGGACGATGCCCCGACAGAGGATGAACTCTCGCACATGTTTCTGCGGACCACCACGCTGAACGTGCAGCCCGGCAAGGAGAGCGCCTTCGTCAAGCTTTACACAGAGAAGATCATCCCGGCACTCAAACAGGTCGATGGTTTCCGACACGCCTTTCTGGTGGAGAGTACTCAGGATCCGTCCGACATGCTTTCGGTGACGGTGTGGGAGAACCACCAAAAGGCGGAAGCCTATGAGGAGAGCGGGCGGTTCGGGTATCTCGTGGATGAAGTGAAGCCTCTGCTGTCGTCTCTCTTTCAGTGGAAATTCTCGCTCGATTCGTCCAAGAAAGACAGCGTCGTGACTTCCGACGACCTGCGTGTCGAGGGTTTTGAGATGCTCACGGGTGATTGATTCGGGATGTCCTTGCGGTGGCTCGCCTGGACGCGTCATTTCACTGATTTTGAAGCATTTCGGGTGCCTTATTTGCTGGACGCGCACGCCGCAGTTTCGTACCTTTCAGCACCCATTTTTGAGGCCCTGACGTACGGCGTCGTACACTCCCAGCGTAGCGCCGATCCTGCCACTTTTCGAGCACCGTGAGCCGTTGCGATTACGGGTCCACACCTTCCCAGAGTCCGAATAGAATATCATGGAGCAGGACGATTTCCGCATAGTCCCGATTAACATCGAGGAGGAGATGAAGTCCTCCTACATCGACTATTCGATGTCGGTGATCGTAGGTCGGGCCCTGCCGGATGTTCGCGACGGATTGAAGCCTGTTCATCGCCGCGTGCTGTACGGCATGAGCGAACTGGGGTTGACCGCCGCAAGTTCGTTCAAGAAGAGCGCCAGAATCGTCGGAGAGGTTCTCGGAAAGTATCACCCCCACGGAGACACGGCCGTCTACGATACGATGGTCCGGATGGCGCAGGAATTCTCCATGCGGTATCCGCTCGTGCACGGCCAGGGAAACTTTGGATCCGTGGACGGCGACCGGGCAGCGGCAATGCGATATACGGAGGCACGCATGACGCGCCTCGCCGAGGAGATGCTTCGGGATATCGACAAGGAAACGGTCAACTATCAGGAAAACTTTGACGGTTCTCTGAAAGAGCCCGTCGTCCTGCCGTCGGCGTACCCGAATCTGCTCGTCAATGGCACGGATGGCATCGCCGTTGGAATGGCCACGAAGATTCCTCCTCACAATCTCGGCGAAGTGATTGATGGAATCCTCGCGTTCATCGACGACCCGGAAATCACCATCGACGGGTTGATGAACCATATTCCCGCCCCGGACTTCCCGACGGCTGGAATTATCTACGGTCACGTCGGTGTCAGGCTCGCCTACCACACGGGCAAGGGACGCGTCGTGATGCGTGCGCGAATCGAAGAAGAGGAGATCCGTCCCGGCAAGCATGCTCTGGTGATTACGGAAATCCCGTTCCAGGTGAACAAGAGCACGCTCATCGAGAAGATCGCACACCTCGCTCGCGAAGGCCGCATCGAAGGGATCACCGACCTCCGTGACGAGAGCGACCGCGACGGAATGCGAATCGTGATCGAACTCAGGCGTGATGCGATGCCGCTCGTCGTCCAGAACCAGCTGTACAAGTTCACGCCGTGCCAGCAGACGTTCGGCGTAAACTTCGTGGCGCTCGTGAACGGCCGGCCCCGGACGCTCACGCTGAAGGAGGCCATCACGCATTATGTCGACCACCGGCACGAAATCGTTGTTCGACGCACGGAGTACGACCTACGAAAGGCCGAAGAACGCGCCCACGTCCTGGAAGGCCTGAAGATCGCGCTCGATCACCTCGACGCCGTCATCACGATAATCCGGAACTCACCGGATACGGACGCCGCCCGACAGAACCTGATGGACGGCGTGCTGCCCGCTCACCTGACCAAAGCTCAACTGGAACGGCTCGGCCTCCCGACCGAAGGAAAGCCCCTGTTCTCGCTCAGTGAGATCCAGGCAAAAGCGATCCTGGATATGCGCCTGAGCCGACTGACCGGACTCGAGCGCCAGAAGGTCGAGGATGAGTATCGTGATCTGTTGCAGCAGATCGAACGCTTCAAGAGCATCCTCGGAAACGAGGGGCTCCGCATGCAGATCATCAAGGACGAGCTCGCGGAAGTCAAATCGAAGTATGCAGACGCCCGCCGCACCGAGATCGACTATACCGGAGGCGATGACCTCATCGTCGAAGATCTCGTCGAAGACGATCAGATGGTCGTTACCGTCAGCTGGCAGGGTCTGATCAAGCGGACCAACGTAAGCGAGTACCGGAAGCAGGGCCGTGGCGGTATCGGCATGCGCGGCAGTGGAATGCGAGACGAGGACTACATCGAACATCTGTTCGTGTCCTACAATCACGACTACCTCCTCTTCTTCACCGACCACGGGCGGTGCTACTGGCTGCGCGTCTACGAAATTCCCGAAGGAGCCCGAACGGGCAAGGGCCGATCAATCCGAAATCTGATTCAGATCAGCCCGGAGGACCGTATTCAGGCCGTGCTCCCTATCTCGAAGGAGAACTTCCGCGACGAGCAGTTCCTGGACAGCCATTACGTGTTCATGGCGTCGCGCGGAGGCAAGGTCAAGAAGACGCAGTTGTCCGCGTTCAGTCGGCCGCGTGTCGACGGCATCATAGCAATCTCGGTCGTCGAGGGCGATCAATTGCTCGAGGCCAAACTCACTGATGGCGGGGCACATATTATTCTCGCCTCGTCGGCCGGCCTATCGGTTCAGTTCGATGAGGAAGATGTGCGGCCGACCGGTCGCAATACGCAGGGTGTGCGCGGCATTTCGCTCCGAAAAGGACAGGAAGCGATCGGGATGATCGTGCTGAAGGGAGACTCACCGCAAAAGCAGGTTCTGTCGATCAGTTCGAACGGCTACGGCAAGAGAACGGAAGTCGAAGACTACCGTCTGCAGAGCCGCGGCGGCAAGGGGATCATCACCCAGAAGACCACCGAGAAGACGGGCACTGTCGTCGCCATCAAGGCCGTGCTGGAAACGGACGACCTCATGATCGTCACGCAGAAGGGTCTGCTGATCCGCATGCACGTCGCCGGCATCAGTACGCTTGGACGAAACACACAGGGAGTGCGACTCATCAAGATGAAGTCCGGCGACTCCATCGCAGACGTGACGCGACTCGTGGTCGACGACGACGATGACGATGACGAGAGTGGTGCGGAGACGATTGTGCCCTCAACCAACGGCTCTCCCGTCGCGTCGTAGGTCAGGCCGATCCGTTGGCCTCGACGGCGTGCAGTGCGTCGATCAGCAGTCCGAGCCCTTCGTCGATCTCCTTCGCTGTGATGGTCAACGGCGAACGGAATCTGAGTGACTTCTGTCCGCAGCCCAGAATCACGAGTCCCGTCTTGAAGCATCGGGCCCGTACAGCGTCCCGCATGGCTGTCGTCGGCAGATCAAACGCGCACATAAGGCCGCGGCCCCGGGCGCCCGAGATGGCCGCCTCCGATTCCTCCAGTTCGCGAAGACGCTTCAGCAGGTAGTCGCCGACGGACGCGGCGTTCTGCACGAGATTGTCCTCTTCGATGATCTCAAGGATCCGGTCAAATCGGACCATGTCGACAAGATTGCCGCCCCACGTGGAGTTGATGCGGCTGGGCAGCTCGAACACGTGATTGTCGACCTCCTCAATCTTGCGGCCAGCCAGAATGCCGCACACCTGCGTCTTCTTGCCAAAGCAGAGGATGTCGGGTTCGACTCCAAGGGCCTGGTGCGCCCAGAACTCACCCGTGATGCCGACGCCGGACTGGACTTCGTCAAACACCAGCAGGGCGTCGTTCTCGTGGGCAAGATCTTTCAGCGACTGCAGGAATTGAGGCCGAAAGTGGTTGTCGCCGCCTTCACCCTGAATCGGTTCGATGACCACGCACGCGATGTCGTCCCTGCGCTCACGGAAATGAATCTTCGCCTGGTCGAGGGCGAGCTGCTCGCGGTGCTCCAGATCCTGCAGCCGTTTGTCCGTAATCGGAAACTCGATCTTCGGATTGCTGACACGCGGCCAGTCGAACCGCGGGAAGTACATCGTCTTCCTCGGGTCGGCCGTGTTCGTCAGCGAAAGCGTGTAACCGGTGCGGCCGTGGAAGGACTGCTCGAAATGCATCACCTGGCTTCCAAGCTCGCGCCGGTGACCTTTCCGGAAGTTCTTTCGAACCTTCCAGTCGAACGCTGTCTTGAGTGCGTTTTCGACCGCCAGTGCGCCACCCGACACGAAGAAGGCATGGGGCAGATAATCCGGGATGCCGACACGGCTGAACGTATCGACGAAACGAGCCAGGTGTACGGTGTACACGTCCGAGTTCGTGACCTTATTGAGGGCTGCTTCGGTAAGACGCTTCATGAAGTCCGCATCTTCCGTGAGTTTGGGATGATTCATCCCCAGCGCGTTCGAAGCGAAGAACCCGAAGAAGTCGATAAAAGCGCTTCCGGAATTCGCATCCAGAAGATGCACGCCATGGCTCTTCTCCATATCGAGAACCATGTGAAAACCGTCCGTCAACAGGTGACGGCCCAGAACCTTCTTCACGACGTCTGGCGTCACAGACATCTTCGAAACGACTTCCATAGACAGCCTATTCGTAATATCCGAAGCCTGAACAGCCATCGCGACCGTCCGGGTTCGGGATCAATTTGTCCGGGATCGTGGTTGCCCAAACCCTCGCGCGCGACGCGCGTTGAACTCGGCAACAACGACGAAACCAGGAAAGAACACCTCATGGCCGGAACCAGCCACGAGAACGACAAGACGGCCAGAACACCCCGCCTCCCGGGGCAAATCAGCCTGAAACACGTTTCGCGTGAGACAATCAATGCAACGGGCGATGGCGATCCGGGTTTCGTTGAATTGCCGGTTGTCGAGGCCGTCGCGACGGCTCCCGACAGGGTTCGAAGACCGGACTGGTTGCGGGTCAAGCTGCCGTACGGAAAGACGTACAAGAATCTCGTCGATATCATCGACACGCATGAGCTCCACACGGTCTGCCAGAGCGCCCGATGCCCAAACATGGGCGAGTGCTGGACGGCAGGCACTGCCACGTTCATGATTCTGGGAAATGTGTGCACCCGATCGTGCGGGTTCTGCGCCGTGCTAACGGGAAGGCCCGACGAAGGGCTCGACTACGACGAACCCCGCCGCGTAGCCGACGCTGTGAAGAAGATGGGCGTCAAGCACGCCGTCATTACCAGCGTAAACCGCGACGAACGCAAAGACGGCGGCGCTCCGATATTCGCCGATACTATCCGGCTCATTCGTGAAGCGACCTCGGGGTGTACCGTCGAGGTGTTGATTCCTGATTTCCGTGGTCTCTGGGACGCACTCCAGATCGTGCTCGACGAACGGCCCGACATTCTCAATCATAACGTCGAGACTGTGCCACGCCTCTACCGGAAAGTGCGGCCCCAGGCCGAATACCGGCGATCCCTCGAGGTGCTCAGCAGGTCGAAGGCTCAGAGCCTGCGCACGAAAAGCGGAATCATGGTCGGACTGGGCGAGATCGACGAAGAGGTGCTTGCACTTATGGATGACTTCGCGACCATTGGCCTGGACGTCATGACCATCGGGCAGTATCTGCAGCCGACGCGCATGCACTTGCCGGTCGAAGAGTTTGTTCACCCGGACAAGTTCGCGTGGTACAAGGAGGAGGGCGAAAAACGGGGGATCGAACATGTCGAGAGTGGCCCGCTCGTTCGCTCGTCCTACCACGCTGAGCGACACGTGTAGTGTTGCGCCTATTCATCCCGATTTCGACGCCTGCAAGGGTACGCCGGAGCACACCCCGCGAAATCCGTCGATATATTTTGTTTTCCTGAATCCGCATGGCGCGGGCGACCTCACCCGGCACAACTGATCGACCCATGGCAATAGAACGAACACTCGCAATTCTCAAACCGGATTGCGTACGCAAGAATCTCATCGGCGAAGTCGTCGTCCGAATCCAGAAAGCCGACTTCCGCGTGCGGGCGATGAAAATGGTGCAGCTCTCCAAGAAAGAGGCCGAAGGATTCTATGCCGTGCACCGCGGCCGACCGTTCTTCGGTGAGCTCACGACGTTCATGTCGAGTGGCCCGTGCGTACCGATCGTCCTTGAAAAGGAGCATGCGGTGGCAGACTTCCGAAAGCTGATCGGTGCAACGAATCCGTCGGAAGCGGCGGAGGGAACGATCCGGCGACTCTTCGCAGAGTCGTTGGGCGAGAACATCGTGCACGGCTCCGACTCCGTCGAGAACGGTCGACTGGAGGCGTCGTACTTCTTCCCCGAGCATGTTATCGTGGCGAACAGTTGATGGTAACACTATATCGAACATCAGCAATTTTGGGATTCAGCTTCATCCTGTTTCTCTCGGGATGCGTCGACAGTCCTCGCACACTTGATGCGCCATCGAGTATTGCGACCACCGCGTCGATAGTTACAGGGGCGGACGCCCTTGCTGCAAGCGACTTCGACGTGCTTGAGCGGCTTGCGAGTCGGCCTGATATCCAATCACACGGCCCGGGTGGGAGACGCACATCTTGCGGATCTCCTGGCCGCGTCGGACAATGTCGAACTCGTTGCCCTCTTCGGACCGGAGCACGGCATCCGCGGTACCGCCGACGCAGGCGATGTTGTCGGCGACTCGGTGGACTCATCCACAGGCGTACCCGTGTACAGTCTCTACGGTAAGAACCGTGCGCCGACCGAGAAGATGCTGTCGAATGTGGATGTGCTCCTGTTCGACATTCAGGATATCGGCGCGCGCTTCTACACGTACATCTCGACCATGGGCCGATCCATGCAATCGGCGGCCCGGTATGGAAAACCGTTCTACGTCCTCGATCGACCCAATCCCCTGTCCGGAGAGTACGTCTCCGGCTTTGTGCTCGATGAGGAGCATCGGTCTTTCGTGGGCGAGTATCCGATTCCGGTTGCCCACGGAATGACGGTGGGCGAGCTCGCCACAATGATTCACCGGGAAGGCATGCTTCCGGGGCTTGACTCGCTCGACCTCAAAGTTATCCAGTTGCAGGGCTGGCAGCGTTCGATGCAGTGGTCGGAAACCGGTCTCGGCTGGATCGCACCAAGCCCGAACATCCCCAGTTTCGAAACGGCACTCGTGTATCCGGGAGCGTGCTTTGTCGAGGCTACCATCGCAAGTGAGGGTCGAGGAACGCTGAGCCCGTTCCTGTGGATCGGGGCCGAGTGGGCCGGACCGCTGGCCGACGAACTCAATGCGCGGAATCTGCCCGGCGTGCGCTTCGAGAGTATCCAGTTCACGCCGCGGTCAATTCCCGGGATGTCGACGCGGCCCAAGCTGCTCGACAAGCCGCTTGAGGGGATCCGGTATCTGATCGAAGACAGAGACGCCTTCCTTCCGGTCGAAACGGGCATCCATGTTCTACACGGATTGATGAAGGCTTACGCGATGTCCGGCGGTGAACGGTCCGAACTGATCAGGGTGTCGAGCATGTTGCGCCTGGCCGGAACGCCGCGGCTCACGGAAATGCTCGTTGCGGGCGCAGAGCCTCAGGAGATCATCGACGCGTGGGCCGGGGAGGTCGACTCGTTTCGTGCGCGGCGCGCGCCGCACCTTCTCTACCCCTGATTCTGCGCGGGCGCTTCGGTCTGGTCGGGACGCGGTCGCCACAGGATGGCGTAGATGATCTCGAGGTAGCCTCCCAGAATGACGAGCGGAGCGACGTAGAGAGAGATGAAGCCGTCCATCTCATTCTCCAGCCGCATGGCGGTATAGCCGATCACGATCATCGCCACGCCCAGGCCCACGAGGATGTAGTTGCGGCGCGTGAACACCATCTGGGCGGCGGCAGCGCGTCGCCCGCCAGTTCGGCGCTGCTGGGACTTACGCTTCTCGGATTTTTTGGCCATCAGATGTCTTGCTTCGTGGGCAGGTCAAACCCTTCGGCTGAAAGCGATGTTCCGATGGCTACGGAGAGCCTGCGAACCGCGCGTCAACCCTGTGGTTCGGTATCTGCCAGGCCGTGCGTAGATTAGTGCCCTTCCCCACCCGCAACCCTGACCATGCCGCTTATCATTCGACACGTCATAATCGGGGCCATCGTCATCGTGGTCCAGTGGCTGGTTTTCGGAAGATTGACGATTCTCGGAGCCACACCCGACGCCGTCCTCTTGTTTGTGGCGTGGATCGGCCTCAGCTACGGTCGTCGTTCGGGAGCCATCGTGGGCTTCTTCATGGGGTTCGTGATGGACGCGATACTCGACACGTGGGGCATGCACATGATGCTCAAGACGGTCGTGGGGTTCGTGCTCGGTCTGCTACCCTCTGACGAGTACGACGAACTCGTGATACTCCCCCGTCAGGCCCTGCTGGGCGGATTTGTTATCGCCTTCCTGCACAACGGGTTACAGGTAGTGTTCCTGGCGATACAATCGGGAGCGGCGAGCACGTCGCTGACGCTCAGCGTGTGGCTGGGGTCCGCCATCTACACGGCGCTGGTCGGGACGCTTTTCGCCCTGTTTGCCGTTAGATAAGAGCCGTTAACGGTCAGTTGATCGTGCGCGCGGCGATCATGATATCCGCGAACACGCCGCCGGCCGTCGTTTCGGGTCCGGCTCCCGGGCCGCGTACGATTAGCGGATTGCCTTCGTGGCGGCGCGTCTCAAACTCGAACAGATTGTCGGTGCCGGCCAGCGATCCCAGTGGCGATGAGCGATCCACATGTTCGATCGACGCTCGAGCACCGTCGGGACCGATCTCACCCACGTACTGAATCCGGAATCCCTCCTCGCCCGCCTGCCGGGCGCGTTCCGACCACGCGGCATCGATTCCTGGAATCCGCGCCAGAAAACTGTCGATGTCTCCTTCGTGCAGCGAGTCGTCGAGGATCGACTCCAGCACCACCTCATCGGGCTCGATCCGGAGACCCATCTCGCGCGCCAGAATGACGAGCTTGCGGCGCACATCTGCACCGCGCAGATCTTCGCGTGGATCCGGCTCGGTGAATCCGCGCGACATCGCGTCCATGAGCGCCTGCGAGAACGCGCGGCCGTCGGACACCTCATTAAAAACGAACGACAGTGTGCCGGACAGAATAGCGCGGATCCGAACGATCTGATCTCCCGAATCGACCAGGTCCCGGATGGTTACGAGCACGGGAAGGGCTGCACCGACTGTGGTCTCGGACAGATACGGAACGCGGCCCTCGCGCTGCGCCTCACGCAGGGCGTCGAACTCGACTTGCGAGGCCGAACTCGCCTTCTTGTTTGCCGTCACGACCGCGATGCCGCGGCGAAGCAGAGCGCCGTACATGCCGGACACCTCCGGGGATGCGGTAGCGTCAACCACGATCAACCGGTCGAGCTTTGACGAAAGAAGACGTTCAAGAATGGATGTGACGGAGGATGGCTCGCTCGATTGCTTGAGACCGTCAACAGCCTGCTGCGGATCGATTCCCTCTTCGTTCCAGATCACGGACCGACTGTTCGCGACGCCTACCAGGGACAGGTCGATTTGCTGTTCCGCCTGCAGCCAGGCCTGTTGACGCGCGAGCAGTTGCAGAAGCGCCGATGCGACGCCGCCGGCTCCGAACACGAACAGATGTGCACGGCGCTGCGATCGGGCAAAGGCGGCGTGCAGGGTCGTGAGCGCCGGACGCAGGTCGGCCTCTTCGATGACCGTCGAGATGTTGGACTCCGACGCACCCTGGGCGATGGCCAGAACGTTCACGTTGCAGCGGCCCAGCGCCGAGAACATGCGCCCGGCGAGGCCCGGCTTGTGCCGCATGCGATCGCCGACGGCCGACAGGATCGCGCAATCGCGAATGGAATAGATGCGGCTGATGTCTTGCCGCGTGAGCTCGATATCGAACACCGCAATCAAGCTCTGCACGGCAGCGTCCGCCCGGGAGGCCATCACGACGATGCAGATGCTCTGTTCGCTGGATGCCTGAGACATCATCAGCACGTTGATCCCGTCGCCGGCGAGCGCCGAGAAGGCCCTCGCGGATACGCCGGGCACGCCCGCCATGCCGGTCCCTTCGATCATCACGACAGCGACGCCGCGAACGGATGTGATGGCTTTCACGCGTCCGCCGGATGGTTTGCCTTCCGGCGTGATCACGGTACCGGCCGCACCGGGGTTGAACGAGTTCTTGATGTGCAGCGGGATCGAATGCGCCAGCAGCGGACGCATCGTTCGCGGATGCAGCACCTTGGCGCCGAAGTAGGCGAGCTCACCTGCCTCCGCGTAGCTGAGGGCGTCAATCGTAAACGCGTCTTTCACGATTCGAGGGTCGGCCGAAAGGACGCCGTCGACATCGGTCCAGATATCGACGCGGGTTGCGTGCAGGGCGCCGCCGAGAAGCGTCGCCGTGTAATCGCTGCCGGAGCGGCCAAGGGTCGCCGTCACGCCGTCGGCTGTTGTCGCGACAAATCCTGTGACGACCGCCACCACGTCGTCCGCGACCGCGGTGAAGTAATCCCTGACGACCTGGTACGTGACCTCCATGTCGACGTTGGCCTCGCCGAAATCGGCGTCGGTCCGGATGAGCTGTCTCGCGTCGACCGGCGCCGCCGCAATGCCGGCTTCGGCGAGGACGGCTGTCACGAGCGGTGCCGTCACGAGTTCGCCCATGGAGATGACGGCGTCTCTTGTGCGCGGCGTGCATTCGCGTAGCAGGTAGATCCCGTCGAGGAGTTCGCCCAGCTCGGCCCAGTAGTGATTGACGAACGTGTAGAGCTCCGACTGGGCATCGCCCGACAGGAGTACGGCTGCGACCCTTTCGTAGCGATCAACGAGCGCCGCCACGTCCTCCGATGGCTGGCTCGAGCGCGTGATGGCGTCATCGATGGCATTCACGAGATCGTCGGTCATGCCTCCCAGCGCCGAGACGACCACGATCAGGCGCCCCTCGGTGCGGGTGGAGTCGACGATTTGCGTGACGTTCCGGATGCGCTCGGCGTCACCCACGGAGGATCCGCCGAATTTGCTGACGATGATGGGTCTTCGATTCTCCGGCATGTGGCGGCACGAGACGTGAGAGGCGTTTTGGAAGCGTAAATGTAGTTACGTGCTGGCCGTCAGTTCTTGAATTGGTGGTGGATCGGCTCGGAGTGGTGGCGAACGCCTTGAACCGCAGGCGTGTGTGGTCGTATTATCGGTGCCGCGTGTTGCGGGTCGGATGACTCGCGAGGACCGCGCCGGGGCCATAGCTCAGCTGGTAGAGCGCTGCAATGGCATTGCAGAGGTCAGGGGTTCGACTCCCCTTGGCTCCACCCCTACAATCTCATCAGAAAACGTTGAATACAGCGATTTTGGTGGGATTTTTTCGTTATTGTCATTGTGCCAAGAATTGCAACCCACAACGTGATGCCAACCAGGACGCGAACCATGAGTGACCCCCTTGTCCCGCGCGTCGGCGGAATACTCAGCGCCGACATCGCCGTTCCCGAGCACGAACGTGAAGTGCGCTTCTACTCACGCGTACTCACCACGGGCGAGAACCCGCTTTGGCGCGAGGACCTGATGAACAACCTGGGCATGCCGATCATCGGCTTGGGCGCGCGCAGCGCGGAATATGCTCACCTTCCGCTCCAATGGATGCCGCACATTCAGGTCGCTGATGTCGCAGCCAGTGTGAAGCGTGCGCTCGATCTGGGCGGGAGCGAGCTCATGCATGGCAAAGACGACGATGGGAAGAGTCAATGGGCGGTGCTGCTCGATCCGAATGGGGCGGCATTCGGGATCATCCCAGTCGTTCCTGCGGAGGCGGTCCCCCCGGCTGACGGCGCCGCGGCGCGTGTGGGTCTCATCTCCTGGCTCGACCTGACGGTCTCCGACGCCTCGGCAACCCGTGACTTCTATAGACAGGTCGTTGACTGGTCGGTGCAGGACGTCGAGATGGAGGACGGGAGCGAGCGTTACGCCGACTACAACATGTTCGGCGATGATGGAAACCCAGCGGCGGGAGTCTGCCATGCGCGCGGCGTGAACCTGGGTCTGCCGCCTATCTGGATGATCTACCTCCCCGTTGGCGACCTCGCCGAAAGTGTCCGTCGCGTACGGGAGGAAGGGGGAAAGATCATCAAGGCGACACGAGGGAACGATGGGGAGTACGCATGTGCGGTGGTTCAGGATCTGGTGGGGGCGTGCCTGGCGTTGGTGCCGGGATAGAGAAGGTGCAGCGGCCTAACAAGGTGTTGCACCTGACTCGCTCCCATCAGCTGGCGTTACGAAACGCTGCAACCTAGTGTATGATCATCGCCACGGGACTTTCTAAAACAGATTCGAGCGCGAAAATGAGCACTCTTTCACTCAGACTACCGAATTCACTGCACGACCGAATCCGTGAGCTCGCGGAAGCTGAAGGCGTATCGATCAATCAATTCATCGCAACGGCAGCGGCGGAGAAAATGGCTGCGTTGATGACTGACGACTACCTGGCAGAACGCGGCGAACGGTCGAGTCGTGCAAAATTTCAGAAAGCACTGTCTCGTATTCCAGATCGTCCAGCCGATTCGGGTGACGAACTTTAGGCTGGCGCACGTAGTCGGGCAGCGCCAGTATCAAGGGGGTGGAGGCTGGCTGCATAACCAAAGCTTGCACCGGACAAGCGCCCGGTGCAATGTGGATCGGAAAAACGCCGATCCACAATAGGTAGCGTTGCGGACTCCTCGGCGAGGCGCTCGCCGGTGAAGCTTTATACGTTAGCCGGCGGAATAGAGGATCAGGTGGAAAGTGCCGTGTGATCGAATCCTGTCGACAACTGACATGCTTCTTACGGCGCAGTTACTGAGACAATCGAGACGGGCTCATGCTTCCCTCGGAGGTCCAGTTCCCCAATTGCCTCGTATGTGTACTCGTCTGGCCCGAGCAACCGCCTCAGCGATGCCGTTATGAGGAGGTCGCGGTTGAAATCCTTGCACTTTCCCTGAATGCGAGCGGCCGTGTTTAGTACATCCCCGTGGTACGCGATCTCTCTTTTGTGCCTACCCACTTCGGTCACGACGACAGCCCCGGCATGTACACCGGCGGTGAATCCTGGCTGAGTCCCGTATTTCTCCATGTAGTACGAGCTTCGGGAAGCCAACCGCCGCAAGAAACCGAAATAGGCTCGTACGCAGTTGTTGTTTGCCAGGCCGCTTCCAGTGTACCACGTCAGTACAACACCGTCGCCAACGTACTGATAGATCTGCGCATCGTTTTCAGATACGACTCCGAGATCATCATAGCAATCCTGGATCATCATGCTGTATCTGATATGTCCCAGTGTTTCGGCAAGCGTTGTTGACGATTTCAAATCAAGGAACATGAAAATGCGTTCCTCCTCGCGCGGTGTGTAAAAGCGCCCGGTAACCAGACGCCTGAGATTACCTTCACCAATCTGCAGGTTAACCTGGCGGAGCAAGACGAGGAAGAGGTCAACGCACAGGACGTAGAAATAGATCGCAGCACTCCCTGGTTCGAAGACAAAGGTTCGCAATTCGACTGTTGCGCCGAACCCAATCGTCATGACGGCATAACCGGCAAGGATCAACGCTGTCAACGACACCAGCGCAAACAGCATCCGCAGGGAAAGCAGTCGAAGAAGCGAGATGCGTCGGTAGGCTCGCTCTTCGATCCAAATCTGAGCAAATCCCGCGAACGCGCCGAAGACGAGCCCAAGTAAGACCGAGATTGCTATTGAAGCCCCAAACTCGAGTTCGGCAGACCCTTCTTCGATCGTTCCAGAACCACGCACGATAGCGAGGAACACGAAGCCAAGCATCCATCCAGTGCAGAAGCCCAGGACGATTTTTGACCTTCGCAAAAAGCTGGTTTTCATGTTTGGGTGCACTCGTCTGTCAGCGCGTCGTTGTATTTGACCTCCAAGGCCCCAACGGCGGTAATCCCGGAAAGGCCGTCGAGGTTCGTCAGCGCGGCTGGGCACCTAACTTCGATTCCCCGTGCGCCCTATTTACCGTACTCGCAAAGCATATAACGAATTCACGGTAGTGATGAACAGGATGTCGCCTCCCGCACCACCCATCGCAAGTGAAATTGGACGCTCAGGAATGTTGATCCTTCGGGTCTCGTTGAGATCGGCGTCGTAGACGAAGATCTGGCCGTCTGCCACGTATACGTTCCCCCGTCGATCGACTGCGTGACTCGTTTCTCCGCGCGGCAGAACCTCTGTCAGGTTCGTGAGGCGACCGTTCTTTTCAACGTCCATCCGAACGGTTCGCTTCGCGATGTCATCCGAGGCAAAGATCGTCTGCCCCGGTACTGCAGCCGCCAGCGTCGACGTTCGCCCGATGTCGTAGGTCTCGGCGATGAACGTCCGACCGTCGGGCGCAACGAAGGCCGAGTCTGGGTAATAGACCGCAGCCTCATCAAACGTGTAGTGCCACCTGCTCGACGGATAGTACATCTTATCGAGACGCTCGATGTCTGCGGTAGCGACACGGGCCATGGGCTCGAAGGTGCTGCCGGGGTTGTACGGGTCGATGGAATACGGGATTGCCGCCCACCCACTGTTGCCCCAACTGGAGTACGCCGGATTGTCGTCGGGCAGACGCTTGACCGTTTCCTGCTCGCCGCCAACGAGGTAACCCGGCTGCGGCTCGTAGCGCGCAACGACCAGAAGGCGGCCACCTGAATCGGTGCCCAGTGCAAAAGGCTCAAACGGAAAATCGGCCAGCATCGTCACGGCCCCTGTGTCGACAGACCATTTGTAGATGCGCCGGCGCCTGGATTCGCAGAAGAAGACGTTGCCTTCGGCGTCGGCCGCCAGACCCTGCGCAAAATCAAACCCGGACGCGAGCCGATTCAAGGAGCCCACGGTGAGGTCAGTGCTTCGAGCCGCCGGCTCCAGACCCGTCACGGTCATCCGCGCCAATTCCCAGGCATACACCGGAAGCTCCCTGTTCACGTCCCACACGGGAAACTCGGTCACCCAGAGTTTCTGCGTATAGTTGTGCAGGTTTCGAATCTCGATATCGTGCGCGTTCCAGAGTCGCATTCCGAAACGCTTGGGTGTCTGCACGCGGATCGTGCGATACATCCACAGGCTGTTGAACGCAAGGTCGCGCGAGTCGACGACCTCAATCATCTGCGACTCCATCCCCTCGATGTATTCCTCCTCGAACTGAAAGGCATACATCTTCCAGTTCGCGACCCCGGCGAAACGAACCTCGCCACGAACGTGGTGTTCGATTGACATGGCGTAGATCCGGCCAGGCGTCGAGGTGTTGCTCACCAGCATCCCGCTTGTCGCGTACGTGTTGGCCGTCCAGATGTCCTTGAACGTTCCGCCGCCGCCGTTGGTGACCCAGAGGCTCCAGAACTGGTTGTCCCACGCCCGATCCATCCCTCGATCGTATACCGGCTCCCCGGGCGTGCTTATCCCGGGTCGCTGCCGAAACCGTCGAGGCGTCCCCGGTGGCCGAATCGTCCCGTGACCACCCACAAATTTCACGTCATTGACCAGTGATTCTTCACCGGCCATCCACTTGAGCCCCACCGCCCGATAATTGTACGCGCCGGTCGAGATACCGATGCCGTTGAGTACGCCGTCCCCACCCATCGACGATTGCAGCACAGGCTTCGGGCCGCCGAATCCGCTGAAGGCCGGTTCGCTGTCGTGAATGACAAGTTGGGTCGCCCAGGGGTGCAGTCCGATAAGCCGAGTGTCGGGCCCCATCGTGATCGTGTCCGTTACGCGGTACCAACCCTGCGGAAAATAGACGACGTGGTTGCCCAAGATCGCACGCCGGATGGCAGCGGTATCATCTGTTTCGCCATCTCCAGTCGCGCCGAAGTTTTTCACGCTAACCCACTCCTCCGTCGGCGGAAGAGCCGGAACGTTGCGCTCCAAAGCCGACGGAATCGTGTCAGCGAAATCGGACTGTCGGACGAAATCGACAATGGTCTCGAACTTCGAGTCGGCAGCAAGATTTCGCATGACGAGTCCGTGCGTGAACTCCCGCACGAGATAGGCATCGCCGACGCCCTTGACATCGTCAGCCGGCCCGCGGAATCGTGCAAAAACGGGAACGTTTCTCGCATACGTGTCGAGGATGTTGATCTGCGTTAGTGCACTCTTCCAACTGTTGATGACGATGGCGGCGTCGCGTACGTCTTCGAGCAGACCGTGCTCGAGGAACAGCCGGTCGGTAGCTTCTTCCTCGATCTCGAACACGACCGGCACGTTGCGCGCGTGCAGGTTCACCATGGTCAGCCCCGAGTTGTGCGACCGGATGGCGGCACGCCGCTGCCCCTCAAAATGGGTGTCGACCATCATCATGGGCCAGCTCGGGGATGTCGGCCCAGTCACGATACCGTAGGCCCCACCGCGGAATTCGACGTTCTCGATCTCGTTGCCCACCTGCGAGATCCCCGCCTTTCCAGATCCGATGTGGATGACCGAATGGCTCACGAAACCATGTTGGGCATAATGGGTGCGGAGCGCGACCGCACCCGCATTGCCGTCCCCAATGCGAAAGTCGATGTTCGAAACAGCGCTGTAAAACGTCCCCGGGTTGGCGTCACTCGGCCGGGCGTCTCCTTCGACCATGCTGCCGGTAAACCAGAGGATGTAGTTCTCGGCGTCAGCATCCTGGTATCCTGGCGTGCTCCCACCAAGGATGAACTCGGGGCGTCTCGTTCCGTATCCAATCAGCCGAATCGCGGGTGGAACATGGAGCGGATTCGAAATCAGATATCGGCCTTCCGGAATGAACAGAATGCCGTAGTTCTTTTCGGACTTGAGCTTGTTGATCGCCTTCTGTAAAGCTGCCGTCGCGTCGGTCGCACCGTCACCGTAGCGCTCACCGCTGAAGTAGTCTGCTGCGGCATCCACAGGTCGCCGGGTGTACACCGACGCCGGATCCGTAGCCGCCGTGGTGGGCACGGCAAGCAGTAGCAGGACCGTGAACATCCAGATTCGTCGTTGCATGAGTTCGAGTTTCTTTGTTCGAGATGTGCTTACAAGGCTTGACACCGTGAGCATTTCCAAAATGTCATCCTGGTTTTTTCAACCGTCCAGGCGCCTGCAATTTACCGCGAAAATTTAGTCACAAGTCGATGGGCCCATGCCGGGTCGGAATTCGATCGTTAGAGAGGTCAACGTGCAGGAAACAGAACCACGCTTACAGCACTTCTGCTCGTGTCGATCACAGGCGACGGTGACGCGCTTGCTCAAGAGGATGCGTTCATGGGACTCCGTCAACGTGTGATTGACGGTAAAGAACGACACCTGTTGAAGCCGTGTACCCTCTGTGTAGCCACCTGAATTACATCCCCTCCTAATAGACTGTCCCGCATCGGTATGGAGTCGCCTGCTCTCCCCAATGGCATTGCAGAGGTCAGGGGTTCGACTCTCCCTGGCTCCACGTAGAATCCCATCGGACGATGCCGAATGAGGCGGTACTGGTGGGATTCTGTCGCTTGAGGAGTACGTGGGGAGTCCCCGACCAGGAGGCGACAGAAGTGGATTTCAGTGGGTAGACCTGTGGCGTCGAACGACTATCCCTGCGTCAGCTTCAAAAGAAGCCACAGGTCAAAACATAATCACCGTGTGTCGCAAATCGTCACGCATTTGACGCATATAGTCAAACCCCTCCGTCTAGGTTGCAATTGCACACAACAGCAATCACCAACAAGAAAAGGTGTGTTATGAAATACCTGTCTATGCTCTGCATGTTCGGCCTGCTGATGGCGGGCTGCGATGCCGGGACGATGACTGGCATCAGTGAAGAAACCTCCGATAGCGAGACCCTCACGGCGGCGTCCAAGAAGGACACCAAGTGGGTGCCGTACCATGAAAAGGAAATCGGTGAAGTTACGTTCATGGGTTTCTCCGAGCTTTGCGATCCGGGCGAGAAGCTCTATGAAGGCTGGGCGAAAGGCCAGGCCACCCATGTCGGGCAGTTCACCGGAGAATTACAGCAATGCTCCGGAGCGGACGGCTTTACGGGCACCCTGACCATGATGGCAGCCAACGGCGACAAGATTTTCTTCGCCTATGAAGGAGAGAATGGCGAGGAGCCTTTCACCTCGGTTGGCACTGTCTGGATCGACCATGGGACGGGGCGCTTTGAAAACGTGATGACGGACCCCGAAAACCCGCTCGACCTGTTCTTTCGGGCGGAGTTCGTGGACGGCGTCCACTTCCCCTACACCGGCACTGTGACGGGCATGATTTCATCGATCGGATCGAGCATGTAGGCCAGAGGGGGCTGGCGGGCCCTGCTGTGGCCATCTCACGTGGCATATGTGGGACGGTTCGAACTGTGACCTGCATCGCAAGCCGGTGCTTCCAGGAGATCAACAGGTAGTCTACGTAGTGACAACCATCCGTCTCGTCTCCACGAAGTCACCGGCTTCAAGTCGGTAGAAGTACACACCTGACGGTAGCCCGGCGGCGTCAAACGACACCTCGCTGGAGCACGCTGGACGCGTCCCTGAGGCGAGGACTTTGCCTCTTGGCCAAGCGCGGCGTAGACGGTCAGCGTCGCCTCTGACAACCGTGGGAGATCGTGGTCGCCGGGCTGAAGGGTTGGGGTAGTTGGCGGCATTATTAGCCTGAATCGTGCATAACCGCACGGAGGATACACCCATGACGAACGCTAACGTAATTTACACGAAACGGCTGTTGGTGCTGCCTGCTTTGGGCCTGCTCCTGATGAGCCTCTCCATTCGACCGGCCCTGGGCCAAACCGCGCGGGCACAGTTTGTCCACGCCTCCCCCGACCCGGGTCTCTCCGTCGTCGACGTCTACTTCAATGACGTGCTCATGTTCGACGACTTCTCCTTCGCCTCCGCCACCCCTTTTGTGGATGTGGCGGCCGGTCAGGAGATCCAAATCGCGGTGGCCGATAGTGCGAGCGCGTCAGCGAACAACCCGATCGCTACGACCGCCGTCACTTTCCAGGACGGATCGACCTATCACGTGATCGCTGCCGGCTTCTCGGATCCCTCGCTGTTCCCGCCCAACCCGGACGGGCTCGACACGAGCTTCCGATGGTACATCACCGACGATGCCCGTGAAACCAGTGGCGTACCCGGTGACTTCCGTACCCGCCTGTTCCATGCGCTTCCCGATGGACCTGCGATCGATCATTACCTCGACGACTCGCCCGCGCCGGTTCTCCTTCGAAATGACGTGGCCTATGGTGCGTTCACCGGATACGACGGGGGAAGCCCAAAAAGTTTTGACGGCTTCGTACACTCCTGCGGACAACTCCGACCAGACCCTATTCACCGGCGTCGGTGACTTCTCGAACGCTGCCGACCTCGCGGTGCTGGAGCTGTTGATCGGGTTCTTTGGCCCGAGGTCTTCGACTGACTGGCCAGACCTGGACTGGATCTTCGTCTATGCGGACGGAGCTGTCGTCTCTACGGTCTCCTACGCAATGACGTGGCCTATGGTACGTTCACAGAATACAACGTGGGGAGTCCCCAAGGTGTTTACTGGCTAAAGTCGACACCCCGGCAGACAACCCCAACCAGACCTTGTTCACCGGGGTCGGTGACTTCTCGAACGCTGCCGACCTCGCCGTGCTGGAGGTGTTGATCAGGGTTCTTTGGCCCCAGGTCTTCGACTGACTGGCCAGACCTGGACTCAGATCTTCGTCTATGCGGACGGAACCGTTGTCCCTATCCCGCTGACGCGCGAGGTGTCTCGGGTTCAGTTTGTCCACGCCTCCCCCGACCCGGGTCTCTCCGTCGTCGACGTCTACTTCAATGACGTGCTCATGTTCGACGACTTCTCCTTCGCCTCCGCCACCCCTTTTGTGGATGTGGCGGCCGGTCAGGAGATCCAAATCGCGGTGGCCGATAGTGCGAGCGCGTCAGCGAACAACCCGATCGCTACGACCGCCGTCACTTTCCAGGACGGATCGACCTATCACGTGATCGCTGCCGGCTTCTCGGATCCCTCGCTGTTCCCGCCCAACCCGGACGGGCTCGACACGAGCTTCCGATGGTACATCACCGACGATGCCCGTGAAACCAGTGGCGTACCCGGTGACTTCCGTACCCGCCTGTTCCATGCGCTTCCCGATGGACCTGCGATCGATCATTACCTCGACGACTCGCCCGCGCCGGTTCTCCTTCGAAATGACGTGGCCTATGGTGCGTTCACCGGATACGACGGGGGAAGCCCAAAAAGTTTTGACGGCATCTACACTCCTGCGGACAACTCTGACCAGACCCTGTTCACCGGCGTCGGTGACTTCTCGAACGCTGCCGACCTCGCGGTACTGGAGCTGTTGATCGGGTTCTTTGGCCCGAGGTCTTCCACTGACTGGCCAGACCTGGCCTCAGTCTTCGTCTATGCGGACGGAACCGTTGTCCCTATCCCGCAGCGACGGTTGATGTAGACGACTCGCCTACGGGATTGCCTGCCACGTTCCACCTCGATAGCAACTATCCCAACCCGTTCAATCCCGCGACCACCGTGTTGATCGACCTGCCACAGCCCGCCACTGTGCGCGTGGACGTCTTCGACGTCCTGGGCCGTCGGGTCATGAGCCTGCCCGATCGCTTCCTACCTGCGGGCGCAGGGCAGCGACTGCACGTGGATGCTTCTACCCTCTCGTCAGGCAGCTACGTATACCGTGTGACGGCCGAGATGGGAAGGACCAAGAGCATCGCGTCAGGGCGCATGGTACTGGTGAAGTAAGCTACGAGCGGCGTGGGGGTGGCGGCGCTACCGTTCACCCGGCACCCTCACGCTCTCGGGATCGCCCTGGCGTTCCGATAGCGGCAACTATCGACCTTGCCCCGCTCACCTTTTCCACCCGGCCTCACACATCACCGTCATGACGCTTGTCGGAAACAGATACCGCATCCGGTGCATGTCGTCACGCGAGCACAAGGTCCCCATCGCGTCACACACAGAAGATCCGACACTCCACCTCGGCATACTCGAAGAGGCCAAGCGGCGCTTCTTCTCCAACATCTCCTACGAATTCCGCACCCCGCTCACGCTCCTACTCGGCCTCCTCCAGGATGTCCTCGACGGTGACTTCCGCGACGATCCAGCACGGCTCGACGAGCATCTCCATCTCATCCACCGCCACGCCCACCGCCTGTTGCGGCTGGTAAATCACCTGCTCGACCTCACCCGCCTCGAGCTCGCCACCATGACCGTTCAGCCCGTTTACGACGACCTCGTCGACTTCACGCGTGACCTTACCTGCACCTTCGCCCCGCTAGCCGATCAACGGCGACAAACCCTCATCTACGAGTCCGACCTCGACGCGTTACGCATCCGGTTCGACCCTCACGCCCTGGAAAAGGTCGTCGTCAACTTGATTACTAACGCTCTCACGTTCACGCCAGAGGGCGGCCGAATCCTCGTTACGGTGAGTCCAAGTCGGGACGGTACCTGCGCCGAACTCTCAGTCAGGGACACCGGTCCGGGCATCGCCGCGGTCAACCTCGAACGGGTCTTCGCTCCTTTCGAGCAGGTCGACACCTCGATTCGCCGCGCGCATGAGGGTGCGGGCATCGGCCTGACGCTGGCCCGGGCGTTGACTGAGCTGCAAGGAGGTAGGCTGACGGTCGAGAGCGCAGTTGGTCTTGGCTCGATCTTTACGGTACATCTACCGGTCGAGACTAAGTAGAAACCGTACAGCCAGGCTCCGGATTCC
>CAVYIO010000036.1:0-67721 GCA_963768565.1 Rhodothermales bacterium
GCGTCAGATCGTCCGCACGTTCCACGACATCCGACGCTATCGTCAGATCTTTCGTTTGCTGGTGGCGCGACTGATTTACAACGACGGACTTGTGACCATATTCGCCTTCGGAGGCATCTACGCAGCCGGCACATTCGGCTTCACGATGAAGAGGTGATGATCTTCGGGATTGCGCTGAACGTCTCGGCCGGGCTCGGAGCATATTTGTTCGGGTTTCTGGATGATCGGATCGGCGGGAAGAAGACTATCCTGATCACGCTCGTCGGACTCACGTTTGCGAGCCTGCTCGCGGTGCTCACGCACTCGATAGCGCTGTTCTGGACGTCGGGAATCCTGGTGGGACTGCTCGTCGGGCCCAATCAGTCGGCAAGCCGATCCCTGATGGGGCGATTCGTACCGGACGATAAGGAAACGGAGTTCTACGGTTTCTTTGCATTCTCCGGAAAGGCGACCGCGTTTCTCGGTCCGCTCTTGCTCGGCCAGTTGACCGGGTTCTTCGGAAACCAGCGGTTCGGCGTCGCGATCGTTATGGTGTTCTTTATTATAGGAGCGCTACTGACCCTCCGCGTCGATGAAGCGGAGGGGATTGAACTCTCCGGTCGTCCGGCCCGTCGCTGACCGCGTTCTTATGGCATCAGTTTCAGATATCGCGAAGATCATTGAGGAGTGGGCTCCTCCGCCGACGGCACAGTCCTACGACAACGTCGGACTGCAGGTGGGGCGAGCGGAGCGATCCGTCAGCCGGGTGATCGTGGCGCTTGATCTCACGCCCGAAGTGGTCGACGAGGCCATCCGGAAGAATGCGGATCTGATTATCACGCACCACCCCCTCCTCTTTCGACCGCTGAAGTCGCTCACCGGCGGCGACTTCGTCAGCGGACTGGCATTGCGTCTGGCGGAGGCGGGTATTGCTCTGTATGCAGCACACACGAATCTTGATGCCGCGCGAGACGGTGTCTCGTTTGCGCTGGCGTCCTCGTTGGACCTGCGTGGCGTCGAGTTCCTGACGCAGCTGGACGACTCGCTGTGCAAGCTTGTGACGTTCGTTCCCGAGAGTCACGAATTGTTGGTTCGAGAAGCCATTGCAGCGGCCGGAGGCGGACGGATAGGCAACTACGACTCATGCGCCTTCGCGATGAGGGGCGTGGGCTATTTCAGGGCGGGCGAGGGTGCAAAGCCGGCCGTCGGAGCGGCCGACGGTACGGTGCAGTCCGTCGAGGAGGTGCGTATCGAGGCGGAGGTGCCGACCTGGCGGGTAGCCCAGACGATCGCAGCGCTAAGATCGGCCCATCCGTACGAGGAAGTTGCCTACGACATCTACCCGCAGAATCGGCGGTACCCGGGTGCGGGGCTGGGGGCGATAGGAGATCTGCCGGCCCCGATGACGGTGGCAGGTTTCCTCGCTCACGTCGCGACGGCACTCAACGCGGATGTGCTGCGTTTCTCCGGGCCGGATGAGGCGGAGATTTCGCGGGTCGCCGTCTGTGGAGGAGCGGGAGCTGATCTCAGGATTCAGCCAGACGTGCGGGCGCGCAAGCGTACGTCACATCAGACATCTCGTACCATCGATTTTTTGAGGTGTCGGACGAGCACGGGACTGCAGATCTGCTGCTCGTCGATGCAGGCCACTATGAAACGGAAGCCGGAACGGAGCAGCTGCTTGTCGACCGATTGAGGCTGTCGCTGCCGGATATCGAATTTAGTCGTACGACCGTCCGGACAAGTCCTGTCAGAACCTTCACCAGGTCCTAGCGCATCTTCGCTCCAGATGATTCGAACATAAGTGATCTCCTGCCGTATCATCTTGTTCGCCAACCCCCGACACGACACGTAATTCACGAATGGTCACAGCGGTAGAATCAAGTATCAGTGAGCAGCTTCGGACGTTAATTCGATTGCAGCTCGTCGATTCGAAGATCGATCAGATAAAGAAACTCAGGGGAGATCTTCCGGACGAAATTCGGGATCTCGAGGATGAACAAACAGGCCTTGAGACTCGCATCGAGAAATACGAGACAGAGGCCAAGGAGAACGAAGTCGGCAAGAAGCAGGCCGGGTTAGACATCAAGGACGCGGAAGATCTGATCAAGAAGTATGAAGAGCAGCAACTTCAGGTTCGCAACAACCGCGAGTACGACGCTCTGACGAAGGAGATCGAGGCCCAGCGCAACCGCATCGTCGAGGCTCAGAATCGGATCGAACACATCGACGGTTCCAAGGACGAGCGGGAGGAGGCTATTGCGGCGGCGAAGCTCCGGCTCGACGAAATGGGGTCCATTCTCACGGGCAAAAAGGCCGAGCTAGAAGAAGTTCTCAACGACACGAAATCTGAGCAGTCGAATCTTGAGAAGAAGCGCAAGGCGGCTGCCGGCGAAGTCGACCCGCGTTATCTACGAGCCTACGACAGGCTGCGGAATCGACTACGTGACGGACGCGCGGTAGTGCCGCTCGATCGCGGAGCCGCCGGCGGTTTTGCCGTGCCTCCGCAGCGTCAGGTCGAGATCCGACAGGGCAACAGAATCGTCGCGTGCGAGCACACCGGTCGAATCATTGTCGATCTGGAACTGTTTCAGAAAACGACGAAGGATATGCCGCTCTGAGGCATCGTCGTCGGATTTGGTTATCGGTCGGATCATCGCGCCGTTCACTGAGCGGTGAGGAAAGTCCGAACACCACAGGGCACCGTGCTTCCTAACGGGAAGGCAGTTGCGTTCAGCGACTGACGGCAAGTGCAACAGAAAGCAAACCAGCCGACGTCCCGGTTCGTCCGGGATCCGGTGATGGGTGAAATGGTGGGGTAAGAGCCCACCGGCGCTTCGGGTGACCGTTGCGGCCAGGCAAACCCCACGGGGTGCAAGGCCAAGCAGTACTGCTCCACCGCAAGGTGGGAAAGACGGCCCGTCTTGAATGCAGTACGGGTAGGCTGCTCGAGGCCTGCGGTGACGCAGGTCCCAGATAAATGATGATCTCCTCGCACGCGCCCCGGCGGAAGGCAGGCGGGAAGACAGAATTCGGCTTACAGACCGATAACACCGTCCCGGCGGCGGCTCTGCGAAAGTGGGGTCGCCGCTCGTTGTTGTGGCGGGATCTGCATCACGGGATACTGCGCGCACGGTGACTTGACCAGTCACGACATTCGGCCTGTCACAACGAAGTGACGTCGTACTCGCTCTTCCAGGTTCGCCTACTCGTCGGGAGTATCGGTAGCGGTAGCGCCGGCGTCGTTGGCCGCAGGCAGGGATTGAGCGTCGACCGGTGGGAGAACAGGCGCGGCCTGGCCGGTGGCATCGCCCTGCTGAATGACGCTCTGACTACCCTCCTCGCCGCCGATAAAGAACGTCGTGACCACGCAGAGGAAGATGAACAGGGCGCCAAGCACCCATGTCGCCTTCTCCAGGATATCGGGCGCCGTACGCGTGCCAAGAAGGCTCTGCGTCGCTCCGCCGGCAGCTATCCCGGCAAGTCCGCCTCCCTTGCCGCTCTGCAAAAGAACCACAAGGATCATGATGACCGAAATGAGTCCGATGATAACTACGAGAAGCGTGAACATGTCGCGTGCGGGAGTTTGTTAAAGGTCTCGCCCACTCTTCATCCTGAAGCGGCCCAGTCGACGGATCTACAGCAGAAAATGGACGAAACTATAAAATACAGACAAAGACGTCGACTCATCTACTGGTTGAACGCCCTCGATCGCTTTTCTCATTCAATTCTTCCCGATTCCAGGCGTGCAGAAGCCATCATCAGGGCAACAGCGCTCTTCATGTCGATGATCTGGCCGGCCTTCGCCTCCGAAACCGCCTCTGTGAACGGCATCCTGACGTTCTCCATGAACTCGCCTTCCGAAAGAGCACGCGTGCCGGGCTGAAGATCATGGGCCACATAGAAATGGATGATTTCGTTGCTGTAGCCAATGCAGGGATACAGGGACCCGAGTGACTCCAGTCGACCGGCTCGCCATCCCGTCTCCTCCTCCAGCTCACGCCGCGCCACGTCCTCCGGAGATTCCCCCGCAATATCGATCTTGCCTGCGGGTACCTCGAGAAATTCGCGTCTCGGAGGATATCGAAACTGCCTGACGAGCAGCGTCGACCCGTCGTCGAACAACGGGACGACCGCCGACGCTCCCGGATGATCGATCCACTCACGAATGGACTCGTTCCCGTCCGGCAGACGAACGACGTCACGCCTCGCCTTGATCAATACGCCGTCCACCAACTCGACCGACGAGACCGTCGTTTCTATTAAAGTATTTGATTTATTGATAACTTTAACCTGTTGTGATTAAGCGTATTACTCGATACATGTCATCAACACTGCGCTACAGGCGACCAGACACGCCGTCTCGGTCCGCAGGCGCCTCGGACCAAGGTGAACCGACTGAAATCCTCTCGCAATCGCCTGATCCACCTCGTCATCTGTGAATCCTCCCTCCGGACCAACGGCGATTATCACGTCACGATCGGAGAAATCCAGGGCGTTCGGAATGGACACGTCCCCATCACCGTTGTGGCAGACCAATTTGCGTGACGCTTCCGCGCTCGACAGAAACTCAGGCAGGCCAACCGGACCTTCCAGCAACGGAATACGACTGCGCTTGCACTGCTTCATTGCGGCACGCATCAGCCGTGTGGAACGATCGACGTCTACTCGTGCTCGCTCTGCCCTCTGGGTATCCAGCACGGTGACACGGCTGACGCCGAGCTCCGTCGCCTTCTCAAGGATCATATCGAAGCGTGACCGGCTCTTCAAACCCGCAACCGCGAGATGGATGTAGGTCGACGATTCCCCTACCCCCAGACGACGCTCAATGATGCTGCCGCGAGCCAATCGCCGCCGTCGAGCTTCTCAAGCGTCACCCTGTACCAGCCGCCCATCCCGTCCACGATCTGAATCTCGTCGCCCGCGCGCAAGCGCAGCACGCGCGACGCGTGATGAGCTTCGTCGCCACGAAGCGACACCTCCTCGCCGTCGAAGTCCTCCGGTGCCGCAAAGAAGAACGTCGTACCAGCCGCATTCTTGCTTCTCACAGATGCCTCATTTTATACCACTCAGGAACTACAGGCTGAACGACAACCCGACGTGAACCCGCCCGTCCACCGGACTGTCCGAGTCGTTGAACGCATACGTCGCGTTGATCAGGCCGACGGGAGTGCGGAACTGTATTCCAAAGCCAAATCCCGGGAGGAGTTGCCTGACCGGCTCCAGTTCCGGCGTCTCCGGCACCTCCAGAAGTCCCATGTCCGTGAAAACGAACGCGTACGCATACCGATCCAACTGATATCGGAATTCGACCACGGCGCGACCTGCCAGCCGCCCGAGGTACTGCTCTTCGTTGTATCCGCGCAACGAGTTTGCTCCACCGAACCGAATGAGGTCGCTTTCATCATACTCGTCACTGAGAACAAGGCGCGCGTCGACGCCGAGGGCCACGACCTGCCGCTGGAAGATCGGTACATAGTATCGTGCTTCCACTCGGAGCCTTTCCTGTCCCGACCTTGTGCGCTCGGTCAAGGTGTCGCCTGAAACATCGGCACGCCGCCCCGTGCGGTTCTTGTTTCCTCTCTCGAACATCGTCTCCACGGCCAGACCGCGACGCGGATTCACCGGCCAGTCAACGGACTCGAAGCGAATGCCGATGCCGACAAACGACGCGGTGGATCTCGGAATTCGTTGGGTTCCGGCCCGCAGCCGCAAGCCAGCCTGCCCCGGTTTCGTCACCTCTCGACTTGCGCCCGCCACGACCCTAAGATTTCTGCTCAGGCTGTAGCTGAGATTCAGCGCATATCGCTGCTGATCGTATGTCGAATCCTGCTGCACTCCATTGAATCGTCCCTCGAGCCCAAGCGGTATCCGCAGAATTCCAGGATCGGCAAAACCTACATCGACCGTGCTCACACGACCGGGGAGCCGATTCAGCCGGAGATCGAATGATCGCCCGCCACCGAACAGATTCCTCAGATCCAGACGTCCGGTCCCGACGAGTCCCCCGCTCTGCCCCGCCGACGTTCGGGGCGTGTAGCCCATCACAAGGTCAAAGCTTCCGGGTGCACTCTCCTCAATCGGTATCACCATAATCACGCGACCCTCGCGGCCGCGTGCCAGCGTCGGCCGACCCACTTCATCAAAGAACTCTGTTGCAAGCAGCGATCTGCGAATCTCCTCCGGATCGAAATCCGACAGCGTTCGCCCCGGGCGCATGCCGGTAATCCTGCTAACATATCCGGGCTTCGTTCGAACGGCTCCAGGTAGCTGTATGTGATCGAGCAGCATCGAGTCACCCGGATTCAGTTCCAGGGTCAGTCGTACGCGCTGGTCGTCGCCGGGCACCAACTCGACTCCAGCGATCCGTGCCTCCGCGAACGGGTATCCGGCACGGTTGTACGCATCCAGCAAGAAGACAAGGTCCTGCTCAACAGCGGAAGGGACGAACGGATCTCCCACACGGACGCGAAGGAATTCTTCCGGATCGTCTATGCCGTCCTGACTCGATGCCTCGATTCGGATCTCACCAACGCGCACCAGAGATCCCCTGCTCACATAAATCGCCGGTGAAGGTCCGTAGGCGACGGAATCAAGCCGCGCATACAGAAAGCCGCGTGTTCTGATTTTGTCGACTTCGCGACGGCCCTCAACTTCCAGCGAATCGAGTGGAAACGAAGCGGGCAGCGACCGGTTTACCTGACGGCCATCGACAAACGTTCTGACCGTCCCGACCGGCACCGTGCCCGTCGGCTGAGCCGCCACCACTGATCCTGATGCGATTATTCCTGTCAACACCACGCCGACACTCCATCGCTGCATCAAGTGGCGGGCACGGGCTCCTCCGTTTGTCGCTGGGCGTTTTCGCACGATTCGGGTGGATGGGAATACTGGCAGGCGTGATTACACTTTCGGCGTGGTCTGGAAACGCGCCAGTCGATGAGGCGGTCCGCGCGCCGGGCGAAAAAGCCGTCTTTCATGTGATGAGTATCGACTCGCTCTCCTACGCCGTGAAGGCCGGTGCGCTGCTCATAACCCAACTGCCGGACTCCACCGGCGGCCAACCGGTAGACGTCTACGAGAACTTGCTCATCCCGGCTCGCAGCTGGCGCAGCGGCCCGGCCTTCTTCTGGCAGACAAAGATTGGTGATGACGGCACGCACACCTTGCTCTTCCGTGCGATCAGTCGAGGCCTGATCGTCGACACGCTGACGGTCACCGTGGATGTAATCCCCTGAGTTCGTGGATGTCGCAGAACAAATCCAGACGATCCGCGAGAGACTAGTGCCGTGGTTCGCAAACGTTGCGCGAGACCTGCCGTGGCGGCGGACGAAAGACCCGTATCGCATCTGGCTGTCGGAAATCATGTTGCAGCAGACGAGGGTCGACCAGGCCGAGTCATACTACAATCGATTTGCATCCAACTACCCGACCATAGATTCACTGGCTGCTGCGCAACTCGATGGTGTTCTCCGTGACTGGGAAGGACTGGGGTACTACGCGAGAGCGCGCAACATGCACCGGGCGGCGCAGATGATCGTCCGTGAGATGGACTCGGTATTCCCTGCTGACCACAAGAGCGTGATCGGCCTGCCCGGAGTGGGGCCGTACACGGCCGCTGCAATCATGTCGATTGCATACGGTGAACCCTACGCTGTCGTGGACGGGAATGTGACGCGCGTGATCAGTCGCCTGTTTGAGATCGGTGACGATCCCTCGTCCGCCAGGGGAAAGAATCGTATCAAACAACTCGCCGATGACCTGCTCGATGAGCGAGACCCCGGGCGTTTCAACGAGGCGATGATGGAACTGGGAGCGACGATATGTACTCCGCGTCGTCCACAGTGTGAGGAGTGTCCGGTCAACGATGCATGCGCGGCGTTCGCGAGCGGGCGGACCGCGGAATTTCCCCTTCGCCGAAAGAGGAAGGCCGGTGCCTCACCACGAGATCGCCGTCGCCGTTCTTGTGGACGACGACAGAGTCTTCATTCAGAAACGTGCCGAAGACGGACTGCTCGGGGGCTTATGGGAATTTCCTGGAGGGAAGATTGAGGGAGGCGAATCGCCCGAGGAGGGATGCCGGCGCGAAGTGCGTGAGGAGCTGGGAGTGGAAGTTGAGACTGGCGCCCCTCTGGACACCATCCAACACGCCTACAGTCATTTCAAGGTGACCTTGCATCCGTTTGTGTGCCGGCTTGTGGCCGGTCGTCCTGTGAGCAAGCTGGACTCCCGGTGGGCCCGTTTCGACGAACTGGACAGCTACGCCTTCCCCAGGGCGAATCGACGATTGATTGAACTCCTCGTGGCACGCCGGTCCGGTACTTGTGGACTGCCAGGCGACGGCGCGGTACTTTCCTGAAGCACGAACTACACTGTAAGCGATGGACTTCTTCGATCTATTGATTCTGGCGGCACTGGCTCTTCCCGCCCTGTTCCGCTGGTTCAGTAACCAGTCCAAGAAGGGGCAGACGCCCACGTCGCCGACACCCGTAGAGGACGGGCGCGAGTACGTAGAGGCTGAAGAATCTGAATTCGCACGTGCGATTCGAGAAATCGGCGAGGCGCTTGGTGGGAAGGAGCCGGAGTCGCGCCCTGCAGAGCGGCAGGAGTATGTCCCCGACGAATTCGGACCGAAGCAGGAAGCGGCGACCGGCAGCGGGTTCACGCGTGAGGAATCTTTCGAAAGAGCGCCGACCCGTAGCCGTACGCCGGCGGCCGCCGTTCCCTTCAAGTCTCTGCAGCTTGCGCGGATCGAAACACCCGAACTTGAGGAAGTCGTTCCGAAAAAGCGAGCGACAGCTGCCAGCGGAGTCGTCGCGCTTCTACGCGCTCGGCGCTCCGCACGTGACGCAGTGATGTTATCAGAGGTGCTGAGACCTCCACTTGCCCTTCGGCGTCAGTCGCCCGACGAACGCATCTAGCCAGCCGGACCGGTCATCAAGAGATTATCCCTGGGGATAGGTCGGATCGTCGCCGCCCTTCTTGAACACAGACGCTCCGATCGCTCCGCCGATGGCTCCAAAGCCCGCAGACAGTGCGACACCAAACAGGGCCTGCAGTGCGAACTTGCTTGCTGTGACGGTCTCCTCCATCTGTTCGACGAGCTGGTCGTATGATTCCGGTGGCATCTGATCCCCGAAACGGTCGAGAATAAACTGCATGATCGTGTGGTCCACGCGAATGCCAGCCTGCATCAACGCGTAATCCAGCACGGCGCTGATCGCTGCCCCAATCAAGGCAACCGTCAGGCCGAGCACCGCTCCCTGACCGCCCGTAAGGGTGATGCTGTTCGTAGAACTGTAGTGCCACACTGCAACGAGCGCTCCAATCACAACACCGGCACAGCAGAGGCAATTAATAAGCCCGAGGTAGGACGTCGACAGGACAGCGACGAGCGCCGATCCCAGAATGATCGATTGTTTCTTTTCAGGCATGGGTCCGGGAGGGATAGTCTGAAGTATTCGCGACGCGACTGACAATGCGTGTGGATCCAAGAAACGGCCGGACTCCGAGAAAAACAATCAATTTGGAGCCCTCGTCTCACCATCGCTGACGGAAGTGTTATCGTCGGGAAGTTTCACTGGTCGGTGGCCTCCGGATCCGACGCTTTTGATCACGACGCGGGCCAGAAAGTATCCGGCGACCAGGCCGAAAATGGCTCCGGTAATGAGCCTGCTTGCGGGTGTATTGTGCCAGATTCCGGCGAAGTCCCCCGCCCAGTCGATTCCGAGCGGCACGAGCGAGAGCAGAATCGCGAGCCCGGCCCGGTTGGCCACATGCCGATCCCACCGGCGGAGGGCCGCGAAGAGCACGATGGCGACGGGTAGCGCCCCCCAGATGCCGACACACCGGTGGCAGAGCGCGATCTGTTCGCCCGCAAAGTGAAACGAGCGACCCGGCAGTTGATGACAGACCGGTCGATAGCCGGACATGATGAGGCCGCGCCAGCCCTCATCCACCAGAGGAGGCAGAAAAGCACCTGCAACGAGAATCCCGACCGCGAGGCCGGTGATCGCGAGCCAGAGGATTTGCTTTGAATTCAGGCGTGGTGGCGAGCCGTATGTCGACTGCGGGATCGGAGCAGGAATGGACACTAGACCGGTTTTCTTCGTAATTCGTTCACGGAACATGGCAACGGCGAGATAGGTTCTACCCCACTGCCAAGTTTGCTGCCCGGCAAAAATTTTTGCCCGGCGGTTAGCACTCTTCACACACGAGTGCTAACAAGTCGAACCATCAGATGTACACTCATAAATCAATGTAATTGGAGGAGTTGAGCAATGGCCAGCATTCAACCACTCGGTGACCGAGTT
Source organism: Rhodothermales bacterium (assembly GCA_963768565.1). Lineage (GTDB taxonomy): Bacteria > Bacteroidota > Rhodothermia > Rhodothermales > JABDKH01 > JABDKH01. The sequence goes on from CAVYIO010000036.1 coordinate 10,293, forward strand.
GTCGTTAGTGCCCAGGCGGCTGAAGAGAAGACGGCCAGCGGCCTCTTCATTCCCGACACAGCCAAGGAAAAGCCACAGAAAGGCACCATCATCGCCGCCGGTCCCGGGCGCGTCGAGAACGGAACCAAGATTGACATGACGGTCAAGAAAGGTGATACCGTTCTGTACGGCAAGTATTCCGGTACCGAAATCAGCCTCGACGATGAGGAATATCTGATCATGCGAGAGACCGACATTCTCGGGATCCTCAAGAAATAGCTGACCTCTCCGTAAGAGGATTGGTCAATCAAGGACTAAAACACACTATCGATATCATGTCAAAGCAGATTGTATTTGATTCGGACGCTCGCTCCAAGCTCAAGGCTGGAGTCGATGCGCTTGCCGAAGCGGTGAAGGTTACGCTAGGCCCCAAGGGTCGAAACGTGATCATTGAGAAGAAGTTTGGAGCCCCGACCGTCACGAAAGACGGCGTCACGGTTGCCAAGGAAATCGAGCTCGAGGACCGACTCGAGAACGTCGGTGCACAGATGTTGAAGGAAGTCGCATCGAAAACCAGTGACGTTGCTGGTGACGGTACGACGACGGCGACCGTTCTTGCACAGGCCATCATGACGTCCGGACTTAAGAACGTCACGGCCGGTGCCAATCCGATGGACCTCAAGCGCGGCGTAGACCACGCGGTTACGGCGGTTGTAGAGAACCTCCGGAGCCAGAGCAAGGACATCCAGGATCGGAAGCGTATCGCTCAGGTCGCGACCATCTCGGCCAACAACGATGGAGCGATCGGCGAACTGATTGCCGATGCATTTGAGAAGGTCGGAAAGGACGGCGTTATCACCGTTGAAGAAGCACGCGGCACCGAGACCACGCTGGAGGTGGTCGAGGGTATGCAGTTCGATCGCGGCTACCTCTCCCCCTACTTCGTGACGGATGCGGAGAACATGGAGGTGGTACTTGAGGATCCATACATCCTGATCCACGACAAGAAGATCTCGACGATGAAGGATCTCCTCCCGATCCTCGAGAAGGTTGCGCAGATGGGCGCTCCGTTCCTCGTGATTGCTGAGGATGTGGAAGGCGAGGCGCTTGCCACGCTCGTGGTCAACAAGCTGCGCGGCACACTGAAGGTTGCGGCAGTCAAGGCTCCCGGCTTCGGTGATCGTCGCAAGGCGATGCTCGAGGATATTGCCATCCTGACCGGCGGAACAGTTGTGTCGGAAGAGAAGGGCTATCGTCTCGAGAATTCCACGCTGGACTACATGGGCCGCGCCAAGCGTATCGTGATCGACAAGGATAACACGGTCGTGGTTGACGGAGCAGGTGACAGCGAGCAGATCAAGGCCCGCACCAATCAGATCAAGCAGCAGGTTGAGTCCACGACCAGCGACTACGATCGCGAGAAGTTGCAGGAGCGTCTGGCGAAGCTGTCGGGCGGCGTTGCGGTGCTGAAGATCGGTGCTGCTACGGAGCCTGAGATGAAGGAAAAGAAGGCCCGCGTCGAAGACGCACTCCACGCCACACGCGCAGCTATCGAGGAAGGAATCGTACCGGGTGGTGGTGTTGCATACATCCGCGCTCTGGCGTCCCTCGACAAGCTGAAGCTCGAGGATGAGGATCAGATGATCGGTGTCTCGATCATACGACGGGCGCTCGAAGAGCCGCTTCGTCAGATCGCCGCCAACGCCGGCCACGAAGGATCGATCATCGTGCAGAAGGTCAAAGAGGGCAAGGGCGACTTCGGCTTCAATGCCCAGACTGAGGAGTACGGCAAGCTCATGGACCTCGGCGTGATTGACCCGACGAAGGTCACGCGGACGGCGCTGGAGAATGCGGCATCCGTCGCAGGACTTCTCCTGACGACTGAAGCCGTTGTTGCCGATCGGCCTGAGAAGGCCTCGGCGATGCCGGGTGGAGCTCCGGACATGGGTGGCATGGGTGGCATGGACTTCTAGTCCGACGCCCAGCGACTTCAGGAAAGGCGGTGCCCGAACGGGTGCCGCCTTTTTTGTTTGTCCGAGAAATCCGTTGCGAGCCGGCACGAACGCCTTTGCGCCGCGACGTGAATCAGTTGTAATTTGAACGTCGGGGAGGAGGGCGTAGCCCCATCAATACAGCCCAGCCCACCTTCCAAGGCATCGCCGGCCGCCAGCAGCAACCACGAATCCGCGTTTCAGCTGTCGAGCGCTGCCGCCAACCCATCAACCTCCGCAACCAACCGATTGCCGAGCTCCTCTGCCTCGTGCGCGCTCGGCGCCTCCGCGTAAACCCGCACGATGGGCTCCGTGTTCGACCGGCGAACATGTACCCAACTGCTCTCCATATCGATCTTCACACCGTCCGTCGTATCGACCCGCTCCGCCTCGTGCGCTGTCGCCAGTGACGCAAGCAGCACGTCAGGATCGACTGCCCCGATCGCCGTCTTCTTCTTCGCAATGTGATACACCGGCAACCCCTCCCGCACATCCGTGAGCGAGCAGCGCTCATTGGCAAGATGCTGAAGCACCATCGCAGTCCCGACTAGAGCGTCCCGCCCGTAATGAAGGTCAGGCAGGATGACGCCGCCGTTCCCCTCACCGCCCAGTACGGCGCCCACCTCCTGCATCTTCCGGACCACGTTGATCTCACCGACCGCCGATCGATACACCTTCTGCCCATGCCGGGCTGCGACATCCTCGATCGCCCGCGACGACGACAGGTTCGTCGCAAACGGGCCAGGCCTGAACCGCCACATGAAATCTGCGGCTACGACCTGCGTCAACTCCTCCGACATGTAACGACCCCCACCCTCAATCAACGCGAGCCTGTCGGCATCGGGATCAACCACTATTCCAAGATCGGCCCCCGAATCTGCAACTGCCCGTATTGTCTCGGTGAGATTCGCAGGCAACGGCTCCGCAGGATGCGCAAACAGTCCCGTCGGCTCGCAGTTGATGCGAATAACCTGCTCCTCGCCCAGGCCCAGCCGAGCGAGCAGCGCCGGGATCGCAATGCCACCGACAGAATTGATTCCGTCGACGACAACCCGGAAGCCGTGCTCTGCGATCGCGCCACGATCTATGAACGGCAGGGCGAGTATCTGATCAATGTGATACTGCAGATAATCGGCCTCTCCGATCGTGCCAATGGCCTCAAAACCTACGGTCGGATCGACTTTGTCTGCAGCCAGCGCGAGCACTCTGGCTCCTTCATCGGGGGAAAGGAACTCTCCTGCTCCATTGAGCAGCTTCAGCGCATTCCACTCGCCCGGGTTGTGCGAGGCTGAAAGTACGATGCCGCCAACAGCACCTTCCTTGATTACGGCCATCTCGACCGTGGGCGTTGAAGAAAGACCGGCGTCAATGACGTCAATCCCGGCCGCAGACAGTGTGCCCGCAACGATGCGAGAACATATATCACCCGTTGTGCGCGCGTCGCGTCCAATCACGACAAGAGGCCTGCTCCCCTGTTGCTCCCTGCACCACAGTGCATAGGCGGCCGCGTATTCTACGAGTTCGCGCGGGCCCAGTCCCGCACCGAACACTCCCCGAATTCCACTAATCGATGCGATCAGAATTCTCTTCGACATTTGTAACCACAGTTAATCAATCCTATACCCATCCAAGATACCGAGGCAGGTCTACTTTGACACTAACCTGAAACGTGCGCCAATTCATCGACACCGCCCTATCTTTGGCCTGATCAGTTCATCCCGAGATCTTGCCTGTCAACTCCCGGACTGCCGCGCGTGGAAGACTCATCGAACAGCTTTGTTAACCGGGACGGCGTTCGCCTGCACGAGCGAAGCTGGGTGCCCGAATCACATCCCCGTGCCGTGGTGGTGCTACTGCACGGACTCGCCGAGCACACCGGTCGGTATGAGCAGCATGCGCAGCATTTCACCAATCTGAACATCGCGGTCGAGTCGTACGACCAACTCGGGCATGGCATGTCGGGAGGGCGTCGAGCCTATATCGCGTCTTATGAGACGTTCGTTCGCGACGCAAAAGAGTTCATTGGTCGCGTGGTCGACAGATATCCGGGCACGCCGGTGTTTCTTCTCGGCCACAGTCTCGGTGGAGCCGTCGCGGCCCTGGCATCCATCGATTGCCCGCACGAAATACGCGGATTGATCATGAGCAGCCCGGCCATCGCCCTGATGGAACCGCCGTGGCTTCAGAAGACGGCCCTGATGCTGTCGCATCTCATACCACGACTTCCGGTCAGACCGCTCGACCGAAAACTTCTGGCAACAGATGACCGTGTGGCGCTGGCATTCAAGAACGATGCGTTGACTTTCTGCAAGGCGCTTTCCATCGGCACGGCCGCGGAGATCATCCGAATCGGACAGGCGGCGCTTCACGCTGCTCCGCGGATCTCGCATCCTCTTCTTCTTGTGCACGGCAGAGAGGACCGCATCACTTCTCCCCAGGCGAGTGGTGAGTTTTTCAGGTCGGCAGCATCTCAGGATAAATCCGTTTCGTTGTTCAAGGATATGTATCACGAGACGTTCAACGAACCGGACGGACAACGCGTACTCAATCTGATATCAGACTTCGTTCTCGAACACGTCTGACGCAATCGCGGCGCGGCCTGACTTCCGGCTAGGGGTGCAGCCTGCCGAGCAGTCTTGGAAAAGGAATTGTCTCGCGCACGTGGGTCACGCCGCACAGCCACGATACGGTTCGTTCCAGTCCGAGTCCGAATCCCGCGTGCGGCACGGAACCGTACTTGCGGAGATCGAAATACCAGTCGAAGGCCTCCTCGGGAAGGCCGTGAGCTTCCACTTGTTTGCGAAGGAATGCGAGGTCCGTTGCCCGCTCCCCTCCTCCGATTATTTCTCCGAAACCCTCGGGCGCAAGTACGTCCATGCCGAGGGCGAGCTTGTCGTCCTCGGGATCGCGTTTCATATAGAACGCCTTCACTGCTGCCGGATATCGATGGACGATTATCGGCCTGTCGAAATGCCAGGTGATGACGGTTTCATCGCTCCCGCCGAAGTCCCCGCCCCACTCAAATCCCATCGCGGACTCCTTCCATGACGGAAGATTGCGAAGCGCTTCCTCCAGTTCCTCGACGCGCGCGTTGATCTCGATCTCGCGCGCATCCAGTCGCCGCTTGACCGCTTTCTTCGCCTGTCCGTATGCCTTCTGATTGCTCTCGAGTTCAACCTTCAGGTCGGCCAGTTCCGATTCGTGGGAGGAAATGCGGGCGTCTATCATGTCGGCTGATTCCGCACTTTTGAGAATGTCCACGGCCTCGGTATACGTGATTCGCGGAAACGGCGGCGTGCACCGGCGGAGCAAATCGACATCTCGCCCGATTATCTCCAGTTCGGCCGTGCAACTCTCCAGCACTTCTGCGACGATGTGCACCAGCAGTGCTTCGGCGAGGTCCATGTTCATATCGAGATCATAGAACGCCATCTCGGGCTCGATCATCCAGAACTCCGTCAGATGCCGACGTGTCTTCGATTTCTCCGCGCGAAACGTCGGTCCAAACGTATAGATCTTGCCCATGGCCAATGCCATCGCTTCTCCGTGAAGCTGCCCGCTTTGCGTCAGGTAGGCCTTGTCTCCGAAATAGTCGATCTCGAATAGCGTCGACGTCCCTTCAACGGCGTTGCCGGTGAGGATCGGAGCGTCCATCTGCACGAAACCACGACCCTGAAAGAACCCGTGGATGGACATGATTATCCTGTTTCGAACGCGCATGATGGCCCACTGCCTGCGGCTTCGAAGCCAGAGGTGGCGGTGGTTCATCAGGAACTCCACGCCGTGCGCCTTGGGACTTATCGGGTAGTCGTCCGACCGGCCGATCAACTGCACGCCGGTGACCTGCAGTTCATAACCGCCGACCTGCCTTTCGTCCTCGCGCACGGAACCTGTCAGTTCAAGCGCCGACTCCTGGGTCGCCTCGGCAGCTACCTGCCACATCTCTGCGCTCACCGACTCATCGGATACAACGCACTGGGCCAGCCCGCTCCCGTCGCGGAGTATCAGGAAGACCAGGCTCTTCGACTCCCTCTTGTTGTGCACCCAACCTTTAAGCGTCACCGTCGATCCAACGTGTGCGTGGAGATCGTCGATGCTAACGTAGTCGAACATGCGGTGAAACCAGATCTTTCGAATGACTGAGTGCGAGCAAGTTTAACACGGACAGGTCGACCGACGGAGCGACGCCAGCTGCACTGTCTGTTCCGACTCTACCTTCTGCGGAGTTCGTCCTGCCAGTTGGGAAGCGTCGTTCCTCCCGATACGGTCGAGTGTATGATCTCAAACCGGCCAAACCCGGACCGATCGGCGAAGACAAACATGGCCTGGCCTTCGCCCGGGATGTTGTTGTAGTCCCACACCTCGTATGGAACCGTATCGCGCTCATAGAGATGCGGGTCGATGCCACTCGGCAGACCGTGCTGGAGCAGCACCCGTCCCCTGTCTGTATTCCAGCCCTCCTGGAAACTGTTCGTGTACCGGTCATCCGCATACTGTACGCGCTGGAAGAACTCCTCTCTGAACGCATTCCCCTGCAGACTGGGATTGGGATCTCGATTCGCCCAGAACTCCATCAGAAATCGGCGGCGTTCGTCAAGGTCACGGATTCCCTTGACGCGGCGGCGTTCTCGTTCACTTGAAATCGACTGAATAAGTTCTACCTCGCGCTCCACATCAGCCTCCGGCATCGACGCGAACGGACTTGACTCGAACGCCCCCTCTACGCCAACCGGCTTTTCTCGAACTACATTCGGATTGAACACGAAGAATTTCCGAGCCTGCTCCACGACCGCCACATTGTCACGGTTGAGCGCGACGATTCGCAGAAAGTACGAGCCGCTTGGCACCTGGCTTACGTCGAAAGAACCCACGATCACGTCCGGCGACCGGGCAGGTCGGGTGGTGCGGCGACTGAGGCCGGCAAGAGGATTCGAGAGATTGGCCTCGGCGATATAACAGTACAGTGTGTAGTCGCTGTCCACACCCGGCAGCGCGTCAATGTTGTACGTCTCGGCATAGTAAAACAGCCGTCCCAATCCTTCGCCGAACAGCTGATTCGCGTTGTGCCGGATCGACAGACCGTTCTTGTAGAAGGGGCTGGCCTTATCGTCCGAGCGCTCTATCTGCGACGCCAGCGTGATATCAGAGATCGAAGCAAGATTGTTGAACGAGTATGACGGAACGACCACGTCGCGCCGTACCCGAACCTCGGCCCGATCGAATGCCTCGTCGCCGCGAATGACGACGTCCATCTCATATTCGCCCGGCGGGATCGCCGTCCTCAACTGATGCAGGAAATGCTGGCCCTGAGCCAGACCGGCCGTATCCTGAACCACGAATGAGAGGTTCATTGAATCCGACCACACCGGGTCCACAGGTGTACCCTCCAGTCCTTCCTGAGTGCTTCTGAAGACGACAAGGTCGATAGGCAGAACAGACAGATACCCCTGGTCGGTCCTGACGAAGTCGAGTGAAGGAGCCTCGAATGCGAGATAGACCTCAAGAAGAGAGCTTGAGTCGTCGTACGCGAAAGAAGCGACATCCAGATCCACCTGCACAGGCAATTCCTGAGCGTTCGCAACGGACGAGAATGCCACGACCAGCAGCGCGGTGCAAGCACAATGTGTCAGGAATCGAGCGGAGAGCACGGCCATAATATTGATGTAGCTCATTCCGGCACCAGCAAGGTCAAGCGGCACCCGAATGCGTTCTAGTGAGCAGAATTGTCAAACGACGACGTGTCGGGAGTTTACGCCGAAGGTCGATTGCGGGTTCACGGAATCCGATGTGACGGATATTGAAGCGAAATCACGTCACAATCGGTGTTGACGAATCAGGAGGTTCATTTGACGGATCACGTTCAAATCGAGTCTCGCAATCCTTGATGAAGCGGCCCGAGCGGGCGTCGAACCGCCTTTCCTCGATAAGAAAGTGGTCGGTCTCCACGGTGATCAGGTTGTAAAAATTGGATCGCCGATGCTCCTTCCTTCCTCTTGAACTCGTTGCCGTTCCCGCACTCGCAACAACGAGCCGGTGGTCGCCCGGAATTATTTCGACCGGCTCGATGTGGGAGATGTGGAGATGGCCGCACAGAATCAAGTCGACGCCGGAATCCGCCGCGACATCCAGCGTGTGCTGACTATGTCGTGCAATGTCGTGCCAACCCAGAGCTTCGATCCTGCTGAGGTGATGATGTACCACCAGAATATTGAAGCTGGTGTCGCGTCGACCCGAGAAAAACTCCCGCATGCGATCGCGTTGACTGCCATCGATACGGCCGCCCTTTATCGTAAATCCCGTTGCTGAATTGATACCCAGGACTGCAACACCGTTGGCGACGTACGACGGCGTTGGATCTTCGGAGATGTACTGGTGGTAACGCTGGAGAGGATCGAGCAATCGGCGAACTGGAAACCACCAGGCGAACACATCGTGGTTGCCGGGAACGACGAGCACGTCCGCTTCGAGCCGGGAGAGCATGGCCGCTGCGTCTTCGAATTGTTGCGGCCTAGCCCGCTGCGTCAGATCGCCCGATACGGATACCAGATCTACGTCGGCACCGTTGATCTCATGCACAAGTGCATCGACGATCGCTGGCTGGGCAATCTTGCCGAAGTGAATATCCGATATGTGGGCTATCCGGAGTGACACGGGTCAGGGGCGACAATTCGTGATCAACGGTCGCAATACTTGGACCACGCGTAGCCGTCTTTGTTGCGCGGTTCGGCCTCCGAAGATGCGTCTAGAGAAGTAGATTCAGCGGCTCTTCGAGGTACTTCCGAAGAGTTTCGAGAAAGCGTGAGCCGGTCGCGCCGTCCACGACGCGGTGATCGCACGACATGGTGAGTTTCATGCGCTTGCCCGCCACCACCTGCCCGTCTCGGACGATCGCTTCATCGCGAATCGCACCGATGGCCAGGATGCACGCTTCGGGTGGATTGATGATGGCCGTGAACTCCTCGATACCGAACATTCCGAGGTTGCTCGTGGTGAAGGTTGACCCCTCGAATTCTTCGGGCTGAAGCCGTCGATCGCGCGCCTTCTGGGCCAGCATGCGCGTCTCAGCTCCGATCTCACTCAGACCCTTCCGGTCCGCATGTCGAATGACCGGTGTAATCAGACCTTCGTCAATGGCGACCGCCACCGCTACGTGAATTGATTTGTGGTAGCGGATCTCGCCCTGATCCTCCAGATAAGAAGCGTTGACCGCCGGATGGCTACGCAATGCGACCGCGCATGCCTTTGTAATAATGTCATTGAACGAAATCCTCTCCGATCCCTCTTTCTCCGCGATCGCATTGACCCGTGCCCGTGCTGCGACGGCGCGGTCCATGTCAACATCGATCGTGAGATAGAAATGAGGGGCGGTGTACTTGCTCTGTGCCAATCGCCGTGCGATGGCCTTCCTCATTTGCGATATGCGAACGGTCTCGTCCGGCTGATCGGCATCGCTGAAGGCGGTCGGCTGGAACGGAGCCGGTGTTGGGACGCGAGCGGCGGCAGGCGTAGCGCTCTGCTCGCGTTCGGGCTCACGCACCAGCGGTGCCGGTGCCTGTGTCTGTGCCGGTACCTGCACTCCCCCCATCGCCAGTTCGATGTCGCGCTTCACAATACGACCCTCCGGGCCGCTACCTTTCATGCGCGTCAGGTCAAGGCCGTGCTCCTGAGCCAGCTTCTTTGCCAGCGGCGACGCCTTTACTCTTGAGCCGTCTCCGGCTACCGGAGCGAGGGCCGGCAGCGAGTCCTGGCCATTGCCCGAAGCGACTCCAGCGTTCTCGTCAGCCGAGGCTGAGGTCCCTCCCGACGCGGTTCCTGCGGAATAACGTTCGAGAATGTCCGATACGTCCTCTCCTTTGTCTCCGAGCACAGCGATCAACGCGCCGATCGGCACCGCGTCACCCTCGCCGATTACTTTCTTCAGCAGCACGCCGTCGTCGTAAACCTCCAGGTCCATCGTCGCCTTGTCGGTCTCGACCTGGGCGATGATGTCTCCGGCCGCTACGGCGGCTCCTTCGTCAACGAGCCATGCTACGAGCACACCTTCCTCCATGGTGTCGCTCATCTTGGGCATCTCAACAGGAATGGCCATTACTTTCGGGGTTGGCTTGATGTAAGTAGCACAACGGGTGCCTAGTCAACGTACATGACTTTTCGGCATGCGTCATACGCATCCTGCGCACTCGGCATGTAGTACTCCATGAGATTCTTCGCGTAGGGCGCGGGCGTATCCTTCGCGGTGATCCGCATGATGGGCGCGTCCAGATAGTCGAAGGCACGCTCTTGAATCTGATACGTCATCTCCGATGAGATACTCGCAAACGGATTGCTCTCGTCGATGATGACGCACCGATTTGTCTTTCGGATCGACTCAAGGATCGTGTCGATATCGAGCGGTCGAATGGTTCGAGGGTCGATCACCTCCGCCTCGATACCATCCTCGGCGAGCATCTCTGCCGTCTTCATCGCGACCCAGTAGCTTTTACTGTGGCCGACGATCGTCACCGCGTCGCCCTGCCTCGCGATTCGAGCCTTGCCGATCGGAATCAGGTAGTCCTTTTCCTCGGAGACATCTCCCTTCCATCCGAACATGACTTCGGATTCAAGGAAGATCACGGGATCATCGTCGCGGATCGCAGACTTGAGAAGGCCTTTCGCATCGTCCGGGTTTGACGGCGCCACGACCTTCAAGCCTGGAAGCGTTGCATAGATGGATTCGGTGGATGTGTTGTGCGTCGCGGCCAGCTGACCGGCCGCACCGTTGGGTCCACGGAACACAATCGGGACCTTGAATTGACCGCCGGACATGTACCGGATCTTTGCCGCATTGTTGATCAACTGGTCAATGGCGACGAACGAGAAGTTCCACGTCATGAACTCGATGATCGGTCGCAGACCATTGAGAGCGGCTCCTATACCGAGGCCGGCGAATCCGTTCTCGCTGATGGGTGTGTCGATGACACGCTTGGCACCGAACTGGGCCAGCATGCCCTCGCTAACCTTGTAGGCGCCATCGTATTCCGCCACTTCTTCCCCCATCAGGAAGATGGTGTCGTCGCGCTCCATCTCCTCCACCATCGCGGCTCGGAGCGCCTCTCTGAATTGCATTTCAGCCATGTTGTAAACTCGTGCTCGTCAAAAAATTCTGCTCTGGAAGGAACGGAGTGCTACTTCAGAAACGGGTAGTCCTTCTGCCCGTAGACATCGTCGTAGATCGATTCCAGCGGAGGCTGCGGGCTCTTCTCGGCAAACTCGACAGACAGCTTTCACTTCGCGCTTCACGTCATCGTCGATGGCGTCGAGTGACTCGTTCGTTGCCAGCTCATGCCCGACCAGATACGCCTTCAGACGAATGATCGGATCTGCGTTCTTCTTGTTCTCCATCTCCTCCTTCGTCCGGTACTTTCCGGGATCGCTCATGGAGTGACCGCGGTAACGGTACGTCCTGACCTCGAGCAGCGACGGCTGATTGTCACGCGCCATCGCGATGTGGTCCGAGAACGCACGGTAGCAATCGAAGACATCCATTCCATCGGCGATAGCGCCCGGCATGTTGTAGCCGGTCGCCTGCTTGAACAGGTCCGTCTCGGCCGACGCCCGATGTACGGCTGTGCCCATTGCGTACTCGTTATTCTCGACCACCAGGACAACCGGCAACTTGTACAGCGACGCGAGATTGGCGGCCTCGTGAAACGAACCCTGGTTGATCGCACCATCACCAAAGAAGCAGATGCAAACGCCTCCGTCCTCCTTGTACTTGTGCGCGAACGCAATGCCGACTCCCACCGGAATGTGACCTCCGACGATGCCGTGCCCGCCGAACAATCGTCTTTTCTGCACTGAAGAAGTGCATCGACCCGCCCTTGCCCTTTGAGCAGCCGTCGACTTTCCCGAAAAGCTCGGCCATACACTCGTTGGAGGTCATGCCCATTGCGAGCGCGATACCGTGATCGCGGTACGCCGTGATCACAGAGTCCTCGCCGATCTTCATCGCATTGGCCACGCCCGTCGACACCGCTTCTTGACCGATGTAGAGGTGCAGAAAGCCCGATATCTTCTGCTTCCCGTACATCTGAGCCGCACGCTCCTCAAAACGGCGCTGCAGCATCATGTTGCGATACATATCGAGCAGCTGGTCATCGGCGAGGCCGAGGTCCTTGTGGCTGACTTCGTCGGATTGAAACGACTTGTATTCGACCTCCGTGCGGATGACATCCGCCGGATCCTGCTCGCCATTGGCAGGAGGAGTGCTGGCTTTTGCTGTCTTCCTCGTCATAGTCCGCTCTTATTACGGTTCGTGGTGATTGCCGCTTGTTCTGCGAGCGCTCGGAAGCATTCGCGTTCCCGCCGGGCAGCAGAAACGACTCGAAAACGTCAAAACAAGCCGAAATGTTTGCCGACAGCAAAATATCGGCAAGTTGCTAAAGGTACGAAACAAGGTGTAAACTATGTGAGGTGGATCCGTACTTATTCCCGTTTCGGCGGCGTCATGGTCGTTTTGGTGCTCCTAGTCTCCTGCCGTAACGATCGCCAACTGAATGAAACCAAGTCCCGTGAAAGCTGATCAAACCCCGGAGAAGGCGGTGGGCGCGTCCTACGAGCTCGATGCCCTGCTCCGTGGTGACAAAAAAGCATTCGAGGCGCTGGTCCGCGAGGAATCGGCAAGACTGTTCAGCGTGATCGTGAGGATTCTGCGTGACGATGATGAAGCTGGTTCCGTGATGCAGGAGACCTTCTTGCAGGCATATCAGCGAATTCACACTTTCCGGGGCGAGTCGAAGGTTACAACGTGGTTGTACGCGATCGGCATCAACCTCAGCCGTGCGGCCCTTCGAAAATCGAAGCGGACGACCGCGCTCGACGAGGCGGATCTGGACAGGCTGCAACCGAAGTTTGCGAGGGGGATGTATCGCGACGCCGGAGCCGACTGGGATCCGCACAAGCTCACTGAGCGAAACGAGACTCAGCGGCTAGTCAGGGAAGCCATTGACCGGCTGCCGGAGAGTTACCGGACGGTCGTGACCCTTCGTGACATTCGCGAACTACCCACGGCGGAAGTTGCACAGATGCTTGACATCACCGAGGGAGCAGTTCGCGTCCGACTGCATCGTGCCCGACAGGCCCTCAAGAGTCTCCTCGACCCACAGATGAGGTACTGACAGAACTCATGATCCTGCACAAACTAAAAATCATGCTCGGACTGGAGCCGTCTTGCGAGGACGTCAACGGCTTCATCGTTCGGTACCTGGACGGTGACCTCGATGAGAAGACCAGTAAAAAGTTCTGGGCTCATATTGGAGATTGTTCGACCTGTGGCCGCTTCTTTGAACAATACACATCGACCATCGATCTGACGCGAGACGCGGGCGACATCACGCCGCCTCAGGAACTTGTCGAGAAGACGCTCGCGTTTCTCAGAACAAGGTGGACCGACAGCGCTTCGGCCTCGGACTGAAGCGAGTCCAGTAGTTGGCCAGAGCCGGCCAAATAAAAATGGCCCGCCGCTCCTTGCGACGGGCCATTCCTTTTTCAACGCGGGATTCGGAGACCGAACCCCGGCCGCCGTATTTCGGCTACTTGAGTAGAACCATGGTCCTTGCCATCTGCGTCTTGCCGTACTCGAGGGCGTAAACATACGTGCCACTCGCAACCTGCATTCCGTTGGCGTTTCGACCATTCCACGAGACGCCGTGACGACCGGCTTCCTTCATCTCACCGTCTACCAGCGTCCGGACCAGCTGACCCATCACATTGTACACGCGAACAGTCACGGTCGCAGCTGAAGGCAGCTCGAATTCAATGGAAGTCGTCGGGTTGAACGGGTTTGGATAGTTCTGATCCAGAACAAATCCGTCCGGCACCTCGGCAAAATCGTCGATCGCCGTTGGCACGCCCGTGTACTCAAGAACGATAATCATCGGCTGTCCGGCTGCCGATGCGAAGAGGTTGGTCAAGACCACCTCATTCTTTCCATCGCCGTCCAGATCATCCGAAATCCGCAGCGGATAGTACCGCTCCGTCTCGCCACCCGAGCTGTCGAGTAAAATTGACCACGAGTAGCTCGTCGAGTCTGCCCGACTCCCTACTCCGTCGTACTCAATCCACGACACCTTCTCACTCGTCCCGTGGCCCGCCACAATGTCCGTCAGACCGTCGCCATCCAGATCGCCGACATCACCCCCTCTGGACCGCGCCGTCGCGTCAAACGTCCCGACCGTCTGAATGTCCGCGACCGTGATCGTCGAGATATCTGCAATATCATCGATGTAGTACAGCTTGCCGTCGGTCATCGGGAAGTATCCCTCCATCTTCCCGTCGTTGTCGTAGTCCTCAAAGAACATGTCATGCGAATTGAACGATCCCGGATCGTTCACCGGTATCACTCCGTTCAGATCCGCCTGCAACACATACGTGTCCGGACCGGTCGCTTCGAAAATCGACATGCTCCAGTTGTCCCACGTGTTGTACCAGATCTCGTTGTTGCCGTCCCCATCGAAGTCCACGACGTCCACATCATAGGTGCCGCCGCCGCCGAGCACATCGTTGCCCGCCTCAAACTCAATGTTGAACGTCGCAAACGCATCCAGTTGAGCTGTCGCAAGCGACATCACAACCAACTCGCGGGCGCCGCTTGTTCGCGACTGGATGATCAACTCAATCGCTCCATCGTTGTCGACGTCGACCAGCTTAAATCCGGACGGCCGGAAATCAAGGCTCCCGTCGTTCCGAACCTGAAGCGATACGGTCGGTGTCGCCGGGAACACGCCTGCCTCAGCCTCAAAGATGAAAATGTCCTCCGGATCATCGTTGATCGTCGGGATACCGAAGTAGATCTCCCAGTTGCCGTCAGAGTCTATGTCACCATAGGTCAGGGCCGCGAGCGAATTCGATCCTTCCGGATGCGAGTAGTGCCATACGTACTCGTATGTGTCATTCCCGTTGGCCTCGTACAGAAAGATGTCCAGAACACCAGGATCCGGGCCGCTCGGCGCCAGCGTCTCGTCCGTATTGAAGAGAATCTCCTTCTTTCCGTCGTTGTCCAGGTCCATCCCCGTCAGCACGCTGCGGGCTCCAAATGCGTTCGGCTCCAGCGCCAATCCGCGGGCAAAAAGCCCGGGCTCATCACGCGGATCCAGACTCCAGGCCCACTGGAAGCCATCAGCTACCGTGTACTCTGCGGGAGCACCATCGTACTCGAGCACAATGATCATGTCCTGTCCGGCTGCCGACGCGAAGAGGTTGGTCAAGACCACCTCATTCTTTCCATCGCCGTCCAGATCATCCGCGATCCGCAGCGGATAGTACCGCTCCGTCTCGCCACCCGAGCTGTCGAGCAATATCGACCACGAGTAGCTCGTCGAGTCCGCCCGACTCCCTACTCCGTCGTACTCAATCAACGACACTTTCTCGCTCGTCCCGTGGTTCGCCACGATGTCCGTGAGTCCATCACCATCCAGATCGCCGACATCACCCCCTCTGGACCGCGCCGTCGCGTCAAACGTCCCGACCGTCTGAATGTCCGCGACCGTGATCGTCGAGATATCTGCAATGTCATCGATGTAGTACAGCTTGCCGTCGGTCATCGGGAAGTATCCCTCCATCTTCCCGTCGTTGTCGTAGTCCTCAAAGAACATGTCGTGCGAATTGAACGACCCCGGATCGTTCACCGGTATCACTCCGTTCAGATCCGCCTGCAACACATACGTGTCCGGACCGGTCGCTTCGAAAATCGACATGCTCCAGTTGTCCCACGTGTTGTACCAGATCTCATTGTTGCCGTCCCCATCGAAGTCCACGACGTCCACATCATAGGTGCCGCCGCCGCCGAGCACATCGTTGCCCGCCTCAAACTCAATGTTGAACGTCGCAAATGCATCCAGTTGAGCTGTCGCAAGCGACATCACAACCAGCTCTCGGGCACCGCTTGTTCGCGACTGGATGATCAACTCAATCGCTCCATCGTTGTCGACGTCGACCAGCTTAAATCCGGACGGCCGGAAATCAAGGCTCCCGTCGTTCCGAACCTGAAGCGATACGGTCGGTGTCGCCGGGAACACGCCTGCCTCAGCCTCAAAGATGAAAATGTCCTCCGGATCATCGTTGATCGTTGGGATACCGAAGTAGATCTCCCAGTTGCCGTCAGAGTCTATGTCGCCATAGGCCAGGGCCGCGAGCGAATTCGATCCTTCCGGATGCGAATAATGCCATACGTACTCGTACGTGTCATTCCCGTTGGCCTCGTACAGAAATATGTCCAGAACACCAGGATCCGGGCCGCTCGGCGCGAGCGTCTCGTCCGTATTGAAGAGAATCTCCTTCTTTCCATCGTTGTCCAGGTCCATTCCCACCAGCACGCTGCGGGCTCCAAAAGCGTTCGGCTCCAGCGCCAATCCGCGGGCAAAAAGCCCGGGCTCATCACGCGGATCCAGACTCCAGGCCAGCTTGTAGTCGTCCGCAACGGTGTATTCGGTCTGTGCTTGCGCCTGCTGCGGCATAAACGTCTCAGCTGTCGCAAACAGCATCAACAGAAAAAGGGTGCTCGTGAGCAGCGATATCAGTTTGTTCATCAGTCGCCTCCGACTAAACATGAGAGAAGGATCAAAATCGAGATGGGCGTCCCGAAATCCCGTCGCGTTGAGGTCTCGGGAATTACTGTAGTTAGAAATTTTCGGGCGTGAACGCAAGTCGATGCCCTCTGTGACGTTGATTTGATGGACGAAGGCTGTCAGATCGTGGGTAACTGGCCCGGACGCCGCGATCGATGCTCTGAAGGATAGTCACCCATTCTCGACGGTCCGGCTTATCTTCCCGATATCTGAATTAGACATTCCATACGTCGATTTGACGGATTCCACGCCACCAACGTCTACCGGCCCGGCCACGCGCGACCCTCGCTGGCCGGTGCTCGTCGTCGTGCCTACCTACAACGAGGCAGCGAATATCGAAGCCGTCGTAGACCGGGTTTTCGAGGCGGGGGACGATATGGCCATTCTCGTGGTCGATGATTCGTCGCCCGACGGTACGGGCAAAGCTGTGGAGGAGCTCGCGACGAGGCACGAGGGACGGGTTCAGCTTCTCGTTCGAGGTGGCAAAAAAGGACTCGGGACGGCGTACATAGCCGGGTTTACGATACGCTCTGGAACGCGGTTTTGAATACGTGTGCGAAATGGACGCCGACCGCTCGCATGACCCGCACGACCTGCCCCGCCTCATAGCTCCGGTTCGCGCCGGTGAGGCCGACCTCGTGATCGGTTCGCGCTATATCGATGGCGTCCGCGTCATGAACTGGCCCCTGCCTCGGCTCGTGCTTTCGTACGGAGCCGGTATCTACACGCGCCTCGTCACTCGCATTCCGATTATGGATGTCACATCGGGTTACAAGTGCTTCCATCGGCGAGTGCTCGAGGCGATCGACCTGGACCGGGTTAAATCGAACGGCTATTCGTTCCAGATCGAAATGAACTACAAGGCGTGGCGAATGGGCTTCCGGCTGAAGGAGGTTCCGATCGTTTTCACCGAACGAACGGAAGGCCAGTCGAAGATGAACAGACAGATCGTCAGAGAAGCGACACTCAAGGTGTGGGAATTAAGACTGCGGTCTCTCTTTCGGCGGCTCTGATACCCCAAATCTTCGTGAAATGAGCTTTTGGCGCCCCTCCCCGCTTGAGCCATGACTGCGGACTGATCTACCTTCCTAGTTCTCCCAACTCCACGACCCTGAGATCTCTACCGATGCCCGAATACACGCACCTCACGCCGCCGACCGAAGGACACGTCATCAAGAAGGACGGCTCCGGCCTGCACGTCCCCACCGACCCGATCATCCCATTCATTGAAGGTGACGGGACCGGACCTGATATCTGGAGGGCATCGCGGCGTGTCCTGGACGCCGCCGTCACCGAGGCGTACGGCCGAGAGCGAAAGATCGTCTGGTTCGAGGTGCTCGCTGGCGAGAAGGCGTTCGACGAAACGGGTGAGTGGCTTCCGAACGACACCCTCGAAGCCATTCGGCATCACCTGGTCGCAATCAAGGGACCGCTCACCACTCCTGTTGGAGGCGGAATCCGATCGCTCAACGTAGCGCTACGACAGATACTCGATCTGTTCGCGTGCGTCCGGCCGATACAGTATTTCACCGGTGTCCCGTCTCCGGTGAAGAATCCGGAGTTGGTGGACATGATCATCTTCCGGGAGAACTCGGAAGACATCTACGCGGGCATCGAGTATCGAAGCGGCACGGAGCAGAACGCGAAGCTGATGCGATTCCTGCAGGAGGAACTCGGCGTCACGTCGATCCGCTTCCCGGATTCGAGCGGACTCGGAATCAAGCCGATTTCTCGCGAGGGAACTCGCCGCCTCGTGCGAGCCGCCATCAAGCACGCGCTCGAGTCAAAGGCCAAGTACATCACCCTCGTCCACAAGGGAAACATCATGAAATTCACCGAGGGTGCTTTTCGTGACTGGGGATATGAGCTCGCGCAAGAGGAGTTCGGCGCGGTCGAATACGAGGGTGGGCCGTGGTGCAAATTCCCGAGCGGCCTCATCATGAACGATGTGATCGCAGACGCTTTTCTGCAGCAGATACTGACGCGTGCCGGACAGTACGATGTGATCGCGACCATGAACCTGAACGGAGACTACATTTCCGATGCCCTCGCGGCACAGGTAGGCGGAATCGGAATCGCCCCGGGCGCAAATATCAACTATGAGACGGGGCTCGCCATCTTCGAGGCGACGCACGGAACTGCGCCGAAGTATGCGGATCAGGACAAGGTGAATCCCGGCTCGGTCATTCTCTCTGGCGAGATGATGTTCCGGTACATGGGGTGGAACGAGGCGGCTGACGCCATCGTTGCCGCGCTAAAGAAAACGATCTCTCAGAAGAAGGTCACCTACGACTTCCACCGCCTGATGGATGGCGCGACCTTGCTGAAGACCAGCGAATTCGCGACGGCGATGATCAAGAATATGGGCTAGACGTCCCGCGCCCTGGCGTTGCCAGCCGGCGCGCCGGCCACACGGTCCAGCATCGCGTCAAATTCGGGCGCACGGGTCTTCCAGTCGAAGCGCGCAACCAGGCTCCGCAGCCTGCTGCGCGACAGCATTTCCGTCTTGCCGCTCAGCAGCGACGCGAGCGCCTGATAGAGTTGCTCTTCCGTCTCGTAGAGTATCGGGGCCTCGCCGACAGGAGGCCGTTCCGGGCTACCCACGATCTCGGGATAGCTCAAGCGATTCGGCACGAGAGGATGGCACCCGGAGTGGATCGCCTCAACCGTCGAGATCCCGAAAAACTCGTGGTCGGCGGTCGATACAACAACGTCCGCCCGATCCAGCCAGGTACAGTACTCGTCGAATGTGGGTGCAAATCCGTACTGCAGGATCCGGCTCCCGTATCGATCCCGCGCCTCGTCGAAAACCGTCGGTCGATTCTCGAAGTGCTCCCCGATCAGGATAAGATCGAACGTCAGCCCGGCATCATCGAGCCTGTTCAGCACCCTGAAAAAGGACTCCGGGTTCTTGTCATACTCCCACCGGTGATTCCAGAGAATCGTGGGGGTCGAATCGGATGCCCGCGTGGCAGTCCTCGGAGTCAGCCTTGCGTCGATGGCGGCAGCGTCTATGCCGAGATGCAGCACGGACGATTTCGATAAGATCCGCGCGGTCGGATCGCCGTGTGTGTGATCCGGAAAACGCTTGAGCAATTCCGGGAGGGCCCCGAGGAATTCGGACCGGTGGAATTCCGAATTGAACACCACTTCATCGGCGGTCAGACACGACAGATAATTGATGAACGCGTACGTGTAATCGGGAGGCCCACTGTCAGGCAGGACGTACGTGAGCTGATTCTCGTGCATGTAGAGCACAATCGGAAGTCGCGGAAGTGCGTCGCGAGTCAACGCCACATACGCCGGCACGTTGACCATACTGCTCGCGAACAACAGGTCCGGCAGATATCCGCCCGATACCGCGTCGAGTGTCGCCGGGCGAGCGAGACGGCGGCTCCTTGCATTCGCCACTTCCAGAACCGATCCGGCAGCGTGACCAGGCGGAAGTTGTGGACGCTGTGGGATGACAGACCCAGGAGAGCGCTCCTATGGGAGCCACCGAACCATGGCTCGAGCGCAAGGACGTTCAGTACGCGGGACAACGATCAGCCCCGGATCCCCTGCTTTTTCCGGAATTCCTGCTCTTCCTCTTCCGTGGCGGGTCGGACGATCGAGACGGACCTTACCTGAAGGTGCTCGCGCAAGACGGGATCTCGTACCTCGTCGGCCGTCAGAAGCATCTCCTCGCCAGGGTCGACCACAATTTTGCGCGACTTCATTTTGATCTCGACGGAACTCAAGTGGGTGTTCTTGATGATCATTCCCCGTCTTTTTCTCGTAACCATCGGATCAGCTCTCGTTGCCGGAATTCGACTCAATTACAGCATAATACGAAAGATTGCGAGCGGTCCGCGCTGCATGGTCGGCAAGAAGTCTTGAAGATGACAGTGTAATTGACCCGGCAGCTGCCGTTTCGCATCATGGCGGTCTATGCGAAACACGCTGGTACACGCCCGCCGAGGACTGATAAGTCTGCTGTTTCCCTCAGTCTGCGAGCACTGCGGTGCACGATCCGGGGATGCGGCGCCCCTCTGCTGGAGGTGCCTGCGCAGCCTGGAACGCGTTCAGCCGGTCGATACGCTGGCGCTACTGGAACCCTTCCCCCGCGATGCGGCGGGAATTCAGGTACAGTGCCTGTGGTATTTCGACAAGGACGGCCCGCTCCGGGACGTCATACATGCGCTGAAGTATCAGAATCGGCCCTGGTACGGAAGATATCTTGGCGACGCGTTGGCGGCAGCGCTGGACCTCGACAGCCTGGCCTGTGTGGTCACCCCCCTTCCGCTGCATCCAATCAAACGCCTCGATCGGGGCTACAATCAGGCCGCCTGGATCGCCGCGGCCGTATCACAACGGCTTTCGCTACCCATGGATGAAACCCTGGTAGTGAGGACGAGGCCGACGCACACACAGACGACACTGAATCGTGACGATCGGTGGCAGAATGTGCAAGATGCCTTCCAGGCGACGTCGGCGCCCGGTCCAGGTCATTCCCATGCCGTACTGGTGGACGACGTCGTCACGACCGGGGCCACCGCCCTTTCGGCAGCTGTCGCTCTACGTTCGGTCGGTTTTGAGCGCGTCACTATTGCGGCGGCGGGCCTGGCGCGCGATTGACGCGACAAACTCAGCTACGTTCACCTGCCGGTCACAGACAGCGGCCTCGTCATCGATATTCGTGGCGACAAGTACGATCCGCCCCCTCTCCCGGTGGGCCTCGATCAGTTCCGTGACGACCCTCCGACCCGCAGCGTCCAGGTTGGAGCTGGGCTCGTCGAACATCAGCACCGCGGGATCATGAATAACCGCCATCGCGAGTTTGAGCCGCTGCTTCATACCACTCGAGTACGTGCCGACCTCCTGATTCGCTGCTGCCTCGAGTCCGACCTCCCTCAGCGTGCGTTCAATCGTGGCCTTTCCGTCGCCGAGCTGTCGGAGTCGCACCAGGAACGCCAGGTTCTCCGCGGCGGTGAACGAGTCGTACACGTTGACGTAGGGCGCGACAAAGCCAACGTGCCTGGTTAGATCAGCCGCGCTTTCGGACCCGTTCCAACTCGCCTCGATCTGCCCTTCGGTGGGCGTCAAAAGTCCAGCCAGAATCCGGAGCAACGTCGATTTTCCGGATCCGTTCGGACCGGTGATCGCGACGACTTCTCCGGCCGCGAATTCGACGTGTACATGTCGGAAGATGAAACGGCGACCAAATCGTTTGCCGATATCGACTGCCGTCAAGCGATTCAGAAGCAAGGCCAACGGTCCCTCCGGTGATGAGTAGTAACTGGCGCAACCAGTACATTTGTCGGACGCAATGTACAGCGTGTGGCCGTCGGCTCTGATCATTACCTTGTGAAAAGGGGTCCATTTCCCCACACCTCTTCTGACATCCAGCACCATGAAGGCATCCCGGCCCGGTTATCATTCCATGAAATCAACTCTCCTCCTGTCGCTTCTACTGATGATCGCCGGCGTGGCCTGTCAGAGCGGTGACAAAGAACAGACCCAACCCACTACCAACTCCGAGGTCGATGCTATTTATGTTGCGTCGCTGAGCCCGGCCAACCAGAGCGGGGTCTCCGGAACGGTTAAATTCTCATCCGAATCTGACGGGACGGTTCTCGTCTCAGCAGTTGTTTCGGGGCTGGAATCTGGCGGTCGGTTTGGCTTTCACGTCCACGAGTTTGGAGACTGCAGTGCGCCCGATGCGAGTTCGGCGGGCGGTCACTACAATCCGCTGGGCTCTCCACACGGGGCGCCCGGCAACCCTGCCAGTGAGCGACATGCCGGGGATCTGGGCAATCTGGAAGAACTGGCGGAAGGCGTCGCTGAGTTCGAGTCAGTTGACTCCGTGCTTCGACTTACCGGGGAGCAGTCAATCGAGGGCAAGGCGGTGATCGTACACTCTGGCGCCGATGACTTTGTAACGCAGCCAACCGGTAATGCAGGCAAGAGACTCGCCTGCGGCGTAATTGCGCGGAAGGTTCAGTGACGTGCTCGGGCGATCTGACGAGCGTCGGACGCCCGGTCTACGCGACTGATCGGATCGGCACCGGCGGCTGCTGAAAGATCTCTCCCAGCCACTCCGAACGGCGAGCAATGAGCGCGCCCGTCATGTCAGCATCCAGCGGCTTCGAGAAGAGATAGCCCTGGCCGAACATGCACTCCATCAACTGCAAGTGGTCCAGCTGACGCGTCGTTTCCACACCCTCGGCGACAGCGTAGATGTTCAGCGATTTGGCCAGATCCAGTACGGTCTTGACCATCTTCAGGCCGTCGTCCTGTCGTTCCATTCTCTTGATGAACGAACGATCGATCTTCAGAATGTCGATCGGCAGAGCATGCAGCATGCTCAGTGATGCGTATCCCGTACCAAAGTCGTCCAGACTGATTTTGACGCCGAGCTCCTTGATACGCTCGAGATCACGCACCGCCCGTTCGCCGTCGTCAATCAGTACGCTCTCGGTTATCTCCAACGCAACTCGCGAGTCTCCAAGTCCCGTAAGATCCATGACCGAAGCAATGTAGTCGACCAGTTCGGGGTCGTGGAAGCTGCGGTTCGAGCAGTTCACGGAGATGGACAGATTAAGATCACCGAAGCGGCGATCCCATGCGGCAACCTGCTCGGTCGCCTGCTGGAACATCCATCGATCCAGGTCGACGATCAATCCGGTCTCTTCTGCCACGGACATAAACTGGGCTGGCGTGATCAACCCTCTATGCGGATGATACCAGCGCACAAGTGCTTCGAAACCGTACAGCGTACCGGATGCAAGATGGATAATCGGCTGATAGAACACGCGAAGCTCGTCGCGTTCGATTGCGCGTCGAAGGTCAGACTCGAGCTGCAGCAATGCCGACGCCTGCATCTGCTGTGTTTCGTCGAACACGGCGAAGCATGCGCGGCCCTTCCGCTTGGCCTGATACATGGCGGCATCGGCGTCGCGAAGCAGATCCTCGGCCAGATCATAGTGCGGATCGCCCATCACGATGCCAATGCTTGCCGACGAAAAGACCTCCATCCCCTCGATGATAAATGGCGACGCCAGGCTTTCCAGGATTCGATCGGCCACATACAGCGCCCCATCCTGGCCACCGACTCCGCCCAACAGGACAGCGAATTCATCTCCGCCCAGCCGCGCGATGACGTCGCCGTCACGAACGGCCTGCTTGAGGCGGAACGCGAACATCTTCAGTAGCGCGTCTCCGGCATGATGGCCCAGGCTGTCGTTCACCATCTTGAAGCGGTCCAGATCGAGGAAAACGACCGCATAGTCCGGTTCGCCATCCCGGGATTCCGCGGTCGCGCTGTCGAGCGATCGCAGGAACATCATGCGGTTGGGCAGGCCGGTCAGCGTATCGTGATATGCATGGTGGATCAACCGATCCTGCATCTCACGCCGCTCGGTGTCGTCACGCATGACGGCGAGCAGTCCGTTGAACTCGCCTGTCGGACCGTAGAGGACACTGGCCGATGCGTGGATGTGGCGCTCACCTTCGGTATGAGGTGTGGAGATAATGATCTCTCCCGACCACGTTCCGCGATCTGCCAGAAGACCCCAGGCGGCGTGCTCTTCTTCGGGCTTCTCAAAGCGAAACTGGAGCAACTCCTCCGGACCTCTCCCCAGCGTGTCTTCCAGGCTCAGGCCGGTGAGTAATTCAGCGCCTTTGTTCCAGTACTTGATGGCCATGTCGGAGCCCACCGTAACGACGGCGTCGCTGACCTGGGCAAGAACTTCAGCCTGGAACCGCAGTTTCTCGACGGCTGCGCGGTTGTCGCCCACATCACGAAGCATCCACAGATGAGCCATGACGTCACCGTCGCGCATTCTCGGGACGTAGGTGATCTCGAGGCGTCGTCCGGGGCCGAAATCAATCTCGGCAATGCGAGACGTGGTGGCATCACCGTGAGGCTGACCCACCAGCTGGTTGCGAAATGCGGTGAGTTCAGGCAGCGCACGAGACGCTGATCCCAGCACTTCGCTGAGAGATTTCGTCACATACGATTGCGGGGGGTCAGGTAATCCGAGTAGCCGACAGAACGAAACGTTGAGATGTCGAATGAGGCCGTCGGGTCCCTCTTCCAGAAAGCCCGTCTCGACCTGGCGCACGTCGAGGGCTCCAGGGTTGGGTGAACCGACTACTCCCAGTCCGGTCGGCGAAAGTGGGGACGGCTCTAACTTCATGCGGAGTATACAAGTACGAAAAAGGCGCGCTGGCTACATCGCGTTGTATCGGCATGGTATACCCCAAACTTTAGATGAAATCGGGCTGGTAAAGCGTCGTCGAGAGGCCTTCGGGCCGCGTTTGTCGGGACCCGTTTGACAGGCACCGTTTGCCGTGCACCGCCGCTCCTCTACCGCCTGATTTCCACAAGCAGATCGCTGTAGGATCGATCGACTAGTTGATCATCCTCAACACCGAGCAGAGACATCGTTCGCCGGCACTGCTGCTCAAGCACTGCCTCGACATCCGGCCCGGGGTCCCCTATCGCCTCGATCTCGAGGAAGTGTCCGAGGCCCTCGACGCTGTCCACATGCACTTTGACATTTGAGAGGAAGTATATGTGACGCGCCTTTTTGACCACCACCTCGACACTAAGCGCCTCCATAAGCAGTTCGCGAAGGCTTTCGGGATTCGGAGGGTGGTAGAGCCGAACAAACGACGGCCTGGGCCCCGCCTCATCCCCGCGCCGATAGAAGATCAGCGTGTTCTCGATGTTACCCTGACGAAGTTTCAGCCTGCCCTCGTGTACCCGGAAATACGTGTCGGTCTGACGATCCAGCCCTACGTACCGTGCACCCGCCGACTTGAGCCGATCCCGGACGCCCTCCGGATCACTGCAGTGAGCCTTTATCTCGACGTTGACTTTGGATTCGGCACTCATTGATCCGCCAGACCTTGCGATGCAGAAAGCGGCAGCCTCATCACGGTGGCGGTGCTCGGGCAGAGCGTGGTGAATTCTCTCGACTCGATCACCGGACCCGAGATCGACTCCCGACTCACGGCCTCGAAACCGAAGCGCTTGAAATAGTCCGAGGCGTCCGTGGTCAGGAGAACCACTTCCACGATTCCGATGGATGCCGCTCTCTCGAGGGCATCGCGAACGAGTCGCGCCCCTACTCCGTCCGACTGCCCGGATGACGCGACAACGACAGACCGCAGCAGGCCCTGCGACCCGTGGACTTCAAGGGCCGCCGCACCAACCAGCACCCCGCCGCGCTTCGCGACAAGCAACGTGTCAATTACCTCATCGATACCGTCGGTCGGTAGTGAGGCCGCAGACAGCAGCTCCGTCACACGCTCGACGTCGGACCGCTGCGCCTTTTCAATTGTTACCGGCCCGCTGTTCGTGTGCGCAGACGGCGACGCACGGATCGCCAGCTCGGACAGGCGAGCGTAGTACGGCTCGCACTCAACCAGCAGCGGACCGAGCCTGGGCGGCAGCGGAGTCGTCTTCGGCCGGTACGGCGCGAATCCCGTCGTCGTGTGAACGTCATGGTACCAGATATCGGACCACACACCGTCCTCCGGTCGCGGACCTGTCGGCCAGTGCAACATCGCTTTCACGAACGGAATGCCAATTCGCTCGCAGACCTGGCGGAGAACTGATTCCGGACCCGCCAACAGCTCGCGCGCATCAACGACGACCACCTTCTGTCCGATGGACGCGAGATGTTCGACCAAGCGGACCTGCACGGGAAAGCCGGTGTCATCAATTCTCGGATCAGGCAGTTTGCGTGCAAGAGACGGAAGGACCTGGTCGGGCGCTCTCGTAAGGATGACGTTTGCCGTTCGCTCAAGAAAGTCCCAACTGACATCCACGAGGTGGTGCGCCATGTTCTTGACGAAGATGGTGCGGTCGGTTGTCTCGCCCAGAATGACATCGGCGACGACACGTTCGCCGTCGTTGTCCTGACTCGCCATGATCCGCTCCCGGCCCGGGTGATCCGCGCCCGAGACGCGCAAGTAGTGAGCGTAGAGCGGCTCGTCGATGACACGTGTACCCGGGCGCTGCGCGAATGAATACATCAGTGCCGTCGAAACATTGCGCGGCCCCGACCACAGACAAATGCGTTTCGTATCCATTGATTCATTGAGCCTGACGATGACGTCCTTCAAACCGGGCAATCGATCCGGAGGTCTGGCGAGCGCATACGAACCTGCCGGATCCGGCTGCAGCGCGACGACCGCGCTGCACGTCGCAAATGTACACCGGTTGATGGACACTGTCATCCGCCACCGGCGTTGCTTGCGGTCATTCGTCCGGGCAGCGGCGCAGCCAGGAGTATCCGGGTTTTCAAACGGTGAACATGCGGGAAGAAGACGACGACATGGATGGAGCAGTGTCTCGCGCGGTCACTGTTTCCTTCCGGGAGACGTTTGCGCTTGCGCCAGATCGGTCGACGTTTGTCGTGCGAGCAGCCACACGATGCCGAATGGGCGTACGGTACGGACCCGGCGGACATCTGCCCGGAACACCCTCCAGGATGCGCTAAAGGCCCCGTCGAGTCGTAATCAGTTCGCGTTGGGGCTCATGTAATTACCCCGGCACAGGGCCGACTGGACGCCCGCTGGTCTAAAACTCAGTTCACGACCGCCGATATCCAATTTAAGGGGGTCCGATTTTCGGAAGCCGATTACGGGCGGCGTCCTCCGGGTTTAAAAATGAGGTGACGGCCATGATTCCCTCAACGCTGCCCATAGCGGCTCTGGTCTGTCTGACACTAGCCGTACCGCAATTCCATGCGACGGCTCAGACGTCCTACTACTCGCCGTCACTTCTTCCCGACACACCCATCGCCGCCGTGATTGAACCGAGGATTGACGCGGGCACGCTGTATCGCATCATCCAGCCCATCACGACCGCAACCGAGTACGCGAATGGTACCGTCGAGTACAACAACGGAAACGGATTCGTCGTTGGAAGTCGTTTCTACACCGTCAACCACAATCTTGCGTCCTCCAACCGTGTCCAGAAGCTTCGAAAGACGTCGTACGTAAACGGTGTTGTCGTTCGGGCAATGCGCGTGAGTGCAGCCCACGACCTTGCGGTGTTTCCCCTTCCGCACGAACTGTGTAAGACTCATTGCAACGACCTTTCTCTCAATGAGCACGTTACGGTCAAGCAAGGGCAGGAGGTGTTCTGGTTGCGCAAGTTCGATGGGCAGGTCGTCATCAAGAGGGGCCGCATTCTTGACTATGCATGGATCGGCGACACTCCGCAGTCTGCTGACAGAGTCGGCAGGTGTGACGGCCGCATGGTCGTGCAGATCGACACGCCCTTTCTGCCGGGAACATCGGGGTCTCCGGTTATCGATTCCGAGACCGGACAAATCATTGGAATTGCGCAGGGCAGTCTCCTCTCCGAGCGCCAGCAATCCGGCTTCTTCAAGCCGCTGAACTGCCTCAAGAAATTGCGCGAGAACGACTCCGGAATTTCTCTGACCGAATACTTCGTGGAGTGACCGGGCGAATCTGCGCCGGTGGCAAGGCATAAGCTGCTGCCGGATCATGCGAAGCTGAGTCGGAGAATCGCTACATCGACTGCCCGATTCGTTGCTCAACGCGCCTCCAGTGACGCAGCGCCGTCGACCGGAATTGGATGCGGAACGAAGCGATGACGTCACATCACGCGACGCAGGCGATGGGAACAACTGGCAGTGCAGGGACTACCAGTTTGCGCAATTCCACGACCCATCTATCTGTTTATGTTTGATTTCCCTCGACTCCTCACCGCGGCAGGACTTCGTCAGCGTGACGTGGAGATTGAAGCCGGGAACGCACGCCGAAATACTGTGATCGCCAGGACATGCTTGCGTTTCTCGGCGTTCCTCCTGCTCGTCTTAATGCTTCCCGCATGTGACTCGGCTGAGCCACAAACCGTGAACAACGATCCTCTCCTTCCGGAGGATGTCAGGGACGAGGACTACACGACTACGGCAAGTGGTCTCCGGTACTTCGACGTGAAGGTCGGCGAGGGAATCACGGTGCGGCCGCTGTCGATTGTTCAGTTCCACTACGTGATGTGGCTTGAGGATGACCAGGTCATCGATACGAGTCTCAACCGTGGATCTCCGGCGACCGTCGTCCTGGGAGAAGACACGTTGATACCGGGTATGGAGGAAGGGATGATCGGAATCAGAGTCGGGGGATCAAGACAACTCATTGTTCCGCCGGATCTCGCGTACGGCGTGGATGGCGTGCCGAATGCCGGCATCCCGCCGAATGCGACATTCATAGTCGGCATTGCCCTGCTCGACGCCGTGGGCCAGACGGCCACCGAATGAATCTCAGCCAGATCCCATAATTGGTAGTAGCAGCATGATGCTTGAGTCGCTATCCAGCGGTCTTGTCCTGGTGTTCGCAATCGCGATCGGCTCTGTGTGCATCATCTCGATCGTTTCGCCTGACGGATTGTTACGGTTGATACGCTTCGTCCGGACGGAATGGGATAAACGTTGGACGATGTACATAGCCGTCGTTGTGCGGTTGATTCTTGGCGCTGCACTGGTTTTCGCAGCTCCAATCTCCCGGTTCCCCTCCGCCTTCACGGCATGCGGCGGAATCTTTATCGTTGCAGCAATCGCCATTCCGATTGCCGGACGAAAACGGATCGGGGCGCTCCTGGAGTGGTTTGCAGAATCTCCCCCGTCGTTTGCGCGGCTGTGGCTGTTGTTCGGTCTCCTCTTCTGCGGCTTTCTTGCTTACGGCCTCCTGTAAAATGGCCACGGCGACGAGTCAGTTGGTGGCCGCTCTTTCCCCTCCCAGCCTCTCCGGCAGGTCCGCCACCACGTACGCCATGACCGCCAGCGTCGCCACACACAGGTTCATCTCGTGCGGATCCAGCTTGTCCATGGTGTCCGCATTCGTGTGGTGATACCAGAAATATTTGGAGCGCTCGACGCGCAGGCCCATGCCCGGTACTCCTTCTCGCATCAGAGGGCCTATATCTGCACCTCCACCGCCGCGCGTCACTTCACCCGCACCGATCTGCTCCAACAGCCCGCCAATCTTCTTGATTGTCTCGAACGCCTGGTCTGAACCGCTGAAACCGAACCCCCGCGGCTTGAACACACCCGAGTCTGACTCAATCGCGAGCACCATGTTTGCGATCTCATCGAGATGTGCATCGCGATAACCCGTCCCACCTCGAAGTCCGTTTTCCTCGTTCGTCCAGAGGACCACGCGGATCGTTCGGCGCGGTCGCAATCCGAGCCTCTTCATCAGCAGCAATGCCTGCCATGCGGCGACACAGCCGCCGCCATCATCCATCGCCCCCTGCCCCACATCCCAGGAGTCGATGTGCCCGCCCATAATTACAACCTCTTCCGGCCGCTCCCATCCGACGATCTCCGCAACTACGTTCCGGGATAGCACATCCGGTTCCGTCCTGGCATCCATCTTCAGCCGGACGCGAACTCGCTGCCCGCGATCCTGCATGCGCTGCATCATCTCCGCATCTTCGAGCGTGACCGCCGCATGCGGAATTCGCTCGACACCGTCCTGATAACTACGCATCGCTCCGGTGTGCGGTGTATAGAGCGAAGCTGGTCCCACCGACCGGACGAGGCTTGCCACCGCGCCTGCTTCGGCCGCTCTCGTGGCGCCGAGACCCCGGTACTGAACGGTTGCACCGTACGTTGTGAACGGCACGTTGAACAGGATGATTTTGCCTTCAGCCTCGTCGCGGCGCAACAGTAATTCGTCGAACGAACCGACCACGAGAACATCCGCCTCGATTCCCTCCGGACCCGTTCCGACACTCCCTCCCAACCCGAGAATCTGCATCTCCTGTCGCCTCGGGCTCGTCATCAGCAGTGACTCGCGTCCTCGAATCCAGTTCGGAACCATCACGGGTTCTCCGTGCACGTTCTCGAGACCGTCCGCTTCCATGCTGGCCAGTATCCAGTCAATGGCGTCTTCCAGATTCCGGGTACCGCTGAAGCGCGGCCCAAACGTATCCGCCATATACGCCAGTCGTACGAAGGCCGAACTGTCTTCGAGTGCAGCAGCTATCAACCGCGTCGCGACCGTGTCAAAAACAGCCACATGGTCGTCGTCACCGCCGGACACTCCGTCCGCAATACTTCCGTCAACACCAAGCGTCAACATCATGACGAGTGTCAGGGCAAAACCAACGTGTTTCATTCAAACCTCAGCTTGTTTCGCGTGCAATAAGAAAAGGGCAAACCAACTACGCGCATCCGTCCAGACCTGCTCGACCCAGAAGTCAGCACTGCGCGCCAGTTCGCTGAACTGATCGATACCGTACTTGTAGGAGTTCTCCGTGTGAACGTATTCGTCACGTTCGAAACGAAAAGCCCGTTCCGCGACCCGGACCGTCTGCGCTTTCCGGCTGACCAGGTGCATCTCGATCCGTCCCTCGTCCTCGTCGTAGATCGCCCGGTGTGCGAACCCGTCAAGATCGAAGTCCGCTGCAAGCTCGCGGTTGATTCGCGCCAGTAGATTAAGATTGAAATCTGCTGTGACTCCCGACGCGTCGTCGTACGCATTGAGAAGTACCTCGAGATCCTTCTTCAGGTCCACCCCGATAATCGCTCCCCCATCATCGCCGACAATGGCGTGCATGCGCTTCAGGAATCGTGTGGCGTCCGCCGGTCGAAAGTTACCGATTGTTGAGCCCGGGAAATAAACGACCCTCCGACCATCGAATTCGGGAAGATCGACCGGGGTGGAGTAGTCCGCGTGAACCGGGATCACTTGAAGATCCGGATAGTCGGCAGTCAACCCATCCGCCACCTGGTTGAGATGAACGCCTGATATATCGATGGGCACGTACGTCGAGCCCGACGGGATGTGGTCCAGTATCAGGCGAGTCTTCGTGCTCGACCCGCTGCCATACTCAATGATCGCAAGATCCTCACCGAGCGATGCCCCGATCGCATCGATGTTCTCCCGCATGATCTGTAGCTCTGTCCGGGTCGGGTAATACTCTTCGAGTTGAGTAATCTTGTCGAAGAGCGCGGACCCGGTCGCGTCGTAGAAATACTTGGACGGCAAACTTTTTGGTGAGCCGGACAAACCGTTCAACACGTCGTTCAAAAAACTGGCTTCCATCTCAATCTTGTCCGGGTTTGGACCGCGAGTGCGAGTACAGGTCGAAGCACATGCTGGTCCGGGAGGACGTCGCGCTGATCAGTTGCGTGCGAGACGTATTCCGGTGAATTGCCAGCGCGCGGATGGATGGAAGAAGTTGCGGTAGGTCCGGCGTATGTGCGTCTCTGAAGTCGCCACCGATCCGCCGCGCAACACAAACTGGTTGCACATGAACTTGCCGTTGTACTCGCCGAGGGCACCGGGCTCCGGCTTGTAGCGAGGATAGGGCGAATACTGGCTGCGCGTCCACTCCCAGACGTCTCCGAACATCTGTTCCAACCGAGCCACTCTTGCCCGGCGCCGGGATCGGATGAAAGTTCTCCCGCTCCACGAAATTCCCCTCCATGACTACATCACGACTCGCAACTTCCCACTCGAACTCCGTCATCAAGCGTGCGTCCGCCCAGCGCGCGTACGCATCCGCCTCGAAGTAGCTCACGTGACAGACGGGCTCGTCGAGGTTAACCGGTCTGAATCCGCGCAAGGTGAAATTCCACCACTGGCCGTCGGTGTCTTCCCAGTAGCCGGGCGCCTTCCAGCCATTTGTCTCGACCGCGGTCCATCCCTCCGACAACCACAGTTCCGTGCGATCATACCCACCCGCCTCCATGAACTCGATGTACTCCCGGTTCGTGACCGGCCGCGATGCAAACGCAAACGGTTCGACGAAGACCTGATGGACCGGACCCTCGTTGTCGTAGAAGAAGCCGTCGCCCTGATAACCTATCTCAACCAGCCCTCCCTCGTGTTCGATCCACGCCGCTGTCGGCGGAAGTGCCGTGTGGCCAATCTGCACTCCCTCCGCGTAGACCGGTCGTAGCGGGTTTTCGGACAAGACATGCTTGATGTCCGTCAGGATGAGCTCCTGATGTTGTTGTTCGTGATTCAAGCCAATCTCGATCCGGCGGCGGGCCTCCGTCGATTCGGCGTCGCTCGTGGTATCAAACAGCTGCGCCATCTGCTCATCGACGAACGTCCGATATCGATACACTTCTTCGACCGTCGGGCGGGATAGCAATCCGCGCTTCGGGCGGCAATGCCTGTCGCCCGCCTGGACGTAGTAGGAATTGAAGAGATAGGCAAAATCCGGATTGAACGGCCGGTATCCCTCGGCGAACGGGGTCAGGACAAACGTCTCGAAAAACCACGTCGTGTGAGCGAGATGCCATTTCGTAGGGCTGACGTCCTGCATCGTCTGTATGACGTAATCCTCCGTCACGAGCGGTGCGCACAGCGTGTGCGTCAGAGCACGAATCTGCCGATAGCGTTCTGCGAGAGAGGCAATGGAGCGGTCTGCGGCGGAAGCGCCGTTATTGACTGTGTGAACCTGCATTGGGACTCGGTTGGTACGTCTACTTCGGGGTTACTACAATGGGTTGCTCTCGGCGTGAATACGTTTCATAAATAAGATGCCCCCTTGCCGGAATCAAGCGGGCCCCTCATCGCGAACCGAAGGATAGGCTCGGCGTACGCATTCGCCCACACAAAGGTGCCCCCTACATGATTCAGTATCGAACGCACGGAAATTGCGCCCTGACGGTTACTCTTCTCCTGGTGTGCCTGTTGATCGACGCGCCGGCCCTGGGACAGCGGTCCTTCGAGGAGGTCGGCGATTCGCTATACGCCCACTTCGAAAATGTCGGGGCGCTTGAGGCGTACTCGAAGGCGCGCGCCGCCACCCCTACTCTCTCCGTATTGTTCAAGACGGCCGTCGCAGCCAACGAGATAGCACAGGATCTCGAGGCGGAGGGAAGGCGAGACGAGGCGGAAAAGATGTATCGCGTGGCGATCGATCATGCGGAAAAGCTGCGCGACGCGTACCCGGAGCAGGCGGCGTCCTGGTTCATTCTGGCGGCGACAAACGGCAAGATGGCGCAATTCAGTGGCGGAAGAGACAAGGTCAAAATCGGGCGAGCCGTCGAGGAGTATTACACGCACGCGATCTCCCTGGACCCGACCTATGCGCTGGCCTATATGGTTGCAGGCATTTTCAATCGCGAGGTCGCGCAGTTGTCGTGGATCCAGAAACTTGCGGCCAAGGCGTTGTTTGGAGGAGTCCCGGACGGAAGCCTCGAACAGTCGCGAGCATATCTTGAAAAGGCGCTCGAACTGGACAACACCCTTCTTATCGCGCATTTCGAGCTGGCACAGACGTACATCGCTCTCGGCAAACCGGACAAGGCCGACTCACACCTTCGCTTCCTGCGCGTGCTCTCGCCCCGAAGCTCCGAGGAAGTGCGAGTGAAGGCCCGGGCTGCAGCACTGCTGTCCCCTGCGAAATCGAGCGACCAACAGCAGTAATCGCGCGGGCCACAAACACCGCCGCACGGTGCGTCTGTGCGTGCTCTGTGTGAAGTGAACGGATCTCCTGTTCAGGCGGATGCGATGTCGTATTTTGGACGATACGGCGGATCGGTCCACCGCTGACCCGTCGGATTCCAGAAAGCCAATCGACCTCCACCCACGGGAGTGCACCAGCGCACGTCCCCTCGACAACGATGCCCGAACCGGTCATGTCCCAGACACCTTCAGCGCCAGGCGGCGATCTGACCACCGCGCTCCGGCCGCTACATCCGTCCGCGCGGACCGTCTGGATGATCAAGATGATGCTGTTTGGGGCCGTTCTCATCCTTCTGGCCCTGGTGTACGACGTTACATCGATCTTCCGTGACGAGCGTCTGCTTCCACTGGGACTTGCTACCGGAGTCGCGATTGTGATCACCGTTGTGTTCGGGGTCGTATTTCCTCGACTGTGGTATCGTTTCTGGAGATACGCTCTGCGCGACGAAGTGCTGTTCCTGGAGCGAGGCGTCTTCAATCGAGTGCGTACCGTCGTTCCACTGCGGCGAATCCAGCACCTGGATGTATCGCAAGACATTATTGAGAGAGAGTTCGACCTCGGGAAGCTCATCGTCCACACGGCGGGCACGAGGAGCAGCGACGTCGTCTTGCCGGGTCTCGACTTCGAGGAGGCCGAGCGGCTGCGAGACGAGTTGAAGAACTTCATCCTGGAAGACACGATCTAGCTGCCTGAAACCGATGGAAACAGACGTACCCGGCGTGGACGTGAAGCGTCTTCACCCGATGACGCTGATCCAGCGAGTCATCCTCAGCCTTCCCGGATTCGTCATTCTGCTGCTGCCGGTTGTGCGTTCGCCGTCGACGACAAGCTGGTTTAACCTGGGGTTCGCCGTTCTGTACGGATTGATCACGCTCCCCCTCATCTTCCTGCAGTATCAGCGGTTTCGGTACTGGATCACTCCAAAGGAGCTGGTGATTCACAGCGGTGTGCTGACGAGGCGACGCCGGAATATTCCTGTCGATCGAATCCAGAACATCGAAATAGAAAGGAAGCTCATCCCCCGTCTGCTTGGCACGGCGCGCGTAAAAGTCGTTACGGCGGGTAGCGATTCGGCCGAGGGCGTGCTCGAATACGTTTCGGTGCCCGAGGCAAATCGTATTCGGGAGGCCATTCGGATCCTCCAGCTACACGTGCAGCACGACGACCCGGGCGAGATTGCCGTCCTCGATTCTTCGGTGTCACCACCTGTCGCCACGCCCGACGTACAGCTGCTGATCCGCCTGACGCTTGAACGGGTTCTTCTGTCGGGAGTCTTCCGGTTTTCCCTGCTCTACATCGCCATCATCTTCTCGGCACTGCAGTTCTTTGAACCGGACCCGGAGGTGCTCGTCGACTTCTTGACACGAGGTCGCTTCGGGGAGTGGACGGCAATGGTTATTCAGTCTCCGTGGATGGCAGCGCTAGGCGGCATCGTCGCTGCTGCGCTGCTGTCGTGGGTCAGCGGCATACTTGTCAACCTGAACAAGTTCTACGGCTTTCGCTTGAGCCTGGAAGGCAACCGGCTTCACAAGAAACATGGCCTGCTAACGATCGCCGAGGGAACGATCCCCCTCAAGAAGATCCAGACGCTGATCTATCGGACGAATCCGTTGATGAGCCGGTTTGGCTGGCGAACTCTGGAGCTGCAAACCATGGGACTGAATGTCCGCGAGCATGGACACCAGGTGGCTGTCCCGTTCGCAAAAGCCGCTGAGATCCGACCGATCGAAAAGCTGATCTTCCCGGTCGTGTGGCCCGAGACGCTGCTGCCGGTATCACGACTCACGATCCGACGGATGTCGATACGATACGGCTTCGTGCTGGCGGCGATTGCGACGACCGTCTCGTTCTGGTGGCAGCCGGCGATCTGGGCATTCACGCTGATTCCGCTGATCATCGCCTGGGCCTATCTCCAGTACAGGCATCACGGATATGCCGCCTCCGATCATGCGCTCGTGATTCGGCGCGGTTTCATCCGGCGGATGATGTGGTACATCCCGATCGAGAAATTCCACGTGTTCTACGTGACGCAATCTCTCTTCCAGCGACGCCTTAATCTGAAGACGTTTTATGTGGACACCGCCGGGGCATCCGCCATGCACTTCCCGATGATTGTTGATCTACCCGCCGACCAGGCGGACCTGCTTCTCCGGCAGCTGTTCGACGTCTACCAGAAGTCTGGCCGCGCCGATGGATCGTCTACTCAGCCGCCGGTACCGACTGGCGCACGCAACACAGACCCAGATACAGAACGACCGGGACCGTCTTCCTCATTGCCGGACCCTGGAGATCGAGGGCTGTCCAGCTGACCGATGCTGTCCAGGCGGCTGGACCTACCCACTTCAGCCACCACGGAAATCGGCCGGCAACCCAGAGGAAGATCTTCTGCGCCGCCTGCTCGCCCAGAAACTTTGCGATCGTCGCGAGCACGACACGCTTGATCAGGCCCTCGACAATCACGGCACTGAACGCCTCGATCATGACGGGCAGCGCGAACACACCGGCGGAGCGCATCAGAAACGCCGTGGCCTTCTCCTTCTCCACTCCGAGGTCCTCGAGCATTCGTTGCTGCTCGTCGGCCGAGAGATCGGCAAACTGACTCGTCGCATACTGCTGCACCAGGTCAATCATGACCTCTCGATCCGTCCCGAGCCGGTCGGGTCGCACCTTCAGCGTGTGGGCGACGTCGCGAAGGATCTCCCGCAAACTCACGCCGGGATCGCGGCCTGTGACGTAGCGCATCAAGTAGGCGATATCGGAACTCCCGAGATACCGGATTTCCCGTTCAAGCTTCTCCACCACCTGCGCCCGGTCTTCTTCCGACCCCGACGCCTCAAACGCACGGATGCGTCGGTCCACCTCGGCATCATCGGTGAAATTGACCCAGTTCTTCATGAGAGCCGCGACAAAGTCGTAGTCGGCCACTTCCAGCGAGTTGAGTATTTCTTTCATGGTAGCATCAGGTTACCGGAACGGGTACGGACGGACAATCCCGGTTGTTACGATACCCGCGAAGCCCACAGTGTAACTCACCAAATGAGACATTATTGTCACATTCACCGTTCCTTCGGCGGACCCTCGATTATATTTGACGGCCCTCCCCGACGCATCGTCGGGATGGCAGTCGAAACCCTGCGAATCCGTTCAGTCCATGGCCGATTACCGAGCAAGCGGAATTCTCCTCCACGTCACTTCTCTTCCGGGCCGTTACGGAATTGGTGACTTCGGACCCGCGGCCTACGAGTTCGCTGATTTCCTTGTCCGCGCCGACCAGAAGCTCTGGCAATTGCTTCCGCTTGTACCCGTGGGCCACGGATATTCTCCGTACTCCAGCCCGTCGACTTTTGCCATCAATCCGCTTCTTATCAGCCCCGACCTGCTGCTGGAGAACGGCCTGCTTGAGGATCGCGACCTTGACCCTCTTCCGTTGTTGCCCACATCACAGGTCGACTTCGCAGCGGTGATCTCGTACAAGTCGCGTTTGCTTCGCGCGGCGCATGCTCGTTTCGAGGCGGCGGACCCGGCGGAGATGCGCGACACCTTCAGCGCGTTTTGCGCGCGGGAGTCCGGCTGGCTTAACGACTACGCGCTGTTCATGGCAATTCGAGCCCGGTTCGACGACGTTCCGTGGACAGAGTGGCCGGAGGAATTGCGCGACCGCGATGCGAAAGCATTGAGGAACGCGTCGGATGAGCTGGCGGACGAGGTTGAGCAGCACCGTTTCTGGCAGTTCATTGCCTCCGACCAGTGGTCCCGACTTCGCGGCTACTGCAACGACCGCGATATCCGGGTGGTGGGTGACATCCCGATATACGTTGCTCATGACAGTGCGGACGTGTGGGCGCATCCGGATCTGTTTCAGTTGGATGCTGATGGTGAGCCGACGGTCGTGGCGGGGGTACCTCCCGACTACTTCAGCAAGACGGGCCAACGATGGGGTAACCCGATTTATCGCTGGGACGTCATGGAGGAGCGCGGGTACGAATGGTGGACGCGCCGTCTTCAATCTGTCCTTCAGCAGGTTGACGTTGTGCGCCTGGACCACTTTCGAGGTTTCGAGGCGTACTGGGAGGTGCCGGCCACCGAGCCTACCGCAATCAAAGGCAGGTGGGCCAAAGGTCCGGGGCCACTTCTGTTTGAGACACTAAGACACCGCCTCGGCTCCATGCCGATCATCGCCGAGGATCTGGGCTTGATCACGCAGGAAGTGGTGGAACTCATGCAGCGATACGGTTTCCCGGGAATGGCCGTATTGCAATTTGCGTTCGACAACGACGCGGACGACAAATTCCTTCCGCACAATTTCCATCGGAATCTTGTGGCCTACTCGGGCACGCATGACAACGACACGGTTCACGGTTGGTAC
Source organism: Rhodothermales bacterium (assembly GCA_963768565.1). Taxonomy (GTDB): domain Bacteria; phylum Bacteroidota; class Rhodothermia; order Rhodothermales; family JABDKH01; genus JABDKH01. The sequence goes on from CAVYIO010000036.1 coordinate 48,687, forward strand.
CAGAGCGACTTGAGCACTCAGGACGCTCAGCAGGTCGCGCAGGCGCGTCGGTTTTGCCGCGATTATCTGAACGTTGCGACAGGCAATGAACACGACCTGCACTGGCGGTTCATACGAGCGCTGGCCATTTCCGTAGCCGACTCGGTAGTCTTCCCGCTGCAGGACGTACTCGGGCTCGGAACCGAAGCCAGAATGAATGTCCCCGGAGAAGCGACCGGTAACTGGTCGTGGCGATTCGAACCGGACGCATTGACCGACGTGGTGGCAGAAACACTCCGGCGGATTACCGTGAACTGCGGCAGAGGTCGGTCGGCAGAGACGCGGGCGGCCGGGCCGGGTGGTACCGAGTCGTAGCGTTAGCCAGCGACGCGGCAGTCGGCAACACGACGCGCACCCTACTTGTTCGGCACCGACGTAAGGATCGTCATCAGGTGCGACTTCAAGGCGACCTTATCGCTGGGGCCGTAGGATTTCTTCGAAACCGATTTCCGAGCACCCTCTATCACCGTCCAGACAGCCGGAAAACCCGCGTGGTCCTTGGGCAACGCAAAATCGACGGAATGCGCTTCTGAATTGAACAGGATCAAGAACGTCTCATCATGGACCATCCGTCCGCGAGTGTCCACGTCGAGAATCTTGTCACCGCGCAGTAGCATCCCGAACGCGTTCACGTCGTGGTCGGACCAGTCCCCCTCCTCCATTTCGCGACCGTCCGGATGCCACCAGAGAATGTCTTTGGCTCCCGACTCGTCCGGAATTCCCGTCAGAAACTTGCGACGCCGGAAGCTCGGATGCGCCCGTCGAAACGCGGTTAGCTCTTTCACGAACTCCAGAAACTGCTGCTCGCGCTCGTCAAGGTCCCAGTGATACCAGTTTATCTCATTGTCCTGGCAGTAGGAATTGCTATTACCCTGCTTCGTGCCCGACAACTCATCGCCCCCGAATAACATGGGCACACCCTGTGACACAAAAAGCGTCGCAAGCAGACTGCGTTTGACGGCCTCGCGTCGGGCAAGAATCCGCTTGTTTGTCGTCGGACCCTCCTCACCGAAATTCTGGCTGTAATTCGGTTCGTGACCGTCGCGATTCTCCTCAAGGTTGTCCCAGTTGTTCTTCTGCTCGTAGCTGACAAGATCCTCAAGGGAGAAGCCGTCGTGAGCGGTCACGAAGTTGATCGAGGCGGCCGGTTTCCTGCCCGACAATTCGTAGAGATCACTAGATCCCGCAATGCGCGATGCGAACTCTCCCGTCACGCCGGGATCCGTGCGCCAGAAACGCCGGACGGCATCCCGGTACTTCCCGTTCCACTCGGTCCACTGCCACGGGAACGATCCCACCTGGTAGCCTCCCGGTCCAACATCCCACGGTTCTGCAATCAGTTTCACCTGACTCAGGATCGGATCTTGCTGAATCACCTGGAAGAATGCGGACAGCATATTGATCTCATACAGATCTCGCGCGAGCGAGGCCGCAAGGTCGAAGCGGAACCCGTCCACTCTCATTTCCTGCACCCAGTAGCGCAGGCTGTCCATGATCATCTGCAGGACGTGGGGATTGCCGGCGTTGAGTGTGTTACCCGTGCCCGTGTAGTCGATCAGGTAGCGGCGATTCTCAGGATTCGTCTTGTAGTAGGCTTTGTTGTCGATACCTCGCCACGAAAGCGTCGGGCCCATCCGATTGCCTTCACCCGTGTGATTGTAGACAACGTCAATGATCACCTCCAGTCCCGCTTCGTGCAGGGCGCGCACCATCATCTTGAACTCTCTCACGGCGCCGCTAGACCACTCGTTGCCCGAATACTCAGGCTCGGGTGAGAAATAGGACAGCGTGTTGTATCCCCAGTAATTCTTGAGACCGGATCGAACCAACCCGTGTTCGGAAACCTTGGCGTGCACCGGCAACAGTTGCACGGTCGTTACTCCCAGCTTCCGTAGATGCTCAACAACCGGCTCAGCCGTCATCCCCAGATACGTTCCGCGAAGCTCCGGCGGCACGTCAGGATGCAGCTTCGTCAATCCCTTGACGTGGGTCTCGTAGATGATTGTCTCTTCCCACGGAATCTTAGGCGGCTGATCGGAAGCCCAGTGGAAACTCGGATCAATGACGGCGCCGAGTGGTGCGAACGGCGCACTGTCCACGGTGCTGAACGACAGATCCTCATCGGGATGATCGAGCAAATGACCATACAGACTGTCGTGCCAACGCAGCGGACGACCAATGGCCTTCGCATAGGGATCGAGCAACACCTTGTGCTCATTGTATCGGTGGCCTTCGTGGGGCTCGTACGGTCCTGCAACCCGGTACCCGTAGAGTTGACCGGGACGCAGATGCGGGATGTAGCAATGCCAGATGGGGCCGGTCTGCTCGACCAGGAGCACGGTCTCCGACGCCGACTCGTCATCGGGATGATCGAAGAGGGCGAGTTCTACCCGATCCGCATGCGATGCGTACAGCGCAAAATTAACGCCGAGACCATCCCATGTCGCTCCGAGCGGATATGGCTTGCCCGGTCGCACACGACTGCGTCCGGGGGTTCTGGCTTGTTCGGCTACTTCGTCCATTCAGCACACGATCTGGCGGGATCCTGGTCGCGATGGTGCACGCACATTACGAATGCGCACACTATGAGAGAATCGGTTAACTCTTGCGAAATAAAATAGTTTACGATCAGATCGTGGCCGATCTTTGTCCACAGCGGTTTACTGCTTCATCCGCATTCAAGATATTGAGTAGCATCATCCCCTCACGTCATGAATAGCGATATGCCCTGGATATCGAAGAAGGACTCTCAACTCTGGGAAGAAGGCAAGCACTACTCCAGTTATGACAAGCTTGGTGCCCACGCAAACCGCCAGGGCACCTGGTTCGCCGTCTGGGCTCCGTATGCGGATCACGTATCCGTGATCGGTGACTTCAATGACTGGGATGAAGACGCCCACCCGATGAAGAAGACGGGCGGAGGTCTTTCGGGTCTGTGGGAAGTGTACGTCCGCGGCTGCAAAACAGGAGCGCACTACAAATTTCGAATCCGTCGTGGAGCCTATGTGACGGACAAGTCGGATCCGTACGGCTTCGCGATCGAGCCGCCCGTCGAGGGAGGCAGTTCAATTGAAGGACTTTCCAGTCGTGTGGTCGACCTCGACTACGAGTGGACTGATCATGACTGGATGGAATCGCGGAAAGGTCCGGCGAGTCTCAATGCACCGGTCTCCATCTACGAGGTTCACATTGGTTCGTGGATCCGCACGAAAGACGGTTGGTCTCTCAACTACCGTGAACTGGCGAAGCCGCTTGCCGACCACGTAAAGGACTTCGGGTTCACTCACGTCGAGTTCATGCCCGTCGCCGAGCATCCATACTATGGTTCGTGGGGTTATCAGATCGTCGGCTACTATGCCACGACCCATCGCTACGGCACGCCGGAAGACTTCATGTATCTGGTTGACTACCTGCACAACGAAGGCATCGGCGTGCTGCTGGATTGGGTGCCGGCGCACTTTGCAGCCGATCCGCAGGGACTCGTCTTTTTCGATGGACATACCACGTACGAGTACTCCGACCCGCTGATGCGCTACCACCCCGACTGGGGTACGTACGTATTCGACTACGGCATGCCGGGCGTCCGAAATTTCCTGATCTCTAACGCCGCATTCTGGTTGGACAAATACCACATCGACGGACTGCGCGTCGACGCCGTCGCATCCATGCTGTATCGAGACTATTCACGAGAAGACTGGCGTCCGAACAAGTATGGCGGCCGCGAAAATCTCGAAGCGATTTCGTTGCTGCAGGAGACGAACGCGGTTGTGTACAAGCGCTTCGACAACGTGCTGATGATCGCGGAGGAGTCGACGGCATGGCCCGGCGTTTCCGCGCCCACGTACAACGGTGGACTTGGATTTCTTTTCAAGTGGAACATGGGCTGGATGCACGATACGCTCGAGTACATGACGAAGGATCCGATTCACCGTCAGTATCACCACAACGACCTGACATTCCCGCTGATCTACGCGTTCTCCGAGAACTTCCTTCTTCCGCTTTCTCACGATGAAGTGGTCCACGGCAAAGGCTCGCTCTGGTCCAAAATGCCGGGAGATGACTGGCAGAAGGCGGCCAATCTTCGCCTCCTCTACGGTCACATGTTCGGGCATCCGGGCAAGAAGCTGCTGTTCATGGGCTCAGAACTCGGACAATACGGAGAGTGGAATCACGACGGCCAGGTCGAATGGGAGCTACTCAAGACCCATCTCCACGCGGGAATCGCGGACTGGGTTCGCGCGCTCAATAAATTGTATCGAAACCACCCGGCACTCTGGAACGACGCCCCCGGAGGATTTGAGTGGATTGATTTCCAGGATGCAGGGGCGAGCGTGGTAAGCTACGTGCGCTCCAGCGAAGATCGGACGATTGTGTTTCTGTTCAACTTCACGCCGGTACCGAGGCCCGACTATCGGATCGGCTTACCGAAGAAGGGACCGTGGAAAGTCGTTTTGAACAGCGACCGGACGAGCTTCGGAGGCTCCGGCTATGGACCGAAAGGGACTCTTGCCACCGAAAAGAAGAAGTGGCACAACCATCCCGTATCGGTCGAGGTGGATGTTCCGCCGCTGGGCGTGCTGGTTCTCGACCACGTCACGGACTAGCGCTTTTCCACGATCCGGCGAGGCTGCGAGGCTGCGATCAGGGAAGACGTATCACGCCGCGACCATGATCTGCTGACTCAACGTGAGTCGTCGCCGTCGAGTTCGCCGCTGAGCGTGACAACCAGCTTGCGTCGCCCACCCCGGTTTCGGTGCTCGCAGAGGTAGATCCCCTGCCACGTGCCGAGCACGAGACGCCCATCCCGCAAAGGCACTGTAAGCCCGCTGCCCATCAACGACGCCTTGATGTGTGCGGGCATGTCGTCCGGACCTTCGATCGTGTGCTCGAAGTACGGTGTGCCATCGGGGACGGTCTGATTGAAGAACGCCTCGAAGTCGACACGCACGTCGCTGCTTGCATTCTCGTTCAGCGTAAGGGACGCCGACGTATGCAGGATGAAAATGTGGGCGAGACCCACGCGAAAACTGGACAGGTCGGTGAGGCCGCGAACGATCTCGCTGGTGACAAGATGAAAGCCACGGGGTCTTTCCTGAAGCAGGATTTCGTACTGTCTCCAACTCATTCGGCATCGCAGGTGCTTTCGGCACCTATTGGTTGGGCGGCATCTGCAGATCGAGCCACACGGGAAAGTGATCGCTCGCCCTTTCCTCGCTCGAGAGCGGGCGACGGACGCCACCGTCGAGAACTGTCAGGTCGCGCGAGGGCAGAACATAGTCGATGCGCAGTCCCCATTCGGCCGTATCGTCCGGATCGAGCTCGGGGAACGCGCTGATTCCGGCCTCGGTCGCTGTCGGTACGAAGTCGCCGCTTACGGCCGGAGCGTCGAGCAGCTTGCGGGCCGGATTACCATACGAGCTGCCCTCGTCGGGATCCGCATTGAGGTCGCCGACGATCACAAATGATGCGCCTGTCGCGAGGCCACCGGCGCGACCGCGGTCGTCGACGAAATACTCCCGGTCGCCCAGATAGTCGATCCAGAATCGGATCTCATCGTGATTGCGGAGCTTGTTTCGACGCTCGGGTCCGTCGAACGCAGGCGGCGTGGGATGACTGGCAAGCACGTGCAGGATGCGGCCGTCGGGCAGTTGCACCGGCACGTCTACATGGTTCTTCGAGCTGAGCCTCATCACGGACCACTCCGCGTCGGAATACCATGACGTGAGTGAGTCAGGGTTCATCGGACGGAGGGCGCCGGGCATATCTGCCCATCGAAACAATTGAAACGTGCGGATGCTGTCGCGAACTATCGACAGGTGTGGCGCTACGAACAGGGCCATCGCATACTGTCCGGGGAACGTCCCGAAGCCCCAGCTATCATTTCCATACGCTCTTTGCGCGGCGGTCTGGGATGGCGCAGATCCGTCCGGGCCCGACGGATCGGGTGGCGGAAAGCTGCTCGCAACCGCTCCATCATTGTCCAGGTCGAGACCGCTGCTGACACCGGTGTTGGTCGGAGGAGCAAAAGTATCGTACGTCAACGGCTCCAATCCCGCACCCTGCGACACGGCGAGGAAACGCTGGACGAAACGACGAGCGTTCTGTCCCGGACCATCGGCATCCGAAAAACCCGGCACGCCCTGCACATCGTACGTCATTTCGTTGATCGAGCAGGATGTCCGGACGAAGCTCCTGAATCGTACGCGCCGCGGCCTTGAGCCGGGGATGATCCGCGCGTTCCAGATCAGACGTGCGCAGGTCTTCAATATTGAACGTCATGACACGCAGCGAGGCCGCTGAGTCAGGTTCGTCGGAATAGCGGCATCCGGCGATGAGGAAGATGAGCAGGGCCACGACTGTTCGCATCGGTTTTCGGAAAGGTGTGAATCGAAGGCTACCGCAATCCCAACAATTTGTGCACTTGAAGACTGAGATGCCACCTCGGGTGACTACGGCAATAGCTGACGGCTCGTCTGGTGTTTTCGCTGATCTCCGGTCCGTCCATGGGTTGAAGCGAAAGCCGCTCGAATGGGAGGTCCTCATAATCCTCCGGCATGGCGCCGTCCTGAGGATACACCAGCTTCAGTTCGTGGCCCCTCGTCACAACGAGGGCGGCGCCGGCTTTGGGGCTTACACAGAGCCAGTCGATGCCGGACGGCGGATCGATCGTCCCGTTGGTCTCAACCGCGACCTGAAAATCACGATCATGCAATGCGTCGATGAGCACCTCATCGAGTTGCAGCAGCGGTTCGCCACCCGTGCACACGACGAAACGGGACTGCTCGCTTGATGCCTCCTCATGCCAGATGCTGTTGACCGCGTCGGCCACGTCCGTCGCGGTGGAGAATTTCCCACCGCCGACACCGTCCGTCCCGACAAAATCCGTGTCACAAAACGAGCAGACGGCCTCAGGACGATCCTTTTCCAGTCCGGTCCACAGGTTGCAGCCGGCAAATCGGAGGAAAACGGCGGGGCGCCCCGTGTGGGCCCCCTCCCCCTGCAGGGTATAGTAGATTTCCTTGACCGCGTACGGCATCGGATGATGAGCTCGTGACGGGTTTTGACTGTCGCGAGAGGTCGGACGATCGCTGCCGGTCATTTGATTCTCGATTACTAACTTCACATCGAAAACTCAACGACCCCGTGCAGAATACGACCGGAGAATAGATATGCAGATTTCAAAGAAGACCTTCCTCGTGACGGGTGGAAGCTCGGGACTGGGCGCCGCGACGGCCGACATGATCGTCAGTCACGGCGGAAACGTCGTCCTCGCCGACGTCAAGGTCGAGGAAGGCCGGCAAAAGGCCGCGTCACTCGGCAAGCAAGCCGTTTTTGTCGAGACCGACGTCACGTCCGAGGAGAGCGTGCTGGCAGCCGTCGCAAAAGCCGATGATGCCTTCGGCGGACTGCATGGAGCAGTGAATTGCGCCGGTATCCTCATCGGGAGGCGAACCATCGGCAAGAAAGGCCCTCACGACCTGGAGTCCTTCAGCCGGACGATTACGGTCAACCTGATTGGCACGTTTAACGTCATTCGACTGGTGGCGGCGCGGCTTCAGGAAAACACACCGACCGATGAAGGCGAGCGTGGCGTGATCATCAACACGGCGTCCGTCGCGGCGTTCGACGGGCAGATCGGACAGGCCGCCTATTCCGCGTCGAAGGGAGGTGTGGTCGGCATGACGCTTCCGATTGCGCGGGATCTCTCTCGAGCCGGCATCCGCGTAATGACGATTGCGCCCGGCATCTTTGAAACCCCGATGGTAGCCGGCATGACAGATGAAGTGCGTGCCTCACTCGGCGAGCAGGTCCCGTTCCCGTCGCGGCTTGGCCGGCCGTCCGAGTACGCGGCACTCGCCGGACATATCATGGAGAATGTCATGCTGAACGGTGAGGTCATCCGGCTTGATGGCGCAATCCGAATGGCACCGAAGTAGACGCCGCAGCGGTTCCTTTGTATCTAACCGAAACAACATGTCCTTCCTTGCCTGTCAAGGCCACCGCATGGCGGTCGCCATTCTCGCATTCGGGATCCTTGTCATGACGAACGCGAGCGCCCAGGATCCCCCAGCTAGCGGCAAGGTCGCGATCGTGGTACATGGAGGCGCCGGCACGATCCTTCGTGAGAACATGTCGGCTGAAAGCGAGGAGGCGTACCGCACGGCACTTGAACACGCGCTGCGAACGGGGCACGCCGTGTTGACTGCCGGTGGCTCAAGTGTCGACGCCGTGGTGGCGGCGATTCAGACCATGGAAGAGTCGCCGCTGTTCAACGCCGGGCGCGCCTTTCTGCTGGTGTTACTGCTCAACAGGCTGACGGTGCTGCTGTCCTTTGTTGGTATCGCGCTTGCCGCCAGTTATCCGTTTATGAAGCGCCTGACTTACCTGCCGCAGGTGTATCTCGGGGCGGCGTTTGGCTGGGCTGTACCAATGGTGTTTGCGGCGCAGACAAACACGGTGCCGCCGCTTGCCTGGCTGATGTTTACCGCGACGGTTTTGTGGGCGACCGCCTACGACACGATGTACGCGATGGTCGACCGTGATGACGATATTGCCCTGGGGATAAAATCGACGGCCATCCTGTTCGGGGACCTTGACCGCAGGATTATTGGGTTGATACAGGGCATGTTGCTGGTTTGCCTGCTGATGATTGGCCACCAGGCTGAACTTGGGCTGTACTACTACCTGGGTGTCCTGGTTGCCGCCGGGCTTGCCGCCTGGCAGCAGCACTTGATTCGCTATCGTGACCGTGACGGCTGCTTCAATGCTTTTTTAAACAACAACTGGTTTGGTGCCACCGTTTTTCTGGGTATTTACCTGGACTACCTGGTCATCTGACAGTCGCGGCGCTGCGGCGCATGCTCACTGCCCGCCCGGGCAAGCACCCACACATCCACCTGTCCTGCCCCTGCCTGCTTCAGGTTATGTGCCAGTTCGCTGCTGGTATGTCCGGTTGTCATGACATCGTCAATGATCGCAATATGCATGGCTGCCAGTGTTTTCCTGACCTTGAAGGCACCGCGCATGTTCTTGCCACGCTCGGCCCGCGGCAGCAGTGATTGCGGCAGCGTGCTGCGTGTGCGCATGCATAGCCGGTAATCAACACGAATGTCGAGGGCGCGACCGAGACGCCGCGCCAGTTCGGTCGACTGGTTGAAGCCGCGTTCGCGCAGGCGGGAGTAATGCAGGGGAACCGGCAGTAGCAAATCGGGCAGGGGGGCCGTTGAGCTCTGGATGCGTTGTGCCAGTAAACGCGACAAGAACGGGCAAATGGCGAGTTCGCTGTTAAATTTAAGCCGCTTGATCAGATAGTCGAGCGGTGGCTGGTAGTGAAACAGTGCCAGTGTGTGATCAAATCCGGGCGGATGCTGCTGGCAGCGTCCGCAGGGCGAATCTCCCGCGCCGGCTGGTAGCGGCAGGGCGCAGCGGCTGCAGCTGTTTTCCAGCCAGGGGAGGTCTTCCATGCACTGCGGGCAGAGTTGCTCCCGCGGGCGCACAGCGCTGCCACACAGGCGGCAGCACGCCGGGAAAATCAGCGACAACAGCTGCCCGGCATTTATTTGTAAACCATTAATGTCCATTCTGGTTGACAGCTGAAATGATCGGTCCCATAGTCCACCCCTCTGTTGCGGGAAATTTCCCCGTCTATCCGGTTGTAATTTATGAATAAACAAATTTCGCGTCTGTCGGAAAAATCTGCAAACGGCGTACGCCATGACTGGTCGCGCACGCAGGTCATGGCCCTGTTTGAATTGCCGTTCAGCGACTTGCTGTTCAAGGCACAGTGCGTGCACCGGGAAAACTTTGATGCCAATGCCGTGCAGATCAGCACCCTTTTAAGTATCAAGACCGGCGGTTGTCCTGAGGACTGCCACTACTGCCCGCAAAGCGTGCACTATGACGCAGGCCTGCTGCCCGAAAGCCTGATGGCTGTTGAAGACGTGGTCAGCGCGGCCAGGCGTGCCAGGGAGGCGGGCGCCTCGCGCTTTTGCATGGGCGCGGCATGGCGCAACCCCAGGGGCAAGAATTTTCAACGTGTGCTGGAGATGGTCCGCCAGGTGCGTGACGAGGGGCTCGAGACCTGTGCAACGCTGGGTATGCTGGACGAGGGACAGGCACTTGAACTGAAACAGGCAGGTCTTGATTACTACAACCACAACCTCGATACCTCGCCGGAGTTTTACGGCAAGATTATTACCACGCGTACCTACGAGGACCGGCTCGATACCCTGGATCACGTGCGCAAGGCGGGTATTAACGTCTGCAGCGGCGGCATTGTCGGCCTGGGCGAAGACCGCAACGACCGGGCGTCGATGCTCTGCGAGCTGGCCAACCTGCCGGAGCATCCCGGCAGTGTGCCGATCAATCGCCTGGTCAGGGCGGAGGGCACGCCGCTGGATGAACAGCCGGAGATTGAAGCCACTGAATTCGTGCGCACCATCGCCGTGGCGCGCATCCTGATGCCGCGCGCATACGTTCGCCTGTCAGCAGGGCGCAGCGAGATGAGCGATGAAATGCAGGCGCTGTGTTTCCTCGCCGGTGCCAACTCGATTTTTTACGGCGACAAACTGCTCACCACGGGTAACCCCGATACTGCCAGGGATGATGCCCTGTTCGAGCGGCTGGGGCTGCATCCGGCCTGAAGGCTTTTACAGGAGACCGGGTATCGACCGTAGGAGCACTTCTCAGGCGCGATCATGCTCCTGCAGGGTCATCGCGGATTAGATCCGCTCCTACAGGCTTTGATTCGCGTTGCAGGGGCGATTCTCAAGCGCGATTGTCCTTCGTGCAGGGTCATCGCGGATTCGATCATGCTCCTGCAGGTTGAGACGCTCCTGTTGAATGTGGTTTAAGGGCGCGGTAATGCACCACGGTACTTGTACCTGATATGAAAAATCTGTCCGAAGCACTCGAGGTCCGCAAACAGAAAAATCTGTATCGCAGCCGCCAGGTGATTGATGGCGCGCAAGGTGTCGAGCTGCAGGTGGATGGCACATCATTACTGTCATTCTGCAGTAATGATTACCTCGGCCTGGCCAATCACCCGCAGGTCATCGCCGCTTTCCACCAGGGGCTCGATGAGTACGGTGCCGGTAGCGGCGCGGCACATTTGATTACCGGTCACAGTCGTGCGCACCAGCAGCTGGAAGAGGAGCTGGCCGGGTTTGTGCAACGCCCGCGTGCCCTGTTGTTCTCCACCGGTTACATGGCGAACCTCGGTGTAATGCAGGCCCTGCTTGGTCACGGCGACCGTGTTTTCCAGGACCGCAGCAACCATGCCTCCCTGCTGGATGGCGTACGCCAGAGTGGTGCGCGCCTGGTGCGTTACCGGCACGCGGATGTAATCGACCTGGAGACGCGTATGCGAGCTGCACCTGCCGGCGAGTACCTGCTGGCGACCGATGGCGTGTTCAGCATGGACGGCGATATTGCACCGCTGGCAGCGCTGGCCGGGGCCGCGGCACAACAGGCGGCCTGGTTTCTGGTTGATGACGCCCATGGCCTCGGCGTGGTCGGCCCGCAGGGCCGCGGCAGCGTGGCGCAGGCCGGGCTCGGCCTCGATCAGGTGCCGATATTGATGGGCACACTGGGCAAGGCATTCGGCAGTTTTGGCGCCTTTGTCGCCGGCAGCGAGGATCTGATCGAGACCCTGATCCAGCAGGCGCGCACCTACATCTATACTACGGCCGCTCCCCCGGCCGTTGCCGTTGCGACACGTGCGGCATTGAAACTCGTCCGGGAGGAAGGCTGGCGGCGCGAGCACCTGGCGGTGCTGGTGCAGCGCTTCCGTGCCGGTGCGGAGCAGCTCGGCCTGGGCCTGTGTGACTCGGACACGCCGATACAACCACTGCTCGTCGGTGATGCCGGGACCGCCCTGCAGTTCAGCGAGGCACTGCGCGGGCAGGGTATCCTGGTGACAGCCATTCGACCGCCAACCGTAGCGGAAGGAACAGCCCGGTTGCGTATTACGTTTTCTGCAGCGCATAGCGAGTCGCAGGTGGACCGGTTGCTTGATGCATTGGATAAGATCCAATGACCGTGTATACACAAACAACCGGCAGCGGCCCTGACCTTGTCCTGATCCATGGCTGGGGCCTGCACGGCGGAATCTGGGATGAGTTCGTGCCTTTGCTGGAAACGGATTTCCGGGTGACCTGCGTCGACCTGCCGGGCCATGGGCGGAGTAACTGGCAGGGTGAGGCGCAACTGGATGCAATGGTCGATGTGCTGCTTGATGCGGTGCCGGGTCCGGCTGCATGGCTGGGCTGGTCGCTGGGTGGGCTGCTTGCAAGCCGGGCTGCATTGCAGCGGCCCGCACAGGTCAGTGCCCTGGTTCTGCTCGCCAGCAGCCCCTGTTTTGTGCGCAAGCCGGGCTGGCAGTCCGCCATGCTGCCGTCCCTGCTGGACACTTTCGCCGCGGAATTGCAGGCGGATTACAGCCGCACGCTGATTCGTTTTCTGTCCCTGCAAGTGCGCGGCGCTATCGATGCAAGCCGGACACTGAAGACCCTGCGGAAAAAAATGCTGGCGCATGGCGAACCCGCCACAGTGGCCTTGCAGGCCGGACTGGATATCCTGCGTTCTGCCGATTTGCGTGAACAGGTCTCCGGGATTCATTGCCCCGCCATGCTGATCATGGGTGGGCGGGACACGCTGGTGCCGGTCAATGCCGGGCGCGAGACGGCGCGTTTATTTCCTGCCGCCCGGCTTGAAGTGATCGAGGGTGCCGGGCATGCGCCGTTTATTTCACATCCTGAAGTCGTTGCCGGGCTGGTGCAGCACTTCCTGCATACTCATCCGGAACAGCAGATGAATCCACATGATTAATACAGACAACACGACATTGATTGACAAGCGCCTGGCACGACTTGCCTTCGAAAAGGCAGCCGCTACCTATGATAATGCCGCCGTGCTGCAAAACGAGATCGGCGACCGCCTGATGGAGCGGCTCGATTATGTACGGTTGCAGCCACGCCGGGTGCTTGACCTGGGTGCCGGTACCGGGGTGTTTACCAGGGCGTTGATGAAGCGCTATCGCAGGTCCGATGTGGTGGCGCTGGATATTGCGCGGCCGATGCTGGAGCGCGTCCAGCAGCGGGCCGGCTGGTTTCGCAAGCCGGGATGCGTCTGCGGCGACAGCGAATCGCTGCCCTTTGCCGACGACAGTTTTGACTTGATATTTTCCAATCTGATGCTGCAGTGGTGCACGGACCTGCAGGCAACCTTTACCGATTTGCGCCGGGTGTTGTCGCCGGGTGGCCTGCTGATGTTTACCACCTTCGGTCCGGATACCCTGATGGAATTGCGCGCCAGCTGGGAAGCGGTTGACGGCTACAGTCATGTCAACTCGTTTATCGACCTGCATGATGTCGGTGATTCGCTGGTGCATACCCGCTGGGCGGAGCCGGTGATGGATTCGGAATACATCACGGTGACCTACCCGGAGTTGCGCGGCCTGATGCAGGACCTGAAGCAAATCGGCGCGCACAATGTCACCTTCGGTCGCCCGCGCGGCCTGACCGGCAAGCGCCACCTGCAGCAGCTTGTCGAGGCCTATGAGCCATTCCGCAAGAATGGTGTTCTGCCGGCCAGTTACGAGGTGGTGTACGGCCACGCGTGGTCACCGCACAATAAACATAGCCAGCCCGGCAGCCAGGAAGTGCCGCTGGTTGATCTGGAGCGTAAATAGTCCGGTTTATGTATCTTCGAGGCGGTAGTGTCCTGTAGGAGCACCAGCTCGCGAACACCTCGCCAGCTAATGCCGGCTCCTGCAAATTGGTGGCGCAGTTTCCTGTAGGAGTGCTTCCCAAGCGCGATTGTTTTTCATGCAGTGGCATCGCGGACGAGATCCGCTCATGCAGTTAATAAGCAAATCATCTGCGTTGATAGCATAAAATTATGGATAAAGATTTTTTCAACAGCCCCGGTTATTTCATCACCGGCACCGATACCGGCGTTGGCAAGACGACTGTAACGCTGGGCCTGATGCATTACCTGCAGGCACACGGGCAACGCGTCGCCGCGATGAAACCGGTCGCCTCGGGTTGTGTGAACACGGCTGACGGGCTGCGTAATGATGATGCCCTGAAATTACAGCAGCAGGCATCGGTGGCGCTGGCCTACAGCCAGGTGAATCCCTATGCCTTCGAGCCGGCTATTGCCCCGCACATTGCCGCCTCGGCAAACGGCATCCGCATTGAACCCGGGCGAATCCTGCAAGCGTACAGCGAATTGTCCGGGACAGTGGACTGCATGCTGGTGGAAGGGGTGGGCGGCTGGCAGGTGCCGCTGGATGGTCAATACACCACGGCCGACCTCGCCTGCAGGCTGGGTTTGCCGGTGATCCTGGTGGTGGGGCTGCGTCTCGGCTGCCTCAGCCATGCCCGCCTGACGGCCGATGCCATCGCGGCCGGCGGCCTGCCATTGGCGGGCTGGGTGGTAAATAGCCCGGCGCCGCTGGCAGAAGCCTGGGAAGAGACGACTAATGCATTAATAAAAATAATTAATGCCCCGCTGCTGGGTATTGTCCCGGTGCTCAAGGCGGTCAGTGCAGAGGCCGTGGCCGCCCGCCTGAGCGCCGCACCAGTCAGCCACAGCTGATTCGGCCTTCATTTGAATCTGATGGGATACTAATATAAAATTCGGATACTTTTTCGGCCAAAATCCTCAACCACTGGAACTTGCACCGGTTGAGGGCATGCAGGGCATACAGTAGTATTCACGCTCTGTTGCGCAGATCGGCCAGACACCTGCGGCGTGTAAACAAGCTAGTGATTGAACGGGAATACGTACCTGCGGGCATGGACTGTCACTGGGTGATTCGTCCGAACCAGTCCCTGTCATGGCGCAGTGCGTTGAGATTTTACGCGGCAATCAGTTTTTGCTGCCTGGGAATCGGCATCACATTTGCGTTGCACGGTTTCTGGCCGGTGCTGCCGTTTGCGGGTCTGGAAGTCGCTGTTCTGGGGGTCGCCTTTTATCTGTGCCTTTCTCGAAGCCAGATGCGCGAGGTTATATCGGTAAATGCGCAAGTCGTCAGCGTGGAAAAGGGACGACGCCAGCCGCAGGAGCATTGGGAATGCCCGCGCGCCTGGGCGCGAATCAGGCTGCAGCGCTCACCGATTGCCTGGTATCCGCAGCAGCTGGCAGTTGCATTCCAGGGGAAACAGGTCGTAATCGGCGAGTTTCTCAACGAAGGGGAACGCTGTGCACTGGCCGCGGAACTGGAGCAGGTGATCCACCGTGATGACTGGCACGAAAGCGGCGCCTGACGGGCGCCGGGCAGCACGCAAGGTTTACTTTAATTCTTGAATTTTAATTTAGTCATGGAGTCGATGCATGTTCGCTAAAACGCTTAAAGGCGCCTTCTGCAGTATCCTGGGCGCGGCCCTCCTGCTTGGTAGTGGCCCCGGCCATGCCGAGTACATGTTCAACCTGGTAAAAGGCGTTACCGACATCAGCCACAAGGTTTATAACCTGCACATGCTGATTTTCTGGATCTGCGTTGTGGTCTGTATCGGGGTATTCGCGGTACTGATTTACTCGATTTATGCCCACCGTAAATCGAAAGGTGCTGTACCGGCAACCTTTCATGAAAGCACCACGGTTGAAGTCATCTGGACCACCATTCCTTTCCTGGTGCTGGTTGGCATGGCGGTCCCGGCGACCACGACCCTGCTGGCACTGGAAGATACCCGTGATTCGGATATGTCGATCCAGGTTACCGGCTACCAGTGGAAGTGGAAGTACGATTACCTCGATGAGGGCATCAGCTTCTTCAGTGTCCTGACCACGCCTCGCGAACAGATCACCGGTGATGCACCAAAGGATGACACCTATCTGTTGACTGTCGACAATCCCATCGTCGTGCCGATCAACAAGAAGATTCGTTTCCTGATTACCTCCAACGACGTGATCCACTCCTGGTGGGTACCGGACCTGGGCTGGAAGCAGGATGCCGTGCCCGGGTTTATCAATGATGCCTGGACAGAACTGAAAGAGCCGGGTACCTACCGCGGCAAGTGTGCGGAACTGTGCGGCAAGGACCATGGTTTCATGCCGATCGTGCTCGAGGCCAAGACGGAAACCGACTACCGGCAGTGGGTTGCCGACCAGAAGGCCGGTGCAGCGGCAGCGGCTGCATCTGCCACCCGGACCTGGACGCAGGCTGATCTTATTGCCAGGGGTGAGGCGGTCTACAACACCAACTGTGCCGCCTGTCACATGCCCAATGGTGCAGGTATACCGGGCGTGTTCCCGGCAATCGCGGGCAGCCCCGTTGCCACGGGCGATCTGGCTGGCCATGTCGATATCTTGTTGAATGGCAGGGCCGGTACCGCCATGCAGGCCTTCGGCGAGCAGTTGAATGATGCCGATATCGCTGCCGTGATCACCTACCAGCGCAATGCCTTCGGCAACAACACCGGGGAGACGGTGCAGCCGTCCGTTATTACTGCCGCACGCTAGAGAATCCAGATATATTTCAGTGGAGAAATAATGCAATGAGTACAGCTACCACACACGACGACCATCACGATCACGGTGCCCCAAGCGGCCTGATGCGCTGGGTAACCACCACCAACCACAAGGATATCGGCACCCTCTACCTGTGGTTTGCCTTCACCATGCTGCTGGTTGGCGGCGCCTTTGCGATGGTGATTCGTGCCGAGCTTTTCCAGCCCGGTATGCAGATCGTCGATCCGCAGTTCTTCAACTCCATGACGACCATGCATGGCCTGATCATGGTGTTCGGCGCCATCATGCCGGGCATGGTGGGACTCGCCAACTGGCAGATCCCGCTGATGATCGGTGCGCCCGACATGGCCCTGCCGCGCATGAACAACTGGAGTTTCTGGATCCTGCCGTTTGCCGGCACCATGCTGCTGAGCACCTTCTTCATGGAAGGCGGCGCCCCGGCGTTTGGCTGGACCTTTTACGCCCCGCTGTCCACCACCTTCGCACCGGACAGCACGGACTTCTTTATCTTCGCCGTGCACATGCTGGGTTTCTCTTCCATCATGGGTGCCATCAACATCATTGCCACGGTGCTGAACATGCGCGCGCCGGGCATGACCCTGATGAAGATGCCGCTGTTCGTCTGGACCTGGTTCATTACCGCCTTCCTGCTGATAGCCGTGATGCCGGTACTCGCAGGTGCGGTGACCATGATGCTCACCGACCGTAACTTCGGCACCAGCTTCTTCGATGCCGCCGGCGGCGGTGACCCGGTACTGTTCCAGCACATATTCTGGTTCTTCGGGCATCCCGAGGTGTACATCATGATCCTGCCGGCCTTCGGCGTGGTCTCCGAA
Source organism: Rhodothermales bacterium (assembly GCA_963768565.1). GTDB lineage: Bacteria > Bacteroidota > Rhodothermia > Rhodothermales > JABDKH01 > JABDKH01. The sequence continues at coordinate 66,038 of CAVYIO010000036.1, forward strand.
ATCATCCCGACCTTTGCGCGCAAGAAGCTGTTTGGTTACAGCTCCATGGTGTATGCAACGGCCTCCATCGCCTTCCTGTCCTTCATCGTCTACGCGCATCATATGTTCACCACCGGCATGCCGGTCGCCGGTGAGCTGTATTTCATGTATGCCACGATACTGATCGCCGTGCCTACAGCAGTGAAGGTGTTCAACTGGACCGCCACCATGTGGCGCGGCTCCATGACCTTCGAGACCCCGATGCTGTGGGCGATTGCCTTCGTGTTCCTGTTCACCATCGGCGGTTTCACCGGCCTGATGATGGGTATCGCCCCGGCCGACATGCAGTACCACGACACCTACTTTATCGTGGCGCATTTCCACTACGTGCTGGTGACCGGCGCGCTGTTTGCAATCATTGCCGCGGTGTATTACTGGATGCCGAAGTGGACCGGCCACATGGTCGACGAGAGGCTCGGCAAGATCCACTTCTGGTGGTCTACCATTTCCGTGAACGTGCTTTTTTTCCCGCAGCACTTCATCGGCCTGGCCGGCATGCCGCGCCGTATCCCGGATTACTCGCTGCAGTTCGCGGACTGGAACATGATCTCCAGCATCGGCGGCTTCGCCTTCGGCCTGGCGCAGGTGTTCTTCATCTATATCCTGATCAAGACCATCCGCGGCGGCGAGCAGGCCAGCGGGCAGGTCTGGGAAGGTGCGCACGGCCTGGAATGGACGGTTCCCTCACCGGCGCCGTATCACACGTTTATGGAAGCCCCGCAGGTCAGGTAATTAACCGGGGGCGCGGGTTTTTGGCATATGCACCCGCCCTGGAATGGTGACGTCAATGACAGAACAGGGTAACAGGCAGCAGACCATCGGAATCGCCGTTACAGTGATCGTGCTCGCGTTGCTGGCGGCGGCCTTTTTTGCAGCCAGCTTTTTCGTGCTGACCTGACAGTCATGCAAGCCAACGAACGACAGGCAGCAAACACCCGGGTTGTAAAACGGCTCGGTCTGGCCGCAGTTGCCATGTTTGGCTTCGGGTTTGCACTGGTGCCGATTTATGACGTGTTCTGCGATATCACCGGGATCAACGGCAAGACCGGCCGCATCGAGATGGAAGCTGCGCTCAGCCAGAAAGTCGATGAAGACCGCCTGGTGACGGTGGAATTTCTGGCAACGGTGAACAGCGAGTTGCCCTGGGAATTCAGGCCGATGGTCAGGAGGATCAAGGTGCATCCCGGTGATGTGACGGAAGTGAATTATTTTGCCAGGAACAAAACTGCCAGCCTGGTTGCTGGCCAGGCAATACCAAGCCTGGCACCGGGACTGGCGGCAAAGTATTTCAACAAGACGGAATGCTTCTGTTTCACCCGGCAGACACTGCAGCCAAACGAAAGCAAGCAAATGCCGTTGCGGTTTGTTGTCGACCCGGCGTTGCCGGAAGAGATCAGGACGGTGTCGTTGTCCTATACCTTCTTCCCGGCTGAAAATGAACAACCCGGCATCGAACAAATCGGTGCTGTCTCAACGGGGTTAGAGCCGATCGATCCTGTTTTGTATTTCAAGGTTTCAATGGGGTCAGACTCGATTGATATTGTACTGAGAAAATTGTTTTTATGATGGAGGTTAGATCAATCGAGTCTGACCCCATTGAAACGTGAAACGTAGAGAGGGAGTTATCAATGTCAGCATCTAACGG
>CAVYIO010000037.1:0-19751 GCA_963768565.1 Rhodothermales bacterium
TCGCCCGGACGTCTTCCGGCGTCCGATATGCCATGCGTGCGACCCATAGGGCGCGCGCTTCGGCAGGTGCGGGCGAGGCTTCCATCAGAGAAACCGGCTCGGTCGACTTGCATCCCGACACGAGGAGAACGGCGAGGACCATCGGGGCAAGGCATCTGCTTGATATACACATGTTTTGCTACTCTTCAGGGCTGAAAAACTTGAATGGACCGATCATGCATCAAGCATACATCAGATCGGGACCGGTAACTATCGAGTGCACTGCGACCGGCATCAACAGACTACTTCGCGCACGCGCCCTGCTCCAGAGCAAGGGTCCGGTGGCGAAAGATCGATCCCGGATCGAAACAAATTCATCACTCCACAACCTCAATCGTCGTACCCGATAGGAAATCGAACAGCGTCAACCGTCGCAGATTGAAGTACGAAGTCCAGAACTGCCTCAGTGACTCGATATAGGATCGCCGCGCGTTGTCTTTCTCGCGCTGCGCGTTGAACAACTCGGTGATGTCGATCTTCCCGATCAGATACCGGTTCTTGGCGACCTCGAACCGCCTCGTCGCCACCGTATCCGCTTTCGCCGCAATGCGTACCTGCTGCTGCAGCTGCATTTGCTGAAGCGCCTCGAAGTAGACTTCTTGATCCAGCTCCTTCCTGCGTACGTCGGAATCCTGCTCGACCTGCTGCCGACGCGCCAGCGCCGCCTCGACCTGCGCCTTCCCCTGGCCCCACTGGAGAATCGGTACCTGCAAACTCAGCGTGAGCTGCTGCTGACTGAGTGGGTCACGATATACCCGATCGAATATGTCAGAACTCTGATTGAGCCCATAACTCGCTGTAAGATTCGCCGAGAGACCGTTGTTACGCCTGGCCCGGGCCACCTCGCGGCGCGCCTCCACGGCATCGAGATCAAGATCCAGATAAGCCGGCCGATTGCGTCTCGACTGCTCTACGGCTTCATTGGGATCGACACGCAGATCAGGGATTCGTGCGGGCGGCAGAATTTCGAGCGCCGCATCGTACGGCAGATCCAGCGCCAGTTTCAGATCCTGCACGGCCGCATCATACGCAATCGACGCAGACGATTGCTCGCTCTGTGCGTTGAGCAACGCGAGTTCGCTCTGAAGAAGATCGTTCTCCGCAATCTTGCCGATCTCAAATCGACCCTGTGAGAGGGTGTAGATCGTGTCGTTGATGGCCACATTGAAGGTGGCTATCTCGAGATTCATCTGCGAGATGTACACAGCGAAGAATCGTCTGGTGATATCGATCGCGATGTCTTCCAGATCAGCGCGAAGTTCGCGCCGCGCCACTTCGTATCGCAGCGGTTCGGTGCGCCGATCCCATTTCAGCTGATTGAACTGGAAGATGGGCTGGGAGAGTGCGACTACGAGCGGGGCGGACTGCCACTGTGTGAAGTCCGTATTCGCGAAGCGATTGTTGAGTCGGCTCAGACGCGACGACACAAACAACTGACCACCGGTCCACAGGATGGGCTGTGCGATAGACAAACGGGCCTGGCCGGATGTCGAGTTACGCTCCACGTATTCCACCGTCCCATCATCCTGGTCCAACTCCTCGATCGAACGCCGCAAACCCGGACCGTCGGCCGAGAGAAACACGGTTGGCAAAGACCTGCGAGCGGGAGCCCCGATACGACCAGTACGACTGCGCAAACGTGAGGCGTGCACTCACGGCTGCGGGGCTCTGTCCTTGCGCAAGGTCGATGCTCGCCTGGAGCGTAAGCGGCTTCGCCGTCTGGCCAATAACGGACGGCACGAACCCCGTCACCGCCAACCCGGTCAGGACTACAAAGAAGACTGTTCGAGATATCATGGGATTGGTTGATTACTCGTAGCGCAGAGCGACCACCGGATCGTGCTCGGCCGCGCGCTTGGCCGGAAGAAGACCGAATACCAGGCCGACACTGAAGGACACCAGAAAGGCAAGAACGACCGATAGAACCGAGACAATAGTCTGTATGCCTGTGCTCAACTCGATGCCCCGGCTGATCATTACCCCCAGGAGGATGCCGATGACACCACCCGCGAAACTGATCGTGATCGCCTCAATCAGAAATTGGAGTACGATGTCGTTGCGAGTGGCGCCGATAGATCTCCGCACACCGATCTCTCGCGTTCGCTCCAGCACGGACGCCAGCATGATATTCATGATGCCGATGCCCCCTACGATCAATGAGATGGACGCTATCGCCGCGAGAACAATGTTGAAGATATTCTGCGTCCTCCGCTCCTGTTTCAGGAGCTGTTCCGGCACGATCACCTCGTAATCGACCACACCATAGTGCCGTCGCTTCAGCATTCGACTTACGACGTCGGCCACTGGCTGCATCATGTCCGAGCGATCGACACTGACCACAAGCTGATCCAGTTGATGGTAATTCTCCTCACGGTCCTGACTACCCGACCCCTCGTTGCCACCGCTGTTCGACTGCTGCACTTCCTGAGTCGAGACGCGTGCTCGATCCTCATAGCGCAGCAAGACTGTCTTGAGCGGTGCATAGATGTCATAATTGTAATCGCGGATGCCGAGGTTCTCGATGCTTTGCGACGACAGGGAGCGTCCCTCGAGAACTCCCACGACGGTCAGCCACAGGTTTCCGCATTTGATCTTGTTGCCCAGAGGAGCCTCGCGCGTGAAGAAACGTGTCTTGATTTTCTGACCGATGACCGCGACCGGTGCTGCCTGCAGCAGCTGCTCATCGGTGAAGAATCTGCCTTCCGAAAGTCGGATGTCCGGGTGGTCAAAGTGCTGCGCGTCAACACCGACGAGTTTCACGGACCGGCGAAGACCTGATCGTATCGCCTGCGTTTCGATCACAACCTCCGGACTGACACCCGTAACGCCCGGCACGAGGTTCTGGATACTGATCGCGTCTTTCAATGTCAGCCCCGGCGACCACGGTACCTTCTCTGCTGTCAACGCGTCACTCTCGTCTACGGCGCCTTCCTCCTGTCGAATCACCGGCTTCACGATGACGTTGTTTGCACCCAGGAGCTTGATCTGATTCAGCACCTCCTGCTCCGCGCCCTTGCCGATGGCCAGCATGGCTATCACCGACGCAACGCCGAAGATGATGCCGAGCATCGTCAGAATGGATCGGATCTTGTTTCCGCGAATGGACTCGGTCGCAATCAGGAAATTGTAAATCGCCTTTTCAAGCATGGCTGTCTCCTGCTACTCCGGACTCGCAGCGGCAAGAGCGCCGACTTTGTCCAGCGCGATAAACGAAAGGCCCGACGTATCGGCCGGAAGTGAAAGGAAGATCCTGTCTTCGTTGGATACGCCCGCCTGGACGACAGCTTCGTTCTCGTTCATCTGTCCGAGTCTTACCTCCTGACGAACGGTTCGACCGCCGCGTTTGGCATAAACGAAGTTCAGGGAGTCGGATGTGTGAATCGCTTCGAGCGGTATGAAGACCGCCTCCGGCAGTTCCGCTACTACGATAGTGTTGCTGGTGGTCATGGCCGGCCGCAGTGTCGTATCGGACTCGTTCACCGTTATCGCCACCTCAAACACTTTCGCATCGGAGTTCGGTCTCTGTTCACCGATATTCGCAACCTTGACTACCGTCCCGGTCAGCTTCTTGTTAGGATCGGCATCGAGGCCAATCTCGACCTTCTGACCGGAAGCGAGCTTCTGTATGTCCACCTCGTTGACGTAGGTCACAGACTCCATGACGGACAGATCCGGGAGTTCCGCCACAACTGGATCCCACGCATTGACGGTTCCCCCAGTGGTGAGCTTCTGCCCGCGCCAATCACGTTTGTACACGACCATTCCGTTCTCAGGAGCCATGATCGTAAACTGTTGTGCTGCATTCGTCAAAAGCTGAAACTGATTCCTGTTCTTGGATAATTCTGCCCCCACCTCGCGCATCTTGGCGATTCCCTGCTTCACCTGCGTCTGATAGTTCTCTACAGCCTGTTGGAGCGCTCGTTCGGCTTTCTCAAAGTCTATTTCTGCCTGGCGTTTCAACGAAGGAGCCTCGTACACGGCTTGCTCCTGTCTAAGCCGTGCCTCCTCTTTGGCATATTCGAGATTCACCAGATTGTCGCGCTCGCGACTCAGCGTCAACGATGTATCAAGCAAGGCCTGCTCGTACTGCGACTGAGCCTTCTGCAGCTCGAGATTGGCGTCGTTGATCCGGCTCGTCACCTCCGAGCGGTCGAGCTCGGCCACGAACTGACCCTTCTTGATTACCGTGCCTTCCGGGACAAGTCTGAGGATCTTCATCTCGAAGATGCGAAGCTGGCGCGTGCTGCTCGGCCCGTAGATCTTGACGGAGTTCTTTGCACGGAGTTCGCCGGTTGTCGTTACAGCCACTCTGAACGGACCGAGCCTCGGCGACACCATGAGGTCAGCAACTTCGTCTGACTCAAACCTCACGAAGAAACCAAGGAGCGCGATCACGATGACAGCGCCCGCAGCGAGAAGAAGTCGCTTGTTCATTTCTCTTTATTGTATTTAGCGATCGGCGATCGGTGCTGCCCGGCCGGATCACATCAGATTCATCACACAGTCTAGATAATATACAATCGCCGGCCACCGGCTCATCGAAGCAATATGAGTTGCCGGGTCTCGGTGAACTCGCCAGCATCCATGCGATACAGATATACCCCGCTCGCCACGCGTTCACCTGTGCTCGACGTTCCGTCCCACGACGCCGAGTGGACGCCGACCGTGAATTGGCCATCGACGACTGTTGCGACCTGGCGGCCCAGCACATCGAACACACGGATTACGACCCGGCGGGGCTCGGACACGGCAAAGCCCATCACGGTCTCCGGAGTGAACGGGTTCGGATAATTCTGATGAAGCGAGAAGTCGCTTACAGGGCCGGCCGGAGCCTCAATGGCCGTGGCCGTGGTATCGATAATCACGAATCCCTGCTCGCTCTGGGCCAAAAGCCCGGCATCAACCGAGCTGGCTATGCGCAAGGTGTAACCGGAGCCCATCTCCAGCTGCGCATCCACCTCCCACAGATAGGCACCATCGCTAGCGGTCGTCACGACGGGGGCCACCATGACATCGTTGCGGAGGAGATCGATGATCACGTCCTCTTCGATGTTGTCGGTCCACCGGATGTAATGATCGAGGCCGCGCTGCAACTCCACCGCCCCATCCGGCGCGATCAGGTCGATGAACGGTTCGACTGTTGTAAAGCGCTGAGCCGCCGACCATTCGCTCGTCCCCGCATCATTCGTGGATCTTACGCGCCAGTAGTACTCCGTAGCGGCATCTACCGACGCCATGTCGAAAAAGGCCTGGCGCATCGACGTGACATCGACCGCGGGCGAGGCAAAACTTTCATCGGTCGCCACCTGAAGGTCAAATGACGTGACGTAGCCAATCGGAGACCACTGCAGCGTCACGGGTAATTCCTGATTGACGCTGTCGCCATCTGCAGGTAAGTATGGCCTTGCAGTGTACACCACGGAACTGAAATCCGCGGTCGCAAGAATGAACTCGCCAAACTGTGTCGTGCTGGCTACCACCTGACCCTTTACCGGGTTATACGTTGTCGGGAGCGGAAGAAACAACCCCTGATCCTCAAACTCGCGGTGATACACAATCGTGTTCTCAGGGTCCCGAATATCCCACGCGGCGACGTCAAACCGGATATCAGCATCAATCGCATCGATGGCGAAGTTGTCCAACATCATACGGGCCGGTTTCACACGCGGGGCCTTGCCGAAAAACTCCGGAGCCTTCGGTGCGAAATCAAAACGGGTGACGGCCAGTTCGTTGTAACCGAAGCTGTCGATCGTGTTCAGGGTCACGGTCACACCGGTGTCGCCCCCGGTGTCGACGAAATCGTACGTGTTCCCGGGTACAACCTCGATGATCACGACGCTGGCTGACGGAGCTCCGCGTGTGAACGGAATCCTGAACGCGCGGTAGCTCTCAACGTCCGGCGGAACGAACGACAGCTCGTACACTTTTTCGCCAGCGGCGTTTACTTCGGTAAAGGCCGGACTGGGCAGTCCGCTGCTTCCACCCCAGCCAATGACCGTGTTTCCGTTGGGCAGTCGTTGCGCATTCCCACGGTGCCATCCCGAAACCAGACTGTCGGGAACGTATGACCATACGAAATCCACAACGCGCCCCGACTCATCGATCGTGAATTCGTGCGCCTGCGACGTTCTCGTCCCCTGCCGGTTGCCGTTGTCGTACATCAGCATGTTACCGTTCGGGAGGCGATGGATCGCATGACCACCAACCATGTCAACCCCTTCCGTGCTGTCTACACCAACAAACGAAAATTCGTTGTGAGGTCCACCGAGTGCCCAGATGACCTCTCCGGTTTGACGATTAATCTTCCTCGCCCACTGCGGCGTCGCCAGGAGGATATGCCCGTCATCATCCAAATTGATCGTGTTCAGATGAAACGCGCTCACGATCGACCGTGTCGCAAAACGCGAATTGTATGACCAGTCTTCGAAATCGTAATGGTCCCACGATCGCCACTGGAAGATCACGTTCTTCTGAGCGTCCAACTCCTGCACGACGCCACCTGACACGAGCGCGTCCGGTTGGCCGCCTGCAACGATCTGACTCATGTCTACGGGTGTCAGGTAGTAGCCGAACAGGAGGTAGTGACCGTTCGGGAGAATCTGGAAGTCATGGGCCTCAGCCACGTAGCCGTTGCCCATCTGCACACTGTCGACCAGCGCAAAACTGTTGTCCAGAATCTTGTGTACGACGTTGCCGCCACCGGTATATGAGTGGTGCTCGAAGAAGTGTGCATAACTCAGCATTCCGTTCGGCTGCATCTTGAAGTCGTAGGCGTAGTCGTTCTCAAGAGCGCGCGAAAAGAATGGCGTACCATCGTTTTCCAGCATCATCAGATAATAGCCGACGCCCTCCACATTGCTGGCGACGGCCAGGAACAGGTATCCTTCGCCGATAGCTGTGGAATCATAGATCTGAATATCCATCACCGGGAAGTCGTCGACTCGTGAGGTGAAGGACCGACCGTCAAACGTGCCTGCATCAGTCTTCAAAGGTGGACGCAAACCGGGCATCAAATCGTACGGATCGGGCATTCGCTCCAGCGACGAAATCTGGAAGGAGAAGCGAGCCGGTGGTAGGACCCTTCCCGCGAGCGTCCGAATGTTGCCTTGCACGACGACGTCCACGTTCTCACCAGGTGCAAAAACGTGATCGGGATTTGCGATGATGGTCTTCCCGTCGCTGGACAGCGTTGTCGCGACCGAAACCGGACCGCTGAGCGAACCTGTCACACGGATGGCGGTGGCATCAAGCGTCCCACGATCGATGTGAGAGCCCTCGCGAATTATGATCGTGCTCTGCCTCGAATTCTCGATCGACGCCGGCATCGGCGACAGGAACTCATACCCGGACTGGTCCTGTGCAAACGCGGACGAGACGATAAGAATGAATGCAGCCGGCAAGAGAAGGGGTTTCATTGCTGTTTCTGGATTCTGGAAGTTGCCATCCGTGAGCTACAAAACGAAAACGACGGAGCCGACAACCGACGTCTCGGAACCCGTGGATCCGCGAGTGCTGAGACGGTAGTAGTAGACGCCTGCCGGAAGGCCGGCAGCGTCGAAGACCTGTGTGTGGCCTCCTGCGGACTGCCACTCGTCGACGATCCGGGCGACCCGGCGCCCGATGATATTGTAAACATCGATCGTCACATGGCCGGGCTCACCGAGTTCGTATTCAACGCGCGCTTGATGCCGCGTCGGGTTTGGATACGGCGGGTGCAACGTCAGGCCGCCGGAGGCATCGACTCCGTCCAATCCACCTGTGGCGACCGCCTCCCTCAGCGTAACGTTTCCCATGTGCACATCAGCATCATATTTCCCGACATTGATCACGACTCTCGCCGCAAAATCGCTGGGCTGATCCATCGTAAACGAATAGCGATAGTGCTGAAGCTGCGTCGCAAGCACAATCGGTGAGATCATGCCATAATTATCCCACGGATCCCCATCCCTCGTGACCTTCGCCTCAAAAACCCGTGGACTATCGGCGTAGGCATCAAATTCAAACACGTACTCCCGACCATTGATGAGCGGCATACCCGGTTGGCGTAGTTGAATATTCCACCATTCGATCCCGCCGCGCTCTATGGCAAACGTCAATAGCGATCCGGGCAACGTTGTGACTGAGGCCTGCGCGTCACCGTTGACCTCGAAGTCCCACTCGGCGAGGCCATCTGCGAAATCACCGTTTCGAACCATGTTGGTGCCCGGCGTGGTGAAGTTTACGTAGACCGTCTCCTCGTTCGAGTACTCACTTTCTACGCCGGCACCGTCGACGGCGGTCACGCGGAAGTAATGCTGACGACGATTCTCGAGTTCAGTCAGGTGCACGAACGGAACGTCGGAAGAAACCATGAACGTTGTCGGGCCCGGCGACGTCCCTCCATAGACGTTGAAGTGGTCGACATCTGAATCGCCGAACTTGTTGAAGATCAGCGTCACCCGATCCGGGTAGCTCTCAGCGATCAGATAGGGCTGGCGTGCCTTACCCATCCAATCGAATTTGAAAACCCGGTAGCTGTTTGCCGGACTGACGAAGTCCATCTCAAGCGAGCGGGATCCGTCCGGTCGAACTTCTGTGACCTTCGGAAGCGACGCATCCGCATAGTTGACAAGGGTATTGCCATTCGGCAATCGCTGTGCATTCCCCATCCACGGTGTGTATCTGCGCGGTGTGTGGCGGTACTCCCACATCAGTGTTGCGGTCATGTTCACGGTATCGATCTCGTATTCAACGGCACGCGTCTCCGGTGTGGAGTGGCCATTGCCATTGTCGAAAATGGTATACCGATTATTGCCGAGTGCCCGAATGTCGTGCTGGTTGGCGAACCCGTTGAACGAATCGTTGACCCAGCGAAACTGGTTGTGAGCTCCACCAAGCCTCCAGATGATCTCGCCCGTCTGGCGATTGATCTTGGTCACCTCACTGAGATGACGGGCGGACACCAGAATGTGACCGTCGTCGTCGATCGAAATCGCGTTCATGTGCGGGAATCGGATGTAGCTACCCTGCAGATTCTCGAGCTGCACATCCCGGATGTCGTAGTTGTCCCAGCTCCGCCACTGGAAAATGAGTTCACCCCGCGGAGTGAACTCCTGGATCACGGTCTCCCGTACCGTCGCGTTTGTCTGGCCACCGACTACGAAGCGGCTCATGTCGACCGTCTCTTCCCTGCGTCCTATCACGAAGTAGTTTCCGTTCGGCAGCATGGTGAGCTCGTGCTCATCCGTGATGTAGCCGTTGGAAGCTCGCATCGTGTCGACGATTGCGAAAGTGGAATCAAGAGCAATGTGCCCGATGCCTCCGCCGTAGCCCTCGCGAATGAGCATGGTCACCCATCCGTTAGGCTGCAACTTGAAATCCCGACGACGGTCCGGGGTTCGCAGATACCATACTGGCGCACCCTGGTTGTCAACGATCATGTTGTACGGCTGGCCACCCCAGTTATTCAGGAACAGGTGTCCGGGCGCCGGATTGTCGCTGTACAGTACCTGCATGCGCGGGAAATCCGACGGAATGGCCACGCCGTTCAAGACGACCGGGTCAGACGACGCCGACTTGTCCGAACGTCGAGGTTGAACGAGTTCTGCAGCAAGCTCATCGGCCGGCTGCGACTTGATCGTCTCCCCTTCCGCAATTCGAAATGAATAGGAAGAGTCGATGCGGCCAAACGCAAGCTTGATGTGGAGCTGGACTCGCACCTGTTCCCCGCGAAGGAATGGTCGTGCGGGACGGAACAGAAGTGTCTGATCGTCAGACGCGATCGACACCTCTCCGCTTGCCCGACCGCTACGGCTTCCTGCGATCTCGACGAAGTCCTGTGTCATGGCCGTGGCCGCTACGTCACGCTCAAACCGAAACAGGAGCTGCGTCTCCGGAGGCACGACCGTCGAGTGCGGCACGGGCGCAAGGAGCAGTATGTCTGAGACAGAGGACTCCTGTTGGGCCTGGAGCGGTATCGTCCAGCCAACCAGCAGACTTGCAAGAATCACCATCCGAGACATACGGGGCACGTTTGAGGCGCGTAGCAGTGGATACTAATCAAGGAACCAACGGCGCACCTCGCGCGAAAGCCTCTTGCCCCTACCAGCCCTGTAGGGGATGCCCTGCGCGGCCCTGAGTGCGTCAACAGGATGCCTTTCCGCCTACAACGCCAACACGTGTGCAGAATTACACCGCGGCCTATTGCTCGTCGCCCTCGCACTCGCTGAATGTCGGCGTCACGAGATTCCAGGTATGGGCCAGCCCGCGCTAAGCTGTATCACCCAACGCAGCGTGCGAGGGTGCCCGTGACCGCTGGGGCTCGATGCTCAGTGGCGCTTTCCAGGTATCAACACGCACGATAAGTCATGGCGAAGATCCTGATTCTCGGCGGCTATGGGAATACTGGTCGTCGTGTCGGCGAGTTACTTTTGCGCGAGACAGACGCTGAAGTGGTTCTTGCCGGTCGCAATTTGAGCAAGGCGGCGTCCGAGTGTGACAGGCTCAACAGGATCGCCGGAACGGATCGCGCACGTCCCTCGATGGTCGATGCAGCCGACGGCGAGGCTCTCACAAAAGAATGTCGGGAAGCCGATATGCTGTTCGTCGCGTCGAGTACGTCCCGCTACGCCTCAGAGATTGCTCGCGCGGCTCTTGCGGCGCAAATCGACTACATGGATGTTGTCTTTTCGACAAAAAAGACGGCTGCCCTGCGAGCTCTGGAGGGCGAAATCGCGAGCGCCGGTTGCTGCTTCATCACGGACGGTGGATTCCATCCCGGGTTGCCCGCCGCCGTCGCTGCCTCGCTCGCGCGGCACCTGGACGTCGTTGAATCTGCCGCCGTCGCGAGCATCATTCGATCGGACTGGAAAGACCTTGGTCTCTCAGCGTCTACGATGGAAGAGTTCGCTGCCGAGTTCGGCGAAATGAAGCCCCTCAAGTTTGAAAGCGGGCGGTGGCAAAAGGCAGGACTACGGGAGATGATGAAGCCCGAGCTTTTCGATTTTGGGCCACCGTTCGGGAAACAACCGTGCATACCCATGTTTCTCGAAGAAATGCTTGATCTCCCCGAACAATGCCCCGATCTCGAGACATGGGGCTTCTGGATTGCGGGATTTAACCGGCCGGTAGACTGGGTGATAACGCCCGTGGTGGGACTGTCCATGGCCCTGTCGCAAGAGATCTTCGCGAGGCGGATGGGTCGGCTGCTGTTGTGGGGTCTGGAACGTTTCTCGAAGCCACCGTACGGCACCGTGTTGACTGCGAACGTCGTTGGGAAGTCAGACGGCAGGAACCACACGATCAGCGCCAGACTGACGCATTCCGACATGTACTGGTTTACCGCAATTCCGGCTTTCGCATGTCTGCTGCAGTGGCTCGACGGAACGATCCGGAAGCCGGGTCTGTGGCTTCAAGGCACCGCGGTGGACCCGGATCGATTTATGGTGGATCTGGGCCGCCTGGGAATCCAGGTAGAAGTCTCAGGGCTCCCGGCAAACAAAGCGGATGCACCTGTGAGCATGTGACGAATTCAGGACTGGTCTGGGAGGTGAACATATGGATAGCGGGTTCTTTATCTGGATCGGACAACTGGTTCTGATCATCGCGGTGGTCGCTTCGATTGTCTGGTGGGTCTACAAACGGAACAGGAAGTAAATTGGGGCTACTTGATCTCGCGAGACATTCGCCACCCACCAAGTCGACTATGCGATTTATTACCCTTCTTCTAGTCGGGGTCACGTTGCAGCTCGCCGGCTGCGCCGAGAAACCGTCACAGCCCCGCAACATCATCTTTTTCATTTCGGATGGATGCGGGCCGGCGAGTTTTACGATGGCGCGGGAATACGTCCAGTCCCAGGGCGGCACGCAACTCGCCACGGACCAGATGCTGGTGGGTTCTGCGCGAACGTTCGCGTCCGGTAGCGTGATAACCGATTCTGCCGCATCCGGTACGGCGTACGCATGCGGAATCAAGACCTACAACGGCGCCATCGCGATGGATACGACCCGCCAGCCTGTCGCCACCCTGCTCGAGGGCGCGGAAGAGCGAGGAATGGCAACGGGACTGGTCGCTACCAGCACGATCACGCATGCGACACCGGCGGTCTTTTCTGCGCACGTTGTGAACCGCGGCGATCAAGCCGGTATCGCCCTTCAGCAGATGGAACAGGGCATTGAGGTGCTGCTGGGCGGAGGGGCAGGCTACTATCTCCCGACGGATCAGGGTGGTCACCGTACCGACGGCCGGAACCTGCTGGCGGAGGCCGCAGCGAGTGGATCGCAGGTGGTGCGATCCAGAGACGAGCTGACAGCCGTCCGCTCGTCGCCGGTTCTGGGTCTCTTTGCCGTCGATCACATGTCCTACGAAATCGACCGGGACGAAGGTCACCAGCCGAGTCTTGCGGAGATGACATTGCGAGCCATTGAGTTGCTCGAGGGCGACCCCGATGGCTTCTTTCTGATGGTCGAGGGCAGCCGCATAGACCATGCCGCCCACGGAAACGATGCGGCGGGGCACCTGCATGATATTCTCGCCTTCGACGAGGCGATCCAGGTGGGCCTCGACTACGCGAGAGAGAATGGCGAAACACTCATAATCTCCACATCGGATCACGAGACGGGCGGAATGTCCGTCGGCACACGAGTGGACGGCGTTTCAAAGTATTCGTGGAAGCCCGGACAACTGACAAAGGTTCAACACTCTCTGGAGTACGCCGCCGACTCGCTGCTCGGACGCGAGACGTGGAGCACGATCCTGGAGATGTATGGCATCGACGATCCCACACCAGAGGAAGTGCGCATGGGGAGCAACGGCACCGGGTCCCGTCAGGCGCTGGCAGATATGATATCCAAACGCGCACGGATCGGATGGACGACCGGCGGCCATACCGCCGTCGACGTGAATGTCTATGCGTTCGGTCCAGGAAGTGACCTGTTTCAGGGTCATCACGACAACACCGGAATCGGCGTTCATCTGGCCCGGCTGATGAACGTTGATCTTGCGGCTTTGACAACGAAGCTTCGTGCCCGCACGCGCGCGGCGTCGCCTGCACCATCCGGAGGCTGATTCCACGTTTTGACCGGAAGGACTTTTTCCGCTTCACGACCCTTGACGTTACCTTGCCCGTACCTTTCACCGAACGGGGGATCTCATGAACATCCGCATGTGGCTTCCTTTCCTGCTCCTCGAGCTCATCGCCGTATTGCACGTACTGCGCCTTGTTCTTGGCGTCGACGTCATCATCGACGGTGATGTCGTGCCGCTATACGTTAGCGCCGGGGCAATCGTACTCTTCGGCGTTGCCGGTTGGATGGTGTGGTCGTCCGGGCGCGCACCGGCGTCGGAATCCTGACCGGGATTGCACAGCATATTCCTGCGACCGGCGAGTCGTCGCCTTTGAGAAACCACGCCAAACGATCTGCCCGTTCCGGAGCGTACGACCAAAAAGGCCCCGACCAATTGACCCGCCTCGAGGTAACGGCAATGCCTACACTCGATATCGGACAAGCCCTCTTGCATTCGCCTCGTCACCGGCTTACTTGGCGGTAGTTTCTCTTGCGCACCAGACCCCTGCCTGCTCATGACGGCGTGGCCATCCAGTGTTCGAATTCAGCGGCATACGGAAGGGTGTACCTACCCACCACGGAATGTGAATCTAATCGCCGATGACATCGTGCCTGGCATGGTCGACGACAGCCCCAACAGCCCGACTGCGCCCGGGCACCAGGGAGGAGACATCTACACAGCTACGGGCGTACGAGTGAAAACGCAAACCAGGTGCAGCCGGCTGTCGAAGATGCCGAGCATGGCGTCAGCCGTAGCGATGGAACCTGTTGGGCCTCGCTCTGCGCAGAGTTGATCGAATACTAGTCACACGAACCGGAGTCAGAAAGCTTATGAATATCACGATCGTGGGAACGCATTTCGAGGTCAGCGACAATTTCAGAAACTTTGTGAACGAAAAACTTGATGATGCCTTTCGCGGCCTTGGCGACACGCGGCTCGACGCAGTAACCGTAGCAGTCGAACTCGAACACACACCCTCGCGCCGTCGGAAGGGCAATATCTTTCGCGCAGAGGCCAACGTGGTCCTTCCACGAGCGGCAAAAATTCGCGTGGAGGAGGTCTCCGATTCCATGGAGAAGGCAGTGGTTCAGATGAAGCACACACTCACTCGTGAACTTCGCGACTGGCGTGAACGACTGATAACAGAAAAGCGGCGTCAGCCCAAAGCCCGACTGGCTGATGATCGTGTCGAACCTGCGGAGGACGAGACTGAGCCCGAACTCACGGACTAGGACCATCGAAATAGTTGCACGGACCGCCAGACGTGTGCAGTCCGAGCGGCCAGCTAGCTGAGTACCAGCTGCATGATGGTCACGTCCTGCCACGTGCCGTTTACGAACCCGATCTCGCGTTGGGTGCCAACTATCTCGAAACCGAATTTCTGGTGCATGCGAATCGAGATCGTGTTTCCCGCCCAGATCTTGACGACCACATGGTGATAGCCCAGCTCTGTCGCGATCCGTAGCAGCTCCGACTGGAGCGAGGATCCGTAGCCGGTCCGCCGCCCGACCAGTTCGCGACGTAGAAACACCGACGTTTCGCAGGCGAATCGATATCCCTCCCTGTCGCTGTACCTCTTCAGGATGCCCCAGCCCTGAATCATCCCGTCATCTTCGAGGACCAGCAACTTCTCTGACGGCCCCAGCCCACGCATCCGGTCGATCAGGTCGTCGCCGGACTTCTCGGACAATTCCATCGTGCTGTCACCGGCCGCGATAGACTCGTTATAGATTGCAGCCACCGCGGCAGCGTCGGTAATCAGGGCTTCTCGAACCAGCATCTTTCGGATTGACTATTTTCCCGCCGAAGTTAACGCCTCACATCGAACGGAAGTAACACTATGAAGTCGGAAACGACGGCCACCCTGCTCACTCGCTGCCCGGACAGGCCGGGAATCGTTGCTGCCGTTTCGAGTTTTCTTTACAACCACGGAGCGAATGTAACAGCCCTCGATCAGCATTCGACGGATCCGGAAGGGGGCACGTTCTTTCTTCGTCTGGAGTTCCAGACGCCCCACCTCGACGTATCGCGTACGCTGCTGGAAAGGTCCTTCGGTGACGCCGTCGCCAACCCGTACGGCATGGACTGGCGCATCAGCTACTCGGCCGAGTTCAAGAAGGTAGCCATCATGGTATCCCGGCAGGAGCATGCCGCGCTTGAGTTGCTATGGAGGCGTTCTCGCGGCGAACTCCCGGCGGAAATCACCATGGTCATCAGCAACCATCGCGACCTGGAAGAGGCCGTCACGGCTTTCGGAGTTCCGTATCACCATATTCCGGTGACACCCGATTCAAAAGCGGATGCAGAGGCTCGGACGCTCGAACTGCTGAACGGGCAGGCCGATCTGCTCGTGCTGGCTCGCTACATGCAGATACTCAGTCCCGCGTTTGTAGCACATTTTCCGGATCGAATCATCAACATCCATCATTCCTTCCTGCCCTCGTTCATCGGCGCCGACCCGTATCGTCAGGCCTTCGAGCGAGGCGTGAAGCGAATCGGTGCCACCGCACATTACGTCACGGCCGACCTGGACGAGGGACCGATTATTGACCAGGACGTCGTGGCCGTAAATCACCGGTATGGTCCGCAGGAATTGAAGGAACTGGGTCGCGACGTCGAACGAACCGTGTTGTCGCGTGCCGTCAGGATGCACCTGGAAGATCGCGTGCTCGTACACGACGGTCGTACCGTGGTATTTTACTGAGCGAGCGGGGCGTTCGGGCGGATACTTCAAAATCGGAGGCGTCTCGTCCGATATCTATGTCAGATGGTCCATGAGACGGACCGTTGAAGTATCGGCAGACGACGGCCTTGAGAACGACCTTTTCAGTCCGCCGGTGCGCAATGAGGGCGACTCGCAACAGACGGGCCGCCCTTTTTTGTTGCCTGGAGGCCGATCTGCACCCGCTCTATGCTGCGGGCGCGTGAACAAACGATCAGTGCGAACCGTTAAGGCGTAACTAATTGCTCCATTTCTGCTCGAAGTATTACTCCAGTCCACCGGAATCCCAGACCAAAAATCAGACATGAGACGAACGTTACTGTACTCGACCCTTTTGCTCGCCCTCGCCCTGGTTGTGCCCCCATCTGCTGCACAGACCGAAGTGACGATTGAACCGTCGAAGGACAACAGCCTGTTCGAAAGTATGGCAGGCAACGTAAGCAACGGCGCCGGCGTGTATCTCTTTGCCGGAACAACCGCGCGTGGGAGCGAAATCCGTCGAGCGGTGCTGCGCTTCGACGTAGCCGGCGGTGTGCCTGCCGGTGCGACCATCGACAGCGTCAAACTGTCGATGATGATGACAAAAACTATTTCTGGCAACCACGACGCAACGCTTCACAGGCTCACCACGGACTGGGGCGAGGGTAACTCCGACGCTCCTGGAGAGGAAGGCGCAGGTGGCACGGCAGCGACGGGCGACGCGACATGGATGCATGCATTCTTCGACACGGCTTCATGGACGAACGCGGGAGGCGATTACGAGCCGACCGCCAGCGGTACGGCCAGTGTCGGAAGCGTCGGCAGCTACACCTGGGGTTCGTCCGCAGGCATGGTCGCAGACGTGCAGGCCTGGCTCGACGACGACGCCAATAACTCTGGCTGGATCCTGGTCGGAAATGAGTCGGTTTCCGGCGACCGCGAAACGATATGACAGTCGTGAGGGCGCCAACCCGCCTCAACTCCAGATCTTCTACTCTCTCTCAACGGCCGTCGACGATCTGAAAGACATACCGTCGGCTGTCAGCCTCCTCTCCAGCTATCCGAATCCGTTCTCCCGGTCAAGCGTGGTCGAGTACGCCGTATCGGATGGCCGGGTGGTCACGCTCGATGTCTACGACACGCTGGGACGCCGGGTCACCACGCTGGCGGACGGTTTCCATGGTCCGGGCACGTACAAAGCACGTTTCGACGCGGAAGATCTCCCGGCCGGCGTGTATTTCTACCGGATCGAGTCGGGCGACTATTCGCGATACCGACAGGTCGTGCTTATTCGCTGATCGCACCAACACACACTCGTTGTGACAGACGCTCCCGGATGGTCTATGGCCGTTCGGGAGCGTTGTCTATTTTGGGAAGGCGAGACAACGACACACCGGTGGATACGTGACCGACAACACGCGAGAATCCGTTCACGCCGCTCTGAAGCCTTTTGGCCTGGCGGCCATAGCCGTAACACCGTTGAGTGGCTATCACGACGACTGTTACCGAGTCGACACGAACGATGGCCAGTTCGTACTGAAGATCGCGCCGGAGGGCACGGCGCAAGATCTGATCGATTTTGAGACGTCCGTTGTCGAGCACGCTCTCTCGATTCACCCACACCTGCCGCTCCCCCGCCATCGTCGGGCGTCGTCCGGGAACGCCTTTGCTACGGTCACACTGAACGGGCTTCCGCGCCACGCCCGGCTCCTCACTTTTCTGCCGGGAAACCTCTTTGCTGATTTCAAGCCGAAGACCGGAGCACTTCGCGAGGAGCTCGGGGCGTATTCTGGGACAGCTCGATCATTCGCTGCTGGAGTATGGGCACCCGGCGATGGAGCGAGTGTTTGAGTGGGACCTGGCCAGAGCCCGAAACGCGTCCCGGATGGTCGGGGATATTCGCGAGGACGAACGACGAGACCGAATCCAGACGATTTTCGATCGTCACGCGGACATCGTCGAGCCAGCGATAACCGGACTTCGAAAAAGCGTCATCCACGCCGACGCGAACGACTACAATATTCTCGTCGGCTGCGGGTCAGACGGAACACCGATGGTCACCGGGTTGGTCGATTTCGGTGATACGGTTTTCACCCAGACCATCAACGAAGTCGCTATTGCGTGCGCCTACGTGATGCTCGACGAAGCGGACCCTGTCGGGGCAGCGTGCGATCTGATCCGAGGATATAGCAGCGTGCTTCGCATCGAAGAGGAGGAGCTTGAACTGCTCTTCACGTTGATCCTCACGCGTCTGGCGATGAGCAGCACGTTTTCGGCGCTGTGGTCTCAGCAACACCCGGGGCACAGTCAGGACGCATATCACACGGTTTCGGAAGATGCGGTGTGGAGGTTGTTGGTCCAGCTCGAAAAGGTCCATCCCGATTTTGCGCACTACGCCTTCCGCGATGCGTGCGGACTGACTCCATGCACACGCTCCGCCGCGGTGGTAGACTACCTGACGTCGGCGACCGGAGAGCGGCCTGTCCTCGCCTGTGATCTGGCCACAGATCCGGTGTGCGTGATCGATCTGAGCGTCGCGTCGACGAACGCGGCAGCGCAAGACGACGCGGGCGATGCCAATGTCTGGTCGAAACTGATTGCGGATCAGATCACCGACGCCGGTGCGGTCGTCGGAATCGGACGGTACGACGAAGCTCGTGCATGCTACACCGCTTCTCAGTTCGGTCTGCCCGGCGGGGAGCCGCGAACGATCCACCTCGGTATTGATCTGTTCGCTCCGGCCGGTTCACCGGTTCTCGCTCCTTTCGACGCTACAGTTCACAGCCTGCGTGACAACGACCTCGACCTCGATTACGGACCAACAGTCATTCTCGAACACGGGCTATCGGACGACGAGAGTTTCTATACCCTGTACGGGCATCTCAGTCGCGCTTCACTGGACGGACTCCAGCCGGGACAGACGGTGGCCAGGGGCGAACCATTTGCCGAACTTGGCGAGTCTACCGAGAACGGTGGATGGCCACCGCATCTGCACATACAGATCGTCACGAACATGCTCGGCATGGAGGGCAACTTCCCGGGAGTGGCCGAGGCCAGTCGGCGGAGCGTATGGACAAGCATCTGTCCGGATCCCAACCTGATTTTGCGGATACCTCGCCGTGCATTCCCCGCTGCGCGGTTGGAGTCCGCGGACGTCCTGCGCTTGCGGAGAAAACATATCGGGGCGAACCTGGGCCTGTCGTATCGCAGCCCGTTGCATATCGTCCGCGGCCGGGGGGCGTACCTCTTTGACATCGACGGCCGTCGTTACCTGGACTGTGTTAACAACGTCGCGCATGTTGGCCACAGTCACCCGCGAGTGGTGCACGCGATCGCCGATCAGGCGGCCGTTCTGAATACGAATACCCGGTACCTGCACGAGGGCCTCGTACGCTATGCCGAGCGTCTCACTGCGACGCTTCCGGAGCCGCTCAGCGTCTGCTTTCTGGTGAACTCGGGCAGCGAGGCGAACGACCTCGCGCTTCGGATGGCGCGGGCGCATACGGGGGGCACGGAATTTGTCGTACTCGGCGCTGCGTACCACGGGCACCTCACAAGTCTGATCGAGATCAGCCCGTACAAGTCGCGCGGGCCCGGCGGCGCAGCCGTACCGTCTCATGTGCATGAGATACCTGCGCCCGACAGCTTTCGTGGACCCCACGCGGCCTCGGCTGACCCGGCACGGTCATACGCGGATGAGATCCAGCCCGCGCTTGTCGCGATTCAGGATGAGGGTCGCCGGGTTGCTGCTCTGATCGCCGAGTCGGCATTGAGCTGCGCCGGACAGATCATGCTGCCCGAAGGGTATCTGGCTTCCGTTTACGAGCAGACCCGTTCGGCCGGCGGGGTCTGCATTGCCGACGAGGTGCAGGTCGGATTCGGACGCGTCGGCACACATTTCTGGGCATTCGAAACGCAGGACGTCGTGCCGGACATCGTCACGATGGGCAAACCTATGGGCAACGG
>CAVYIO010000038.1:0-296494 GCA_963768565.1 Rhodothermales bacterium
CGAACCGCTGCCTTACCGTCAGTCGCTGCGGTACCACCGGTTGCACCGACGCCGCCATCCGAAGCGCCGACAGAGGACCCAACTGAAGAGGCTTCCGGCACTTGTGGGTCCCGACGGATCAAGAGCCTGTCATCGAGCGGACCGTGCCCGTCGATGTAACACCTGACGAGCCATCGTCATTTGAATTCTCGGTCGAACCCGCCCCTCCGACACCGGTTGACGACGCCGGGCTTGTCTTCCTCAACCGGGACAGATTCACTGACGAACTGCAGCTCTACTTCGACGACTACGAGACTTCGGGCTCTTCGTTTACCCTCGTCGCCATGCGAACTGAGGACCCAGACGACGGAACAGGATCGGACGACTTCAGAGACATTATCCAGGCCCTTCAGGACGTGCTGAAGCGGGAAGACTCGCTGTTCGCAGATCCGATCGTCGAACGGATCATCGTGATCCTCGGAGACGGGAAATCGGACGAGGCACAGAATCTGTTCGCGTCGGTGAAAAACCGGCTGCGAGAAACCGCGCCGGACAAGGCAGACCATCTTCTGAATGTTGTGGAGGCCGTGGTCGTTCCCGACGGCAAACCCTTCACGACGGCAGACGAATTCGTTCGGTACGTCCTCGACGAAGACGAGTAGCGACCGTCTGGCTACTTGAACGTACGCTTGCGGGCCAGGACTGACGTCAGGTCATCAAGGCCCACAGGCCCGTTGCGATACAGGAACGGTTCAGCAAATTGAGCACCGATGGGGTAACCGTACGATCTGGCACGCGCCTCCGTCCATTCGAAGAACGCCGGGTTTGAAAGATACGTCTCCGGCTCATCGGACTTTGACTCGTAGTCCGTATTGAAGAACTGGCTCTTGAACGCCTGCACTGCGCGGGTTCTCTGATCCCAGAAGTCCGATACGTCAACGACAAACGTTGGATCGAAAGGGATCGACTGCATATAGTGGAGGACGTGATCGGGTCGATGAGGCTCCTGCGGCGTACCATCCGAGTCGTGCGTTTCGATCTTGCGGAGGCCGGCATAGAAGACGGAAGCCGTCGAAAGTTCGGTAGCCGCTCCATGATCCGGATGTCGGCAAACCGGTGCGCCAACAAGGACCGTCGTGGGTCGATAGCGACGAATCTGCTGGATGAGCAGGAGTCGGTTCCGAAGGTTGTTCTCGATGTTGCCGTCCGGAATTCTTCAAGTTCTCCCGGACACGAACCCCCATGATTGTCGCAGCGACGGCAGCCTCCTCTCGCCTCTCTTCGACCGACCCGCGCGAACCGAGTTCTCCTTGCGTCAGGTCAATGATGCCAACGGTCAATCCGCGCGCCGTGAGCGAACAGATGGTTCCACCCGCCCACAGCTCCACGTCGTCCGGGTGGGCCGCTATCGCGAGAACGTCGATCGAGTTTTCTGTCACTGCCTTTCTCCGGTTCTGTTCGAGATCATCCCACGACCAGGTTGACAATCTTGCCGGGAACGTAGATCTCACGCCGCACAACCTTTCCTTCCAGGTGCCGGGCCACGTTCACATCGGCGCGTGCGGCTGCAAGAACAACCTCCTTGTCGGCATCCGCCGCGACCGCTACGGAGCCACGCACTTTCCCGTTTACCTGCACAGCGACGTGGACCTGCTCCTCGCGCAGCAGCTGCTCGTCCACCGAAGGCCACGAAGCGAACGCCAGCGATTCCTTGTTTCCCATCCTGTGCCACAGTTCTTCCGCCATGTGGGGGGCCATCGGGGCAAGGAGTAGAACGAACGTCTCCGCAACCCGTCGCGGAATCCGCTTCAGTGCAACCATTTCCGAGTTCAACTCGATGAGTGCTGCAATGGCGGTGTTGAAACTCAAACGGTCGAGATCATCGGTCACACGTCTTACGGTTCGATTCAGCAGACGCCCAAGTTCTTTACCTGGATCGTCATCCGTCACGAGCAGTGTGTCTGTGTCCTCATCGACGAGGTTCCGCCAGACACGATTCAAGAAGCGATGTACTCCGATTATGTCTCTCGTGGACCAGGGCTTGGATGCTTCAAGCGGCCCCAGGTACATCTCGTACAGACGAAACGTGTCGCAACCAAACTCGGCCGCTATCTCATCGGGGCTTACGGCATTTTTCAGACTCTTGCCCATCTTGCCATACTCCTGCGTGACCGGCGCGCTCTCGTGGAAGTACTCCTTCCCCGACTCGCCCTGCACGTCAGCGGCCGGACGATTGTCCTGGTCAACGACCTTCTCAGAGTCAACGATGACTCCGCGCTCATCCCGATACGCGTAGGCCTGAATGTATCCCTGATTGATGAGGCGGCCGAAGGGTTCGGGTCCGGATACATAGCCCAGGTCGAACAACACTTTGTGCCAGAAACGGGCGTAAAGCAGGTGCAGCACGGCATGCTCAACGCCACCCACATACAGATCCACCCCTCCCGGAGCCATCCATAACTCCTCCAGTTCCGGGCCGACAAAGCCCTCGCTATTCCACGGCTCGATGAACCGGAGATAGTACCAGCATGAGCCCGCCCATTGGGGCATCGTGTTTAACTCGCGCTCGTACCGCACGCCGTTCACGATGACGTGCCGCCACGATTCCGGTGCACGCCCGAGTGGTGGACGCGGAGGATCGTCCGGGTTGTCGCTCGTCCGTGGCTTGAAGTCGTCCATCGCCGGCAGCACCACGGGAAGATCTTCTTCCGGGGACCGAATGAATCGAACCGTCCGGACCGTGCGGAGTATTGGAAACGGCTCACCCCAGTAGCGCTGACGACTGAATAACCAGTCGCGCAGCTTGTACTGAACAGCTTGTTCACCCAATTCGTGTTCGGCAAGCCACTCGGTTATCAACGACTTGGGCTGATCTCGTTCCTCAACGCCATTCAGGGGATACGTCAGCGTTGGCGGAGTTGACTCCCAATCCCGCTCCTGTAAATGTTTCCTCCAGCACCGCCGGATTATCCAGATAGGCTTCCTCCTCGATGTCACGCTGCTGTAGCCAGGCGGCATCGGGTATCACGACAGGTCGAATATCCAGATCGAACTGTTTCGCGAACTCGAAGTCGCGTTGATCGTGTCCGGGAACGGCCATGATGGCCCCTGTGCCGTATCCCATAAGGACGTAGTCAGCGATCCAGATCGGTATCTCTTCACCGTTCACCGGATTGATCGCAGATCCTCCTGTAAACGCACCGGTCTTTCGCTTGCCCTCCGCCATACGATCGACTTCGGTCATTCCGGCCGCATCGTTCTGGTATTTGCGTACCTCCGACCGGTGTTCGGGTGTCGTGACGAGGTCGACGAGCGGATGCTCCGGTGCAAGGACCATATAGGTCGCACCAAACAGAGTATCGGGTCGTGTCGTGAACACACGGATCACGTCCGGAAGACCGCCGATCGCGAAATCGACCATCGCGCCCTGGCTACGACCGATCCAGTTGCGCTGCATGATCTTGATCGGCTCCGGCCAGTCGACCAGCTTCAGGTCATCCTCAAGGCGATCCGCGTACGCCGTAATCCGAAGCATCCACTGCTTCAGTGGACGTTTGAATACCGGGTAGTTGCCTCGTTCGCTTCTGCCCTCGTTCGTGACCTCCTCGTTGGCAAGAACGGTCCCGAGGGCGGGGCACCAGTTGACCGGCACTTCCGCCATGAAGGCGAGTCGATACCCCGCGAGTACGTCCTGCCGCCCTACTTCGTTGAGAGATGACCACTCCTCACCAGCCGCAGGCGCCTTACTTCCGTCATCAAATGCAGCTATCAGATCGTCGATCGGACAAGCCTTCGACAATTCCCCGTCGTAGTAGCTGTTGTACAGTTTGAGAAATATCCACTGCGTCCACCGATAGTACTCCGGATCTGTCGTAGCAAGAACCCGGCTCCAGTCATAACTCAAGCCAAGACGCTTGAGTTGACGCAGCATATTCTCGATGTTCTTCTGAGTCGTGATCCTCGGGTGAACACCGTGCTCCACGGCAAACTGCTCGGCAGGAAGACCGAACGCATCGAAGCCGATCGGGTGCAGCACTTCAAACCCGAGCATCCTCTTGTATCGTGCAACGATGTCGGTTGCAATGTATCCCAGCGGGTGGCCGACGTGCAGGCCTACGCCGGACGGGTAAGGAAACATGTCGAGGACGTAGAACTTCTCCAGATCCCCTTGCGGATGCCGATTCGTGGCAAAGACCGACTCGGTCTCCCAGAATCTCTGCCACTTCTCCTCGATCTCCGTGAATGGGTAACTCGCCATGTACTCATTGCTGTGATTTCGGTGGGGCCGCGACCTCACCCGTTTCGCACTTCGAACGTCCTCCGACCGGCAATAATACGATTCCGAGTTTGAATTTGGGGTTGATATGATTCCGGAATGCGATTGTGATTGGCGACTTTGACGTATGCTCCGATGCTGACATCTTCCGTGCGCGCAGACACCTCGACGATGGACATAGCTGAATTACTGACACGGACACGTACGATCGCCGTTGTGGGCCTCTCCCCGCGGTCGACACGCACCAGCTACAAGATAGCGGTGTACCTGCAGGAGGCTGGATACACTATCGTTCCAGTCAACCCGCACAGGGACGAACTGCTTGGTGAGCGAGCCTATCCATCTTTGATTGACATCCCCGATTCCATCTCTCTCGATCTGGTGGATGTATTCAGAAGACCGGAATTCATGGAGGGCGTCGTGCGCGAGGCCATTGCCCGCAGGGATCGGTCAGGAAATAATCCCGTGATCTGGACGCAGATTGGCGTGTCGTCATTCGAGGCCGAGGAACTGGCGAACGAAGCGGGAATACCCTACATCCGCAATCGCTGCACTCTGGTCGAACACAGTCGACTTCTAACCTGACG
This sequence comes from Rhodothermales bacterium, assembly GCA_963768565.1. Lineage (GTDB taxonomy): Bacteria > Bacteroidota > Rhodothermia > Rhodothermales > JABDKH01 > JABDKH01. The sequence continues at coordinate 4,843 of CAVYIO010000038.1, forward strand.
TCACGCCGGGCTCTTTGCCGGTGAGCACGTCAAACCGATTCATCTCCTTCTTCAGACGAGAACGCATGGCGTTCAGCCTCGGATCGTCTCGCTGTTCGGCGATCGAGTAGACGCCGTTGAAGAACCAGCGCTGCTGGTCCGCATCGCCCTGCAACGCCTCTCGCCTCCGGCCGCGCGCTGAAGACGTCGACACCTTTCTTCAGGCTCTTATTAATGGTCCACAGATTGTGCAGCTTGTCTGCAACACTGATCGCCACCGCCGCGTCGGAGGCGCTCTGAAGACGTTCGATGTAGCCGATCTTCCGATCCCGCCATGGTCGTCGGTTGCCGGTGGCATCAAGCTTGTCTTCCGAAACTTCCCGAACAAGCTCCGCGACCTTCGCACCCATGAGCTGAGAGAGATTCTCGTAGCGAAAGCGTGCTTCCCAGCGATTCTCGTCCTCGATGACGTCGTGCAAGAAGGCGGCCGCCACGGTTTCGTCATCCCATCCTGCCCGCTGCACCACCATTGCGACGCTGGTCACATGAGATACGACCGGCACCTTGAGGTACTCATCATCGGGCACCTCAAACGGTTCATCTCGCCAACGACTCTTGCGATACGTGCGATCATGCCACTGGGCCGAAAGCTCGATTGCCTGCTCTACAAGTGGAGAAAACGGGTGCGGCAGTTCCGTATCACTCTGTGGTCGCTGACTCTCCATAACCCTTCAGGAACCCACCGTGATTACCTGATGCTCAACCGTATCCGTAGACATCGCAGACATCAGATCTTCCGTGAACCCTGTCCCATACTTGTTCAGGAACTGGATCACGGACAGGCCGCGCTCCTGAGGGCTTCCGCCCGGATACAGGTTCTCCTGGAGGCGCTCAAGCCGACTGCGGTCCTCATCGTGATGCCGCTTCTCCGCTTTGAGCACTTTGCCCTGCAGTTTCTTCCACTCGTTGTGCAGGTTTGTACGTGTCGCTTCAAGGACTTTGGCGAGAGTCGCGTCCGTGTTTACAACAACCGGTCTTATCTCCTCGACCGACTGATCGATAAGACGCGAGGCAGCATCAAATCGGGCCGGCAGGTCAACATCCATCTTGTCCAGGATAACCTGTTTGAAGAGGCCTTCGATGTCAGATCCTACGTCCGGCATATTCAGGTTGTACCGCGCCAGGATCTTCTCAATTCTCGCTTCGACGAAGGTCACGCTTGCCCTCGGGTACACAGCCGGCATGGGCTGACCGGCCCAGTCGTAAACCGGCTTGAGCTGCGCAAAGTAGGCCACCTCGCCCGGTCCACCGACATACGCCAGTGTAGGAAGCAGCCGGTCCTGCAGAATCGGCCGAAGCACAACATTCGGACTGATGGCGCACGGATCCAATTCGATCAGCGCAATTAACTCGTCGCGCGTGAGGGTCCCATCATGATCGCGAATTGAAAAACGATCTCCGGATGGCTCGGCATCAATGGCAGATCGGCCCCGGTCATCCACGTAGAAAAGATTTGTAGGTCGGACTCGTACCTGCGCGTGATAGTCCTTCGTCAGCTCCTCACTGACTCGCAACACACGCTCGGCCACGTCGGCAGACTCGTTGGCCTCTTTTACGAATAGTGGGACGGCCGCGTCCTTGAAACCGCGGTGATCGGGCGAAATAAGGACAAGTCCGGACGACGGAAAGAGCGCTTTCAGAAATCTCGCGAACGCATCTCTGAATGTCGTTCCGGGTTTATACGTATCCCGGAGCAGAGCCATGACCTCGTCACGAAACTCGGTCGGCGGAAGCTCACTTTCGACTTTGCCAATCAGGTCGTCGATGGATGGGCCGAGCGGCAGCCGCCCTACCGGACCGTAATTCCCCTTCGGCATCGGTGTCCCGGAGTCGTAGTCGATCGAGACCAACCCCTTTGAACCGATGATACGAGTACTGCGGACTTCGTCGAGGTCGTGGTCCTCGCCTTCAAGCCAGAAGACCGGGACCACTGGCCGGTCGGTGGTCGACAACTCCGCAGCAAGCTTGACCGCCGTGGCCGTCTTGTAGACCGTGTATAGTGGTCCGCCGAACAGGCCGACCTGCTGGCCAGTAACGACTGCCAGGGAATCTTCATTTGCAAGGCTTTCGATGTTCAGACGCGTGGCTTCGTCAAGGCCCCACTGCTCGTTCTGCTCCAAAAGCACTTTCACCAGGAGGTCCCGGTCGCGTTCAAACGAGAGAACGCGATCGCTGTGGGCCTGCAAGCGTGCGGGGTCGCGATAGTCGACGGCGAAGTAACGGGAGACCCGATCGAAGTCTTCGCAATAGTCCGTAAACAGACTATTGAAGCCCGGAAGAGTACTGAACGGAAGCCGGCGAGATGTCAGACCTAGGGGGACGTTCGGATTCATTCGTACCGTACTTGAAGTCTTGCTATATCCGTCATCAACGGTACGAGCACGCCATACGTTGTCGCGTCGTGCGACCGGATCCCGTGTCTCAGGCGGTCTTCTCGGGAATCAGCTCTTATCGCCGTCGTGGCGCTCGATGTCGTCGCGAAGTTGCGCTGCCCGCTCGTAGTCCTCATCCTGTATTGCTTTCGAGAGCTGCTCCTTGAGTCGCTCGATAGGCGACACCGGAACGGCCGGTTCATCTTCCTCGAGCTCCTCCTCGGACACGGACACGCCTTCCTCATCGGACGGTATCCCGGCCTCTTCCAACACGCTCGGCGCAACATAGATAGGTGCATCGACCCGAACCGCAAGTGCGACGGCATCGCTAGGCCGCGCATCGAGCTGGTCCTCTTCGCCCTCATGTATGTATCGAACCTTCGCGAAGAAAGTGCCCTCTCGAAGCTCGTCGATCACGACATCGAGGACCTCGGCTCCTACCGACTCAAACAGGTCCCTCAGTAGATCGTGAGTCATCGGGCGTGGGGGCTGGATCTTCTCGAGTTCGAGTGCAATCGCCTGGGCCTCGAACGCACCGATGATGATCGGAAGACGTCGGTTTCCCTCGATTTCTCCAAGAACCAGGGCATACGCGCCACCGCTCGAGGGACTTGTGGAGAGACCGATGATTTCGACTTGAATGAAATCCATTAAACCTGTGGAACTCCCGATTTCGTTCGATGAGGCGGCGGGTTCGGGCCCTGGACTAACATAGCGCCGATTTTAACGCGGTCAAAAAGGCCTTGTTCTCATCCGCTGTGCCGGCGCACACGCGGACATAACCTTCCAGTTCCGGATATCCACTCATGTCACGGATCAATACACCCGATCCGGCTACTCGCTCGAACAATTCATGCGAGCCCATCGGCGACTTGAAAATGATAAAATTGGCGCTGGACGGTACGTGCTCGACTCCCAGTTCGGTGAGTGCACGACCCAGGGCCTGCGTTCCCTCCTGCATCGCCGTCACCCGTGAGCGAACGTACCCTGGACGTTGCAGCAACCGGATCGCGGCTCTCTGCGCGAATTCGCCGATCATGAAGGGGAGCCTGGCCTTCAGCAACTCCTTTATTACTTCGGGGCGAGCGACCAGAAATCCGACGCGCAAGCCGGCGAGCCCAACTCCCTTGGACAGGGTTCGCATAACGATCGTGTTTGGATAGTCTGCAATCAGAGGCAATGCATCCGGTTCACGACCGAACTCCACATACGCTTCGTCCACCAGAACAAATCCGCGCGCGGCACGGAGGATGGCAACCACCTCCTCCCGGGGCATTTCCAGACCAGTTGGATTGTTCGGGGTCGCAATTACCGTGAGAGCAGGATCCTCCTCGCGGATGGCTTTCACAATGGCATCGGTGTCGAACGACAGGTCGCTCCGCGGCGGGATCGACGTCAGACGGCCACCGAAAAGCCTGACGACACTTGCGAACAACGCGAACATCGGCCTCGGCAGAACGACGTTCTGCCCACCCGCGATCAGCGAAAGCCCGAGAGTATGCGTCAGTTCATTCGACCCGTTGCCAACGAGAATCGAGTCAGGACTGCAACCGAGAGATGCTGCAAGGGCGTTGACCAGTGGCGCCGGCTGATCTTCAGGGTACCGATTGAACGGCACCGATCGCATCTCGTCCAGAATTTCCTGCTTCAGATCGTCATCGACGTCGAACGGGCTTTCGTTCTGGTTGAGTTTGCAGCTGATGCCGGGATGAGCCCTGACGGTGTACTGCTTCTCGGCGCGCACCTGCGGGCGAATCCTATCAATGGGCGACGATGATCTTGCCATAATCCCGATGGGCGGAGTTTGGTCGGACGACTCAAATTACGCATTGAATCGTCGGGGCGACGACCTCGAACGAAGGCGGGCGCTCAATCTACTTCCGATCCATGTGGGACAGCGACTGCACCGACACGGACGGATCGGTGTTACGCAGAGAAGAGCAGACGGATGGCCGGACCCCTTCTGACATGTCGTGAGGCAGATCAGACAACCGGCCGAAACAGACGGGCGAACTAATACTATCCGTCGGTATAGTCGCGAGGCGCGTCCTGTTGCTCGGCAGCAGGAGGTATTTCGGGCATGCCGCGAAACTCGTAGCCCGGAAGACATTCACTGCACACAAACCGCATGGTGTCATGAATGGCCGACACGAATTTCCCGAAGTCCTCTTTATAGAGGAATATCTTGTGCTTCTCGTAACGACCCTCTTCGAGTCGCTTGCTCTCAGTGATTGTTATGAAGAAGTCCTCTCCAGATCGTGTCGTCTTGACGTCAAAAAAGTAGGTCCTCTTCCCAGCAGGGACCCGCTTGGAGAACACTTCATCTCGATAACGACCCCGGTCGGGACCGTTGCCGTCGCCCGCACTGAAAGACGACTCATTCAGGTCCGGAGAATCGTGGCCATGATTCTCCCGCTCGGTCTCACCGCTCATCCTGTTGACTTCCGCTTACGATCCCAACACGCGCCGCCCGTGATTCTCCGCAAACAACAAATCGAGAATTTTCACACAATATGCAAATGATCGCGCAAAAGTACAACGAGACGTCTTGCGGGCTCTACTCCAGGTTGTTCGGGGAGGCGAGTGTTGCCCTCGGCAGTGGCCTCAAATAACGAGGTTGCAGGATCGGATTTGACGCAATACGGTGCAGTTGCTTCTGCCAGAGTCGGCTAACGTGGCCGAGCCGAGCCGAGACCAACGTCACATCCGTCGAATTGCCGAGTACCATATGACACAGCGCCAGATCGTAGAGTGCGGGGGCGAAATAGGGATCGTAGTCCAGTACCTCCTCGAGCAAGACCAGCGCCTCGTCATATTCGTGGAGCCCCATCCGAGATTGTGCCAGGCCGTATTCGGCGAGGTGCTTGTACGGGACTTCGCGTCGCGTCCGCTCGAAATGCTGGGCGGCGTCAGCGAACTCATGCTTCTGCAGGTGATCCAGACCAAGCAAGTATGACGCGGGGAAGAACCCTTCGAAAAGCTTGATCACCTCGGAGAAAGAAGTGTTCGCCTCTTGAACGGTTCCGAGCATTCGATACAGAATGCCGCGCATGAAGTGGAGACCTGGATCTGCCTCTCTTTGCTCCACTGCGGACTCGAACGAGGCGAGTGCCTCTCTTAGACTTTCATCGAACCGTTCGCGCAGGGATATCATCGCAAGCAGACGGAAGGCCTGAACGTACGGACGTTCCCTGAAACCAGGTTGGCCAAAGACCGACCGCATCGATCGCGTTCCGAGCGCCAGGTTCATCTGGCCGATTGCCGGACGGGGATCGTTCGCTATGCACACGTCCTCTTGCAGTACGTCCGGCCCTTCGCTCGTCTTGGTCCCCAGCGTGATTACACCGATCACTTCACCGAACTCGTTCATCAGAGGCCCGCCGCTGTCACCCGGCCGCACGCCGTTGCTGCTGATCCAGGTCCGGTCGAATCCTAGCCGGGCAGAGCTGTAGGCCACACCGGCCGTGCTGCGCCGCACCCCTCCGGGCCAGCCGTTCGTAAGAACGACCTTCGCCTGTGCAGACTCCGGGGCGCCCATCCTCGATATATCCTCTGTCAGTTCGAGCGGACGAATCCCGGCAGCTCGTACGCGCTCGGGGTCTACGTGCAGAACCACAACGTCGCGAATCGGGTCGATTCCCCAGATGCGCTTGCTTTCCAGTCTACTTCCGTCGGGCAGTAGTACGTTGACCCGCCGAGCATCAGCCACAACATGGTAGCTGGTCACAAGCGCATCGTGCCGGATGAAGAACGCCGATCCGGTTCGCTTGTACGTAAGCTGTCGGGTCCTATCCTTCCTTTCGACGAAGACCGGTACAATCGCGTTGGCAGCGCGATGAAACGCTTCGCTTATGCGATACGCAGCCACCGTGCGGGAAGGCAGGCGAAGACGCTTTCCCTCCCAGTCAACAAACAGGGTCGGGATTACGATAGAACCCGCATCACCGGCACGAAACACAATCCGTAGCGACGCACGGGCGACGTGTTGTCCGTCTTTATCTACTTCAACGCTTACGACTGTTTCTTCTCTTCGTACGACGCGCAATGCCCCCGGAGCGGGAGCCATTGACAGCCCATCGAAGGCACGCCTAAATCTCTCCGCCTCGTCTTCTCCCGCAACCAGTGCATACGCTTCAACCTGGAATACAAAAGGTTCGCCAACTGCAACGACAGACTTGTTCAGGCGGCCAAAAAGATGGACGTTCGATTCGTTCGGCGGTTCACCCGAAAACGCAGCCGCCAACACCACGGCCAGTATCCACACGGTTCCTTCGACGTACGCCCTCATCCTCATCGGGTCTACTCTCCTGTTTCCAGACTCCTGACCACCTCTCGAACCAGCATTTCCATCTCGGCACGTATCTCGTTACCCACCTCCAGCACCTCGTCATGATTCAGTGGCGTATCGGACAGTCCGGTCGCACGGTTCGTGATCGTCGAAATACCAAGAACGTGCATGCCCAGATATCGAGCCTGAATGACCTCCGGCACTGTACTCATGCCGACCGCGTCACCACCGATCTTTCCGAAGAACTTGATCTCCGCACTGGTTTCGTACGAAGGACCCGGGGTCCACACGTAGACGCCTCGATGAGTCGGAATCCCGAGACGAAGTGCGGAAGCCTCCATATCGGCGATCCATTTCGCGTCGTAGGGCTCGGACATATCTGTGAAGCGGGGCATCCCATCCATATTTGGACCTGTCAACGGGCTTCCGAAACCCAGATTGATGTGATCCTCAATAAACATGATTGTACCGGGATGCAACAGGGGATTAATTCCCCCCGCCGCATTCGTGACCACCAGTCTCTTCACGCCCAGTCCATGCAGAAGCCGGACCGGGAACGCTGTCGTCCTGACAGAATGACCCTCGTACGAGTGAAGACGACCCTGGACGATGGCTACGATACGACCTTCCAGCCGACCTACGAGCAGTCGGCCCGTGTGACCCTCCACCGTCGCGTGCGGGTACCCCGGGATGGCCTCATCCTCGAATACCGTCGCTTCTTCCAGCGTCGCCGCAAGATGAGCCAGTCCCGACCCTAGTATCAGAGCCACCTCAGGGATTCTCGACTCGCGTTCGCGTATGTAATCGACCGCGTCGCGGACGTCGGCACAAACTGTTATCTCGCTATGACCTGCCACTTCAATCCTCTGCTGTAATTCCCGAAAAGCCTTGAGCTACCCCAGGCTGTGCGCTCGTCAAGTCGTCTTGAGAACCTGATAGTTGCGTGCACTCCATACCACTTGCTGCACTACGACGCGCAGGGTGGTTGTCACCGGAATCGCGAGCAACATCCCTACAATCCCACCCAGCTGCGCGCCGATAAGCACCACAAACAGAATGATAAGCGGATGTGCCTCGGCGACTCGTGAGAAGATGAACGGCTGGAAGAACACATTGTCGGCCAACTGGGTCACGAACATCGCAACCAGAACGCCAAGAAACAGAGAGAAATCGCCTGTCTGCACGACACCGACAACAACACCCGCCAGAAAGCCCATCAGGGGACCGAAGTACGGAATTGTGTTTGCAAGGCCGGCGAATATCCCGACTGCGAGTGCATAGTCCAGACCAACGATGTAGAGCAAGATCGACGCCACCGTAGCAATCGACAGGCACTGTACAACAAGACCCTTCAGGTACCTTCCGATATTCGTTTCGACCTTCTCGATGATCGTGAGAGTTATCTCATAGAAGCGATTCGGTACGAAGCGAACAATGCCCTGGCGAATCCGCGGCCCATCCTTCAGAAAGAAGAAGCTGATGAAAGGAACGATGATTATTGCATAGAAGATGTTGGTAAAGAGTCCGACGAGCGAGGCCATGACGCTCGATATTCCCTCTTCCTGGAAAAGCGTTTGAAACACTCGAGTGACACCGCTGATGACTGCACCTTCCTGTATTGGAAAGACCCTCGCGATGCGATCTTCGAACGTTGCCGCGATAGTTGAGACCTCTTCTACAGAGACGAGCTGCGACAATTCCCTGACTTGAGATGCGACGAATGGCACCAGATAGGTAGCCAGCAGACTCAATAGCCCCATAAACACAACAAAGGCGGAGAAAATTGACGTGATACGCCCCACGCCAAGGCCCTCGATTCGATCGGCGATCGGGCGGAGAGAGTAAGCCAGGACGATGCCGACGACGAGGTACGTCACCAGTCTGGCGAAATACCATACGAGCGCGGCGAAAGCGATAGCAGCAACAAGCGCCATCACAATCCTGATAATCCGATCAACCGTAAATCGGGGGGCGCTCGTCTGCACTTCCCTCGTCGAAGCTGGCAGCGACTCTGTGTTGTCCACCGTCATCGTGGTCTTCGCGCTTGTCTTTCCGGATGCATCGTTCTCTGTAACCGCCACTTGATCTACTCTCCCATTTCCTCGACCACCTGCCGAGCCGTTCCGAAATCAAATCCTCGTCGAATCAGGAAGTCGAACAATTTCTTCTGGCGACGGCGCGGATCAGCCGTTGTTCCGAGCCTGGGCCATCTCTTTTCTGCCTGCTGCCGGGCCAGCGCCAGCCAATCGACCTCTGGGTCCAGCGTTGCTATTACGTCTTCGACGATCTCCCGGTCCACGCCCTTCTTCCGCAAATCACCCCGGATTCTGTGGATCCCGAAGCCGCGACCACGCGCTCTCGACGTCGCGAACTCGCGGGCGAATGTTTGATCGTCAAGATATCCTCTCTCTACCAGCCTTCTCAATATTTCGCCAACCGTCTCTTCATCAAAACCTTTGTCACTCAGTCGCTGACTGATCTCGGAGACCGTCCGCATTCGGTATGAAAGGAGATTCAATGCGGCGTTATACGCTCGTCGAACTCTCTCAGCGCGAAGAGCAGACTCCACCGAAGGACGATCAGCGACCACATCCTTCCTCAAGCCACACTGCATCGCAATGTCCGCGTACAGACCGAAGGCGAACTCGCCGTCAATGTAGATCGATACTCGTCTCGGGTCTTTTCGCTGGACCCGAATCGCGGTGATCAGGCCAGTCGGTATATCATCTGTTGATGGCAAATGTCTGCTTCTTTGCGGCGAGAGGATCGACCTGAACGACGACGGAATCGACCGACAGCCCGACCACGATGCCAAGTGCTCCCTCAACGTTCGACGGAGGTTCGCGACCATCTGAATTGAACCGGACTGCCGCATAGTCTGCATAGACCTTGCTTGAACGCACCACAGCTATTCGCAGCTCATGACTGGGAAGCGGCTGGTCGGCTCGGTCAACCGGAATGGCATACAGACCGGTCCAGCTCAACGGAGCGAACTCGCCACTCCCCGCGTCGACTTCCGAGAATACCTGCTCCGGCAACAGAAAGAAATCAACGACGACGGAGCTGAATTGACTGCGCGGACGAAGCTGCGCCTGGATCCAACTGTCCGGCCCCGAGGCCGGATTTTGTGTCCACCATGCCGTTGTCTCGATCGGGTAGATATATCCTGTCGTGGCATCCACGCCCAGGCTATCCAGCCGCAATGAGTCGATCAGAATAGCTTCCACTGGTTCACCCGGCACGACGACGGTGATGCTGTCGATTCGAATCGGAGGAGGGAGTATTCCGGATGCGCGCGCCGTCCGGCCATCCCAGCGAACATGGACGTCGAAGAGGTCGCCGGCCTCGAGTGCATCTGTGTATTCGTCAGGCGGCGTGTAGTGACCTGGAGATCCCTCTTCGTATTCAACCGTCACTCCATCTATGATCAGGTCGACCCCTCCTCCTGTTGCAGACGACCGATCAAATAGATCACCTTCTGCGTCGAGCGGCTGTGTGGTCCGAAGTATGACTGGCCCGGGTCGCAGTCCCGTGTTCATGTATGCTTCCACGACCAACGAACCCGTCTCCTCGGGCCGGACCGAATCGCATGACACGATCCCGACGACGAGTGCCGCCGCCGCGACGAGTCTGAGATATGAATCTCGGCGTGTCACAGTTCGATCTGAATCTCCAACAATGGAAGTATGGGCAAGCCTCCTCGATCTACAATCTTCACGCGGTCGCCGGTGAGCGTGTACTGTCTTCCCAGTACGTTCCTCCGGTTTGTCACATTATAGAGATGGAGTCCGACCTTCCAGTCGGCGCTCAGCCAGCGAAATCTGTATCCGCCGAGAAGATCGATTCGTATGTAGTCCGGTAGCCGCCCGTTATTGACTTCGGGTCGATGGAGGTAGAGCGTTGGAGCCTCGACCGGGCTCCCTATCACGTACTTGCCAACCGGAACCGTCTCGGGATAACCCGCGCGAGCAGTCGCCGAAACAGAATACGACCACTTCCTGCTGGACCGTGAGACAACACCGCGCACCGAACGTGGCACGTGATATCGACTGGGTCTGAATTCCGTCTCACCTATCTCCGGTGCCCGGCTCTCCGAATTCCCGCCGGAATACGACAGCATCGATGTCCACGATCTGACTTCCCACTCGCCGGTGAGCTCGAAACCATAACTGCGTGTTGTTGCACGCGTGTACTGTCCGAGCAAGGCCGAAACCCCGATTCCAGGCCCGTCTAGACCTTCTTTTGTTTGAAGCTCGTCGAGCGGAACCAGGACATCGTCGCTTGTTCTGTAATAGATATCCGCGAGAATCTTGAGAGAGCTGCTGGCTCGGGCTTCTATTCCAAATGCTCCTTGCCGGCTCATCGAAGGCCCGACCTGCTCGTCAACCGGCACCCATCGACTGGACACGAGATCATAAAGAAACGAGTATCGATCGCGAAGTCTGTGCAAGTATTGAACCTGGGTCCCTGCTGCCATCTTCAGGACAATCCAGGGTGCCGCCGCGTAACTAACGCTTAGTCTCGGATCGACACGTACGTCGCCTGCCCCGCCAAAGGAGGTCAACCGGATTCCCGGTTGAATTCGGACCTTCTCGGACGGCTCCCAGAGAGCCTGAACAAATCCGACCGACTCAGTAGACTGAACGTTGCTTTTATCGTCAACGTTATCAACCAGTCCCGCCGACCGCGACAACTGGGCTGCCAGAGAACTGCCGAAACGATGTTCAATGAATCGGACACCGGCCTTCAGTGTGAGGACATCGCTCGCCACGAAATCGACATCCAACTTCGCACCCAGATCCCTCAGCGAGACGGAGTAATCGGAGATAACCAACGACGACGTGGTGGGACGAACGAATGTCGACTCCGCTCCCTTGTAATCGGACTCGTACGCGGTCAGAGTGAAGAGGAATCGTTCATTGGGTACGTACTGATAACGGACACTGTAAATCTCATTCCCCCAACGGTGATCCACCTCAAAGTAGAGGTCGGCCGGGCGTAGCCAGGAGGAGAAATTCAGCGAGAGATCGAACGGAAGCCTGAGGTCGAGATCATCGCGACCCCGGTAGTACGAAAGTGAGAGGCGCGAGTGATGAGCCGGACGAAACGACAGCTTGGCACTCCAATCGAAGAAGTAGTATCCCGTTCGAAGTGTGTCGCGGCGGCCGTCTTCTTCTACTGGGTGGGTCCGGCCGATCAGTTTGTCGAAGTAGGAACGACGACCGGAGATCATAAACGAGCTCGAACGATTGATCGGGGTTTCAACCAGGAATCTCGCACTGATTGCGTTGACGGCAATCGTGGTGGATGGCCGAGTCCTTCGACCGTCCTTCAATTCTGCGTCCAGGATTGCGGAGAGCATTCCCCCGTGTTCGGCAGGAAAAGAACCTCGAAAGAACTTGACGTCGGCAAGTGTTTGCGTCTGAAATGTCGAGATCAGTGAGAACGCATGTGAGGGATGATAGACGGGCGCGCCATCCAGGAGATACAAGTTCTGATCGGGCCCACTGCCTCGCACGACGAGACCACCTACCGTTTCTCCCGTCCGCTCGATACCGGGCAACCATTCAAGAGCTTGAAACAGATCCTGGTCATCGACGGACGTCGGTATTTGCAGCAACTCGCTGACGGGAAGCGCCACAACTCCAGGTATCGCTGCAACATCCGCGCGATCCTGAATATCGCCGATGACAACCAGCGCTTCCGTCCCGAAACTCCGCGGCGAGAGTGCGACACGAATCGGCTTCGCCGGCACGTGAACAAGTGTGTCTACAGTCTCGTAGCCGATGTAGGAAAGACGAAGTGCGTGGCGACCGGGAGTTAATCCCGGCAAGGTGAAGGAGCCGTCTGCCTGCGTCACCGTTCCGACCTTTAGAGCCGGAAGGTATACGTGTGCTCCGTACAGGCCCACATTGCTCTCATCGTCCAGCAACATGCCTTTGATGCTGTAGAACCGGGTGTGCTTCCTCGCAATGATCACAAACTGCCGCGGAGCCACCTGGTCGAATTCGAGATCGTGGCCCTGGAGCGTGCAGGCAATAGCGTCTGCGACGTTCTCCCCGTCGTAGGTGCAGGCTGTCCGGTAGCCTTCCACGAGATCATGCGAAAACACGATATCAACGCCCGACTGAACCGAAATCCTGGCAAGCGCGTCGGCGAGGCTCGACTCGCCAGCCGGAAGGCGTATGGACTGACATTGACCGGTTCGCGTCATTCCGCCGGTGAGCAGCAATGCAACGAACGCGACGAGCAAGAGACGCATCGACATCCCCGACGGGTGAATCCGGGCGTTTGGGATCGAGAGCACGTCTCGTGCTAACGACGCACCGTCGAAGATTCTCCCGGGGGACAAAAAATGACACGCCCTGCCGGATGACAAGTGGCTTCAGCCGAGACGGCGCTGGACCTGACCAGCTAGCTCAGGTCGGTCAACCGGTACCCGGTCGAGACGCGAGCGACCTTCGCGCCGAGCGTCTTTGCGAGCGTCTCAAGGATGTCCTCAAGGTCGCTGGATCTGTCAAACGTGCCGGTGATGGTCTTCGTGGCAAGGCCAGAATCGACGGTCACGGTCACTGCGTAGTGTTGTGACAGGATGTCTGCGATCTCCGACAGACGCGTTTTGCGGAAAACGAAGAGGTTGGCCCATGCCAGAGCTTCGGAGAGGTTGACCTCCACTGGACCAGATGGCGCACTGTCTCGCAGTACGACACAGGTTTGGCCGGCGATCAGCTTTGTCACAGTATCGTGGCCGGCTCGGGATCCGACCGACACTTCTCCCGCGACGACGACAATATCAGTTTGATCAACGACGCTCTGAACGCCAAAACTCGTCCCAAGGACGGATACACGGGCCGTGGATGTTTCCACGAGGAACGGTGCATCCGATACGACAACTTCAAAGAATGCATCACCGGTCAGTCGCATGACTTCCGGGCGGGCTGATTTCGAATCAACGCCGCGATAACTCAACTCCGCCGGTCCGAAGAGGCGAACGATTGAGCCGTCCAACATGGTAATGTTCTGAATCTCGCCCGTCGGCACATCGTACGTGACGAGGCCGGCATCGCGCCGCGCGACAAAGAGGAGTATACCCGCGAAGATCACGGTGGCGGCAACGGCAGCGATGCGCCACGCGGTCCGCGCATGTCGACGCTCATGTGCTCGTGGAGACACGCCGGATACGGCGTCACGCAAGTGCCTCTCTCGCAACGTCCAGCTCTCTTCAAAGTCGGTCGCCTCAGTCGCAATCCGACTCAGAATGTCATCCAGAAATGTGGTGTCTCCCCATGACTCTTCAATCTGCGGCCAGATTGCCCGCAACTGACCGCCTTCGTCGTCACTCAGGGCCGTGTCCATTCCGGCACGCTGCAGGGCAGCGAGCACGAGGACCCTTCTGTCGGAAACGATCTCTTCCTGCCGGGAGCGAATGCGGTCCGAAATCGCCAACCAGGCCGCATAATCGGTCAGCATGGCGTCATTTTCCCCGATTTCCCGCAAAAACGCAGCCTGCGCCTCCGGGGACATCTCGCCAATATGCTCAAACCTGATGTTCATGATCGTCTATCCGTTTCCAGATACTATAGCCGTAGGGATCACCGAAATAGTAACATGATGAACAGCACAGAAATGGCGGCGAGCAGGTCGCGCATCTTCTCAAAGGCGCGCTTGACCTGCATCTTGATGGCTGCCTCCGTCGACCCGACCATTTCGGCGATTTCGCTGTACTTGTATCCGTACTCCTTCAGTTCAATAATCCGACGCGCCTGTGGGGTCAAGGCGCTGAGCGCCATCTCAATGTCAATTGACATGGCATCCTGTACCCGGGTTCGCACGTCTTCCAGCTCGATCTCATCGAGTAGATTACGCTCCTTCGGCCCGTAGCGACCGCGATAGAAATCCTGTAGTTCGAACAGCGCCGCTTTCATCGAGAACGCCTTGAGACTGCCCGACTCGCGCAGGCGCGGCATCCCCTGATGAACTCTGACGAGGGTATTCTGAACCAGATCGTCGACCTCAGCGCGCAAGCCGATTCTCTTCACAAAGAACCCCCTGAGTACGGGCTCAAGCCAACGCAGCAACCGATCGCGCGACTGCTCGTGCCCATCGTTGGCCCGATCAACGAGACTGGCAATCTGTTCGCTATCCGTCTTCATGGGGATGATGATGTCAGGAGTGACCGACGCCACAAGATGCGCACGTCAGCCATCGACCGCAATGCCGTGAGAATTCACGCCGGACCAACGCCGGATGCCGCCAGTGCGGCAAGACCAACAATCATAGCGGCTTTGATGTTGCTGCTGGCTCGGCTGGCGGATTTCTCAGAATCCGTATGAAGCACCCACCACACTGCCGACAGCAGAAAACCATCTGAAACCACCATCAGCAGAAGGTAGAGACCGCTATATCCCATCAAGAGGTACGGCGTCGGGGTCAATCCTATCGTAACCAGCAGCAGCGCGGAGGCTAAATGTGCGCTCCTCGCAGTCCCCGCACGCACTGCGAACGAGCCGACACCTCGGGCTCTGTCTCCGTGCAGGTCCTCGATGTCTTTCACCAACTCGCGTGACATCGTGGTGACGAGGGCGAAAATTGCCGCGGGAATCGCGAGAGCTGCTCCACCGATACTCAGTGCTCCGTAGACCAGTGAAGTGGCCACGACGACACTCACCACCACATTCCCGATCAGTGATACCGACTTGAGTCTGGCGCTGTATGCAACGAGCAGTACAACTGATGACACTGCGATCGCCAGATGCAGGGCGGAAACCAGCAGAGCGACAGCAAGTCCGGATATCGCGAGAACGACCCAGAGAATACGTGCCTGGTTGGGTGTGACGATGCCGGATGGCAGCGGTCGCATCGGACGATTCAGACGATCGATTTCGACATCGTACAGATCGTTGATGACGTTACCTGTTGCGCCGACGAGCGTCGCTGACACACTCGCTAGAATCAGTGGCGTGTTTCCAGGCCATTGAAGTGCGCCGGCGCCGGCGACGATGATTCCGCCGACCACCGTACCTGAGAAGAACATACCACAGTTGAGTGGACGTACGATCCGCGCCAGTCCGTTCAACGACTTCCACATACAGGCTCTCAGACGCTCGTTTCAAACCGGTTGGCCTCGAGGTTCTTCTGAACCTCATCGTGCCGGAAGACGAGTCCGTTCATCGCAACGTAGACGCCCGGAGGTAGAAGCTGCACTGCCGCAAGTGCAAAGCCGATATTGAACTCCGCGTCGCTGCCCTTGAATCGGGATGGACTGAGCGAACCGACAAGTACGATCGTCTTGCCCACGACTATCGACAACACCCGCGCCGTCTCGACCATCGTATCGGTACCGTGAGTAATCAGAATCCGGGCTTCATCGGCCCTCTCGACGGATTCCAGCACAAGTCTGCGATCTTCATCGACCATATCCAGACTGTCCTTCATGAACAGAGACTCAACGGAGTACTCAACACTCGCGTTCACCTCTTTCAACATGTCCGATATCTGTGGACGTCCAACTTCATAACGGCTCCTGGCGTCGAAGTAGACCTTGTCGATCGTACCGCCTGTCGTGAACACACGAACTCGCCCTGGTCTGAGATTTTCCCGCGTCATGTTCTCTCCGAAAAGCCGAGCAGGAAGCTCCAGATTATCTGCGCTGCCAGGCGAATCGTGCGACCGCCTTCGTCGACCATTGGATTGACCTCCACCAGATCTACCGACGTTATGATCGGTGTCGATCCCGCCGCTAATGCCAGATCAATGAGCACTCGTTGTTCGATCCCACCGACCGTTGGAGCACTGACACCGGGAGCGTAGCTCTGGTCGACAACATCCATGTCCAGAGAAAGCATCACGGGGCCAGTCTCATTTGCGGGCACCATGAGCCGCTCGATCATCGGCTCGGTCGTATCGTCGACCCAGTACACCCGAGCGGCGCGCTTCGCAAGAAAATCGAGGTGGGCCGAGGCGTTGCGGCCGGGTTGCAATCCTGCGACCGTGTACGACAGACACTTTCCCGACGGATGCTCGAGCGCCTGCCGAAATGGCGAACCGCTGTGGCCCGCACCTCCGACGAGCGGGCGCACATCCGCGTGGGCATCCAGGTTAAGAATATTTACGCTCCTGTCGGCCTCCGCGTACCCGAGGAAGTGACCGTAGGCCGTCTCATGCCCGCCGCCGAGAATGACGGGCACCACACCGGCCCGGAGACAATCCCGAACGAATTGTCCGAGTGATTCCTGCTTCTCGACAAGGGACCGACCAGCGCGAAGGTTGCCGACATCCAGCGTCCGCTGAAGAATATGGACGTGCTCGGGCGAGCGGCGACCATCCGGCGTCATACGGTACAAAACTTTGCGTATGTCATCCGGAGCATGAGCGGCCCCTACCCGTCCCCCGTTGGTCCGGACGCCGTCGTCCACAGGAAAGCCAGCCAGCGCAATCAGGATTTCCTGATGCTCGCCCGGGGAAAATGATACATAGTCGCCGAGACGCGGATCGTCGTCGGTTCCTGGAGAATGCCCGCTCCACTCATCGAAATCTGATGCCTGGTATTTCATTCCGGATCGACCACTTGATTCTTGACCAAATACGGCAGCCTCACTAGTTGCGTCTCGCTTCGTACACGATTCGACCGCGGATGAATGTATTCAGCACGGAGTTCGGTCGAAAGTGGTAAAGCCACTCATTGATGGATCCGGCTTCCACAAGCACAAAATCAGCCTGCTTTCCGGGTTCCAGCGATCCGAGAAGATGCTCGCGATTGATGGCCGCGGCCGCATTGATGGTGGCGCCACGCAGGGCCTCCGCCGGCGTAAGTCCGTTCATGATGCACGCAAGGGTCATGGCCAGTGGCAGGTGATAGCTCGGAGCACTGCCTGGATTGAAATCGGTGGCCACGGCTACCCGGGCGCCGGCGTCAATCAATCTTCTTGCATCCAGCGGCCGCTGGCGCAGGTATAGTGATGCAATGGGAAGCGTCACGGCCACTACGTCGGCCTTGCTTAACGCCCGGACTCCGGCATCACTTATACACTCGAGATGGTCCGCCGACGCCGCTTGCATCTCCGCCGCGAGCGCCGCCCCGCCGCCGTCCGTCAATTGATCGGCGTGGAGTTTCGCCCGCAGACCGTGCTCAGCCGCTACTGCCAGGACGCGCCGACCCTCGTCGATTGAAAAAGCCGACTCCTCGACGAACACATCGCAGAATTCGGCGAGTCTCTCGGTGGCCACGTGAGGAATAATGCGGCTACAGATCTCGTCCACATAACCATCCCGATCGTCTCGGAATTCCTCGGGAACGGTGTGGGCCGCAAGCAGCGTTGTGACAATATTGATCGGCCCCTCCTCCGCCAGGCGCCGGTACACCCGCAGCAGCTTCAGTTCATCGTCCAGATTCAGACCATACCCGCTCTTGCACTCGACCGTTGTCACTCCCAATCGCAGCATATGAACGCCAAAGTCGCGGACCCTCTGCAGCAGGTCGTCTTCCGATGTGCGACGCGTCTCCCGAACCGTACTGAGGATGCCGCCACCCTGTCGGGCAATGTCGAGATACGTAGCGCCGCGCGAACGCAACTCAAACTCGTCGGCGCGCCAGCCACCAAATGCAAGGTGCGTATGACAGTCGATGAGACCGGGCACAACCAGTGCACCAGCGGCATCCATCGGGAACTCGCCACGGTACTGCTCCGGAAGATCCACCTCCAGTCCCACCCACTGAATACGGTCGCCCTCCCAGACCAATGCGGCATTTTCGATCACGCCTGCATCGGAAGGCCCCTTGCCAGCCGAGCATGTTGCCAGGCACGTAATGTTTCGAAGGGTGGGCATGTTATCGGAGTGCTCCAACCTCCGCTTCGACCGACTTCAGTAGACCTGCGGTCCGCACGATCTCCATACACGGATCCAGATCTTCCCGGAAGTAGTAGTCCGACTCTCGATGGGCTATCACGTCGCGAACAAATCTGTGCGCCACTGCTACGCCGCGCCCGGGACGAAGAGGATGCCGGTAGTCCAACGCCTGTGAGGCCGCCAACAGCTCGATCGCCAGCACCGTTTCAACATTGCGAAAGACCTGGAGAAGTTTCGTCGCGCTGATGCTCCCCATGCTAACGTGATCTTCCTGACCCAGGCTGGTCGGAATCGAGTCAACGGACGCGGGATGGCAGAGGATTTTGTTCTCCGATACCAGTGCTGCCGCGGTGTACTGAGGAATCATGAATCCCGAGTTCACTCCCGTCTGTCGCATCAGCAGCTGCGGCAGACCATCCTGCCCCGAGAGCAAGAGATAGAGGCGCCGTTCCGAAATACTGGCCAGTTCTGCCAGCGCGATCGCGACGTAGTCCATCGCCAGTGCGAGAGGCTGGCCATGAAAATTTCCTCCGCTCAAAATGGACCCGTCCGGAAATACGAGTGGATTATCGGTCGCCGAATTCAGTTCTGTCTCGATCACTTCTGACGCGTGTCCAAGTGCGCCTCGCGTGGCACCATGAACCTGCGGCACACACCGCAACGAGTACGGATCCTGCACTTTGCCGCAGTCGCGATGCGATTCCAGAATTTCGCTATCGAGAAGCATCGCCCGGACGTTGGCCGCCACGTCGATCTGCCCGGCGAACGGGCGAACAGCCTGTATTCGTTCGTCGAACGGGAGCAAACTTCCCTGTAGCGCCTCCAGACTCATCGCCGCGACAACATCCGCAAGCTTTGCCAGTCGGCTTGATTTCTCAAGCACATACGCGCCATAGGCACTCATCAACTGTGTGCCGTTGATGAGCGAGAGGCCATCCTTCGGGCCCAGCGTCACCAGGGCCAGGTCATTCTGAGCAAGGACCTTGTCCGCGTCGAGGAGTGTCGAGCCGTCGGCACTCCAGAATAGACCACGACCGATGAGCGGAAGTGTCATGTGAGCGAGCGGGGCGAGATCTCCTGACGCGCCGACGCTGCCTTTGGACGGGATAGCCGGTATGAGGTCCATCTCCACGAAGGTCAAAAGCCGCTCAAAGACCGGCAGCGACACCCCCGAAAACCCGAGCCCGAGCGCATGAATCTTCAATTGCAACATCAACCGCGATATGGGTACGGGCACCCAGTCTCCAACCCCTACGGCATGACTCAGCAGGAGATTTCGCTGCAGTGTTTCGAGTTGGTCGCTCGGTATTCGCTCCTTTGCGAGCGCACCGAATCCGGTGTTGATGCCGTAATAGCTTGAGCCGTCTTTGAGCGCAGCATCGACAATCTCACGTGATCGAATGACCGGCGTTGGGTCGGCGCGCAGAGCCGCCAGGCTTGCCGCCAGATCCTCATACAGATTCAAGACTCTGACTCTCATCATCCGTACCTACTGCACCATCGGCAAGTCGACGCCACGCTCTCTGGATGTCTCGATCGCATCCTCGTAGCCCGCGTCCGCATGTCTCATCACACCCGTACCGGGGTCTGCGGTCAGCACCCGCTGCAAGCGACGGGCACTGCGCTCCGATCCGTCGGCCACGCACACCATGCCTGCATGAATCGAGTAGCCGATTCCCACTCCGCCTCCATGGTGGAGCGATACCCAACTCGCTCCACACGCCGTGTTCAACATGGCGTTGAGCAGCGGCCAGTCAGCAATTGCGTCCGACCCGTCTCGCATCCCCTCTGTTTCCC
Organism: Rhodothermales bacterium; assembly: GCA_963768565.1. Lineage (GTDB taxonomy): Bacteria > Bacteroidota > Rhodothermia > Rhodothermales > JABDKH01 > JABDKH01. The sequence goes on from CAVYIO010000038.1 coordinate 25,186, forward strand.
TGTTGGGAGACGCAACGGATCCGCTGTCGAGATGGTCTCGACCGATAACCAGAGGGGCGGAAACCTTTCCCTTTTCAACCAGCCAGTTGAAACGGAGACCCATTTCCGCTCGCTCGCCATACTCGAGCCAACAGATTCGTGAAGGAAGTCCCTGAAACTTGACCTTTTCGGTCGCACGGTCAATCCAGCGAACAAGCGCTTCATTCTTCGGGAACGTCTCCTTGACGGCCCGATCCGTTTCATAGATGTCGGCCGGATCACCCGATAGCGCCGCCCATCGAAACGGCCCCGATCCGCGACAAAAGAGCGGTCGAATGAACGCCGGCACAAATCCGGGAATGTCGAAAGCTTGCGTCATGCCTCGGCGATCGGCAACCTGACCCCTGAGGTTGTTGCCGTAATCGAACACGATCGATCCGCTGGCCTGAAGAGCGAGCATGGCCTCCACGTGTATCATCATCGAATCCAGAACCGCATCATCGTACTTGTCGGGCGCGCGTTCGCGCAACTCGGTGGCCTGGTCGAGCGAGTATCCGATCGGGATGTAACCGAGCCTGAGATCGTGGGCAGATGTCTGGTCCGTCACCATGTCAGGCACGATGCCCATCCGTACGATTTCTGGCAAGACCTCCGCAATGTTTCCCAGCAGGCCGACGGAGATGGCCTCGCCGCGCGACCGCGATGTCTCAATTTGCTCAAGTGCCTCGTGGAGGTCCGTCATCATCACGTCGCAGTATCCGCTTTCTACTCGACGCTCTATGCGCTGCGGATCTACCTCCACCGCAAGCATACACCCCCCGTTCATCGTTGCCGCCAGTGGCTGGGCGCCACCCATTCCACCAAGTCCCGCCGTTACGATAAGCCGACCGTCAAGCGACCCACCGAAGTGCTGCCGGCCGCACTCGGCAAAAGTCTCGTACGTGCCCTGCAGAATCCCTTGCGTACCGATGTATATCCACGAGCCCGCGGTCATCTGCCCGTACATCGTTAGTCCCAGCGCGTCGAGACGTCGAAACTCCTCCCATGTCGCCCATCGCGGTACGAGATGAGCGTTTGCGATCAACACGCGTGGAGCCTCCTCGTGCGTCTGGAAAACTCCAACCGGCTTTCCACTCTGAACGAGCAGGGTCTCGTCCGACTTCAGGCGTTTGAGCGTCGCCACAATCCGATGGTAGCACTCCCAGTTCCTGGCGGCCTTTCCGCCTCCGCCGTAGACAATAAGTTCAGACGGCCGTTCTGCAACATCCGGGTCAAGGTTGTTCATCAGCATGCGCATTGCCGCCTCCTGCTCCCATCCAAGGCAGGAAAGTTCGCGGCCCCTGGGCGCCCTGATGATCTGCTCCGTCGCCGTTGACATAGTTCTGAACTAGACTGGTTCGCGTGGGAATAGAACTCACTTCCAACAGGTCGACCGCCGATGAGACTGTGTACAATGTCTCTTCACCGTGTGGCTAGATGCCGGACGCAATTAGAAGTTCGATATCACGGTGTGGCATTCCGAACATCGTCGCAAGACTCTTCTTTGTCAGGTGTCGACGATAAACGTACGTCCCGTTTCGCAGCCCGACATTTCGCCACAGCGCTTCGTTGATCGAGCCGACGTCTCCAATGTTGATCAGATAGGGCACCAGCACATTGGTCAACGCGTAGGTGGCGGTTCGCGCTGCGTTCGACGGCATGTTCGGGATGCAGTAATGAATCACATCGTGCTTTCTGAATGTAGGCTGCGAGTGTGACGTCGCCCGGCTGGTTTCGATACAGCCTCCTTGATCAATCACCGCATCTACGATCACCGAGCCGGACCGCATGGTGCTGACCATGTCTTCGGTGACCAGAACCGGCGAACGCTGTCCTGCGGTCATCATGGCCCCGATGATCACGTCGGCCGACCGGACAGCTCCACGGATGTACTGCTCAGTCGCCATGGCGGTCGTAATTCGTCGATCCAGATAGTGCTCGAGCCCCCGAAGAGCGCCGAGGTCCGAGTCCAGAACGATGACATGCGCACCATAGCCCAGCGCCGTGCGCGCCGCCCATTCGCCGACGACGCCCGCGCCCAGAATCAGCACGGTGGACGGTGGGACGCCCGAGATACCTCCAAGCATAACCCCTTTCCCACCTTCACCACTCTCCAGGTGCCGCGCCGCGATCTGGACCGACATCGACCCCATGATCTCGTGCATCATACGCACGATGGGAAGTGTCCCGTCCGAATCCCGAATGAACTCGAAACCGATACCTGTAATACCGAGATTCATCAGACGCTTCAGGAATTCAGGAGACGTACCCCCGAGATGAAGCGCGGAAATCAGAATCTGTCGCTCTTGCAGAAGCGATAACTCGTCGTCGCTGGGCGGACCCACCTTAACCACAAGCTCGGCCTTCGCATACAATTCGCCGGGCGCTTTGACTATCTCTGCGCCGGCATCGGCGTACTCCTGGTCGCTGAAATGTGCCTGCTGACCGGCATCCGCCTCAACCACGACGTCATGGCCGTTCGCGACAAGAGCAGCCACGCCCCCGGGCGCCAGTGAGACGCGTCGTTCTTCGTTCGAAACCTCACGGGGCACACCGACGCGAAGAGACTGGCTTTTCTCACCAACCTTCTGCCGCTTCTCCATCGTCAGGAGGCCGTGCTCGATCGAGACGCCATGAAATGACGGTACTTCCATTAAGCAAAAGAAATGGCGGTCAAAGATTGGCCAACCGTGGAATATACTGCTTCGAGGTTAGATTTTACGGTGGCTGGAGGCTGACGAGGTCGGGATTCGTCAGCCGCGCTGCGTCCAGTGAAACATTAGAATCCCGGCCGCTACGCCAGCATTCAGGGACTCGGTCGCACCGGACGTTCGTCCCCCCGGAATTCGGACACGGCTTTTTGCGACAGCGCCCACGTCTTCCGACAACCCCCGGGCCTCACTGCCCACGACGAGACACGACGGATCTGACGGCGACCACTCTGACAGTGGAAGCCCTTCGAGATCGGCGGCATGGACATCGACGCCGATGGAGATCAGGGTTTTGATATCCGCGGCGATGGAGTCTGTGCGGGCCGTCCTTACATCCCATACACCGCCCATCGACGATCGCAACACCTTTGGGCCGTAGCAGTCCGCGACACCCGGACCGATTACCACGGCCTCAACACCGAACCAGGCCGCGCTCCGGATGATGGTTCCGACATTACCGGGGTCCTGCACGCCGTCAAGCACGAGGATGCGCGACGCTCCTTTGAGCGTTTCGACACTCACCCACGCCGTCTCTACGACAGCCAGGACTCCCTGCGACGTGACAACGTCGGACATCCCCTCGAACTCCTTTGGCGATGCGATTGAAATCGATGCCGGGGTGGAAAGCCATTTGCGAGTGTCCGGATCGTCCAGCATTCGTTCGGTGGCCACAATCTCCACCACCCTGGCACCGGCCACAATGGCTGCCTCCACGGATCGGCGCCCTTCGACAACGCAGGTGCCCGACTGATCGCGGAACTTCTTCTGCCGCAAAGACGCGATCTCCTTGCGCCTGCCGTGAGTAAGTCTGCCTGGGTTCACCTCATCCTCCGGTCACGAGTTGACCGAATATACCCGAAATCAGACACTGCACGGCCGTCTCTCCCGCATATTCAGTTCATTGATGATTCATCCGGACGTGCCAGGTGTAACATAACTTGCACACTCGAATTGGCAGGACGTTATTGCGCCTGCACACTTGACGCGTACGACCATGCAACACGTGACCCTTCGATCGGTAATTCCGACTATGCTCGGCTTGCCGCTCCTTGTCGCGGCACAGATTTTCGCACCGGCGGTTGCCCGTGCACAGGCAACGAATGCCGAGATCCTCCAGGAGATGGCCGTTCAGTGCGTCAGGCCGGTAGCCACGCCCTATGCCCGACTGTCGCTTCGTCCCGATCCGGCCAACCCGTTTCTGAATCAGGCCGTCTTCAACGCCCTGACCGAAGATGACAAGTTGCTGTACCTGGACACGACGGATCCCGCAATCGACTCCGTCGCGGCATCGAACGAAGTTGACGCGTCACTTGGCTTCGCTGTGGAGCGGGTATCGATCCGGTACGACCGAAACGGAAGACGCAAGGTGGCTCGAAACATCGATCTCGATTTCAGCTATATCCTTGTGGGCCCGGACAGCCGAATTCTTTCCAACCAAACTTGCTCGACCTCGCACGCGGATCAAATTCGCCGATCGCAAATGGACGAGGTCGAAAACAAAGCCATACCTCTCACTCAGGGGGTGCGCCCGTCGCGAGGCTGGCTCCGCCGATATGCCGAACCGGTCGTGGTTGGCGCGGCGTCGGCGGTGGCCGTATACCTCTTCTTCAACATTCGAAGTGACTCGAACGAATCGCCCTGATCATACGGCAAGGTCCTGTCGCAACGACTCGACGCTACGACGTCACGCGGGTCGCCGGATGCTGAACGCCGGCGCGCAGGGTGTCGTATTGATGTTGACGGTCCTGCTTGCGAGTTGCGCCGTTCCAGCCGCTCCGACCGGCGGCCCCCCCGATCGTCAGCCGCCGCGAATCGAATCCATCGTGCCGGACAACGGAGCGGTCAATGTGACGACGCCGGTGATCCGTATCACATTCGATGAATACATTTCCGAGCCGTCCTTTCTTCAGGCCCTTTCGATTACCCCTGAGCCACCCGAGCGCCCTGACGTCAAGTGGAAGAAGAACACGGTTGAGATCACGCTGCGGCAGTCTCTCGAACCGAACACGACCTATATCGTGTCGCTCGACACCAAACTGCGAGACAGCCGTGGAGTGAGCCTGACTGCTCCGATTACCCAGGCATTTTCGACCGGGCCTGAGATCAACAGGGGAAAGATCAGTGGAAAAGTCGTCGAGCCGCTCAGAGGGAAGGGCGTCGCCGGAATGCAGGTCTTCGCCTATGCACTTCCCGACTCTGGCGCCAGCGGCGATCTTCCGGCAAGACCTCTCTATCGAACCGAAACGGACGCCAGCGGTGAGTTCCTGTTTGAGTTCCTGAGTGCTCGTCCATACTTCGTGCTGGCAGTGAGGGACCGAAACGGAAATCGGAAGCCTGACAACCTCGAGGTCATTGCCGTTCCTTCCTTCGAAGCGATCGCAGCCGACACCACTGGCGAGAAAATCGCAAACCCCTGGATCACCAGCGTACGCGACACGGTTCCGCCGGAGGTGAGGCGGGTGGAAGGAATCTCCCCGACGCAGGTATCGATCCGCTACTCTGAAGATGTCGTTCTCACAAGCACTGACACGTTGACCTGGAGTGTCTCTGACTCGGTCCGGCTTCTCCACTTTGACGTCAAGCATGCATATCAACTTCCGGACAACCTGCGTCAGATCCTGCTGCACACCGCACCGTTGCAGCCCGGGTCTTACAGTCTCCGCGCGGGTGTCGTACAGGATTCCGTCGGCAATCGTGCACGGCCGGATCGATTTGCATTCAGCGTTGCATCTGATCTGGATGAAGACGACCCGGTGTTTCTGGATTTCGTTCCATCGGGCGCACCCGAAGACTCGAAGCTACACCCTTCCGTGCGACCTGGTCTCATCTTCAGCAAGCCCATCGACATCGAGCATCTAGACAACCTCGTTTCCGTTGAGGACACATCCGGAAACGCTCTCGTTTTTTCAGCGTCAACGGCGGACGGGGTCCGACAGCTTCTGAACGTTGAGGCCGCTCGAGATGGGAGACCGTTCCGCGTGCGTGTCGCGACTCCATCGGCTGCGTCAGCCGACTCTACGGTCGCCAGGCTCTTTTCGTATTTGACGGAACGCGAACTCGGCGGTATCGTCGGGGTTATTGCAGACGTTCCAGCCGCCACATCCGTGATGGTCGAGGCGATCCGGTCTGGCGACGGACGTGTTGCCGGCTCAGCGGTAGCTGACGCGTCGGGTCGATTCGCCGTGACGATGCTTCAGCAGGGTGGCTATACGCTGCGCTTCACACGCGACGACAACGACAACCGTCGCTGGGACGGTGGAGGAGTCGAACCATTTGTACCCGCAGAAAGGATAGCGTGGCGATCAGATTCCCTTCGCGTGCGTGCACGCTGGGAGACGGATGTGGACACGCTGCGGATACCCGTATTCAACGAGTAGCATACTATGAAGCCGGTTCTCAACGCCCTGCAGATGCGGGAAGCCGACCGTCGAACGATCGAGGATTTTGGGCTTCCGGGTTATTCACTGATGGAAACGGCCGGCAGAGCGGCGACGCGAGAGATCGCGGCACACTTCGGACCGCCCAACGAACTGTCCGTGTGCTGCCTGTGCGGAAAAGGAAATAACGGAGGCGACGGTCTCGTCGTTGCCAGACTTCTCGCCGACGCAGGAGCGGATGTCCACGTTCAGATGGTCCTCGGCCTGGACGGCCTGTCACCCGACGCTCAGAAAAACCTGTCGGTACTGACCGAGCTTCAGACCGCCGACGCATCGCTCATGGTGACGATCTCATCAGGCGCGGATCTCGTGGACGCCGGATTTGACCTGATCGTTGACGCGATACTTGGCACAGGATTGTCCGCAACACTTCGAGATCCTGTCTCTGACGCGGTCAAGTCGATTAACGACAGCGGAATACCCGTCGTGTCGATTGACGTACCCACGGGCCTCAACGCGGACACCGGCGTGATCATGGGTGATTGCGTAATCGCCGACATGACGGTAACCATGGGGGCACTCAAGCAGGGCCTGCTGTTCAACGAAGGCCCGGACTGCAGTGGCGAGATCATTGTCGCGGAAATAGGTATTCCCCGTTGTGCGCTCGCCGGCGAAACTGGCAGTGCACCGACGCAGACGTGGCTGATCGAACACGATGATGTCGCGGACGTCCTGCCTCGACGTGCCCGGGACGCACACAAGTACAGCGCGGGAATGCTACTTGCGATCGCAGGATCGCCGGGACTGACCGGGGCCCCCGCGCTCGCTTCGACCGCCGCGGCGCGCACAGGCGCCGGAGCGGTTGTGTGCGCATGTCCGCAGACGGTCCAGGCAACCCTGGCGGCGCGACTCACCGAGGTAATGACCCTCGCCCTTCCGGTTTCGGAAGGTGGCCTGATGCCCAAAGACAGCATGCAGGCTATCCAGTCGAGATCGACTCAGGCCGCCGCGGCGCTCATCGGGTGCGGCCTCGGACGGTTGAAGGGAACAGGCGAGTTCGTTCGCAACTTCCTCCAGAGCGTCGACCTTCCAACGGTAGTCGATGCAGATGCTCTGTTTGCCCTGGACGAAGCGTTTCTCCTGAAGCATGGCCGACCACAATGGGTCCTTACTCCACATCTTGGAGAATTCCGACGGCTCGCAGGCGACACCCCCGGACCGATAGATGCTGTAGACACGGCACGGGCATTCGCGAAAAAATGGAACGTGACCATCATTCTTAAGGGAGCTCCAAGTGTTGTCGGTTGCCCCGATGGAAGCGTGCTTATCAATCCAACCGGAAACCAGGCGTTGGCGTCAGCCGGTACCGGCGATGTGCTTGCCGGAATGTGCGCCGGTTATCTCGCGCAGGGACTGCGGCCTGCCGATGCTGCGATGGCCGCGTTGTTCGTCGGCGGCCGAACCGTCGAGAGATTTTCCGACCAGTACTTCCGCGACAGCCTGATGGCCGGCGACATCATTGATCTGCTCCCACAAGTACTTGCGGAGTTCAGCACGTGAGCGAGACAAACAGGTGGCGACTGGCAATCGCGTGGACGTTACTCATCGTCGCCGCATGTTCGATACCCGGAACGGACCTCCCGAAGATCGAAATCAAGCTCGTGGACAAGATGGCCCACTTCGGGCTATTCGCCGTTTTCGCATGGCTCTGGCTTCAGGCCAGCAGCAGATCCTTTCCGGGACGTTTGATGCTGGTCCTCGGCTTCGGAACGGCGTTCGGCTTCCTGACCGAATGGTATCAGGGTATTCTTCCCTGGGAGAGAACACCCGACATGATGGATGCCCTGGCAAACACGATTGGCCTTATCGTAGGCAGCCTGGCCTTCATGGCTGCAAAAAGAGGCAAATCGAAGAACCGTGGCAACCTTTGACCGCTCGGATTGTCATGCCTGGTAATCCGTGCGCAATATTTGTGCGATTCGGTCGTTTTTCGTATCAATGGGGGGTGGTGGAACACGGCCTTTCGTCCGCCGGTAACACTCTCGCCTTAACACAAATCTAATAATCCGCGAGCGCGGTCAGCTAGTCCAATGGCTCTGAGAAAAACCGAAAAAGCAAATCTCCGCCGACGTTATCCAATGTTCGTGCAATTTGGACTCGTCGCGTCGCTGATGCTCCTGATTCTGGCCTTCAATATCGACCTCCGAAATAACGAATCTTTTGAGATCGTCATGCCGGAGCAGGAAGTGGTCCAGATGGAGGAAATCGTTCAGACCAAGATCATCCAGAAACCGCCGCCACCGCCGCGTCCGCCGGTTCCGGTCGAGGTTCCTGATGATGAAATCCTGGAAGATGATGAATTGGATCTCGATGCTTCGCTGGATATCGACGAAGTGATGGACCTGCCACCTCCGCCTCCGCCTCCGGCCGATGAGGAGGAGCCAGAGCCCGAGATCTTCGTCATTGTAGAGACGATGCCCGAACTGATCGGAGGACTGCAAAGTGTGCAGAAGATGATTTCCTATCCGCCGATTGCCAAGAAGGCAGGAGTGGAAGGACGCGTTATCGTTCAGTTCGTAGTCAACGAGCAGGGCAACGTGGTTGACCCTGTCGTAGTCAGAGGGATCGGTGCAGGATGCGACGACGAGGCGATTCGCGCCGTTAGCCAGGCCAAGTTCAAGCCCGGCAAGCAGCGTGGCAAGCCTGTCAAGGTGAAGATGTCGCTCCCGATTACGTTCAAACTGAAGTAATCCGCGAACCGTAGAAAATCAAAAGGCCCGGCTGTTTTTCAGTCGGGCCTTTTCTTTTGCTGATCCCGCCACGGCCTAGGGTCGCACGTGCTCAATCTCTTCGAGCGAGTGACCGACGAGCAGATCTGTCGTCAGTCCCACGAAGAGCCCGTGCCCGAGCACACCCGGGATCGCATTGATCTTCTTCTCCAGCCCGGAAGGATCGTCGATCGACTCGAAGCGCGCGTCCACGACCCACATTCCCTGATCGGTGACGACCGGCCCATCCTTGTTGATGCCTTGCCGCAGGATGGCCGTCGAGCCAAGCTTTTCAAGACTGAGCATCACTGGCGAAACAGCCATCGGTAGCACCTCCACGGGAACGGGCATACGTGATCCGAGCACCTCGACGCGCTTGGACGCGTCGACCATGACGACGAACCGACGCGCCGCACTGGCCACGACTTTCTCGCGCGTATGAGCCGCGCCTCTGCCTTTGATCAGGTTCAATTCCGGATCAACCTCGTCGGCGCCGTCAAATGCAAAATCCAGTTCGGGATTTTCGTCAAGCGTTGTCAGCGGAATCTCCCACCGTCTCGAAAGACGCTCGGATGCAAACGACGTCGGCACGCCGCGAATATTCATGCCGTCGCGATGAATCCGGCGCCCGATTTCCTCGATGGCACAGGCAGCCGTCGATCCGGTCCCGATTCCGATGACCATACCATCCTCGATCATCCCCGCCACGTGCCGGCCAATGGCTCGTTTTATGTCCGACTGTTGGTTCATGTCCGTAACACGCACCGGTTCACCGATGCAGATCTTAAGGGAAGCAAGCTATGAACTCCGGCACTTCCGATTGGCGGCGGATCGGGACCTGCCCTACTCGTAACGCAACGACTCGATCGGATCCAGACGCGCTGCCTTGAAGGCCGGGTAGCCCCCAAAGACCAGGGAGATAATCGTAACCATCACAACGGCCGATATCGCCCAGCCCCACGGGAAGGCCGCCTCGATTCCGAAGTAAAGGGCCGTGCCGTTACCCACGAGGATACCCAGCAGAATGCCGATGACGCCGCCCACCTGACACAGGAAGAATGCCTCGAGCAAGAACTGCCTCATGATATCCTTCCGCTTTGCGCCAACGGACTTGCGCACGCCTATCTCGCGGGTGCGCTCCGTCACGGATACCAGCATGATGTTCATGATCCCTATTCCCGCCGCCAGCAGTGCAATGAGGCCGATGATGGCGCCGGCGGTAGTCAGCGTTCCCGTAAATGCGGCAAACACCGACTGCATCGTATCGTTCGTCGAGATCTCAAAGCTGTTCGGTTCGCCCGGAGGCACCTTGCGAATGGTTCGGAATCTGCCAGTGACCTCCTCCACCACAGCGGAATAGAGCACCGGATTAGATGCGCGAACACTCGTGCTCGCGATGTTGCGGTTGGCGCCTCCGTACAGCGTGAACCCGCGGGTTATCGGGGTATACAGCCGGCTATCGAGACTGAAGCCCAGGAAATTCCCTTTGCTCTCCAGCACCCCGATTACCTCGAAGCGGTGACCGTCAAACCGAATCGTCTTGCCGAGGGCAGTCTCGTTCGGAAACACTTCGTCGACAATCTCGGAGCCCAACACGGCCACAGGGCGTGCGTACTGCACATCCTCTGCCGTGATGAAGCGCCCCTGCTCAAGCCGCCAGCTAAAGTTGCCAAGGAAATCCTCATCCGTACCCAACAAGATGATATTGGGCTCGGTGCTTTGGTCGCGATACTTGACGCGAGAGAGTTGGAAGTCCTCGATTGGACTTACCGTTGCCGGTAGCGACAACGTCCGTTCGAGTCGCTCGATCTGGTCGTACGAAATCCGCGGACGATTGCGAACGCTCTGGTCAAGCTGACCGAAACGGAAGCTTGGCCACCTTGTGACGGTGAATGTCTGCGCTCCGAGAAAATTGATCCGATCCTTGAAATACACGTCGATCACTTTGACTGCCGTGATCGAAACGATGATTGCAAACACGCCCACGACCATTCCAGCAAGCGTGAGACTTGATCTCATCTTGTGGCCGCGAAGTGCGGCAATCGCCATGCGAAATGCTTCCAGAAATGCCATGCGTCTCTACAACGGGTGCTACTCGTAGCGAAGTGCTTCGATGGGTTCTTCCGTGGCTGCTGTCCATGCCGGCGCCAGGCCAAAAATGATTCCGATTACAACGCACATTCCGAACGCGAGACCTACCATCGCGAAATCGAGAGTCGACGGCAGCAACATCCTGATGCCGAACCCAAGCGGCAACGCGAGCAGCACCCCGATTGCACCGCCGATCAGGCAAACGATCACGGCCTCCACCAGGAACTGCGTAAGAATGCTCCGCGCCGGTGCGCCGACAGCCTTTCTGATTCCGATCTCTCGAGTACGCTCTTTGACGCTCACGAACATGATGTTCATTACACCGATGCCCCCGACAAGTAGAGACAGCGCCGTAAGTCCGATGCCGATGGCGTAGATCGTCGCCTTGACGGGAGCCAGCTGCTCACGAAGTGACTGCTGCTCGTTGATCTCGAAATCATTCGGATCCTTCGCGTCGAGTCGCCGGGCAACGCGGAGGACGCCCGTGATCTCGGACTTGGCATCCGCGAGGTCCGCTCCGTCAGCGATCCGTACGCGCACCGACACATCACGCCTCTCCATCCCGAACTGTCGTTTGAACGCATCGAACGGAATAACAATCTGCAGGTCGGCCGATCCCGTTTGATCCGCTGTCTCGCCTTTCTTCTCGAACACACCGACGACCTCGTATCGAGTCCCGCCGATTCTCAATCGCTTGCCAATCGGATCACCGACGACAAACATTTCTTCGGCAACGCGGGCTCCGATCACGCACACGCGCCGTCCACCTCGACCCTCAACCTCTGAAAAAAAGCGACCCGACTCCAGTCCGAATTGATGAACAAATGGATATTCAGATGTCGCCCCAAGTGTCTGCACCCCGGACAGCGTTTGACTTCCGTACGAGGCCGACCCACGCATCGTGCTTGCCACGGGAACCGCGGCCACCGCAAACCTGGACTTCTCGGCGATAATCTCCGCGAGGTCCGCCGTGATGTTTGGCCGGTTGATGTAGTTCCACCAGTCGCGAACCATACCCCACGGCCACTTCTCAACGTACAGGACATCGGCGCCGAGGGTCGCCATGTCCTCCTCGAATTGCTTTTCAAGACCATTGACCACGGTCGCCATCAGCGTCACGGAAACCACACCGATGACAATGCCGAGGGTCGTAAGTGCGGAACGCATCTTCTGCACTCGGAGGGCGCGGAGGGCGATGCGAAGGCTCTCCCAGAATTCTGCCAGAAGCGTGATCAAACCAGTCTCCAGCCGCGGGTATTAGATGGATCTCCGTCAGGGATGCAAGGTACGCAGGAGGCGACGACAGGTTGCGGGATCGTTATACTGCCGGGGACGTACCCGATGCGGAGAAATCACACGTTCTCAAACTTGCTCAGAAGACAAACCGTACCGGAAAGGCGACCATGGGTAAAATCTCAATCCTTCGTGAGTTCTGGGATTTCTTGCGCATTCGCAAGAAGTTCTGGCTGGCCCCGATCGTCATGATTCTTCTCCTGCTCAGCCTTCTAATCGTACTGACGCAGGGTTCGGCCCTCGCACCGTTCATCTACGCGCTGTTCTAGACGACCGGTGCCACTGGACTATAGATCTCGCTCGAATCTCAGTCTGAAGTCGCGGTAGAGGGGATTGTAGTCGGCGCGCGTCACCTGAAAACCCTCAGCCAGTCCCATCACGGTCATGCCGGCGTGACGGTTGGGTATTGTGTCGTAAGCGATACGGCGATAGCCCCACGAGCGAGCCGTCTCGCACATATGCTGGAGCAGAGCCCTGGCTACACCACGTCGCCGATACTCACTGCGGACGCCACCCTTCGCGCTGTAGAATGTGAACCGGTCCTCCTTGTAGCCGATCTTAAAACCCACTGGAACGCCGTCCACGTATGCCACAAGAATCAGCAGATCCTCGCGTTCGAACGTGTTGATGACTCGATCTTCCCGAAAGATCAGTCCGTTCATCTCTTCGATCAAATACAGATGATCCAGACCAACGATTCTGACATCTACGTGCCAGTCACCGCTGTCGAGGCTCTCTGCGATGTAGGTCGTGCTCTCCATTAGACTCCAAAAGGAAGGCCGTCGGCAAGTCGGGCGGGATCTACCGGTTGTGGACCTGCCAGCTCGCGGCCCGATTCCTCAACCAGGATACATGGTTCTAGAATCGACTCCGGAACGTCGGATATAAATCGAGACGGTCGCGCAAAATACTCTCCTTCGTAGCGTCGGTACCGTATCGACGGATAGGTGATAAACAGGTTCTCCTCCGCCCTCGTGATAGCGACGTACAGCAGGCGTAGTTCCTCATCCAGCGCGTCGTCGTCATTCAGGGAATGGGTCGACGGCAGCACACCCTCCAGCGCCTGAATCACAATCACCGTGTGAAATTCCAGGCCCTTCGCTGAATGTATCGTGGACAAAACGAGCGGGCTTTCATCGTCCGGCGTGGGTTCGCCATCGATGGCCGTTAGTTCGATCGGGTCCAACGCCAGCGATGACAGGAATTGTTCTCGAGACGTAAACTGATCAGCCAGAGCCACAAAATGCTCAAGATCCTGCTGTCGCTTCGGATAGTCGTCGAAGTACTTCCGCTTGAGAATGGGCTCGTAGTAAGCCACGACGTCCTCCACCTCGGCAATGACGGACCCCGGCTTCTGGTGCGACTTGAGCATCGAAAACAGGCGCTTCAGTTCGTCGATGTACCGGGGTGAATAGGGACGTTCCTCCAGTTCGTACGGACTTCCCGATGCCGACGTGATCCACTCGATGAGGTCGCGCGACGTCTTCGGACCGATGCCTTCAAGCAATTGCAGAGCACGGTTCCAGGCCACGGCGTCATGCGGATTCTCCAGAATCCGGAGATATGAAATCACATCTTTGATGTGTGCGGCCTCGCTCAGTTTGAGTCCGCCATATTTCACGAACGGGATGTTGGTTCGGTTCAATTCGATTTCGAGCCCGTATGAGTTGAACCCGCTCCGAAACAGCACGGCCATGCGGTTGAGCGGCACGCCGTCCTCGCGCAGCTGAAGAACCATCTGGGATACGAACCGGCTTTCGACCTGATCATCCGTTGCCGGAACGATGGCGGGAAGATCGCCCGTCTTCCCGTCCGAGAAGAGTTGCTTCTCGTACTTCTTTCGAGCGTGTTCCAGAACGTGATTCGCGAGATCGAGGACTGGCTGCGTCGAGCGATAATTGTGCTCGAGTTTGAGGAGACGAGTCCCCGGGAAGCGCGTCGGAAACTCGAAGATATTGGTGGGGTCGGCTCCGCGAAATCTGTAGATGCTCTGGGCGTCGTCGCCCACGGCCATAACGTTGCCGTGTACGGCTCCGAAACGCGTCACGAGATCCGCCTGCAGCCGGTTGGTGTCCTGATACTCATCAACGAGTAAGTGCAAACACTCACGCGAAATCCTGTCGGCAACTTCAGCATCCTGATCGAACAACTGCAGGGTCTTGGCCAGCAGGTCGTCGTAGTCCATAAGGCCGTATCGATGCTTGTAGTCGGCGTAGCCACGAAACAGGTCCTCCAGTTCCTGTACGTACTCGACGAACTGCGGGAAGCGATCCACGATGATGTCCTCGAGCGTGACTCCTCGATTGGTAACGGAGGAGAACATGGACTGCAGGCGACGCTTTTTCGGGAATCGTTTGTCGCTCTTGTGTTTCCCGGCCGCGGTGCGGACTGCATCGATTACGTCGGCGGAGTCGCTCGCGTCGAGGATGGTGAAGTTGTTGGCGTACCCCAGCTTTGGCGCGTAGCGGCGAAGGATGCCGAGGCAGTACGAATGGAACGTTCCGCCGCGGACCCGGCTGCATCGCCCGTCCAGCAGGGCACTGGCTCGCGTCAGCATCTCGCGCGACGCGCGACGGGTAAACGTGAGCAGTGCGATTCGCTCCGGCTTTACCCCTGTCTCGACGAGGTAGGCAACCCTAAAAATCAGGGTCCGCGTTTTACCCGTGCCGGCGCCGGCGATGACGAGCACCGGGCCGCCGGGTGCCGTAACAGCTGCGAGTTGCTGCACGTTCAACTCGCTTTCGTAGTCGATCGCGAGTGACGTGACGGTCGGGGAGGCCTCCGGCCTTAGAACTATCCGGCGCGGCATACAGTCAGTTGCATAAATGCGGAGGCGTGCCGGCAATCGCAGCGGCGGCTGCGGCACCGGTTTGAAACGGCTATACGGCCCTGTCTACGACCAATACGGCACCCACGTTTCCCTCGGGCGCTGTTGGCTTACGAGACACTTTCTTCATACCTTTTTGGGTCCCCCCAGTACCCTTACGCTCACGTACGTCGCGTTCGACCCGGGACTATCGGGAATGAGTCGCGGTCCCGATTCCCCCAACCTCGAGCCGGCATTGCCACCGGCAAATGGTCTTTGATGGCTAAGACAATCGCAGTCGCTAACCAGAAAGGCGGCGTTGGAAAAACTACCACGTCCGTCAATCTGGCATGCTCCCTGGCGGCCACCGAGCACCCAACGCTGCTCATCGACTTCGACCCGCAGGCCAACGGCACATCCGGTGTCGGTATTGACTCGCGCACAGCTCTTCGGACAAGTTACGAGGTCCTGATAGGATCCTCGACCCTGGATGAGGCGATCGTGTCAACGGATATGCCGTTCCTCGACGCCGTTCCCAGTCATATCAATCTCGTCGGAGCCGAGATCGAGATGGTTGACGTGCCGGACCGCGAGCGCATCCTTAAACGTGCACTGGGGCGAATCCAGCACACGTACGACTTTATCATCATCGATTGCCCCCCATCGCTCGGGCTGCTGACCCTTAACGCGCTGACCGCAGCCGATTCCGTCCTGATCCCGGTGCAGGCCGAATACTATGCGCTTGAGGGACTCGGGCAATTACTGAATACGATCAAGATTGTCCGACACAATCTGAATCCGGATCTGGAGATTGAGGGTGTGCTCGTGACCATGTTTGATACCCGCCTGCGACTTGCCAACCAGGTCGCGGACGAGGTCCGTCGCTATTTCGGGGATCGTGTGTTCCGGACTATCGTCCAACGGAACGTCAGACTCTCGGAAGCACCAAGTTTTGGAAAGCCGGTGCTGCTGTACGATGCCACGAGCACCGGGGCCCGCAACTACATCGGGCTTGCAAAGGAAGTTCTGCATAACAACAGGCGGATGCTGGAGAGTGAGAGTCAGATTTCCGAGCCGGTCCAGCCGAATGCCGATTGAATCAGGAACCCTGGTACAAACCAAACAGCACGCACAGCATGGCGACTAAGAAAGCAGCCCTTGGCCGGGGTCTGGATGCATTGATCTCGATCGATCGACCGACCGACGGGACGTCCGGCGACGAATCGACCGGGTCGAAAATGTATGACTTTGAGGATCGTTTGCGCCTCGTCGGACGCGTCGCCGAAATCGAAGTCGAGAAGATCAAGCCGAATCCGTACCAGCCCCGCGACTCCTTCGATGAGGCCGGTCTCGAAGAGCTGGCCACCTCGATTACGCAGGTGGGCATCGTTCAGCCGATTACCGTGCGTGCAGTCGGAGGTGGACGATTCGAACTGATCTCGGGAGAACGGAGACTCAGGGCCGCAAAGCTGGCCGGGCTCGCCCGCATTCCTTCGTACGTCAGGCAGGCGGATACTGAGGAAATGCTGGAGATGGCTATTGTCGAGAACATCCAGCGCGAGGAGCTCAATCCGATTGAGATTGCTCATGGATACGAGCGCCTGATCGATGAATGTGGTTTGACCCAGGAACAGGTATCCGACAAAGTCGGCAAGAGCCGGGTGGCGGTGACGAATACGCTGCGGCTGCTCAGGCTGCCTGCGTACATCCAGTCGCTGATCAAACTCGGCAGTCTCACAGCGGGTCATGCGCGGGCTGTAGTGAGTATCGAAGACGAGTCTCTGCAGCGGAAGATCGTGGAAGTCGCCGTTCGGGAGGGCCTGTCGGTGCGAGAGGTCGAGCGCAGGGTTCGATCGATACTCACGCCCCGCGAGAAGACTCCGGCACCAACACAGAAGGTCACGAACCGTAATGTGGATCCGAACATGCGGGCAGTCACGGATCGACTTCGATCCCGATTCAGTACCCAGGTTCAGATCCGACCGCACGGCTCGGACGATTCCGGTCGTATCGAGATCTCGTACTACTCTCGGGAGGACCTCGAGCGACTTATCGAGGAGCTCCTGCTCTCCTGAGCCACCTGACGTGCCCGTGGCAATACACCGGCTGATACTCTTGCCCGCCAGGACTCGAGGGTGGATTCGAGCGGTGGCCGTCGTGGCGGTACTGCTTGCGGTATCGACGACGACATATCCCGCGGTCTGTCAGTTGAGTTCGCCGGTGGCCGACGCCCAGTCAGGCGACCACAGCCCCGGCGGCGCGCTCTGGCGTGCGTTCGCGGTACCCGGTTGGGGACAGGTCTATAACCGCCAGTTCATCAAGCTTCCCTTCCTGTACGGCGCCATAGGCGGTCTCGCATTCCTGGCGTCTGATATCAACGGCGACTACCGATTATACCGACGCGCCTACCTGTACAAGTCGTACCAGGAACGGGTAGAGTCCGGACAGTTGATCGACAACCCGAATGAGACGCTGAAACCGTACTACGACCAGTTGGCCGCCCGATTCGGCGCGATTTCGTCCTCCCCACTGCGCGACAGGCGCGACAATCTCAGACGGAACCGTGACCTTTCGTTCGTTGGCATCGGCTTAGTGTATGGTCTATCCGTGCTGGACGCCTACATAAGCGCTCATTTGCTCGATTTTGATGTCGACGAAGACCTGACGGTCTTCGTCAGGCCGGTACCCTACGGTCTTTCCGCAAATGTGAAGATGCGCTTCTAAACCACGCAAACGCCACCAGGACAAGAAACAAGTTTGTCGACACGTACATTCAAGGGGGTCTTGACTTCTTGCCCGAAGTTCTCTGCGTCGCGCGCCAACGTCGCGTGTGCCGTCGATGCCCTACGACCTGTCGGCACAGGCCAGGCCAGATTCACGACAACGGCCGAAAGTCGCGCCAATCCCTTTCATTCACCCCGGACATGCCGATGACCGACGGCGACAGCCAGGAACGACGGGGAACGTCTGTGCCAGAACCACAGGTCGCGACAACCCCTGAGCCAAGGCTCTTCGACAAGTGTCATGCCTTCTTCCACGAAGACGGGCACTATTCCACGGCGAAGAGGGATGGCTTGTATCCGTATTTCCGCCCGATCGAGCGCAACGATGGCACGCGAGCCATCATGAACGGGCGCGAAATCATCATGGCGGGGTCGAACAACTACCTCGGGCTGGTTTCCGACCCGAGAGTCCGGAAGGCCGCTTCCGACGCAATCGAGCAGTACGGCACCGGCTGCACGGGCAGTCGTTTCCTGAATGGCACGCTGGATATCCACCTCCAGCTCGAGGAGCGCCTGGCACATTTTATGGGCAAGGAGTCCTGTGTTCTGTACTCGACAGGGTATATGACGAATCAGGGCGTGATCCAGGCCCTGACCGCAAAGGGCGACATCATCTTCTCGGACAAAGACAATCATGCCTGCATTGTCGCCGGCACGATGGTCAGCACGGCCGACACGTGGCGATATCGCCACGATGACATGAATCACCTCCGACTCCTCCTCCAGAAAGCGGAAGATGAGAGACCGGATGCCGGCAAGTTTATCGTGACAGACGGCGTGTTCTCGATGAGCGGAGTGATCGCAAGTGTACCGGAGCTCGTGGAGCTTGCGACCGAATTTGGAGCCGTCTTGATGCTTGACGACGCACACGCCGTTGGCGTGATAGGCAAAGGGGGTCGAGGAGCCGCAGCGTACTACGATCTGGGCGACAAGGTGCATCTTACGACGGGCACGTTCTCCAAGAGCTTTGCCTCCCTGGGCGGCTTCTGCGTGGGTGATGCCGATGTAGTCGAATTCCTGCGGCATAATAGCTCGACGCACATCTTCAGTGCATCCATGCCGCCTGCGAACGTGGCCACCGTCCTCAAATGCCTCGAGATACTCGAAACGGAACCTGAGCGACTGGAGCGACTCTGGAAGATATCAGACTACATGCGGGATGGATTCCGCTCTGCTGGTTTTAACGTCTGGACGAGCCAGGCTCCGATTATCCCCGTCGTGATCGGAGACATGAATACCTCATTCAGGTTCTGGAACAGGCTGATCGAAGAGGGCGTGTTCGTCAACGCAGTCGTTCCGCCGGCAGTCCCCCGCGGACAGAGCCTGATGAGAACATCATACATGGCCACGCACTCGGACGAGGAATTGGATTTCATCCTCGACGCGTTCGAGCGAGTCGGAAAAGAGCTGCACGTGATTGGCCACAATGGCATGGCCGACGCGGGCTCGTGAACGTTCGTTGAGTCCGGCGCCGAGTCATCCCGCGTGTCGGGTGGTTCCCTCAGTGCACATTAGCCCAGAGTGACATCGTGACGATCAAGCCTGTTCAGTCGAAAGCAGATCTTCGCCGTTTCATTTCCTTCCAGTACGATCATTACCGAGGCGATCGATGCTGGATACCACCGCTCAGACTCGACGTCAAACACACGCTGGATCACGGGAAGAATCCGTTCTTCGATCACGGAAAACTGCAGGCCTTCCTTGCCGAGGACGGAGACGGAAGGATACTGGGCCGGATCGCCGCGATCGTGAACGGGATGCATCTAAAGAAGTACGACGACGGAGTCGGCTTCTTCGGGTTCTTCGAATCAATTGAAGACCATGCGGTGGCGGATGAGCTTTTCCAGACGGCCGGCAGCTGGCTCCGTGACCAGGGCCTGAAGGCCATGCGGGGGCCCGCCAACCCTTCGCTAAATGACGTGGCAGGACTTCTGGTCAGCGGCTTTGATCGACGACCCGCCGTCATGATGCCGTACAACAAGCCGTACTACGCCGACTTCTTGAGCCGCAGCAACTTTGAGCGCGCCATGACGATGTGGGCGTTTTTCGTTCACGAGAAATATGCCGCGTTCGACAAGCTCTGGCGAGGGCGAGATATCGTTCTCAAACGGCAACCTGGTCTCAGACTCAGAACGATCGACATGAGCCGATTCGATCAGGAGGCGGCCACGATACTGGATATTTACAACGAGGCGTGGTCAAAGAACTGGGGCCACGTGCCGATGACGGACCGCGAGTTCGCCAAGGTGGCGAAAGACATGAAGCAAGTCCTCGATCCCGATCTCATATTGATCGTGGAGGACGAAGGAGAGCCGATCGGATTCGCCATCAGCCTGCCGGACATGAACCAGGCGCTCCGGCACGTCAAGGATGGTCGGCTGTTTCCCACAGGCCTTCTGCAGTTGCTGGCTCACACCAAAATGGGGTCCATCTCCTCGATCCGCATGCTCCTGATGGGTGTCAGGCTCACGTATCAGGGCCGCGGGATTGATTCCCTGCTCGTGGCCAATTCGATCGAGAATGGTCGGAACCGAGGTTATGATTCGGCAGAGATGAGCTGGGTTCTTGACAGTAACCAGCGACTCATCAATAACCTCGAGGCAATCGGTGGAGTCAGGGACAAAGAGTATGCTCTCTATGAGAAGCAAATCTGACCGCACTGACTTTGCTGCGTCGCCTCCGCGGTTTGTGTACTTCGATCTCGACGACACACTTCTCGACCACAGCGGTGCGGAGCGCGAAGCGCTACGTGATCTGGCGCGTGAGATCCTCGGCCTTGCGGACGACTCGCCTGTCATCGAACGGCTGCAACACGCCTACCACGATCGAAACCGAGAACTATGGGCAGACTATTCCGCACGTCGTATCACCAAGGACGAACTTCGCTGCAAGAGGTTTGAGCATATCGCTGATACCTTTGCAAACGGGGCAACGTGGACTGAGCTCGACTCCTTCTACATGGAGCGATATGCAGATCACTGGCGACCTGTCGATGGCGCTCTCTCGCTATTTGAGTGGGTCGCTGACAGGTACCCGGTAGGAATCATCACGAACGGATTCGCGAGCACGCAGCACGCCAAGCTGGATCGATTCCCCATGATTCGAGAGGTGTCGAGAGCTGTGATCATCAGCGAGGAGGTCGGGCATCTTAAGCCGGACCGCCGACTGTTTCTCCATGCCGAGCACGCTGCCGGTGAGCCCGGAGATTCGATCCTGTATGTTGGAGACTCCTTGCGGTCCGATGTCGAAGGCGCACTTGCGGCGGGCTGGAGGGCTGCCTGGTACACGGAGAGGGAAGTACCGGTTGAACTGGCTGCGAACGTATTTGCGTTCCGGGAATGGCCGAAGTTCCAGCAGTATCTCGCGGGCTGAGAGTGGGGGGTACAAACAAAAAAAGCCACCCAATGGGCAGCCTTTTTTGATATCCCTAAACGCGACGGCCTCCAACCGACCCGTTCGACCGCTTGCGCGATCTGGCGTGTCTAGTTTTTGGAGGCCCATCTCTGCGATCACGCTATTAACGTGACCAGCGATCGGAGACCCTCTCCCGAAGAACAGGGCTTTCATCACACCGCATGGGCACACAGTGTGTCGATCGTTGTTGCCTGACAAAGATTGATCCTTGCCGGTCTGTTCCACGACCTTTCGGCCGGAGGATCCAGATTCGGTCTTTGCATTATTGCCGCCCGCCTCGCCTTCCGCCTGCCGTTACCCAACGTGCCGATGACAGCGGGTCGTACAGACAGCCACGTGGACGGCCGTGTCGTTTGGTCAACTCGTGGCGGCTCCATCCGCGCAATTCGCATTACGCAACGGACACCAGAACAACCTCAGACTTTCTCGTCACATACCGGCGATTAAGCCGGACGGCAACGAAAACCACAATACAATCGGACATCCGGTTCTTTCGAACCAGGAGCCGCGATCGCACTTTACAACCAGTTTGCGGAACACCTCGGAACGCCGATTCACCTTGCGGCTAGTCGACATACCGACGCAGGTGCTGCCCACCCGGCCCCATCCGTGCACATCCTGAACGATATGGCAGAGTTTGACCTCCGTCACACCGCTTCGTTGCGCACGAGGGAATCCAGCTACCGATCCACTCAGGCGAGCCCGCGGTATGGTAATCGAAGCCGAAGCCTCGATCCCTTCGCATGGCTCTTGTTTCACGGGTCGACGAACTTTCCAACGCCGAAGCGCCGGTCCTTTTTCGCCGACAGTGCACCTCACAGGTACCGTCGAACCTTTCGATTCTTACTGGCTGACCTCATGCAGCCCAGAGACTCAGTCGCGTCAAGGAACAGTGCCGTTAGGCACGGGGACAATGATATGCCGAGGCCCTGCCGGTGTCAATCGGATTTGATCCACAAACTATGCACACTCTTTCTGCACAGTGTGGAAAACCGGTGCCCGCATACCGGCAAGAAACAGAAAGGCCCGACCGTTCAGGCCGGGCCTTCCAAGTGCCCACTGGCGATGCGACTGAGCTCTGAAGCATGCCGGTTCGCGTAACTCCGGCAGCTCTCAAGGCACGCATGAGGTGCAAGAATATACAGTGCGCCAGGAACGAGGCGCAAATGCAATAACGGTATTAATTACAATATGTAGCGTAATAACCCGAAAAGGAAGTCATCCTGACTCCCACAATAACGGATTCACTACAATCCGAAGTTATTCAGGAATACCTGTACTGCACGCGGCTCCAGAATAATCGTGAGCAGGAGGCCACCGAGCGCACCCCCGAGGTGTGCCTCGTGCGCAATACCACCCACAGATCCTCCCTCCGTCCGACGATTGATGGCATAAACCGAGAGGGCCACATAGCCGACCGCAAATACGATCGACCACATCGGTATCACACCGAAGAAGTAGATCTTCTCGAACGGAAAGAACAGGCAATACCCGAACAGCACGCCGCTGACAGCACCGGACGCACCCACCGCGGCGTACGATTCGTTGTCGTGGTGAAGGGCGAGCGACAGCCCATGTGCCGCCAGCTCGGATCCGAAATACAGTACCGTGAAATCGAGAGAACCCAGAAGCACTTCCAGCAGCGGACCGAAGAAGTACAGCGTGATCATGTTGAACGCGAGATGCCCCCATCCAACATGCACAAACCCCGCCGTGATCATTCGCCAGTGTTCTTTTCTCTTCAGTATCGCGTGCGGTTGAAAAGACAGGCGCTCGACGAGTGACGCATCGACGAGCAAAGCGTAGCCACTCACCAGCACGTTGAGGAGCAACAGAAGAAAGGTTACGGGCGCGTCGGTGAGTCCAGGCATGGGAGAGGCGTCAAGTGCGGGCGGAAAGACTCCGGCAAGGGCCTACGTCTGAACCGCCACAAAATGTTCAACGAGGGATCTAAAGACTCCGAGACCGTCGGGGCGGCCCAGTATGGCATCAGAATTACGCTCCGGATGCGGCATCATACCAAGAACGTTGCCGGCCTCATTCAATATGCCCGCGATGTTTCGGGCACTTCCGTTCGGATTCGCCTCATCCAGTACCTCACCCGATTCGTTACTGTACCGGAACGCGATCCGACCCGCTGACTCCAATTCGTCCAGCGTCGCAGCATCTGCGAAATAATTGCCATCGCCATGCGCAATCGGCATCGATAGCACTTCGCCCGGCCGAAACGTGTTCGTAAACGGAGATTGCGTGTTTTCGACCCGCAAATTGACCGGCCTGCAAAGAAATCGCAGCGATCTGTTGCGGATTAGGGCCCCTGGCAACAGCCCCGCCTCACACAGAATCTGGAATCCGTTGCAGATTCCGATGACAAGCCCCCCTTCGCGGGCGAACCGGACGACGTCTTTCATCACGGGCGAGAACCGAGCGATCGCCCCCGACCTCAAATAGTCTCCGTACGAGAAACCTCCCGGCACGATCACCACGTCGGCATCTCCCACCGTGGTCTCTTTGTGCCAGATAAAGCGGGCCTCTTCGGCCAGAATATGCCCCGCCGCGTGGTATGCGTCGTGATCGCAGTTTGAACCGGGAAATACAAGAACCCCGAAAGTAATCGGCATAGGGCGTAGGCGATGTCAGTGCGGGACTGGTGACTCCTCAACGGCGGCAGGTTGGACCGGCAACTCCATCATGGGCGCCGGCAGGGAAATGTACCACCCCGCACAAGTACCTGTCGACTCGCGGTTCGAAATCCATCCAAATTGTACCTGCTGCCAGCCACAAAAAAAGGCGCCGACCCTGCCGGGCCGACGCCTTCCGTTCCCTGTGCAGAAATCCGGGGTCTAGGTCTGGATCGCCTGGACCTCAATCAAGATCTTCACCTCGTCACTGACGATGATCCCACCAGTCTCTGTGAGGCTGTTCCATACCAGGCCGAATTCACTTCGGTTGATCGTTCCGGTTGCCTCGAGACCAACCCTCGGCTGACCCATCGGTCCAACTACGGATCCAACCAGTTCACCCGACAGGACGACCTCTTTCGTCACTCCCCGAATCGTCAGATCGCCGACAAGGTCGAACGTGGAGCCCTCCACGCTTCTTACCTCCTTCGACACAAATCTCATCGTCGGAAAGGCTTCGGCCGAGAAGAAGTCCTCGGACCGAAGATGATTATCGCGCTTTTCAATTCCGGTGTCCACTGACGTGACGTCAATCGAAACATCTGCTCGAAGCGTCGACAGATCGTCCGGATTCATCGCCAGCTGGACGTCGTAGGATGGGAAGGCGCCGTTGACATTAACGATCCCGAGATGACGAACCTTGAAAGAGATGGATGAATGAGCCGTATCCACCTTGTACGTGTAGACGACTGGATCATCGGACCGTTGGTCCGCTGCACCCTCTGCGAATGCACTCGAATGTCCCGAAGCGAGGAGGAACAGTGATCCGAGGACAGCTAAAAACGACCTTGCCTTGTTCATTACAATAACCTGAAGTCAGTTTCTGAGTGAGAAATACAATATTCCGTTCTGTGGAACGCCTGTTAGATGCACGAACAGATTATTTGTTACAACAAATATTGTTAACATATCAAGAAATGCTCCATACCGACAATGAATGATTGGGTGCTGCCAGCGCGATCCGGCCAAAATGAACGCCAGGCTGGAGCTGAAATGGCTGGCCCGGGTGGAATTTCAGGGCCGACGCCGATACGACGAGATACTAGCGGATCAGATTGCGCACACGGTCAGCTTGCTCTTGCTGAGCCGTGTCGACAGGAGGCTTATCTCTCCAGTCGGCTAACTCCACGTACAGGTAGTAGCCACCTGCAAGGAGTACTATGAGAATCAATATGCGGAACCGCATCTTCATCTCTCATCTTTAGAAAGCCACAGAATCTGCTATGGTTATCGGCAAGCCGGGGAGCGATTTCAAACCGAACGGCAGCTTCACCCGTAGATGTTGCAGGCAATTACGCCTCTAGCTAGCTTCAACCCGCAAAACCATCCCTTCCCCGCCGCCACGACCCCTAGATCCCGTCCATGATCCCCAAAGAACTCTTCCAGAAGATCCGGCAGATCGAAATCCGGACGAAAGGACTGGTCAACAGCGTGTTCGGTGGAGAGTACCATTCGGCATTCAAGGGCCAGGGAATGGAGTTTTCGGAGGTACGACCATACCAGATCGGGGATGACATTCGTTCAATCGACTGGAACGTCTCGGCGCGAACAGGCGAGACGTACGTTAAGATCTTCGAAGAAGAGCGCGAGCAGACCGTCATGCTGGCCGTCGACATCTCCGGATCGAGCAATTTCGGTTCTCAGGGCAAGTTCAAGCGAGAGATCGCGGCCGAAATCTGTGCCATTGTGGCGTTTAGCGCCATTCAGAACAGCGATAAGGTGGGCCTGCTCCTCTTTTCGGATGAGATTGAGTTGTTCGTCCCTCCGAAAAAAGGGAAGCGTCACGTACTCCGCCTGATCCGGGACCTGTTCGCCCACGAGCAGAAATCGACCGGCACATCTATCTCCAAGGCCCTCGAACATCTGATACACGTACTCCGACGTCATTCAGTTATTCTGCTGATGAGCGACTTCTTTGACACGGCCTTTGAGAAACCGATGCGCGCCCTCGCACAGAGGCACGACCTCGTCGCCGTGCACCTGCAGGATGTCAGGGAACAGGAACTGCCGCCCGTAGGACTCATAGAGCTGACCGATGCGGAGTCCGGGAGAACGACCGTGCTGGACGCCGGTAGCAAGCGGGTTCGGCTTGCGTTCGCCGCAAAAGCAGCGCAACGTCAGAACGACCTCGATGCGCTGTTCCGTCGACTGCAGCTTGACCGCGTACTTATTCGGACCGATGAGAGCTACGTGGACCCCCTTATAGCGTTCTTCCGCCACCGAAACCGCGCCCGATGAAGCGTATCCGCTCATTCTCTCTCTTCCTTTCTGCGGCTTTGCTGGGGACGGCGCTTCTTCACCTGCTGGTCGGTCCAGCCAGTGCGCAGACAGCACGCGCCTACTCGAGAGCCGACAGCATCTCAGTGGGAGAGCGGTTTGATCTGACGGTCGTCGTAGAACGTCCCGTCTGGGCCCGCACGGTCTTTACCCATCCGCCGCACGACAGCACCGGACAAGTGCTTCAGATTGCAGACATCCTGATTCTGAGGACACTACTCGATACGTCGCCGGCCGCATCGGAGTCCGGCATCGACAGCGTGGTCTACGAAGCAACGACCTTCGCTCTGGATACCGCCATCGTGGGACCCGTCCCGGTTGGAATCGTGGCGACCGGTGATACGCTCGCGATCTCCGCTGATCCGTTCTGGATTCCTGTTCGGTCCGTGGTTCCAGGTGACGCCGAGGACATCCTCGACTTGATGCCGATCGCCGAGTTCCCTCCGGCGATCTGGCCGTGGCTGGTCTTCCTGGGTCTGCTGATCGCCGCAACGGGTGCCTTCCTCTGGTGGTACCGACACTCGCCGCAAATCGTCAGCCTGCTGCGAAGTGAATCTGAAATCAAAAAATCGCCACTTGAGGAAGCAACGGAAAGACTCGCGGCGCTTGAGGACGCCGATCTTTCCACCGACGAGACCGTGAAAGCGTTCTTCGTGGAATTATCCGAAACATTGCGGACGTATATATCCCGACGTCTGGAGGTGCCGGCGCTCGAGAGAACGTCGCGTGAATTGCTCGACGACATTCGTGATCGGGCGAACCAGGATCTGGCTCCGCTGGAAATGATTGAAGTGGCGTCCCTGGTTCTGCAGACCAGCGACCTTGCAAAGTTTGCCGAACTCTTCCCCGCTCAAGTGGTCTGTCGTCAGTCGATTGAGCGGGTGCGGAACGTCCTGGAGATGACAGAGGCATTCCTCACGCCGGAGGATGAAGTGATTATCGATGAATCCGCACTGATATCAGAGAGCGAATGAGCCTTTTCTCACCACAACTGGTTTTCCACCTGGCGCAGGCCAGAAGAGTGGCGGTCCTGACAGGCGCAGGTATAAGCGCCGAAAGTGGTGTTGCGACTTTTCGCGATGCTGGCGGCCTGTGGGAAAAGCTTAAACCGGAAGAACTCGCGAACTTCGAAGCGTTCATGTCGAATCCTGAAATGGTGCAGATGTGGTACGCCCATCGACGAGAAGTTCTGAACGACGTCGTTCCAAACCCGGGGCACATTGCCCTGGCCGGGTTCGAAGATTTGTTCGACGAGTTCACCGTGATCACGCAGAATGTGGACGGCCTTCATCGCCGCGCCGGCAGCCGCAACATCATCGAGCTGCACGGGAATATTCTGCGGAACTACTGTGTTGCCTGTCGCCGACAGGTCGGCGATGACGAACTGGACCGTCCGGCGCCGGACGGAGTTTACCGCTGTGCGACGTGTTCCGGTTTGATACGACCCGACGTGGTCTGGTTCGGGGAGATGCTTCCGGAGGGGGCCATCGAGCGTGCCGACTCGGCAGCGCGGACGGCCGAGGTATTCCTGAGCGTCGGAACCAGCGCCGTTGTTTATCCGGCGGCGTCGATACCCATAACCGCCCGGATCACTGGTGCCTATGTTGCCGAAATAAACGTCGAGAAGAGTGCCATCGGCGACGACCTGGATGAGGTCATTCTCGGCCCGTCCGGTGTTGTGCTTCCGCAATTGTTGGAAGCGGTGTTGGCAAGACGAGCGCAGTAGCGACCAGAACGAATCAGCGCGGATGGAACTCCCGATCATTTTTGCCAACCCTGCATTTCTGTGGGTGCTGCTGCTGCTACCGCTCGTACCGGGCTGGGAGTGGTACCGGTCGCGCCGTGAGCGCGGCTTTCAATTCAGCACGACAGAGCCTGCGAGGTCGGTAGCCCCTTCGTTCTGGACCCGCATCAGAGGTCTGCCGACTCTTCTTCGAACGCTCGGAATTGCTCTCGCGATCGTGGCACTGGCTCGCCCGCAGGAGCGCAATGTAATCCGGGAGCAGTTTGCGGAAGGCGTCGATATCATGATGGTGCTCGACACGTCAACCTCCATGCGCGCTCAGGATTTTCAGCCCAACCGGTTTGAGGCGGCAAGAGAGGTGGGGGCCGAGTTCATTCAGGGGCGGCTTTCTGACAGGGTTGGCCTGATCGTTTTTGCGGCCAAGGCGTACACGCAGGCTCCCCTGACACTCGACTACGACTTCCTTCTCCGGATGATGGAAGAAGTCGAGGTGGGTGTGATCGAGGACGGCACGGCGATCGGGACGGCACTGGCTATGGCTGTAAACCGGCTCAAGGAAACAGAGGCCGTGAGCAAAGTTGTGATTCTCCTTACGGACGGACAGAACAACCGCGGCGAAATAGATCCCGTCACGGCGTCCGAAGTGGCCGAAGCGCTTGGAGTGCGCGTCTACGCGATCGGCGTCGGCGCATATGGCGAGGCACCGTTTGTGATCGACCACCCGTTCGCCGGAAAGCAGCGCCGAATGATGCCCGTGGAGATCGACGAAGATATGTTGCGATCGGTGGCAGAGAAAGACGGGAGGCGCGTATTTCCGCGCAACGGACAACGAAGCACTGCGACAGATCTACGAGCAGATCGGGGATCTGGAAAAGACAAAAATCGAAGAGCGCACTTACATGGATTACGAGGAGAGGTTTGCGCTCTTTCTTTGGCCGGCCTTCGGACTGATACTCCTCGAGATCCTCCTTTCAAACACGAGACTGAGGCGACTCCCCTGATCGATTTCTATGGACTGGCTTAACCCGACATATCTCGCGGCCCTGTCGATAATCCCTGCCGTCATCCTGCTGATGGCCTGGGCGGCTATGTCTCGAAAGTCGGCATACAAGCGTCTCGGCGATCCGGTCCTGATTGAAAAGTTGGCGTCTGCGATCAGTCCTCGCCGCCGACGCTGGAAAAGCGGACTCCTGATCTGTGCAGTCACGTTGCTGGCGCTTGCGCTGGCGGGGCCCAGATTCGGAACCAAACTTCGAGAGGTGAAACGCGAGGGTGTCGATATCATTTTCGCTCTCGATGTATCGCTGTCCATGCAGGCACGCGACATCGCTCCCAACCGACTTGACCGCTCTAAGAACGAACTCAAAAAGTTGCTGGACGAATTGAGAGGCGACCGCGTAGGGCTGGTGCTGTTCGCCGGTGACGCCTTCATTCAGTGTCCATTGACCACCGACTATGCTGCGGTTCGTCTGTTTCTGGACGTCGCGAACCCTCGGCTCATCCCGACGCCCGGCACCGATTTCGGAGGCGCCCTTCAAATGGCTCTGCAGGCGTTCAAGAGTCAAGCCCATGACGCCGACAAGGACCGCACGAAGGTACTTCTTTACGTATCCGACGGAGAAAATCACGTCGGATCGATTGCCGAGATAAGATTGAAGGCACAGGAAGAGGGCGTGATCATTTTTACTGCCGGGGCAGGAGAAACCGAGGGCGTACCGATTCCACTGGCCCGGGACCGCATAAATCCTGGTTATAAGAAGGACCGTGAGGGACGAGTCGTGATGACGGCACTGGAGGAAGGCCCGCTGCAAGAGCTCGCCGGCGATGGGGCCTACTTCCGTATCGCGAAAACATCGAGCTCACTGAACAAAATAATATCTTCGCTCGAACGTTTGGAACGAACGGAATTCGCTCGTGAGGAGTTTGAGGAATACGACGAGAAATTCCAGTGGCCTCTGGCGCTGGCATGCCTCTTCCTCATTGGCGAGGTCATGTTGCGCGACAAGTCCGTTAACTCTCTCCCGCAGGTATGAAAGCGACCTGGCTACTACTGATTGCACTGGCAGTGTCGCCTCCGTCTGACGGGGACGGCCGCGAGGGGAACGACTACTTCCGTGAAGGCAAATATCGGGAAGCCGCTGACGCCTACCTGGCAGCGCTGGATGCACTGGGTCCCGACGCAGCGGCTGACGTGCAGGCGTCGCTTCTGAACAATCTCGGCGCTTCGCTCTACCGGATGGAGGATTACGAGACCGCCCTGCAGGCTTTCGTCCGGTCGCTTTCGGTCGCCGACACTCCGGCCGATCGAAGTCGGGCTGCCTACAACGCCGGCAATGCTGCGTATCGTCAGGATAACCTGAACGCGGCACTGTCGTTCTTCAAGCAGGCCCTGCTGGAGGACGGACTCAACGACAGCGCCAGATACAACTTCGAGTTCGTTCGCCGACGAGTGAAGGATGACCAGCCGCAACAGCAGGAAGACAGTGGTGGAAAGGTCGAACCGTCCGAATATGCGAAAGCTCTGAAGCGGCAAGCGGAAGAACTGGTGGCCAAAAAGCAGTACCGGCTAGCCCACAGTCTGATGCTGGACGGCCTGCGGGTCGACGAAACCGTGCGTGCGTTTCAGGACTTCATTGGTCGTACCGGCAACATTGCGGACATAGATCAACCCCAGGATTCATGATGCGTCTGCTCATCTCACTGGCGGCAGTCATACTCGCCGTCGTGCCTGCAGTGTCGGGACAGTCCCCCGAGCGTGCGTTTCACGACGGGGCGCGGGTCTATGTTGATGGCAAACTGGCGGAGGCGGGCGAAATAGTGGCCGGCGGCCTGGCCGAGTTTCCGACCGATCCGAAGCTCCTCGCTCTGAACGCACTCATTGAGCAGGAGAAGGAGCGCCAGCAACAGTCCGGAGAGGGCAACTCCGAGCAACAGGAGCAGGAACAGAACCAGGACCAGGAGTCCCAGCAAAATCAATCCGGTAATGAAGAGGACCCTTCGCAGGATGAGTCCGGCGAAGGCGAACAGAAGCAAGAGGAGGAGCAGCAGGGGGAGGGAGAACCGGATCCCCAGGAACCTTCCGAAGAGCAACAGCCGGACGACCGCGAACAGCAAAGCGTGGAGGCCGGAGAAAACCAGGATCAACTGAGCCGCGCCCAGGCCATCCGCATATTGCAGGCACTTCAGAACGAGGAAGAGGAACTGCTGCGCGAAGTGCAGAAGATCAAGGGCCGGCCTCGTCGAGTAGAAAAGGACTGGTAGTGACGATATTTATGGTGGGGACCGGTATTCGGAGAAATTCCAGAAGGATGGTGACATCCTGCTGGCTGTCACTCGTCATCCAGGGCGCCTTCTTTGTAAACCTGGCCGCTCAGGATCTGTCCGTTCGCGCATCTGTCAGTGAGACTACCATCGGCGTCGAAGAGACGCTGACGTACACGTTGGAGGTTAGCGGTCAGTCGATTCCAGAGATACCCTCTCCCAGCGCGCCCGAGACCGACGGGCTGGTACTCACGAACCGGTTCCCGTTCACATCCCAGAACATGTCAATCACGAACGGCCGCGTGCAGCAGAGCATTGGTTTCAATTGGACGTACAAGCCCGTTCGAGAAGGCATAGCGCGATTTGAGTCGGTCGAAATTGAGATCGGTGGCAAGGCGTATCGAGCACCGGGAATCAATGTTACGGTTGTTGCGCAGGCGCAACGCCCGCCGCGGGCGCAGAGGAGGAATCCGTTCCTGATCGATCCGTTCGGTCGCCAGCAGCCACCTCCGCAAGAGGACGCTCAGATCTCGGATCGAGACATGTTCATTCGGGCATCACCGAGTAAACGCCAGGCCTATCAAAATGAGCAGCTTACAATTGAATACGCCCTTTTCTTTCGGTCGGGTATTCAGTTGAGACAAAGCCGGCTTGCCGATTCGTGGGATGCTGAAGGCTTCTGGCGTGAAGAACTTGAAATAGAGTCGCGACCCATCCCCAAGACCGTAGTCGTAGATGGTCTCCGATACAACACGATCATCCTGAAGCGGGTGGCTGTCTTCCCGACGAGAACGGGTGAACTCCGCATCGACCCGCTCCGAATCGAGAGCGAGGCATCACCGCCGTTCGGATCGGGTGATCCATTCTTCTCGCTGAGAAACCGATACCAGCCGGTGCGACTTGCCTCGCCCGCTATCACGATCGATGTGAGGCCATGGCCCGGCAACCCTCCCACGTCGTTTGCCGGAGCGGTCGGCAATTTCACGATTGATGCGAATGTAGACAGAACCCGGCTCGACGTGGGCGAATCTGTCCAGGTGACCGCGCGAATCCGAGGATCCGGAAACATCGCGACGCTTGAAGCTCCAGCGTTCCGGCCACCGGGCGTGTTCGAGGCGTACGATCCGGAGATCGCTACAAGCGTGGACCGCTCGGGAAGCAGCGTGAGAGGAATGAAGACGTTCAGTTATGTGCTGGTGCCCCGGGCCAATGGCAATTTCGAGATTCCCGGGATCGACTTCAGCTTCCTCGAGCCGTCGTCCGGCGAATACCGGACCATTCGCTCGGATCCGGCGCCGATTGTTGTGACGGGCACGGCCGGAGTCGAAGCGATCGTCGCGACAACCTCATCCGGGCTGCCGATTGACGACATCGCTCCGCTGAAGCTCGACAACGTTGTCTGGACCGCCGCTGGCCGGACGCCGATCCACCGGCAACCGTGGGCATACGTGTTCGGCGCCCTGCCCCTCCTCGGTTTGTTGGGCATCGCTCTGTGGCAACGGCATAACACGAAGCTGGCTACCGACCTCAAGTTTGCGCGAAATCGCCGTGCACATCCGTTGGCGCGCAAACACTTGAAACGAGCCGAACAGCTTCTGGCAAATGATGATTTCGCCGCATTCTATGAGGAGACAGAACGGGCGGTTCTGGGGTTTGTCGGAAATCGACTGAATATCGCGGAGATCGGACTCACCCGAAATCAACTGATGATTCGACTCAGGGACGTGGGAATTCCGGACGACACGCTCTCGGCTCTTGCCGCCCTGCTCGAAGAATGTGACAGAGCGCGTTTTGCACCGTCGGCACCGGCAGGAATGACGCCCGAGGATGCACACTCGACGGCCGCGTCCCTCATCGTCTCGATTGATCAATCAGTGGCAAACCACAGGGCAGTTTCCACGTGAGAAACATCCTCGCATCCGTTCTTGTGGCACTGGCCTTTTCAACGCCGCTTGCGGCTCAGACCGACGAGGCCGCACGTCTGCTCGAGGAGGGTAATCGCCTCTTCCGCGAGGGCAACTTCGAACAGGCCCGGATGGCCTACGAGGAGGTGACAGGCCTCGGTGTCGAGAGTGGAAACGTCTACTACAACCTGGGGAACGCGTATTTCCGGCTGGACCGACTTGGAAAAGCGATGCTGAACTATCAGCGGGCATTTCGCTACTTCCCGA
Source organism: Rhodothermales bacterium (assembly GCA_963768565.1). Taxonomy (GTDB): domain Bacteria; phylum Bacteroidota; class Rhodothermia; order Rhodothermales; family JABDKH01; genus JABDKH01. Next base: position 58,581 of record CAVYIO010000038.1, read on the forward strand.
AGGATGTCGCATTGACTCACAATATGGATCTGGTCAGATCGCGTTCGCGAGATCAGCTTTCGGTCCTGCCCAAACCGGTCTGGGCCAAATGGTGGAACGGCTTCGTCGATGCGGTCGGCCTGAGACGTCTTTTCTGGCTGGCTGTGGTCGCGTGGCTTGCAGGCCTGGCCCTGTTCGGGCGACGACTGCATCTTGGAACGATTCCAACGGCAGCAAGAAGGCTGGCCATCGTTCTGGTGGTCGCTGGAGGGCTGGCCGGCGCCGGAGCCGTAGCCACTTCTGCCGCCCGATCGGACAACGTGTCGGCTGTCGTTACGGCCGATCGCGCTGACGTCCGCGAGGAGCCGTCCAACAGCAGCAGGGTCGTCATCGTCGTTCATGAAGCGCTTGTCGTGGATATTCTCAGGAACGACGGCGACCTGATACAGGTACGCTTGCCGAACGGAATCACCGGATTCGTCGAGCCCGGATCGATCGAGACCATCTAGGCCTGTCCGACGTACCGAGTGACTGAATTTCTTAGATTCCAGCCAGCGGACGCATCACGCACGGATCATGGAACCAGCATTTATCGGACATCATCGTCGTACCGGATGGATAGAGGTCGTATGCGGATCCATGTTCAGTGGAAAGACGGAAGAGCTGATCCGCCGGCTCAAGCGCGCCCGTTTTGCCCGTCAGAACGTGGAGATCTACAAGCCGGCTGTTGATTCGAGGTACAGCGTCTCCGAAGTCATCTCACACGACGAGAATTCGATTCCGTCGGAGGTGGTCGACAGTGCGGGACAGATTCTGTTGATGGTGGGAAAGGCGGATGTCGTAGGTATCGACGAGGCGCAGTTCTTCGACGAGGATCTGGTTGACGTGTGCCAGACACTGGCGCAGGATGGCCGGCGCGTTATTGTTGCCGGGCTTGACCAGGATTATCTGAGGCGCCCGTTTGAACCCATGCCGCAGGTGATGGCGATAGCCGAGTATGTGACGAAGCTGCACGCCGTTTGCGTGATATGCGGCTCACCGGCAAACCACTCGCAGCGGATTGTAGCTGGCCGATCACGTGTTCTCCTCGGCGCCACCGATGTGTACGAGCCTCGCTGTCGGGACTGCTACGACCCGGAGCTTTCGGGAAGAATGAGTGATTCCGCCCTCGCGTCCGAGGCGGCTACGGACGACTCGGACGTACCGACGCCTTCAACGACGCCGGAGCCCATGGAGCGCTAATTGACCCCGTTTCGGGTGTGGGATCCAACCCCTGGCCGACGGGTTCTGCTGGTTGCGCGAGACGAATTCTCCCGCTATGTTCAATGAGCACATGGGCGACCGGAGTCAATACAACAATACCTGCCATTCCCGGGTCTGAATGTCCGATACCAAGTACCTCGTTGCCGCTCGAAAGTACCGTCCACAGCGCTTCGATGAGGTCGTCGCTCAGGAGCATGTCTGCGACACCGTCAAGAACGCGATCGCCCAGAACCGATTGGGGCACGCGTACCTGTTCAGCGGGCCGCGCGGTGTAGGCAAGACCACCGTCGCGCGCATTCTCGCGAAATCGATCAATTGCACGGCACCGGCGGATGAGCGGGACGGCTCCGAGCCGTGCCTGAAGTGTGAATCCTGTCTATCGTTCGCCGAGGGTCGCAACCTCAATGTGATCGAGATCGACGCGGCCTCCAATAACAAAGTGGACGACGTCCGTGAGCTGCGCGACACCGTCAGAATCCCGCCCCAGGGGGGTCTGAAGAAGGTGTACATCGTGGACGAGGTCCACATGCTCACATCCCAGGCCTTCAACGCGCTCCTGAAGACGCTCGAGGAACCACCGCCCTACGTCCTGTTTATTTTCGCGACGACCGAACCCAACAAAGTTCTTCCCACAATCCTCTCTCGATGCCAGCGATTTGATTTCCGTCGAATAGCGGTGCCCGAGATCGTCGAGCGGCTGGAGCAGATTTGCCAGGAGGAGTCGATCACCGCCGACGAGGCCTCACTGCTGCTCATTGCCCGCAAGGGAGATGGCGCACTACGCGACGCACTGTCGGTGTTCGATCAGGCGGTGGCACTGTGCGGCGAAAATGTCACGTACGATGTGCTCGCCGAGGCGTTGGGCGTCGTGGACATTGAGTTGTTCTTTGAACTGACAAACTATGTGCACGAAAAGAATCCGGCTGGTGTGCTGAACCTCGTACAGGGGATCGTCGCGGCGGGATTCGATTTTCGCGAGTTCCTGACAGGACTTGCGGAGCACCTGCGCAACCTGTTCGTCGCCGTCACGATGTCCGACACTCGTCTCATCGAGACGGCTGCTGCGACACGGGAACGCTACGCGGTTGAGGCAGGCAACTTCAATCGTTCGATGCTACTCCGGCTTCTCACCATTGCGTCAGACACCGAAGGAGCGATTCGCAACAGCACGCGGCCGCGACTGCAGCTAGAACTGGGTCTGTTGAAGATGACGGCCATGGCGGACAGCCTGGACCTGAGGCAGGTCATTCAGAAGATCGACCAGATTCAGGGGGCACCGGCGGCCCCGGTCACCGGGCAAGAACCAACGGTGCCCACGGTCCTCAAGCCGACGACGCGACCAGCGACGAAGACTCCCGCGACGAAGACTCCAGCGAGAAAGTCTGCCGCGAAGGCGGCGTCCGTATCCAATGCATTGCCGAACACCCGCAGGGAAGGCACCTCCGCGTCCTCGGCACCGGCAGAACGCCCGACGGAGAAGCCAGCGGCCGAGACCGCAACGACACCGGCTCCCGAGCAAAAAAAGACTCCTCTAATTCAGCCGGCAGTGGCACCGGTAGCAGAACAGGAAACGGCTCCGCCGGCCCGGCCGCTCAAGCCCGCCGCCGAGACCGCGACGACACCGGCCCCCGAGCAAAAAAAGACTCCTCTAATTCAGCCGGCAGTGGCACCGGTAGCGGAACAGGAAACGGCTCCGCCGGCCCAGCCGCTCAAGCCCGCGCCCGCGGAACCGACCGACGCACCGCCCGCCGAATCGACGAAGCCAAAGAAGTCCAGCGCGCCCGGATTCTTCGACCCGCCCGCGTTGTCGCGCCGTGCTTCGGCCCCGAAAACAAACGGCGGCACAATCGAAGGTTCGGCAGCTCGCTCGACAACGCCGCTCGCCCCAATTGCAATCGGCGATGCACAGAAAATTTCTGAGTGGCTCCCCTTCGTGATGGCGGTGAAGTCAGACCGGATCCACGTGGGATCACTCCTGCAACACGCGGCACCCCGTGCCATGTCGGACGGCCATATCGAAATTGACGTCCCGGACGACTTCCACAAAAGGCTCCTGGAGAACCAGCAGGACTTCCTTCTAAAGCATGCCAGAGGCATCATCGCCGACAGCGTTCGGTCGCTCCGCTTCAGCGTCCAGGCCAGCGTTAAACCTCCATCGGGAGAAACCGCCGAAGATTTCGACCCGTACGAGTACATGCAGCAGAAGAGGAAAGACAACCCGGTAATACGAGCCATCTTCGATGAGTTCGGCGGCGAACTGGTCTGGTAGGAACGAAGGACCGGGACGCACTATACCGAATACCTACAACCGCGATGAATCAAGATTTCAATATGGCCGATATGTTCGGCAAGATGATGGAGATGCAACAGAAGATCTCCGAGGCACAGGAGGAGCTCGGCAAGAAGTCGGCGACAGTCGAGGCGGGCGGCGGAATGGTTCGCGTTACGGCCAACGGCCTGCAGCGGGTAGTCTCCATCAAGATCGAGCCGGATGCGGTAGACCCGGAAGATCTTGAATTGCTGGAAGACCTGGTCGTTGCCGGCGTGAACAAAGCGCTCGAGGAGGCCGCCGCTCTGGCCAAGACCGAGATGGGGAAAGCTGCCGGTGGCATGCTGCCCCCGGGCTTCGATCTGAGTCAGCTCGGCCTCTAGGCGATCGGCGAATCTATGGCCTTCACTTCTGAATCCGTCGAAGCGCTTGTTGATCAACTCAGCAAGCTTCCCACTATCGGTCGCAAGACTGCGCAGCGCCTGGCCGCCTACATCCTCAAGATGTCGAGGGAGGACGTCGTCCAGATTGCCGAGGCCCTCGTCACCGTCAAGGATCGTGTCCGATTCTGTAGCATCTGTTTTAATGCGACTGACCACGAACCGTGCGCCATCTGCCAATCCCCCAAGCGCGACCACTCCGTGATTTGCGTTGTCGAAGAAGCCAGCGACGTGAGCGCTCTGGAACGCACCAATGAGTTTCGCGGCGTCTACCACGTGTTGGGCGGCGCCATCTCGCCACTGGATGGAATCGGACCGGAGGATCTGCGTATTCGCGAGCTGGTTGGCCGTGTTCAGAACTTCGCGACTTCGGCCCATTCGAGCGATTCCGCCACATCGAGCCTTGAAGTCATCCTGGCGATGAATCCGAATGTCGAGGGTGACACTACCGCGTACTACCTATCTCAACTGGTCAAGCCTCTCGGAGCGAGGGTCACCCGCATTGCACGCGGTCTGCCGATCGGTGGCGACCTCGAGTATGCCGACGAGGCAACCCTGTCGCGCGCGATGGAAGACAGGCTGACCATGGACACCGACGCCTGAGTCGCGAAAGTACGATCCCCATCATGTTCTTAGTCGGCCGTAGAACATCGATCGTCCTGTTCGTGATCGTTCTGGCGGTTCTCGCCGGGTATGTCTTTTGGCCGGCTCTGGAGGTGTTCACACAGGGTCTCCGGCCCTCTCTGATGGGGAAGATCTTTTCGTCCTGGCGTTCGGCCAATGTCCGGGCTCTCGTAAACTCGGTCGCGATCTCGGTCTACTCGGTCGCGGGTGCAGGCGTAGTTGGTACTCTTCTGGCCTACCTGTTCTATCGATTCGACTTTCCGTTGCGTCGCTTCATGATGGGCGTCGCCGTTCTTCCTCTTGCTCTCCCTCCTCTCGTTGGCGTCCTGGCGTTCCTCTTTCTCTATGGTGAAAGCGGGATTCTGCCGCGATCCGTACAGCTGCTGTTGGGTCTCGACGCCGTTCCGTTTTCATTCGACGGCCTCTGGGCAGTATGGCTGGTGCATGTCTACACCATGTACGTCTACTTCTATCTGTTCGTGGCTTCCGCTTTGCGTGGGCATCGATGGAGGATTGCTTGAGGCGTCGGCCGATCTCGGCGCGCGTGGTTTGAGGACTTTCTTGCGCGTCATTCTTCCTCAGTTGCGGCCATCTCTGATCGGCGCCTCTCTGCTCGTATTCATGATCTCTATGGCCTCGTTTACGGCCCCACTTCTCTTCGCAGGTAACGATCCGTTCCTGACGCTGCAAATCTTCAACTACAAGACGAACGGCAATCTCGATCTCTCCGCCGCAGTCTCCTGTGTCCTGACCATCATCTGTTTGATCTTTCTCCTGACGATTGAACTGGGCGGACGAAAGAAGCTCCACCGTACTGCGTCGAAGGGCGTGGCGGCGAAGCCCACGCTTGTCGGAAAAGGCCTCACAAGGATATTTCTCATGTCAGGTGCGGCGCTGTTCCTGACCCTCATTCTGCTTCCGATCGCGACCATCGTACTGATCTCGCTCGCCGAAACGGGAAGCTGGACGCTTCAGGTCATACCCGAGCGATACACGTTCGAGAACTATGCGAAGCTGTTCTCTGAACCACAGATCTTGAAGCCTATTCTCAACAGTCTGAGGATGGCCGGTGTCGCGACCGCTGCCAACATTGTGTTTGGTGTGGCTGCCGGCCTGCTGATCTCGAAGGTCCGACTCAGGGGAACGACCCTGCTCCGAATTCTGACTGCCCTCCCGTTCGCCATCCCGGGAACAGTCATTGCGGTGAACCTGATACTTACGTTCAATGAAGCCCTCACCTCTGTCTGCCGGTCAGGTGCTCGTCGGCACGTTCTGGATTTTGCCGCTGGCCTATTTCATACGAAACATCCCACTCATCGTACGCGCAACCACGGCCGCGCTGGATGGTATGGACGACTCGCTGGTTGAGGCATCGGCCGATCTGGGTGCCCGGCCGCGAATGACATTCCGGCGGGTTGTACTTCCCCTGATCCTGCCGGGTGTTCTCGCAGGAACGCTCCTCACGTTCGTTGCCGCACTCGGCGAGTTCGTCTCGTCCATCATGCTCTATGTATACTCGAACAGACCGATCAGCGTCGAGATTCTCGCCCAGCTTCGGCTGTTTGATTTCGGCTCAGCCGCCGCGTACAGCGTACTTCTGATGATCATGGTTGTGGTCGCGTCGTTGTCGACCAGATTGCTTAGCAGGGGAAGAAGTCAATTGGGCGAGGCATTTCTCTAGTCCATCGCCACAGACCGGGGCAGTATATTTCCCAACAATTCAGGCAATTCGGACAAGATCTGTGAAGTTTACCATTATCGGAGCCGGTGCGATTGGGTCTCGAATCGCCGACGAACTGGCGCGCCGCGAAGGGGTCGAAGAAGTCCATGTATGTGATGCCGGCTCACGGGCGCTGAAACGTCTCCACGAAACGGTGGACAGTCCGAAGGTCCGATCGTATCAGGTTGACGGGCGCGACAAACGGATCCTGCGGCCCATCATCAGCGGCAGCAACTGCGTGATCGGATGTGCAGACCCCGAACTGAACCCGCTGCTGGCGGCGTTGAGCATAGAAGTGGGAAGCCACTTCTGCGATATGGGAGGAAGCGGTGGCATTCTGCATCAGGAGATGAGCCTCAACGAGGAAGCGCGGAACAGGGGAGTCTGGGTACTGCCGAGTTGTGGACTCGCGCCCGGACTGATCAACCTCCTTTGCCTGCTGGGTGTCGAGCAGTTTGACGAGGTCGAAGCGGTTCACCTGAGGGTGGGAGATGTCCCGCTCCATCCCGAGCCGCCGTTCAATTTTCGGCTGAGCGTTTCGGCCCGGAAGTTGATCGATGATTACAGCATGCCGGCCCACCTGCTTCGCGATGGAAAGATTGTGGAGGTCGAGCCGCTATCGCACGTCGAGGACATCTACTTCCCTCCTCCTTTCGGACAGCTTGAAGCGTTTTGTACCGCCGGCACGCTCAACACACTGGCGTCCGAACTTCAGGGTCGTGTTAAAACGCTGGATCTGAAAACAGTGAGATGGCCCGGTCATGCGAGCCAGATGGAATTTCTGCTTGGCCTGGGCTTTGGCGAGAAGCGCATCATCGACGTGCGTACGCACCTGACATACAACGACGTCCTCGTTCGCAGACTGCAGCAGAAGTTGGGTGGTGAACACGAAGACGCGGTCCTTCTGCGAACGTGTATCGCCGGAAAGAAGGACGGGCAGGAAAAGACGCTCGTGTATGAGATGATCGAGCGATACGATCAGGAGAATCACGTGACTGCGATGCGCAAGTGCACGAGCATTCCGACTGCTGCCATCGCCTATATGCTGGCGACAGGAACGCTAGAAGGCGGTGGCGTGGCGCCGCCGGAAACGGTTCTACCGAAACGCGTCGTGCTGGACGAACTCAACCGGATCGGGTTGACCATCGATGAAAGATGGTACGACGGATTTGCTGCTGCGACCGATCCGGACGGACTGAAGCTCTCGATGGCATCGGCGTCAGACCCCGTAGGCCCGGAGTGTTGAGCCGGACAGCGCAGCACCGTGAACGATCAAATAGGCGACCAGGTCAACGATGTCCCTGGCATGCACCCCTTCGCCTTCCCCATCGAAACGGATGGTCGACGGGGCAATAGCATGAGCAAAGATATCCCGACTGCTAAACTCGGCTGCCACGGACTCGACGAGACGCGCAACTCCGGCTTTTGCTGCTGAGTATGCCGACTGCTCCGCGACACCGCCGTCTACACCCTGGCGCGAACTGATCCCGACAAGCGTCCCGCGTCCTGACTTGATGAGGCGCACGGCCTCTCTGAAACAAAGGAATGTCGACGTCAGGTTGACCTGCAGCATGAGATCCCAGTCTTCCTGGGTGGTCTGCAGAAGCGGCGATGCTGACCACATCCCAACAGTATGAACAAGCGCATCAATCCGGCCAAATTCGTCCCCGATTTCCTCGAAGCACGCGACGACACTGGACTCGACGATGAGGTCGGCACGCTTTATCGTCACTGACGCGCCGGAGACTTGCGGTACGCGACGCGCCTCGGCGTCCGATACAACCAGCGCAACGACGTCGGCGCCGCGACCCGCGAACTCCTCGACCATATGCGCCCCGAGACGTCCGCCTCCTCCAGTAATCACGATCCGCTTGGATGTAAGGTCAATCCGGTCCATACTCGATATCCTCGAATCAAAAGCAGTATTTAGAAATATACCGTCTCGTCGACACTTGAAGGTATGCAGGTCTTGTTTTCAGGAACACTATCGGAACGATATACCCGCCTTCGTCGTCATCAAGGTCAAATCTAATCGTATGGCTCCGACCTCCGTTCTGGTGTACATTACAACCCGGTTTCAGTCGACATACTGAGTCATCTCAGATCCCACATTTCTCGATCAATCTGCAGCGCGTATAGGCATCTTCGGCTACGAATCCTGACAGGCGGCCCGAAATGACTTGATAGCTCGAGTCGCCAAACCGTACCAAAAGCCAGATCGACCTGGACGTGCAATCCGATCCGTCGACAATTCCTCAGCGAGAGGGCTCCGACCGCGTGTTGTGGCGCCGTGCGGCAGCCTTGTGCTATGCGGGTCTCGTGTTGATCTCTGCGGCGTGGATCTATTCCGGATCATCTGCACAGCCTGCTGACCTTGCTCGATCCGGCTGGTACTTCGCGCCGGCCGACACGGACTCTGTCGCAGTGAACACCGATGACATGCTTCGCCGGGCGCGCCGCTTTCGCGCGGCAGCTGACACGGACTCAGTCGCGGTGAACGACGATGACATGCTTCGTCGGGCGCGCCGCTTTCGCGCGCGCGTTGACACGGACTCGGCTGCCATAGATGACGACGACATGCTTCTCCGCGCACGCCGCTCACTCGCGCGCGTTGACAGCCTGACGTCCGACACGACCTTTGCTGACTCTACTGCAGCGGACACAGCTGGTGTCGCCGCAGATACGTTGAAGTCGCTGCCCTTCATTCCCCTGTTCCGCAGGGACCGCCGATCCGCAAGTCTCTTCCCCAGGAGACGGCGGCCACTGTCCTCAAAGCTGAGTCCGACGTGGAAGCACAGCATTCGACTCGATTCAACGACGGGTGGCTACATCGCTACCGAAACCGTTTCGAACCGAGATGTGCGAGACCCGGTGCTGCTGGATCGTGCCTCCTACCGACTGTCGAGAGGTCAAAAGGGCATGAGGCAGAACTGGTCGACCCTCGTCGAACAGCGTGAGCGCCAGCGACGGCAGCAGCGCCGGGGCGGACTTGGTTTCAACATTGTGGTGCCCGGTGGTCGTCAAAGTGCATTCACTACAATATTCGGAAAGCCGGAGGTCGACCTGCGCGTAAACGGGCAGGCAGATATTCGTGCCGGCTTCGACTATCGAAAGAGCGACCAGCAAGTCTCCGTAACAGGCAAAGCTGCACAGTTGGATCCGGACTTCAAGCAGGATCTTCGGCTCGGCATCACCGGCTCCATCGGAGACAAGATGCGTGTCGATGTCAACTACGACACGAACAATCAGTTTGACTTTCAGAACCAGCTCAAGCTGCAATACACCGGATACGAAGACGAGATCATCCAGAGCATCGAAGCCGGGAACGTCTTTCTGCAGACGCCTTCGACGCTTATCAGAGGCGGCCAGAGTCTGTTCGGTATCAAGAGTCAGTTCCAGCTTGGCGGGCTGCACCTCACCACCGTGATGAGCCAGCAGGAGGGCCAGTCGAACTCCCTCGAGTATCAACGGTGGGTCGGAAGCAAGCAAGTTCGATCTCAAGCCCACCGACTATGACGAAGGCAAGCACTTCTACCTGGCCTACTACTTCCGTAACCGATGGCAGGACGCACTCGCGGATCCACCCAACATTCGCGTCGCTCACGGCTTTACCAGGATCAATGAGGTGGAAGTCTGGAAGTTCGAAGTGACCTCACCCGAGGATGAGAACGTGCGCGACATCGTGGCCATGGTGGACCTCGGCGAATCGGATGAGATCCTGACGCTGGCCAATCGTTTTACTCGCGCCTCGGCCAGTGACATCCCGCGGAACCAGGGCGACCGATACCTCGACACGGAAATCGCGACGCTGCGCGAGACGGAAACTCTGCCGAATTCCTTCCTGCGCGACGTGAAAGGGCTGTCCGACAACGATTTCCAGACCGGTCGATTTCGCAAATTGGAGTCCGGACGTGACTACGTGATCGATCAGGTGCTCGGATACATCTCGCTGAATCAGCGGCTTCAGGACAACGAGGCGCTCTCCATCGCCTACCGGTACATTGCGGGCGGCCAGGTATTTCAGGTCGGGGACTTCTCCTCGGACGGATTTGGCGGCGACCAGCGGCTGGTCCAGAAACTTCTGCGACCCAATCAGCCCCGGCAACCGAATCTGACAGCCGACCCTCCCTTTAATCCAGCTGCGTGGTATCTCGAACTCCGCAATATCTATCCAATAGGCGGACGGGGGGTAAATCCCAGCGATTTCCAACTCGACGTTGAGTTTCAACCTGCCGGCAAGACGGCGCAGACGAAACTGCCCGGAGTGGGTGAACCGCAGACCCTCATTCAGCTACTCGGTCTTGACCGGCTGAACGAAGACGGCGCTCCCCGACCCGACAACCTCTTCGACTATCTGCCCGGCTACACCATCGAGTCGAGCAAAGGCTTACTGATATTCTCGTATCTGGAGCCGTTTGGCGGACGCATTGATTCTCTGATCAACCAGTCCAATGCGACGCCGGCAGAGAAGTCGGAGCTCCGCCGCGTGTACGTGTTTTCCCGCCTCTACACCGAAAAGAAGCAGAACGCGCGCCTGGATACTCAGCTTGACGTCTATCGGATCAGAGGTTCGTTCAAGGGTGCTGCGCAGGACTTCTACGACCTTCGAGCATATGCGGGTCTGGTTCCCGGTTCCGTTCGCGTGAGCTCGGCCGGCAGTGAGCTGCGCGAGAACGTGGACTTCGTCGTCGACTATCAGAGTGGAACGGTGACCATAACGAATCCCACATTCTTGACGAAGGATGTCGAGATCACGTACGAACAGAACTCGTTTTTCAACCTTCAGAAGAAGACCCTTCTTGGAGCGCGTGCCGACTACGATCTCGATGATCGGTTGTCGCTGGGCGCCACGGTCATGCGGTTGAGCCAGAAGTCACCGATCGACAAGTTCCGGATCGGTGAGGAGCCGATCTCCAACACGATCTGGGGTGTTGATGGCGCGATCAACCTCGAACCGCGCTGGCTCACCCGTTTTGTTGACGCCATTCCGTTCATCAACACGAAAGCCAAGAGCTCCATTTCTATCACGGGTGAATTTGCTCAGCTCCGGCCGGGCCACACGGAGACAGCCGCGTTCGACCGAACGCGGAAGGAACTCGAGCGGGAGGGTCAGGACTTCAAGCCCGACGAGCTCGCGGGTATATCCTACGTCGATGACTTTGAGGGCTTCGAAAACACGTACTCCCTGGCTCAGCCGGGAACGTGGCAGATGGCCGCTCCTCCGGATTCCATCGGCGCCATCGACCGCGTCGGTGTACAGACCGGACCTGTCGGCGATTCACTGAGAACGACATGGCGCGGCAACTTCGCCTGGTATCGTGTGAACCAGAATATCATCGCCGAACTCTCAGGAAGCACAAGGGTCCGCCCGGATGCCGTGCGCGTCGTGCTGATTGAGGAAGTCTTCCCGAATCGTGACATCAGCGGCGAGATCGACCGGACACAGGCTACCCTTGATCTGTATTTCAACCCCAGAGAGCGTGGACCCTACAACTACACGACGGAGCTACGCAACTTCCTGAATAACCCGAAGGATGCCTGGGGCGGTATGATCCAGCGACTCCCGGATGGCTTCAATGATTTCAGCCTGAAGAACATCGAGTTCGTGGAGTTCATCATGCAGGCCTACCCTGAGAATCAGTCTAACGATACAGGGCCTGATGCGAAGCTGTTTGTTGACCTGGGGTTCATTTCCGAAGATCTCCTCCCAAATGAGCGTCTCAATGACGAAGACGGATTGTCGACGGCCACGATTGGCGAGACGTCGGTATCGTCGTGGGGTCGTGTGCCCGTCGTTGCACCGGACCGCGTGCTGAAGGTCGACACGGACAGTCGCCGAACGGAAGATGTCGGCATCGATGGTCTTGCATCGTACGGCGGCGATTACCCGGCGTTCGCTACAGAGCAGGGACATTTCACTGACTTTCTGAATGCCCTTGATCGTACGGAGACCGACCCCCGCTATCTGGCCGAGATTGCACGAGCGGAAGTGGATCCGTCCGGTGACGATTATCACTTCTACGGAAACAATCGATATTTCGAAGACACTCGATTCTATCCGTCGTCGTTGTACTCGGGTGGTGCAACGTTCCAACAGCGCATGACCCGGTACTTCGCCGGCCATGAGCTCAACTCGTTTGAAGGACAGACCGAGCTGGCGGAGAACACTTCCGTTCGCAGGGGCAACTCTCGCTACCCGGACAGTGAGGATATCAACCTCAACTCGACCGTCGACACGGAGAACAGCTACTTCCAGTACAGCCTTCCCCTGTCGAAAGCGGCCCTCGATTCGCTTGCCCAACCTGATCGCGTGGATGACTTCGTCGTCGGGCAGATCAAGGATGGAAATACGGGGCGCGAGACCGGCTGGTATCAAATTCGGATCCCTATTCGGTCGTTTTCCCGTCGAGTCGGGTCGATCCAGGACTTCAGCAAGATCGAATCGATTCGCATCTGGACAACGGGGCACGAAGTGCCGGCCACGTTGCGATTCGCCACGCTTGAACTCGTTGGAAGTCAGTGGCAAAAATCGGAGCAGATAAAGCTTGAGCGCGAACTGCCCGGCGAGGAAGACGCCCGTGACACAAGACTGAGCATCTCAAGCGTCAACAACGAAGAGAATGCAGATGTTTACCAGTCGCCACTCGGGACCGTAGTCAGTTTGACCAGACTCGCGAGTGGCGGAACGCAGAACGCGCGGGAGCAGGCGATGGTACTGCGCAGCGAGAATCTCTATCCGGGTAGACAGCGGGGCATATTCAAGACATACAGCCAGGGTCTCGACTTCCTCAAGTACTCCAATGTTCGAATGTTCGCCCACCTTCATGGGGACCTTGGGGATGGCCGAAAGCTGGCGGACCTTCCAATCGAAGAAGGCCGATCAAAGACCTCCCTGTTTATCCGGCTCGGCGCGAACGAGACAAACGATTACTACGAGTACGAACAGCCTCTGACTCCGAGCAGTGAGCTCTCACGAAACTCAGGTGTCCTCTGGCAGACGGGACAAGATTTCAACGGCCAGACGGTCGACCTGAATTCCATCAACATACAACTCGCGGCGCTGAACCAGCTCAAGGTGACGCGCGACCAACGCGGAGTTCCAACCGACTCCGTGTTCTGGGCGAGCGCCGACGCTTTCGCCCCGCCCGGAACGAGGATCGGTATCATCGGCACACCTTCGCTCAGTCGGATCAATACGATCGCAATCGGTATTCGCAATCCGGCAGACACATCGAGCGTCAGTACCAGCGACATACTTGCCGATGTCACGGTGTGGATCAACGAGTTGCGAGTAGCGGGATATGATGAGAAGGCCGGCTGGTCTGCACTCGCCAATGCATCGATCCAACTGGCGGACCTGGGTCGGGTGCGCGCCAACATCCAGACCCAGACAGATGGATTCGGGTCGTTGTCCAGCTCACTTGGTGAGCGAGAACAACAGGCGATCACAAACTGGAGCGTGACCACCGAGTTGAATGCTGATAAACCGATCCCTGAACGGTTTGGATGGAAGATCCCCCTCTCGTATCAGATTCAGTCAAACACGACCACTCCGCGCTTCGCACCGAGTCGCGGAGACGTGCGCCTCAAGGAAATCCTCGCTCAGATTGACGAAAGAGAGCAAGACGGAGAGATCTCAGCCGAACAGGCGCAGTTCGAACGGGACGAGGCGAGGCTGGCAGCGGAGACCCACAGTGAATCGCAGTCTTTCACCGGCCGGATTGGCAAGAGCGGCTCGAAGTCGCGGCTCCTGAAGTACACGCTTGATGGCATTTCAGCGTCGTATTCGTTTACGGATTCGAAGGCGCGCAATCCGTCACTCGAACTGAATGACTCGTGGAGATGGTCCAATACGCTTGGTTATCGGATCAATATTCGAAAGCCCCGAACCGTTCGGCCGTTCTGGTTTCTGGATGATATTCCGGTGCTCGCAGCGCTCGGAGGCATTCGATTCAATTATCTGCCTCAGTCTCTTAGTGCGTCGGCCACCACGTCCCGGAGTCTCACTGAAACGAGGGAGCGGCCCGCGGTTGCTGGGCACCGACACGCGCAACGCGACGGAGGTGCTGGTCGACAATCCACTCCGCGGCAAGCACTCTTTCAGCCACTCGCGCAATTTCAGTCTTCAGTACAATCCGTTCCAGTTCCTCAACCTGAGTTTTGACACAAACACGGGCCTCAGCCTTAATGCCGCCGGCGTCGACACGCTGTCGGTGGTGGCGGACACGCAGCTCGACACCGTCTATACCGACACCGATGGCAAGTTCACTCTGGAGGACTATTTGCAGCTCCCGGGCGCCGATCCGGACGCCATCGGATCTACGGTTTTCGAACTGAACGAACTGGATGTGCGCGGAACGCGAAGTGTACTGGGCAAGCTGGTCACCAAGGGCGAGGGTGTTCGTGCAGAGCGGCACGGCCAGCGCTTCACTGCCACGTTGCGGCCCCGGTTGACGAGCAGCAAGGCGCTCGACTGGTTGAACATCCAGGACATTGTCTACAGCGTTCAGTACTCCTGGCAGAACGGCTCACTGGGTCGAAATACTGGCGCGTCTGTCAGTAACCGCGTAGACATTCGAACCGGTGTGAGCCTCAGGATACAGGACCTCTGGCGCAAGTTCGGATTCTATCGCAAACTCGAGGAGGCACAGCGCAAAGCCGACAGCGAGAAAACGGCACAGCGTCGCCAACGAGAACAGGAACGTGCGCGACAGAAGAAGGAAGGAGAACGTCGCAAAGAGGCCGAAGCCCTGGCGCTCAAACTTGCAGAGCAAGACGACGAGGCCGACGAGGCCGACCAGCCTGACGCCGAACAAGTGGAAGAGCCGGAAGCACCGAAAACGGAGGTCCAGGAAGAGGCCGTCGAGAGCGAGGACGAAGGCAACCGTCGACGCTTCCCGATTCCTCTACCAAACCCGGTGTCGATCCTCCGCAAGACGGCTCTTGCCTTGACCGGAATTCGAGATCTCTCTCTCACCTATACAGGCACCCGCGGCTCGCGATCAGGAAATGTCGGCGACCCGCTCACGGGTGAGTCCGCATACGGACTTATCGATGCATTCAAGGGCAAGGGACCGTCGCTGGGATATCGATTCGGCTTCGCGCGCACCGTGCCCAGCGAGGAACGCATTAATGACCCCACCCTTCAGGTGACGGACGTTATCGAGAACTCCGATCAGTTCCAGGGCCGAACGTCCCTCAATCCGAGCAAGGCTCTTTCAATCAACCTGACATGGTCCCTCAATCAGGCCGAGAACACGACAAGGACGTACAGTCAGCAAGATTTGATCGGCGTTCCCCCGTCCCTCAACCGGACGGGAACCAGTCGAGCCTCGATATGGACGTTCGGTGCATCTTATCTGGGTTTGCTCGAATCGCAGTTGGCGATCTTTGAAGCCGACATTGCCGCGGCACAGGCCAACGGTACCAGCACCACACTGCTGGGTGACGAATCGGGTGACGGCCAGGTCATACTCACCAACAAGAGCGTGGTCGAGGGCTTCAAGAAGGCATTCACTACGAGTTTCGGAAGCATCGGCAGCCAGAAGATTCCGTTTCCGCTGCCGGGATGGAATGTCAATTACACGGGATTCGGCAACTGGCCGATCATTAGAAAGCTCGTACAGTCGGCCACCATCCGCCACGGATACACGGCCGACTACAGTTCGGACTTCCGAACAAATTCTCTTGCCGCTGCCGTCGCGCCGAGCGACACCAGTCTTGTCTTTGCATTCGTTCCGGGAACGAACATCTCCTACGTCGTGCCGCGCACCGAAGCGGGAGCGGTACGCATCAACCAGAGATACCAGCCGTTTATTGGTGTCGATTTGAATTGGAAGGGACGTGTTCAAACAAACATCGCGTGGAACAAGAGCACGTCCTACTCACTGAGTACAAGCAACTATGAGATCAGTGAGAGCTCGACGAACGAACTGACCGTCAGTGCGAACTTCCAGAAGGTCGGTCTTCGCATTCCGCTTCTGGGCAAGAAGCTCAACAATCGAGTGAGTATCGGTCTGTCCGTCTCACGTTCCGTAACACTTGATCAACGATTCCTGATGCAGAAAGCCCTCGCGACGGCAGCAGCTGCCGGGCCGTCGTATGATCTGGCGGAGGCGCTCAGCGGCGATCTTGTGAGTGTCATCACGGCGCACACACGGCTCTCCATGTCACCCCAGGTCTCCTATCAGTTCAGCAATCGCGTCACCGCGAACTTCACTTTGCGGTATGAGAAACTGGATTCCGAAATCAGTCGGCAGCCGTCATCAACGAACATGACGGGTACATTCAACGTTCGAGTCAACATCACGAACTGATTGTTTGACTGTCGCGGACGGATGGAGCCGGAAGAAAACAAACCGAACGAAGTTGTAGTGTGCCATCTCGGTCACGCCGAGTATGAGCCCACCTGGGATCTTCAGCGACGGCTTCAATCCTCGCTTGCCGCGGCAAAGCGAATCGACCCGAACCACCGGGAGCCACACGTCATACTCACGGTAGAGCATCCACCGGTCTACACGCTTGGCAAGAGCGGAGATGTCAGCAATCTCCTGATCGGCTCCGAGGAGTTATCCGCCGAGGGTGCGACGTTCATTCAGATCGATCGGGGCGGGGACATCACGTTTCATGGGCCGGGGCAACTGGTGGTCTACCCGATACTTGATCTGGGACACTTCTTCCAGGATATTCATCGATATCTCCGGACGCTTGAGGATGTCGTCATCGCGACGTGCCGGGATTTCGGCATCGACGCGGGCCGGAGCATAGGCCGCACGGGCGTGTGGGTCGGACCGGACGATCGCGGTGCCGAGCGAAAGATCTGTGCCATGGGTATCAAGTGTTCGCGATGGGTGACCAGTCATGGCCTGGCACTGAACGTGAACACTGACCTGAAGTACTTTCAGCACATCGTGCCGTGTGGAATCGCGGACCGCGGGGTTACGTCCCTGTCTGCCGAGATGGACACCGCGTGGAAATCTCCGACGTGGCTCCGGTGATCATCGGCCACATGGCACAGCATTTTGACATGGTCTATCCGGCAGTTCTCCGGTGAACCCGCGTACGAATACCTCCGCGAGCGTCTGGGCGAGCAGGAACAATTGGCAGGTCCGATCAGTGAAGAGCGCCCGAAAACATCTGCCGTGAAGCCGATTGTTTTTGACGACACTCAGCGATAGAGTAAACTAGAGTGGAATGGTCGTACTCACTCCAACCGAAGCACGGACTCACATGGGTTCTTACAATCTAGGCTCGTTCTCTGTCCGCCTTGTGGCGGAGACGCTTTTCTACGACGAAGAGTACGGTGCCCTCGGTAACCTCAGTCTGATAGATGAAACCGGGGCAAAGGAGCGCTACATCGCTGCGTATTCGCCTGAGGACCAGCATTTTGTGATCGACGAGGCGACGGAGTGGGAGCAATTCGAACCCGAAGAAAACGACGATATCGGCTACGCGCTGGCAAATCACACGTCAGAGCACGGCACCTATCAGACGGCTGAGGAGGCTGCTGCCGAGGTTCTGAAACTGGCCGAGAGCCATGGCCTCACGCCGAGCATCACACTGCTTTTTGAGCAGGACGACGTCGTTTAGTCCCCTACCGCGAGTAGTATGACGGCGTGGATGTGCGCGGCGCTTTCCACACCCCGACTCCCATCATCAGCCACGCCGCGACGAAGAGCACGCCCCCTACCGGCGTAACAGCGCCCCAGAGGCCATCATTCGTTATGGCCAGAGTGTAGAGACTCCCGCTGAAGACGATGATACCAGCCAGAAACAGCCATCCGGCGTTTCTGATCATCTTGCTTTCGTAACGACGGACCAGCAAGCCCACCAGAATTAGCGCAATGGCGTGGTACATGTGATAACGCGCCGCTGTCTCGTACACATCCGCCCGCTCTCCAAGCACGTCTGAGAGTGCATGGGCACCGAATGCGCCGGCCAGAACACTAATACTTGCGGCAATACTGCCGATAAGAATAAAGACCCGTCCAGACATGGGTTACCGCTTGTTGTAGATGACTTCTACCGGCGTGGGGGCGCGGAGTTCACCGCGCAGTTCGTCGATATGCCGGTCAGTCGTTGCACGAATGGCAGGAACATCAGGAGGCTTTCGATGGCAACCAGAAGAAGTGTTGTCAAATGGTTCGACGCCAAGAAGGGCTACGGCTTCGTCGTAGATCCTACCGGAGGGCCTGACATCTTCGTTCACTACTCTCAGATTGAATCAGACGAACGATTCAAATCCCTGAAGACGGGTCAGGAGGTCGAGTTTGAGATCTCCGAAGGACCGAAGGGAAATCATGCGCTTACACGTCGTCGGACTCGAAGACCCCCTGGACTCTTCCGAGGGGACAGAGTCGGAACTCCAGACGCATAACGGGCAAGAGCAGCCGCATAACGGGCAAGAGCAGGCCCATTGACCCGCAGCGCAGCGTTGGTATTTTCGCAGTAGCGAGACTATCTTTCCCGCCGCCTTGTGTCGCGTCCAACTTCCGAACGGATAGTCTGAATTTGAGCGGCCGGGCGTTCGTCCATCGCTGTTTTGAACGTCGTCGTGAGATGTCTTTTAGCTTCTCGCAGAAAGATCTGGATCGGATCGCCGAAGTCCTGAACGCCGAGCCCAAGCACGATGGCTCGGCATTGCGGTTTGACCTCAGAGATCATTCGACCGGGCGCAGCATTGCGCTGGAAATCCGAACAGCCATCCAGGTGCCGGGCGTAGCGGACGGAGATCCCTACACGCTTGTCTCAGTGTATGCCGCGAGTTCGTTTCTCCAGCTTCAGAATTGCACCGGCTACATCGCCAGCTCCGAACTCGGCGAGGTCATCTTCTTCGGGAAGCATGGCGGGGTTACGAATGGACTTGTAGTCGAGCGCGAAGCGGGCTGTTCGCTCTATGCTAACGTCGACGATCGTCTTCTGTCGGCCGACTTCACGCTTCTGCCGCCCGAACTGATCATGTGCAGCGTTGCGCTTTCGATGTCCGATACCCTCTTCGACGACCTTGGTTAGCCATCACGGCATCGTTGGTCACAGTCTACAATAGCCATCCGGTCGAAACGGTCGCCGGAGACGAGCTCACTGTCCTCGTTGAGCAGGTTCTTCGTGGCGAGAGCGCAGGCGACGCCATCGTGTCCGTCATCCTGTGTGACCACGGCGAACACCGGAAATTACACCTCAAGTACCTCGGCCACGATTATCCAACCGACGTCCTGGCGTTCTCGCTTGGCGAAGGCGATCAGCTTGAAGGTGAGGTCTACGTGGATCTGGACACGGCCCGCGAGCGCCACCACGAATTCGAGTCGTCCTTCGAATTGGAGGTCGCCAGGTATGTGATACATGGCACGCTTCATCTCCTCGGATTCGACGACCACGATTCCGACAGCCGATCACGGATGAAAACCAGGGAGGACCATTATGTCCATGCATTCGCCACGCAGCAATCTCAGGGGCGCACGGAACCTTGACTTCCCAGAAGTGTGAAGACTATTGACCCCAACTGAGTTGTATCGTGTCAGACCAGCAATCCCTCACACTCACATCAAGCCTATATGAAGCCGAGAATAACTGCGCGCCACTTCTCGCTTACGGACAAACTGCGAGATGTCGTGCACGAGAAATACGCGAAGATTGAGAAGTATTACGACGGAATAACGGACGCTCGCGTCATACTTACGGTGGAGCGAGGCCGACCGACCGAGAAGACAGCAGAGATTATTATCACAGTGTTTCGGCAGACACTGTCCTCAAGCGACGTCGGCCCCAGTCATGAAAAAGCACTGGACAACTGCGTTGAGGGCCTTCGACGGCAGCTACTCAAATACAAGGGCAAGTTGAAGGACACGACGAAGGACGTTCATCGCTAGACAGTCAGACTCACGCAAGTTTTCGAAGGCGGGAGACGACCTCTTTGACGTGCCGGGCCGTTTTCATGATGTAGAAGTGCAGGCATGGCACACCGGCCTCGATCAGCTCGCGGCTCTGCTCGACAGCCCAGGCGACGCCGATCTCCGCCACGTGCTCGTCGGCAGCAGCCTCGATTTCGGCGGCCAGCGCCTCCGGAATCTCCAGGGCAAACCTCGATGGAAGCGATTTCAGCTGCTTCCGGGATGTGATGATCTTCAACCCCGGCAATATCGGAAGTTCGACACCCGCTTCCCTGCACCGATCTACGAAGCTGAAATAGTGCCGATTGTCGAAAAACATCTGCGTGGTTACGTAGTGAGCACCAGCGTCGACTTTCTGCCTGAGATGTAGAACGTCCCACGCCATGTTTGGCGCTTCGAAGTGCTTCTCCGGGTACCCGGCAATACCGATACAGAAGTCAGTCGGATCAGCGTCTATCAACTCTTCCAGAAAGCGGCCGTGGTTCATGGAGTTGATCTGCCCGACGAGATCGACGGCCTGCTTGTTGACTGACTTGTCGGGTGGGAAGGTCTTTTCGTAGCCGTGGTTGTCTCCACGCAAAGCCATCACGTTCTGAATGCCGAGGTAGTTCAGTTCGATCAGGGCATCCTCGGTCTCCTGCCGGGTGAATCCGTGGCACAACAGGTGAGGGACCGCCTCGACCCCGAAACGACCCTTGATCGCCGCACACAGGCCCAGCGTCCCCGGCCGCTTTCGCTTGATTCGACGCCTCCACGACCCATCCGGCATCTCTTCGTAGTACACTTGAGCGGCATGACTGGTCACATCGATGAAGGGCGGCTCAAATTCCATCAGAGACGAGATAATCTCGAAAATCTCCCCTGCAGACCCACCCCGCTCGGGCGGAATAATCTCGTAGGAGATTAAAGTCTCTTTCCTTCGATCTATAAGTTCCGTTATTTTCATTGGCACCTATACAAGCGGTCAATATCGCCGAACCTACTACGGTATCCTCCCCCATCAGAGCATCAGGGGGTCGTCTTACTTCTAGATCGTACCGGAGTTCATGATAGGAATAGTCTTTTCGACGGAAGAGGAAGCCAAGCCGTTCCTGACGAAATACGAGCGGGGACGGTTTGACGGCCTTGTTGAGGGCGAGGCCTACCATGACGATCACGTCCTGGTGACCCTCCTGGGAACGGGCAAGATCAAGGCTACGCTGCGGACGGAGCGATTGCTCAATTCGTACGACCTGGACCGCCTCCTCCACGTTGGGACATGCACTGCCCTGAACAGTGATCTCAAGATCGGAACCCTGATTGCCGCATCGCAGGTATTCGAGGGGGATCGAATCGAGATGTCCTCACCCAGCTATCCCCGGATGCCTCTCGAGCAGCCCCTCGTCGCAACGAAGAAGGCTACGCTTGTCACGCAGGATCATACGATATCCGACGAGTCAGAGATGAACTACTGGCAGCGCATTGCCGATGTCGTCGACATGACCGGATACGCCGTGGCGTATGTCGCTGCGACCCACGGCCTGCAGTGCCATATCGTGAAGGTCGTTTCGGCGCGTGTCCTGGAAGAGGATGCGACGCTACAGAAGACGCTCAACAAGTCGTACAAGACGATCGCGGATTTCCTTGTCCGCGAACTCGCGGCACAGCAGCTGTTGCCCGGAAAGAACTAGTACTAGTTCCGCCGAATCCACAGGTCGTCGACCCAGGCACTCGGGACTCCTGACGATCCTGATGATCCTGATGATCCGGAAGTCCCGAAGTCATAGGTTAGCAGCAGCCGGGTTTCCTCCCCATATCGCTGATCCTCATGGATCTCTCGCGCGCCGACCGGCATGGTGAGGCCGGCCCGTGCAGCCTGGCGACGCACATGAACGGATTCCCGCTCGAGCGCACCGGGGTCGTCAGTCTCCCAGATCTTGAGACTGATAATAATGGTCCATATCAGCAGGCAGGCCAACAGGGCCACACCAACTGCAGCAAATACAGCCGCCATTGCAGTCACGGTGGAATTGACTACTGTAAAGTAGTAACACGAGATGACTTTTCGTACAACTCGCCTGCAGGCACTTCAGCCAGAAGCGGGTGCAATGGCCGAAACGCTACTCGTCCGGGGTCGCGGTCGGGGCTGGAGCGGCCTCCGGTTCCTGCGCCCTGAGCACCTCTTCCTGCCGGTTCCGCTCCTCGATCGTCTGCGAGTCTACGTTGCCGAGGTCACCCCTGAAAGCGGTATCAAGAAGAGTGAAAATGATAAATACCATCACCATCATGATGCCCACCAGAAGAACCAGCAGGTTCACCTTGTTGTCGTACTTGAGTCCCATGAAGAAGGCGACAACAAGTGATGCTTTGCCGACTGCAATGGACAGAGCCAGCGGGACATTGAAGGCGCCAAGATCTATCTGCGACGTTACGACCGTTATAACGGTGAGTACGACCAGTGCGATAAACGTTGTCAGCAACGTCCGATACGCCGTGATGTGATGATCGTGGCTTCCAGCGTGTGCCATGAATAGTCCGAGATTCGATTAGATCAGATAAAGGAGGGGAAACAGGAAGATCCAGATGATGTCGACGATGTGCCAGTAGAGCCCCACCAGCTCGACCGGTGTGTACCAGGCCGACGAAAAATGTCCCTTCGTAGCGCGAACCGCCAACCAGATGAAGAGCCCGATACCGATGATAACGTGCAGTCCGTGGATGCCCGTCATGATGTAATAGATGCTGAAGAACTGGGCGACATACGGGCCGGCCACCTCTGAATACGAGTAGTGCTCTCCCGGGAATACACCCAGATGGAATTTGTGCGTGTACTCAAAGTACTTGACGACGAGGAATGCAATTGCGGCAGCCATCGTCAGCGCAAGGTTGATGATTAACCCTTTGCGGTTGTCATTCTGGATGAAGTGAATAGACAGTGCAACCGTAAACGAAGAGCCAAGAAGGACAAGTGTGTTGAGGCCGCCGAGCCACGGATTGAGGAGCGTGGAGCTCTGTACAAAGACCTCCGGATACCATACCCGGTACACGGTATAGGCCACGAACATGCCCGCGAATAGCAGGATCTCCGTCACGAGGAAAAGCCACATTCCCATTTTCGCCGCGTCGAACTGCTGCTCGGACGAAACGAAGTGATGCTGGAGATGCGCCGGGTGCGGATCAGCGTGTGCAGGCGAAGAAGATGACGCCATCTATGATCGTTGTGTTTGGGTTTACGGGCGGCGACGGATCAGCCGGGCTGAGTCTCTCGAGTGTCTGCGATTTCCTGCGTCGCATGTCCGTCTCCGAACTCCTCGGAAAGCAGATGGAAATCGTACGGACCCCGGGAGACGATCGGAGTATGATGAAAGTTGTGAGGATCGGGCGGTGACGTCGCATGTGTCCACTCCAGCGTTGCCGCGCCCCACGGATTTGACGGCGCCGGTGCGCCCCCTGAACAGCGAGGCAAGGAGATAGAACAACACGATGAAGAGACCGGCCCCGAGGATCCACGAGCCGTACGTCGACACCTCGTGCATTGTCTCGAACCGCGGCAGATAATCGTAATAGCGGCGGGGCATCCCTTGCGTCCCCAGCACCAGCTGGGTGAAGAACGTAATATTGAAGCCAACGAATATGAGTGCGGCAGCAATTCTGCCCAGCATCTCGTTGTACATCTTACCCGTGATCTTCGGCCACCAGTAGTGTAGTCCTCCAAGGGCAGCGATCACCGTGCCACCCATCATCACGTAGTGAAAGTGTCCGACGACGAAGTACGTGTCGTGCAAGTGCACATCGAGGGCGAGCACGCCGAGGGCAATTCCCGTAAAGCCCCCGATAGCAAAGAGGAACAGGAACGAAAGTGCGTACAGCATCGGGGTCTGAAGCCAGATCGAGCCGCGATACATCGTCGCTACCCAGTTGAACATCTTCACGCCCGTCGGAATGCCGATGAGGTACGTGATAAGCGAAAAGATGACGGCAGAAATCGCGGACTGGCCGGACACGAACATGTGGTGACCCCAGACGAGAAAGCCCAGGAAGGCAATCGCGACGGATGAGAGGGCGACAAACCGGTAGCCGTGTATCGGGTGACGCGAGAAAACGGCGATGAGCTCGGAGATAATCCCGAAGGCCGGCAGGATCATGATGTAGACGGCCGGGTGGGAATAGAACCAGAAGAAGTGCTGGAACAGCACCGGGATCGCCACCAAGTGCCGGGTCGAATATTCCGATTCCAAGAAGCCGCTCAAAGAAGAGCAGTACCATCGTGATTCCGATGACCGGAGTCGCAAGAACCTGCACGATGCTCGTCGCATAGATACCCCAGACGAACAGGGGCAGGCGGTTCCAGGTCAGTCCGGGTGCACGCATCTTGTGCACGGTCACGATGAAATTGAGCCCCGTAAGAATTGACGAGAAGCCCGCAACAAAAACGGCCATCGTCATGAACAACACAGAGTTGCTCGATCGCGACGAGTAAGGCGTATAGAACGTCCAGCCGGCATCCACCTTCCCGACGATGAGGGCCCCAACGACAAGTAATCCTCCCGCGACGAAGATGTAGTAGCTGGCAAGGTTGAGTCGCGGGAAGGCAACGTCTTTCGCTCCCAGATGCATCGGGAGAACGAAGTTGCCCATGACGGCAGGTATCGATGGAATGATGAACAGGAACACCATCATGATCCCGTGCATCGAGAAGACCTTGTTGTAGGTCTCCGCGGTCATGATGTCCATTCCGGGATTAATGAGCTCGTACCGGACCAACATGGCAAGGACGCCGGCGATCATGAAGGCCGTCGCGACCGTGACGAGATACATCAGCCCGATTCGCTTGTGATCAAGCGTGAACAGCCACGACTTGAGGCTCTTGTCGTGGTTCAGGTAATGAACCGGAGGTGGGGTGGCGTCCCGGGTAACTGACGTCGTTGCGCTCATATCAGATAACGATGATTCTGTGACCGGTGGCTACTCGAGCGACTTGATGTAAGCCACCAGTGCATCGAGTTGCTGCGGTTGAAGCGTCGAATAGGTTGCGGGCATCGCAGGCGGATACGTGTCGACGATCTTCGCTGCCGGGTTGATGATAGACTCGAGGATGTAGTTGTCGTCGGCGACCAGGCTTGTACCATCCGTGAACTGCTCCGTGCGCCCGAGGAGCCCTTTGAGCGTTGGCCCCACTCCGCGGGTTCCGTCAACCGAGTGACACACGGCGCAGTTCTGTTGACCGAACAATACTGTGCCGTACTCGACAGGCGTCATGTCGCCCATCCCGCTGCTCGCTACCCAGGTCTTGAAGTCTTCTTCGCTCTGCACGATAACTTTCGCGAGCATAGCGGAATGTCCCGTACCGCAGTACTCGGTACAGAATATGTCGAATTCCCCCACCTCGGTTGCCTGAAACCATACAGACGTATAGCGATTGGGCAACACATCAAACTTGACCCGGAACGACGGCACGAAGAAGCTATGCAGGACATCGTCGCTACTCATGGTCAGTTTGACCGGACGATCAACAGGGACTCGCAGTTCTGTTCCGACAGACGTCCCGTTGGGATACGTGAAATTCCAGGCCCAGCTCGAAGCACGAACCTGTATCTGATACGCATCCGCGGGGGCGATGCTCTGCTTCAGAAACGCCTTGAAGCCCCACGTGAATACCAGGAGGGAGAGGATCAGTGGTCCCGCAATCCAGGCAACCTCGACAACCTTGCGCTCCGCCAGGGGCGCCGGTATGTGCTCCTCGTCCCCGCGCCGGCGATATCGAAATACGAAGTACACCATCGCGCCGATCACAGCCACGAACAGAATCAGGCTGATCCAGAACACGAAGTAGAACAGGCCGTCGATCTCCGACGCGAGTGTCGAAGCCTGCTCCGGCATCCAGAAAGTACCCTTGTCACCCATTTCTTACGGCGCGTTGCCTTGAATCTAGTGGAGTCACACTGTTACGCCGCCACGACATGCTGGCGGGGGCGCACTTCCCGACGCCACAGCGAATATAGGACGACTACCAGAAGCCCGAGCGTCAAAAGGCCACCGAGCTTCATGACATTCGTCGCATGAATCACGTACGAGTTCGATCCCGGGTCGAACTGGTAGCAGTACAGAACGATCCGATCAACTACCGATGCCACAGAACCCTGTGACGCCTCGATCAGCGCCTTTTCCAGATTGCCGGCCTGGTAGTCCATGCCGTGCAAGTACCGCGTGATCTTACCGTCAGAACTCAGAAAGATGAGTGCCGCGGGGTGAGCGAATTCTTCGGTCTCCTCCACCCACTGAAATCCGAATCCGACGGCGTCCGCAAGAGCACGTATTGATGGTTCTTCACCGGTCAGAAAATGCCATCCACTTCCGGCTCCCGGTCGGTCCAGTATGGCCAGATATCGCTCCTTCTGCTTGCGAGCCAGGTCCGTCGTCTCGTATGCCGCCATGCTGACGGTGATAATCTGAAAGTCGTCTCCGGGCGTGCGCTCCAGATCCTTGAGTCCGTCCACCAGTTGATCGAGCAGAATGCTGCAGAGCATGGGGCAGGTGTGGTAAACAAAATTCAGGACGACGGGCTGCCCGTCGGGAACGAGAGAAGAAAACGACACCTGTTCGCCGTCCTCGTTCAGGAAGGAAATATCGGTGGGAATGTGTTCGCCCAGGTGCTCGGTTATCCCGACACCTTCGAACACTGCCGGAAGATCGTCAGCGACCTGCGCCTCACTCTGCGCCGGCGCTACGAGCCGCAACGCAAGCACAACAAGAACTAGAAATCGCCCGCTACTGTTCATACAAACTGACCCTGCACGCAGTCCCTACCTATTCGGGAGAAGCGTAACCTCTTTCGTGTAGTCGTCTTTCGGCTTTTGATACGTCTCGTCCGTGATCAGTTCGATCGCGCGATCGATGGGAATCTGGTACGTTCCGGACGCGGCGTCGATCACTGCATATTGCGTCAATTTCTCAGCCGCAGCCAGTTCCACTTCCATGAGGGCCGGTCGGCCGACATCCTGGGCCATCTCGGACCGCACGGACTGAACCTCCAGATTCATAAGCTGAAAGAGTCCGATTACAAGGACCACTACGACGATGGCGACACCCAGAACGACCTGAATAAGCACGGCCGGGTTCATCTCCTCAGGTTCTACGCCGGCAGCGATTGATGCCGCGGTTGGCGCAATCACCTCCACGTGAGAGGTCAAATCCGAATGCGCATGCGTTTTGGCCATACGGGAACTTCGATTCTGAGTGAATACAACGATTACGCGCTACCGGCTACCTGAACGCTACCGTGCGGGCCGGGATCAGGGAAGGCCATGAAAGTAGAATGAAATAGGCCGCGCCCTGGCGTTGCCAAATTACGACAAACCGGACCACACGCCTACATGTTCGCGAATTTCAGTGACTTCGCGAGGTTCGGATCGTTCTGCGGCACAAGGCTATGCCGCGAGAGGCGAAATAGCACGAGGCCGAGAAACACCCCGAAGAGGCCGAGCCACGCCGAGAAGTCCATCCAGTGGAAGCCTGCTTGTTCTGGATGCAGAACGGGCATCGCAATCCAGTGAAAGTCAAACCAGTTCATGACCAGGAACCAGACCGCCATGATGCTCATCACGGGCACCGAGCGTTTGGCACGGCGGGGAAGAAGTACCCAGAACGGGATCACAAAGTGTGCGATCAGAAGGGCTGCCGAATGAGCTTCCCATCCATGCTGAAGCCTGTGACGGTACCAGATCGTCTCCTCCGGGAGATTTCCGTACCAGATCAGCATGTACTGGCTGAACGCGATATACGCCCAGAACACCGTGAAGCCGAACATCATTTTGCCCAGATCATGGTAGTGCTCCGGACTGACGATCCCCCGAAGACCCCGGCGTCGTTGAAGCAGAATCGCGATGAGCGCGATCATCGCGTGCGCTACCCAGAAAGAGGCCGCAAAGAAGTACACACCAAAGATTGTTGAAAACCAGTGTGGATCCAGCGACATCAGAATGTCGAAGCTGGCGAACGACGTGGTTACTGCCGTGATCGCAAGACCCACCGCGCTCACCTTGCGCATCTTGAAGCCCGTATTGTCATCTCCGTCGACATCCTGCCGGACCGATAGCGCATAAAGGCGATACGAGATTGCGGTCCATGCCACGAAATACACGGCCATCCGAACGAGAAAGAACGGCGTATTCAAGTAATCGCGCTTGCCGGCCAGTATCGGGTCGTAGTGGCTGTCCGCCGGATCATAAAACTCAACATGGGTCCAGTGGTACAGATCGTGCATGCCGATCAGAATCGGAATCGACAGAACGGCGAGAACGGGGAAAGACCACGTCAGCGCCTCAGGAATTCTGCGAAGCACTATGCTCCATCTGGCACGCGTCAGGTGATTGATCAGCAGGAAGAACAGCGCACCGAGGGCAATGGACAGACAGAACGTCCAGCCAACCAGATACGAGAAGTAGAACTGCCTGGGGTCGGTCGCCCAACCGACGGCAGTCAGCACAAGCAAACCGACGCCGATGGCTACCGGGATGAACCACGGCAACACCTTTCCCGTCGGCTTGAATACTTCCCGAGTTGAGTCAACTGTGGGCCTGAACGGGTCCACGAGCCACGTCGAAATGGAGTTGGATCTGACTGACTTCGTCATCTTGTCTTTTCAGCTACGATTCGTGGCTTCTACTCCATTTGAGCAATTACGTCCGCCGGCACATCGGCACGGTCGGCATTCTGACTCCGCTGCAGGGCGCGAACATAACTGACGATCGCCCATCGATCGGCAACCGGGATCTGAGTTCCGTAGCCGGGCATGGTGCGTACGCCGTTGACGACGACGTTGTACAGGTAGCCGTCGGACTGGGCGCGAAGGGCGTCCGAGTGGTACGTAGGCGCCGGCACGTAGCCGTACTCCCCCGTCATGATGATCCCCATTCCATCACCCGCGGGTCCATGGCAGACGCTGCAAAATATCTTGTACCGTTCTTGCCCCCTGAGCAGAAGCTCGCGGGTCATCGGCAGGGGGATGTCGCGCACGAAGGCGCCCGTCTCCTCACGCCCGAAATAGAACCTGACGTCTTCCCGCAGAAAGCCCCTCGCCACCGTACCGGCCACAAGCGGGCGCATCGCGCGACCGTCGGCGAAAAACGGGTTGGCCGACTGGGGATCGAACCGTTGCTGCCAGTCCATGTTGGGACTCACGTGTACCGGCGGCTCAGGCGTCGTCGTGCCGCGGCACCCCGCGAGCAGGAGCACCGCCAGAATTGCTGCACCAAATGGCAGGCGTATGATGTAGCTGGTTCGGGTCATACGGATTGTTCAGTCTCGGCCACATCCGACACGGTTTCGTCAACATCTTCGGGGTCAACGTCCGCTTCCCCGGTATCTTCGATCCATTCCACCATCAGGGCGCCGGCATCTTCCAGGAACTGACTTGTACGCGCCCGATCGAACAACCGGTCGCTCGCCGCTATATGCAGAAAGAAAGCATCATCCGTCGCGGCCGCGAATCGCTTGCTGTAGAAAAGCGGGTTGTACGGTCTCGGCAATCCGTTGAGCAGAAACATTCCCGCCGCAGCACCGAGCGCCGCAAAAAGAATAGTGAGTTCAAAGATGACCGGGATCGACGGCTCATACGCAAAGAACGGCTTACCCGAGATGTTGAGTGGGTAGTCGACAGCGCCGGTCCACCACTGCAGCAAAATGCCTGCAGCCAGACCCGTCAATCCACCGCCAAGGGTCAGCAGGCCGACCTTCGAATTGCCGAGGCCCATGGCCCCGTCCATGCCATGGATCGGGAACGGGGTGTGCGTGTCAAAATGCTTGTACCCGGCATCCCTCACAGCCCTGGCTGCGTGGACCAGCGTTGACGGATTTGAAAACTCCGCAAGCAAGCCGTAACCCCCGTCAAGCGCGGGCTCGTAGATCCCCATCGTCGCCTTGATAGCACGTATGATCGCTTTCATCAGTGTTGATCTCGTTGCATACTCAGCCTATTGCGGATGCTCCGAGTGGCCGTGTTCATAGTAGTGTGGATCCGCCTGAGGCATGACGACCTTGATTTCTGCCATCGCCACCATGGGCAGGAACCGCAGGAACAGGAGGAACAGAGTGAAGAACAATCCGAACGAACCGACAAGCGTCAGCACGTCAACCCAGGTCGGGGAATAGTAATCCCACGAGCTCGGCAGGTAGTCACGATGCAGCGATGTGACGGTGATGACGAATCGCTCGAACCACATCCCGATGTTTACAATGATCGATAGCACGAACATGAACGGAATGCTGCGCCGCAACTTCTTGAACCAGAAGAACTGGGGAAAGAAGAGGTTGCACAACATCATGGTCCAGTAGGCCCAGGCGTACGGGCCGGTCGCCCTGTTGAGAAACGCATACTGTTCGTACTCGACGCCCGAGTACCATGCAATGAAGAACTCCGTGATGTACGCGAAGCCGACCATGGACCCCGTAAGCAGGATGATCATGTTCATCCGCTCCAGGTGGTTCACCGTGATGATATTCTCCAGGTTGTACGCTTTGCGAGCGATGACGAGAAGCGTCACCACCATGGCGAAGCCGGAGAAAATGGCGCCGGCGACGAAGTACGGGGGAAAGATGGTAGTGTGCCACCCCGGGACAACCGACACCGCGAAGTCAAAAGACACGACGGAGTGCACCGAAAGGACCAGCGGCGTCGCCAGCGCGGCCAGCAGCAAGTACGCTTTCTCGTAGTTCCGCCAGTGGCGATTGGATCCGGACCAGCCAAGCGCCAGGAAAGCAAATACGCGACGGCGCATCAGAGATTTGGCTCGGTCTCGCAGTGTGGCCACATCCGGAACCATACCGATGTACCAGAACATCAGAGACACTGCGAAATACACGGATACAGCGAACACGTCCCACAACAGCGGGCTCTTGAACTGGGGCCACATCTCCATCTGGTTTGGGATGGGCAACATCCAGTAGGCGACCCACACACGACCAACGTGGATACCCGGAAAGAGCAGCGCGCATATGACCGCAAAGATGGTCATGGCCTCAGCCGACCGGTTGATGGCGGTCCTCCACTGCTGCCGGAAGAGGTACAGAATTGCCGAGATTAGCGTCCCGGCGTGTCCGATACCGACCCAGAAAACAAAGTTGACGATCGCGTAGCCCCAGCCAACCGGATTGTTCAGGCCCCAGACACCGGTGCCATTCCAGAAGAGGTAGGCCACCATGACGCCCAGCAGCAACAGCCCCACGTTTGCCAGGGCGAAGGCTGCCAGCCAGGTCGTCGGCGTCTTCTTCTCGGTGTGATACGACACCAGCTCCGTGACATCGTGAAAGCCAAGATTGCCGGCCACCAGAGGAGGATCGTCGACGTGTCCGTCGCCGCTATGTCCGGGCAGCACGTCTGATGACAAAGCCATGTTCTTCTTGTCCTTCACGTTGCCAGAATTCGGTTGTTGTCCGCCTCAGGCTTGCTAAACTTCTGTTCCTGCAAGAGCAGGATTCGGATTCGTGATTCTTCCGAGATACGAGGTCCTCGGCTTTACACTGAGCTCGGCGAGTAATTCGTATCGTCGGTCGTTCTGCCGCATTCGAGTAATCTCGCTCTCGGGATCCCGCATATTGCCGAAAGCAATTGCGCGGGTCGGGCAGGACTGCTGGCAGGCCGTTCGCACTTCCCCATCGCGAATCGCACGATCCTCGAGGTTGGCCTGCTGGTTGACCGCGCGTATGCGCTGTATGCAGTACGAACACTTCTCCATCACACCGCGAGACCGGACCGTAACATCCGGGTTCTGCGCCATGTGAACACTGGCCGGAAGTGTCTTGACCCAGTTGTAAAAATTGAACCGACGAACTTTGTAGGGACAGTTGTTGGCGCAGTAGCGCGTCCCGATGCATCGGTTGTAGATCATCTGATTCGTGCCATCCGGCGAGTGCACGGTCGCTGCCACCGGGCAAACGGATTCGCACGGCGCATTTTCGCAATGCTGGCACGGAAGCGGCTGAAAGACCATCGAAGGACTTGCATCACCATCCGGTCCGCTGACGAAATAGCGATCAGTGCGGATCCAGTGCATCTCACGTCCGAGACTCACTTCTTCCTTTCCGACAACCTGGATGTTGTTCTCCGATTGACACGCCACAACGCAGGCCCCGCATCCGGTACATGCGTTGAGGTCGATGGTCATCGCCCACTGTTGTTCGTAGTACGGGTTGTCCTTCGACGGCGCCTGGTCGGCCGGATGCTGGGATTGCCACAGGGCTGGATAATCTTCCCAGTCCTCCCCTCCCGGAATGGGTGGCTTCGCGTCGCGCGCGAAGGTCGGATTTGCACGATACTCCTCGATCGTGGCTCGCTGAACCGGCGCTCGTTTCTCGACCTGTTCAAAATCCGTTTCGAGGGCGCCATGATCCTGGGTGGTGGCGATCATATAGCCGCCGCTTGCACGAGATATGCGGGTCGCGACACCGATACCGGGAGTGGCGATTGACCGAAGCGGGCCGACGTTCATTCCAACGCCGTTGGACAGCGGGCCCTGACCGTAGATGTCGGTGTAATGGTCGAGGTCAAAGAAGATCGCGCGCCGCTGCTTCCGCGTCGAAGCAATTTCGCGACCGTAACCGAGGTTCATGGAAATCGAGTTGTCGGCGTGTCCGGGCAACACCCAGATCGGAAGCTGCACGGATTGCCCGTCGATCTCGATCTCCGCAACATCGACAAAATAGCGGCCCTTGGACAGTTCCCATTCGAGCCCGAGCCGATCCGCTGTCGCGGGACTCATCAGAGCGACATTATCCCAGACCACCTTCGTCGTCGGGTCCGGGAGCTCCTGCAGCCACGAGTTGTTGGCGAAGGAGCCGTCGAATACCGTAGGATCGAGCCGGAAGACGACTTCGACGTCGTTTGCGTCAGAGGCGTTGCGGCCACGCACGGGTGGAATCTGCTGAAGCCGGGGCGTGACGGAGGCATACGTCATGCCGGGCAGGAATCCATCATGGAGAACCTTGCGCCAGCCCTTCTCGAAGTCGCCCGATATCATTCGTCGCCATTCCTGGCGGACGAGATCATAGCCACTGCGATCGACGCCCGTGGCCAGAAGGTTCAGCAACTCGATATCAGATCTTGAGTCGTAGAGCGGCGCGATGAGCGGTTGGATGACCGAATGCGTGCCGTCGAGGGCGCGACCGTCCCCCCAGGCCTCGAGATAGTGCGACGCCGGGATATGCCACATCGACGCCTGCGCGGTCTCGTCGACATGAGTACCAAGATGGATGGTTTCGCTAACCCGCTTCAGCGCCTCTGGAAATTCCAGCGAGGCCGGCGCATCGTATACCGGATTCACGCCGATCATTACCAGGACGTCCACGCGACCTGCGTTGAGATTTTGTACGAGTGCGGGCAAGCTTGTCGTGTCCCGAGGTGCATCGATCGCCAGAAGGTCGACCGTATTGCCGGGCGCCCCCAGATGCGAGTTGATGGCTGCGCAAAGTGCGTGCACTTCGGGAGGTTGCGTCTCTCCGGCGAGTACGACGCCGGAACTCCCCGCCTTCCGCAAATCGGCCGCTATCGCGACTGCATGCGCATCATCCTGAAAGGCAGTCGGTGACGCGCCAGGAACGCCGAGAAGGGATGCCACGGCTTGCGCGAACGCTCCGATCTCCGATGATCGGAGAGGCAGGCGGTGGTCCGCCATTGCGCCGGTAAGCGAGTACGCGCTCTCGATCGAATACAAGCGGCTCATCGAGTCGTCCGGACTCTCGAGCCGACGGCTATCCGCGAATTCGCGACTATCGGACAAAAAGTGACGACTCGTTGGCGCCAGAAAATCGGCGTCCAGGCTGACGATCACACTCGCCCGAGAGAACTGGTAGCGCGGCCGCACATCGCGACCGTAGGCCATCTGCATTCCGGCCGCTTCAGCATCAATCCCTGTCGGACTGTGCGTGACCCATGCCAGATCCGGAAATCGCGATTCCAGCGCCGATCGTACTGCCCGTCGCGTCGGTGAGGAACTCTCGTCTGCGACAACCGCGACCCGCCGTCCCTCGAGCGTCCTGCTAAACGCAACAAAGTCAGCCCAGGTCGACGGATTACCGTCACGAAGCACGTTGGTCGAACGGTCCGGATCGTAGAGATTCAGCACCGACGCCTGTTCGAACACGCCGGCAGCACCGAGGCTGACAGGATGCTCCGGATTCCCCTCTACCTTGGTGGGACGGCCCTCATGGCTTTCCGACCAGCAATCCGTGCACGGCGCCCCGGAACGGCATCGCCGTCGCAAAGAAGAGCGGGATCCCCGGCGTGATCTCCTCCGGCTTTCGAGCATACGGGAGAATCAGCTCGACCGGCTTGCGACAGGCTGTCAGACCCGCCAGAGCCATCGAGGCACCCATCAGCTGAAGGAATTGCCGGCGCGAACTGGCGCCCGGCGTCTCACTGGCACCCGGAAGGAACTCCTCCTTCAGAAAGTCCCGATACGCAGGATCCTTCGTCAGCTGGCTGATACTTCTCCAGAACCGGTCGCGGGGAGTACGGTCGCTGGATTCGACAGCATCTATGACGGGAAGCTCAATCATCACTGAGTGCTCAGCGCTAGGCGAAGGGTGTCGAAAAAACTCTTAATAGTGACAGGCCGAACAGTTGGTAGGCGGCTGAATGCCTTCCTTCACAATGCGGTCCAGATTTCTGTCGACAAAGTCGGCAGGGTGTACGTAGCCCATTGTCGTGATCTCATCGGACGGCCGAAGATAGAGTTCGGGCTGTCGATGACACTCCAGGCACCATCCCATCGAAAGCGGCTCATTTAGCTGGACGACCTCCATCTGGTCGACGCGGCCGTGGCATGTCTCGCAGCCCACTCCATTCTTGACGTGCACCGCATGGCTGAACCGGGCATAATCGGGCAGCTGGTGAACATTCACCCAGTTCACCGGATCTCCGGTGGCCCAACTCGCCCTGACAGGGAGCAGCTTGAGGCTCTCCGTCTTGATCTGGTTGTGACAGTTCATGCACGTCTGGGTGGCCGGCACATTCGCGTGCGACGAGTACTCTACGGCGCTGTGGCAATAGCGACAGTCCATACCCAGCTGGCCCACGTGTGTCAGATGGCTGTACTGGGTCGGCTGCTCGGGTTCATATCCCACGTCGGTGAATTCTGGCGAGAAATAGTACCAGACGAGGAAGATGGTCAGGATACCGCCCCCTGTCGCGCCGAGAAGTGATAATAGCGGCAGGGCGTTCGCCCTCTTCGGAAATACCTGAGGCATACAGAAACGTCAGATCAACCAGAACCAACCAGCGCAGAATTCCACGAGAGCGTGCTAAGGTACACCAACAGCGGGACAGATATCACGGGATCGCGCTTGAATTATCTACAAAACCGCACGGGGTCGACTCGCACAAATCATACTGCCGACCAGTGTCATTTCCCGCCTAAAGCCACAGGAACGGCATCCTCGACCCGGGCCCGGGCACGAATTCCAAAGCGGATTGACAAAAGGACAGCCGCCGCGACAAGCCCTAACACGAGACCCCACCACAACCCGATCGGTCCACGATCGAAGCCGAATCCGAGTACGTATCCGGTGGACAGACCAACGACCCAGTACGACACGAACCCGATGAGCATCGGCACCCGGGTGTCCTTAAGACCGCGGAGTGCACCGGCCGCCGAAACTTGAATGCCGTCGAAGATCTGGAACACGGCGGCGACGACGAGTAGCGCTGCGGCCAGCCGGATTACCTCCGCGTTCGCCGGATCAGCAAGGTCGAGATACAGACCGACAATAGCCCGGGGCATAGTCCAGAAGAGGGTAGCGGCGAAGAGCATGAAGACGGCCGCGAGTCCAATTCCGACAAAACCGGCGGTCGTCGCACCCTCCGAGTCCTGGCGACCCACCGCCTGACCCACTCGAACCGATGTCGCAATACCGATCCCGAGAGGTACCATAAATGTGAACGCCGCGCACTGTATCGCAACCTGGTGAGCGGCCAGTGCCACCGTGCCCAGAAGACCCATCATCAGGGCCGTAATAAGAAAAAGCCCCGACTCTACCCCGTAGCCGATACCGATAGGCCAGCCGATCCGGAAAATCTCTGCCAGGTAGCGTGGGTCCGGGCGCCGAATGTGCTTGAATACGCCGTATGCGGCAAACGTCGGGCTCAGCTGCGTCACGAACACTAACGCGATCAACATGAACCAGAACACAATCGAACTTGCCCAGCCGGTACCGACCAGTCCCAGTGCGGGAAACCCCAGCTTCCCGTACATCAGAACATAGTTCGCGAGGATGTTGAGGCCGACGGCCGCTAGGCTGATCACCGTCGCCGGGCGCGGTCTCGAAACACCCTCGATGAAACTCCGCAGTGCGACGAACCCCAGAAACGGGAAGGCTCCCCACGAGATCGCTCGCAGATACGCTTGCGACAGACTCACCGTCTCGGCATCCTGTCCCATCCACGTGAGGAGCACACCGGCATTGCGGACGATCAACATGGATGGAACGGTCAAGATGGCCGCCAACCAGAGCCCCTGCCTCACGGATCGAGCGAGTCCCGAGTCGTCCCCGGCGCCGAACGCCTGGGAGACCATGGGTCCAACAGCCATGACGACGCCCATGGCGATCACGATGGTCGTGAAGAAGATGGAATTCCCGAGAGCAATTCCCGCCAGAGCCGTGCTGCTCAGATGACCAACCATCACGGTGTCGACAAACCCCATGGAGATCTGCGCCACCTGGGTCGCCACTACAGGTGTAGCGAGCGCAATAGTAGCCTTGATTTCGCGCGACAGCATGACAATGCGGAATGGACCGACCCCTTTGGCTTTGCCGATAATACGCCCGCTCTTTCCCGATCCGAAGCCATGCGGATCGAAGTCCCGACCAATTTGTACTAGCCGTCCTCCATTTTCACAACGCGCCAGCACCTCACGCGAATCGACACGTGTCCACACGGAACTCGGCACTGACACCCGCGACATCGCCCTCGCCCTCGTCCTCGACGCACGAAGTCGATGTCTCCGTGATCGTTGTTAACTACAACGTGCGTGAGTTCCTCGATCAGGCTCTGGCTTCGGTACTTAGTGCGACCGATGGACTGCGGGTAGAAGTCATCGTCGTCGATAATGACTCGGTGGATGGATCCGCGGAGTCTGTTCGAAACAACTTTCCGCAGGTCCGCCTGATTGCGAACACGTCCAATATCGGATTTGGTGCCGCGAATAATCAGGCGATCGAAGTATCGTCAGGCAGGTTTCTGCTAATCCTGAATCCCGACACGATTATCCAGGAAGACACGCTTGAGACGCTCGTCGACTTCATGCAACGCCACCCGGACGCGGGCGCTGTTGGTTGCAAGATTCTGAACCCGGACGGCACGTTCGCTCGCGAAAGCCGCCGGGCATTTCCTACCCCGCGCGTGGCCTCGTATCGCATCACCGGACTGAGCCGGCTGTTCCCCGGTAGTCCCCGGTTCGGTCGATACAACATGACATACCTGCCCGTCGACGAGGTGGCAGAGGTCGACGCTCTCAGCGGCTCGTGTATGATGATTCGACGCACAGCCCTTTGCGAACACTACGCAGCCGACTCATCCGGCCCGGCCGATCAACCACTCGTCCGATTGTTCGACGAGGATTTCTTCATGTACGGCGAAGATCTTGACCTGTGCTATCGAATACAGGCCGCGGGCTGGAAGATCTACTATACACCCGAGACCCAGATCATTCACTACAAGGGAGAGAGCACGCGAAAGGGTGATCTGAGATACGTTCGGCTGTTTTACGGTGCGATGTTGCACTTTGCCGACAAGCATTTTACGAAGCGCTCTCGCATGCTGCGATTCGGATTGCGGATGGCAATCGTCGTTCGGGCCACGATCTCTGTTGTCCGTCGAACCGTCCGGCGACTTGTCTTTCCGGCGATGGATCTGGTTTTCGTTTACGCTTCGGTGGTGGGCATCGCCGCGCTTTGGCCTGCAACCGCGAATACGGCGTCGACCTCTCGATTCCTTCTGACAATTCCGCTTATCTACGCCGCTGCTGCGGTCGCAAGCATACGCCTGGCCGGTGGTTATGAGCGTACGAGACAACGCCTCCGACCGGTTGCGGTTGGACTCACAGGTGCTTTCGCGTTTACCGCGTCTTTGTCGTTCTTCATCAAGGCCATTGCGTTCTCCCGGCTCGTCATCGCCGTGAGTCTCATCCCGGCCGCAATTCTATTGTTCGGATGGAGGATCGCGGTGAACAAACGGAACAGCGGCGTGAGACGCGCGATCGTCGTCGGTGACAGCGCTGAAGCCGTTCAGTTGGAACAGACGATTTCATCTCAGTATCGACCACCGTTTGTCGTCGCGGGATTCGTCGAGAACGAAGCGGCCACTGATCCCGACGCGAGTCTGTCCGTCCGCCGCCTGGGATCAATCGCGCAGTTGCGCGACGTCATTCGCATTCATCGGATCAACGACGTCATCTTCGCGACCAGCGGGCTTTCGAACAGAACCGTTTTGTCGCTGATGCAATCGCTGCGGGACCTGCCTGTCGAATTCAAGACGCTGGTGCCGGGCGGGAGCCACGTGATCGGCAAGGCTCGTGTAGAGGACCTCTCTGTGCCACTTGTTCCGTCCGAGATCACTCACGGCAGGGCGGCCGGTTTCGCCGGGCAAAAGCTTGCGCATCGACTCATCGCCCTCATCGGCATTCTCCTGTGGCCGATTGTAGAGGTGGTGTCGGCAATGATTTCGACGCCGACGATTGTTCGCCTGAGAAACAAACTGCGAATGGCACCACGCGTCCTTTCGGGCAAGGACTCGCTGGTGGGATTTCTGCCACATGACGAGTTCGTTCCACCCGATGAGTGGCGAATCGAGCGGGGGTTGTTTTCGGTGTCAGAAACCCTCCCGATCATCCACCCGGGTGCGGCAGACCTGGAGCGTGCATGGCTATTCTACATGCATAATCGGTCGATATCTCTCGACATCGACATCATTGCAAGAAGTCTGCGACACGATCAGGCAACTGACTGAAATAGGATCATTTCGTATTATTCCGTACGATTCGGCGATTGTCGACGGTCGTCCCGGGCAGAGCTCCGGAATCGGCGCGAATCAAGCAAATCACGCGACGCTGATTGATGTCTAAGCTCCAGGAACAGCATTTATTGGATTTCGAGAGGCCGTTGTACGACCTCGAGCAGAAGCTCATCGAAATGCGAGCGGTCGACGACGCTGACGTCGAGGTGGACCTCAGCCCGCAGATCGAGGCCCTTGAGAAACGCGTAGACGAGCTCCGGACATCGATCTACCGGAATTTGACGCGGTGGCAGCGGGTCCAGATTGCCCGACATCCGCTCCGGCCGTACACGCTCGACTACATCGAGGCGCTGACCGACGGGTTCGTAGAGCTTCACGGAGACCGTTTGTTCATGGATGACCCGGCGATAGTCGGCGGTCTGACGAAGTTCATGGGATCGCGGTTTGGATATCGCGATCGGAGTGTCGTCATAATCGGTCACCAGAAGGGCCGGGACACGAAGAGCCGGAAGTATCGTCGATTTGGCATGCCAAATCCGGAGGGCTACCGTAAAGCGCTGCGGCTCATGAAGATGGCAGCAAAATACGGCAAGCCTGTCGTCACACTCCTCGACACGCCGGGCGCATTCCCCGGCCTCGAAGCGGAAGAGAGAGGACAGGCGGAAGCCATCGCACGCAATCTGTTCGAAATGGCAAGATTGCCGGTGCCCATCGTGGTTGTCGTGATCGGCGAAGGTGCCTCCGGCGGTGCACTGGGCATCGGTGTCGGCAACCGCATCCTTATGCTGGAGAACTCGTGGTACTCGGTCATCTCCCCGGAGAGCTGTTCCTCCATCTTGTGGCGATCATGGGATCACAAGGAAGATGCGGCCAGGGCGCTCAAGCTCACGGCAACCGATCTCGCCGAGGTGGGCATCATTGATGAAATCATCCCCGAACCCAAAGGCGGTGCGCATCGGAACGTCAACGCCACCTTCGATGCAGTAGGGCATGCACTCGCGAGCACTCTCAAGAACCTGGAAAAGATGTCTCCCGCAAAGCTCGTCTCCTCTCGAATCGAGAAGTTCGACGCTATCGGTGCATATGAAACGAGTCAGATCGGAGAGACTCCGGTCACTGCGACGCTGGCGGACAATCTGAAGGTTGATCGGCCCACGGACTAGCCGCGCGGATACGGCGGGAACGGACCATGCTCTCTTTCGACTACCGGCACCGGGTACGCTATCGTGAATGCGATCCCATGGGTGTCGTTTACCACACGCACTACCTCGACTACTTCGAGATCGCTCGAACCGAGGCCCTCCGGGATCTGGGTTTGCCGTACGCCGAGCTGGAGGAAGCGGGAATCAGTATGCCGGTCACGGACGTGTCGGTGCAGTACCGCAGATCCGCAACCTATGACGATGTCCTGATTATCCGATCCATCTTTCCGGAAACCGTGCCCGTGGCAAGGGTGAAGATCGAATACGTCGTCTTCCGGGAAGGCGTGCCTGACGAAGTTATCGCGACGGGGCATGTGTCGCTATGCTTCATGGACACGGTCCGCGGGCGCCCCACCAGGGCTCCTCGGCGCCTGGTCGAAATTATTGAGCGGGAACTCGCGAGAAACTGAATGCCGCAGATCCATCGACCTGACTACATCTCTGATGCGTATCTGACCGAGGTTATTCGCACCGGCCTGGCGGAGGACGTGGGAGACGGCGACGTGACCTCATTGGCTACCGTATCACCGGACACACGCGCCGAAGGAACTTTCGTTTGCAAGCAGGGCGGAGTAGTGGCCGGCCTGTCGGTGGCCTCACAGGTCTTTCGGATGGTCGATGATAGCATTCGCGTTTCGTGGAAGATCTCGGACGGCGCGAACGTGAGGGCGGGCGATGTGGCGGGGACGGTCCGCGGGCCCGCGATCAGCATTCTTACGGCCGAAAGGCTCGCGTTGAACATCCTCCAGCGCATGGGCGGAATTGCATCGATGACGCGAGAGATGGTGGATGCCGTCGCGACGTATCGCACGAAGATTCTTGACACCCGAAAGACGGCCCCTGGGCTTCGACTCCTTGACAAGTGGGCGGTCCTGCTGGGTGGCGGGACAAATCACAGAATCGGCCTCTACGACATGATTCTGATCAAGGAGAACCATATCTCGTCGGCCGGTGGAATTGAGAACGCCATCTCGGCCGCGCGAAAGTACGCCAGCAACAGCGCTACTCCGCTGAAGATCGAAGTTGAAGTCACGACGCTCGACGAAGTACGCCGGGCGCTTCAGATGGGAGGGATTGACTATTTATTGCTGGATAACATGACGTCCGTCGATCCTGACGGCCGTCTCAATACGTCCCTCCTCGCCGCCGCGGTCGAACTGGTCGACGGCGCAGTCGAGACGGAGGCATCCGGCAACGTGACTCTTGAGACCGTCGCCCGCATCGCCCATACCGGCGTGAACAACATCTCGTGCGGCGCATTGACCCATTCGGTACAGGCTCTAGACATCTCGCTACTGCTAAACCTCCACGATTAGCCGCCAATTCGTAGAAGTGAGCTGCACGGGCTGTTATCTTGACTGTGCAATTCATGGTCCTTTCGGAATCCTCTTCGGCGGAATCCGGACTGGCCATCAAACAGCCTCATCAACCAGAACGATTTCATGCTACAGGAGCATAGCCGACTGTTCCAGCGCATGATGTTCGCCGGCGATTTCGTGCTGACGATTGTCGCATGGATCCTGGCCTATCTCATCCGATTCGAACTACTCGTTCCCCCTGAGTGGGTGCCCTTCGAGCAGTATCTGTATCTGTTGCCGTGGGTTCTGATCGTCGCGTCGTTGGTCTTCTGGTCCACGGGTCTGTATGCGGCAGATCGGGCACAACGTATATCCAGCCTCGTCTTTGCGGTGGCAAAGGCCGTGGCCGTTGAATTGCTGGTCGTCGCGGCTTCCCTTTCTTTCTATCGAGCACTCTCCTTTTCCCGGCTGATGCTCATCCTGTTCGGAGTGCTAACTCCGGCGTTGATGATCCTTTACCGGCTCGCTATCTACTCATACGTACGTCGGGCGAGACGACAGGGAAAGTTCGTGCGGCGCGTTCTGATTGTCGGAGCGGGAACAGTGG
Source organism: Rhodothermales bacterium (assembly GCA_963768565.1). GTDB lineage: Bacteria > Bacteroidota > Rhodothermia > Rhodothermales > JABDKH01 > JABDKH01. The sequence continues at coordinate 100,851 of CAVYIO010000038.1, forward strand.
GCCGCAGACTCCAGAAAGCCCTGGAGCAATTCCCGTGGATGGGCCTGGTCGTGGTCGGATTTGCGGACGACGAAAAGCAGGGGCCGGATATCCTGTCGGGGGTCGCGGATGTGGCACGGATCGTCGACGAATCACACGACACGGATGAGCCCGTCGACTACGTCTTCATTGCACTGTCGCTGTCGGCGGCGGACCATATTTCCAATCTGATCGAAGACCTCTCAAGCCGACTCGTGCATGTTTGCATGGTCCCGGACCTGTTTCAGTTTGATGTCTTGAATAGTCGGGTCACTCATCTTGCCGGGCTTCCTGTCATTCATGTGATTGACGAGGCTCCGATTCAGATGGGTCGATTCTGGAAACGGGCTGTCGACATCGTGTTTTCAGCAGTTGTTCTGACGCTCACATCGCCGCTTCTGCTTGTTCTGGCGATCGCTGTCAAGCTGTCATCCTCCGGTCCTGTGTTCTACCGGCAGGAACGGATGGGACTGAACGGGCGGAAGTTCCAGATGCTGAAGTTTCGCTCGATGCCCGTGAATGCGGAGCGCGAAACGGGTCCGGTGTGGGCCAAGGCTGGCGAGGCACGAGCAACTCGGGTGGGCGCATTTCTAAGACGGTCGTCGCTGGACGAGCTTCCGCAATTTATCAACGTGATCAGGGGCGATATGTCGGTCGTGGGTCCTCGACCTGAACGTCCGGTATTCATCGATGAGTTCAAGGAGCGAATTCCCCGGTATATGTTGCGGCATATGACCAAGGCAGGGATCACCGGCTGGGCTCAGGTTCACGGTTGGCGTGGTAACACGTCACTTGAGAAACGTATCGAATACGACCTGTACTACATACAGAATTGGTCGCTCGTCCTCGATCTGAAGATCATGTGGATGACGGTATGGGGAGGCCTGGCAAGCGAGAATGCGTACTAGCGGCATGATCAAAAGCCACGGACGGTGTTCGGTGAAATCCGGGCGACCGACGAGGACTGCGTTCGCGGCTCGAACGTTCGCGATGGTAGTGGCGGCGTGTCTTCTGTGCACGAACGTCGCACTGAGTCAGATCTATCGCCTTCCAAATCCAGCCGAGCGGTCCGGCGACTTCTTCGGCGTGTCGGTGGACATTGAAGGTCATCGTGCCGTGGTAGGAGCAAGTGGCGCCGATAGCTGCGGTGTGGATTCCGGAGCGGCATACGTCTACGAATCAGACAGTACGACCGGCCATTGGAATCATGTGGCCACACTCGTGCCGAACGACTGCACGCCGGGAGATTACTTCGGTGGATCGCTGGACATGAGCGGAGACCGCATCGTGGTCGCAGCGTTCCGGCCGGCGCATCTTGCGAATCGGCCGAATGCTGCCTACCTGTTCGAGCGCGACTCACTAACAGGCGCGTGGATCCAGCGAGCACGGTTCACGGAAGTACCTGAGCGCGAAGAGGGAGCATATGCGGCAGCCGTTGCGATTGACGGTGATAACGTTCTGGTTACGTCGTCGGGAGACGCCATCAACGAACAGTACCACGGGACGGGATACCTGTACCGGCCTTCGCCGAGCGCGCCGGACACGTGGCAATTGGCGCAACGAATCGTCCCGGCCACGAGTCCATCGCTCGGGGTCTTCGGGTCATCAGCCGTGATCCGGAACGACGTCATGGTTGTAGGTGCCTCAACCTACCTGGCGGCCCGCCCCGGCTCCGTCTATTTCCTCGGGCTTGATGAGTCGACCGGTCGTTGGAAATTCCAACAGCGATTTGGAGGCCTCGACGATTTCTTCCTTCCACTTGACGTCAACGGAAGTCGAGCGATCGTCGGTGAGCGACGGGCAGGAACTGACGAATCCGGACGGGTGACACTGTTTGAACGGGACGCCGAAGGTGCGTGGGTTCGATCGGGAGTGCTTTACCCGGCGCGGGATTTCGAGTACGGAGCGTTCGGATCAAACGTCGCGCTGGGCGACAACCGAGCGCTGGTGGTCGGTTTCGACGAACAGCTCCGTTTCGAGTTCAACATCGACCGGGTCGTGTATGTCTTCGAGAAGACCGGACCCTCCGTGTGGCGGCAACGACACATCGTGGACGTGGGTGATGTTGCGTTCGGGTCTGATCTGGCCGTAGACGGGTCGTTGGCCCTGATTGGCCAGGCGGCCGATTCACAACCGGGCGCTGCGTATATCGTCCAGTTGCACTAGAGGGATCACAATATGAGACTTCGTGACTGCGCCGCTATTGCCAGACTTTCGTGTCTCGCACTCGGGCTCGCTCTCTTCTCCGGCTGCAAAACGACCGGAATTGAGCAAAGCTCAGCCCCTTCATACGTTCGGGCGGCCGAGAACTATCGCCACTTCAAGGATGCCGGTGCACTCTCCGCGTACCTGCGGTACTCATCCGATGCGGGTCCCCTCCTCAGCGCACACCGCGGGGGTCCAACCCCGGGATACCCGGAGAATAGCCTCGCAACCATGGATAGAGTCTTGCAGACGGCTCCGGCGTTGCTTGAAGTAGACGTACGCATGACAGCCGACAGCACTCTCATCCTGATTCACGACGACGAACTTGCGCGAACGACGACCGGAAGCGGATTGGTCGAGGACCATTCGTTGGCGGAAATTCGTGCGCTTCTCCTGCGAGACGAGCGCGGGATCATTACCCCCTTTCGGGTCCCGACGCTTGCCGAGGCCCTGGACTGGGCTGAAGCGCGTGCTGTTCTGACGCTGGACGTCAAGCCGGGCCTCGCTCCGGAGATGATCATCAACGCGATACGCAAGCACGAGGCGGGTGGCCGCGTCGTCGTCATCGTTTACAGCATACCGGATCTGATGGCGTTCACAAGAACAGCTCCCGATCTGATGTACTCTGTGCCGGCAGAATCCGAGCAGGATCTTTTGGCGGCTCTGGACTCCGGTATCGATGCCAACAGAATCCTCGTGTGGACGGGCGTCGGTGAAATTCGAACTGAAGTGATTCGTCTGGCTCACGCTCGCGGGATTCGTACCATGATGGGCACGTTCGGGGAAATCGACGAACGGGCAGCCGCTGCGGGCGCGACGATCTACGAGGCGCTGCTGCAATCCGGAGTCGATATCATCGCGACGGACCGCGTCGCGGATGTAGCCGGCGCGATCACGACGTTCACCAGATTCAAAAATCCGTGAGGATCCTGTCAGGCAGGTTCTTGCGACCGCTGGTCGCGACATGGCAACGCAAAGACCTGTCATTGCGGAATCAGAAAATGTGTAGCTTGCGCGCCGTTCCCGGCGACATTGTCGCCGCAATGCGCCTCTCCCACGCAATCCACGACCCGGACGCCAGCAGATGAGTGATCGACCCAACCAGGGCACCGGGTTGACCACGTTTCAGGGTGTATTCACACCTTCGATTCTGACGATACTCGGCGTGATCATGTACCTGCGATTCGGGTGGGTCGTTGGTAGCGTCGGGCTGACAGGAACCCTCGCGATCGTCACCCTTTCCACGGGGATCACGTTTCTGACGGCGCTATCGATATCATCGATAGCAACAGCGCAGCAGGTCAAGATCGGCGGCGCGTACTACATGATCAGCCGCACACTCGGCATCGAGAGCGGTGGCGCCGTCGGCATTCCCCTCTATATCGCCCAGGCGTTGTCGGTCGCTCTTTACACCATCGGTTTCGCCGAGAGCGTTGTTCGCGTGTTCCCTACTCTCGACGAGAAGATGGTGGGGATGGTAACGACGGTCGGCGTGGCACTTCTGGCGATGAAGTCGGCCCGAGCGGCCATCCGGGCACAGTACGTCATCATGGGCGCTATCGGTCTGTCGCTTGTGTCACTCTTTCTTGGAGGACCCATAGACGGCGGCGAGTTCGTGAGTTCGACCACTCCCGTAACCGACGGGCCCGGATTCTGGGTAGTCTTTGCGGTGTTCTTCCCGGCCGTAACCGGAATCATGGCCGGCGTGAACATGTCCGGCGATCTCCGTGATCCGGGTCGATCGATTCCCCGCGGCACCCTCGCCGCCGTAGGTGTCGGCTACGCGATATACATGATCGTTCCGCTGTTTCTCATTCGATGGGCGCCGGCAAGCGAACTCGTTTCCGACCCGCTTATCATGAAGAGAATGGCGTTCTGGGGCGACGCCATCCTTCTCGGTGTGTGGGGCGCCACACTCTCCAGCGCTGTCGGCAGCATCCTGGGTGCCCCGCGCGTTCTGCAGGCCCTGGCCCGCGATGGGGTCCTGCCTGATTCGTTTCGGTGGTTGGGGCGTGGTACCGGGCCGGAAGATGAACCGCGCGTCGGAACAGCCGTGACCTTCGCCATCGCGCTCGTCACCGTGATGCTCGGCAACCTCAACGCGATCGCGCCCGTGCTGACCATGTTCTTCCTGACGACCTACGGCGTTCTGAACGTCGCAGCAGGGCTCGAGCGCTTCCTTCGCAACCCCTCGTTTCGCCCCAAATTCCAGGTGCACTGGACGGTCTCATTTCTGGGAGCCATCGGATGCGGGGCGGTCATGTTTCTCATCAATCCGCTGGCCACGACCATCGCAATTATCACCGTGGCGGGGATCTATTTCTGGCTGGAGCGAAAAGAACTCCGAAGTGAGTGGGGTGACGTTCGCAGAGGAATCTGGATGACCCTCACGCGAACCGGACTGTTTCACCTTCGAGACGCCCCCGACCCGAAGAACTGGCGTCCCCACATCCTCGTGCTCTCCGGCGCACCGACGAAGCGATGGCACTTGATCGATCTTGCGTCGGCGATTTCCCATAACAAGGCCCTGATGACCGTCTCAACCGTCGTCACCAGCCCTACGGTGGATCAGGCACGGATCGCCGCCCTCGAGAATACAATCCACGAGTTCATGGATCGAAAAGGCGTTCGATGCCTGGTTCGGGCCGTCTCTGCAGCCACGCCGTTTGACGGCGCGACTGCGCTCGTCGACCTGTATGGGTTGGGTGCTCTCGTGCCGAACACGATCCTCATGGGTGACAGCGAATCCAAGGAGCACAGAGCCGAATACTGCCGCATGATCGAACATTTCTTCCGATCAAAACGGAACACGGCGATCGTGCACCACAACAACGACCGGGGATTCGGAAGACGCCGACACATCGACGTCTGGTGGGGCGGCCTCAAGGGCAACGGAGCCCTGATGATGATCCTTGCGTATTTGCTCAGAACCAGCCTGTCGTGGCGTGGTGCCGAGGTAACGGTCAAGATGGTCGTTCCTTCGGCGGATGCTGCTCCGACCGTGAGCCAGAATCTTGCAGCGGCTTGTCGAGAACGCGCGAACCGGAGCAGTGAGCGACGTGATTCTCGCCGAAGGACGATCTTTTGATGAGATTCTTCGCGACTCCTCAAGCGAGGCGGACCTGATATTCATGGGTATGGCGGAACCTCATCCCGGCTTCGTGGAATACTACGAACGCCTGCAAGTGCGCCTCGAAGGCCTTGCGTCGACAGTCCTCGTGCTTAGCGCGGAGGACATCTCGTTTGGAGATGTCCTGATCGAGAAGGACCAGGGTGCGCAAGAGGACCCTCGAACAACTCGAAACTGAACACAAAAAACGGAGACTACTTCTCCCTTCTGGCATGCTATCGGTCTCCGCTGTTACAAAAAAATATGCGACAAAGCTCGCCGTCGATCGCGTCAGCTTTAGCGTAGAAAAGGGTCGGATTTTCGGACTCCTTGGCCCCAACGGTGCCGGGAAGACGTCAACGATTCGGATGATCGCCTTCATCACGATGCCCGACGAGGGTGAGATCCGGTTTCAGGATCGCACGGTAGGCGCCTGGAGCCAACGCGTCATGGGCTATCTCCCTGAGGAGCGCGGCCTGTACAAGAAGATGCGCGTGCGAGACCAGCTCGAGTATCTCGCTGCACTGAAAGGCATGTCGAGGTCCGACGCGAGCGACGCCATTACATACTGGCTGGATCGGTTCGACGCCTCCTCATGGGGCAGCAAGAAGATCGAGGAACTGTCCAAGGGGATGCAGCAGAAAGTTCAGTTCATCGCAACAGTCGCCCACAAACCGCAGTTGTTTATTTTCGACGAACCGTTCAGTGGACTCGATCCGCTAAATGCCGAGCTGCTGCAGGAGGTCATCTTCGAACTCAAGGAGGACGGCCGCACCATTCTCTTCGCGTCGCACCGCATGGAGCAAGTCGAGCAACTATGCGACGATATCTGCCTCGTCTCAGATGGCCGTGTTGTGCTCGACGGAGCACTGCGTGACGTCAAAAAATCTTTCGGAAGAAATGTTATCAATCTTGAGTTCAGCGGCAGCGCGGACTTTCTAACGCAGCTTGAAACCGGCGGAAATGTCCGCGTGATCAACAAGACCCAGAATCGAGCGGAGGTGCGGCTGCTGGATGGAACGGAACCGCGAGCAGTCCTAGAAGCGGCGATAGCCAACCTCGACGAGATCTATAAATTCGAACTTGTTGAGCCCAGCCTCAATGAGATTTTTATCGCCGTCGTTTCGGGAGCAGATGTCCATGCGTAGCCGGCATATACCTTCAGTGTGTTACAGCGTGCCAGTCTTATGAAAAGTGCCCTGTGGGTAATAGCGCAACGCGAGTACATTCAGCGGGTGAAGACCAAAGGGTTTGTCATCGGCACATTGCTCGGTCCGATCTTCATGATCGCCCTGATCGCCATCCCCGTCTTTGTCATGGTCGCGGTCGACGAGCAGGTGACGCGAAAGATCGCGATCGTCGATGAGACCGGTGTACTGGCGGACGCGCTCGATTTCCCTCTGGAGTTCGAGATGGTCCAGCTCGACGTTCCCGTAGACACGATTCGGCACATGGTGGAAGAACAACTGCTTGACGGGTATTTGTTGCTTCCGGCCGATGTTCTTCAGGGACGAGGGCCCGCTTCCTTTTACTCGCGAGGGGGAGGAGGCTTGATGTTTTCCACCCAGCTACAGCAGGTCGTGGATCGTGCCGTGAGGCAGCGCCGCCTGGTAGACGCTGGCGCGCCGGATGCCGTGCTACGGATTCTGAATGAAAACGTCGACGTTCGAATGGTAAAGCTGACCGACCAGGGTGAGGAGGCCGATGCTGCAACGGCGCTTGCCGGCATCGGCTATGTCATGGGCTTCGTCATCTATATCTGCATGTTCATCTACGGCGCCTTTGTGATGCGCGGAGTTATTGAGGAGAAGACAAACCGCATCGCCGAACTCATCGCATCATCAGCCAGACCGTTTCAATTGATGATGGGCAAGGTGCTTGGCATTGGGGCAATGGGCTTGACGCAGTTTCTCGTCTGGTGCATTCTTGGTATGGGCATCATGGGGTTTGGCGGCGCCATCGCGGCGCTGTTTATCGATCCCACCGAATACGGCCTCACCGAAACAACCAATCAACAGGCCGTTCTCGACGCGGCGGGCGTGACGATCCCGCAGATCCCGTTCTCGGCGTTTGTTCTTATTCGTTCTCTTTTTCATTGGCGGATATCTGCTGTACGCCAGCCTGTTTGCAGCCGTAGGAAGCGCGGTAGAGCAGGAGTCCGATGCACAGCAGTTCGTGCTTCCGATCGCCGCACCCATCATCGTTCCCATGCTGATGATCGGCCACGTAATCGAGAGCCCGGACAGTGCGCTGTCATTCTGGCTTTCGATCGTACCGTTCTTCTCACCCATTCTAATGACCGTCAGAATCGCCGCCACGAACGTGCCCCTCTGGCAAACAATACTGGCACTTGCGCTTCTGGGCGGCGCCTTCCTTGGCTCAATCTGGATATCGTCCCGGATCTATCGCGTAGGGATTCTGATGTACGGCAAGAAACCGAGCTTCACCGACATCATCCGCTGGCTGCGGCAGGGCTAGACCCGGCCGATTGGGATTGCGCCGTCGCGTCCGTGCAATTAGACTAACGGCATGTACACGCCCGGTCGCTCTGCACTTATCGCCCTTCTGACCGCCGTTCTGGTCAGCCTCGTCGTCGTAGAGGCCACGGGACAGACAGCGACCCTTCGAGGATTCGTGCGTGACTCGCAGACTATGCGGCCTTTGCAGGGCGCCTCAATTGTTCTGCAGCAGGAAGGACGAATACGCGTCGGTACGGCTACCGATGGAGATGGATACTTTATTCTGCCGAGAGTACCTCCGGATCAGTACGACATGATAGTTACGTTCGTGGGGTACGCGCCGGCCTGGCAGTCAATTGACGTTCGAAGAGATCGGCAGGATTTTATGCGGATCGTGCTCGTGCCTGCAGCACAGAGCATGGATGAGGTGGTCATTGAGGTGCAGGCCGAGGGTGGCATCACGGCGGTGAGTGCCGGACTTCAAGTCGTCCAGCCGGCGGACATCCAGCGCGTTCCGGTGCTGGGGGCGAGCGGTGATCTGGCCGGTTATCTTCAGACCATTCCGGGCGTCGCAATACAGGGCGATCGTGGAGGACAGTTCTTCGTCCGAGGGGGCTCGACCGACCAGAATCTGGCGCTTCTGGATGGTATCCCGATCTATCAGCCCTTCCACATTGTCAGCTTCTATTCAGCGTTCCCGGAAGAAATCGTCGACCACGCCGACGTGTACACCGCCGGGTTCGGAGCCGCCTATTCCACGCGGCTCTCCTCCGTGATGGATGTGTCAACGCGGAATGGCAACAAGGAGCGTCTCTCCGGTTCGGCCGCAATCGCTCCGTTCCTGAGCGGAGCACGGCTCGAAGGTCCGATCATTCCCGAACGCGTGTCGTTCGTTGCATCGGCCCGACAGTCGCTCGTCGAAGAGTTGACACCTAATCTCTACGGCCAACGTCAGCCATACCGGTTCGGTGATCGCTTCGCTAAACTGCATGCGTTCGTCGGTGCGAACCACACCGTCTCCGTGACCGGGCTCAGCACGACAGATCGTGGCAATATTGCCGGTTCAGTCACCAACTTCGACGGGAGTTTCGTTCCGCGCGAATCAGACGACGATTCAGATCGAGAAGTCTCCTGGACGAATCGTGCGGTCGGTGGACGTTATGCATATCGCTCCCGGCGGCTGCCGCTGTTCCTGGAGATGCACACATCGACTTCCCGATCCACCAACGAGATCGGGCCACAAGATGTCCCGGAACGATCGGCTTCCATCGAGAGCACGGATGCGAGTCTCGTTGCCTCTGTATTTGGCAAACCTGGCGAATTCAAGGTCGGTGCCCGCTGGCGGGAATCCACCATGGCGTACGAACTGGGCGGCCAGTTCCAGGATCTCGAAGTGGGCTCCGTCAAGACGACCGAGATCAATGCGTTTGCAGAAGCTGTCAGCAATGTTGGCAGTGACCGCCTTAGCGTGAACCCCGGAGTCAATGTGTATGTCATCCCGGATCGCAACGACCTCAAGGTTGACCCGCGACTCCGCATGACCTGGTCGGTCCCGTTGGCGTTCGGTCTGCATACGGCACATGCCGCGTTCGGACGATTCCATCAACTCATTGTTGGACTATCGGACGAGCGTGACGTCGGCAATGTATTCACAGCCTGGGTCCCCGCCGCTGACTCGCTGGAGTTGCCCGCCGCCTGGCACGCTGTGAGTGGATGGTCGTCAAAATTTCCGGGAGGAATTGGTTTCGCGGTGGAGGGATACGTGAAGACATTTTCCAGTCTATCCGTGCCGGTCTTCAGCCCGTTCCCGGGATTTACGACTGCCCTGCAGCCCGCCGATGGAACCGCACGGGGACTTGACGTGCGCATCGAAACAGATGCACGACCATTCATCAACCGGTCCACACTATCCGGATACGTGAGCTATGCACTATCCGATGTGGAATACCGAACCGATACGTTCTCATACCATCCGGCGCAGCATCGAACGCATCAAGTGAATGCCATGGTCAGGGTGGAACGTGACGGACTGGGACTGATCATACAGTGGCAGTACGGGTCCGGATTTCCGCTGACGAAATCAGCGGGGTTCGATGTCTGGCAATACCTGACTCCGGCTTCACAGGTCTCAAGCGACCCCGGCACCATCAGGGTCCTGTATCTGGAGCCGTTCGGTGGTCGCCAACCCAACTACGAGCGAGTCGATGTGTGGCTGGACAAGGTTGTTGACCTTGGACGTGCGCGCGCAACCGTGCGAGCCGGAATCGTGAACCTGCTGAATCGTAATAATCTTTTCTACTTCGACCTCTTCACGCTCAGACGAGTCGACCAGATGCCTCTCACACCATCGGTCGGATTCAAGGTGGAGTTGCTATGACAGCAAGATCCGCCATACGAGGACTGGTCATTCTGTTTCTTTGCGCCACGCCTGTGAGCTGCGAGATGTTTGAGGATACCGAGATCGACCCGTTTGAAGGCCAGGGAGCGTACTTCACGATGTACGGATTTCTGGACGCGACAAGAGTGGAGCAGGAGATTCGCATCAGTCCCGTCAGACGCACGCCCGAGATTATCCGGTCGCCAACCGACGATAACGCGTTCATCGATGCAACCGTGACCAGTACTGATCTGGAGACGGGGGTTACTGTTGCGTGGCGCCACGAGCTCTCACAGCTCTCGGACGGTGCATACGCACATATCTTTCGGTCGTCACAGGTGCCGCGACCGGGTCGTGCCTATCGCATAGACGTCGTGCGATCCGACGGAAAGAGCAGCAGCGCCACGACCGTGATACCTCTGTTGACATCGCTTTCGGAGCCCGTCCGTAGCCAGTTTCGCGAGGAATCGGGCATCCTCGTCCAGGACATAACCCTGCCGGGCGTGACACTGGCAGCAAACATCGATGTGTTTTACGACGTGACAGATGGGGGGGTGTCGCATTTCTTTCGTGTCACGCGATCGTACGATGCCGAGGGTGCGAGGGACGAGACTGGAGGATGGCAATTCGCGCTTGACCTTTCGGGAGACGCGGCGTTCGTTCGGATGGTAGCCGAGCCCGTTCTTGGCCCGCGTTTGTCGCTCAACGGCATGGGCGTCCGCGTCCGCTGGGCAGATGAACAGTGGCCGCTTGTGGAAGGACCGATAGATATAGAAATCCTTGCGCAACCCGGTGGATTCTCCAATGTGGATAACGGTTTCGGTTTCATCGGATCGATTGGAGACTACCTGCGATTCTGGGATGTCACCGATGAAGCAATGAGGGCTGCCCTTGGCCTGGACGGCTCGGATCCAGCCCCGAGATAAGGCCGCTTCCTGCCTGAATCTCAAGACAACCGCGATATCGTCGCAACCTGGAACGCACGCACCTGTATCAGGCAGCGAATCAGAAGCAGGCCATTGTGAATGCCCCACAGTTCCACGGAAAAGACGTCTTTCAAACTCACCTCGCCGTTTGAGCCCACCGGTGATCAGCCCGGAGCGATCGTGGAACTCATCTCGGGACTGAAGCGCGGCGATGATCAGCAAGTGCTTCTCGGAGCGACGGGCACCGGAAAGACGTTCACACTCAGTCACGTCATCGCTCAGCACGGCAAGCCGACGCTCGTGATGAGCCACAACAAGACGCTCGCGGCTCAGCTCTATGCGGAGTTCAACCAGTTCTTCCCGGACAATGCGGTCGAGTTCTTCATCTCGTATTACGACTACTACCAGCCGGAGGCATACATCGTCCATTCCGACACCTACATCGAAAAGGACATGTCTATCAACGACCGCATCGACCGGCTGCGGCTGCGTGCAACGAGTATGCTGACCTCGGGCCGAGAGGACATTATCGTCGTGGCGAGTGTTTCGTGCATCTACGGCATCGGTTCGCCCGACGAGTATCGGTCCCAGATCGTACAGTTTCGCGCTGGCCAGGAATATGACAGAAACCAGCTGCTCCGCGACCTGGTCGGTATTCACTACAGCAGAAACGACGTCGAATTCGTTCCCGGCAATTTTCGCGTTCGCGGCGATGTCGTCGAGGTGTTCCCCGCGTATATGGAGGACTTCGCGTATCGCATCGAGTTCTGGGGAGACGAGATCGAGCAGGTCAGCGTGTTCGAACCGATATCGGGCCAGACCGAGTCGGAAGAGGAGTTCCTGACCATTTATCCCGCGAAGTTGTTCGTTACGCCGCGCGACGAACTCGACAAGGCCCTCAAGTCGATCCAGGAGGAGTTGAACTGGCGGCTTGCCGTGCTCCGGGAGGAAAATCGGCTGCTGGAGGCTCAGCGCCTGGAGCAGCGGACCCTGTTCGATCTTGAGATGATACGCGAGGTAGGCTACTGCTCGGGAATCGAGAATTATTCGCGTCATCTTTCCAGCCGAGGCCCTGGCGAGCGGCCGTATTGCCTGCTGGACTACTTCCCCGATGACTTCCTCATGATCATAGACGAGAGCCATGTGACGCTGCCTCAGGTGCGCGCCATGTACAACGGCGATCGAGCGCGGAAGCTCAACCTCGTTGAACATGGATTTCGTCTCCCCTCCGCCCTCGATAATCGGCCGATGACATTCGAGGAATTCGAGGCTGCCCAGAATCAGGTGATATACGCCAGCGCCACCCCCGCGGACCACGAACTCGAACGAAGCGCCGGTGTGGTTGTCGAGCAGATCATCAGGCCGACCGGAATCCCGGACCCCATGGTGGAGATCAGACCGACCAAAAACCAGATCGACGATCTTCTCGAAGAGATACGACGCACCGTCAAGGAATCTGAACGGTGCCTCGTCACTACGCTCACCAAACGGATGGCCGAGGACCTCGCCGACTATCTGGAGTCGTACGGAATCGGGGTGCGATACCTCCACTCAGACATTGATGCGCTCGAGCGCGTGGAGATTCTCCGGGATCTCCGTCTCGGTGAATTCGACGTACTTGTCGGGGTCAACCTGCTCCGGGAAGGACTCGATCTTCCGGAAGTTTCTCTGATCGCGATACTCGACGCCGACAAGGAGGGATTTCTGCGCAGCGAACGGTCACTCATACAGACTGCAGGTCGGGCGGCCAGAAATGTTAACGGCCTGATCGTCATGTATGCCGATAAGATGACCGGCTCGATGCAACGGATGATCTCGGAAACGAACAGAAGGCGAAAGATTCAGATCGCCTACAACGAGGAGCATGGGATCATCCCGAAGACCGTTCTGAAGTCGAGAGATCAGATACTTCAGGGCACGATTATCGCCGAGGAAAAGCAGATACCGGTTGGTGGTCCGTCGTCGGGTCGCGGTGACGGGGATGGGCAGGCACGGCGTGTGGCCGACCCGGTAGCGCGCTACCTGACGGACGAGCAGCGTCAGGATCTGGTCGAGAACCTCAGAAAGGAGATGCTGGAGGCCAGCGACAACCTTGATTTTGAGCGTGCAGCGGAGCTTCGCGACAGTATTCACCAGCTCGAAGAGCCCATTGGAAGCGATGAAGGCTGATAACGACGCCCCAGGTTAAATCGGCGGATTGCTTTCAGCGACGAAAAATCGTATACTTGCAGGCTGCTAGAAGAGAAGAATCTGGAATCAGGACGATGAAAAAGGGCATACATCCCGACTACAAGATGGTCAAGGTTCGCCTTGCGGACGGCACGATCATCCAGACGCGTTCCACCATGGACGTCGACACCTACGTGTCGGAGGTCGACAAGACCAACCATCCTTTCTATACGGGTCGACGCCAGTACGTCGACACCGCCGGTCGCGTCGAGAAGTTCAATCGCCGCTACGCGAAGAAGGAACAGTAGAAATACCGGCCTCGAGTTTTTCAGGCGATCTGCGTCCGCGGATCGCCTGTTTTTCTTTTAACCCCGCGTGAGATTATGGGCGGTCTCGATCCGGTCCGACTGATTGCCGTGAAGCGAGACGGAGGGCAACTGACGCCCACCGAAATCCGGCAGCTGATTGACGCCTATACAGACGGCCAGGTGCCAGACTACCAGATGTCTGCATTCCTGATGGCCGTATTCCTGAGAGGGATGGACGGCGCAGAGACATTTGCCCTGGCAGAGGCCATGCTCAAGTCCGGTACAATTGTCGACCTGAGCGACGTGCCGGGCGTCAAAGTCGACAAGCACTCAACCGGTGGCGTCGGCGACAAGTTGTCACTCATACTCGCTCCTCTGGTTGCATCTGCCGGTGTGCCGGTACCGATGATCTCAGGAAGAGGCCTCGGTCATACCGGCGGAACACTGGATAAACTGGAGTCGATACCCGGCTTTCGGACGAGCCTCACGCTCGACGAGTACCACGAGCAGCTGCGGCAACTTGGCGTCGTGATGATCGGGCAGACCGAGGAGATTGCTCCGGCGGACAAGAAGCTCTACGCCCTGCGAGACGTCACGTCGACGGTCGAATCCGTCCCGCTCATTGCTGCGTCGATCATGAGCAAGAAGCTGGCTGAGGGAATTGACGCCCTTGTCCTCGACGTAAAGGTGGGTAAGGGCGCTTTCATGCCTGACGCCCGGACGGCTCGTCGGCTCGCGGAGACCCTCGTTGACATCGGCGAGCATTTCGGCACCCGCTCTGTGGCACTTCTCACAGAAATGAGCGATCCGCTGGGCTATGCCGTCGGCAACTGGTGCGAAATGGAGGAAGCCATTCGCTGCCTCCAGGGGGAGAACGTCCCCGAAGTGACGGAACTGACTCTCTCGCTTGGCTCGGAGATGCTTGTACTTGGAGGAGTGGCCTCCGATCTCGTGACTGCACGCGAAACACTGCGGTCCCTGCTCGAGAGTGGCACGGCCTTCGATGTCTTCTCTCGAATGGTGGCGGCACAGGGAGGCGACACGAAAGTCGTCCAGAATCCACGTCTCATGGGAGAAAGTGCCGTCACGACCGAAGTGGTGGCTTCCGCGAGCCAGGACGGATTCATCGTATCGATAGATGCGCTTGCGATAGGTCAGGCGGCCACGAGGCTCGGAGCGGGTCGGATGAGGGTTGATGATGACGTGGATCCGCTTGCCGGAATCACGTTGTGCCGAAAGCGCGGCGACAGGGTGCAACCCGGCGACTGTCTGGCTCGTCTACACACACGCAGCTCAGATCTTGCAGAGCCATTCTTGATATCCGTCCGCGATGCTTTCGCGACGGGCGACAAAGCGCCCGCCCCGCGACAGGTAGTTATCGATCGACTGGTGGAAGGTCGGTGGAATTCGGCCGTCGACTGACGGTCGCAGGAGAATGTTCGAGACAGGCCTGAGCGCTATATTTGACGATAGCACGAATTTTCGGAATAAATAAGAAGCCATCATGTCCATCTGGTCACGATTTTCGCGCTGGGTTCGGTCCATTTTCGGAGGAGCGATCTCAGCCCTGGAAGACCCTCGTCTGATCCTGGAACAGAACATGCGGGAGCTGAATGATCAGGTCCCCAAGATGAATGAGAATATCGCGACCGTCAAGGCGAACGTGATGCTCCTGCAGAAGGAGCAGAAACGATATGCGTCGGAGATCGCGGACTTCACGGCGAAGATCAAAGCTGGCATCAAGGCTGGCCGGGACGACATTGCCCAGCAGTACGCCATCCGGCTTGAGGAGATGAAGGAGGCTCACATACGGACGAAGGAGCAACTCAAGTATGCCACTGCTGCGTATGACAAAGCGCTTCAGGTCAAGAAGGCCTTCATGCGCGAGAAGGATCGCAAGATCCAGGAGGCGAAGGACGCCCTGAGAGCGCACGAGCGTGCCAAGTGGCAGGCGCGCATCGCCGATACGCTCGAGCAATTCGAGGTGGGCGGGGTCGATCAGACTCACGACGAAATGCTCAATCGCATTCAGGAGGAAACGGCACGACAGGAGGCGCGGATGGAAGTAGCGCTGGACTCGATCGACAGCGAGGCCATTCAGATCGAGGAAGACGCGCGAACAATCCGGGCATCTGAGATCGTCAAGCAGTTCAAGCTCGAGATGGGCGTCGGCGAAGACGTTGAGGCTCCGGCGGAAGAAGCGAAGCTTGAAGTCCCCGAAAAAGAGGCCGAGCAGGGTCAGAAGACGATCGGGAAACAGCGGACGCAAACCGAATAGAGGTGCCGTTGAATATGACCCCCGAAGAATTCGAGCGAATCAAGGAGGCTGAGAAAGAGCACCTCCGAGCGCTCAAGAAACTCAAGAAGGCTGTGCGCGGCCTCGAACGTAGCAAATCTATCGCGCAGTCCGTCACAAAGATGAGCTCAAGTTCCCAGTCGGCACTGGAGACGCATGAGAACATGGTCGACAAGCTGGCACTTGAAACCGCTCACTATGAGGCCCGTCTGGACGTTGCGCTCGAATCCGCAAAAGAACATCAGGAACGCGACGCCGCGGATGAGGCCCTGATGAAAGCGGATGCCGAACTGCAGAAGGAACGTGCCAGAAGCCTCGTCGAGCAACTGCGTGAGGAGATGGCCGTTCCAGGGCCGGATGCAGGCGAGGCCGTCGCGGAATCACCGGGTCCCCGCAGATCGGAGTCCGATGAGCAAGACGACGACGCGGAGGATACCGGCCCGCTTCCGGAAAAGACCATCGGTCGCATGAGGAGGCCGTAGCGGGTGTAGCCCCTCAAACCGAAGTCACTGAATGAACGATCGAAACATTAATTACACGAAGGAAGCCTTCCTGCACCCCTGGAACCTCGCGTTCCTGATCGGTGCCATGGTCGTGTCGTTCTCGGTCAGTCTGTTCTTCAGTGGCGCATCCTGGCCGTTCGAGACCATCCTTCTGTTTGCGACCGCAATAGAGCTGCTCTTCCTCGGCATGGTGCCAAGACAGGATCGTTTCCGCCGCGCAGTTCGCTCGCAGCAAGCCGCAGAGCACGCCAAGCCGCCGTCCCAGAAGGAGATCTTTCAACACCTGTCAAAACAGAGCCAACGACGATACGCAAGGCTGCGAAAACTCGGACGCGACATCCAGTCGAACTACCAGAAGCTGAGCTATGCCTCCCAGGGCATGCTCGACAGCCACCTGAAAAAGATCAACGGACTGCTGGACTCGTATCTCAACCTGCTGTACCAGGAGGAACGGTACGAATACTCGTCTCATGCCAGCTCCGAAGGAGAGGTTGTCAGCGCAATGGAGGCTCTTCGAACGGATATGGCGGACGACTCGCCGAAGGTTCGATCAATCAAGGAGCGCCGGCTCCGGATTCTTGAGCAACGCCTCGGGCGATTCAAGAAGGGACGGGAGAACGTGGAGATCATCCGTGCACAGCTCGAAACGATAGAGGATGTGGTCAAGTACATCCATGAGCAGTCTCTCACGCTCAGCAATCCCGAGGAAATAACGTTCCAGCTCGATACCTTGCTCACCGAAGTCGAGGAAACCCAGCTGGCAATTGAGGAAATCGAGGAGGTCTTCGCCCGCCCCACGGACCTTCTCCGCGACCTTGACGCCTATTCGTCAGAGTCCGAAGAAGCGTCGAAGGGTTCAGATGCCACTCGTGTGAAGGAGTAGGGCGTTTCCCCGACCCACGTAAGAGCACTTTCCCGTTCCCGACTATGAAATTCTCAACGCTTCTGTACGAGGTCGATGCCGACGGCACCCTGCTTCTCACCGTCAATCGACCGGACAAACTCAACGCCCTGAACGCGACCGTAATCGACGAGCTCGATGCGGTATTTCGATCTCTGCCGTCCGAGTCGTCCGTAAAAGGCGTCGTGATTACGGGCTCCGGAACCAAAGCTTTTGTCGCCGGCGCCGATATCAAGCAGTTTCAGAATCTGTCGTCGTCGGAGGCCGAGAAGTTTGCACGACGGGGTCAGGAAGTGTTCGACATGATCGAAAATCTTTCGAAGCCAGTGGTTGCGGCGGTGAACGGTTTTGCGCTGGGTGGTGGATGTGAGCTGGCGCTGTCGTGCCATATGCGCATTGCATCACAGTCGGCAAGTTTCGGGCAGCCGGAAGTCAATCTTGGCATCATACCCGGATACGGCGGCACACAACGACTGCCCCGACTGATCGGACGAGGACGAGCGACAGAGTTGATCCTGACGGGAGAGCGGATTTCGGCCCAGCGCGCCTACGAGATCGGCCTCGTCAACAAGCTCGTGCCGGCTGAGTCACTGATAGAACAGGCCCGCCACCTGGTGACGCGAGCATCGGCCAAGGCGCCGGTGGCTATCGGTCTCGCGTTACAGGCAATAAATGCAGCGGACAGGTCTCTGGACAAGGGACTGAAGTATGAGGCCAGGCTTTTCGGGCAGGCACTGGAAACGGAAGACGCTAAAGAGGGTGTCTCGGCGTTCCTTGAAAAGCGTCAGCCTGTCTTCAAGGGTCGATAATGGAAATCGCAGCCATCATCGTCCTGCTGATCCTGAGTGCGTTGTTTTCGGGTTCCGAGATCGCCTTCGTTGCGGCCAATCGACTCAAGGTTGAGGTCTTTGCCCGCGGATCACGGGTCGTCGGCCCCATCGCTCGCGACTTCATACACGACCCCGCCAAGCTCCTCACCACGACGCTGGTAGGCAACAACCTCGCGCTCGTTGCCTACTCAACGCTGATGGCCATTCTGCTCGAGCCGCCCTTGCACAGCGCCTTCACAAGCCTGGGTGCGGGCCAAACTGCCGTAGAAATTGCGACGCTGCTCAGTCAGACCATGATCGCATCGATCATCGTTCTGTTCTTCGGCGAGATCCTTCCGAAGTCCATACTTCGGGAGATACCCACGCGGTCTGTCTTTGCCCTCGCGATCCCGTTGCGTGCGACCTACTATCTGCTGCTCCCGCTCATCAAGCTCGCGGCATTCGCATCTAACGGACTCATCCGCTTGTTCAACATAGACGCCGAAACGTTCTCGCAATTCATGCGACGCGACTTCGAGTTGATCCTGGAAGAGAGCATGAAACGAGGCGATCTCGATCTGGATCGAGATGAAAGTGAGCTGCTGTCAAAGGTCCTGGCGATGAACTCCATTCGCCTGAAGGAGTCGATGGTTCCGAGGACCGATATCAAGGCGGTCGACGATACGATGAGCCTCGAACAGGTGCGGGAGCGCTTTCTGGAGACCGGTCACTCAAAGCTACTCGTGTATCACGAAAACATCGACAACATTATCGGTGTGGCGTTCGCGTACGACCTCTTCCGAATGCCTGGTTCGATTTCAGAGATCATCCGACCCATCTCCGCTGTTCCGGAATCGAAGCCATCCAAAGACCTGCTGCGGCAGTTCCTGAGCGACAACATCTCCGTCGCGCTGGTCGTCGATGAATATGGCGGAACGGCTGGACTGGTGACACTGGAGGATCTTCTCGAGGAACTCTTCGGAGATATTCTCGATGAGTTTGACGAGGACGAACGGATCGTCCGCAAGATCGATGATCGGACTTTGATCGTCAGCGGCCGCGTCGAAGTCGATAAACTCACGGACAAATTTGGCATTGATTTCCCCGCGGGAGATTACGAGACGATCGCAGGCTACTTGATGGAGCGGCTGGGATCGATCCCCACCACGCCCGAGGTGTTTGAACTGGACGGACACTCGTTCAGCGTCCTGGAGTCCGCAGCAAACCGGATCGATCTGGTCAAGATCATTCTTCCCTAATCGATCCCGGAGTCATGCCTCGCGTACTCCAGTATCACTCGCGTGTGCTCCGCAAGGCGCGGGACAAGCTGAAGGCGCTGTAGTCTGTCCGTTGGCATGTCGGGTAAGCGCGGCGGGCTTACCCTGCCCATCCAGAGCGCCATCTTGTCTGCAAGCGCGCGTGGGCCCGGAAGCTGTCCGTGCGGAAAGTGCACCTCGTAGAATGATCGGGCCCTTGAAAGACGGCCATAGACGTCAAGGTCCGCGTCACGGTCGGATGAAGCCTCGCTCACCATGACGCTCCCGATGAGATAGTCTCGGTAGAGGAACGGCAATTCGATCAACACGGACGAGAGGATGGATGCGCCGTCGACGAGAGATGCCTCAACGGCGCGGGCCGTGGCCACAGCGACCATGCTCAGGGTTTCTTCAGCGACGAGATTTGCATCAGCACCCTCGATGTCGTTCAGCAGGGTGCTCATCAGTTCCTGAGCGGTGGTTACCGTTCCGACACTCGCAAACGCCGTTAGCCTCGCAATACGTTCACCACCCGATTCGTCGGTCATTGAGGCGCGCGGATCAGGTGCCGGGTTTGTCGGAGTCGTCACCGCGACCGATCGCGTCACGCATACCCGTGTCAGACTGGATATTGCGAAGCCGGTAGTAGTCCATGATGCCGAGGTTGCCCGATCTAAACGCCTCGGCAATGGCTCTCGGCACAGCGGCTTCCGCCTCCATGACCTTCGCCTCCTGCTCCACAACCGCGGCCTTCATTTCCTGCTCACGGGCGACTGCCGCGGCCCTGCGCTCCTCCGCCTTTGCTCGAGCGACCTGAAGATCTGCGTCTGCCTGATTCGCCTGGAGCATGGCTCCGATGTTATCGCCAACGTCAACATCTGCGATGTCGATCGAAAGGATCTCGAACGCAGTGCCCGAATCAAGGCCCTTTGAGAGAACCACCTTGGAAATCGAGTCCGGATTCTCCAGAACCTCTTTGTAGGTGTTGGCCGAACCGATTGTCGACACGATGCCTTCTCCTACGCGGGCAATGATGGTCTCTTCGCCGGCACCACCGACCAGTCGGTCGATATTGGCTCGCAGCGTGACCCTTGAAACGGCGCGAAGCTGGATGCCGTCCTTGGCAACCGCCGATACCGGAGGTGTTTCGATGACCTTCGGATTGACGGACATCTGCACGGCCTCATAGACGTCACGGCCAGCCAGATCGATGGCGGCCGCCTGCGTGTACTGCAGGTCAATGTTCGCCTTGTCGGCCGAAATAAGGGCATTGACCACCTTCTGCACGTTGCCGCCCGCCAGGAAATGCGCCTCCAGCTGCGGAGTCTCGAGGTGAACCCCAGCCTTGTGCCCGGTAATCATTGACTTCACGATGGCCGCGGGAGGCACTTTGCGGAGCCTCATTCCCACCAGATCGCGAACCAGTTTCAACTTGACGCCCGAGAAGTAAGCCGTCACCCACAGGCCAACGGGAATGAAGTACAGAAAAAGAACAAGGCCGATTATGACGAGCAGGATGATCAGTAATCCTGCTCCGGAAAGAAGTGTTTCCATGACTGCGAGTGTTAGAAGGGATTTGTCAGTTGTCCGACTTGAGGTAGTCCCCACTCTGGCCGCCCGTCTTGGCCAGCAGGTGGATACCCGAGATTTCGATGTTCTTCGATACCGATTTACACATGTCATACACCGTCAGCGCCGCAATGGACACCGCGGTCAGTGCTTCCATCTCCACGCCGGTGGGTCCGGTGCTCTTCGCAAAGGCCCGTATCTCTACGGAGAAGTCACGCTCATTGAGAGTAAGGTCAACGTCGATTCCCCTCAGGTCCACGTCATGGCACAGCGGAATCAGTTTGCTGGTCTGCTTGGCGCCCATGATTCCCGCGACCTGCGAAAGTGCGAGCACATCACCCTTGCGAACTTCGCGATCTCGGATCAAATGGAACGCCGTCTCGCCGACGAATACGGTCCCGGTAGCGACCGCCGTGCGGACGCTACTTGGCTTGTCTGAAACATCTACCATATGCACGCCGCCTTCCGGGTCGACGTGCGTCAGAATTTCTCCCTGAGACATGCTTCTCGTGTTGTAGTGATCAGAGTTAGAGTGGGTACGTAATACTCAAACGAAGATAGCCGCGACCTGTTCGTGCCGCAAGGTGTTGTCGTCAGCCCCCGATAAGGATCATGGGCCTGTTCTCGTCATCGACCAGATTGTACATACCGGCATGCTGAGGTGCTTTTCGTCGTACGGCGTCGGAGATCTCAGCCTCCAGTTCGGCGTCCGAACGTCCCTCACGAATCATGTCTCGGAGGCTGACCTCGCGCCTCCCGAAAAGACACACTTTCAGATTGCCATCCGCGGTCAAACGAAGCCGGTCGCAGGTATCGCAAAAATGATCACTCATCGACGAAATGAATCCGATCGTACCTGTGAAATTCGGGACACGGAATTCCTTCGCTGTCGCGCTGGGTCGACCGGGCACGTGAACGAGTTCACCGTACTTCCGCTCGATTTCATCTCGCATATCACTCCACGGCACGAAATAGTCGTCACTCCAGCCGTTGCCGGAAAACGGCATGTATTCTATGAACCGGATGCTCACCGGCATGGTCTCCGTCATCGCGACGAAGTCAACCAGTTCGTCTTCGTTCACACCTTTCATTACGACGCAGTTGATCTTCAGGGGCGTGTAGCCGTGTTCGATCGCCAGGTCTATCGCCGTCAGCACCTTGTCGAGACCCGGGCGCCGGGTGATGCTTTCAAACCGTGCCGCTTGCAGAGTATCCAGGCTGAGGTTGATTGCGCTGAGTCCCGCTGAGCGCAGCGCGGCAATCTTGCGATCGAGCAGCATCCCGTTGGTGGTCATCATGACGGCCCGGACGCCCTGAATTGATGCCAGTGATCCAACGAGTTTCTCGATGTCCTTCCGGACGAGCGGCTCGCCGCCCGTTAGCCGAATTCGTGAAACCCCGTTCCGGGCAAATATCCCCGCAACTCGCACGATCTCCTCAAACGTGAGAAGATCGGAGCGCGGATTCAGGTCCACGCCCTCTGCCGGCATGCAGTAGTGGCATCGGAGATTACATCTCTCCGTTACTGAGATCCGCAGATAGGAATGCTGCCGACCGTGAAGGTCGGTCAGAATGTCGCTCATGGGTCACCGAAATCGATAATGTGTGAGTCTAACGAATCGAACGCCAGGTCGTTCGCTGCGCAACAACCAGAATACACCGGCCGTAAGGGCTGTGAAAGGGCAAACAAAGTAATGCAATGAAAGATCGATCCAGGCCACTGGTTCTCGCCGCGCTGGTGCTGCTGCTCGTCGCGCTGTCCACCATCGACATTTCTTTCATTCCGCTCGGCGGCCTCGGCCGACAGATCCTACCGTGGATCGTCGTAGGAATCATTGTGCTCTTCCTTTCGCGCGGCGGGTGCTGCGGAAATAGCTGTCGTAGCGATGACGACGCGGATGAAGCGCCTCATTCGCCGTAAACCTGTTGGCCCCCGAGGAATGTCGCGGTGACACGTGCATCCAGAATGGCCGCCGCGGGAATTGTCATAATATCCCGATCCAGGATCACGAAGTCTGCAAACTTGCCCTCGGTTATTGAGCCCACTTCGTCTTCCATAAAGCCTGCGTAGGCGGCCTCGATGGTGAAACCACGTAGGGCAGCCACGCGCGAGACGCGCTCCTGAGGGAGCCAGCCTCCGTCGGGATACCCATCTGCATCCTGTCGCGTAATCGCAGCATGAAACCCTTTCATCGGGTCGACGGATTCCACAGGGAAGTCGGACCCGAATGGCACATGCGTACCTGAGTCTATTAACGTCTTCCACGCATAAGCGCCGGCAAGCCGATCCGCTCCGAGCCGTTCCTCGGCCCAGTACATGTCGCTGGTAGCGTGCGTCGGCTGCATGGCTGCAATCACGCCCAGGGCCTGGAACCGCGGAATGTCGGTGGGGCTCACGATTTGAGCGTGCTCGATTCTGGGCCTGATGACCGACAGGTCATGCGACTGGCCAAGTTCTTCATAAATGTCGAGAACGATTCGAACGGCGTCGTCACCTATCGCATGCACGGCAGGCTGCAGGCCGCACTCGACCGTCCGCATTACCGCGTCCCTGAGTTCCTTTGCGCTCTTTCGCATCAACCCCCGGTTACCGGCATCGTCCGAGTAGTCTTCAAGCAGAGACGCGCCGCGACTTCCAAGAGCGCCATCGGCATACAACTTGACGGCCCGTACCGTCAGCAGGTCACCATAGGCGTTGACCGGTCCGTCGCTGCACACCTGTTGAAACAGGCTCTTCAAATCCTCGGTCATGCCGTACAGTCGGAGCGTGACCTTCCCTTCATCCACAAGTCTCCGATAGATATTCAGCGTGTCGAGCTGTAGCCCCGGTTCGTGCACCCCGGTCAAGCCGAGTGCGGCCGCATCGGCCATGGCGCGTTCAATCGCCTGAGTGATCAGCTCCGCAGACGGCTCGGGAGCGACCTCATTCACCTGATCAGACGCGCTGTCAATGAGCAGACCCGTCGCGACCCCCGCCGCATCTCTTACAATTCTACCTCCGACCGGGTCAGGTGTACGGCCATCTATGTCAATTCCCACCTCAGCAAGAGCTGCGGAGTTCAGCAGTGACGCGTGTCCGTCCACGCGCTCAAGCCAGACGGGGCGATCGGGGAAAATGGGATCGATATCGCCTCGTGTCGGAAAGCGCTTCTCCGCCCAGTCGTTCTGGTCCCACCCTCGTCCACGGAGCCACGCACCGTCCGGCAACGTGCTCTCTCGCTCTCGCAGCAGGGAGACAACCTCCGTGATCGACGTCGTTCCTCTCAGGTCGACGTTCATCCTGATGAAACCGTGATTCACCAGGTGCCCGTGAGAGTCGATCAGACCGGGAACGACCGTGCGACCAGCCGCATCCAGCACGGTGCGTGCGGCGAATCGGGACACGATATCCAGACTGTCACCGACTGCGACAAACCTCCCATCCATGACGGCGAAAGCATTCGCATGAGGGACGTGCTCGTCGACCGTGTAGACGTTGGCGTTGACCACGATCAGATCCACACGCTCGGTGCAACCGACTGTAGCACAAAGTACTACCAATAGTCGCCACGCGTACAGCCGCCGCTCGTATCTGCCCTTCGAAATCCCGTTGCATAGCATTCGTACCTGTGTATGAGCCCGACCGGGTCGACACGTCACGGACGGCGCGACATCCTCCTGGTGCGAACGTAGTCCGAAATGTGATCGCCATATCGATCGACAAAGTCCGCCAGGTGATCCGTCCCGCGAACGGTTCCACGACATTCCTCGGCGCCGCAGCTGCAGTGAAAGTCGGGCATCGCTTCGTTGTGAAGAGTGGCATACTCGAGCGTGACTTCATCGCCAGGCTCCAGATCGCGCCGAGCCACGAGATCAAGTCCGGTCAACCAGCACGATGGATCGCACGAATGATCTATCGGCTTCCAGTGCTCCGGATCCCGACTCCAGATCGCCCACACCTCGTCCGTAAGCGGCCACGCTCGCTGTCCGAACCACGATAGATGTGGCTCGCGCCAGACCGACTCAACGTAGCGCCTCGTGACGAGCTCATGAGGCTGCCCCTCGAAAGTCACTACTCGCTCACCGGCCTTGAACGCGCGCGAGACAAACACACCGTAATTCTCTGGATCTTTCGTACGCACATACCATCCGGTCCGGCGGTCGCGGTGGCGGCCGATCGCTGCTTTCACAATCTGACGCGTAAATCCTTCAAGCCCGGCAGGGTCGTTCATCAGGCACAGGTCGGCACTTCCTGGATCCGTCGCCGGATAGTACATGCCGCAGTTTGGATTTATCTCCAGCATGAAGGGCTGACCCTCGTGATCTACACGGAGATCGCATCGACCGTAGCCTACGCCGTTGATGCCAAGGAAGAAATCGGCGGACACCTGGCGGAGTCGTGCATCCAGAGCCATATCGACTACAGGCGACTCCTCAAGGCCCGCATAGTCCTCCCACTTCATGCCGTAGTGCTTGAACGTTTCACCCTCCGGAAATCGATACTGGATGGGCTGGTACGTTGTCGGCGAACCCCAGTCGTCCGGGTTGTCGGCGACCAGGACTGTACACTCAAGACCCTCGATGAACTCCTCGATCAGGGCGCCGGCATAGGTCGTCATCATGATTTCGGACTGAGCAAGCAACTGGTCGGCTGTTTCAACTCTCGATTTCTTTGTAAGCCCGGCGCTGGCGTAGCTGCTGGGATGCTTAACGATCATCGGGTACCGGAGCATTTCGGCCGCCCGCTCGACGTCTTGCCTGTTTTTAGCAATGACATAGTCCGGCGTACCGATACCCCATGCACGACAGACCCGCTTCATCACTTCTCTTGAGGGCTCGAAGAACAGCGAGTTCGCCCCGGTGAACGCCTGATCAAGCTTCTCCAGGGCGTCGACGACATCAAGCCCGGGCCGCCCTTCGTCCCACGCGCCATCACACAGATTGAAGAACACGTCGAATCCCTTCTGCGACATCTCTATGATCTGGCTGACGACAGCGTCCTTCTCAAGGACCGCAAGTTCCCACGTCGCTTCGGGGATATACGGTCGGGGATCGCACGGCCAATCGTCCTCATCAATCTCGCCGTCGAGGTCCTGGTCGGTGAGCAGGCAAATACGCATACAGAGTTCAGTGTTTTGGTTTCTCCGGTGTCCGGAAGATCAGGATCCGGGTTTCCGCTCAATGGAAATCGTCACCGGTCCGTCGTTGATCAGTTCCACATCCATCATTGCCCCGAACTGTCCGGTTTCCACCGGCCGGTTGATGAGTTCGGACAGTCGCTCGACAAATTTCTCGTACAGCGGCGCTGCCACCTCCGGCGGAGCCGATTCGACGAATGAAGGCCGATTGCCGCGCTCTACATTCCCATACAGGGTGAATTGCGAAACGACAAGGGCTTCTCCGTCGATATCAACTATGGAGCGATTCATCTTGCCATCTTCGTCCGAAAAGATGCGAAGAGCAGCACACTTGCGGGCCAACCAATCGACTTCGCCGGTACTATCGTTTTGATGCACGCCCAGAAGGACAAGTAAGCCCTGACCGATGCGACCGACAACACGACCGTCAATGGTCACCGATGCACGATGGACGCGCTGCACAAGTGCGATCACGGTCCGCTACCGTCGAGTGGGAGACTGGAGATAATCGCGGAGCTTTCGGAGCGCTTTACCGCGGTGACTGATCTCGTTCTTTTCATCTGAATCCATCTCGGCGAATGTCCTGTTGCTCCCTGAAGGTACAAAGAGGGCGTCGTATCCGAACCCCATGGAGCCTCGCTCGGCCGTGGTGATGCTACCCTCGCAGACTCCGTCGAACGTGATGGTCTCCGAGTCCGACACCAGCGCAACAACGGTGCGAAATCTTGCTTGCCGATTTCCCTTGTCCGACAACTCGGCCAGGAGTTTCATTCGGTTGGCGACCGGCTCGCAGTCCGGGCCGGCGTAGCGCGCCGAAAACACGCCGGGCTCCCCACCCAGAGCATCCACTTCGAGACCCGTATCGTCCGCGATGGTAGGGATGCCCGTCGATTCGAAAATCACGCGCGCCTTTTTGACGGCATTGCCCTCGAGCGTCAAGGCGTCCTCTTCCACCGGTGCCAGGTGCTCGAAGTCTGCGAGGCTCAGCAGTTCAATACCGAGGCTATGCAGGAGCTCTCGGATCTCGGCCAGCTTGCCCGGGTTGCCTGTCGCAACAACGAGCCTTCTTGTATCTGAATTCAAATTTCGAGACCGAATGGGCCGGGATTCGAACAATAGTGCGACCGCGTTTCAGAACCTGATCTCGATCTGCCAGCGAACAGAATCGTCATTTGCCGCTTTTCGGGGCCTAACGGACAATCAGTTCCGGTGAAATCGGTGTTGGAACAGGCCGTTCTTCTCCCTATTTGGAAACATAGAGGGCCGACCGTAATTTATGAGGCCGTCCAAAATCCGGGTAATTAAACAGGTTTCCCCAGTGTCCGTCGGAATCAAACTAAGAGATAAAGAGAACATTGACCGGGCTCTTCGCCGGTTCAAGCGCGCGGTCAACCGCAGCCGGGTACTTCGTATTTACCGGGCGAACATGGCCTTCACCAAGCCATCTGAGGAACGTCGCCAGGCACGCCAGAAGGCTGCACGGAACGCCCACAAGAGATCGAGATCGTATTGATTCCCGGATGATATTGGCAGACGCGAACGCCGCCTCTTTGGGCGGCGTTTCTATGTTTGACGCCGGCGCGATCGCTGTGCAACCGACTAGGTGATGTCCAGCGCCTCCGAAATAAGCTTCTCCATCTCGACCTGGTGGACCTTGGCGCTGCCACTCGAAGGACTGGCGCTGGCCGGTCGACCACGGTATTGAATGTTGCCACATTCGCTTCCTGATCTCGAAGCGAGCACGTCGTCCAATCGTGGTGCAATGAATGTCCAGGCTCCCATGTTCTTAGGTTCCTCCTGGCACCACACGAACACGTCGGCGTCGGGAAATCGATCAACCTCGCGCACCAGTGCAGCGCGCGGGAATGGATACAGTTGTTCGACGCGGACTACGGCTGTGGCCTCGAGCACTTCGGGATGGGCTTCTGCAGTCTGCAGCAATTCGAAATACAACTTCCCGCTGCAGAACACAATTCGCTTCACCGCCGACGCATTGGCGTTGATCGCAGGAAGCACTTCGTCGAATTGACCGTCCGTGAATTCCGTTGGCGACGAAATCACGCGCGGGTGCCGCAGCAGACTCTTTGGCGACATCACAATCAGGGGCTTCCGCTTTTCCATCTTGACCTGCCTGCGCAATGCGTGGAACAGGTTGGCGGGCGTCGTCAGATTGCATACTGTCAGGTTGCCTTCGGCGCACATCTGAAGGAACCTCTCAAGACGGGCCGACGAGTGCTCCGGACCCTGCCCTTCGTATCCATGCGGCAGCAATAGTACGAGGGAGCTTCGTTGACCCCACTTGCTCTCGGCAGCCGAAAGGAACTGGTCGAAAACAATCTGGGCACCGTTCGAAAAATCTCCGAACTGGGCCTCCCATATCACGAGAGCCTCGGGATCGGCGACGGAATAACCATACTCGAAGCCGCAGGCAGCATACTCGGACAGCAGGCTATCGTAAACCAGCAGGTGCGGCTGCTCGTCCTTGATGTTGTTCAGGGGCACCAATTCCGATCCGTTTGTCTGGTCGAACACCACGGCATGGCGATGACTGAAGGTCCCGCGACCGGAGTCCTGTCCGGCCAGTCGCACCGTCGTGCCATCCAGTAGTAGCGATCCGTAGGCCAGCGCCTCACCGAGCGACCAGTCGACCAGGCCGTCCTCATACGCTTTCGCGCGTTTCTCGAACTGTCTGGCGAGCTTCTTGTGTATGTCGAAGCCATCCGGGAATGTCACGAGCGCCTTGACGATCGTATCCAGCGTCGCCGACGGTACCGCCGTATCGAAGCTGGGCAATTCCGCGGCAGGTTCGGTTCGTTGGAACACGACGACCTCTTTTGTGGCGTCTCGCTCGACCACCTCCTTCGTCCGTTCGAATGCCTCAACGAGTCGAGCCCGATAGTCATCCAGCATCTGCTCCGCTTCTTCGAGACTCATCTCTCCTCTGCGAAGCAAGTACTCCGTGTAGAGCTTTCGCACTGACCTTTTCGCTTCGATTTTTCGATAGAGCAGCGGCTGCGTGTACGTCGGTTCGTCACCCTCATTGTGGCCATGCACGCGGTAGCAGAGCATGTCAATGACCACGTCCTTGTTGAATTCCTGCCTGTAGTCGAGCGCGATAATAGCAACACGAATGCAGGCTTCGGGATCGTCTCCATTGACGTGGAAGATGGGTGCCTGAATCATCCGCGCAACGTCCGTCGCATACGTCGAGCTTCGCGCGTCCGACGGCGTCGTCGTGAATCCGATCTGATTGTTGATGACGACGTGGATCGTTCCGCCGGTGTGGTATCCGGACAGCTGACTCAGGTTCAGCGTTTCCGCGACGACACCCTGACCGGCAAATGCCGCGTCCCCATGAAGCAGGAGCGGAATGACGGCGTCCTTGTAATCACCTCCCGGAACGTCGGATACCTGGTGCCGGAGTTTGTATTGCTTCGAGCGCACCATCCCTTCGACGACCGGGTTGACCGCCTCCAGATGACTCGGGTTGGAGGCGAGCGTAACCTTGAGCTGATTTCCGTCCGGCGACTCATGCGTTCCGGTCGCCCCGAGATGGTACTTGACGTCGCCCGATCCCTGTGTCGTGTTCGGATCGAGACTGCCTTCAAACTCGGAGAAAATCACCTCGTATGGTTTGTGCAGGATGTTTGCCAGCACGTTAAGCCGTCCGCGATGCGCCATCCCCATCACGACTTCGTGCACACCCTGATCGGCCGAATTGGAGAGGATCATGTCCAGCATCGGGATGACCGTCTCGGATCCTTCGAGCGAAAATCGCTTGTGCCCGATGTATTTGGTGTGCAGAAAACGCTCGAATGCCTCGGCAGCGTTCAGCTTTGAGAGGACCCGCCGCTTAAGCTCGGGTACCAGTGCATCCAATCCTCCGACAGGTTCGACACGATCTTCAAGCCAGGCCTTCTCTGTCGGATCGGAAATGTGCATGTACTCGATCCCGAACTTGCGGCTGTATGCCTCTCTCACGATCGACAGAATCTCACGTAGAGGCAGAATATCCACGCCACCCAGTCCGCCGGTCACAAACTTGCGGTCAAGATCCCATACGGTGAGACCGTAGGTGGCGGGATCCAGTTCGGGGTGATTCACCCACTCATAACCCAGCGGGTTGATGTCGGCTTGAAGATGTCCACGCACGCGATGCGCCCGGATCAACTGCAGGACTCTGGCCTGCTTCTGAATCATGTCGGCTTCCGACCCGTCCGCTCCAAGTTGCGGCGTATTGTCCGGCGTCAGCACGAACGGCTGGTACGGGATGTTGAGCTCGGTGAACAGCGTCGAGTAAAAGCCATGTTCGCCCAGAAGTGACTGCGCGATGTGTGCCAGGAATGCACCGCTCTCTGCTCCCTGGATGACGCGATGGTCATAGGTGGACGTGATCGCCATGACCTGGGAGATGCCGGTCCGGCTCACGATATCGGGTGCGAATGCGTGGTACTCCGGCGGATAACCGATCGAGCCGACACCGACGATGACACCTTGATTCGGCATGAGACGGGGAACGCTGAGCGACGTCCCGATCATACCCGGGTTTGTGATGGTAGCGGTGGTACCGCGAAAGTCGCTGATCTCCAGTTCATTGTTGCGAGCACGCCCGACGAGGTCGTTGTAGATCCCGAGAAACTGGGGGAACGACATCTCGCCCGCGTTCTTGATGTTGGGGACCATGAGCGTCCGCCGGCCGCGGCGCTCGATGTCGATAGCGAGGCCCAGGTTGATCGCTTCGGGAATCACGTGTTCCGGTTTACCGTCAACGCGACGAAACGTCGTGTACATACTGGGAAACGCACGCAGGCCCTGCACGATCGCCCAGGCAATCATGTGCGTGTACGACACCTTCTCTCCCCCTGAATTCCTCTGGTAGTCGTTAATGAGTTTCCGGTTTTCGGCCATGAGCTTCACGGCGAACGTGCGAACCGATGTTGCCGTCGGGACATGGATACTGGCCTCCATGTTCTCGACGATCTTCGCTGCAGCGCCGCGCAGGGGTTTGATCTCCGCCTCGAATTCCAGTTCGGGGGCGGCAGGCTCGGCGGGCGACACCGCTCCGTCGCCCTCCCGGGCCGTAGGGCCGGCCGCAGCAACTTCCGCCTCCAGTTCACCGGATGCCGCGACGACCGCCTTGCGGGCTTCTGTTGCCGCCACAAAGGACTCACTGGGCCGGTAATCGGCAAAGAACTCACGCCAGCTTTCGCTGACGCTCTCGGGATCATCCAGATACTGCCGGTATAGCTGCTCTACGTACCCGGTATTGAATCCCAGTCTGGTCTCGTCATGCATGGTCTTTTCTGATTCGTTGCGGAGCGGCGCCGTACGCATGTGGCTGCGGCCATGAACGTGATTCTACCGCATCCAACCCTTTTGCCGGTACCATTCAATTGTGCTTCTGATCCCTTCGTTCAGAGACACCTTCGGGTCGTATCCAAAGTGTGAGCCCGCCTTTTGACTCGAACACGCTTTGCAGGCCTCAAGGATTTCAAGAGCCTTCTCTCGATTCAGCGGCGGATACTCCCCGATCAGGGACGCGACCTTTTCGGTAAGAGTACCGACGAGTCGAACCGCCGCGGGCGGAACGCGGATCGTCAGAACACGGCGGCCAAGTACGTCAACCGTCGCATCCCGTATCTCCTCCCACGTGGAAGGAGCGGCCGATCCAAGGAAGTACGTTTCACCGATCGTGGCGTCCGACTCAGCTGCGCCGATCATTCCAGCGACCAGATCATCAACATGAACGAGCGACACGGGGTCAGGCTTATTCCCCCCGATGATGGGGCACACGCCTCGGGAAACAGTACGAAAAAAGGTCAGGATGTCTTGCTCCCTTGGACCGTACACCGCCGGTGGGCGAACGATGGTCAGCGGAAGCCTGTCGTGAAGCCGCTTTCCATTTTCTTCCTGGTCTGCGATGCGTTGCTCCATTACGGCCTTACTGCGGCCGTATTGACTGACGGGGTTCAGCGGCGTTTCCTCGGTTGCCACCAGTTCGGCGCTAACGCCGACAACGGCGAGCGTGCTTGTAACAAGAACCCGTTGGACATCCGGGCACGCAGACTCGACCGCGCGAAGCAGACGAAGAGTCCCGTCGACATTCGCGCGAATGAACGTGGCACTGTCCTTCGATCGCGTAACACCGGCCACGTGGTACACGTGCGTGACCCCGGAAAGGGCCGACTCGAGATCCGTATCGTCCCCGAGATCACCCGAAACCCGGGTGACATCCAGATCGGCAAGCCACTTCGGATCCTTGCGTACGAGGCACCTGACCTCGGCGTAGCCCTCGTTCTGCAATTGCTCAACGAGATGGCTACCGACGAATCCTGTGCCACCGGTGACGAATGCGATTTTTCGAGTGTCGTTCAACGAGCGCACCTGGCGATAAAAAATCGGCTAAGCAATGGCTGTCAGGCGCGCAACGCTCTCAATATGTTCTGTATGCGGAAACATATCGACCGGTTGAATTGCATCTATTCTGTAGATCTCTGAAAGCGCACTCAGATCGCGCGCTTGAGTCTGCGGGTTGCAACTAACATACACGAATCGGTCTGCTCGGAGCGACGCGATCTGCTCGACGACGCGCGGATGCAACCCTGCACGGGGCGGGTCCACAATCAGTACGTCGGGTACCCCGTGTTCCTCCAGAAATCCGGGATCGACCAGCTTTCCGACGTCGCCGGCAATGAACGAACAATTGTCGACTCGGTTCTGCTGCGCATTGGCGCGCGCGTCTTCGATTGCGTCGGCCACTACCTCGACTCCGATGACTTTGTGGACATAGGGCGATAGATAAAGAGAGATCGTGCCTGTTCCACAATACAGATCATACACAACGTCGGAAGGCCGTAGCCCGGCAGCGTCTCTGACCACTTCGTATAGCCGTTCCGCCTGATCCGTATTCGTCTGGAAAAACGACTGCGGGCCGATGTCGAATTCAAAATCACCGAGTCGTTCCTTGATCTTGCCGGACCCGAATACGACATAGGTCTCACTACCCAGTGCCGTCTGCGCCGGAGTATCGTTGATCGTGTTGACAAACGTCGAGACGGCTAACTCGGATGATCTCAATAACTCCGCCATCCTTTCGTCGACGGATGAATCGCGACGTGAGGTCACGAGATTGACCATGCGGTCTCCTGTTCTCTTGCCCTCACGAATGACAAGGTGCCGAAGCAGTCCCGTATGACCGCGAGTATCCCATGGAGCCCACTCTGATTGTCTGGCCAAAGCGCGGACTCTGTTTACGATTTCGCGGCTTTCCATCGACTGAAGATGGCACTCCTCCAGGTCGATGATCTTGGCAAACTGACGTGGCGCGTGCAAGCCAAGCGCGAAACTTTTGTCGAAGATCTGGCCCGACTCTATGTCGCTCTTCGTTAACCACCGCTGCGAACTGAATGAGAACTCCATCTTGTTGCGATAGAGATAGGTCGCGGCCGATCTCAGCGTCGGCTTCACGTCTACCTGATCGAATCCACCCGCGTGCTCAAACGCTTCGACGACACTTTGTCGCTTTGCCTCAAGCTGTGCCTCGTAGTCGACGTGCTGCCACTTGCACCCGCCGCAATGACCAAAGTACCGGCAGACGGGCTTCGCTCGCAGTGGGCTCTCGCGTACCGTTTGCAGGACCTCAGCCTCCGCATACTTCTTCTTGAGCTTTCTTATGCGGATGTCGACCTCATCACCGGGAACGGCAGCCGGAACGAAGATCACCATGCCATCGACGCGTGCCAGTGACTTCCCACGATCGGCGAACTTCTCGATCGTAACCCGAAGTTCGGAGCCTTTTTTAAGTCCCATTGGCGCCGGCGAAAGACATCAGGCCATCTCCTTCGTTATCGTCGTTTCCGTCAGCATAGCCATCGTCTGCGTACGCCCGCACGTCTCCTCGACACAATTGAGCAACGATGAGTATCTCCGACCGACGTGGCGTGCGAGCACCTTGTATACCGCAGCGCCGGCAGATGGACTTCTGTTCAGCACGGCATTCAGGTCCGGGCGAAAAAGCCCCAGGAGTACGGTGTCCGCCCTTGATTGCGCGGACTCGGTTCGGCGCAGATCTTCAAAAACGGACAGAACACCGAAAATATCCCCTTCGCCAAGTTCAGCGATATCAACATCTCGGTCGTCTTCGTCTCTCCGCGCGAGGCGAACGCGCCCGTCACCGATCAGATAAAGGCCAAGTCCCGGATCATTCTCGTAGTAGATATACTCGTCGCGCTTGAAGCGACGCTCGTGCATAACCTCCGCCACACGTACCAGATGCCTCTTCGGCATATCGCCGAACACGGGCGAGCTGCGAAGTGCATGGACGCGTGAACGAATCCGCTCATCGTCGTCTCTTGTGAATAGTCGCCTGTGGAAGCGACGAAGACCCTCTGTAAATCTCTGCAACGTGGTCATGTGACAATCTAATCTCACCGAGAGTACAGCTCAGAACGTATGCCCGATCCCAAAATGTAACCGAGGCTTGTTCCAGCGATCGACAAAGAACGATTTCGCGGCCGGGTCGTGCACGCGATACGCGAAATCGAGTCGTGCGATAAAGTACTCCCACGACAGCCGTAACCCAACACCGCCGCCAACACCGAGCTCACGAACGAGTCTTTCAGGCCGAAAACGCCCGTCGTCATTTCCACGGCCCTCCAGATCCAGTCCGGGATTCCGTGGTCCGAACCATACGTTCCCGGCGTCCACGAACGGTGTCAGAATCCAGTCGGCTGCAAAGAGGTTGCGAATTATCGTCTGGCGAAACTCCACGCTCACCTCGACCTTCACATCACCACCAAAAATATTGGCTTCGGATGTGGCATCTTCCGATGACAGTTGTGCAGTGCCCGGTCCGAGGTCACCCAGTCCCCAGCCGCGAACGCTGAATGCGCCGCCTGCAAAGAAGCGCTTGTCGAATGGTACAATATCGGAACGGCCTGTGGGGTGGGAGAATCCAGCAAACGCCTTCCAGGCAAATACCAGGCTCCGTGTCCAGGGGTGGTACTGACGGACATCCGTGACGAGCTTCAGATACGGGCGGTAGATGAGTCTGGTCTCGTTCGCACCACCGAAGAATGGAAGGCCGGGCAGGCTCCCCTCAACGGAATCCGGAGTGAACACGGCTCGGTCCAATAGAGACGGCAGATTGCCCCCGACTTCAACCGACCATTCGTACGAGTGGCCGCGATCACGACGCAGCGGATTGGCGGTCAGCGAAATCAGCGTATATCGAAGGGCATTGTTGATCTGCGGTTTCGTGTAGTCCTCCAGGATCCGGGCCTGTTGTATCGGATCCGACACGGCGCCCAGGACGGGCTCAAGGAAGTCTTCGTTGAAACCACTCAGTGTATCCGGGTTGCTCAGGCTGACGTCGATCAGATCCAGGATGGAAGTGACACTTCGTGAGTGTTGCAGTTCAAGCCGCAACTGTGCCGTGCCGCGGCCACGAACGATCAGTTTCAATTCGTCGCGGCGAGCCGCGAGAAGACTGAACGAGATCCTGGATCGGACGTCGTAGAATCGCCCGATCCGTTCGACAAACCGGAACGGTCTGATGACGTACGGCAGATTGACTGTGGCTTCGATTTCGCCCTGCGTCGACCTGAAGAGCCTGAAATCGCTGTTCGCTGCGATTGACGTCGTACCGCGTAACTGAAACGCTTCGCCTTTGCCAAAAAGATTGGCGTTCCGGTACGTTACTCCAAAGCCCATCCCCAGATCAGAATCAGTATTGCCGAGGAGTCCGGTGCGTTGTAGAACGAAGGTCTCCAGACGAATCTGGTGCCGCTGCCGCGTCCGCAACTCGATAAGATGTGACAGGTCTGGCACCTGGGCTCCGACCGTATCAGGAATAAGCACCTGCACATCGGTAAAAGCGAAGACACCAGACTTCTCCAGGCGACGTTTCGTGTCCGTGACCCGTGACTGGTCGTACCATTCACCCGGTTCGAACTGCAGTGAGCGAAGCAGCAATCCGTTGCTGAGTTTCCGTTCTGAAAAGATGGTTGACGTGATTGAGTACGTCCTTCCGGTGTCACTGCCGTTCGTTACGTCGAACGTGTCACGTCGCACCGTGTCGACCGACTCCGGACCGTTAACAACAAAATCCACATCGGCAAATCGGAATCTCTTACCCGGGCGGATGCGGAATCGAATGTCAAAGGAGTCGCGTCCGACCGGAAAGACAATCGCGCGAATCGAGTCTCGGGTGGCAAGTGCGTACCCTCGATTGAGAAGTGAATTCAGAATTCGTCGTCGTTCTGCAAGCAGCTTCGATTCCGAGTAGCGCTCGCCGCGAGCGCGAAACGCCAGCCGTCCCTGCTGTCCCGGACTGCTACGTTTCTGGATGAGAGATCTGCGAAGAATCCGTCGTGCATACGCCTCATCAACATCATCCAGACCGTCGAATTCCACATCGCGGATATACGCAGGGTAGCCCGGGTCGATGTGAAACTCGATCTCCAGGTGTTCGCCTGACCGAGATGTGATTACACGAGTGGTGATGTTTGCATGGCGATATCCTTCCTGCTGGTAGAACAGTCTCAGTCGATCGGCATCCGCGGCTACCACACTTGAATCTATATAAGCGGGCGGCTCCCCGGCAGACATCAGCGCTCGACTCAGTCCTTTTCCCAACTTTCCCGATTCACCCAGTCGATACAGGCCGAGCCACCACCTGATTCCTGTCCAGGGTCCCAGCAGTTCTCGGTTCGCGACGGACCGCACCCGCAGGCCGAGCGCCTCCCGCGAAAACACGAGGTCGCCAATGAAGCGGATGTCGGTGACAATAGCTGCAGGCTGCGGGTCGTCCGGCTGACCATCCTGTCCTCTCGCCGGTATGACAGTGAGCAGCAGAAACAAGAGAGCAGTCGATGTACGTCTTTGCGTACGGAGATGCCCTGCGAAGAGGCGGAATTCGGCGGGGAACCGATGGAAATGGGAACCGGCAGACGGAGGAGTGCGGACTAAAGTCTGAGACTCACACACTACTCGTCTTCGTAGTAGAAATCGTCGTCTGCTGTCGGGAAGTCCGGCCACACCTCCTCAATGCTTTCATAGGGTTCGCCGTCGTCCTCTATTGCAGTGAGGTTTTCGACGACTTCGGAAGGTGATCCGGTACGCTCCGCATAGTCGATCAACTCCTCTTTGGTCGCGGGCCACGGAGCATCTTCCAGATACGTAGCAAGTTCTAGTGTCCAATACATGTGCTGAAGTTCAGTCTGTGGCGATCAGCCTTCGTCTCACCCCAGACAAGAAACATTGACGAACGACGGACAATAGGCTCTCGATTCAAGAAAAACAAGAGCGAAATGCCGATCCGGTGGGACACGCCCGTTTCTGTAGATTACCCAAAAAAGAAAGGGTTCCCACCTGAGGTGAGAACCCTTTCAAAAATCAATCGGTCGGGATCAGTCCAGAGAAACCTCGCCCTGCTGTGACTCGGCAAGCAGTTTCTCATACTCGGCCGGCGTCATGCTCGGAGCAAAGAAGAATACCGGGTTAAACGGTTTGCCCTGATCGTCGCGCACCTCGTAGTGGAGATGCGGTGCTTTCGACAAACCCGTGTTTCCGCTCTTGCCTATCAGGTCACCTCGCTTGACGCGTCGACCACTGCGAATTCCCTCAGGGATCTCGGAGAGATGGGCATAGGTCGTAACGTAGCCGATGCTCGGGTGACTCAGCCGGACGTACTTGCCCAGTCCGCCGCCCCGGCCTGTTTCCTTAATGACGCCGTCGCCCGGTGCAACGACATCCGAGCCTTTCGGGACGAGAATGTCTACGCCGCGATGCGGCCGCACAATCTTGAGAATGGGATGACGCCTCATTCCGTATCCAGAAACAACCGGACCGTCTGCCGGGAGAATCGCCGGCATCTCTTCCAACTGCCGCTTGTGTTCTCCGGCGATTACGGTGAGTTCGCGATAGCTGGCACCCTGGAGACTGATCTGGCGCTCAAGCTGATCGATAGTTTGTGCGGACTCCCGCAGCAACGTCGCGGTTTCGCGACCGAAGCCGGTGTAGGCCCTGTAGGCGTCGGTGCCACCGACACCCGCCTGCCGAATATCCTGAGAGATAGGTGTGGCCTGAAGCAGGGAGCGATACAGTTCCTGATCCGAATCCGAGAGCTCGGCGAGCTCAACCTGCACGGCCTTCATGCGCTCTCCTATCGTCGTCAGGTGATCTCGAAGAGCTTCGTTTTCGGACTCGAGTGCTAATTCCTGAGGCGTGCTGAAGAGGCGATCCAGGCCGAGCGTAAAGAGGCTTGCGAGAAACAGGGCCAGCAGCGTAAACGCTGTGAATCTAACTACCCGATCACGAACGCTGGGCTCGAGCTCGACGAAGACGCATGCTTCGGGATCGTAGTAGTAGCGTTTTCCTCTCTGCATGTTTCTTGTGGCCGTCAAGCGCGATAACGCAACCTGAATGTCATTGGAGGGGGTTTTGACACTGGCGTGCTTGAGGGTCGGCGTTGGCTCCGGGTGCTCCATCGTGGGCACGTCCGCGGAATCGGCCAGCTTCCTCCACCTCATACGTCCGTGACTCGGCTGCCAGGTTGTAGAAACGAACCGTAAATATAGCAGTCGGGGCCCGGCCAGTCAACGGGACAATTGACCTGACAAGTCGCTGAGAATGGCTGATAGAAGCGGCCGGAGTCATAGATCATTTCACCCGGCCGCGCGGTCGCCGATTATCGCCGTTAGCCCGGCCGAGGGTGAGCATTACTTTGGGCGGTCCCTACACACAAGACTATCGGTCAACCGGCGCCGATATTAAGGTATTGCGGGTCGCGAGATGTCAGGACGGCCCGGGCTCAACCCGGGCAGCGGGCCGATCCACGCCTAGTTTCTGGGTCGGTCCGACCTTTCGGCGGCCCGCGAGATTTGACCGGGATTGTTGGATGGTTTCGGAAGAATTTCCTCCATTCTTTCTGATTCCATCATCCGGTCGCTGGATAATCCGCCGGATCGGCCTTCCTCGGAGGCGAGAACCGCCACGTCATTGGACCACCCGTGCGAGTTCTCGCGCGCACCGTCCCCGGCGGCCAGCTCATCACGAGCGGGCTCAGGCCCAGCCATGCCTGTATGCGACCGCGCATTGTCCAATTCGAGCCTGGCCTCGCGCCGGCGACTTTCCAGAAGGTCGAAGAAATCCTCGTTCCCGACGCGGAGACGTACATCACCGGAAGAGCCCTCCTCCACCACCAGCCTGGCCGCCCGTGCGGATCCATTCAGAACGGCTGTGGAACGCAGCGTAAGCGTGTTTGAGACTATAAGTTCGCCGTCGACGCTGCCTGCGATAATGGCCTCACGCGCGTTCAACGTGCCTGCCACGGACGCGCCGGCAGCGACTACGACTCTGCCGCCGACCTGGATCTCTCCTTCGAGCGTTCCTCGAACCGTCAAATCATGAGCAACCGTGAACGTCCCGCCCCGGATCTCCGTGTGACGACTCAGTACGGTTACGTCATCGTCGGGGGCTCTCTGCGAATCTGTTTGAGACATCGTCACACTAATGTTTCGTTTGCGCGATCAAAGCGCCGTCGCGGCATATTGCGCCTACCCAAGTAAACGAATCGAAACCTCGAATTCCACTCAGCTCGCTCCCCCCGAGCCTCCGTCTTCACGGACCACAAGCTCGTCAGGGAGGTCGTTTCGCTGCGGCTCCGGATTGATCAACCCACCGGTTAATGGCGTCTCGAAAGCGGTCAGGAAGGGCGCTATCGCCGAAAACAGAAGCTCTTGCTGGAACTCAATAAAGTCGTCGTCAAAGCCTCCACCGGGAGCCTGATGGCCTTCAATATCGAGGTATAGTGTCCGCGGCCAGCCCGGATACGTGGCTTGAGCTTCCAGAACTAGCCTGAAAAGGGTCTTCGCAGCCACTTCGAAAGTCTCCTCAGGCTGCACGATGTGATAGATCGACACCGAGTTGTCGAAGTTCATCGTGACTCCCGGACTGTCCGGTTTCCGGTACTCCGGAATGTAGTGCGGATCACTCATGGGTCTGAACAGCTGGCTTCTGGAGATCGGCAATACTCCGGCCGAGACCAGGCCTCGCCGCCAGGATATTACGAGACCAGTTCATCCTCTTCTTGCTCCTCTTCCTCGATCACTTCGGGCTCAGAGTCATCGTCGTCTACCCGGAGGTCTTCCAGCGAAAATTGCATTTCCTGCGTCTCGTCAACAATCTGACTTCGCTGAAGCTCTTGATTCAGCACCTGTCCCGTCGCGGAGTTCTCCGTGGCCAGTTGCTCGGGGGTGCCGGAGAACATGATTTGCCCGCCAGCCTCACCACCCGCGGGACCCAGATCCACGACATAATCTGCCACCTTCACCACGTCCATATTGTGTTCAATGACGAGCACGGTATTGCCCTTGTCGACAAGCGCCTGCAGAACGTGCAGCAAATTACGGATGTCTTCGAAGTGGAGACCGGTGGTCGGCTCATCGAGGAGGTACAGCGTGCTGCCCGTGCCGGGCCGCGACAACTCCTTCGACAGTTTTACTCGCTGAGCCTCACCGCCCGAAAGCGTCGTAGCCTGCTGGCCCAGACGGATGTATCCAAGTCCGACGGCATTCAGGGTTCGGAGTCTTCGTTCGATTCGGGGGACATGCTTGAAGATCTCCAGCGCCTCGGAGACGGTCATGTCCAGCACATCGGCGATACTGCATCCCCGGTGTCGCACCTCCAGGGTCTCCGCGTTGTAACGCTTGCCCTTGCACGTCTCACACTCGACGTAGACGTCAGGCAGGAAGTTCATTTCGAGCTTGATGATGCCGGCCCCGCGACACGTCTCACACCTGCCTCCTTTCACATTGAATGAGAACCGACCCGGCTTGTACCCTCGTATCTGGGACTCCGGCTGCAGGGCAAACAGATCGCGAATGTTCGTGAAGAGTCCCGTGTACGTGGCGGGATTCGAGCGTGGCGTACGGCCGATCGGACTCTGATCAATGTCGATGACTTTATCGATGTACTCCGTTCCCTCGACGGACGCATGTGGGAGTGCGATCTCCTGCGATCGGTGATAAAGGTTCGCCAGAACCGGGTAAAGCGTTTGATTGACAAGTGTGGATTTTCCCGACCCGGAGACACCGGTAACCGCCACGAAAGTCCCGAGCGGAATCGACAGCGCATCACCTTTCAGGTTGTGTCCGCGAGCGCCCTTCAGAACAAGACTGCGACCTGTACCTGCTCGGCGTTCCGCCGGCACACCGATTGTTCGCCGACCTTTGAGATACGCCGTTGTCAAACTGACGGCTCCATTCTTTCGCAGAGGAAGCCGTCCCGGCTTTGACGACCCCATTACGTATCCGCCCAGCTCGCCCGCGCCGGGTCCAAGATCGACGACGTGATCCGCGACTTCGATCATCTCCCGGTCGTGCTCGACGACGAGGACCGAATTGCCGAGGTCGCGCAAGCGCTTCAGTGAATCGATGAGCTGGCTGTTGTCTGCCGGGTGAAGTCCGATGCTGGGTTCATCGAGGACGTAGAGCACACCGACGAGCTGGGTACCGATCTGGGTTGCGAGCCGAATGCGCTGACTCTCCCCACCCGACAGGGATCGGGCCGGCCGATCCAGGTTCAGATAACCGACACCCACGTTCAGCAAAAAATCCAGTCGTTCCGAGATCTCTTTCACGATCGGCCGTGCGATAACCGACTGACGCTTCTCCAGCTTTGCGTCGTCAAAGAAGGTCCTCAGCGTCTGGAGGTCCATCTCCACAAGCTCGGAGATGTTTTTTCCGCCAACCCGAAACGACAAACTTTCTTTTCGCAGTCGCCCGCCACCGCATTCGGGACACGGAAGTTGCTGCATGTACGACTCGGCCCACTTCCTTGACGATTGGGATGAAGTCTGTTCATACGTATGCCAGAGGTGACCGAAAACGCCGTTGAACCTGTGCTTGTACTGGACCTCTCGATCCTTGTAGCGGTAGACGATGTCAAACTGTTCATCACCCGCACCGCGAAGTATTACTTCCAGCTGCTCCGCGCTAAGCTGGCCGAGGGGTGTCCCGAAGTCAAATGCGTACCGCTCCCCGACCGCGGTAAGCTGACTGAAGATCCACACGTCCCTTGGCTTGCCAAGCGGCGCAAGACCTCCATCCTGAATCGAGAGCGACGGGTCGGGAATCACCATCTGCTCCGAGAGCTCCCTCTTCGTTCCCAGTCCGTTGCAGTCCGGACAGGCCCCATACGGCGAATTGAAGGAGAACGTGTTCGGCGAAGGATCGTCGTAGGAGATTCCGTCTTCCGCAGAGAAAAGATGGCGACTGAACAGGCGGTCACCGTCGTCCGCGTCTCCGTTCACGACACTGGCGATCAATGTGCCGCTACCCATTCCGAGTGCCGACTCTACCGACTGAGCGACGCGTGCCCTCACCCCTTCCTTGATGACGATGCGATCAACCACCACCTCAATGTTGTGGGTCTTGTAGCGATCCAGCTTCATTCCCTTCTTGATCTGCACCACCTCGCCATCGACGCGTACGCGCTCGAAGCCCTGCCCGGCGATCTGCTCGAACAGCTCGCGGTAGTGTCCCTTGCGACCGCGCACAACGGGTGCGAGAATCAAAACCCGCGAGCCCGATTTCAGGTCTCCAATGCCATCGATAATCTCGTCGTCCGACTGCCTCCGCATCGGCAGACCCGAGATCCACGAGTGGGCCGTCCCGGCCCTGGCAAAAAGAAGACGCAGAAAGTCGTAGATCTCCGTGACGGTGCCTACGGTGGACCTCGGGTTTCGACTGACCGTCTTTTGTTCGATCGCAATTACAGGAGACAGGCCGTCGATATGGTCCACATCGGGCCGCTCCATCATTCCGAGAAACTGCCGTGCGTATGCACTGAGGCTTTCCATATAACGCCGCTGGCCTTCGGCGTATATCGTGTCGAACGCAAGGCTTGACTTGCCGGAACCCGAGAGGCCTGTAATCACGACGAGCTTATTCCGCGGGATGTCGAGATCGATATCCTTCAGATTGTGCTCGCGGGCACCTCGAATGATGATCCGGTCGTGCATCAGGCGTGGTCTGTTCGGGCTTGGGGCGGGGACGGAATATCTTGTGTCGAACCGGACCACATAGTCTTCGTTCCTAGATGTGGCCGGCAAACATCCGAGAGCAAAGGTCGACACAGCATGAGCCTGAATAATCCACGCGGTCTTCTAGTCGCACTCGTGATCGTCGCGGCCGCTTGCGGCCCCGCTCGAGATCCGAGACTGACAATCATCGTCAGGACTCCGTCCGGTGTTCCGTTCGGCGACACCGTATACGTTGCCGGCAATACCGATTTGTTGCGCTCGTGGCGGCCCGACGGAATGGCGCTGTCCGCGGAGGACTCGACTACCTGGAAAGCGGTTCTGCCACTTGAGCGCAATTCAACAATTGAATTCAAGATCACGCGCGGTGAATGGATCACGGAGGCGGTACTGCAAGATGGGTCGGTCCCCGTCAACCATGCGATCACATTGACCGGTGACACCACCGTAGTCATCAATGTGTTCGGGTGGAAAGATGCATCCGGCGCTGTGCAAGGACAGATAACCGGAGATGTTGAGTATCTGCGAGAGCTCGTAGGCGACGGAATCCCAACACGGGATGCGATCGTCTGGTTGCCGCCCGGTTACAAGAGCGACGTTTCGAGGCGGTATCCCGTGCTGTACATGCATGATGGTCAGAATATTGTTGACCCCCTGACTTCGTACACCGGCGTCGACTGGCAAGTCGACGAGCACATCGACTCCCTGAGCAGCCTCGGTGAGATGGAGGCCGTTATCGTTGTGGGTGTGTACAACACACCGGCGAGGTCTGAAGAGTACGACGCGACCGATGCCGGACTCGCGTACCTCGACTTCCTGGTGAATACCCTGAAGCCGAAGATCGACGCAGCGTACCGAACGCGTCCCGAGAGAGAACACACCGGAATCATGGGCGCTTCGATGGGTGGCACAATCTCCTTTCTCGCGCTGTGGCACTATCCGCACATTTTCTCGAAAGCGGCATGCCTGTCGCCCTACTTCTCCAATACTCTTCCACGAAAGGTCGAGAACCGCGCGGACTGGGATTTGACCGGTCTGTCGCTCTACATCGACAACGGTGACGACCAGCTCGATTCACGGCTGCAGACTGGCATTGACAGGATGCTTCCGGTACTTCGCCAGCGCGGGTTTCGAGACAACGAGAACCTTATGTGGATCAAGGCTGCCGGCGCTCAACATAACGAGCGCTACTGGGCTCGCCGTGTCTGGCGGCCGCTCCTCTTCATGTTTGGAGAAGAGAGGCAGGGCGTCAAGCGTTAGCCGCACGTGCAACGGGTCGCACATGGGTTGGTCGAGGCGTGCTTCCGCGTGCCCCGGCTTCCATTGGGACGAAGTGATGGTGTTTCGCTGTCATCTCCGGAGTATGCCGGATGAAATGACGGAGGCATGCTCGGGTGCTGAAGGAATCGACCCTTCTCGTCGAGTGACACCCACTGCGCGGGCAACCGATACAGGTAGCGCCCGATGCCCCACTGGACCGCCGCCCTCCGCATGCTGCTGGTCAGGCCACCCTTTACCGCCTCGATATCTGTGTTGCTTGCTCCGTCCCACTTGGTGATCCACTGCTCTCCAACGCGGATTGAGAGTCCGCAAAGCACTCCACCGTCGGGACCCTCTTTGAACTGATTGCACCAGTTCTCCGGACCGCATACAAGATCCAGACGATCCATGATCGCGCGATTGGTGATGTACGGCACGGCCATCGCGCGACGCCGGTCCTTCGTGTATTTGACCGGCTTCCAGTCGACGTCGGCGTTTGAGAAGTAGTGCTGCAGCCGCCTCAGGTTCGTTGTGTTTGTCATGGCGCCAACCCGTCTTCGATTATTATGATGCTTGCGTGT
This sequence comes from Rhodothermales bacterium, assembly GCA_963768565.1. GTDB lineage: Bacteria > Bacteroidota > Rhodothermia > Rhodothermales > JABDKH01 > JABDKH01. Next base: position 145,755 of record CAVYIO010000038.1, read on the forward strand.
CTCGAATATCCGACTGCGGTGTGACAGCATAATGTCACACCCGTGTGGGTCTTTCCCCGATAGCACGCGGGGGTTGTTATGCCACCAACTTTTGTCTAAGATCGACGTAGTCTGAAAGGGCCTCTCGCCGGCCAGATCATCCTCATTCCGGAACGGCGCAATCAATGGATACCGTATACCTCGTCAGCCTTATCGTCGGAGGCTTCTTCGTGCTGCTGTCCATCTTTGGTGGAGGAGAGACGGATACGGACGTCGATGCGGACTCAGACTTTGATTTCGATGCGGATTCTGACTTCGATCTCGAGGTCGATCACGACTTCGATTTCGACGCAGATCATGACTTCGATCTCGACGCAGACCATGACCTTGACATCGACGGCGACATTGGAAGCGGACCGGGCCTCGTGGACCTGTTCTCCGTGCGGGCGCTCTTTCTCTTCGCGGCGTTCTTCGGCCTGACGGGAACGCTGCTGACATGGATGGATGCATCGGTCGTCTGGACGTTGGTCGCATCCATCATGACGGGACTTGCGATAGGGCTAGGCGGCAACTGGGTCATCAAGACGTTCGGATACCGTACCGTGTCGAGTACCCAGACGGCCCGTGATATCCGCGGTACGACCGGGCAGGTCCTCATACCGTTTGAGGGTGGCGAAAAGGGCAAGATCACATTGATCTCCAAGGGCAAGCGGCTGCAACTCGTGGCGAGGTCGTTCGACGACGAGAGCCTGTCCACATTCGAACCAGGAGAAGAGGTTGTCGTCGTTCGGATGGCGGGGGCTGTGGCTGAGGTCGTCAAGCCGAATTGACGACTGCATCTCATCTTTGAAAAAAAGAACAGGCTATAAATCATGGAAGTCCTTGTAGTCCCCATTGTCCTGATTCTGGGAATACTGGCGGTACTCGGAATCATTCGGGCAAATCTGAAAATCTGTCCACCGAACGAGGTCCTCATTTTCAGCGGTCGGAGAAGGCTTCTGGGAGACGGGTCTGAGGTCGGCTATCGCGTCATTCAGGGTGGTCGGGGCTTCCGAATCCCGATCATTGAAAAGGTGGATCGACTGATGCTCAATACGATTCCGATCGACCTTACCGTCATGAATTCGTATAGCAAGGGTGGAATTCCGTTGACGGTGCGGGCGATCGCGAACGTAAAGATCGCATCGAACGAGGCTGAGTTGAACAACGCTGTGGAAAGACTGCTGGGAAAGTCACTCGACGAGATCTCTACAATCGCCAAGGAGACGCTGGAGGGTAACCTTCGTGGCGTCGTGGCGTCGCTTACGCCTGAGGAGGTCAATGAGGATCGGCTCAAATTCGCCAAGGTCCTCCTCGAGGAAGCCGACAACGATCTCAGCGCGCTCGGCCTTCAGCTCGACACACTGAAGATCCAGAGCGTTGAGGACGATCGGGGATATCTGGATGCGATCGGCCGGCAGAGCACGGCGTACATCATTTCACAGGCCGAGATCGTTGAAGCCGAAAAGCGGGAAGCGGCCAAACTGGCGGAAGCGAGTGCCGATAAGTCTATCGTCGAGGCGGAGAATGAGGTTCGGATCATCCGTGCCCAGCTCGGGGCCAAGGCGGAGGCCGAGGAGGCCAAGATCTCGGTGGCCGCCCAGGTGGCCGAGGCAAAGGCCAAGCAGGAGTTGGCAGAGGAAGAGATCATGCTCGCGGAGAAGGAGCAGCGAGCCAGCGTAATCGTGGCTGCCGAGGCACAACGACAGGCAAAGGAAGAGATTGCGATCGGTGACGCCGCACGTATTCTGGAGGACGGCAAGGCGGAGGTGGCAGTACTGAAGCAGAAACTTGAGTTGTGGGTCGATGCGGGCCAGGATGCGGAGCGCCTCTTCCTGATTCAGATGCTGCCGGACATTCTCAAGCAGGTGGTCAAGACCGTCGACAACCTGACGATCGACAAGATCACAGTCGTCGACAGCGGCCAGGGAGCCCCGGGAACGGGAGTGCCAGCTGTTTTCAGTCAGATCGCAGGTGCTACGCCGGCATTACTCGAAAGTCTGAAAGCGTCCACCGGCGTTGACATTGCGGGCATGCTGCAGCGCGCTGGTGACCTCAGACTTCCGGATCAGGAGGCAGACGACTAGAGAAGAGACGCCGGCCAACCAGCTTCGACACTTCCACTTCTACTGCGTGATCGTAAAGACGAGTCGCCTTGACGATATCTCGTCGTCTCGGAACTCGTCCGGCAACTCCTGAATGATTTCTTTCAGGCGCGATCAATAGGCCAGGGCCCGTATCACACCTCCAAGTTCCGTCCGCGGTATCTCCACACCATGCCGCAACGATCAGGCCGCGCGCGCGGCACGTCCCACGGCACCGAAGTGGGTAACCTCCCCGTCCCATGGGAATGCCGACGGATCCGGCAACGCTACGCGTGTAACATGGACCCGACTTCGGGAGCCGGAGGGTGCCGGGGTTCGCAAATAACCTGGTTCCATCCTCGAAAGCGCCGCTGCGACACCGTCGGGATCCGTAAGAGCATCGAAGGCGGATAGACAATAAACGCGGTTCATTTCCAGCCCGGCGAGGATCCATGGTTGCCGCTGCAGTCGACCGGTATCCAGTGCATCGCATATGACACCGAACGTGCCGCGAGAACCCGCAATCGCAAGATCTACCGTTATGCCCCCGACCAACTCGGCGGTCGGCCCCCTGGAGATCGTGACCCCGCGACAGGCCACCGGCTTCAGCGCGGCCGCCAGTTCGTCGCCCGGACAGACACCCGGAGATAGTGTTTGACTCTCGACCTCCCGGCCGATACTCGTTGTGCGAGAGGCCTCGACGTCCGTTTGTCGTTCATTGTATGTGTACATCGCCGTGCGCTCCATGAGAAATCATGCTTGTGATATCTACCGTCACTCAATCACAAGTTCGATCACTGATATGACAACCTAATGTCATACCCTTTTCGCGGGTTTTCAGACGTGCTCCACGGCATATACTATCCGGCAAACCTCGCGACGGCCTCGTCGTATATCTCGACCCACTTCAGACTACCGCGCATGCTCCACCGGAGGATTCCCACCTTCCTTTTCGCCGGCGCAGTCATAGCACTGACTGCAGGCACCGCCCTCGCCCAGGGATTCGGTGTCCTCAGCGGACGCAATCACCCCGAACTGAACTGGCGCGTCGCGGAAACGACACACTTCCGCATCATGTACCCTGAACATCTCGCCGGTATCGAAGACGAAGCCGGAACCATCGCCGAGACAACCTACGAGGCCCTCTCACAAAACCTCGGCGTGTCATTCGACGAACCCATCCGCATTTACCTTTCAGACGAAGATGAAATAGCAAACGGTTTCGCAAGCCGACTGGGCGACGGTTGGACCAACATCTGGGTCAACCCGAGCAACATCGAAGACTGGACTGGATCCGAAACGTGGCTTCGGCGCGTGCTCTCACACGAGATCGCCCATCTCTTTCACTACCGCGCTGTGCGGTCGAACATCGGGCCATTCGACCTGCTCTTTGCCAACCCGTTGCCCCGATTCTGGACCGAAGGTCTGGCCCAATATCAGACCGAGCAATGGGATACGTATCGAGGCGAAATGTGGCTACGCACAGCCGTACTCGAAGACAAACTCTCATACCGCGACGGGCAGTCCGCATGGAATGGCCGCCTGCTCTACGCCGTAGGAAATTCACAGGTCCGCTTTCTTGCAGATGAGTATGGGGATTCCACGCTCACGAAGATCCTTCACCATCGCAAGCCGGCTCTGTTCGGACTCGCCAGAGTCCATGACTTCGGCCGCGCCTTCAAGTCCGTTACAGGTCAAACCTACCGCGAGTTCTATGATCAGTGGCGGCGCCACGTCAACATCTACTACAATACGATCGCTGGCCAGCGCCAGTCTCCTGATTCCCTCGACGCCGTTCCGATCGACCAACCCGGACAGTATGTCTACGACGTCCAAATGCTTCAGGATGATCGGCGCCTCGTCTTGTTTCTGGAATCCATCGAGCGCCCGGTGCGGCGCCTCGCTATCGTCGACTCCACGGGCCGCACAACCCGAACCCTTGCCGAGGGCATGATTCGCGCTCCGATTTCCGCCACGCGGGACGGCCGCCTGGTTGCGTTCGCGCGGCGTGGACGGGCAGCGCACGGGTCGCTGCTCAATGACATCTACCTCGTGAACACGTTGAGCGGCAAGGTCCGTCGGTTGACGAAAGATCGAAGGGCGTCATACCCGGCACTGTCGCCCGATGGAAGTCGTGTGGCTTTCGTCGTCAGCGAACCAGGAGGGTCACGTATTTATGTAATCGACATTGCGAGTGGAGAGGAGTCACGGACGACGAACGCAGCAAACAACCAGCGAATCAGTCAGCTTCGATGGCACCCGACGGACGACACGATTGCCTATTACGTCCACGATGATCAGGGGGTCAGGGCGATCGAACTGCTGGATATCGAAACCGGACACGTCAGCCGTATCACAAGTGGCGACCACGATGACCGGGGACCCGTGTGGAGCCCCGACGCCTCTACCATTGGATTCACATCGCTTCGAGACGATGTGCCCAACGTGTTCGCCGTGAATCTTGCAGACAGCTCGCTTCGACGCGTGACTCAACTCGCGACCGGAGCGACACTCACCGACTGGATCGGGGCCGATACATCAGGGCATCAGGACCGGATGATCGCGATTGTCAGTCATACGAAGGAGAAGGACAGAGTATATGCTCTGAATCCGTCCGCGACGCCGCCGGAAGCCGAAACGCGCGTGCCACCCGAGTACGCATCGTGGACAAGACGCTCACCACCGGCGACTATCCCGCCACGCATTGCGACTCTCGAGAACACGGTTCATAAGAATCATACCTATAACTCCTGGAAAAACATCTCCCACGTGGCGTCCCTCGGACTTCCATACTTCAACTCGACTGGAGACTGGGGAGTGGGCGCAGGTACGCTCTGGATCGAACCGCTCGGCAAACACGTGCTCGGGGCTGCCGCAGGCCTCTCGGTCGCCGACATCAGCAAGTCGTTCTTCGCTTTATCGTACATCAACAATCAACTGAAGCCCTCGCTGGCCTTCAGCGCAAGTCATTTCCCCGACGTGAGTCGGCCGTATGGCACCGACATCCTGCGCGAGGACCGTGCCGGCGTCAGTCTGGCCGTGCTGTGGCCTCTGGACTGGAGACCCAGACCCTACACACGAACCCAGGCCTTGATCTGGGCCCGGTACCTCTCCGTGACACCACTGAACGCTTCGTCATTCGCCGCGCAGCTGGATGGCCTTCCGGTTCCACAAGAAGGACGCCAGTCAAGTCTGAGATTTTCGATTCGACGAAAGAAGCTGAGACCGTTTCGCGACAACCAGTCACATCCGCTCGATGGCTGGGGACTGCGATCGAGGGTCACGCTGGCTGTTACAGGTGCAGACTTCGACCAGAGTTATGTTCGATTTGAGACATCGGGATATACGACTGTTCCGGTCGTGGAACGGCACCGGTTGTTCCTGCACGGACGTTACCGCGGCCAGCGCGGAACGAGCCTGCCGCAAGACTTCGTCGGGCTTTCCAGGTATGACCCGATTCGCATCGACGCGGGAGACCTGCTGAATTTCATCTCGTCCGAATCAGATCGTGTTCGAGGGCACAGACGATTGGTTATCGGCGGCAACGTCTTGTTCGGCACGCTTGAGTATCGGATCCCGCTGGTCCCGAGTCTGCGCACCGAAATTCTCGGACTGCTCAGCCTGGGCTCCACGACGCTCTCGCCGTTCTTTGATGCTGGCGTCGTGTGGTCGAGACCGGACGGGCGCGACGCCGTTACCCAGTACGGCGCGGGGGTAGAAATCAAGAACGCGCTGCGAATCGCGAACCTGATCGAGTTGACCCATGCCATCGGATTCGCGCAGCCGGCGTCGGCACTCTTCTCAGATAGCCGGTACGAGGTCTACTACAGAGTGCAGTCGGCACTTCCTTTCTAGCGAGGGTCCCTTCCGATCCGACTACTCTGTTGTGCCCGGGCCCGGCATCAGCGTGATTTCCTGACTGGCGGACGCGATCTGGACCTTGCCGTTGGTGCCTTCCAGCCCAAGGATTATCGCTGTAAAGAGTAGGTCCTTGGTGTGACGACGTTTCTTGTAATCGACGACGTACCGCATCGTCATCGTCACCCAGTTCTCATCAGCTTCGATAGACACCGTGGGTTCGACTCGAGCCCGTTCGACGAGATACTTCTCTACCATTCGAGCCCACACACGTCCCGCTTCCTCGCTGTACTCACCGACGGTTTCTGCAGCCACACGCGAGAAGACCTCGCGGGCCAGTATCAGGTCGCTCCCGTGACGTATGGGTATAGCGATTTCGTCCCACAGGAAGGGAAAGTCGCCGGAATAATTGAAGATGGGCTCTTTGAATACGTACGAGTTTGCGACTCGCACGACGCGCCCGGTATACAGATCTCCACGAACCCACTCGCCGAGCTCCATCAGCGTCGTCCGAATGATGCTGACGTCGATGACGTCACCGGTCACACCGCCCATCCGGATCCGGTCACCGGTCTTGTAGATGTCTCCGAAGGAGATGGCAAGCCACCCGGCTACACTGACGATAACCTCCTGAAGCGCAAACGCGATGCCCGCGCTGGCTACACCGAGTGCCACAGTCAGACCGGTCAGCTGCTCGCTGTAGACGACCGACACGAATATGAGAGCGAACAGTAAAGTGCCGAACGAGACGAGTTTTCGGGAACGATAACGCGACTTGTCATCGCGGACTGAACGTGAGAGCCAGCGCCGAACCAGCAGCCCGATGACATAGATAATCACGACGCCCGTTGCCGCGACGACTACCTTGCCGAAGAGCGGGCCGGAGACAAATTGTTCGAAAAGCGACAACACTTCGCCCGTAGATTCCTGTAGCTGATCTTCCATTGATTGACGAGCCGGGATAGACTATCTCACCGATGCTGTATGATCAACAAAGCTACGTCAGCGGCCACGTTTGTGTTCGGGATGGGTGAACAACAATTCCAAAAGTTGCAGTATTGCCCGCAGATGGTGTTCCTTTAATACCGGGTCCTGTCTGATCGTTGGGCCCGGGACATTTCCCATACTGGATAGCGACACGGTTTTCTTCGCTCATCTCGTGCACCAGACCGCTTTCGAATGGCGTATTTCCTGATTTCGAGCGTCTTGTCCAGATCAAGACGATACGGCTCCAACGGCCAGCCCGGATGGCTGTTTGCCGTAATGCTCACGGTGGCTGCCGTTGCGGCGGGATGTGGCCGGGGTGATCTCCCGACCGATGCCGTTCCAGCGGCGGTGTCTGACTCTGTTGCTGCCCACGACTCCGTAGCCATCGACACGTCGATCGTCGCGCAGATCGTTCCGCCCGCCGCCGTCGCGGCTGCACAGCCTGTCGTGGTCCCTGCAGTACAACCTGCCGCCTCTCGGGATACCGCGGCGACGGTGTCTGCACGAATTGACTCGCTCCTGCGGCAGGTCGCAAAACTCGAAGCCTCGGTTCGGACCCTTCAACGAGCACCTTCCACATCGACCTCCCGACGCACGCCCGATACCACAAGTCAGTCGCTCCGGCCCCGTGAGCAGCTTCGCGAAACGGCTCAGGACGTTTCCAACTTCGGCCTTCGCGCGTTCTGGGCAGTGGTGGTGATCACGGTCGCTTTCTTCCTGATCAAGTTTCTGGTATGGATTCTTGAGACGTCGGCCGAACGCAGTGCCAAGCGTCGCCTGTTCTTCAAGAAGCTGATTCCTGTTAGCCGGATTCTGGTCTGGTTGCTTGTCGTTTACTATGTGGTCGCCGGTATTTTCGAAGTGGACCGGGACGGGCTCGTAGCCGCGGGAGCCGCCCTGGGTGTTGCGATCGGCTTTGCGGCCCAGGACGTACTCAAGAACATCTTCGGCGGAATCCTGATTATCATTGACCAGCCGTTTCAGGTGGGCGACCGTGTCAGCGTCGGGGGAACCTATGGAGAAGTTGTCTCGATCGGACTGCGGTCTACACGCATCGTCACGCCCGACGACAATCTCGTGTCCGTACCCAACACGCAGGTGGTTGACGGTCAGGTCGCGAACGCAAATGCAGGAGCCCTCGACTGCCAGGTCGTCACCACTTTGTATCTGCCGGGCTGGGTCGACGTGGGGCGCGCGAAAGAGATCGCGTATGATGCGGCGGCAAACTCGAAGTTCGTCTTCCTGAAGAAACCGATCGTCGTATTCGTGCAGGATGAATTCAAGGAGACGTTTCTATCCAAGATCATCGTGAAAGCTTATGTGCTTGACGCTCGCTACGAGGGGGCTTTCGCCAGTGATGTGACGGAGACAGCGAAGTCTCAATATCTGCGGGAAGGTATGTTGACGGAGTTCTACCCTGGGAGTGCGAGAGACGTCGAGTCCGAAGATGTGGAGGTGAGCGAATGAGCGAGACGCTTCCCGGCGGGACAACGGGTTCGCCACCGGCCACATCAGTTGAACATGCCCTCACCCCGGAACCGGCCGAGGTCAATCCGTGGTCCGATGCGGAGCAACAGCTGCGGCAACTTGTCGACGATGCTCGAATGCGGGCCGCCGGCAGCCACGCCGACTGGAGCGACTCTATTGAAGACCTGTTCAAACAATGGGGCAAGACTCTTGACGATCTCGCGAAGAAGCACGGCGTGCACCTGGACAAGTTGGCCGGCCAACGTCCCGATTCCGGCGCTCTTCCGCCCGGCGTACTGGCCGAGTATCGTTCCGCGTTCACGAAGGACATCCTCCAACCGCTTCTCGACGTTTCGTCCCGCAACCGGCCGCCGATAGACGTCGCCGTGAGATTTCGCCAGATGGTCGACGCCCTGACGGCACTGCCCGACCGATTCCCCGAGAACACGCGCTTGCTGGAACCAAAAGAACTCTACGCCAAGCGCACGGAAGATTCTGCGACGGTTCGGATACGCAAGGCCTCGCACAGAATTCTGTTGTCGGGGTCTGATTTCCTTCATGGGTGCCAGGGTCCTTGTCGACAAGGTGCTTAAGCGCGAGGCACGGCGACGACTGCCCACGAGTCGCGTCGTTCCGGCCAGACATCTGGCTATCTATCACTTGCGACAATCCCTTCCCGACTTGCTCATCGAGGAGCACAGTGCCGCCCAACGTCAGCTTTTCGAACTTGTCGGCACTCTGGAACGACTGATTGGAGCCTGGGCAAACGGTGTCCTCGTGGTCGAACGAGATGTCGAGCCCGACGCTGAAGCCCGTGGCTCAATGGTGCCGTGGGATGCCGTTCCGTCTCCTCCCCAGCCCGAGGGCAACACGGTTGCGGAGAACAATGACACCGGCAAATCGGCAGCCTCGCCGGCCACGGAGGATGAGGAGTCAACAAAACAAAAGGACACGCCAGTTCCGCTGTTCGACCTCCTCCATCAACACGCCACTACCCTTCAGCAAGGGCTCGAGAAGCTGTCTGCGCTCGCGGTACCTCCCGAACCGGCGGAATCAGATCCTGTCGGCGAAGTGTTTGCCGGCCTTGACATAGACCTCCGCAAGGGCGGCACCGGACTGCTGGCGGCGTCAAAGAGACCTCTGCTTGAGCAGCCACGAGGCACTGCAGTTGTTAGCCTCGGCGCAGGCAAGGTGGGACGAGTGGCATCGAGAAGTCGATCAGCGCTTCAGGTACTACCTGGGCCTGATGAAACTCCGGGACGAGCTTGTTGGTCTCGAGCGACGCCTTGTGATTCGGCTGGGACGGGCGACCGTTGAGCAAGTGCTCATGACGTTTGCAGACATGATGCAACGCTTCGAGGCGGTTGGGAAAGACGTAGGAGTTCGAGCCGCCGAGGCGCGTAAGGAGAAGAGTCCGCCGCGTCTGCTACAGCACCTCGATAAGTCCGGGAATCAGCTCGTCGACTTCCTGCAGGGCATATTCCATCAGCTGCCCGGCCTGGTTTCGTCGGATCAGGCACTCTCAGATCCGGGGCGGAACGAATGGGATCAACTCACGCGTGTTCGCTGCAAGCCTGCCGGAACGGGTTACCATGCACAGCCTGCAGGGAGAAGATCTGGCCAGAGAGAACCGAAAGCCCATCCAGATCGAGGTGAGATCACTCGTAATCGACGTTCTTGAGCCCCCGCTCCCGGATCGTTTGCGACGACCCGCGGAGCAATTGCGAGCAGCGGTGCGGCGTGTCTGGACAGAGACGGAGCAGGTCCAGCATATTGTTCAGTACAACATCGATGCGGCGACGGATGAGTTGAAGGCGCTTCTGGAAGAACAGCGTCGACGTCATACGCACCGGGCCGGGAGAGTCAGGAGCCTGACGAAAAGCCCGCGCCTCACCGCCGAGGAGACCATCGACGCCTCCGGCAAAATGGTCACTGACGGACTCAGTCGAGCCTCCACAACGCTGGCACAGCTCGCGACGACTCTGCACCCCGCCTGGACTGACTTCGTGAAAGCAGTCAACGCGGAGTTCCGACAGGACTGGATAGACGTCCACCGACGACTTCATACGGCCGACACCGCAGAAGAGCAGTGGGCGGGCTTTCGTTCCCAATTGGAACGTCGCTTTGAAAAGGACCTCGAGCGAGGCACGAGTGCGCTGGCAGATAGTAGCGGCATCGGTCGGTCGAATAGCGACCACCAGTCGACGCCGCGTGGTAAACCTGATCAAGATCGGACAGTCGGCGGTCGGCGTTCTGGATTCGGGCGATACCTCCGGTTCGATACCATCGACGCCCTGTCCGGAGTGAGCACGCTTCAGGAAAGCCTGCCGCTCATCTATCGAAGGCTGTTTTCCTTTGACCCGCTGGACGAAGTCACCTTGCTCGAAGGTCGGTCTCGAGATCTCGTGTCGGTCAAGCAGCACTTCACACGATGGAAGGACTCGCATCAGTTGGGTGTTCTTCTGGTACAGGCGCCTCTTGGTAGCGGCCGGACGAGCGCCCTGAATGTGCTTCAAGACACGGTCTTCAAGGATTACGAAGTTGCGCGCATAAGCCTGAAGGAGCGGATCTATCACCCGGATGAATTCGCGGTCCTGATTGCCACGGGACTGGGCTTCGAGAATTCGAAAATGACACTCGAAGAGCTTGAAGAGGAGCTGATTCACTCGAAGCGATCGGAGCCCCCTCACGTGTGCTTCATCGACAACATGGAACACCTCGTATTACGAGCCGCGCAGGGCGTAAACATTATCGAGCGTGTCATCCTGTTTCTCTCACGGACTGATCGATCCATGTACTGGCTGTGCACGGTCGGCACGTACACCTGGCAGTTCCTGTCGAAGACCGCGGGCAAGGCGGTCGGTTTTGTTGATACGTATCATCTGACGCCATTCGACAGGGACATGATGGAGTCACTGATCATCAACCGTCACCGTCGAAGTGGGATGACATTGCAGTTCAGTGGAGCCCAAGGACGCGTCGGCGCTGATGCGGCAGCGCCTGAAGCGCGCGAAGACACCGGAGCAGTTTCAGAGTCTGCTTCGCGAGGATTTTTTCGACAGACTGTGGCGGGCCAGCGGTCAGAACGTGATGCTCGCCCTCTTCTACTGGATTCGAAGTGCCGAATTCAACGAGGAGAATAGCACGTTGACGGTCAAGTCGCTCGTTCCACTTCGGTTTGACTATCTGAACGACCTGACCCTGGATCACGCATTCACGTTGAAGGCCTTCTTCCTCCACAAGACGCTGTCCCTGTCCGACCATTCCCGGATATTCAATACGAGCGAGGCAGATAGTACGGTCATTCTTGAGTCGTTGCTGAACGGCTACTTCATTCAGGAGGTGCCGTTGGCTGAAAGGACGGCGAATGGGGACTACCACGTCAAGAAACACGCGATCTACCGGCTGCGACCTCTCATACTGCATCCGGTGACGAGCTTCTTGCAGAGCAAGAACATTATCTATTAGCCGCCGCGGCCCAAACAAAAAGGGGTGCCGGCAATCGCTGGCACCCCTTCTCGCTACAGCACGTGTTTCGTGCTATCCGATATGCATCTGAAGTTCCTCTCGGCGGTGCTTCTGGCGAAGCTTGCGGAGGGCCTTTTCCTTTATCTGCCGTACGCGCTCTCGCGTAAGTCCAAATCGCTGGCCGATCTCCTCGAGAGTCAGCGGATGTTCGCGACCAATGCCAAAATAGAGTCTTGTAATTTCCGCTTCCCGTGGATGTAGCAGGCTCAGCGCACGTTCGATGTCAATCTTGAGCGACTCGTCCATGAGCGTCTCATCCGGAGCGAGATCGTCATCGTTCGGGAGAACATCGAGGAGACTGTTGTCGTCGTCTTCGTTGAACGGGGCGTCCATCGAAAGATGTCGCCCGGTGTGCTGCATCGCTTCCCGGACTTTTTCGACGTCGACTTCCAGTTCATCCGCCAGCTCCTCGATATTCGGCTGGCGCTCGTGCACCTGCGCGAGTCTGGCGCTCGTCTTCCGGATCTTGGAAATAGTACCGATGCGGTTCAGCGGCAGGCGAACGACCCGACTTTGCTCGGCCAGCGCCTGCAGGATCGCCTGGCGAATCCACCACACGGCATAGGAGATGAACTTGAATCCACGCGTCTCATCAAATCGCTGGGCAGCCTTGATCAACCCGTAGTTGCCCTCATTGATCAGATCCGCGAGCGTCAGCCCCTGGCCCTGATATTTCTTGGCGACAGAGACGACAAATCGGAGATTCGCACGCGTGAGCTTGTGCAGGGCCTCCTGGTCGTTCTGCTTGATGCGGCGCGCCAGATCAACTTCTTCTGCCGGAGTCAAGAGCGGAATTTGCCCGATTTCCTGCAGATACTGGTCCAGCATGCGTTGCTGGCGGGGGACATACATATGTCTACAGTCGGTCTAGGATTGTAACGATGTAGCGATATCTAAGACGCTAATTAAGCGGCGGTTCTTCCCGGTGCTGAATTCTTTTGCGAGAATTTCGTTTGCGCGGCTTCACAGCACGTTCCAGAAACCATCTTGTTCCCGATCTCCCGGCACGTCGAGCCGTGAATCAGGAGCGATCTTCCAACCTGGCCGCGAACGTAAGAACGCTGTCTGCGATGTGCCGTTCCTCACTCATGCGAAGGACTTTCGACTGCGCACTGACCCGCTCTTTCGTGCCCTTGAGCCAATTCTCGAAGGTGCCCCGGGGAACAGGGACAATCTGTGGTTCCAGAAACGCGCCCGCCTCGCGCCGTATCTGGTAGTGGCGGTTCACCCGCTGCAGGTACCGATCGATGGCTCTTGCAAAAGCGGCAGGGTCTTCGGGAAGTTGATCGAATTCGACCAGCCACTGATGCGTCGGCAGGGTCCCTGCGACCACACGGCTCGGCGCGATATGGTATTCGACAACTCCGGCACGAGTACCCTCGCAGGCCTCCATCAGTGCCGCGCGCGCCTCGTCGCCAAAAACAGCCTCACCATACTTGTCGATCATCTCCGTCGTTCGACCGGCGACGACGAGACGGTACGGAGACGTGCTTGTGAATCGAACCACGTCGCCCACGGCGTACGACCACAACCCGCTACAGGTCGACGCATAGAGCGCGTATCGAACATCTAACTCCACATCGCGGATCGTCAGCCGATCCGGATTGTCTTGCCCCACCTGCTCAACCGGCACGAATTCGTAGAACACTCCGTTATTCAGATGCAAGAGCATGTCTGTATCGTTCGGCCGGTCTTGAATCGCGAAGTATCCCTCGGAAGCGCCGTAGCTCTCGACAAAGTTCACCGGGCCGCCGATCTGTTCGATCAGCAGGTCGCGGTATGAACTGAGCGCCACCCCGCCCGAGAAAAAGACGCGCAAGTTGGGCCACACGTCCAGCACACATCGAGCCCCGCCGCCATGGATCTGATTGTACCTGGTGATCAGTTTGTCGAAAAGCACGAGACCCCAGGACGGTACCATCGCAAGAATACGGATGTCGCGATCCACGGTCCTGTCGACCACAGCATCCAGCTTTCGATCCCAGTTGTCCATAAACAGGATTTCATGCGGCACCGCCTGATAAAGCCTCGCGACCAATGAGGGAGCGTACTTCGACTGAAGCCCGGACACCTCACCGATCAGAGTACCCGGATGGTCGGGATCCTCTTCGATCCGACCCGGCAAACTTACCATCTCACCGAACCACATAGACAGGTCGCCACTGTGCGCCAGGTAGTTGAGCGCAACGGCGAGACTGAATCGGCTGTTGCAGTTGATCGCCTCCCGGCTCAATGGAATAATCTTGCCGGCGGAAACCGTGCCGCTGGAGATCGCAAAATCACGCATGCGGCCCGGCCACATCACGTCTTCCTCACCTGCGCGCACCCGATCGACAAGTGGTCGAATGTCATCATACTCCTGAAGCGGGACGCGAGCCTGAAAGCTCGTAACCACGTCAGGACTTCCGATCATCCCGTCAAAATCGAACTTCCTGCCGGCGACGGTATTGGCGGCTCGCTTCACGAGGCTGCGCAGAAGGACCTCCTGCGATGACCACGGATGCGCCGCAGCCTTTCGGAGCGTCCGAAGGGGTCCCATCGGGACTCGTCCGACGATAGATCCTATCACGCTAGACATAAGGCACGTATCGTTCTCACTCCCGGGATTCCGGCAAGACTCGATCGACTCCCTCCACCGAAGGCTCCAGCAAAGACAATCGGCTTCATCTTCATCCGCTCGTGATCACCGCATTAAGCACTGCTGATAAGGTGCGAAACTCCGAGGGAATTTTGAACACGTAGACGTAACTTCCCAACATGGAAGCAAAAGAAACGGAAACGACGCCCACCTTCGTTGTCCGGTGTCGCGACAGAGTACTCGATTGCACGCCCGGATTGTCTTCGGGAGCACTCGTGATGGGCATCCTGAATGTCACTCCCGACTCCTTTTCAGACGGCGGGAAGTTCCTGAGTCCCGATGCCGCCCTGTCCCGGGCGGAAGAGATGGTCGAGCAAGGTGTCGACATTATCGATGTGGGTGGCGAGTCGTCTCGCCCAACCGGAAAGACATATGGGGAGGGAGCGAGACCCATCACGCCTCACGAGGAGATGCGACGTGTCGCTCCCGTCATCAAGGGTATCGTCGCTCGCTTTCCATCCGTGCTTGTCTCGGTGGATACCTACAAACCGGACGTGGCGAAGGCGGCCATGGAGGCCGGGGCCCACATGATCAACGATATCACCGGGTTAAGATACTCGTCGGATATCGCGCAAGTGGCGGCCGATGCGGGTGCAGCGCTGATCGTCATGCACTCCGTTGGAACGCCCGGGGCGCTTCCTCACGACGCAGAGCACAAGGACGTCATCGATACCGTAACCCGCTCACTGACCGAGTCTATGGCCCGTGCAAAGGAAGCCGGGGCCACCGAGATCATTCTGGATCCGGGATTCGGGTTCGGCAAATCGGTGGTTGACAACCTCCGACTGATTCGGAATCTCAATCGGCTGTCGAGCCTGCATCGTCCACTGCTGCTCGGTATCTCGAGAAAATCAACGATCGCTACCGTTCTGGGTGGCGAAGACAATCCTCCACCCCCTGAGGAGAGATTGTTCGGGACCCTCGGCGCGACAGTGGTGGCCGTCATGCGAGGCGCCTCTATCATCCGGACGCACGACATCCGACAGACTGTCGAGACGTTGAAGGTGGTAGCTGCGATCACACACGCCGGGGAATAATGGTGCCACCGATTGCCCTGACGATTTTTCAGTGGGTCATCCCGATCAGGCTGATCGACATCATCGAGATAGGCATCTTCGCATACGTACTGTACAAGCTGTACAATCTTATGCGGGGCACCATCGCCATCCAGATCTTCCTGGGCGTGCTCGCGCTCTATCTGATACAGGTTATCGTCAGCGTCGCTGACATGACGATTCTGAACTCGCTGTTCGGGCTCATTGGGGAGGTCATAGTTCTGGCCGTCATTATTCTGTTCCAGCCCGAGATTCGACGGCTGCTTTTGTTGCTCGGACAGAACCCGCTGATTCGGAGGCTCGTGACATCGCCGGCTCAGGAGCAAATGGTGAACGAGATTACGGATGCCGCGATGGAGATGAGTCGAAGCCGGATCGGCGCATTGATCGTCTTCGAGCGCTCGACGGGCCTCAGGAACTATATCGAAACCGGCACGGTGATTCACGCACGTGTATCAAAGGATTTACTTATTACCATTTTCTATTCGCAAAATCCGCTTCACGACGGCGCGATCATCATCAGAAAGAAGACCATCGAGGCCGCGCGCTGCATTCTGCCCGTATCCACGAGTATGCGACTCTCTCCACACCTGGGGCTCCGGCATCGCAGCGCGGTGGGACTGACCGAACAGACTGACGCATTTGTGCTGGTGGTTTCAGAAGAAACGGGGGCGATCTCGGTGTCCATGCTGGGTAATCTTATCACCGACATCGACGAGCAGAAGCTCCGCGAATACCTTTCAGACGCGTTGCTGCCCCAGGCGCCTATGACTGCGGATCTGGGACATCCTGAAGTTGAGCCGGCGGCCACGTACGGCAGCCCCCGAACAAGCATCCCCGAGGCTTGATGTCATCCGAGGACTGGAAGTACCGCCGGCGCCGGACGAGACTGGTTGAGTCCCTGCGAGACAAGGGTATCTCGGATCTCAACGTGCTTCGCGCTATCGAAACGGTGCCCCGACATCTTTTCGTCGATGCTGCTTTGCGTCCGCGGGCTTATGAGGATGAGGCTTTGCCGATCGGATATGGCCAGACGATCTCTCAGCCATTCACGGTGGCCTACCAGACGGCGATGCTGGCCGTCGGCCGCGGGGATCGGGTGCTGGAAATTGGAACAGGCAGCGGATACCAGGCGGCCATACTGTGTGAGCTGGGAGCCGTGATGTACTCCGTTGAACGGATACGGGCTCTGTATGAACGCACCCGCCAGCTCCTCAACGATCTTAACTACCGCGTGACGGCCAAGTGCGACGATGGAACGATGGGCTGGGCAGCCTTTGCACCCTACGACGCGATAATCGTCACCGCCGGAGCTACCGAGATACCGGATCCCCTGATCAAACAGCTCCGCACTCCAGACTCCGAATACAGTGGTGGACGTCTTGTGATTCCGGTGGGTGGATCGGACGGGCAGACAATGTACCGCCTTACCAGAACGGGGCCGGAGACGATCGAAGAAGAGCAATCTCACGACTTCCGCTTCGTGCCGCTCATAGGTGATCGCTAGGCGCCGGCCACGAATGTCCAGTCCTGGTGGTCGATGCGATCGACGACACCGACCACCGTTGCATCTGTCGGTGTCAGCCCGGGTCTGAAGGGAATTGCCGCCTCGCTGGCAGTGGTGTAGATCACCACATCGCCCACGCCCGACTCCGCCGTGTCCAGCGCAATGATCGGTCCGCCGACGTCGCGACCTCGAAAGGCCATGGGCTGAACAAGAAGCATTCGGCGCGACTCAAACCTCTCATCCTTCCGCGTCGCCCATATGGTGCCGATTACCCTGGCCAGCTTCACGAATCCACCCCGCTCAGTTCCAGTCTGGCAACGGTTTCGACGTCCAACTTGTCGACAATCGCCGTGATGACCGCATCCACAGGTTTGTTGTGCGTGAGGGCGGTCTGACGGGCGCTCGACCCCTGAGCCACCAGGACAACCTCCCCTGCGCCGGCACCTACACTGTCCACTGCGACAACAAAACGATCTTTCAAGGATAGATCCAGATCCACCTCGCGCACGATCTGAAGCTTCATGCCAACGAGTTGATCGTCTTTCCGCGTCGCCCAGACTGTCCCGATGACTTTGCCCAGCATCATGGCCCGATTCCTTTTCTCTGGATTGAACTCTTCTCGAAGATTTAGACGTGCGAAAGAATGTAGCGAGTGCCCCAGACGATGACAACCAGACAATAACTCACGGTCCTCGATCGTTCGGGTATAACGTCCGCGAGCCGCCTCGCCCCACAGATTCGGCTCTCCCGGAATGGCTACCACCCAGCCGTAGGAACGCCACAAGAACACCCACCAGAGACGTCCTGTTGCGCGGACCTGTAGACATCTTGAATTCAATCCGGCGGCTGCCGATACAAAATGCAGTCGGAAAGAGAATGTGTAGGGGATCCCCCTACAATCTCGATGAACTTTTCCCTCACACGATCCGGCCGTATGGCGGCCGATAGCTAAACTGTGTAAATTACCAGTCTTCGCGTGAGGATCCACCCCCGTTTTCGCGCGATTTCCCACCCGGAGCCTGGTTCTTTGCCACGCGATCGCCAGTCGCCGGGTATGCAATGCTACGCTGATAGATGGAGTCCACAGAAGGGCCCGTCTTCCACCACTCACCGTAGCAGAAGTGTACGAAATGCTGAAAAGTCCCATACTCGGCCTGCTGATCGCCACCGCTCTCAGCACCGGCGCCTTCGCAAAGACTGCTTTTGTTGAATGCGCAGTTCGCACCGGCCAGAACGCAAGCATTTTCATCCGATCGGAGGTCACGCCAACGATCAACGGCGTCGCACTTGACAAAGGCGATGAGGTCGTGGTCCTGGACAAAAACGGTGCGTGTGCCGGCAAGGCCACATGGACCGGTGAGACGATGTCCATCACGGTGTGGGGCGACGACGAAATGACCGAGGAGATCGACGGACTCAACGCCGGAGATCCGCTTCGCTTCGCCATCTATGATGCGTCCGACAACCTGATCTTCGGAGCCGACGGTGCGGGGATCGACGTTGGATTTGATTCGGAGTTTCCGTTCAACGACGGCGGTGTGTACGAGCCCGACGCGTTGTTCAATGTGAGCTTTCTCGATATCAGCGGCGTCCCGTCAACCCCTCCGACAGCAGGTGTGGTTGACAGCTTCAAGCTGGGATCACCCTATCCGAACCCCTTCAACCCGGTGACCTCCTTCGAATTGGAAGTCATCGATGCGCAAGACGTTGCAGTTCGCGTCTACAATGCAATCGGGCAACAGGTCGCGATGCTTCATGATGGATTCCTGACGTCGGGGACCCAGCACCAATTCCAGTTCGAGGGAGCCGGATTGTCGAGCGGCATGTACCTCATTCGCGTCACCGGTGAGGTGTTTGCAGCTGCCAGGAGCGTCGTGTTGCTGAAGTAGCTGTGGTTGCGCTCAGCTGCCGGAAGCCGCCCGAACACGGTCCGGCAGAAAGCTATCCCCGGCGCAGTCGTACTCCACGCCAAAGAACGCGGCGACCGATGCGGCATGGTCTGCGAACGTGGACCGCATACCCAGGTCGGAGCCCGACCCTTCGTAGCTGACGAGCAGAGGGACATGCTCGCGCGTGTGGTCGGTACCCGGGAACGTCGGGTCATTGCCGTGGTCAGCGGTCAGCAGCAACACGGAGCCGCGTGGTAGCGCCCGTTCGATTTCGGGCAGATTTGAATCAAAATGCTCCAGCGCGCGCGCAAAGCCCTGCGCGTCGTTTCGGTGTCCGAAGTCCTGGTCAAAGTCCACGAGATTCGTCCAGATAAAGGTCGGGCGGCCTTTCGCAGTGGCCGCGACCATGGACTTCACCGTATGCTCGATGCCTTCCGCGTTGGATCTGGTCTTGATGCAGGAATCGAAGCCCACGCGATCGAAGAGCTCACCGATCTTGCCGACGGCGATCGTGTTAATCCCGGCGTCCTGCAATCGCGACTGTACCGGTGTCTTCACGGGCCGAAGAGCAAAATCTTTCCGCCCGGCCGACAACCGCGAATACGAGCCCTCGACGCCCTCAAAGGGTCTGGCGATTACCCTGCCAACCGCATGGGGTCCAACGCATACCCTATCCCTCGCTACACGACAGATCTCGTAGAGCCGCTCCAGAGGGATCGCGTCCACATGCGCCGCAATTTGAAAGACGCTGTCGGCCGACGTGTAGACAATCGGCCACGCTGATTCCTGGTGAGCCGAACCCACGCGCTCAATGATTTCGGTGCCGGATGCCGCTACGTTGGCGAGGATGCCGTCACAGCCTGATTCCAACAGGAAACGGTCGATGAGTTCGTCCGGAAACCCATCAGGGTATGTCGGGAACGGGTTCTCGAGCTGAATGCCTGCCAGCTCCCAGTGACCGGTCGTGCTGTCCTTCCCCGGCGACACCTCTCGCATGCGGCCGTAGTCAGCCGCCGGATTTCTCGTGCCGTCCAGTCCTGTGAGTGCCCTGATGCTACCCAGGCCCCACCGAGCGAGATTTGGCAGGTCGGGTCGGGCTACCTGACAGACGTGACCGAGCGTATCGCTACCGACGTCACCAAAATCATCAGCGTCTGGCTGCGCACCGATTCCAACCCCATCCAACACGATCGTAACAAAGAGAGACATGGCTGCGCGATAAATCGGGACGCCGTGTGGTCCGGCGCGTTACTCAAGTATCGTGCATACGCCGGACTTGACAGCCTCTTGAAGAGCCGCTGCTGCGTCCGCTTTGAGCTGTTCGTGCGTCTTGTGCCGTTCGGCCAGCATCGCCACACCGATGCTCACGCCTCCTCGATACTCCTGGCCCATCTTCTCAAAATCGTCGTACACCTGCATGGCCCACAGCTCTACGTCTGTCAGCGGCAATGCAACGAATACCCCGAACATCAGATCGCCAAATCGCTCGATGCGAAGCCCGTCACCCGACTCATCGAGACGTTTACGAATTCCACTCTCAAGCTCTGCGACGGCGTCGACTCCGTCTTCTGCGACGACCTCCTCCGCACGGTTCAACATCACCAATGCGAACGCCATTGGTGAATTACGTTTGCGGGCACGCAGCATTTCCTCTGCAATGATCTCTCGTCTCGGACGGAATGACGGAGCCGATTCGGACGGCGCTTCATCGTCACGGTCGACGACTTCACCGAGCACACGCGCAAAGTGCTCGAAGATGCGATGAGCCCTCATGTTCTCAAGAACACCATCGTACATAGAGTCTGCAATCAGCAGGAATCGTCGCCCACCCGGCGGCATTGGAACCGCGGCGTACGCTAGCTCCTTGACGGCGATCGTCTCCCTGTAGTATTGCAGGTCATACGGATCCCATGTCGCGTCGGCTGCGCGCTCGACCGTCACATATATTGAGTTTGACCAGCGCATGCCGTTACCCGGTGTCAACTCGCCACCGCTGCGAGCGTACGCGTTCCGACTCACGATCGCGTGAATCCGGTGTCCCTTCCCGTCGGCCTCGGAGCCAAGGAGGCACACCGTGTTGGCTTCGAGAGCTGCACACAGTGATTCGAGACACGGAAGGACTACGTCGCCGTCGATACTATCGGAACAGGACACAACCTGGTATTGAGGAGACTTCCGTTCTTTCGTGACGGGTCCGGAGACGGAGGTCGGCGAGCGAGCGACACCGGTATCGACGGAACTCCCGTTCCGTTCTGCGGGCATCGGTTCTCGAACACGTGTTTCAACAGAGCTCAATCTCTCCTCCGACTCGAAAATCGAGTATTGTGGGGCCTCCGAGGGTGATCGGCGGGTTGCGGCCCTGGTGGGTTCGTGGTGCGGGGTCTCTGGCTTCGGCCGGACTTCGGTCTTGCCTGATTTCGGGCGAATTTCGAGGATGCCAAGGGAATTCAGGTCCTCTTCGTCAACCGGCGCATAGCCGCGCGAGTCCGGGCGTCCAATGTCGAATTTCCCCTTGAGTTGGAGTAGCCAGGTAGCCCCGGCTGCGGCCAACAGGAGCACAGCAAGGACGTACAATCCCCAGAAATGCAGGACCGCTCCCAGAACCGTTGAGAGAATGGCTAAGATGACCAGGAGTACCCGGAGCATATGCCAGGGACGCTGTAGGAAGACACCGCAGTGGGGGCAGTTTTTTGAATCTAGTCGCACCCCGCGCGAATGTCAACCGGTCGGCAGGCGCCAACAGCAGTCGATCCAGACGCAGCCTAATCAGTGAAGCGCGACATGTCGGATGAATCGACGAACCGCGAAGAAAGATCCGGTCCATCCCAGGAAGATGCCCATTGCCAGTGTACCCGCGATCAACAGGAAGAGCGGACTACTTCCGCCTTCGGAATCGACCTGGGGCAAGTAGCTCGATATCACGCCGTACAACACGACCAGAGCCGCGATGGCAAGAACGGCCGCGAAGAGACCCTGCATGATCCCTTCGACAATGAAGGGCCTGCGAATAAACGAATCGGTGGCGCCAACGAGCTTCATCGTACGAATGAGTAGACGGCGAGCGTATATCGTGAGCCGTATGGTATTCCCCACCAGGAAGATCGAAGCGAGGACAACGAGCGCCCCGAGCCACAGTCCCATGGTCCTGATCAACTTGAGGTTGTTCTGCACCTTCACCAGGAGTGGTTGGTTGAAGACGACCTCGTCAACCCGAGACCAACTCTCAAACAGCGCCACCATCGCATTCAGACTATCGGGATTGGCGTAATCGGACACCACCCGCACCTTGATTGATGCGGGGAGAAATGGCTCGTCGAAGAACAACTCACTCCCCTCGCCGAACTCACGCCTGAATACGGCCTGGGCCTGAGCCCTGGATATGTACTCCGTTTCAGCAACTCCTTCCGTTACCCGCGCACGTTCGTACAAGGCGCGAGCCAACGGTTCGTCTACATCGTCCTGAAGGAAGACCTCCAGCTCGCCCACGCGCTGACGCAGCCAGTCAGAAACGTAGTTTGCTTCCAGACTCAGCAACATGAACAGGCCGATCAGAATGAGCGCTACTGCCATGGCGCTCGTCGAGGCAATAGACGCAAATTTTGCCCTTCTGAAGCCGGCGACGCCTTCCTTAATACTGTACGAAAGCGACACAATCACCCTCTCGTTTCGGTGGAGAATAAACTAGTAATCGGCACGACCCGGATGAACCCATAGCCGCCCGCGTTTTAATAAACGACCTCACCCCGACCATATGATCCAAGAATCTTGACGTACGCTGCGATCTCTTCCAGGTGCCCTATCGCCTTTTGCACCTCCTTGTCCTCTTCACTGCCCGCAAAATCCAGATAAAAAAGATATTCACCCGGTCGGCCCACCAGTGGACGGCTTTCAATCTTGAAGAGATCTATCTCTCGCAGGGCGAACACCGCCAGACTCTTGAACAATGCACCCGGCACGTTGTCTCGCATCGAGTAGACGATCGATGTCTTGAATCCGTCTTCGGATCCGACCACGGTCGACACCGATTGAGCTGGCCGAGACAAAGCAAGAAACCGCGTATAGTTCTCGTGATTGCTCTCGATTTCTTCGCACAGCACGGTGAGTCCGTACTCGTCCGCGGCTCGCCGGCTCGCAATGGCCGCCACCGTCCGATCCCCACCCCGGGCTACCGCTCGAGCGGCGCCCGCAGTATCGTAGGTTGGCACGACGCGGGCGTGCGGCAACGTCTCCCGGAGAAATCGGCGGCACTGACCAATCGCCTGTGGATGCGACTCCACCGTGGTGATCTCCTCGATCGACGTGCCCGCCAGCACCAGTAGATTGTGCCGGATTCTGAGATTGACCTCTCCTACGATTCGAAGCTCGTGCTCTTCCAGAAGATCATAGTTGCTGTGAACACTTCCGTGCAGTGAGTTCTCGATCGGAACTACTCCCCGATCCGCGTCACCGTCGTGAACAGCGTCGAACACTGACTCAAAGGAACTGTGCGGCTGCAGTTCGTCCCGAGCAAAAAGATGTCGGGCCGCCGCTTCGCTGAATGCTCCGACTTCACCCTGATAAGCAATAATCATGTCGCCGTGTCTTCGCGATGCATGCGCTCAGGAGCATCGATCCCAAGAATCCCGAGGCCATTGGCCAGTACCGTCTGTGTCGCACGGGCAAGGTGCATCCTTGCCGTCGCGATATCTTCCGGCTCACCGATTATCCGACTATGGTCGTAGAACTGCGTGAACGCAACGGCCACTTCGCGCAGATAGACCGTTAGCCGTTGAGGCTCGAAATCCACGGTCGCGGATGCGATAGCGTCAGGCAGTTTCAAAAGCGTCTTGATCAGGTCCTGTTGCATGGGATGATTCAGCAGAGTTAGATCCGCATCGCTCGCGAACTTGAATCCAACCTCTTCTGCCTTTCGCAAGATGGCGCAGATCCGCGCGTGCGCATACTGCAGATAGAAGACGGGGTTCTTCTTGCTTGCCTCCTTCGCAAGATCCAGATCGAACTCCAGGTGCGTGTTTGCGGATCGCATAAGAAAGAAGAACCGCGTGACGTCCTCACCCACCTCGTCGAGCAGATCGTCCAGCATCTCGTACGTGGCCTTTCGTGTACTCATCTTGACCGGTTCGTCGCCGCGTACAAGCGTAACGAACTGATAAATCACGACGTGGATGCGCGTTTCGTCCAGTCCGAGTAATCTGATCGCAGACAGGATGTCGGGGTACTGTGCAACGTGATCCGCCCCAAAAATATCGACGACCAGATCGAAGCCACGAGAAAGCTTGTCCACGTGATAGGCGATGTCCGGAAGTCGATACGTGGGTTCTCCCGAGCTCTTTACGAGCACCGTGTCCTTTTCCTTTCCCAGTTCGGACGTCCTGAACCATACGGCCCCGTCCTGATCGTACACGTGCCCTTGATCTCTCAGCTTCTTCAGCACATCCCAGACGGCATTGTTCTCATACAGAGAATGCTCGTTGAAGTGTGAATCCATGTGAATGCCGAGTCGCGCAAGCGTCGCCTCGATCTGTCCAAAGATCTCCTTCTCGGCGGCGTGCTTCAGCGTCTCGACCGACGGCACGGCGTCCCCGCTCTCGCCCAGCGCCTCGTGCGCCGCCCCGGCGATGTCTATGATATACTCACCGAGATATCCGTCATCGGGAAATGATACCGGTACCGACACACGCTCGGCTCCTGCACCTTCAATCTCTTTTCTCGCGATATCGGGGTCGACCAACTCCTCGTAGCGAGCACGGACCGATTCGCCCAGCACACGCATCTGTCGGCCGGCGTCATTGTAATAGTACTCGCGCGTGACGTCGTAGCCGGTCCACTCCAGCAGGTTCGCGATGGTGTCACCCAGCACGGCGTTGCGGCCATGACCTATCGTGAGCGGCCCGGTGGGATTCGCGGACACAAACTCTACGATGGCGGTCTTTCCGAGTCGGTCGGCGCGGCCAAAAGAACTGCCTTCATCGAGAAGTGACTGCAGCTCACGGTACAGATACGACGAGGCATATCTGAAATTGAGAAAACCGGAACCTGCCACTTCGACCGCGGAGATGCGATCCGGGTCCAGCGGAAGCTCTAGCAGTCGATCCCGGATCTCTTCGGCAATCTTCCGCGGCGCCTTGCGAAGGTGGCGAGCAAGACGCAATGCGGTATTCGTTGCCAGATCCCCGTGGTCCGTGTTGTTCGGGATCTCCAGCTCGATCTCGAAGTCGGCCGGCACGTCGGGCCAATCGGCCAGAGATCGGAGGAGTTGCTCTTTGATATAGTTCTTGATCACAGGGAAGTCCGGGCGGGAACGAGAGGCACGTCAGATAGCAGTCAGATAGGCAGAAGACACGGGATGTTGACTCCTGACAAAGGTACGAAGAATCCCCGCAGCGGGAGTCAGTCGCGAGCCTGTACGCAAAGCCCATCGACGTGCACCGTCGGTGAACCCAGTCCCACCGGAACGGTCTGCCCGCCTTTCAGACACACACCCCTGCCGGCGTCCGCCGCGAAATCGTCCCCCACGGCTCGCACACTTGCGAGCGCGGATTGCGCATCTCCCGAAAGTGTAAGTCCTGTGACGGCCTCTCCTATTCGACCGCCGTCAATCCAGTGAGCAAGGATAACATCAAACGAGAAACGACCGGTGCGTCCGTCAACCGTACCGCTGCCCAGGGCATTGATAAGAAGTCCCTCCGAAATTGAAGCCAGAATCGCATCACGGTCTCCGCCGCCGTTCTCGAGAACGAGGTTTGTCATTCTTGGAGCAGGCGGGAAACGATAGTTCTGACGACGTCCATTTCCAGTCGCGTCGACTCCTGAGCGTCGGGCCGTAAGCCGACTGTGGACATGCCCCTCTACGATACCGTTCGCAACAAGCACGTTTCTGACCGCCGGCATGCCCTCATCGTCGAAAGAGATACTCCCGCGCGACGAGTGGACGGTGGGATCATCCACAATCGTGACCTCGCGGGAAGCCACTTTCTCTCCGAGTCTTGAGAATGGACTCCAACCCTTCAACACACTATCCCCCTCCAGAAAGTGTCCCATGGCTTCGTGCAACCACACGCCCGCGCACCAGCCCGCCTCGAAGACAATCGGAATCGTCCGCGCGCCTCCCCGGTAGGACGTCGGCCGAACAGACGCCTGCTTCCGGATCTCGCAAATCATCTGATCGACGTCCCAGCCCGGTCCGACATTCTCCTGTCCGGCGAAACCGGCCACCACTCGCACGTCCGGCCCTCGCTCACGTTTGCAAGTCACTATCGTGGTCGTGAGAGCATGCCTGGTGATACGGGGTGGCCCATAGGTGCTGGCGACCAGACAGCGACGGAACTCCTCCGATACCACAACATCGACCTCGAGCGCATCGGAACAAACGGCCAGACATGCCTCCGCAAGGCTGCGCCCGCTCTCTTCGGTTGTCGCCGGCGGAAGCCCGTTTGGCTGATCCTCCAGCATCACCGATGCATCGAGACCAGCCAGACGGTCGGACGGAGATGCGCTTGTCCTTCCTTCCGTTTTCGCCTCGTCGCACGCGCGCAATGCCGCGGCCCGGGCCCCCTCTTTATTCATTCCCTCAATGCACGCGACCGCCACGCGATCATGGGAATACGCGGCGACGGATGCTCCCTCAACGTAATGTCGTATTCGACGCTGTTCGGACGGCTGGGGACCACCGGCCGCGACGACCTGTCGAAAATGATATCGGTCGCGCCGCGACGACTCGAGAAAAACGTTCGCTCCCTCAGCACCGCGGTCAACCGCAACATCGAGGGCGACCGGGATCGATTCCAGCAGTCGGTACCAGACCCCGGACGCGAGCCTGCTAGTATCCGTAGATGGAAAACTCATCGCGCCGTATGGACAAATTCAGCACGATCGCCAGCATCATCGTGTTTGCAAGCAGGGCCGACCCCCCGTACGACATGAACGGCAGCGGAATTCCAATAACCGGAAGAATGCCCGTCGCCATCCCCATGTTGATGAAGACGTGTACGAGATAAATGCCTACCGCTCCCGCCGCTACCATCACGCCAAACGGGTGCTTAATCTGGACTCCCAGAACAATCAGTCGCACGAGAAGAAACGCAAAGAGCAGCAACACGATGATTCCACCGAGCAAACCAAACTCCTCGCCGATAACGCTGAACACAAAGTCAGTCGACTGTTCCGGCACGTAAGCGCCCTGCGTCTGAGTTCCCTGCATGAAGCCCTTCCCCGTGAGTCCGCCAGAGCCGATGGCTGCCTTCGACTGTACCAGGTGGAAACCCACATTGTCTCGATACTCTGCGGCCTCCGGGTTCGTGAACGAAAGCAGCCGCTTGACCTGATACGGCTGCAACAGACTGGTCATGGCGAACGTCAGCGCAATCACCATTCCGCCACTGAACACGAAAGCGAGAAACGCGAGATACCGTTCTCGTGTGAACCACAGGATGCCGACGGTGAATAGCAGAGAGAAGACAATGGCGGCCGGCATGTACACAATGGCCAGGTAACCGGCAACAGCAGGTGCGAGCATCAAGAGCAACGTACTTGCCGGGAGGCCGGACCAGAAGAGCATTATCGGAATCAGCCCGACAAAAATCAGCGCCGTCCCCATATCGTTCTGGACGATAATGATCGCAGCGGGCACGAGGATCAGGATGACGGACAGCAGCGCGTAGCGAATGCTGTTCGCGTTTCGACGACGACTCGACAGGAGCTGCGCAACCGCAAGGACAGTCCCGACCTTCGCAAATTCGGAAACCTGTAACTGGATCGGTCCGAGACGGAGCCACGCCCTGGATCCGTTGATTTCGGTGCCACCGAAAAGAGCTGCCAACAGCAACAACACAAGAACCCCGTACGCGGGATACGCGCCGTACTGGTAGAACCGCACCGGAAACAGCAGAATGCATGCGCCGGCGACGATGCTCACGCCGAGCCACATCAGCTGTCGATTGAAGTTGTCCTGAACGGTCTCGAGTAGGAATTCGGACGCCGGACCGTGGGTCGTGCTGTAGATCGCCGTCAGTCCCACCAGAACGAGTCCAAACCAGGCAAGGACCACCCCAAAATCGATATTTCGATACCAGACCCTCACGGCGCGGTCTCCTTCGCCATGGGCTCGCTTTCGAGTGTGAGTATATGGTTCAGGAGATATCTTCGTCGCGGACTGATGTCACCGGTCAGGTACATCTCGGCAAGCAAACTGGCCATCGGACCCGCCTGCGTAGCACCGAATCCGCCGTTCTCCACCAGCACTGCCACGGCAATCTTCGGATCGTCAAAAGGTGCGAACATGATGAAGAGCGAATGGTCCGCACGATCACCCGGGGCCTGTGCGGTTCCCGTCTTTCCTCCCGACTCGATATCCGGAATCTGAAACCACCGACCGGTGCCCTTTTCCATTACGCGGTGCATTCCCGTCTTGACGGTTTCGAAGTGCTCCTGCGATATCGGAATGGATCGCGGCTCATCGACGTCCGGCAGCAACGACTCGCCGGTCTCGGAATGCCTGAGCATCTGGACGAAGTGCGGCGATACCAGGGTGCCCTCGTTGGCGATGGCAGCGGCGTAACGAGCAAGCTGCATCGGGGTAACCAGCATGTCGCCCTGTCCGATCCCAAGGTTGATCGTGAAGCCGGCTGTCCAGCCCGCCGGGTATGTTCGATCGTAGTAGGATGAGTCGGGGATCAGCCCCGGATTCTGTTCGGAAATGTCCATGTTGATGCGTTCGCCAAAGCCAAACACATGTGCCCATCGGGCGAATGAGTTCACATCGAGCTTCATCATCAGGTTGAAGAAGTAGCTGTTGCACGATTGCTCGATGGCCTCCTCCAGCTGAATGCGGCCGTGCACGTGGCCCGCATGATCCTTGAATGTGCGACGCCCCAGTCGGTAGCCCCCTCGACATGTATACGGAGTCGTTGGCGTTATCAACCCCTCAGCCAGGCCGACAAGAGCCATGAATGGCTTCCACGTCGATCCGGGTGGCATTCCGCTCATGGTCGCCCGATTGAACAGCGGATCGCCTTCAGCCGACGTCACCGTCTCCCATTTCTCGGCCGACATTTCGGTGGAGAAGATATCCGGATCAATGTCAGGCTTCGATACAAAGAGCAACACCTGTCCGCTGTTCGGATCGAGAGCAACTGCAGCTCCGCGCTTGTTCACGAACAGAGATTCAGCCAACGCCTGGGCACGATGGTCGATGGTAAGATGAAGATCAAATCCACTGACCGGACTGCGATCCTGCAGCCCCGCGTGGTACGACTCGACCTCCATCCCCATCACGTTGACAAGTTTGAACTCGTCACCCAGACTTCCGCGCAGCCGGTCCTCGTACACACGTTCGATGCCACTTCGTCCAATCACGTCACCCTGGCGGTAGCCGCGTTCCCGCATGACGTCAAGTTCACGCCGATTGATCTCGCGCACGAATCCGAGTGCGTGCCAGGCGCGGGCGGCCGTCAAATACCGCCGCTTTTGCGATACCTCAAACGAAACACCCGGGAGTCTGAACAGGTTTTCCTGAACGCGGCTGAAGATTCTGAACGGAACATCCTGGAATGAAGCTGACGGCCTGAAAGCGTTCCAGGCGCGTGCTTCCGAAAAGCGAGCCGTCACCACACTGTCCGGCACCTCCAGCAAGTCGGCAAGCAGGCCGCCGCGGTCCACATCGAAGTAGCGAGGAGTCAGCAGAACCGAGTACGAGGGCTGATTGTCCACCATCAGCGTGCCGTTCCGGTCGTAGATCACTCCCCGGGCCGGAAGTACGCGCTTAACGCGAATCGCGTTAGAAGATTCGTCATAGTAAGTCTGTACGTCGATGAGTTGCAGGTATACCAGCCTCAGTGCCAGGACCAACAACGCGGCGACGATTACACCGGCAAAAACACGTAATCGAATCTTGTACTCAAACATGGACGCTCCACGGGTGGACGGGGCGACAACGAAGTCAGGGTATCGACTTGCCCTACTTATTGTACAGTGCTCTCAGAAATCGTCTGAAAGCGTGGATGACCTGTTCCGACCGCATCCAGGCCCGGACCATTCGGTCTCGGTTTAGCTCCGGTCAAGAGCGCGGACATCCGACTTGGTCAAATTCTCTTCGGAATGGGTTTGTTTCTTGTATGTTGATTGCAACAGTATGCACGGTTTCGAATCTAATAGGCATCGCTCCATCGCAACGTGCATCACTATCAGGCGAATAAGGAGCATTCTCGCCAGGCGCGGCATGCGGGACCATAGTGAGCGGTTGCTCGCAGCGGCAGGTTGTGGGTGACCTTAGGCAAAATCAAGGTACTAACGTAGACAACGGTTTTATGCGTAGATCACTGATCGCGTTTGCCGCGCTGATGGTCTTCAGTGGCATTGCTGCCATTCCGGGCCACGCTCAGTATTTCGGGCGTAATAAGGTTCAGTACGACTCGTTCGACTTCAAATCCATTGAGACCGAGCACTTCGAGGTGTACTTCTACGATGAGGAGCGCCTGGCGTCCCAGGACGCGTCCAGAATGGCCGAGCGGTGGTATCGCCGTCATTCTCGCACATATCTGAGGGAGTTCAAGAAGCGGAAGCCCCTGATTCTGTATGCGAATGATGCCGACTTCCAGCAGACAAATGTCATCGGCGGCATGATCGGGCAAGGCACGGGCGGGGTTACGGAGAGCCTCAAAGAGCGGGTCGTCATGCCGATGACAGGGCTCTATGCCGAAACCGATCACGTTCTCGGACACGAACTGGTCCACTCGTTCCAGTACGATATAGCGCTTTCGAGGGACGACACCACCCGGTTCGGACTGTCGCTGCTGCCCCTCTGGCTCATCGAAGGAACAGCGGAATACCTGTCTGTAGGACGTGACGACCCGCACACCGCGATGTGGCTTCGCGACGCTGCGCTGAGAGATGATCTTCCGACCATGGAACAGCTGAGCAAGGACTATCGGTACTTCCCGTACCGGTACGGGCAAGCCTACATGGCGTATGTCGGAGGGAAATATGGGGATGCTGCCGTCGCCAACATCTATAAGATGGGCGGACGTGTAGGCCTCGACTCCGCACTCGTCTATACCCTGGGAATCACCGCCGACTCGTTGTCCAAGGAGTGGATAACATCCATCAAGGATTCGTATCTCCCGCTGACGGAGGGTCGTGCCCCGGCCGACTCGGCTGGACGAGCCGTTCTCAATGAAGGAAACAACAGGTGGCGATCTGAGCATCGCACCCTCGGTTAGTCCCGACGGAAAGTGGGTAGCCTTTCTTTCCGAACGAGACCTGTTCCGAATAAATCTCTTCATTGCAGATGCAGAGACCGGACGCGTCGTGAAGAAGCTCAAAGGTGCGAACAGCAATCCGCATTTTGATGCCATCCGGTTTATCAGTTCGGCTGGATCGTGGTCACCGGACGGTCGCAAGTTCGCGTTCGTTACGTTCGTTCAGGGAGACAACGAGCTCAGCATACTCGACTGGAATTCGGGAGAAATCGAGCGGCGGATTTCCGTGGCAGGCGTAACGGCCTTCTCCAATCCAGCCTGGTCGCCGGACGGCAACTACATAGCATTCTCCGGCATGGACGGAGGCATTAGCGACCTCTATTTGCTGGACATGAAGACGAGCAATGTCCGCCAGCTCACAAACGATCGCTTTGGTGATCTTATGCCGGCCTGGTCACCGGACGGACGGACGCTGGCTTTCGTCACCGACCGCGGACCCGACGGTACCGATTTCCAGACGCTCGAGTACGGCGCCGTGCGTCTTGCGACGATAGACATCGAATCGCAGGCAATAGAAATCATCCGACCGTTCCCGGGTGCAAAGCACATGAACCCGCAATTTTCGCCGGACGGTCGTAGCCTGTACTTCATATCCGATCACGACGGGTTCAAGGACATCTACCGGTACTCGCTGGACGACCGGTTGACGTATCAGGTAACGCGGCTGCAAACGGGTGCGAGTGGAATCACAGCGATGTCGCCGGCAATGTCCGTCGCACAGCAGAGTGGTCGGATGATGTTCTCGGTGTTCAGCGACAACACCTATGCGGTCTTCTCACTCGATCCCGACGAAACAATCGGGACTGT
The DNA here is from genome assembly GCA_963768565.1 of Rhodothermales bacterium. Classification (GTDB taxonomy): domain Bacteria; phylum Bacteroidota; class Rhodothermia; order Rhodothermales; family JABDKH01; genus JABDKH01. The sequence continues at coordinate 177,847 of CAVYIO010000038.1, forward strand.
CGTCGAAGCTGCGGAGAACCCCGATCGTACGGCCGCCTTGCTTCCGCCTGCGCAGGCAGAAAATGTCGGCCTGGTCGGTAATTACCTGTCCGATCCGTTGACCGGCCTGCCCAATCCATCCGAGTTCCCTGCCAAAGAGTATGGCGCCCGTTTACGGCTCGATTACGTGGCTCCGCCCACGGTGGGCGTCTCGACGGGCGGGTACTACGGTACTCAGGTGGCGGGCGGCGTTGGCCTGTACTTCAGCGACATGCTGGGAGACCACAATCTTGGCGTCGTCGTCCAGGCAAATGGAACATTCAAGGACATCGGAGGCCAGGTCGGCTATCTCAATCGCAAGCGACGCATCAACTACGGCGCGTCGGTTGGCCACATACCGCTGCTGTACGGATTCCAGCAGCTCGACCCCGCGACTCTGACGATTGATCAAATCCGACAGCGGATCTTTATAGACAATGTCGACATCGGAGGATCTTATCCGTTCTCGACGACGCGACGAGCCGACCTGAGTGTGGGGTTCGTTCGGTATGGTTTCGACTACGAGATTGATCGGTTTGTCCTGAACGGCGTTTACACGCGCGAACGGATCAGCGTGCCAAAGTGCAGTGATTCGACATCGGGTACATTCTGTTCTCCTGATCCCGTGTACTTCGTTCAGAGTACGCTGGCGTATGTCGGCGATTTCTCGAACTTTGCCTTCACGTCGCCGGTCCAGGGCGGCCGATACCGGGTCCAGGTATCTCCATTTGTCGGATCGGAGACGTTTGTTCGGCTTGTCGCCGACTACCGTCGTTACTTCTTGGCGAAACCCGTCACGTTCGCATTCCGCGGGATGCATCTCGGCAACTACGGCAATGTTGACGCGGGGTCGCTCTTCACTGAAGAGTATCTCGGTTACGCGAACACACTGACGCACATCAGGGGATATAGCTTCAGCTCGTTCGAGCCCAACGAGTGTACACCGGACGAGTCGGGAACGCGCTGTGTGGAGGTCGAACGACTGAGAGGCACCCGGCTCGCTCTGGCGAGCGCTGAGATTCGTCTGCCTTTGCTTGGCTCGGAAGCATTTGGACTCTTGAACTTCCCGTATCTGCCGACGGAGATCTCTCTGTTCGCCGATGCCGGTCTGGCGTGGAGTAAGGGTGAGACGCCCAAGCTGAAATTCGTCGATGAGATCGTGGCCGGCCAACCGATCGAGCGGGTACCGGTGATCAGCGCCGGAGTCTCGAGTCGCTTCAACCTGTTCGGATACATGGTCCTGGAAATCTTTTACGCATACCCCTTCCAGCGTCCCATTAAGGGAGGTTATGTGGGATTCCAGCTGATTCCAGGTTGGTAGACGCGAGGGCGGCGTCTGGATGCCTTTCCGGTTCCGGGTGCTGTCAGGCAGGTTGCACCAGCATCTCGATCCGGGCAGTGGACACGGCCTGGCCACCAATCAGCACGCGGTTTCCACGAATCGCTACGTGAACGACTCCTCCACGTGTTGATGCCTGGTATCCGGTCAGATCGGGCTTGTCAAGGCGGGAAGCCCAGTAGGGCCCGAGACAGCAGTGCGCCGAACCGGTCACGGGGTCTTCCGGGATACCGAACTGAGGCGCAAAGTAGCGGGACACGAAGTCAAACGCCGCGTCACGGCTCAGTGCGGTGACGATCATTCCCCTCGAACCGAGGCTGGCAACGGCCGCCATATCAGGACGCAGCGAACGCACTGCCTCCTCTGAATCGAGCACGACCATATAATCCAGACGATTTCTCCATCCCTCTACTATACGGGCGGGTACGGCGTCCAGAAGAGCCTGTGGAGCCTCCACTTCTCCGGCCGGCTCGGAGGGAAAATCCATCATGATCCGATCGCCATCTCTCCAGGCCATCAGGCGCCCGCTGAGGGTCTCGAACGTGATCCTCGCGCCTGGAGGAACGACGCCTTCAGTCCACAACACGTGTGCACTTGCCAGTGTGGCGTGACCACAAAGATCGACTTCCGCAGCCGGCGTGAACCAGCGAAGACCGAAGGAATCCCCTCGTGGCGTAAGAAACGCTGTCTCGGAGAGATTCATCTCGGCTGCCACGGCCTGCATGTATGTGTCAGGCACCGGGTCCGACAGCAGTGTCACCGCCGCCGGATTTCCCCCGAACGGCTGCGCAGTGAAAGCATCGACCTGATAAAGAACGATTCCCATAGCGGTTGTGAGGTGGTCGGGTATGGCGGAGAGCGTATCCGGCAAATGTCCGTATGGCACGGCGAAAGGGTGCAAGTTAAATTGCCCGACGTTGAATTCCCTGGTGGCATTGCACGTTCATCGAGCACCGAGCAGCGAGGTCAAGCACACAGGTGTATCCGGCACTGAGGCGTCTACTTTTCAGCTTGCCACCCGAAGTGGCCCACTATCTGTCGTTTGCAGCCGGTCATACGGCCCAATCGGTCGGATCCGGTGTCGTCGATCGGCTCTTCCGATTCGATCACGACGCGTTGCGCGTATCGTTATGGGGTCAAAAGTTCTCGAGCCCGGTCGGCCTTGCCGCCGGCTTTGACAAGAACGCCGCACTCATCGACTTTTGGCCGCGCCTGGGATTCGGTTTTGCCGAAGTCGGTTCGGTGACGTTGCGACCTTCACGTGGCAATCCTCGGCCACGCGTATTTCGAATGGTTGACGACGGTGCACTCATCAACAGAATGGGGCTGAACAACGACGGTGCCGAGCGTATTGCCGCACGGATCGGAAACCGCGGCATGTATCATCCCTTCCCCCTTGGCATCAACATCGCCAAGACTCACGACGAGAGCATTGTGGGTACCGATGCAATCGAGGACTATGTCGAGAGCTTCAGACTTCTGGCGCCGGCAGCCAACTATGTCGCGCTCAACGTCTCGTGTCCCAACACCGCCGAGGGAAAGACGTTCGAAGAACCTGAGCCGCTCGACCAACTTCTCGGGCGAGTATTTGAGGTTCGCGAGGAGGTCAATCCCCGGGTCCCTATCCTTGTAAAACTTTCGCCTCCGCTGTCCGATCGTGTCGTATTCGACAGCCTGCTTGAAGAACTGCTCACCGTCTGCGTCTCACACGGAATACACGGTTTCATCGCCACGAACACAGCTGCAGATCGCGCCGGACTTAGCGCGGACACGAATCAGCTCGAACGTATCGGGCCAGGCGGACTCAGCGGCAGACCCATCCACCGGCGTTCTACACGTATGGTGCGATACCTGTATGAAAAGACAGACGGAGCGATTCCGATTATCGGTGTGGGCGGAATCGACTCGGCCGAGAGCGCGTATGCGAAGATCAAGGCCGGCGCGTCCCTCGTGCAGCTCTATACGGGGCTTGTCTACCAGGGTCCGGGCCTGGTGAAGATCATCAAGGAGCAACTCGTAGCACTGCTTCAGGAGGACGGTTATAATAGTGTCTCGCAAGCGGTTGGAGCTGACTTGGCCTCTTGATTTTCGAGCCTGAATTCAGACGGGACGTATATTTACCGAATCATTATCCCCTCCGCGTGACATCGCATGCCCGCAATTGTCGAGTTCGATACTATTCCGCAGCTGTTCCGAAATCTCGTCGGCGTTTACGCGGGCCAGAACAGAGCAGCGCTCAGCTACAAAGACCGCAACACCAAGCAGTGGGTCGATATCACGTGGAAGAATCTCGAGCGCCGTGTGAACGCACTCGCCGGTTTCATGCACAAGCACGGGATCAGGAAGGGCGACCGGGTCGGGATCCTGTCCGAGAACCGACCCGAGTGGGCCATCACCGATCTTGCAACACAGATTCTCGGGGGTGTGAGTGTTTCTCTCTACACGTCGTTGCCGGCAGATCAGGTTGAGTACATCTTGCGCGACAGCGGCTCGAAGATGTTCATCGTGTCCACGAACGTTCAGTTCAAAAAGGCACAGAAGGTTTTTGACCGCTGCGACGACCTTGAGTTCGTGATCACTCTGACGGATTCAAAAGATGACGACCCCTCCTATGCACATTACTGGGATGATGTGTTGGACGAAGGAATCGAGTACTGGGCCGAGGAGGAGAACCGCCTCATCCCGATTGGCGATGGACTCACGCCGGACGATCTCAGCGCTCTCATTTACACGAGCGGCACAACCGGGAACCCGAAAGGCGTAATGTTGACGCATGGCAACCTGTGCTCCAACGTGAAGGCTGCGCTGGAACGAATACCATTTGGTCCGACGGACCACCATCTATCGTTTCTGCCGCTATGCCATTCCTTCGAGCGCACGTGCGGATTCGTGGCGGTACTGGCCTGCGGAGCCCGGATCTCCTACGCAGAAAGCGTCGACGCAGTCAATCGAAATCTCGCGGAGGTAAACCCGACGGTGCTGATATCCGTGCCGCGCCTCTTCGAGAAAATCTACAACGTCATTTCCAAATCAGTCTCAGAGGGATCCGCTGTCAAGCAAAAGATCTTCCGAGAGCGCAGTGAATGCCGGGTCGCTTGCTGCAACACGCGTTAAAGAAGGGAAGCGGGTTTCGCCCCTTCTGAAGCTTCGGAGATCATTGGGACACAAACTCGTTTTTGAAAAACTTCACGACAAACTGGGCGGCAATGTCCGGTTTGCGGTGTCTGGCGGTGCAGCACTTCCAAAGGCTATCGGCGAGTTCTTCGAGGCCGCGGGAGTCAGCATCATCGAAGGATACGGACTGACAGAGACCGCCCCGATTCTCACGGTCAATCCGGCCGACCACCCGCGCTACGGAACCGTCGGCCAGGTGATCCCGGGCGTGACCATCGGGATCCAGCGGCTTAGCGATCAAGTGATCGTTGGACAACTCTCGGGAGACGACTACCCGTCAGATCTCACGACGTCCGACGGAGAAATCATCGCCCGGGGTCCGAACGTAATGAAGGGATACTGGCACAACGACGAGGCAACGGCAGTCGCGATCGACAAGCAGGGCTGGTATCACACGGGGGACGTCGGTCGATTCGATGGCGGCTACCTGCGCATCACGGACCGGATCAAGCACATGATCGTGTCGAAGGGTGGTAAGAATATCTACCCGGGACCGATCGAGGAAATCTTCCGGAGCGTGCCACTCATTGATCAAATCATGATCGTCGGCGAAGGCCGCGAGTTTCTGAGCGCTATCGTCGTGCCCGACCTCGAGGCGCTCCAGGCGTACGCCGATGAGCACAGCATTACGCACTCGACCATGGAAGGCCTGGTCTACAACGACACGGTTCAGGACCTCTTCAGAAGCGAGTTCAAGTCATACTCTCGAAATGCCGCCGCCCATGAAAAGGTGCGTGACTTCCGCATTATCCTGGAGCCGTTCACTGTTGAAAACGGCATGTTGACGCCCACGATGAAACCGAAGAGGCGAATCATCGAAGCGGAATATGCAGGACTTATCGAAGACATGTACGAGCACGTCGTGTAGGCCCACCCGGCACGGTGCGAAAGTTTGACGAACGTCCGACGTACGGTTTTCGGTGCGCATGGAAGCATGTATCTTCCGAATCCTGTCGCAAAGACGGGCGTACGAGACACAGATTCGGGGTGTGGCGCAGCCCGGTAGCGCGCTTCGTTCGGGACGAAGAGGTCGTGGGTTCAAATCCCGCCACCCCGACGCAAGAAGGATCGAGATCGGCAACTTCGCCTCTATCTCGATCCTTTTTTGATTCACAGCATCAGAACTACGCGGCACGCGAACACGACGCCCGTCAGATCGGCGACCTGTCTATCTCAGCACGGATCCACGCCACAATCTCCGGATGATTCCGGGCCACACGATCCAGCAATCTTCCGACGTCTTCCTTATCGAGTCCATCGACCAGATGGCTGGCCGCCTGCGGCAGAGGACTTGCGTCAGTCTCCTCAAGACACCCGAGGAGTGCGGCGACCACGTGCTTACACCACGCTCCCGCAAAATAGGGACATGAGCATTCCACGCTCGTCACCACCTTGTCGTCGTGCCGTATCCGAATGTTGTACGGGGCGTATTGACTGCCCTTGACGAGAGCGTCGATGGTGGTCTCGGAAGTTCGCTTGATGGAAACGACCGCTCCTTCACGCTGATACCTTTCGCCCCGATCGTACGAGCCTTCTGCCGCGTGATCATGGACGTACGACGTGGTCAGACCCGGTACCTTCATGGCAAGTGGATTTGGTTTGGTGAAACGCCGCGCTATCGGCAATCTGCCCGACGATTCGAACACTGTCCTGTGTGATTGAAGGTAACGTTTTCCCGTTTTCGAAGACCTACATTCCCGTAACCGCCCGATTCACCTGACCCGACAGATAGAGCCCCATGCCTCACGATACGAGCAAGCCTGAGGAACCCGTTAAAATGATGTGGCACAAGGTTCTGAATCCCGATGAGCTGCCCGAGGGCCGCGTTCAAAGTGTCACCTGCGCACATAAGACCCTCTGCTTGACCCACTGGAACGGAAGCTACGGTGCGCTTGACAACAGGTGTCCACACCAGGGCGGACCGTTGGGCGAAGGCTCCATCGAGAATGGACTCCTGCGGTGTCCGTGGCATGGCTGGGACTATGATCCTCTGTCAGGAAAGGCACCGGGCTTTGATGACGGTGTCGAGTCGTTTCCGGTCGAGGCGCGTAGCGACGGGATCTATGTCGGCCTCCACGCCGAGGTGGAACGCCCGCGGACCGTGTCAGACGTGATGACGGACACAATGATCGCGTGGGGCGTGCGATGGGTATTCGGTATGGTTGGTCACTCGAACCTTGGCCTGGCGGATTCCCTGCGCGCGCAGGAAGGCCTCGGGAAGCTGAGATATATCGGCATTCGCCATGAAGGTGCAGCTTCGTTCGCCGCGTCGGCATACGGAAAGCTGACCGGCCGACCCGCCGCCTGTTTTAGCATTGCGGGTCCTGGAGCCACAAATCTTCTTACTGGCCTGTGGGATGCGAATGTTGACAGGTCGCCAGTTCTTGCCCTGACGGGCGCAGGTAGACACCCAGGTACTGGGTCCGGGCGCGTTTCAGGAAATCGACCTGCAAGCCGCGTTCGGACGAGTCGCTCAGTGGAGTCAGTCGGTCCTTCACAGCAGTCGCCACGCGGAACTCATGAATCTCGCCTGCAAGAATGCGATTCTCAACAGAGGCGTATCGCACTTGATTTTCCCGGACGAGGTACAATCACTTGAAGCAGCGGAATCGCCGGCGGGGAGACCGAACGGGCGCGTAACGACGACAGACATCTCCCCCCCGTCGGAAAGTCTGGATCGAGCCATCGCCCTCCTGTCTGACTCGGTGCGGCCCGTCATCATTGTTGGTCATGGCGCTCGCAACTCGATGAACGATATCATTGAACTTGGAGAAGCGTTGTCCTGCCCCATCATCACAACCTTTAAGGGAAAGGGACAGATCTCCGACCGTCATGAACTCGGTTGTGGCGTTCTCGGTCGAAGCGGAACCGCCGATTGCAAGCTACTTCATGAATGAGGCCGACTTGCTTCTGGTTTTCGGTGCAAGCTTCAGCAATCACACGGGTATCTCGAGCAAGATTCCGATTATTCAGGTGGACTTCGACCCGATGGCGCTGGGCAGATTCCACTCGGTGGAAGTCCCGCTATGGGGAGATGTTGGAGTGACGGCGTCTCGTCTTTTGCAGAGTCTGGTGGAGAGTCAGGCTGTTGACCAACGCGCAGAAATCGCTGAACGCTGGCGAATCTGGAGACAGGAGAAAGAGAGTCGGCGCAGAGATGACCGCGGTGAGGGTGTCAACTCCGCCCAGATCTTTGATGTGCTTACGGAGACGTGTCCGGCAGATGCAATCATTGCCGTCGACGTGGGTAATAACACCTACTCGTTCGGACGGTACTTCGAATGCGAGCGCCAGACGGTTCTCATGTCGGGCTATCTGGGGTCGATCGGATTCGCCTTTCCGGCAGCGATGGGAGCGTGGGCCGCGACACAGGAGAAGGACTCGCCGTTTACCGGCCGGCCCGTCGTGTCTATTTCCGGCGATGGCGGATTCGCGCAATACATGGCTGAGTTGACGACGGCCGTGAAGTACGGGATGAACATCACGCACGTGTTGCTGAACAACAGCGAGCTCGGCAAGATCTCGAAGGAGCAACGAGCCGGTGACTGGGACGTCTGGCAGACGTCGTTGACCAATCCGAGTTTCGCTGCGTACGCAAAGCTATGCGGCGCGCAAGGCCAGCGGGTGAAGACGGCGAACGACCTCCGCGCGGCGATTGAAAAAGCCCTGCTTCACAACGGACCGAGTCTTGTTGAAGTCCACTCTGACGCTCTTCTGATATAGAGTTCTTCTATCACGCGTGATACAATGAGCAACCTGCAACTCGGACAAGTCGACCCGAAGATTCTGGTGGATGCCCGTCTCGAATTACACTGGGCGGCGCAGATCCTCGGGTTCGGTCGGACTGACGTACGGCGTCGCCGCCCCCGACTTCAGCCATACGAGTCTGACCTGGATCGAAGACCCCTGCCGCGCTTGGCAGCCCACCGCTCGGTGACCGGACCGGAGCCCGATTTGCACTAAAGATCGACGATCTGAGTCTACTGGCGATTGACGAGAATGGATCGACCCGACACCCTCTTGCAGGGCAAGCGTCTTGACGCGGGATATCACTGGCTCTCAAACGAGGTTTCTAAACGACTCGACAAGGCAGAAACGAAACAGCTGCTACGATTCGAACATGAAATGCCTGGTCATCCCGTCAAAGACGGGGCGGAGTTCGCTGCCGCCCCGGCCGAGCATTTCGCCGAGCTTGGTCGTTGGTACGCGACCGCGTTCCACCGACTCCGAAGTTTCGCAGCCAGGACACCCGCGGCGTCACCGGTCAGATGCTGGCCTCACCATTTTGACGTGGCCACGCTCGTCCAGATCGACCCACCTGGACGGGGTGAAGAGGCTCGGTCGATAGGCGTCGGGATGAGTCCCGGCGACGGAAGCTATGCTGAGCCATACTGGTACGTGACCCCGTGGCCGTACCCTGCGGCCGAACGTCTGCCCGAACTCGATACGGGTCGGTGGCACACTGATGGGTGGGTCGGCGCCGTGCTTACAGGTACGGAGGTTGTCGATCAATCGAAACATGCAAACCAGCAGGAATTCATCGATGCCTTCCTGCAAGAAGCTGCATTCGCCTGTCGTGCCGTGTTGAAGAACGACTGACAGGCGCGTTCTGAACCCCTCCGCCCAACTCCAATCAAACCGATGAATGCATGAATCCCGACGAAACAACGCAGACCCTGAAGGTCGCCACCTGGAGTGAGCTCGCGGATCGCACTCCCACGTACGCCCTGGCAGATTCAGTCGATCTCGTAGTCGTCCGATACGACGACAGCGTATCCGTGCTCTACGGACGCTGTCTACACCGCGGCGCCCTGATGTCGGACGGACACGTCGACGGGCACAACTTGATATGCGGCGTCCATGGATGGGATTATCGATACGACACCGGTGTCAGCGAGTACGACAATTCGGAAGTGCTGCACAAGTTCGCCGCATGGGTGAGTCTCGACGACGATGCGGTCTATGTCGACCGGCATGAAATCATGGAGTGGACGAAGGAGAATCCACAACCGTATCAGCGGGAGGAATATCTCGGTCTCTATCAAGACGTCCACGGTGGACCGGAGGAACCGTTCAATGCCTATGTGCAGGAGCTTGCAAGAAACGGCCTCAAGAGCTTCGGGCATCACGGCAAAATGTCCGCCATGGGTGTTCCCCTCACCGACTTGCCGCGATGGGACGACATCCAGATCCTGACCGCGCAACTGGCGCGCCGACCGCTCGAAGATGATGCCGGCGTCGGCACCGAAGTTGTCATCGGGCCGGGCGCCGCACGACCCCTGTCGCTGGACATCCCCATCTTTGTCAGTGACATGAGTTATGGCGCGCTGAGCGAGGAGGCGAAGACGGCTTTGTCGATCGGGGCCGAGCACGCCGGCACCGGAATCTGCTCGGGCGAAGGTGGTATGCTTCCGGAGGAACAGCAGGCTAATACACGCTACTTCTACGAGCTCGCGTCTGGCAAATTCGGCTGGGACCTCGACAAGGCCTGCCAATCTCAAGCCTTCCACTTCAAGGCCGGCCAGGGAGCCAAGACGGGTACCGGTGGACACCTTCCGGGCGAAAAGGTCGTCGACAAGATTGCACAGGTGCGGGGGTTGGAGCCCGGTACTCCGGCGATCAGTCCTTCGCGTTTTCCCGACCTCGTGACGCCGCAGGATTTCTCGCGGCTGGCAGACACAATCCGCGAACGAACCGGCGGGATTCCGATCGGATTCAAGATGTCGGCTCAGCATATCGAGGACGACATCGACTTCGCACTTGACTCGGGCGCCGACTATATCATCCTCGACGGTCGAGGAGGTGCGACGGGTGCCGCACCGGAGATCTTCAAGAACAACATCTCCGTACCTACGATGGTCGCTCTCGCGCGAGCCAGGCGTCATCTGGATAGCCGCGGCGCTGAAAAGGTCAGTCTCATCATCACTGGCGGCCTGCGAACGGAATCGGACTTCGTAAAGGCACTTGCACTCGGAGCGGACGCGATAGCCATCGCGAACTCGGCGATTCAGGCAATCGGTTGCCTCGGAATGCGCGCCTGCCACACGAACAACTGCCCCGTCGGTATCGCGACGCAGAAGAAGTCACTGCGATCACGAATCATCATCGAGAAATCGGCTCAGAGATTGACGAACTACCTCAAGGCTACCGTTCATCTCATGCAGATCCTTGCGCGAGCCTGCGGACACGATCATCTTGGCCAGTTTGAGTCGAGAGACCTTACGACATGGAAACCCGATATCGCCAGGCTGACCGGTATTTCTTTTTCCGGAGTCGGAATGTCCTGAGACCCGTACTGTCGAAGGCTGTGCTCGGAATCCTCCGACCGACTTATGTTGATTCGCGCGCGCCCAATGCGGGGAGCACTTGCCGGAGTTAGCAGCAACCACCCGCGCATCGGAAATTCTGACGGTCGTGCTATTCCCGCGAGGGATCAGCAACGGTCTGGTGCGCGATCGTTTGAACCCTAGCAACAAGGGCGCCTCTCCCGATCGCCACGACGCGCGAAGGATCTGATACAGAGCGAAATTCGCGTCCAACTTGCCGTCACGCGGGATTTGCTGTGCAAAACGTCGTTGCGCGAACCACGTGGATAGCTGGAGCGTTTGAGTGTTCTACCTATTCGAAGATCCTTGCTACATCATAAGACATACGAGATCGGGCCAACCGCCGACTGGGTGGTCTTCGTCCATGGTGCCGGCGGCAGTTCTGCAATCTGGTTCAAGCAGATGCGGGACTTCCGGAAGAAATTCAATGTCCTGCTTTTCGATCTGCGAGGACACGGTGAATCGCGTAGAATGCCGGTCAGTCAGTTGACTTATACGTTCGACGACGTAAGCCGGGATATCATCGAGGTACTTGATCACGTCGGCGTGCGTCGGGCGCATTTCGTTGGCATATCGCTCGGTTCATTGATTATCCGGTCGATCGCCGATATCGATCCAGACCGCGTCGGTACTGTTGTTCTCGGAGGTGCCATTACCCGTCTCAATGTCCGATCTCGAGTACTCGTTGCGATCGGCAACATGTTCAAGCACGTCGTTCCGTACATATGGCTCTATCGGTTCTTCGCATGGATCATCATGCCGCGAAAGCGTCACAAGGAATCGCGAGCACTGTTCACAAGAGAAGCGCGGAAGTTGTGTCAGAAGGAATTCCTCCGCTGGTTCCGACTGACATCCAGAGTTGTACCGCTGCTTCGTTCCTATGCCGAGCGTGAACTCGAAGCCCCGACACTCTACCTCATGGGACAGGAAGACTACATGTTCCTGCCCGCAGTCCAGCGTCTGATCGAAACACACAAGCGCAGCATTCTCAAGATAATTGAGGGTGCCGGCCACGTGTGCAATGTTGAAGAACCGCGACTGTTCAACCGGCACGCGATTGCATTCATGCTCGCAAACCGGCTCGGTCCACCCTCAGGCGCCTCCTTCGTGGCAGGCTGATTTCGATATGCATCTCGAAAGACCTATCGTATTCTTCGACCTCGAGACAACCGGAATCGATATCGAGCAGGATCACGTTATCGAGATTGCCTGTCTCAAGGTGTTTCCGGACCGTAAAAAGCAGAAGTTCGAGACGCTCGTGAATCCTGGTCGCTTCCTTACGCCCGAGATCAGCGAGTTGACCGGAATCACAGACGAGCACCTTGTCAAGGCTCCGCGCTTCGCGGAGATTGCCGACGAACTGTCCAACATTCTCGCTGATTCCGACCTTGCAGGATACAATGCCGTGAAGTTCGATCTTCCGGTACTCCGCAACGAGTTCGGGCGGATAGACAAGCCGTTTCCGTGTCCGCCGGATGTTGTCGTGCTGGATGCATTTGAAATCCTGCGCCATCACGAACAACGCAATCTGGCGTGGACGTTCAAGTACTATCTCGGGACGGAGATGCCGGACGCTCACAGAGCGATGGGCGACGTAGCCGCCACTGAAGACATTATGCGGGAGCAGATACTTCGCTATCAACTTCGTGGTACGCCGGCGGAAATCGTTTCGGAGCTGCGATATCCATTTCTGGACAGCGGTCGCAGATTGAAGGTAGACGGCGAGCACGTGATCATCTGCTTCGGCAAGCACCGCGGAAAGACGCTCAAGGAACTGACCGAGAGCGAGCCCGGCTACGTGGTCTGGATGACGGAGAATCTGGACACTGAAGTTGTCGAGATTCTGCGAAGGTACGTGCATTTCGAATCGTCTGAAGTGCCGAGCTATCCGGAAGCTGCCGAGCCTGGCAGTTGACGAAGTCGGCTTTGCGGCCGTACTGTTCTCGTGACTCACGTACCCACAGGAGACGAGAACCATGTTGTCCAACCAGAGCCGCATCGCGGAGCTTTCCCGCCGCAAGTTTGTCCGTTCGAGCCTCGTCGCGTTACCCGCACTTGCGGTCGGACGGTCGGCGGCTACCTCTGACGATTCGGTTGATGACGACGCTCTCACAACGAGTGATATCGAGGCGGCCGAACGCCTCGCGGGTCTCTCCTTTTCGGATGACGAACGGGATCTCATGCTGGAGGACCTCGCCGGCAGGCTGGAAGAGTTTGCGCAACTCCGAGAGCACGAAGCGTCGCCCGACATCCCGCCCGCACTGGTGTTTGATCCGCGAATCGGTGGCGAGAGCATTCCTCGTGGCGAATCGGCAGTCAACTGGGGTACTGCTGCCGAACCCGGATCGCTGAGCGACGACGACCTCGCATTCGCGGGAGTAGCCGCATTAGGTGAGATGATTCGAACGAGAGCCGTCTCGGCTCGATCATTGACGGAGCTGTTCATCCGTCGTCTCCGACGCTTCGATTCCCGGTTGCAGGCTGTTGTGACGGTAACGGAAGAGCGCGCCCTTGAGCAGGCTGACAGAGCCGACCGTGAGATTGCGGCCGGCCAGTACCGCGGCCCGTTACACGGAATCCCGTACGGAGCGAAGGACCTGCTTTCCGCTCGCCGGTATCCAACGACCTGGGGTGCAACACCATATCGGGATCAGGTTATCGACGAGGATGCAGCTGTTATTGAGCGCCTTGATGAGGCCGGAGCCGTGCTCGTCGCAAAGCTGACGCTCGGGGCGCTGGCGTGGGGTGACGTCTGGTTCGGCGGCAAGACCCGCAATCCGTGGAACCTGGACGAGGGCTCAAGTGGCTCGTCGGCGGGACCCGGCAGTGCCGTCTCGGCCGGCCTCGTTCCGTTTGCAATCGGTTCCGAGACGTACGGATCAATCGTCTCGCCATCGACCCGAAACGGCGTCACCGGACATCGACCAACGTTCGGACTCGTAAGTCGCAGTGGCGCGATGGCTCTGTCATGGTCCATGGACAAGCTCGGTCCGATGTGCCGTTCTGCACTCGACTGTGCCATCGTGTTCGATACGATTCGGGGGGCTGATCCGCGTGATCCGGCGACCGTGGACGCCCCATTTATCTTCGACGCTTCACATCCCGTGAGGGGACTTCGTGTTGGATATGTGGAGGCAGCATTCAAGGCTGACTACGAGAATCAGCAGGCCGACAACGAGACGTTGCGCGTACTGCGAGAGGAGCTGGCAATCGACCTGCAGCCTGTCGATCTGCCTGTTGACCTTCCGATCGATCCGATGCTGATCATTCTTTCTGCCGAAGCGGCTACAGCTTTCGACGGCCTCACGCGTTCACGTGGAATCGATTCGATGGTGCGCCAGGAGCGCAACGCGTGGCCCAACGTATTTCGAGCCTCGCGATTCATTCCGGCGGTGGAGTATCTGCAGGCAAATCGGATTCGGTCTGTTCTGCTGAGGCGCATGGCAAACCTAATGAAGGACTTTGATGTCATCGTCAGTCCGGCGTTCGAAGGAAAGACACTAGCTCTCACCAACCTGACGGGCCACCCCGCAGTTTGCGTGCCGAATGCCTTTCACTCCGTGGAGGGTAACGCACGTCGGAAATCGCCGGGCTCCGTCACGTTTCTTTCAGGCTTATACCGTGATGGAGCGGCGCTCGCACTGGCGCATGCCTACCAGCAGGCGACAGATTTTCACCTGCGACGCCCTCCCGTCATTTGAGGGATTGACCTCGGCCGTGGCGAACTAGTCGGCAGTCCCTTCGCGCTCGTACGTTTCGAAGCGGTAGCCGTCGCGATTCTCAACGCAGGTCAGCCTGAAGAGCGTCCCGACCAGATGCTCGAAAGGCGGAAAGAACGTGTCGCCCTCATACGAGCCTTCGACCAGAGTTAACTCTAACCGGTCGGCCTGCTCAAGGAACTGTTCGTATATGTGTCCGCCGCCGCCAATGTAGATGCGTTCGGCGTTCTCGGCGGCTGCGAGAGCGGCCTCGATGCTGTCGTACGTCTCGACACCGTCGTAGCCCTCGAACGCGCTCCGACGGGTCAACACCAGGTTGCGCCGGTCGGGCAGCGGTCCACCAAACTGATGAATCAGCGATTCAAACGTCTTGCGTCCCATTAGCAGCGGATAACCTGTCGTCAGCTGCTTGAATCGCTTCAGATCTTCCGGAATGCGCCACGGAAGATCTTTGTCTACCCCGATGACGCGATTGTCCTCCGCGAGGGCAGCAATGATGACGATCTCAGGTCGAGGAGTCTGCATCGGTCGGGCTCAAATCTACATGGCTAGACCGCCACCATACCCTTGATGTGCGGGTGATGCTCGTAGTCCACCACCTCGAAATCATCGAAGGCGTACTCATAGAGCGACGGAGGTTTGCGGTGGATAACCAACCGGGGAAGAGGCAACGGCTCGCGGGACAGCTGCAACCGGACCTGCTCCAGATGATTTCCGTAGATGTGGCAATCGCCACCGGTCCACACGAATTCGCCGGGCTCCAGATCCGTCTGCTGCGCCACCATCATGGTGAGGATCGCGTACGATGCGATATTGAACGGCACGCCCAGAAAACTGTCAGCACTGCGCTGGTACAGCTGGCAACTGAGCCGCCCGTGCGCCACATAAAACTGAAACATCATGTGACACGGGGGCAAGGCCATGTCCTCGATCTCGTCCACCTTCCACGCATTGACGATCATCCGTCTTGAGTCCGGGTTGGTTCGAAGCTGGTCCAGGACCCCACTCATCTGATCGACGACCGAACCGTCCTTCGCCTCCCAGCTGCGCCACTGTTTGCCATAAACGGGACCAAGGTCACCGTTTTCATCCGCCCACTCATCCCAGATCGTGACGTTGTTATCACGGAGATATCTGATGTTCGTATCTCCGCTGAGAAACCACAGCAGCTCGTGGATGATACTCCGCACGTGCAGCTTCTTCGTCGTAACGAGCGGGAGGCCCTCAGAGAGATCGAAGCGCATTTGCCGGCCGAACGTGCTGACGGTTCCGGTACCGGTCCGGTCTTCCTTGTGAGTACCGTTGTCCAGGATGTCCTGGAGATAGTCGAGATACTGCCTCATGCCAGACGCGAACCCTTGTTATCGGATGGGACCGGTGTGCATCGAAACCACGCGGAGTCTATAGAGTAGCCAGAACGCGGACAGACGTTGCGCGGACGGACATGAATCAAATCTACGAATTCCAACCGAAGCGAGAAGAGTGAGTTATGGATCCCAATCTCCATCAGAACATGGGCATTCATCACCTGAATCGGGTGTTGAGCTACTCTCAATTTGTGGTCGAAGACGGCCGGGCCACCGTACATCTGACACCCGAGGACTGGCAGGTAGTGGCGGACACACTCTTTCAGATGGCGACGCCGCGTGAGATGCTTCCGGCGGAAATCCTGGACTACAGGTTAACCGACAACGATCGGATCATCGAACTGAAGACTGCCGACTGCGTCATCGACATTGACATGACGTAGGGGCTCTTAATTCGCCGCCGCCCGGAGGTTGAATCGAGGGATGACGACCCTGAAACGCTCACCACTCGCGCGCTGCATCAGATACGATCCCTCCATGCTGCCTTCGAAGGTCTCGAGCACGCAGTAACTGTTGTACTCGTGATGGCCGCCCGACTCGATGACGGGCTGGTTTCCCACGACGCCCTCACCTTCCACCTCCTGAACTTTTCCGGTGCCGTCACTGATGAGCCAGTGTCGTCGGAGCAACTGAACTTCCTGCGAACCCTCGTTTTCGATGCGAACGAAATAGCCGAAGACGAACCGGCCACTCATGATGTCCGTTTGGCCGTCGAGATAAATAGGACGAACGATAACGCGGATCGTGTCGGTGAGGGCTTCGTACTCGAGCATGCTGTCGTCGTTGCTGAGGAGCGGTCGGTCGGAGTCGACCTAGTTCTTCTGGAAAACCATTTCTCGCGCGGCGCGAAGCTGCACAACGGCACTCATGAGCTCGTGTGTCCTTTCGTCGCTGACGGGTCCGTGCCAGACGCTGTTCTCCTTGAGTGAACTGCCGACGATGAAGCCGTCCGCGTGGTCATAGAACAGGCCGACATTCTCCGCCGTAATTCCACTGCCGACGATCAACGGAAGACCCGTGGCCTCACGGACCTCCTTCAGACTGTCGATGTTCGGAGAGACGCCCGTCGATGATCCGGTCACGACAATAGCATCGGCAAGGTGGAGTTCCATTCCGGCAGCAATCTCACCGATGGTGAGGTCTCCCGTCAACGCGTGAGCGGCATGCTTTTTCCTGATATCTGCGAAGACCGGGATCCGTGAACCGCCAATAAGCTTTCGGTATCGAACCACACGGCCTGCCGAGGCGTCCGCGAAGCCCTTGTCCGAAACATGAGCGTACGTCCAACCCTCGGCTCTGACGAAGTCGCATTTCGCAGCGACGGCCACCGCCAGTGCGGCACGATTCGCCTGGAACAATACCTGAATGCCTACCGGGATCTTGCCGGCGCGACGCTTCACTGCGCACGCGATGGTCGTCATGAACGCAGTAACCTCTGGACCCATATCGCGCTCGTGGACACACGGGAAGTCGCGCATGTTCTCGACCATGATTCCGTCGACGCCTGCGCCAACGAACACCTCGGTCTCCGCAATCGCGCGATCCAATGCGCTTTCGACACACACAAACCCCGGTACACCCGGGCTCGGACCCGTGTGTATCATGGCAATGACGGGCTTCACGCGCCCGAACAACTTGTCAAAGGCGACTGGCATCAGGAATGCGTAACTATCTGAGGAAAAGCTTAGCTTTCGGGGCGCAGCGCGAACGCGGGCGGGATCGCTCCGCTCGCGCTTCTCGAGACTCCTACGGCACTGAAATTCAACCAGTTCCGAGTTGGCCTGAACTCGACGCACGACCGTGGACCTGGACGTGCACCAGCACCTTTTGAATCAACACTGCCATCAGTACGTTTCAGCGGCATTACAGGGGAGCCGGCAGCCTTCGCGCCGCCGTCATATCCGCAACTTCTAACGAAAAGGGCATCGCCAGATAACCATGGCCACGCAAGCGCCTGAGAAAGACGTCAAGTTAATCCCGGAAGCAACGATTCTCTTTGCGGGAGACTCCGGCGACGGCATGCAGTTGACGGGATCACAGTTCACCCTGGCTGCCGCCTACGCCCGCAACGACCTGGCCACCCTGCCAGATTTCCCCGCGGAGATTCGAGCCCCGGCCGGCACTACGTACGGCGTCAGCGGATTTCAGCTTCGATTCGGTTCGGTCGATGTCCGCACGCCGGGTGACGATGTCGACCTGCTCGTGGCGATGAACCCCGCGGCTCTCAAGGTGAACCTGGCACGGGTCCACGCTCAGAGCGCCATTATTGTAAATACGGACGCGTTTGAGAGGAGAAATCTAGACCTGGCCGGGTACACCAGCAATCCGCTGGAGGATGGCTCCCTGGAGGACCGGCACGTAATACCGGTCAAGCTTACGCAGCTTACCCGCGACGCACTCAAGGAAACGGGCCTCAGTCACAAGGAGGTCGATCGCTCCAAGAACATGTTTGCGCTCGGACTGGCCCTGTGGCTCTACTCGCGTCCCATGGAGCCGGCACTGGAGTGGCTCAGCAAGAAATTTGCCAAGCGACCCGACCTTCGGGACGCCAATATCCAGGTGCTGAAGAAGGGATACCACTACGGCGAGACAACCGAGCAGTTCATCGTTCGATATGACGTTGCAGAGGCTCAGATGCCTCCGGGTCGCTATCGCGCGATTCGTGGGGCGCAGGCTATGGCGATGGGACTCGTCGCTGCCGGACAGAAGAGCGGCCTGACCATCTTCTATGGTACCTACCCGATCACCCCGGCTTCGGACCTGCTCCACGAGCTGAGTCGACTTAAGAACTTCGGTGTAATGACGTTCCAGGCAGAGGACGAAATCGCCGCGATCGGCTCGGCGCTCGGGGCAAGCTTTGGAGGTCATCTCGGAATCACTGGCACGAGCGGTCCCGGTCTGGCGCTTAAGTCAGAGACCCTCGGGCTCGCCGTGATGACGGAGCTCCCGCTGGTCGTGGTCAACATGCAGCGAGGCGGACCATCTACGGGACTGCCCACCAAGACAGAGCAGAGCGATCTGCTGCAGTCCCTCTTCGGCAGAAACGGGGAAGCGCCGCTGCCGGTTCTCGCGGCGAGCACACCCGGCGATTGCTTTGAGACCGCATTCGAGGCGTGTCGAGTCGCGCTGACCTACATGACGCCTGTTGTTCTCCTCGGCGACGGCTATCTCGGTAACGGGTCGGAGCCGTGGCTCATCCCGAGTCTTGACAGCCTGCCCGACATCGACGTGACCTTTGCCGATTCAAGTCACGAAGCAAACGTCGAAGAAGGATTCCTGCCCTATCTGAGAGATCAAAAGACGCTCGCGCGCCCCTGGGCGCGACCGGGAACGAAGGGCCTGGAGCACCGACTCGGTGGTCTCGAGAAGCAAGACAAAACAGGAAACGTCTCTTACGAGCCCGAGAACCATGAACTGATGACCCGTCTCCGGGCCGAGAAAGTGGAGCGGGTTGCAGACATCATCCCGAAGACCATGGTCCATGGAGACGAGTCGGGAGATGTACTGGTTGTCGGATGGGGTTCGACCCGCGGTGCGATTGAGGCGGCGGTGGTCGAGGCTCGGAAGACCGGCAAGCGTGTCGGAAGTATCAACCTGCGTTTCCTGAACCCGCTTCCATCGGATCTCGGAGAGGTGCTGAGTCGATTTGAGCACCTGATCGTTCCTGAAATCAATGACGGACAGCTCGTCATGGTACTTCGAGCTCGCTTCCTGCTGCCATTCAAAAGCGTCACGAAGATGCAAGGACAGCCGTTCAAGTCGAGCGAAATCGTTTCCGCCATCGAGGATGCGTCGTCCTGACGAATCTGACTATTCCTTCACGCCAACCGATCAATGGCTGACAACAACAAGAAACCGAAGAAGCCCGGCGCGACTCGCCCGAAAAGACCGACGATGCCGCCCGGTGGCACGGCCACCAGACGCAAGGTGACGCTGCCTCCGGGTCGCGGGCCTACTCTTCCCCCATCAGCCGCAAAGTCGCCTGGTGGAGATGGCATGAGCCGGAAGGACTTCGAGTCCGACCAGGACGTACGGTGGTGTCCTGGCTGTGGTGATTATGCGATCCTTGCAACCGTCCAGCGCCTGATGCCGGAACTTGGAGTGGACAGAGAAAATATCGTCTTCATCAGCGGGATCGGATGTTCGAGCCGCTTCCCGTACTACATGAACACGTACGGCTTCCACTCATTCATGGCAGGGCGCCTGCGCTTGCGACGGGGCTGAAGGCCAGTTGTCCTGATCTCGACGTTTGGATTGTGACCGGCGACGGCGACGCCCTGTCAATTGGCGGCAATCATGTCATTCACTTGATGCGGCGAAACGTGAATGTGCAAATGCTGCTGTTCAATAATCAGATCTATGGACTGACCAAGGGCCAGTACAGTCCAACCTCCGAGTTGGGCAAGGTCACCAAAAGCACGCCCTACGGGTCACTTGACCACCCCTTCAATCCTGCCGCGCTTGCGCTGGGAGCCGACGCCACGTTCGTCGCACGCACCATGGACCGGGACCCGAAGCACATGAAGGTGATCCTCAAGCGTGCGCACGATCACAGAGGTGCTGCATTCGCAGAGATCTATCAGAACTGCAACATCTTTAATGACGGGGCCTTCTTCACCTATACGGAGAAAGACTCGAAGCCCGAGAACACCGTTTTTGTTCAGCATGGAAAGCCACTTGTCTTCGACGGGGGTCGAAAGGGACTCCGGCTGAGCGGATTTTCGGTGGAAGTCGTCGACCTTACAAACGGGCAATGGTCGGCAAGTGACTGTGTGGTTCACGACGAGACGAGCCGCGACCTCGCGTCGGTTCTTGCGCGCGTCTTCTTCAAACCAGGTTTTCCCCAGCCCTTCGGAGTATTCTACGCAGAACAGCGCCCTACGTACGACGACGAGATCCAGAAGCAGATGAAGTTGGTCATGAATCAGCGGGGAAAGGGTGATTTTGCCGCTCTCCTCAACGCCGGCGACACCTGGAACATCAACTAATCCATCGACCGTGAAAGGTCCGCCGCAGAGCGACAGAGCGGGCTTTCGCTATTAGAACGGGTTCTCTTCGTCCCCTGAGGCTCAGGATGCGCTTCAGCCAGATTAATGACCCTGAAAGCGGCTAAAGATGCCTTTGGAGTGGTCGATACCCCACCTGAATTCCCCGGTATTTCCGGTCCCTGTAGTACCCACCGAGTCTGTAAGCCATGAGACGTTTCCCGACCTACGTATTTCTCGTACTCCTCACCGGCCTGTTCGCTTCGGGCTGCGATTTGTTCGGCGGTGACAGCGAGAGTGGCACCGTAACCCTCATCGGCCGTGTGCTGGATCAGAACAACGATCCGATCAGCGGCGCGACCATCACCGTGTTACCGATGAACGATGTCCTCGGAGAAACCGGTGTAGAAGGTGATTATGTTTTTGACGTCAAGATCGACAGCACGATGGATCTTGTCGTCGTCGCTCGCAAGACTGGTTTCAGTGAGGCCAGTGTGACCGTTGCGGACGCGATCGCCGGCAACGCTGTCAACGTGCCCATCATTCGCCTGACCCAGATCGACGAGATATCCGAATCTTCCGGATACGGATCCAATATCCTGCTTCTGTCTCAGGACACTGACGCTATCGGCGTACGCGAGAGCGGCTCCGACGAGGTTGCGACTCTGATCTTCCAGGTAGCCGATTCACTTGGCAAGCCGGTGACGATTGACCGCAAGGTGACCGTCAATTTCTCCTTCGGCGAAGCACCTGGTGGAGGCGAGTTCATCTTCCCGGACGTCGGCGAGACAAACAACAACGGCGAGGTGGAAGTGAATATCTCGGCCGGAACGATAGCCGGTGTAGCGCAGATCGTTGCTCAGGCGACCGTGCTCGGCACAACGATCCGTTCGCTTCCCGTTTCTATCGCGATACACGGCGGCCTGCCGGACCAGGCACACTTCACCCTGGGTCCTGCAACCTTTAACTATCCCGGATTGCGCGCCTTCAATCTGACAAACCGGATTTCGGTGCTCGTTGGAGACAAGTACTCGAATCCGGTCCGCCCGGGTACCTCCGTATCTTTCGCGACCGACTACAGCCTGGTTGAAGGTTCTACAACGACCAACGCCCAGGGTAGCGGATCCGTTAACCTGATCTCGGGCAATCCACTGCCGCCGGATGGCGTCGTGAATGTGACGGCCACCACGGCAGACGAGAATCAGGATCCTGTAACGTCCGTCACACCCGTGCTGATGACCGGAGGACCCGTTATCCAGGTACAGCCCGGCGTGGCCTCAATCGGCACGACGTACACGCTTGACGTCACCGACTGGAACGGCAATCCCCTGACAGAGGGAACGTCCATTACCAGCAGGGCCGAGGGTAACCGCGTGAAGACGGTTGGTAACACGGCTGTCCGGATGGACGAGACCACATTTATTGACGGCGGTCGAGATGTCAATGGAGACGGATTCTCCGACAACATCACCGACGGCGACAACCTCGACTTTGAAGACGTGCTGACGGGCTGGGGTATTACCCGGTATACGTTCGCCGTCGTGGAAGTGGCCTCGACGGACTCCACCAACGTCGAACCGGCTCGCGTCGACGCTGTGGTGATCACGGTGTCAGGATCGAACGGTCGACTGGAGATCGTTCTCGGCGGAGGCACGCCCAAAGTCACGGCCGGAAAGAACGACCGCGCAACTGTCGAGATGTTCGGCGACCGCAAGGTCGTAGCACGACTCGAGGAGAAGTAAGAAACGTCAGCAGACGACCCCGACAAAGGGCGGCACCGCATTCGCGGATGCCGCCCTTTTCTTTTGCCCACAAACGACTCGAGTTGCCCCACATAAGACGGGCCCGCGGATGACGGGCCCACCTTCACGTCAAGTGCCGAAGCCGAGCATACTCCACGCGCGGTCACGTTTCTGGTGGCTGTGTGGGCCCAGGGACGCGCCCTTCAGGATCTGATTCTGACCACGTACATTGAATGCAAAGAATGAAGGCCAAAACAGCGATGTTTACGTTGAAAAACTCCGGCGAGATCGTCTTCTGGATAGTCGCCCTTGTGGTTCTCGCGTGTACTGATCCGGCGGCGCCACCGACTCTGGACCTGTGCCTCTTCAAATGGATGGGCATGGAATGTCCGGGCTGTGGAATGGGACACGCGCTGGCCTCATTGCTGCACGGTGACGTCGTCACGGCCATCGACACTCATCCGCTATCACCATTTGCCCTGCTCGTCATATCGAGTCGGGTCGTGCGAATCCTTCCACGTGGGCCCGCCACAGGCTCTAACCGTTTGATCTAAAGAAAAGGGGGCAGCATATGTCAGAGGCCATCTCGAAAGCCATTACCTACTTGCCGGAAGTTGAGGACGAGGAGCTTCTGCACGTCGCTTCGCTGATCAAGGAGATGGGCGAAGAGCAGGCACGTCAATTCGCCGCCGTTTACAGAAAGAGACGAAAGGACACAACCGTCACCCTCCTGCTCGCAGTAGTCGGTTTTCTCGGATTCGGAGGGATCCACCGATTCTATCTCGACCAGGTGGGAATGGGGATCCTGTATCTGCTGACCGGCGGATTGTGCCTTATCGGGACGATCGTCGACATGTTCAATCACTCCAGCCTCACGCTGGAGCATAACAAGCGCAGGGCCGACGATGTCGCTGTCATGATCCGGACCGCGATTGACGAGGCGCCTTCGCCGCGATCGCTGCCGAGTGGCGAATAGCGCAGATCGTGAGCAGGACCAATCCGTTATGAGACGTCCTCTCCGAACATGGTTTCTTGTTGCGCTTCTCGCCTCGACCGGCTGCGGCCCGAACCTGACGCCGTACGAGGGAATTGACCGGATAGCGTTGCCGGACGGTTTCAAGATCGAGATATACGCGGACAGCCTTCCGGATGCTCGATCGCTGGCGCTTTCGCCGAACGGCACGCTCTTTATCGGGACGCGCGACAACGGTAGCGTCTATGCGGTCCGTGACAACAACGCGGACGGTGCGGCGGACGAGAGGTTCACCATCGCCCGTGACCTCACCATGCCAAACGGCGTAGCGTTCAGGGACGGATCTCTGTTCGTTGCAGAGGTTGATCGTGTCTTGCGATACGACGATATCGAAAGTCTCCTCGCGGACCCTCCCGCCCCTGCATTGATCACGGATCGCTATCCGCGCGACACCTGGCATGGGTGGAAGTACATCGCATTCGGACCCGATGGAAAGCTCTATGTCCCCGTCGGTGCACCGTGCAACGTATGCGAGGTCGAAGATCCGTACGGGGCCATCACGCGAATGAACCCCGATGGCTCGGGGTTCGAAATTGTGGCGCGCGGCATACGCAACACAGTCGGTTTCGACTGGCACCCCGATTCGGGCGACCTGTGGTTCACGGATAACGGGCGCGACATGATGGGTGACGATATTCCTCCCGACGAACTGAACCGCATATCTCTGCCGGATCCACATTTTGGATTTCCGCACGTTCACGCCGGGGGGATTCAGGATCCGGAATTCGGTGCGGGTAGATCGGCATCCGAGTTCGTCCCGCCCGTTCAGCAACTCGGTGCGCATGTGGCAGCGCTCGGGATGGAGTTCTACACGGGCGACAGCTTCCCCGAAGAGTATCGAGGCCAGATATTCATCGCCGAACACGGATCCTGGAATCGAAGAGACAAAGTCGGATATCGGGTCGCGCTGATTCGTCTCGGGAATGACGGCCTGCCGATCAGTTACGAACCGTTTGCGGAAGGTTGGCTGCAAGGTCGTGACAACTGGGGCCGCCCCGTTGACCTTGAGCAGATGCCCGACGGCTCGCTGCTGCTGTCAGACGACCAGGCGGGAGTCGTCTACCGGATCTCGTACACCGGCTGATTTCGGGCTCCTCCGGAGCCGCCTCGCGCTCGTTACGATGCCGCCCGGGTAACTTTTGCCCTACCGCTTCGTCAACCGGAGCACACGAACCCGAAATAATACACCGCAGCGGCTATGACCAGGACTTTCTATTCGAAGGGTCGGACAATCCTGCCCGATCGGACGCGACTTCTGATTCTCGCTCTGGCCTTCCTGCTTCTCCTGTTTACTGGTTCAATATCCAGAGTGGCCGCTCAGTCATCCGTCACGGTGGATCTTGGGGCGGGCGAGTTCGGCGAGGTACGCACGGCTGGATTCGTGATTGCCGCAGACTCTCGCGTTTCTATCGAAACCATCTGTTTCGACCCGAGTGGAGCAAGACCGCTCGCGAGCAACGCATGGATTCTCGACGCCAACACCCGCTTGCCCGTGTGGGAATTCAATACGCACGACGGCGAGCAGGAAGATCAACACCTGCGGAAGGTGACGGATGAGATTTCGCTTCCGGCCGGGACATACGAAGTGTACTACGCTTCCTACACGGACTGGAATCGGGGCGATTGGAATCCTCGCGACATTGGCGACATCATCCGGAATGTAATACGGGAGCTCTTTGATCGTGATAACTGGCGCAACGACGAAGACTGGGACGAGCGCTTCAAGGAGTTGCAGAGTGAACTGGGTATTCAGATCCGAACGTCGCCCGCCGGCCGACCCGTGACGAACGTTGACGAGCTTGCGGATGGGTTCCTGTCGACTGCCTTCCTGACGATAACCGGCGTTCCGGACGACCGCTACGTGGCGGAGGGGTTTGAGTTAAAGCGGCCGCTGGACATCGATGTGTATGCCGTCGGTGAGTTCGTACAGGGCGATGCCTTCGATCATGCCTGGATTGTGAGTGTCGATTCGCGGCAAAAAGTGTGGGAGATGAGTTCCGCGAACCTGCAACACGCGGGCGGCGCCGAAAAGAACCGGTTGAGCCGCGAACAAATCAGTCTCGAACCCGGTCGAGTATGCCGCATTCTACAGTTCGGATGGCTCGCACTCCCCCATGGAGTGGAATGCCATACCGCCGTATGACCCCGATTTCTGGGGCCTGACGTTGCGCGTCCCCGACGCCGACGATCTGCGACATATCTCACGCTTCGACTACGAAAACATCTCGCTTGACCATGCCGTTGTCAAGCTTCGCGGGCTGGGCGACGATCAGCACCAGACTGCTGGTTTTTCGGTCGTCCGCCCACTGGAAATACGGATCTACGCCATCGGCGAAGGCCGCGACGACCGCATGTTCGACTACGGCTGGATCGTGAACACCGATACGCGTGAACCCGTGTGGCGCATGGATTATGCATCGACAGATCATGCAGGCGGAGCGAGCAAGAACCGGGTGTTCGACGGGGTCATCAAGCTGGATGTCGGGAATTACGTCGTTCATTTTATCACGGACGGATCTCACTCGTATGAAGACTGGAATTCCAATCGACCGTTCGATGCAGCCGCATGGGGCGTGACGATAGCGCCGGTGGACGCGGACGAGTCGGACCGGCTTGCGACCTATTCACCGGCCGAGGATCGTTCGACTCTGGCTCGCATTACCGAGGTGATTGACGGCGAGAACAGAGACGCAGACTTCACGCTCGAGAAAGAAGGCCGCATCAGAGTGTTTGCGGTGGGAGAAGGTCAGGGCGGAGAGATGTATGACTATGGATGGATCGAAAACCTTGACGATGGCACCGTCGTGTGGGACATGACGTTTCGCATGACAGAGCACGCGGGTGGTGCGAGTAAGAACCGCATGGTAAACACGGTCTTGATGCTGCCTGCCGGCACGTACCGCGTACACTACACATCGGATGGCTCTCATTCATTCGGGGACTGGAACGACACTCCTCCGCACGAACCCGAAATGTGGGGCATCACCGTCGCGCACGATCGTAGACGCTCGGGGATCTAGTCGGCTCGCCGGTCGTCTTCCAGCAGAATTTCTTCTGCTCGCTGAACGGCACGGAGATAGTACTCCGCGGTCAGCGCTTGCTTTTCCGTCGCACTCAGATCACCGCCGTCGTCCCGTCCACTCGTGCGAGCGAGATGTGCGTGATACAGCATGAGAGCAGCCGCGACGGAGATATTGTAACTCTCTACGAAGCCGATCATGTCGATGCGGCACACGACATCTGACGCGGCCCGGAAATCTTCCGAAACACCTTCCACCTCGTTTCCCAGGACGATCGCCGTCTTTCGGAGGAAGTCGACTCGGGAAAGCGGAACGGCATCGGGTCCCGAATCTGCCACGGCAATCTGATACCCTCGTTCTCTGAGGTCACCGATGCACTCGGCGGACTTGCGCCACCGCCTGACGTCGAGCCACTTCTCAGCACCCTGGGAAGTTCGCCGCGACTGCTTGTAGGGCTGATCGCTTGTAACGACGTGCACCTCGAAGAAACCAAGTGCCTCCGCCGTCCGCATCACGGCACTGACATTCCCGTAGTTCGTTATTCCTTCGACTACTGTGACGATGGACCGCGTTCGGTTCTGAATCACGTCGTTGATTCGCTGAGCTCTCTCGCGGGACAGGTAGGGACTCAGCAGTTCGCATATCTTTTCGGGAGAGAAGGGCCTCTTCCGGATCATGATGTGATCTGGACGGTCTGTAGCGATATGACCACCCGTTTTTGGTGAGGCTGAAGCGGTATGGTGTGCTTTTCGATCTTCCACTATCACACGAAGCAACGACAGCGATGAATATAAACGACTGCGTAGTAGTAATAACCGGCGCCAGCAGCGGCCTCGGGCGGGCATGCTCTACGGAATTGGTCGCGCGGGGGGCAAAAGTTTTCGGCCTCGCCAGGAGGACCGATCGGCTTGCCACCATGGAGCGAGATCTCGGTCCGGATTTCAAAGGCATATCGTGCGACGTCACGGAGGAGGATGAAGTGAATGCCTCGCTGCAGCAGGTTATCGATGCAGCGGGCCGCGTGGACGTGCTCGTGAACAATGCTGGACTGGGACGATTTGGACGCGTTGACGAGTTCTCGTCGGCGGAGTGGGATCTCCTGATGAAGACGAATCTTCGCGGCATGTTTCTGTGCACGAAGGCTGTTGTCCCGACCATGAAGAAGCAGAATGAAACGACTGGCTTCGGAGGTCACGTCGTAAACATTGCGTCCGTGGCGGGTCTCCTGGGCAATGCCGTCATCGGCGCCTACAACGTGACAAAGTTCGGTGTGCGGGGATTCAGTGAGTCTCTCATGAAAGAGCTCCGGGACGACGGCATCAAGGTGAGTTGTGTGTATCCCGGTTCGATCGAGACTGAGTTCTTTGAGGTGGCTGAGGTCGAGATGTCTCCAAATCCCATGCAGGTCAAGGACGTGGCGACCACCGTCGTTCAATTGATCGACACACCCGACAATTATCTCATCTCTGAAGTTGTGATGCGGCCTTTGCGGCCACGGGGCTAGCTACAGACCGATATGGTACTGAGTCGACTGGAGCCACGGAATCAGAGTTGCGCTCCGGGCGGGACCCGGCTATTATCAGGCTCACTGATTCAGTAATCCCTGCGATACGATGAAGAGGCGGTCATTCGTGGTCCGAGGCCTTATTGGCGCAGCAGGCGCCGGTACTGTGCTCGCGTCCTGCGGCCAACCCTCAAGCGACGGCGTCCCGGCGGTGCAGACGAGGAAGTCGGTAACGTGGCGGCTGGCATCGAGCTTCAGTCGATCTCTGGATACAATCTACGGGGCGTCGGAAGTGCTGGCCGACCGTGTCAGTGAACTCACCGACGGACGATTTCGGATACGCCCCTATCCCGGTGGCGAGCTTGTACCCGCTCTGGAGGTCCTGGGTGCGGTCCAGACTGGCACGATCCAGATGGGTCACAGTGCGAGCTACTACTACGTCGGTAAGAACCCCACCTTTGCGTTTGACACGTGTGTGCCGTTCGGGCTGACGGCTCGAATGCAGAACGCGTGGCTGTACTATGCCGGCGGACTCGAGCAGATGCGTGCGGTCTTCGCCGACTTCAACATCGTCAATCTTCCGGGCGGCAACACGGGCGTACAGATGGGAGGCTGGTTTCGGCGTGAAATCGACTCGCTCTCCGATCTGCGCGGGCTCAAGATGCGAATTCCCGGGTTGGGCGGACAGGTGATGGATCGGTTGGGCGTCAACGTCCAGTTGATTTCCAGTGGCGAGATATTCCCCGCGCTCGAGCGAGGAGCAATCGACGCAACCGAATGGGTAGGTCCGTACGACGACGAGAAACTGGGTTTCCAGAAGATCGCCAGAAACTACTACTATCCGGGATGGTGGGAGCCGGGCCCGACATTGAGCTTCTATGTTAACCAGCGCGCCTGGGATACGCTTCCCGCCGAATATCAGTCTGCTCTGGAATCGGCAGCAGCTGAGGCAAACGTCCGAATGCTGGCGCGGTACGACGCTCAGAATCCGCCGGCGCTCCGACGACTGCTCGACGGTGGCGTCAAACTGAAACGCTTCCCGATTGACATCCTCGATGCCGCCCGTGAGCAGGCGTTCGACATCATGAATCAGCAGGCTGCGGCGGAGGCTGGATATCGCCGCGTCTACGAATCGTTCACCGCCTTTCGCGATCAGGCGTATCCCTGGTTCGGCAGTGCTGAGACTGCGTTCGCCGGGTACTCCTTCCCCGACACCCCCTAGGCATCGACGTGATTACGAATTTCGACAAAGACCTCCAGGCTGTAGACCATCTATACTCGGAGATAGAGACGCTTCTCGAGAAGCCCGAGGTCGTGTTGCGACATCGCCATCCACCCATTTCAAAATGGTCGACGGATGAGCAGATCCAGCACGTGCTGCTCGCAAACCGGTGGGCGCTGTCGACGATGGTTTCCATGCTCCGTGACGGCGGGGAGTTTTCAGAGTCTGGCCGACTGAAGCCACTCGGGGTGTTGCTTCTCGGTTTCGGTGCGATCCCGCGTGGACGAGGCAAAGCTCCGGCTGCAGCAAAGCCCAGTACCGAAGCGACGCTGTCCGACCTGAGAGTAAACCACCGACAGCAGAGAGGGTATCTGAGCAAGATCCGCGAAAATCAAGATCTGGCAAGGTCGCTCCGCACGCGGTTCCAACACCCGATTCTTGGCGATTTTACTCCGTCCCACGGTCTGAGGTTTGTGCGCGTTCACACGCGCCATCACCTCAAGATCATCAAAGATATTCTTGCGACAGTGGAGACGGACTGATGCCGACGGCGACTCATCTCACCGTGCAGCGTACGGCGCGTTATTTCAAGATCGGGAAAGCGGGCGCCCCCGATGTCTGGCTTGTGCTTCACGGTTATGGGCAGCTGGCCGAAGAATTCCTGGAGGCCTTCGAGCCCATCTCATCGGACCGACTGATCATCGCGCCGGAAGGACTGTCGAAGTTCTACTCTCGCGACGGTTCCCGCGTGGGTGCTTCGTGGATGACGCGCGAGGACAGGGAGGTGGAGATTGCGGATTACACGGAGTATCTGAATGCCGTCGTTGCGGACGCCGGGTACAAATCGTCCGATGTAACTGTTCTCGGTTTCTCACAGGGCGGTCACACCGCGTGCAGGTGGGTGGCTGCGCAATCAGCGGTCGCCGGTCTTGATTCTGTGGGGATCGGCCTGCCGACGGACCTGAACGTCGACGGATTTACAGAGGCTCTGGCCGGCACCGGCGTACGTCTCGTTGCGGGTCGCGAAGATCGATTCGTCAGCGAAGCCGATTTGAAACGTGGTCTGGAGCTGCTGCACGAGTTACAGCTTGACGCGACGATGGTTCGCTTCGATGGGGGACATGAGATTCAGCCGGAGGTTCTGCGACACATTGCGGCGCGCGCGGCGTCCTAGCCCGGGTTCTCCGCCTCGTGTGACAGAGGATCCTCCAGCTGGCCGGCGTCTCCTTTCCATATGCTGGGAAAGAGATAGCTTGCCGACAGCAGCAGGACGCCCAGGCCGATGAACAGGACAACGCGCCAGCCGGTATCCAACTCGGCCAGGTCGACGATGAACAGTTTGGCGACGACGATGCCCAGCGTCGTGAGCCCGGTGACTCTGGCGATGTCACGACCGGTCCGCCACCCGATCATGATCAGGACGACCGCGATAATGCCCCAGGCGATGCTGATGAACGCATGACCGTTGTCCAGGGGCGCCAGGTCCCGCCAGAACCAGGCGAGGAGTGCGAGGTAGGCCGCAAATCGATATACGAGACGGGCCCTGCGCTCGACGAGTAGCCAGGAGCAAGCCATCGCAACCACGATCACCGAAAGATCTACAAGCGCAACCGTATTCAGAAGCGGGGGCGATCCGGCGGGCAGCGATGTGAGTCGCCACTCGATTGCTAGAAGGGCCACGCCGAACAGAAGGTGACCTGTCGTCCTTACGCCGGCATCCGCATGATACTGGGTCCAGAGAATGAGTGCGGCCGCCTGAAGCGACACCGCAAGAAATCGGTTCGAGCCATCGCCGAAAAAGCTGAACCAGGCTGCTCCCAGAAGGAGCGCGACAACGACGCGGTACGCACTGGCCATGGCGGACGATCGCACCGCCACACTGGATCCAAGCGCGAGCAGCAGAACGCCGATGTGAGTGAGCGATCGGCCCGAAAAGAGAGACGGGTCTTCGGTACCCTGGAGCAGTCGAACAGCCATCCATGCGGCGATGACCGCAAAGAGACTATGGCCCAGCGCACGAATGGCGCGGTTGGGTGTTACGTAGGTCGCCACGTGGATTGCTGCTGCCTCGGCGGCCAGAGCCAGAAGTCTGACGGAATCGCTTTCGAAGAGATGAAACCACGACACCGCGAGCACGAGCCCGGCAGCAACACCGTGACTGGAGGCAGCGTCTTCGTCTCCTGCCGTCTTCGAGAAGAGGTGGACAGCCCAGTATCCGGTCGCTGCAACGACCTCGATCGCGCCCCACGTTGGTGCCGATAGATCCCAGATCTGGTGTGAGAGAGCGAGAGAAATCAGCGGTGCGGCAACGGCAAGCAAGACGGCAGGCCTGGCGAAGGGCGTGCCAGCGAACGCCCCGTCGAACGGCGGGAGTAACCCACCGGTCAGGCGCCCGGCGCGACAGAAAATCCCTCAGTGAGGGCGCGAAGCCAAAGGCGGCCAGACAGAACACGACACCCAGTTGGTAAATCGTACGATCTGCGAGCGGCACGAATCCGATCGACACGATCTCCGACCACGCATACGTCATCACCGACCACCCTCCGATCACCGCGACCAGGAGAAGACTGCGCCAACCTTTTTCGAAGAAGATGGCAATCGCGCAGGCGGCGATGAGGCTGGTGTATACCACGAGCCACAGAATGCTCGTAGGAGTTTCCAGAAGGAGAAATGGCGTCCCAAGTCCGCCTGCAGTCGCGATGATCGCGAGAACCACATCCGCCTGTCTCAGGGAAAGCGCGAAAGAGAGCGCCGTCACGCCGGTCATGAGTGTGAGAGCGACGGGGTACGAAAGAAGTTCGTACAACTGAAACGCCGAGAACAACGTGATGTACAGCGTGGCGATGCCGCCGCCGACCAGCACCTGACCGTATCGAACCCGGCGGCTTCGGATCCGGGCTCCAAAGCCGATCAGACCCATTCCAAGGATTGCACCGAATGCGACGCGGACGACGGGGGTTATCCAGCCGCGATCGATCCCCCACTTGAACAAAAAGGCCAGTCCGATCAGAAGAAGAAAGATGCCGACCTTGTTGATCAGATCCTCGCTCCGGAGAATCTTCTTGATCGAGGCCATGGCGTCGCTGCCCACCGGTGATCGCGGAGGACGCACCTTCACCTGGGTAACGGGTCCTTCCAGACCTCGATGCGACGGCACAGTGAACGACTCCACGTTCGTTGCAGGCGGTCCACGCTCCAGTTCAGGAGTGGGCGACGCGGCTCCGCCGGCATCCGGCTGACCTCGCTCCAGCATGCGGACCCTCTCCTCGAGCTCCGCAATGCGTCGTTCCAGTCTGCTGTCGTCGTGAGGTGTCATGCGATTCCGGGGTGCAATCTGCCGTGTCAAGTACCGTACGCGCCGCGACAATAGCAACTCGCGAGGGCCTCAATACGCCCAACTTACTAACTCCGGAAAAAGAATGATTAGCAACAGCCCGACGAGCTGAATTCCGATAAACGGCAGCGCACCCCGATAGATATCGGCCGTAGACACTTCCGGCGGTGCTACCCCGCGCAGGTAGAAGAGGGCGAAGCCGAAAGGCGGCGTCAGAAAGGACGTCTGGAGGTTCATGCCGATCATCACGCCGAACCACACCAGGTCGACTCCAAGCAGAGACGCCGCAGGAACCAGCAGCGGAATGATGATGAAGGCGATCTCGAAGAAATCGATGAAGAAGCCCAGGATGAAGATCGAAAGGTTGGCGACGACGAGCAGCCCGACGATGCCCCCGGGCAGACTCGTCAGGATTTCCTCGATCCAGAGGTCGCCGTTGAGACCCCGGAAGATGAGAGCGAATGCCGTCGAGCCGATCAGCAGGAACATCACCATGGACGTAAGGCGCGAGGTCTCGGCCATGGTACCTTTCAGTGCCGTGAGAGACAGGCGTCGATTCGCAGCCGCAAGAAG
This sequence comes from Rhodothermales bacterium, assembly GCA_963768565.1. Classification (GTDB taxonomy): domain Bacteria; phylum Bacteroidota; class Rhodothermia; order Rhodothermales; family JABDKH01; genus JABDKH01. Next base: position 211,203 of record CAVYIO010000038.1, read on the forward strand.
GATCGCACCGAGAGCGCCGAGAGCGCCTGCTTCGGTCGGCGTGGCGATACCGGCGAAGATGCTACCGAGCACGATGAGTATGAGGGCGAGGGGTGGCAGCAGCACGAAAACGACACGCAGCAGCAGGGCACGCGTGGTCAAATCGCGCTCCGACTTCGGAAGTGCCGGAGCGCTTGACGGACGAACGATGGCGACAAGGACAGCGTACGCGGCGTACAGACCGGCGAGAATCAGACCTGGAACGAGAGCCCCGACGAACAGGTCGCCCACGGAGATTCCAAGCTGATCGGCCAGCACCACCAGCACGACGCTCGGTGGTATGATCTGACCCAGCGTGCCGGAAGCCGTGATCACACCTGCCGACAGTTCCTTCGAATACCCGTATCGAAGCATTACCGGAAGGGAGATCATTCCCATCGCGACGACCGACGCTCCTACAACTCCGGTCGCAGCCGCCAGCAGGGCGCCGACGAAAACGACAGCCAGAGCGAGACCGCCTCTCAGGGGGCCAAACAGCAAGCCGATGGTTTTCAGGAGATCCTCGGCCAGCCGGGATTTCTCCAACATCGATCCCATGAAGATGAAGAACGGGACGGCGAGCAGCAGGTAGTTCGACATCACGCCAAACGTCCGCTCGGGCATGGCGAGCAGCAGGCCCCAGTCGAGAAGGCCTGCCTCCACGCCGATGACGGCGAACAGCAGGGCGGTCCCCCCAAGCGCGAACGCCACCGGATACCCTGAAAAGATCAGGAGGAGTGCTGCGACGAACATCAGGGGAGCCAGCACATCACCGCTCATACGTGGCCTCCCGACGATAGCGGTTCCGATACGTCTTCGCCGGCATCATGACCGGTGAGGATGGCGATCTGCTTGATGAGCATTGAAATGCCCTGCACAGCCAGCAGGACAAAGGCGATCGGGATGATACTCTTGATCGGGTAGCGCGGAAGGCCACCCGGGTCCGGAGAGCCCTCAAGAACGGCCCATGAATTGCGTACCGCCGGCCATGACACCACAATCATGGTCACACAAAACGGAAAGAGGAAGAGGACGGTACCGGCGATGTTGATCCATGCCCGACCGCGCCGCGAGAGCCGACCGTAGAACACGTCGACTCGTACGTGAGCGTTGTCTTTCAGGGTGTACGCCGCTCCCAGCAAAAACACCAGACCAAACAGATACCATTGCAGCTCGATGTATGTGTTGGAGCTCAGGCCCAGTCCGGTGTACTTGTCCAGATATCTGACAACCGCGTTGAAACTGCCGACGATGACCATCGCCAGGGTTAGCCAGTAGACGACGCGACCGGTTCGTTCGCTGAATCGGTCAATACTGTCGGAGAGTTTGAGCCAGAACCGCATGCGGAATCGGTTGAAGACGGGAGCGCGATCGCCAATTTACGCGGCGAGTCCAGGGTGTGCGCCCGGAGGACGATACTAATCGTCGCCGGAATCGGGGCCGTACTTGCGCAGTCGCTTCTGAAGGTCCTCGCTCGTGTCGCGCTTTCGCAGAGTCGAAAGACGTTCTGCGATCCGCTTCTCGTACCCTTCGTTGGACGGCTGATAAAAGAACGTTCCCTGCATCTCGTTCGGCAGATACTGCTGCGGAACGTAGTGCTCACGGTAGGCGTGGGGGTATAGATATCCTTTCCCGTGTCCAAGTCCCTCTGCATCGCGGTTGCCGTCCTTCAGCGGGTCGGGGATCTCTCCACTTTGCTCGTGCTCCACATGACGGAGAGCATCGAAATAGGCCAGGGATGAATTGCTCTTCGGCGAGGTAGAAAGGTAGAGGCAGCACTCGGCGAGCAGGAACTGCCCTTCGGGCAAGCCAACATATTCGAATGCCTGCGCGCACGCGGTTGCCATTCGAATGGCGTTGGGATCTGCCAGACCAATATCCTCGCCGGCGAAGATCAACATGCGGCGAAAGATGTACCGCGGATCTTCTCCAGCGTACACCATGCGCGCCATCCAGTAGAGGGCAGCGTCGGGATCTGAACCCCGCATGCTCTTAATGAACGCGCTTATGGTGTCGAAGTGCGCATCGCCCTCCTTGTCGTACAGAACGGCCCTTCGCTGGATGCTGTCTTCGGCCACCGAAATGTCGACGTGGATGGTGCCGTCGGAATCGGCTTCCGTTGTTTCTACGGCCAGTTCAAGGGCATTCAGAAGCGACCGTGCGTCGCCGTTGGCGGTGTCGACAAGGTGGCGTGATGCATCGGGATCGACGCGCACGTTCAGGGTTCCGTATCCGCGGTCGTTGTCGTGTAGCGCACGCTTCATTACGTCTTCGAGCGCGTCACGGTCGAGCGTCTTCAGTTCAAACACGCGGCTGCGACTCACCAGGGCCTTGATAACCTCGAAGTACGGGTTTTCGGTTGTCGCACCAATGAAGACGACCGTGCCATTCTCGACATGAGGTAGCAGCGCATCCTGCTGGGCTTTGTTAAACCGATGCACCTCGTCGACGAACAGGATTGTACGTTGATGATGATGTCTTAGACGGTCGTTGGCGTCCGCGATCGCCTGACGGATGTCCTTTACGCCAGCGAGTACGGCGTTGAGAGTGGCAAAGAAAGATGACGTTGTGTTGGCAACGATTCGTGCGAGAGTGGTCTTGCCTGTCCCGGGTGGGCCAAAGAGAATGAGTGATGTGACACGATCGGCCTCGATCGCTCTTCTCAGGAGTTTGCCTGGTCCGAGGATATGATGTTGACCTACAAACTCGTCGAGCGACCGCGGTCTCAGTCGGTCGGCGAGCGGTGCTCGTTGGCGGCGTACGGCTTCGGCGGCCTCGTCGAAGAGGTCAGACATTTTGCTGTTGGATCAGTCGGACCGTATGTACGATCAGTATGTTGCGTGGGTCCACAAACGGTGCGGTGATAGATCTGGCAGAGTGTGATTTGGTGCGGCTACGTTGCGGGGGTTAGACTGTCGTCGGGGCGGAGGAGCGGCGGCCCCCGGCCACTCAGCGCATAGCCCGAAACAGCCTCTTCATCCCTTCCTCGAATAGCACCGCCCCACCCTGAGACGGATGACGCACGTACGTGCAATCCACTTCGAGGAAGTCCAACTGGTACTGCGCCTTTCGACCCAGCGCAATCACCATCCCGGGCTCCACAGCATCCAACACCGCGCGCGTGAGCCACGCAAACCCCTTTATCTCGGAGGCCCGCGGAGTCCGAATAGACATGGGCTCCCCAACCCGATGCGGATGAAACGGTACGGCGTTCCACGCGATGAACCTCGGAAAGTACGGAGCCATGACCCTCCAGAAGATCCGCGCGCTGTACTCCTTGTGGGGCACGTCACCATTGCCCGAGACCCTTCCAGAGAACGGAAAATCAGCATCTACCAACTGCTCCTCACTCGTGATCGGAACACCCGAAAAACGACAACCCCACGGTCCCGGCGCTTCCGCCACCACAACGACCTCGGGACGATCACGGTATGACGCCAGATACCGCTTCAGATTATTCCCGCGCTCCAACGCCGCCCCGGATCGATCGACATCCGAATCCTCATCGCCGTACGGGTTGAAGAGGTCGTCCGTCGATGGAATCGCAAAAAGCCGCTCGTGACAAACCTGGTAGATCCTCGCCAGCGCACACGGCTCCCGCTCCGACGCACGTCAAAGCTTTTCACCACATCGGCGACAGAATTTCGCATCCAGGTCGTGACTCTCAGCTCCACAACCCGAACACGCCATACCCACATGATGGCCCAATTCCTTGCGCGTTAACTCGGCCGTAACAATCCCGGTCGGAACCGCAATGATACCGTAGCCCATAATCATCACAACCGCAGCCAGCACTTGCCCGAGATTGGTCTGAGGGGAAATGTCCCCGTATCCCACTGTGGTCAGGGTTACAATCGCCCAGTAAATGCCCCGCGGAATACTCGTAAAGCCGTTTTCCGATCCTTCGATGAGATACATCAATGAGCCAAGGATGACAACAAGCGTCATCACCGCGAAGATGAAGATCAGGATCTTGCGCCGACTCGCACGCAAGGCCCGCACCAGCACGTCGGCCTCCGTAAGAAACTGGGCCAGGCGCAAGACTCGAAACACCCGAAGAATCCTGAACAGACGAATGACGAGAAGGAACTGCGCCCCGGGTAGCAAGACACTGAGGTATGTCGGGATCGTGCCGAGAAAATCCACGACCCCGAAGAAACTAAACACGTACCCGAGAGGCGACTTCGCGCAATAAAGTCGCAGGATGTACTCTATTGTGAAAAGAACTGTAAAGACCCACTCGGCGATCATCAATGCCCGGCTGTACTCAAGCCGAATAGAGGCGACGCTTTCGAGCATGACCGCAATGACGCTCAGAACGATCACCGCGATCAGTCCGATGTCAAATGCCCTGCCCCTCGGAGAATCGACCCCGAAGATGAGCGCATTGAGGCTGCCCCGCAATCCAGGTCGCGGAGCGTATTGCTTTGGCGGTACCGTCCTCAGCATGGACAGCCCCTCTCGTTTCGCCGTTCGTACACAGCCTTTACGTCAAGAATTGTGATAGAGTATAACCCACAACATCGTCGGGGTTCTGCCCACACGGAAATCTGAAATTATTTTCTCAATATTACACAACCGCGGTATTCGAGCCGTATCTCATTGCGTACTATCTTCATTCAGTCATTCCTATTTCAGCAATAACGCCTGAGCGTGATACTATGGACCCTGCCAAGCTGCACTTGAACGGAAAAGACTATGAACTCCCCGTCGTAGTTGGGTCGGAAGGTGAGGTCGGCGTAAGTATCAGGCAACTCCGGAGCCAGTCGAAGGCGATCACGCTCGATACCGGATACGGCAACACCGGCTCCTGCGAAAGCAACATCACGTTCATCGACGGCGAGAAGGGAGTCCTGCGATACAGAGGATATCCGATCAAAGAACTTGCCGAACAGGCATCTTTCACGGAGATCTGCTATTTGCTGATCAGGGGCGATTTGCCGACTCATGATCAATTCGATGAGTTTCGCCACCAGATGACCCATCACAGCATGCTCCACGAGGACATGAAGAAGTTCTTCGAGGGGTATCCGGCGAGCGCTCATCCGATGAGTGTCCTGTCTGCCATGGTCTCGTCCCTCGCAGCCTACTACCCGACCTCCGTTACACAGGCAGATCTGGATCTGAACATCATCCGTTTGCTGGCAAAGATCAAGACAATAGCTGCTTTCTCATATAAGAAGTCTATTGGCCAGCCGTACGTCTATCCTCGCAACGACCTGAGCTACGCAGGAGACTTCCTGCACATGATGTACTCTGTTCCGCCCGAGGAATACACGGCCCCGCCAGTGCTTCTGAAAGCACTGGATATGCTGCTGATTCTGCACGCCGACCACGAGCAGAACTGCTCTACGTCGACCGTCCGCATGGTGGGTAGCAGCGGCGCCGATCTGTTTGCCTCCATGTCAGCCGGCATCAGCGCGCTTTCGGGTCCGCTTCATGGAAAGGCGAATCAAGAGGTCATCAATATGCTGTCGATGATCCAGGCTGATGGCGGCAACTACCAGAAGTACATTGACAAAGCGAAGGACAAGGACGATGACTTTCGCCTGATGGGTTTCGGCCACCGTGTGTACAAGAATTTCGACCCGCGCGCACAGGTGATCAAGAGCTGGGCAGACCAGGTACTCGAAATCCTCGGCGTCGACGATCCTCTGCTCGAAATCGCTAAGAGACTGGAGGAGTACGCGCTGCAGGACGAGTACTTCGCGGAACGGCGACTCTACCCGAACGTCGATTTCTACTCCGGAATTCTGTACCGGGCGATGGGCATTCCAACCGAAATGTTCACCGTCATGTTCGCGATGGGACGGCTGCCCGGCTGGATCGCACAGTGGCTGGAAATGCGAAATGATCCGGCGGGCCGCATTCACCGTCCACGACAGATCTACACGGGCCACAAGATGCGTAACTACACGCCGATCGAACAACGCCATCCGGGCAAGGTGTCCGCCCTCTAGATCCCTGCGGTCATCACCGCCCGGCTGCCGACGATCGGCTACAGCTGCGTGTCAAGTTCTGACAGAAGTTCTTTTCGAACCTCGTCGGGGAGACTGTCCACATCCACCTCCTCTACAGCGGGAACGAGTTTGACTCTTCGGTCGCCATCCGGTCGAGCATACCTCGACCAGACCAGGTAGGCGACACCCGTCGCCGCCGACGTTGCCAGTAGTGCCCTGATCAACCGCTTCATTTTCGCCCCTCGTCCTGTGGTAGTTGCGTGGAAACTGTCTTTGTTTAACGCCTGAAGCCATAAATGTTTAAGTTCGCTTCAAGGACAGACTTCCGGCCTTAAACGTGCGAGGTCACACGTTGCCGTGAGTGACGACCAGAACTTGAATCTTGCGAAGCAGATAGCCTCCGCCGCCGCGGACCTATATCATGCCATCCTCGAGAGCACGAGTGCGGGAATCGTGACCGTCGACGAGGACGACCTCATCGTGTACGTGAATCAAGAGGCCTGCCGAATGTGGGGATACGGGCCAGGCGAACTCATAGGCAACTCCATCTCCCTGCTCCTGCCGACGGTTTCCGACCCCCCTTCAGTCCACGGCCGCCCACCTCGACGTCTGCGATCCATCATCGGTAGTGAAGTAGATGTCGAGGGTAAATCTCGGGAGGGCAAACAAGTCCGTGTGGCGTTGAGTGTGCGCGAGACAACGGTCGGCCGGTCCACTCTTTACACGGCGGCACTACAGGATATTTCCGACCGACTTCGTTATCAGGACGCACTGATCGATGCGCGTGAACAGGCTGAGGAAATGACTCGCATCAGGACCGCTCTCCTGACCAACGTGGGTCATGAAATCAGGACACCACTGACTGGCATCAGGGGCTTTGCCGAAATTCTCATCGACGAGAGCGAGGGGACCCAGCGGGAGTTTGCGCAACTCATAGAGAGGAACAGCCAGCGACTGCTCGACACGCTCAACTCGGTGCTCGAACTGGCTCGCCTCGAAGCCCCGGTCCTCACTACGCCAACGGCCCGAATCGATCTCGTCAAGACCATTCTCGATGTGGCTGAACTGATCGCACCGACCGTGCCCGCCGGTTCCGTGGAGTTTACGATCGAGGCGTCCCACGCTGGAATGATCGTGGACGCCGACCCGGAGAGCGTTTACTCGGTCCTGTATAACCTGATCGGTAACGCCGTCAAGTTCACGTCGAAAGGCCACGTCCGGGCTTCGCTAGTTGCCTCACCAGAGCAGGTGCTTATCATCGTCGAAGACACGGGAGTCGGCATCGCAAGCGATTTCCTGCCGAGACTATTCGACGAGTTCAGTCAGGAGTCTACCGGGCTGACGCGGGACTTCGAGGGAAGTGGGCTGGGCCTCGCCATTACGCGTAGAGCTGTGGAGATACTCAACGGGGAGATCGACGTTCAGTCAGTCAAGGGGGAGGGCACTCGCTTTACGGTCAGCCTGCCGTTGGCCACAGAGGTGCACGGCGAGTCGATCTTCGAGCGCGTGGTCTAGTTAAGCTTTGGAGTCCACAATCCTTCTCTGAACACGTGCCGAATGTCCTCCAGCACTTCGATGTCAATCATCAGTGACTCTCCAGCGGACAGATCCACGCTCTGAACCGGCGCAATGCGCAGATCATAATTTTCCCACCCCATGAAGTCGACGAGAAGCTGCTGAAATTCCATGTCGACGATGCCGTCCATGGGGCCGCTGTAGAAACCGCGCTCGCGCCAGATGGCCTGAATTTCTGAGGCGATTTCGGGAGTGATCGGACGCATGTTCTCGGCTTCGGACTGCGTGAAGTAGAGGTTGTTCAATCGATAGAGGCGCTCCAGCTCCGCGATTGGCGTCGTGTGGTCGTACACCGAGATATCGATGAAATTGTCCATTCCGTCATAGCCGGCTCCTTCACGAACGACGAGCAGGGCCGCGCTCTGCTCTCCGCGCTGATCCCCTCCGGCCTTGCCGCCCGCCACCAGGGCCGCCATCAACCGATCTGCCAGCGTACCCTCGAAGGTTTCAAACGCGTCGGCCATCGCGAGCACGGTCTCCTCGGAGACCAGAATATTCCCCTGAACCGTGTAGTTGCGACCCGTGACAACCTGTCCTCGCATGGCTACCGCAGCGACATCATCATCCTGTCCGACACGTCCGCCGGCCCAGTCGAAGCAACCGGTGCCCGTCCAGGACGCGGCATTTCCTCGAGCGTCAACAATCCCGACCTGGCGCTGCTGGCGGTCCGGGTCGTCTCGCATGACAATTCGCAACGCCTCATCGGCCGTCGCCCCCTGCTCCATCAGATCCAGGCCCTTGATGGCATAGTCGAGTTCCGCGAAGCTCTGGGTCGCAACCGCGCCCACCCCGGCACGGGCCCACGGGACAATGGGCCTGACATTTGGAAACTTGCTCTGGACCGCAACACCCAGCTCACCGGTGTCTGGATCAAAGCCAACAACGGAAAATGTGCTCACAAGAGGGGCGTCAGTGTCCGTCCGACCGGACACGCCAATAGCAGTGACCAGTACGATGGACGCGACTAGCATTCGGCGCATGAGGGAATCCGTTTAATTGCAACCACCTGAACTCGACGAAAGGTGGGGACCATGATGAACAAAGACAACCGCCGAACCACAAACAAATCTCTTTTTACATCGTTCTGTCGACTTTGGGGCAGGGCAGTATGAGACTCAGGAGCAGCATCCTCTATATCGCAATTATCGTCGGCCTGTGTGGCAGCGCACAGGCCCAGGCTGACTATGCGTTCGAGATCGCCCGGGTCAAGTACGCCGGTGGTGGCGACTGGTACAGTGACCCCGAGTCGCTGACCGAGCTTCTAAAGTTTGTCCGAGCCGAGACGCGCCTTGATGTGGCGCCCCGGGAAGCGGTGGTCGAGCTCTCCGGCGACAAACTGCATGCATATCCCTACCTGTACCTGACTGGCCATGGAAATGTCCGCTTCTCCGATGAAGAGGCGCTCCGCCTTCGCCACTACTTGTTGGGAGGCGGTTTCCTTCATATAGACGATAACTACGGCCTCGACGCCCACATCCGGCGCGAACTGAAGAAGGTGTTCCCGGATCGGGATCTTCGTGAACTCCCGTTCAGTCATCCGATCTTCAGCGTCCACTATTCGTTTCCCGCAGGGTTACCCAAAATCCATGAGCATGACGGCAAACCTCCGCAGGGATTCGGGCTTTTCGATGATTCGGGTCGACTATGCGTATTCTATAGCTACGAAAGCGACCTTGGAGATGGCTGGGAGCCGGCCGATGTCCACTCCGACCCGCCGGAAAAGCGGACAGCCGCCCTTCAGATGGGCAGCAATATTCTCACGTATGCGATGATGCACTAAACAAGCAGTAATTCAATTGCTGCCCCGGAGGTTACATCCATGAAATGGCTGTACTTGGCGTTTTTTGTGTGCCTCGGAGTCTTGTTCTTTTCGAATCCGGATATGGACGATTTCCGGCCCTTCATAAAGGAGGAAGCCCGAAAGATCATTCAGGACCAGGTCAATGCTCCGGGTCTTGGAGACGTCCTGTCCGGTGCCGGTGCCGAGCTGGCAGAGTCGTTTGTGGACAACGTGACGAAGCGAAAAAACTACTATTTGTTCAGCACATACGAGATAGACCTGACGCCCCGGAACAGGTCCGACGAGGCGTATTCGTTTGTCGGCATCGGCGGTAACTTCATCAGTTTTGACAAGTTTGATGCGAAACGGCGCTAAGGATTGCGGTCGCTCACATGTGCCTCTAACTTTGCCCTGTCAATCTTTCCAGACTCCTTTATGTCACAGTTGCGAATACAGGATCCTGAGATCTTCGGCGCCATCGAGAAGGAAGTTCACAGGCAGAACGAAGGCCTGGAGCTGATCGCATCCGAGAATTTCGTTTCCAGATCCGTTCTGGAGGCGATGGGCTCGCCACTAACCAACAAGTATGCCGAGGGCCTTCCCGGCAAACGCTACTATGGCGGGTGTCAGTTTGTCGACCAGGCTGAGGACATCGCACGCCGGCGCGCATGCGAGCTATTCAAGTGCGACTGGGTCAACGTGCAGCCGCATTCCGGTGCGTCGGCGAATGCCGCCGTGTACCTCACACTTATTGAACCGGGCGACACGTTTCTTGGATTGGATCTCGCGCACGGCGGCCACCTGACTCACGGGAGTCCCGTCAACTTCTCGGGGATCTTGTATCACGCCGAATACTACGGCGTGGAGCCCGACGGCCCGCTGGCGGGTCGTATCGACATGGATCGCGTACGCGACAAGGCTCTTGAAGTACGCCCCAAAATGATATCCATCGGAGCCAGCGCATACCCCCGTGACTTCGACTATGTGGCGTTCCGCTCTATTGCCGACGAGGTCGGGGCATTTCTGTGGATGGACATGGCGCACACGGCCGGTTTGATTGCCGCCGGCATTCTCAACGATCCGTTACCGCACGCGCACGTCGTATCGACGACGACGCACAAGACGCTGCGCGGACCCCGCGGTGGCATGCTCCTGGTTGGACGCGATTACGAGAATCCCTTTGGTAAGGTGGCCCCCAAAAGCGGACGCGTGAAGAACATGAGTGAGTTGCTTGACTCGGCTGTGTTCCCCGGAATGCAGGGCGGACCGCTGATGCACGTCATTGCCGCCAAGGCTGTCGCATTTGCTGAAGCGTTGCAACCGTCGTTCAAGGACTACGCGAGACAGGTAATCACCAACGCGGCCGCAATGTCCGACGCCTTCATGGAACTGGGTTACGACGTCGTGTCCGGCGGCACGGACAACCACCTGATGCTGATCGATCTCCGAAACAAGGGCCTGACCGGAAAGGAGGCCGAGGAGACGCTCGGCCAGGCGGAAATCACGGTCAACAAGAACATGGTGCCATTTGACGACAAGAGCCCCTTCGTAACGAGCGGGATCCGAGTCGGGACGCCGGCGATGACGTCTCGTGGCTTCGGATCCGACGAGTTTCGCGAGGTCGTCCATCTTATTGATCGCGCATTGACAAACCGCGGAAAAGAAGACGTACTCAAAGAAGTGAAGGGCTCCGTTCGCGATCTGTGTGAGAAATTTCCACTTTATGATTTCGTTGTTGCCTGAATGCACTCTCCAGCCCTGAAACGAACGAGCGAATCGACCGAATTTGAGGGTCGACGATCCGTCTCATGCCGCACGATATGCCACACGACAGCCTGAGCCCTGAAGTCTACACGGAGTTGGTTGAGCTCGGCCGCCGGCTTTACGAGCGGTCGCTCATCCGCAAGGCGCAGGAGGAGATCACGGATCCGCGGGGCCAGCCCATCGGCTGGTTGCTGGATACCCGCATGCCGATGCTGGAGAGCCGGACGTTCATTGAGGTCGGCACGGTTCTGGCCGAGCGGCTTTTTGCCAAAGGCATTCATCAGGTAGCCGGGCGCGGCTTCGGAGCGTACGCGATTGTCGGCTCGATCTTGAGTTGCACGGACCACGGTCCGTTCAGAGGCGGGTTCGTACGAGAAGAGCGTAAGAGATACGGGCGTAAGCGACTGGTTGAAGGCCCTCTGCGTCTCGATGAACCGGTGGTCGTCGTCGACGATATTCTCAACAGCGGCCACAGTACGCTGCGCACGGCATCGCTCCTGCGCAGCGAGGGCTACCGCGTGGAGGGAGCCCTCACCCTGTTTAACTTCACCTGGAGCGAAGGCCGACGGCTACTTGAGACGAATGGCCTGTGGGTCGACTCGCTACTCGATCTCAATCTGAAAAGCGCCGGACCCAGCGAATCGGATTCTCCTCCCCTGTCCCACGAGCATGAAGCCCATCCTGAAGAGACGGATCTGGCGAGGTAAGTCCCGAAAGGACGCGTTGCCCGCTCCCGCGGGCTCCAGCCAGCTTGACCTCGCCGAAATGTCATTCCTCGAACACCTCGAAGAATTTCGGTGGGCGCTGATCAAAGGCATCGGCAGCATCGTGGTGGTCACCATTGTCTGTTCGTTCTTCAGCACATGGATCATCGACGTTCTGCTCATGGGACCGGCGAAGTCTGACTTCTTTGTGTACCGGATACTCGGCATGGAGGCGGAAGAGCTGGTTCTTCAGAATCGAACGATCACGGGCCAGTTCTTCGCCCATATCGGAACGATCATCGCGGTGGGCATCGTTCTGGGATCGCCTCTGTTCGTCTACTTCATGTGGCGCTTCATGGAGCCCGGGCTCTACCCGACCGAAAAAATGGGACTTCGCTTCGCTGCCGCCTTCGCGACGATCTTCTTCATGCTCGGAATTGCGTTCGGTTACTGTGTTGTGACGCCGTTTGCCCTTCAGTTCTTTGCCAACTACCAGATCTCCGATCTGATCATCAACGAGTTCGATATTACGAAGTACTTCGGCATGGTCACGTTCTGGGCCTTCGGTGCCGGTGTGCTGTTCGAACTACCCGTTGTCGTCTATTTCCTCGCCAAGGTGGGAATCCTCACCCCTGAGATCATGCGGAAGTACAGGAAGTATGCTCTCATCGTGACGCTCATTCTTGGGGCGTTTTTTACTCCGCCGGACCCTGTTTCACAGGTCCTGGTAGCCATTCCGCTTCTCATTCTGTACGAGATGTCGATCCGCGTCGCCGCGGTGGTGACACGCAGGCGTGAGAAGGAGCTTGAAGCGGCCCTGGCGTGAGCAGTTTTTGCGGCATGAACTGAACCGCACGAGCAGCCCGACGTACGCTCGAAAACTCCCCAACCGATCCCTGCAAAAGATGATTAAGAAGCGCCATTCGTGGGCGGGACTCGCCGGAGTACTCATCGTCGCGTCGTTCCTTGCCGGAGCATTCTGGCCACGTGATGATGACTTCTTCGCAATCAGGAAGAGCTTCGAGATCTTCGGCGGTGTGTACGAGGAACTCGTCGCGAACTACGTTGACCGTGTGGATCCCGAGCGGCTCATGAGAACGGGCATCGGCGCGATGCTCGAAGAACTGGATCCGTATACCGTGTTCTTTGACGAAGCCGACAACGCGGACATGGACATCATCACGCGCGGCTCGTACGGAGGAGTCGGGCTGAACGTGGGATTGAGAAACGGCCGAATCACCGTCATTGCGCCGGTGGAAGGGGCCAGCGGATACAAGCAGGGTGTGCGCGCCGGCGACGTTATTTCGACGGTCGGCGGTCGCAGCACGAGGGACCTTTCGCTTTCCGACGTCCAGACGCTGATGCGCGGTGAGCCCGGAACGACGGTGGACGTTTCGGTGGAACGAGAGGGCGTCCCTGGTGGTCTCGACTTTGTGTTGACCCGCGAGCAGGTCAAGCTTCACAATGTCACCTACTCAGGGTTGATTCCCGGATCGCGTGTGGGCTATGTAAAGCTCGAGCGATTCGCTCAGGGTGCCGGCCGGGAAGTCCGCGATGCGATCAACGGACTTCGCGAAAGTGGCGAACTCGATGGCGTCGTCCTGGATCTTCGTGATAACCCCGGTGGTCTGCTGGACGAAGCCGTAGAGATTGCGGAGTTGTTTGCCCCAAGGGGCGCCACGATCGTGTCCACGAACGGACGCCAACCCGAGACCAAACGAGTGTATGCGGGTCGCAAAGCGCCGCTCGTGCAGGACACGCGTCTGGCGATTGTAACGAACGGCGTCAGCGCCTCTGCAAGCGAGATCGTGGCAGGTGCTCTGCAAGACCTGGACCGCGGCGTAGTGGTCGGCACGACAACGTTCGGAAAGGGGCTGGTCCAGATCGTTCGCGGTCTGCCGTACAACACTTCGCTGAAGCTCACAACTTCGCGCTACTATACTCCCAGCGGACGAAGCATTCAGTCCATAGCATACCGCTTCGGCCACGACCCGCAGGAGCTCCGGCGAGACTCTACCGAGGCCAGATACAAGACATCCGGCGGTCGCCCTGTGCGAGCCGGCTACGGGGTCGAACCTGATGTCACAGTCGACGACGAGCCTTCTGCGCTCGAGCAGGCACTTAGAAGACGCGCGGCATTCTTCTTCTTTGCGAATCACTATGCCGCCGCGGAGCCGACGGTAGCCGAGGATTTTCAGCCGGATGAGAGACTGATTCAGGACTTCCGCGCCTGGCTCGCAAGGCAGGATTTCGCGTACGAATTGCCCATCGAGCAAAAGATCGCTGCGATCGAATCGACTTTGACGGATGAGGGGCTCGAAGAGGTACGCGATGAACTCGACCAGGTGCGGTCGGCCGTTAGGTCCGTCAAGGGACTGGAGTTCGATAAGAATCGTGACCGAATTGGCGAGCTTCTGCGATCGGAGATTGTCTCTCGATATCATGGTGAGCGGGCACAGATCAGGTCATCTATCGCCACGGACGCCTTTCTCCAGGAAGCCGTGCGTGTCCTCACCGACCCGGATCGGTACAACGCGATTCTGAGCCCCCGGTAGTATGCCTCCTCTGGACCTGGTGCTTGTCCTCGCTGGCCTGCTCGGCGGGTTTGCGGCCGGCCTCATCGGCATTGGCGGCGGAATCGTCTTTGCCCCTGTCCTCGTGTTGTACTTCCAGTCAGCCGGCGTGACTGACGAACTGGTTATCCCCCTGGCGATCGGGACAAGTCTGATGTGCACGCTGCTAACGTCTCTCGTCAGTGCGCACAGCCACTACTCGAGGAGTGCCGTGAACCTGAGGATAGCAATCGCTACCGGGGTCGCCAGTGCGATTGCGGTGCTGCTCACAACGACACTTGTGACAACCCAGCCCTGGTACGACCGTCAAGTATTCGCGATCGCTTTCAGCGTCATTCTCGTTGTAGTGGCAGCGCGGATGCTTCTGGACGAGACGCCGCAGGAACCACAGGTCGGTCCATTGCCACCGCGATCAACTTCAGCGGGCCGCCTGACCCGACTCGCGGCCACCGGATCGGTCGCCGGCGTAGTATCAAGCGCGGTCGGAGTCGGTGGTGGTGTCGTACTGGTGCCGGCGTACAACCGCCTTCTGAAACTTCCGATGCACGTGGCAGTGGGCACCTCGAGCGCCACCATCATCCTGATTTCGATCTTCGGCGTAGCATCGTACGTAGCTCAGGGTATGGGGCACGCCGCCACCGCCTCCTCTCTCGGTTTTGTCGATCCGCTGCGCGCGCTCTACCTGAGCATCCCTGCCGCCCTCACGGCCAGGGCCGGCGTATGGGTCTCGCACCGAATTAATCAGCGCCGACTCCAACAGGGCTTTGCCGTGTTTGCAATCGTGATTGCAATTCGCCTGGTGGTTGGTGCCCTTGCCGCCTAGACGGACGCACAAACAAGAAAGGGGCGCCCGCATTTCGCGACCGCCCCTTCAACTTGATCTACCTGGACGTTAGTCGATTACAAACGTCACCTTGCAATTGACGCGATACTTGTCCACCGCACCGTCCTTTACCATCGCCTGGATCCCGTCAACGTAGATGCTTCGCACCTTGCGCACGGTCTTGGCTGCGGTCTTGGCCGCCTCTTCAACGGCCGCTTCGACCGTCTTCCCCTCTGCGATGAGTTCAATTACTTTTGCTACTGACATATTCCTGATTCCTCAACTTGTTACACACACGGGCCTTCCCGCTCTAGTAGTTTACTCCTCTTCCGAGACCTTTGGACTGCTTGACCCAGCCATCGACCTGCGAAAGTGAGGGCAGCTGACGAACCAACTTCTTCTTGCCGTTCACCTCGGCCATCTTGGCATGCAGGTTGGCAGCGCTTCTCTTCGATAGTTCGACCACCGTATCGACACCGGCCGCCTCGAGAAGCTCGGCATACTCGCCGCCGATTCCCTTGACACGCATGAGATCAGCGTGATTGACAAAGCGAAGAAGTTTCTTCGGATCCATGTTGATGGCTTCCGCCAGCTGCTTGCGACCCGCCGGCGTAGATCCCTTCTTCAGAAGAGCCTCAACGGAGCCGACGCCTGCCTTCTTGAACTTCTTGGCGGCCACCTCTCCCACGCCTTCGATTGTTGAAAGTTTTGCCATGGTTTCCTCCAGTTGGACGGCAAATGATCTTGTGAATTTCGTAATGCGGAATTAACTACATAGCACCATGCTGTGCAATACAGTCAGGCAAGCTTATTCGGGCTTTTAATACATCAACATCCGTTCACATTCGACGCACTATCTCAGTAACACGCAGAGTGCTCATTTCGTCTGGATTTTGCGAGGTTGATATTTGTGTTGCCTGCAGGGGGTGGTATACTTCCTCTGACTCTGGATGGCCAGATTACTTGTTCACTAGGAGAGGAAAAGACAGATGGGAATTTTCAGTTTTCTGAAGGCAATCGGCAAGAAAGTGCTTCCTGGTCGCGAAGCCGAAGAGATCACGGCCGACATTCGAGAATCACTCGGACAGCAGGTAGAAGGTCTTCAGGTATCGTTCGACGACGGCACGGTGACCATTTCCGGCAACGTGGACTCTCAGGCCACCAAGGAAAAGGCAGTTCTCCTGGCCGGGAATGTAGAGAGTGTTGAGAAGGTCATCGACCATCTCATGATTGAGGTACAGCCGGTTTTCTACACGATCCAGAAAGGCGACTCCCTCTCGAAGATCGCTCAGGCTCAATACGGGGATCCCATGAAATGGAACGCCCTGTTTGAGGCCAATCGCGAGGTCATCAAAGATCCTGACCTCATCTACCCCGGTCAGCAGATTCGTATTCCCGGATTGTAGTTGATCGCGCGAATCTCCGGGTCTGTAATATTTCCCGGCTGATAGCCACAGAAGAGCGTGCCGCCCTTGTTGCGGCACGCTTTTTCGTTTACCTGAAAATCTGGTGCGCACCTTCCTGCCGTCGCGAAACCGCCAACTGCGAGCGCTCGTAAGCAGGGCGTCCGAATCTCATGAGATCGACCGAAGCCACACCAGATGAACAGTTTCAGAATCTCCATTGCCACATTCCTCCTGCTTCTGGGATGCGGCAATAGCGCGAATTCACAGGAACAGGCAGACACGACCGGCACGGGCACCGAGATTTCCGCTACAGTTGTCGACGCCAACGTGTCGATCAATCAGTCGCGCCAGACGGCCATAACCGCGGCCGTTGCCAAGGCGTCACCAGCCGTTGTCAGCGTCAATGTGATCGAGGTTCAACGTGTGCAGGTCCGAGATCCGTTCTCCGATCTGCTATCGGATCCGTGGTTTGAACAATTTTTCGGCCGCAGACGGTCACGGGAATATGAGCGTCAGCTCAAGGGTCTCGGCTCCGGCTTCGTCATCTCTCCGGACGGTTACGTCGTAACAAACGACCACGTAGCGGGACGAGCCACCAAGATCACCGTCGCGTTTCCGAATGGCGAGACGCACGACGCCTCAATCGTCGGCACCGATCAGCCGACCGACCTGACACTCCTGAAGATCGACGCCGGGAAGCCGCTTCCGTTTCTTGAATTCAGCGCTGACGAAAACCCTTTTGTCGGCGAGTGGGCCATTGCTCTCGGTAATCCGTTCGGTCTGTTCGAAGCGTCCGATCCGACCGTCACGGTTGGTGTGGTCTCCGCCATAGATCGCGACTTCTCGGTCCAGGACGGCCGCGTGTATCGGGACATGATCCAGACCGACGCTTCGATCAATCGTGGTAATTCCGGCGGACCGCTCATCAATGCGGTCGGGCAGGTTATCGGGGTCAACACTGCCATATACGCACCCGACGGCATCGGATCGATCGGACTCGGGTTTGCCGTGCCCGCTGCGAGAGCCCTTCGCATCATCGAGGAATTGAAGACCACCGGATCTGTCGACCGATCGTACTACACGGGCCTGTACGGTGTGGATGTTAACCAGCGCATTGCGCGGGCACTTGGGCTTCAAGCGCCAACAGGAGTGTTCGTACAGGACATTGATCCTGACTCCCCGGCCGAACAGGCCGGCTTTCGGACGTACGACGTGATCGTGGCCATCGAGGGCGAAGCCGTGTCGAACAGGAACGATTTTGTGGCCAGACTCTACGACTTCCGCCCGGGGGACGCCGTCCGCTTCGACGTCGTCCGTGCCGGCGAACCAAAGCAGTTATCCATGAGCCTGGGTCGAAGCAATCAATAGATTCCCACGGGCTCGAACAGGTTAACGATGTTCAGCAGATGGCCTTCGGCGGTTCTTGTCACCGTTACAGTGCTCCTGGCGGGCTGTCTGCCCTCCTCGTGCCGACGGATTGAAACACGCACGCTCTACCCGGCCGATTCTCTCTCGCGTCAGATTGCCTCGGGAATTGTACCCGATACACTCGTCCTGAAGTCATCCTACGCGGGGACGAACGACGAACCCCTCGAGTATATCCGTAGTCTTTTGTTCGCGGCAGACGGCAAAGTGTTCGCGGCCGATGCCGCCCGCGGAACCGTGACGGAGCTTGATCGCGACGGACAGCATGTCCGTACAGTCGAGAGTGACCTCTTTTCCTACCCGTATCTCGCCGGTGCTTCCGGTGACAGTGTGTTCGTCTTCAGTCCGGGCCGCCACCGTGTGCAGTTAATTCTTGACGGGAGCGTGAAAGACGCAGGCACTACACCGATCGACATTCCTCTCAAAGGACTGCTGCAGTACGCATACGTCGTCAAGGGCACCCTGTACGCCAAGTTGCTCGGTGATGAGTTCCCCGGGATGATCAGTCAAATTCCTGCGGATGGCCCGGCCGTCAGGGTCGCCGAGCTTCCCGGACCCACCTGGAGGCACGCCGGTTTCCTGCGTAGCTGGGGAGACACCCTCGTAAGTCTGAACGGGTATCGACCGATTATCGACCTGCTGTTGCCGGATGGACGGCGCGACAGCCTCCGACTCACCGGCTTCGACTCGCCAATGCTTTCAAGGCTGCGCCTGTTCGAGCTCGGAGAAATCGATGCCCCTCCACTCCTTACTGCCTCGACCGCTCCGTACAGAAATCAGCTTTTCGTACTCAACATGAGGCCGGGATGGCTGCGAATAGATGTTTATGATCGAAACGGTCAACTGACAAACGTGCTGACCGGTCCTGACCCCGGGTTCAATCGCGACTACTACCCGACCGATATCGCCGTTCGATCCTCGCCGGAACCCGGCAAATTCGAGCTGGGGGTAGCGATTCTTCGACCCGAGCCAAGGATCGACATCTACGAGTGGAGCGGAGGCCGTTGACATCGCTCGTCTGTTCCGCATGTCAGGGAACAGCCGAATACGCCTCGCGTGGTAGACCTCCCACGACCAAGATGAGATGGAGATGACGACACCGGTTCAGAATTGCACCACGCTAGGCGAGTTGAAGGTCGCCGGATATCGGCGGCGAAGCGTTAAGGACGAGATGCGCGAAAATCTCATCACGTCACTTAGAAATCGGCAGAACCTCTTCGATGGCATCCTTGGATATGATGAGTCCGTGATCCCGCAGATTCACAATGCCATTCTTGGGCGTCACGACATGATCCTGCTTGGCCTCCGGGGACAGGCCAAGAGCCGACTGATCCGGATGCTTCCGAATCTGCTGGACGAGTACATCCCCATTATCGACGGCAGCGACATCAACGACGATCCTTTCGCGCCGATCTCAAAGTATGGACGCGATTGTGTTGCCGAGGCGGGAGATGAGACGCGCATCCTGTGGCTGCACCGGTCGGAGCGCTACGGAGAAAAGCTTGCCACGCCCGACACTACGATGGCGGACCTCATCGGCGACATCGACCCGATCAAAGCTGCTCATCGTCGACTGACGTACGCCGACGAAGAAGTGATCCACTTTGGTATCATTCCTCGAACGAACAGGGGAATTTTCGCGATCAACGAGCTGCCGGATTTGCAGCCTCGAATACAGGTCGGCTTGCTCAATGTCCTGGAGGAGCAGGATATCCAGATCAGAGGATTCAATGTTCGCTTCCCGCTCGATCTGATGATGGTGTTTACAGCGAATCCCGAGGACTACACGAATCGCGGCAATATCATCACGCCCCTCAAGGATCGGATCGACAGTCAGATTATCACACATTACCCACGCGAAATTGAAACCGGCATTCAGATCACCAGACAGGAGGCGTGGGATGAGCGAGGAGAATCGGCACCGTCGGTCATCGTACCTCATTTTTTCCGGCAGATAATCGAGGAGATCGCCCGTGAGGCCCGCGAAAGCGAGTACGTAGATCAGAAATCGGGTGTCTCCGTGCGTTTGACAAGAGCCGCGCTGGAGAACCTGATCTCGGCGGCGGAACGACGAGCGATCATCAATGGAGAGGACGAAACCGTCGTTCGTATCTCGGATCTGTTCTTCGCCGAACCCGCCATAACCGGTAAGGTCGAACTTGTGTACGAGGGCGAGCAGGAAGGATCTCAGAACGTTGCGAGAATGCTGATCGGACGTGCGGTCAAGAAGGTCTTTTCGGAGCACTTCCCGGACCCGTCAGACAAGAAGTCGGGGCGTTCGCCGTACAAGCCGGTACTTGACTGGTTCGCGGCCGGAAACAGGGCAGCTATCGCACCCAATACTCCGTTTCAGTCTTATGTGTCGGCTCTCGACCAGATCGGCGGATTGAGAGAGGTGGTTCGCAACGTATCGACCCCGGGCACCGCCGCCGAGACCGCCGTGTCCATGGAGTTTGTTCTGGAGGCGCTGCATCAGCACTCGCTCGTCGGAAAGGACATCGAGGAGGACGGCCTCACGTACTCGGACATGATGGGGTCCATGCTGTCTTCGCTTGGGTCATTCGGCGATGAAGACGAAGAACAGCTACCCTTTGGATGAACCGCGGACCATCTGATGTCGATGTCCTTTTCCATTCGGGAGGCTGTTCCATCGGATGCAGACACGATCTGTTCTCTGATTCGAGAACTGGCAGACTTCGAGAGGCTCAGCCACGAAGCGCATCCTGACCCGTCGCTCCTCGCCGATCATTTGTCGCCCGACGCCTGCCCTCGCTGCGGCGCCCTCCTTGCCGAAACGACAGCCGGCACCATCGGCTTCGCACTCTTCTACTACAAGTACTCGACCTTCCTGACGGACTGGGGTCTTCATCTCGAAGATCTATATGTCCGTCCGGAGCATCGACGACACGGAATTGGTCAGGCGCTGTTGAAAGCCGTGGCCGGTTCGGCCACGAAGTCCGGGTGCAGACGTCTTGAACTGAGTGTGCTCGACTGGAATCGCGGCGCGATCGACTTCTATCTCCGGTTGGGGGCCGTCCCACTCGACGACTGGACGACGATGCGTTTCGTCGACGGAGCCCTGCAGCGTCTGAGTGACCCGCCTACTGCACCTTGACGACCTGGCCCTGAGGTGATATGCGCTCGCCCGGCCCTGGCGGCCGCGTAGGAAACTGGCTTACCGAGACGTTCGGATCGCGGTCCTTCGCAACATAGTGCGTGTGACTCCCGTGCGGCACCTCGAAGTAGTGCTTGGTGTCGAACGTCCCGATCGATTCGAGGAACGCGACGACAATGAGGGCGCCAAGAAAGAGATATACGCCCAACTTCGTTTTGCCTTTCATCGGGTATCCGCACGGTTTGAGTAGACGACTACGAATGGCGTATACCCGTAATGTGGGAAGGGTTTCCACCGCGGGGCACGGGGATGGGCGCCATCGACGCCGGAGTCTCGCTAATTCTCAGAGCCTTCATGCAGCCGGCGGCCCGGAGGCCCGGCATTGACGATCAGGCGGCCGTCATCTGCGCAGGCTTCTGCGACATCGTGCAGGGAGCCCGAGACGTCCTTTCTTCTTTGCTACCTATGCTCTTAATTACGCCCGTCTCGTGGACCGCAGAGCCCGCCTCGCGACATGAATACGACGGATCATTAGTTGGCCTCTCCACTCTTGAATATCAGGACGCTTCTTCTCGCCGTCCTGGTTCTTTTCTCAACCCGGCTCGGCGTACAGGCCCAGACGGCGACGCTGCGAGGATTTGTCGTTGATGACGACGGCGGAGAATCCTTGCTGGGCGTCAATATCATTCTCCGTAGTCCGGACGGTAGTGTTCGAGGCTCCGCCACCGACTCTGAGGGATTCTATATCGTCCCCCGTATCCCCGCGGGGACGTACGTTTTCACGGCGTCTTTCATCGGCTTTGAAACCGAACGTGATACGCTTGCGCTTCTCGACGGACAAACCATGACCAGGAATATCCGGCTTCGAACGGGTCAAGCCGAAATGGACGAAGTGGTCATCGAGGCGGAGCGCGCGCGCCAACCCGCAAGCGTTACTGCAGGTCTTCAGAGTGTGAGTCCACAGGATATTGAGTTGATTCCTGCCCCCGACGTCTCAGCAGATCTTGTCAACTACATCACGACTCTTCCCGGCGTCGTTTCTACGGGCGACCGCGGCGGAAAACTCTTCATTCGGGGAGGCGAACCCACTCAGAATCTGGTGCAACTGGATGGCATGCTCCTCTATCAGCCGTTCCACATCATCGGATTCTATTCCGCTTTCCCGGCCGATATCGTCCGCAATGCGGATATATATGCCGGCGGATTCGGAGCCCGCTTCGGCGGTCGATTGTCGTCGGTTGTCGACATCTCCACCCGCAACGGTAACAAGCGACGAGTGAACGCTGCGGCGACTGTGGCGCCCTTCGTCAGTTCTGCTCGAATAGAGGGTCCTATTGTGCGGGACCGGCTATCCGTAATTCTGTCGGCTCGCCAGTCGGTCATCGATCAGGGTGCCGCACGTCTCATCGACCAGAACCTGCCGTTCCGCTTTGGCGATCAGTTTGGGAAACTGCACGCTACCCTCAGCACGACCAGTCAATTGTCCGTCACCGGTATTCGCACTACCGATCGCGGTGTCGTAGGCCTTCAGGAAGAGTTCGCCGATATCGATTCAGACACAACCAGCCAGGTGAACTGGGAGAATCTTGCCGTCGGAACCCGATTCATCGTACTGCCATCGAGTATGCCCGTCTTCGCAGAGATTGTGCTGTCGATCTCTCGCCTTGATCAGGAATTGGGACCACGAAATGATCCGATCCGAACCTCCTCAATTTCGATGTTCAATGGATCGGCCAACGTTACATATTTCACGGCACGAACGGACGTGCACTGGGGGCTCTTTGTCCAGTCGTCCGAGCTTGACAGTGATCTCGGAGGACAGTTCCAGAATGTCGAGACGGAGCAGGAGTTCGTGACGGAGGCGGGACTATATCTCGAACCTGAGATTCGTGTCACGGACGATCTCGTTGTGCAACCAGGATTACGATTGCATGCGTTCCCGAGCAAGTCAAAGACCTTCCTCGAGCCGCGATTTCGAATCGTGTGGAAATCGGGGTCTCATCAATTGAGCGGTGCATTCGGGCAGTATCATCAACAGATCATTGGACTTAACGATCGTCGCGACGCGGGCGACGTATTTACCGCCTGGTCCGGAGCGCCGCTGCGACTTGTTCCTTCGGCTACACACGCGATCGTCGGATACAAGCTGAGCCCGAGTTTCGGACTGGATCTATCGATCGAAGGCTACTGGAAAAAATTGACCGACCTGTCCGTGCCGGAGTGGTCGGCGTTCCCGCGCTTCACCACGAACCTGCAGCCCGCCGACGGTACCGTCTACGGCAGCGATATCCGCCTGGGAATCGACCGCGACTGGTTCTTCGGATTTCTTTCCTACGGATATTCTCGAGTCACATACGAGGCCACGGGAGATGCGATACCCCTCTGGTTCGGTGACACGACGCAGGAGTATTCTCCCCCTCACGATCGCGAACACCAGATTAGCGCTCTGGCGAGCATCGAATTCAAGGGATTTGATCTGAGCATTCGCTGGCAGTACGGATCCGGACTACCGTTCAGTCAATCGATTGGATTCGACAAGTTTGTCTTGATTAACGGTGAGACCGATGTGCGCCAGGAGCCTGGCGACACCCGCGTCCTGTATGGTCAGCCGTACGCCGGCAGGCTCCCGTCGTACCATCGCCTGGACGTATCGGTTGATCGAACATTCAGACTGAATCGTGCCGCTCTTACCCTTCAGGCGGGCGTGATCAACGTGTACGATCGCAACAACCTGTTCTATATGGACCTGTTCACGCTGAGTCGGGTAAATCAATTGCCGCTGATTCCGTCACTTGGAATCAAAGTCGAGGTCGACTAAGCGCACCGCAATGCTAATCTCACAGCATCTCTCACAACAGGGTCTTCTCGTGCGTGCGATGTTGATCCTTGCCCTGACGGCACTGGCACTTGCCGGATGCGACGAATCGGTTAACCCGTTTGTCGAGAGCGATCGGATCTACAGCGTCTACGGTTCTCTTGATATGAATGCGGACACTCAGTACGTGCGCGTAATTCCGATAGACACGAGCCTCATCGTTCAGGGAGCAGGGAGCCATCGACGCCATAGTGTCATCCACTGACATCAACACAAACAAGCGCGTGCAATGGAGCGACTCGCTGTTCGTTTTTCGGGATGGCTCGCGAGGACACGTGTTTTATGCTCCTCTGAGAATGGAGCCGGGGCATACTTATCGTCTCGAGTTCGTGCGGTCCGATGGACAGGCTTCAATCGCAGAAACGACCGTGCCAGGTATCCCCTCGGCAAGCATATCCGAACCCCGGCGCCTTGTGTTTTCGAGCGGCGCAGTTGAGGTAACACAGAACGTGCTCTGGAGTGGCGTTGAGCGCGCGCCGGCTGTGATCGAAATGTGGTATAGATTCTCGGGGTCGCCCCGAAGTTCGTTCACGGATATTCGCTTTGAATATCCCACTGCCGACAGGGCAACAGCCGAGCCGGGTTGGACGGTGGTCGTTCAACTCAGCGAGGACCGGAACAGAATCCTTGAGGATCTCCGACCCGAAAACTACCTGTTCCTTGGCGTTGGAATGCGATTGGTCATTCTTGATGACCAGTTTGTGCCGCCCGGTGGAATCTTCGACCCAGAGATACTTTCATCACCGGGTGCGTTCTCGAATGTCGACAACGGTTTTGGATTTATCGGATCTGTGGGCCGCTTCGACGTTGAATGGGTGCTCGATGCCGAGACCGCAACGGCACTTCAATTTGTTTTGCCCAAGGCGAACGGCTGATTCGCTCCCGGACGCGCAGTCTTGTACGCTAGCACCTCATGTACCGTGCGAACTATCGTCATCATTCCAGCCTTCAACGAAGCCCGATCGATCGGTCTTGTCGTCGGTGACATACCGGACGGCCTGGTCGATGAGGTTGTGGTTGTAAACAACGGGTCGACTGACGAGACCGAGCGCAACGCGGCAAGTGCGGGCGCTACAGTTCTGCGTGAACCCCGCAAGGGGTACGGCTGGGCCTGCCTGTGCGGGATCGAGTACGCCAATCGGCAGGATCCCGACATCATCGTATTTCTCGACGGCGATTACAGCGACCATCCGAACGAGATGACGGAACTTGTGACTCCCATCGTGGAGGACAGGGCCGATCTTGTCATCGGATCTCGAATGACAGGCGTACGAGAACGCGGAGCGATGCTGCCGCAGGCAATCGTCGGCAACCGCGTGGCGTGTATCCTGATGCGACTGTTCTGGGGAGCGCGGTTTACGGACCTGGGGCCGTTTCGGGCCATCCGTCGTGACGCCCTGCAACAGCTGGGCATGACGGACACGACGTACGGCTGGACCATCGAGATGCAAATCAAGGCCGTTCGTGCCGGACTTCGATGCATGGAGGTCCCCGTCTCCTATCGCCGTCGCGTCGGTGTGTCGAAGGTCACGGGCACCGTCTCGGGCACGGTCAAGGCTTCGCTGAAGATCCTTCTCACGATTGCGAAACACGCGTTTTTGCCGCGATCGTGACGACCGAAAGGAGTTTACCCGCGTGCCGCCGCGAGAAAACCGCACGAACCTTTATGCACATCTGAGCCGTACTTTCTGGACGTTCAGTTTTTCCGATTGATTACCTGGTTCTGATATGAAACCACAGGTCTGGTTTAACGGCCGGCTGGTACCGCACGAGTCCGCCACGATCCACGTTCTGTCACACGTCGTCCACTATGGAACATCGGTCTTCGAGGGCATCCGGTGTTACAAAACGCGAGCGGGTTCTGCTGTCTTCCGCCTTCAGGAACACATGCAGCGACTGATCGACTCGGCAAAGATCTATCGGATGGAGATACCCTATTCGCTGGACGAGCTGGAGGGAGCCGTGGTCGATACGATCCAGCAGTCGGGTCTGGAGTCGTGCTACATTCGACCGGTCGTGTTTCGCGGAGCCGGCCCGATGGGAGTTAATCCTCTCAAGAACCCGGTCGAGACCGTGATCGCAGTCTGGGAGTGGGGTGCATATCTGGGTCCAGAGGCACTGGAGAACTGGTGTCGACGTCCATGTTTCATCATGGAGTAGAATGGCTCCGAACACCTTCCCGTCACTCGCCAAGGCCGGTGGCAATTATATCAATGCCGGACTGGCAAAGATGGATGCCATCCTGAACGGTTATGACGAAGGTATCATGCTGTCGGTCGATGGGTTTGTATCGGAAGGCAGTGGGGAGAACATTTTCATTGTCAGGGACGGAGCGATTATCACGCCGCCGGACAGCCTTTCCCTTCTGCCGGGTATCACACGCAACTCGATCATCCAGCTCGCCCGCGACCAGGAGTTCCAGGTTGAAGAAAAGCTGATACCGCGCGAAGCCCTTTACCTGGCGGATGAAGTCTTTTTCACGGGAACGGCTGCAGAGATCACACCGATCCGGTCGATCGACAAGCACACCATCGGGGCAGGTCGTCGCGGACCTGTTACCGAGGCCCTGCAGAAGGCCTACTTCCGCATCCTCAAAGATGGAGAGGATCCCTACGGCTGGTTGCGACCTGTGGAGGTCGCCTCGGTACAGGCCTGACGGGAAATCGGTCCGCCCGGTCTGCTCATCGCTGCTATCGTCTCAACACGATCAGAGCAGAGCGGTTGTCAGCGGCAGCGGATAGTCGGATCACGTAGACCCCGCCAGCCAGGTGCTGTCCGGACGCATCGCGACCATCCCAGTTCGTCAGGTGGGACCCGGAAGTGTGAGTACGGTCCACGAGCGTGACGAGACGTCGTCCAATCAGATCATAGACCTCGATGCGTACGGCTCCTGAACGAGGCAACTCGTAATGAATCCGTGTATGCTCGTTCATGGGATTCGGGTATGGATCCGACAGGCGCAGAGCATCGGGGGTCCCAGGGAGTGGTTCATCCGAGACCGGCTTCGTCCCGGACGATGCGGTAATGACAAACGACTCCTCCTGAGCAAATGTGGAGGTATTGTACGAGTTATCAACGGCCTGGACGCTCCAGAAGTAGGTCCCGTTCGGCAGGTCCCGAATCGACCATGCGGCACTGGATCCCGCGTTTCCGCGTGAGGCTCGAGTTGGACGGCCGGTGCTTCCCAGCGGGACAGAAATCACATCACCCAGGCCCGGCGCCGTCCCGGCGCGCACATTGTAGGTGAGGGCGTCCGACGTCGTCCTGTCGTCCAATGCCGCCGACCAACGGAGTGCGACCCGTCCGCCGGATACATTAGACGAAAGCCCGGACGGTGGGTCGGGAGAAGCGTTGACCACCAGCTCCCCGTTCATGAAGACGTTCGTGATCGCGACGCCGTCTCGATCGGGACCGATCATCACCAGGTCAAGATCACCGTCACCATCGAAATCACCGGCATCAAGGCGACCAGGGAACGTGCCGGAGATATTTGACACGTGACGGAAGCCGCTGCCCTCGTTTCGGTAGATGCGTGCGGCTGCCCTGCCAAAAACCAGATCGCTCCCACCATTCGCCAGGATGTCCAGCGCCCCGTCATTGTCGACATCCATCCATAACGCAGAACCTCCGACGATTCCTTCGACGTCGAATGGCGCCTCTTCGAGCCCGGTACCGGCAGCGTTGCGATAGACGTGTGTGGTACCCTCGAGTATCAGATGACTCGCGGCGCCGCCCGACGCCAACAGGTCGGGAAAGCCATCTTCGTCATAATCACCCCAGTCGAGTGAACAGAAAACGAGACCGGCACCACCAAACGTGAGTTCTCGAAACATCCCGGGCTCATCGTTCAGAAACACCCGCGTTGAAAACGAGCCATCTTTCGTGGCCCCGCACAGTGCTATGTCGAGATCACCGTCGCGATCAACATCCGCCCACGCCGCATCGCCAAATGCGAGGTTGGGAAGATCCGATTCAACCGGGGAGAAGGCTCCATCGTCATTGCGGTACAACATGGTTGACGGCTCGCCTGCGACGTTCCGCCCCATCACGAAAAGATCAGAATCGCCGTCGTTGTCATAATCTCCCCATCGCGCGACGCCCATCACAGGCGCAATGGTTGCAACACTTCGCGCCGAAAAACCGCCCGATCCATCATTCTCAAGGAGATGAACCGCGGGCGTAAACGCGCCTCCCGTCTCCCCCGTCCCGGACACGATGGCGTCCAGGTCGCCGTCTCGATCGTAGTCCGCCCAGTCCAGATCCGCGAGCCAGAGATCTGGCGCCGTATCAAGTGATGACAGCCGACGATAGTCCGCCACCGGCCTCGCCGAGCCTTCTTCAGTCGTCGTAACAACGGTGCCGACCTGCTCGAAGACGGTCGACGTGGGGGTACGCGACCCGGGTCCCGTACTGGACACCAGAACCAGATCCTGGTCCCCATCGCCATCCAGGTCGACCCACGTCACGTCGCCGAAGCTCGCGGCATCGATCAACGTCTGAACGCGATAATAGCTGAACGGCGCCTGGGCCAATGCATCCGTCGTGACGAGCCCTGCGACACCAACGAAGACCGCGACGATCAGAGTCGCCCGTAGTCGCTGCCGATGGTTGATCATATTCGTCAGGCCCCGATGCTAAATGTCTGCTCGACGGCGAAAGGTGACCCCGCGAAGGAGTTGTCTATTGTCTGCACGCTCCAGTAGTAGGTGCCGGGTGCCAGCCCTTCGAGGCGCCACTGCGTGCCATGGCCGGCATTGCCCTCGTCCAACAGATACCGTTGGCCCGAAACCGGATTTGCATGCGGCGACGCGATATCGACTCCGCCCGATGTTGAACCAACCCGTACGCTATACATCAAGCCCGGTGAAGGGCTATTCGGGTCCACCGCACTCTCCCACGACAGCTCTACAGACGATCCGGTGACTGTACTCTGCAGTCCAGTCGGCTGCAGCGGTGGCAGGTTCTTCGCGAAACCGGCATTGCGATACATGGTCGTCATCGCGTCTCCTCGTCCCCTGTCGCCCATCACCAGCAGATCGAGATCCGAATCGTGGTCATAGTCCGCCATGCTGATTTCACCGTAAGCCAGACCCGGAATCGGCTGGGCGCCGAGTCCCGTAAGCTGAATTTGTCCGCACGCAAACGACCCGCCCGTACCCTGCAAACATGCCTGCGTAATGTTCGATCCGAATGCCTCTCTTCGACCCAGAATTACAATATCGAGATCGCCATCGCGATCAAAATCGATCCATTGAATGTCGCCGTAGTAGACACCTGGCAGCTGCGCAGCAACCTCCGAAAGTAAACCCGCGTCGTTGCGAAAGAGACGCGTCACGCCAGATCCGAATAGTGGACTGAGCTGGTAGCCGGATAACACCAGATCGGGGTCGCCGTCGCTGTCGAAGTCACCCCAGCTTGATGACGAGAAACTTGCGCCCGGAAGGCCCTGACCCGAGTCGCTAAACGCATCGCTGCCTTCATTCCGATAAATCAACGCGTGCGGCTGGCCCTCTTCTTCCGATCCGGAGACGAACAGGTCAAGGTCGCCGTCGCCGTCGAAATCGACCCACTCCAGATCGCCGTATGCCAGCGAAACGAACGATGTGGAGACTTCTGTAAACTGGCCAGGCCCGTCGTTCTTGTAGATCGTTACCAGATGACGACCATCCGCCTGTACACCCGACAAGGCCAGATCGAGATCACCGTCCATGTCGTAGTCTCCCCAATCCACCGAGCCACCGTACAGTCCAACCAGCTCGACGCCGTCGACCGCCACAATCTGATTACCGGTGGAGCGGTACAGGATGGTCTCGGGGTTCATGGCGTCGTCCACGGATGTCGCCCCCTGCACGACCAGATCCAGATCGCCGTCGTTATCATAGTCCCCCCATGCGGCGTCAGTGAGCCACATAGGTGTAATCGTTCGGGTGCCGAAGTAATTGTAGATCAGCGTATTCAGTTCGGGACGACTCGGCGAGCTCCGAAAGACGTCTCCGAATAGCGGCACGGTTACGAGACTTGACACCGGCAACCGCCCGACCATGACAAAGTCCATCTCTCCGTCGCCGTTGAAGTCGCCCCATTCATGGGAGCCGAACGTGATCCTGAGCGATGAACTCAAGCCCAGTACATCGTCAGGTACGTTGGGAACCGGGATGTCAAACGGCTGGCTCAGAGCGGTCGAGACATTCATCAGCCCGCACATGGCAGCGGCCGCTGCGAATCGGCTCAAAGATCGGATCATGGCGGGTGGAAAAGAGGACGGCTCGGAAAAGTCAGGCACCAATTAACGCCCGCCCGGCGAGAATTGAAAGGCGTAATAATCGACGAGCAGGGTCATTCGTCGTCGGCGGCCTGGTGTACCAACTCCTGCGCCGCCTCCTTCCCCAGATAGGCATCCATCACCCAGTGAGCCGCATAAATGACGGGGGTGATCACCACTGCGATGACGAACTTGTATCCATAATTAAACAGCGTGATGGCAACAATCTCCTGGAACGTAAGCTGGCCGTAGAAAGCGACGACGAGGACGATGAACGTATCCAGGAATTGCGATCCGAATGTGGAGCCGGTGGCCCGAAGCCACAGGTGGCGACCTTTCGTGAGGCGTCGTAGCCAGTGGAACAGGGAGATGTCCGCAAACTGTCCAATGACGTACGCCATCAGGCTCCCGATTATGACGCGGCCGGTCGTACCGTAGACGGCGTTAAATGCGTCATCCGGCACGGGCGAGATCGCAGATGTTGGCGCGGCTATGGCCACCTGCAGGATGGCGAACTCGAAGATGATCATGAGCATCCCGAGTATGGTCACGAAGCGGATGCCACGAACGCCGTAGTACTCGTTGAGGAGATCGGTGATGATGAAGGTGATCGGGAAGGCAATGACGCCCGCCGTCATGATCACCTGACTAAAATCCGTCCCGAATAATCGGATGGAGAAAGGAAGTTCGAACAGAGTGAACAGCTTACCGGCCGTTGCTTCTGCGATTACAAGTGCTGTGATGAAAATCGCAGCACAGACGACGTACAACTTCTGTGGCCGGGTGAGTTCGTACGGGGAGTGTCGCATGAAGTGGAAGACAAAAGAATCTGGGTGACTACTTTCCTGAGCGGAGCTTGTCGAGAAGCCTGCTCAGTTCTGCATGTTCCTCCGACGTCAGACTCTCGGTGAGCGTGCGTGTCGCTGCCGTCACGTCCGGCTCCATTTTTTCCAACAGATCCAGCCCCTTCCTGGTGATTCGCACCTCTACAACGCGGCGATCGTGACTCGCTCTTTCACGCTGTGACAGATCCTGCTTCTCAAGCCTGGCCAGCAGTCGCGTAACATCGGGGGTCCGATCTATGAGTCGATCCCGAACATCGCTGCACGTGAGCGCGGTCGGATGCGATCCCCGCAGAATGCGTAACACGTTGTACTGAGCCGGCGTAATTCCGTATTCCGACATGGCCGCGGTGATCTCTGCCAGGAACCACGAACTTGTGACCATCACGTTGAGCAGCGATTCCTGCGACGGGGAAACGAAGGCGCGTTGCTTCAAGCGATCGGATAGGCTCGTAGACATGCGAAGTGCTGGCTGCTTGGTGCGACGTTTGGACTCGTTTACAGCCTCACATCACGTGCGTTCCACGATGCGATGCCTCACGACGGCAGAGGCACGGATTCGTTTCTCGTGAGCGTCTTGTCAGCGACCGCTGCGTCTATGGAGAAACCGAACGTCGATCCCTTCCCTTCCGCGCTCTGAATCTGCAGTCTCTTGCCGTGGGCTCCGAGTATGTGCTTTACAATCGAAAGGCCAAGACCTGTGCCACCCTGCGAGCGTGAACGGCTCTTGTCGACCCTGTAAAAACGTTCTGTCAGTCGAGCGATGTGCTCTTCTCCAACACCGATCCCGTCGTCGACAATCGATACCTTGATCGACGCCGGCTCCACAAACCGGGCCACCACCTCCACTGTACCACCAGCGTTACTGTACTTGATTGCATTGTCGACTAGATTGGTAAGCACCTGCCGAATCCGTTCCTCGTCCCCAAGCGCCGGTGGGAGGACCACGGCAAGCAACGAGCGGAGAGCAACGTTTTTTTCCGCCGCACGGGGTTCGAGCAACTCGATCACCTCGGCAATAACCTCGTCCAGGAGGAACGGTGCAATGCTCATTACAAGCTCGCCCGTCTCAATACGGGAAATCTCAGAGAGGTCGCGCGCCAGATTCTCGAGCCGGTCCGCATTTCTGAGGATTTTCTCGACGAACAAACGATTGACACTTTGATCCTCGAGCGCCCCACGAAGCAGCGTCTCCGAAAAACCCTTGATTGCAAAGATCGGAGTCGCCAGCTCGTGTGAGACGTTCCCGATAAAGTCGCGGCGATACGTTTCCATCATCTTCAGCCGATCCATCTCCTTCGTCACCGACGCGCTCGTGCCTTTCACCAATTGACCGAGGCGAGCAAGTTCGTCCCCACCCTCGAGCTGGATGACTCCTTCGTCCGAAGAGCCTCGATCAATGGCCTTGAGCGACCGTTCCAGTTCGCCGAGTCGCGTCGACACGAGAAAGTGCACAACCAGGTAGCCGGTCGCACCCATCAACAGCGACATTGCGGCAACCATCCAGCCGGGAATAAACCCGGTGAAGGCACTCGCCACACCAACCACGACGGCAGCAATCAACCCGACGCCGAGTCCGGCCCGAAACGGAAGCTTGAATACCCTGAGCACTTTCGCGTGTACGTCCGGAGAAGACAAGTTATTGGTCGCTGGTGCACTCAGTCCTTGAACCGGTACCCTACCCCTTTGATCGTCTCGATGTATTCGTCGCCGATTTTTTCCCGGATCTTTCTCACATGCACGTCTACCGTTCGATCGACGACGTAAACATCAGTGCCCCACACGAGGTCCAGCAACTCCTTCCGAGACAGCGCGATACCGGGCCGTGAGGCTAGAGCGAAGAGAAGCTCAAACTCCTTTCGAGGAAGTCGGATTTCGTCCACACTATCTGCCGTAGCCCTGAAGACGCGGAATCGGTCGCGATCGATGTCAAGATCATGAATCCGGATAAGATCGGGTGGGGTCTCGATTCGCTCGGACGACCGCAAGAGCGCTTTCGTTTGACTGATCAATATGGGTACCGAAATCGGCTTCGCCAGATAGATGTCGGCTCCGATTTCGAGGCCTTTCACATGATCCTCCTCATCGCTCATTGCGGTCAGCATCATGATCGGAATTGATCGCAGCAGAGCATCCTTTCGGACAGCATCACAGAATTCGATGCCATTCATGCGCGGCATCATGATATCAAGAATGATCAGGTCCGGGCGATCCTCCTGAGTCGACGTCATCGCCTCGACGCCGTCACGGGCGACGGACACTCGGTAGCCTTCTTTTGAAAGGTTGTACTGGAGAAGGTCGACGATGTCGTCCTCGTCATCCACGACGAGTACATGGGGGGAGGTATCCACTGCTCCGTCGCTGTCGGCTGTATTCTTCACTTGGTCGTCAAACACCTGATTGTGGGGACCTCCGCAAGCTACTACGCCGACAGGCTATGTTGGGTGACCAATTGTTCGCGCTGCATTTGCGCCAAAATTACTCATACTGAATCCGGCTCGATAATCTCGTTGAACACGGACTCTCCGGTTTTCAATGCTCGCTTCACGTACGCGTGGCACAGTTCACACTGACGACCGAAGACGATCTTCTTCTGGAGTTCCGGGATAGTTTCAGCACCAGTCTGCATAGATATTTCGATGAGCGTAGAGAACAACACGCCGAAGCAGTAGCACCGGTCGATCTCGATCATCGTACTTCAGACCCTTGATTGACGATCGCGATGTGTGATGGTGCAACTCCCGCCGTAAAGCTGCCGACGACACTCCCGTCAAGTCGTAGAATAGAAACCTCTCCGGCCTGCGTGAATCCGGGTACGCGACCGACGTAGAGACGGTCGCTCTCAGGATCGTATGCCACCGCCCCGATTGATGCCCCTGGCAAGGGGCCGATCTCCTCCATCTCACGGTTCCCGGCGGTGTCGAAGCGGAGTATCGACTCGCTGTCGAGAACCACGAATAGCGATTCGGTTTGCTCCGAATAGAAGGCGTCTTGACCCGGTCCCGGTGTTGTGATCAGTCCATCCATGTCGAAGCGTTTCTGAATCGCATCGGTTTCGCGGTCCATGACAAGTACAGCCCCGTTCGTCTCACCGACGATGTTGAAATCGACGTCATACAGGACCTGGCCGGTGCACACCACCCACAATTCATCCTGTGCGTCACTGAAGACGAAACGTGGCCCATCACATGGAAGATCCGTCGTTCGGACCACCTGATTGGTAGCGACATCTACAATCGACAGGGTGTTGCCGGAGCCGAAGCCATGATTGGCTACGTACGCCAGGCCGCCGATTACCAGAATCCCCTCGGGGTTCGGGCCCACGTCAACGGTGGCGACTACGGACCCGGTTGTCAGGTCCAGAACTGAAACGGTGTTGTCAAACAAATTGGAAACCAGCATCCGATCGGTATCGACCCACGCGAGGTAACGGGGACTCGGCACATCCACAATCTGGCCGATCAAGCCGCGTGATTGATCCACGATATCAACGCGATCTCCCGTATTCATGACCACAAACAAGAGACCATCTCTGACCAGGATGCTCTGGATGATTGATCCCGGTTGCGCCAGCAAAGTCGACACGTTGCCCGTCGCCGGCTCGTAGCGTGTAACGGAGCCGTTGCCGTCACCGAAATTGCCCTGGTTGGCCACGAGGACGTATGCCGTGGACTCCTCTCCAGCGTCTGTCGTGGCCGAATCACAGCCAGCGAAGAAGGTGACTGCACCTGCGACGAGTAGTAAAGCCCGGACCACTGGACGACGGAGGGTTCTTCTCATTGAATGGTCAGGCTTATTTGGATTCGGGCATTGCGAGGTGGCATCGGGAAGCCAGACATGACCTGGTAGTCGACATCACTGATGTTGTCGAAATAGATCCCCATATCGAGCGATCCGAACTCTGTCAGCACTCGGCCAGACACGTTTCCACTGAGGACTGTGTATGCAGCGACCCATTGCGACGCGTCGGTCGTGAGGTATCGACGGCCGACGTAGCGACCGGACAGGCCGAAACGCAGAAAATCCCAGGTGAACGAGGCGTCGATATTCAGAACGTGACGCGGGACGTATCGCAGCGGATGGTTTGACGAAGACGTGTCGTCCGTCCGGTTGCGGGAATAGGTGAGCGTGTGGCGAGCCGCGACATCCATGGATACGTTATCCGCTGCCGCTATTGATCGCGACACCGATGACTCGACGCCGATATTTCGGACACTCTCGATGTTCTCTGGTGTCCAGATTCCCGTGTCGTCCGGAAGCCAGGTGATCTGGTCCTGTACGGTCTGATAGAACGCGGTTGCCTCGACAGTCGCCCGCCGGTTTGTCAGCATAAAACCGGCATCGACCGTACGACCCTTTTCAGCACTGAGATGGCTATTCCCAACCGCGCCCTGACCTCTCCAATAAAGGTCGTTAAACGTCGGCAGGCGGAAGCTGGTGGAGAGACCGCCCTTCAATGTGATCAGTCCGCGGCCGAGGCCGTCGTAACGCAGACGCATGCCGGGGCTGATCCGCCCGCCCGATCGGCCGGAGCGGAATGTCCACTCTCCGTGCAGTGTCGGCAACAGCGTGACCGAGCGAGCACTGATGGCGCCAGAAGCAAATGCGCGAACTCTTCGCTGACGAACAGCGTCGGCGAGCGACGGGTGAGTGGCGGTCTGAACCGACGCGTCAATCCCGACGTCGCTCTTGACGTTGCGAATGATCTCCTGACTGCGCGAGAACCGGAACGATGTCGAAGTGGTTCGTCCCGTGTCATCGACTCCCAACTTCGGATTTGTGTACCGAAGCAACGATCGCTGCGTGCTGGCAGTAAACCTAGTCTGTCCAAAACGATAACTCATCCACGCGCGACGAATTTGATCTTCCTGTCGCTCGCTGGTCGAGCCTGACCCGGACAGCCCGGGCAGACCCCGCTCCGCATTCATGAACCACCCCGCGACTTCGATGGTCGAATGATCTCCAATCAGGACGAGTCGGGTCATCAGATTGGTATTTGCGCCGTCGGAGTTGTCTCGCGTTTTCGCTGCCGGCGACAAAGCGGTTCGATCGACGTACGGAAAGTCGCCATCCTCGCGACGCACTTCGCCGGCCAGCAGTCCCCGAAGTCGACCGCGACTCACCGTCAGACGGCCGGCGGCATTCCGCTCGCCCCACGCCCCGAGCCCTGTCGACAGACGCAGACCGGTCCGGTCGTACGGTGCCAGGGAGTGCAAACTTATCACGCCTCCCACGGCACTGCTCCCGACGAGCGAAGATGCGCCGCCATGCATTACATCGACCCCCGACAGCATGGAGGCCGGAAGCAATGAGAGATCCACCTGGCCAAGTTGCGGGTTCTCCAGTGGTAGACCGTCCAGCAGAACGGCCGTCTGGCTCGGCCCTGTGCCCCGGAGAGTTACGCCGGCAGCCCCGTTTGTCCCGTACCGCCGGACAAAAATCGCTCCGTGACGACTCAGCGCCTCCGCCACCGTCCGTACTCCGGACCGTTGCAGCATATCGCTCGACAGGCGGGTAGTGTGCGCGGCGGTATCGTTGGCCGAAAGGGGCGACCGCAGATCCTCCACTGTGATGCCCGGAAGGACATAGGTGCTGTCCACCGCGATGATCTGGCCGAAAGCCGGAACAATGCTGGCGCTGCACAGCAGCAGGTAGGCGCAGAAAAGCCTGAACATAAGAGAGCCCTGACCTCAATGACGAAGACAGGGCTATGCCAGCGATCGGATCGCACGACACCACCTGCCTCAAACCCCGGAGGTTGGCGTGAAGACTCCCTGGCAGGTCTCCTGGCTATACGTGGATTGAACCGGTGGTGGCTCCGATGACAGCCTTCCCGTGCATCATTGCACAGTGACTGCCCTCGTCTCAGCGACCACCTCCACGCTTTACAGTTGCGGGTACAGCTCCGGAATCGGCCTACGCCTCACCGGATTCCCAATTAATCGTGTCGGAACCAGAGGTCATGTAAATGAACTGCCTGAAGTGTATCGGGCTCGACGAAGAAATCCAAGCCTTTCGACACAAATTCGCTACGACCGCGCGCCGGCTACAATTCTACAGACTCGCCATAATCGGGAATCACGACATTGTCGAATCCGCTCTCCAGTAGTCCGGATTTGAGCGCTTCCTGACGAACGGGATCCCCGTGCACAAGGAACGTCTTGCGGATCCGCTTCACGTCAGACTCGGAAAGAAACTTGATGAGCCCGGGTTGATCAGCATGTGCCGAGTAGCTGTTCTTGACGACAACCTCTGCACGCAATTTGTAGCTCTCACCGAAGATGCGCACCTCGGGAGTACGGTCGACAATCCTCTTGCCCAGCGTATGATCCGCGCAGTAGCCGACGATCATGACCGTATTTCGGTCGTCCTCAATGTTGTTGCGAAGGTGGTGCAGGATCCGCCCGGCCTCGCACATTCCTGATGCCGAGATGATCACCATCGGAACCCGACTTCCGTTCAACTCCTTTGACTTCTCCGCAGCGCGAACATATGTCAGACGATCGAACCCGAAGGGAGTGTCGTCCGACATGAGATACTCCTGGAGCGCGGAGTCGTAGCACTCCGGATGCGAGAGGTAAACGCCCGTCGCTTCGATAGCGAGCGGGCTATCGACGTAGACCGGGATGGGTGGCAATCGATCCTCATTCCACAGTTGATCGAGGGCATGAACAATCTCCTGCGTTCGGCCAACGGCGAATGCGGGGATAATGACCTTTCCGCCTCGACCACTGGTTCTCTTGATGACTTCTGCCAGATCCTCCTTGGCACGATCGGCGGGCTCGTGCACCTTTCCACCGTAGGTAGATTCGGTGATCAGGAAATCGCAGTCCTCCATGGTCTGTGGATCCCGGAGAATCGGGCGACCCGGGAGGCCCACGTCGCCGGTGAAACCCAGCCTGGTTTCTTTTCCGTTCTCTGTAACCGTGAGTACCATTGTCGCGGAACCGAGGATATGGCCGGCATCACGATACTCGACGC
Source organism: Rhodothermales bacterium (assembly GCA_963768565.1). Classification (GTDB taxonomy): domain Bacteria; phylum Bacteroidota; class Rhodothermia; order Rhodothermales; family JABDKH01; genus JABDKH01. The sequence goes on from CAVYIO010000038.1 coordinate 249,306, forward strand.
TGACACCTTTGGCGGGCGAAAATCGTTGGCGGTAGCCAACACCCACGAAGAGATCCAGCACCTTTTCTGCGTGCTCGCGCAGGTAGAGGGGCTCGCGGGGCGGCTCCCCTTTTCTTGCACGAATCTTGTTGACGAATCGGATGTCCTTTTCCTGGATATATGCGCTGTCGAGCAGCATCAGCGCGCATAGCGAATAGGTGGCGTGCGTTGCCCATATTTTCCCTCTGAAACCCTCCTTGTACAGCTTCGGCAGCAATCCTGAGTGGTCGATGTGGGCATGAGATAACAACACAACGTCGATCTTCGAGGGATCAAACAGAAACTGCTGGTTCATTTCGTCGGCTACGGAGCGTCGTCCCTGGAACAGCCCGCAATCAAGCAAGAGCGTCGTACCATCTGCCAGTTCCACGAGGTGTTTCGAGCCCGTAACTGTCTTCGCCGCACCGCAAAAAGTGATTCTCATAGTTACTCCGGGTAAGCCATCCAATTCTCTGCCTCACAGCGACGAAGTTAACGACATGGTGCTCCGGGTGCCAGAGTTCCGTCGTTGCGCATCGTGATACCCGATCCTGTACTTTGCAATAGATCAGGCCGTCCCAGTAATCGAAGATCGCCCGTGCCCGAACCGCATCATCCGGACGTCAGGAACCCCTGCGGTGGCATCGTGATGTGTGCGCTCTTTCTTTGTCTCCTGCAATCGTGTACGTCTGCCGTGAATACCGATGCCCTGAAGAACGAGATTGCGGCGGTGCTTGCAGAGTACCCGGACGCGGAAGTGGGCGTGTCTATTCGCGATCTGTCAAGAGGGGTCACAATTGATATCAACGGCGACCTCGTGTTTCATGCGGCAAGCACGATGAAGATCGCCGTCATGATTGAGCTGTATCGCCAGTCGGCCGAAGGCTATTTCGGACTGGATGATTCACTGCAAATCACGAATGAGTTCTCTTCCATCGTGGATGGCTCCACGTATTCGATTGAGGAGGACAGCGACACCGAGATCTATTCCATGCTTGGCCAGCGTGTGCCGATTCGCAACCTGGTCTACCGACTGATAACCAGTTCTTCAAATCTCGCAACGAACATCCTCATCGGCCTCGTAACGGCGGACAGTGTTCAGGCAACGATCGAGAGAATGGGGACCCGGCACATGGAAGTGCTCCGAGGTGTTGAGGATCTCAAAGCGTTCGATGCGGGCATGAATAACACGACGACCGCTGCGGATCTGGCGTTGCTGCTTGAGGCCTTGCGAGATGGCGAAGTTGTTTCGTCCGCGGCCAGTGCCGAGATGTTGAAGATTATGTCCGACGTGCCGCTTGAAATGATCATGGCCGGTCGTGGCGAAAGTGGACGCGTGGCTCACAAGACCGGGATGATAACGGCGCATCACCACGACGCCGGCATTGTTTTTCCGGACAACGGACAACCCTACGTCCTGGTGATCCTTACGCGAGGGATCGCTGAGGAGCAGGATTCGACGAAACTGGGAAGGGAGATATCCGAAGTCGTCTATCGATATCTCAGAAGGTAGTCTGTGCTTTGGGGCCGAAGTCCGGGGTCATCAGGAGCGGCGCATTCGCGCGAAGGGACCGTCATGCACGAGTTTGAGGCAAAGATCGAGCAGGGTCGTGGTGGTGGCGCGCTCGTTACAATTCCCTTCGACGTCGAGAAGGTTTTTGGCACAAAAGGAAGAGTACCGGTAGTCGCGACGTTCGACGGCGAAGTCTACCGTGGCTCGATCGCACCGATGGGCGGGCATCACATCCTCGGAGTCGTCAAGGAAATCCGCGGGAAGGTCGGCAAGGACGTGGGCGACTGCGTTCAGGTCGTGATCAAGCGAGATCTCGAGGAGCGAAAAGTCGACGTGCCCGCTGACCTCGAGGTGGCCATGAGATCCGACTCCGCCGCCATGGAGTTCTTTCGCAGCCTCAGCTACACGGACCGGAAGGAATACGTCCGGTGGATCACGTCGGCGAAACGAGCCGATACGCGCGGGCGACGGGTTCAGAAAGCCATCGAAATGCTGTCAGAAGGCCTGAAGCTATAGGCGACCCTATCGAACGCGCCGCGCAATTTTCCTGGCCTGCTCTTCGGCGTCGGTTTTCTCGGGAAGATCCAGTTGGGGCCTGTCCTGGCCGGCCGACAGGAGATCCCAGTCAGTACTTGTGACGATCGTCTCGAGATTCTGTACCCGCTGTTGCAGGTTTTCGCGGCTTTCTTCGGATGCCTTAAGCTGCTTCGAAAGCTCGTCAACGACGCTTTCAAGCTGAGCAGCCGACGTCCCGAGCTTGTCCTGCTTTGCCTTAAACTTCAGCCATTGCTCGAAGGCTCCAACGGCAATAGCCGCAAGAGGGATCAGGATCCAGAGTTCCATCTTTTGACCGTTGTGGCGAGCGCCTCCCGACTCCCGCGTGATTAATAACTCGGCGCCATCATGACTGCGAAAATATTACATTCTCCAGTAACAGGTCAGCCCCCATTTCAAATTGCCCCGCATGTCGTTCTTTAGCAAGATTCGGACTCTTTTCAGCAGCCTCCTGCCGTCGCCCGGTGTAGAGTCCGACAACGACGACATGCGCCGATTCACGCAACTTGTCGGCCGGACTCCTCGCGAAGCGAAATGGTATCGCCAGGCTCTGAGACACAGATCCGTCCTTCAGGACGACAACGACTTGACGACGTCGAACGAGCGCCTTGAGTTTCTCGGAGACGCGATCCTCGGTCTCATCGTGGCCGAGGATCTGTTCAGCCGTTATCCAACAAAAGACGAGGGCTTTCTCACCAAGCTGCGAGCCCGGCTCGTCAACGGCAAGACCCTCGCGCAGTGCGCCAGATCGATCCAGCTGGGAGACCACATCCAACTCAGTGAGAACATGGATCGGGCGGCGGGACGAACCAACCGAAGCATACTGTCCGACACGTACGAGGCCATCATCGGCGCGATCTATCTTGACCATGGTCTTGAAGCGGCCAGGGAATTCATCACCCGCAGCTTGCTGCAGACCCTGGATATAGAAGAGCTGGCGCAGACCCGTGACAACTACAAGAGTTTACTCCTGGAATTGACCCAGGCTCGTGCCTGGCCACAGCCGGCTTATGGCATCGTAACCGCAGAAGGCCCGGACCACGACAAGAGTTTCACGATAAAGGTATCCATCGGCGACCGTGACCTCGGAATTGGCCAGGCATCCAGCAAGAAGAGCGCCGAGCAGAAGGCCGCTCGCCAGGCTTTCGAGCGGCTGAACCAAGAACAATCCGAGGATTAGAATCGTCGCTCGTCGAGAGCGCCGTTTATTCAAGTTCTCTTCCAGAACAGGGCTCGCGCGATCTCGTTCAAACCGGCCGATCGACACAGCACATCATTGAATCATGGCCATACAACTCGACTATACGGATCGATTCGTTTCCCGCCATGTCGGTCCGTCCGACAGCGAAGTCACCCGGATGCTGGCCGAGGTGGGGGTCGACTCCCTGGACGATCTGATCGACCGAACGATTCCATCGGACATTCGGGTCGATAAGCCTCTGAGTCTGCCGGAGCCGCGGAGTGAGTTCAAGCTGCTAGAGTACGCCGGAAACGTCGCGTCCCGGAACAGCGTGTTCCGCTCGTACATCGGCATGGGGTATCACGACACGATCACACCTCCGGCAATTCTGCGCAACATCTTTGAGAATCCGGCCTGGTACACGCAGTACACACCCTACCAGGCCGAGATCGCGCAGGGTCGACTCGAGGCACTGCTGAACTACCAGACGATGGTCATTGATCTGACCGGGCTCGAGATTGCGAATGCGTCGCTTCTGGATGAGGGAACGGCAGCCGCGGAAGCGATGATGATGTTGCATCGTGTCACGCGGAAGTCAGATCGTAACACATTCTTTGTTTCGTCGCTCTGTCATCCGCAGACTATCGATATCGTTAAGACGCGCGCCCTTCCCATCGGCGTGCAGGTGGTGGTGGGCGATCACAACGATTTTACCTTCGACGACAGTGTGTTCGGAGCGCTGCTGCAGTATCCCGCGACGGACGGCGAGATCTGTGACTACACCGACTTTTGCTTTGACGCCCACGACAACGAAGCCCATGTGGTTGTCGCAGCCGACCTGATGAGTCTTGCGCTGCTGAAGCCGCCGGGCGAGTTCGGCGCTGATGTGGCGGTGGGCAGCACGCAGCGATTCGGTGTTCCGTTAGGCTATGGTGGCCCGCACGCCGCGTTCTTCGCGACCCGTGAGGAGTTCAAGCGCCAGATTCCGGGCCGAATTATCGGCGTCACGGTGGACTCTGCAGGCAACCGCGCGCTCCGAATGGCGCTCCAGACAAGAGAACAGCACATCCGGCGCGACAAGGCAACGTCGAACATCTGTACAGCCCAGGTCCTGCTTGCAGTAATGGCCGGCATGTACGCGGTTTATCACGGACCCGACGGCATTCGAGCGATTGCAAATCGCATTCACAATCTGACCCGAACTCTCGGCAGTGCGCTCGAGCGATTGGGCTACGACGTACGACACCGGCACTTCTTCGACACGCTGCGCGTCGAAGCAACTCCCGAGGTCTCGGCGCAAATCATCGAAAGGGCTCTCGCGAAGAACATCAATCTCAGAATCTTCGAGGACTCGTCGCTGGGCATTGCGCTCGACGAAACCACCAGTGCAGATGACCTGCGTGACCTCATCGCCGTGTTTGCCGACGATCGCAAACCGGTTTTCGACCTTTCCGATATTACCGCTCTTACCGAGGACGGCTATCGGGGTCCCAACCGCCGCACGAGCGAATACCTGACCCACCCGGTCTTCGACAGCTACCAGTCCGAGACGGATCTGATGAGGTACGCGAGTCGATTGGCGGCGCGAGACCTGTCGCTCACGACCAGCATGATCCCGCTGGGATCATGCACGATGAAACTGAATGCGGCAGCCGAACTCATGCCCGTGAGTTGGGGTCTTTTCGGCCGAATGCATCCCTTCGCACCGAAAGATCAGGCGGCGGGATACCAGACGATCTTCAGCGAGCTGGAGGCCTGGCTGGCAGAGATCACGGGCTTCGAGGCGATTTCACTTCAGCCAAATTCCGGCGCGTCCGGCGAGTACGCGGGGCTCCTCGTCATTCGAGCTTACCATCATTCTCGTGGAGATCACCATCGAGACGTCTGTCTCATTCCCGAGTCGGCGCATGGCACGAATCCCGCCAGCGCGACGATGGCTGGAATGAAGGTCGTCGTCGTGAAGTGCGATCGTCACGGCAACGTCGATGTCGACGATCTCAAGGCGAAGGCCGAGGCCAACAAGGAATCCCTGGCTGCGCTCATGATCACGTACCCTTCCACGCACGGGGTTTTTGAGAAGAATATTCGGGAGATCTGCGAGGCGGTTCATGCGAATGGCGGCCAGGTGTACATGGATGGCGCGAACATGAATGCGCAGGTCGGCCTCTGCAGGCCGGGCGACTTCGGCGCGGATGTCTGCCACCTCAATCTGCACAAGACGTTCAGCATTCCCCACGGGGGCGGAGGACCCGGAATGGGCCCGGTCGGTGTTGCCTCGCATCTGGTGGAATTCCTGCCGAATCATCCGGTAGTTGAGACCGGGGGCGCCAGTTCTCTGGGCACCATCGCGGCCGCTCCCTACGGCAGTGCAAGTATTCTGCTGATATCGTGGGCCTACATCGCCATGATGGGCACCGAAGGACTGGAGCTCGCGTCGAAGACAGCGATTCTCAACGCGAACTACATTGCGAAACGCCTCGAGGCTCACTATCCCATCCTCTATACCGGAAAGACCGGGTTTGTCGCACACGAGTTCATCCTGGACCTGCGCGCATTCCGGGCCTCGGCCGGAGTATCCGAAGTCGACGTTGCCAAACGACTCATGGATTACGGCTATCACGCACCGACCATGTCCTGGCCGGTTGTCGGAACCATGATGATCGAGCCGACGGAGAGTGAATCGAAGGAGGAGCTCGATCGGTTCTGCGAGGCAATGATCTCGATTCGGAGCGAGATTCAGGAGATCGAGCTCGGGGTCATGCCCTCTGAAGACAATCTCCTCGTCAATGCGCCGCACACGGTTGCGCTCGTAACGGCCGACACGTGGGAGCATCCGTATTCACGCGAGAGGGCCGCCTTCCCGACTCCGTGGACTCGTGAGCACAAGTTCTGGCCGTCGGTGAGACGAGTAAACGACGCGTACGGCGATCGGCACCTCGTTTGTTCTTGTCCGCCTCTCGAGGACTACGCGGCCGAGCCTGACCCGGCTTCTGCGTAGAACGGGCGGAGGCACGGTTCAGGCATCCGACTCGCTTGCCAGCGTGTGCATACGCCCCGGAAGGGACTTCCCGAGGAAGCGCTCCATGCGGAGTGCGCAGGCGGACACTTTTCCGACGTTCACACCGTTCCGGATGCCGAGCGCGTTAAGCAGATAGACTGTATCCTCCGTCGCGATATTCCCGGTGGCACCGGGAATGAATGGGCACCCTCCCATTCCGCCAAACGCCGTGTCGAATCGTGAAACGCCGCTGCCGAGTGCCGCCACGACGTTGGCCATCCCCAGTCCTCGTGTGTCATGGAGATGAAGAACGATTTGATGTGCGGGTAGCATTTCCAGGACAGGCTTCAACCGCTCTTCGACCATTTTCGGATTCGCCATGCCGGTTGAGTCGGCGAGTGAAACGGAGTCGAGGTCCATCCCGGCGAATCTCTCGATCGCGTTGATGACGGTCTTGACGGGGGTGTCTCCGGGCGACGCATATCCGAAGACAGTCTGGAGACCGATTTGTGGCCGCAATCCGTACTCGAGCGCACGGACGACCATCTGCTCCCCTTCTTCCAGCGCGTGTTCGGCGGACATGTTTGCATTGTCGCGGCTGTGACGATCGTTCGTGGCAATCGAAATGTCTACATATTTCAATCCCGTGTCTCGCGCACGTTCGAGACCCTTGAGGTTTAGAACAAGGCCCGAAACGATGACGCCGTCCTGATCCCCGAGCTGGTCGATGATCTCCTCCGCATCCGCCATCTGGGGCACTTTGCGCGGATGCACGAACGAAGCGACCTGAATGCGGTTGAGACCGGCAGCGATGAGTTCTCGGATGATCTCGAGTTTGAATTGCGTCGAAATTGGCTTCTCCTCGAACTGGAAACCATCGCGCGGACCCACCTCACACAGCTCAACTGATGTCGGATAGCTCATACGATGCGTATTCTATTCGTCGTTTCTGGGTCGTGAAAATTCCGAGAGTGTACGGCGGTTGGCCTGTATGAGTCATAGATAGCGGGTAACATGCCGCGGCAGCCTTCGTAGGCCACAAGCTACACACTATCCTGTGCGCCGGTATGCGATTTATCACGTCCTTTGCGGCATCCGTTTTCCTGATGGCCGCGATTCCGTTTCAGGCTCTTCTCGGGCAAAAATCAACAATTTACGATGAGCCGCTCAGCGAGCGCCGAGTATCGTACGCGATTGACGCGGAGCTCGATCCGGATACGCGCACCGTTACGGCCACTCAACGGCTGACGTGGAGAAATCCCGACCGCGTTGCTGTCGACGAGTTGCAGTTTCATCTGTATCTGAATGCTTTCAAAGGGCCCGAGTCGACCTTTATGCGCGAGAGCGGCGGTCAGCATCGCGGCTTCTCTGCGACCGGGGAGAACACATGGGGGGGAATCGACATCGAGCGCATGGCGATTGAACGTCCGCGGGCGGTGGCAGCGGGTAACTCCGAACTCGAGCCGGAGTTGGTCGATCTCACCGAGTACATCACGTTCATTCAACCCGACGACGCCAATCCGAATGATGAGACGGTCATCTCTGTACGCTTGCCCCGGGCCGTAGCAGCCCGGAGAAACGATTGCGCTGCGCATCGATTTCGAATCGAAGCTTCCGAAAGTGTCCGCGCGTACGGGGTGGGAGGAGACCGATCGTGGCGAGCCGTTTTTTATGGTCGCCCAGTGGTTTCCCAAGATCGGAGTGTACGAGGTCCCGGGTCAGCGATATGTACCGGCCGATGCTCCTCGTGGAGTATGGAACACCCACCAGTTTCACTCCAATGGTGAGTTCTACGCCGACTTTGGTACGTATCACGTATCGATGACGGTGCCCGAGAACTACGTCGTCGGTGCCTCCGGCGTCAAGATCGGGGAGGAAACCGGAGACGGCACGACACGCCTCACCTACTCGGCCGACGATGTCCACGATTTCTCATGGACAGCGAGTCCGGCGTACGTGGAAGCAACGGATCAGTGGCGGCACGTGACGATACGCGCCCTCATGCAACCGGAACACGTCGACCAGACGCAACGGCACATCGACGCGATCAAGGTCGCGCTGGAGCGATTTGACGAGTGGGTGGGCGAGTATCCGTACACCGTTCTGACGATCGTAGATGCGGTGGGTGGTGCCGGCGGTATGGAGTATCCGACACTCATTACCGGATTTACTGTTTTACGGCGAACCGTCGTGGATGAAGACACCGCTCGAGAGCACGGCCATTCATGAATTCGGACACCAGTACTTCTACGGGCTGCTGGCCAGTAACGAATTCGAAGAAGCCTGGCTCGACGAGGGAATGACCTCCTATCTGGAAAGTCGCATCATGGACGACGCGTATGGCTCCGGGTCAGAGTTATCCGTAGCCGGCCTGGAGATCGGATCACGAGACCGTCAGCGACTCAGCTACACGAAGAACGACCCCAGCCAGGGCAGCCTGTACGGATATGCCTGGGAGTATTCGTTTGGCGAGTACGGCAAAGTCTCGTATGTCGAAACCGGCGACCGTGATGAATTCGCTGGAAGGCTATCTCGGATGGGATACGATGAAGGAATTCCTTCGGACATACTATGCACGATGGCGTTTTAACCATCCAACGACGCGCGACCTCATCGATGTTGCGGAGGAGGTTTCCGGAGAGGATCTGTCGTGGTTTGCCGACCAGTATATCTACGGCGATGCCGTTGTCGACTATCGTCTGGATCGCATTCGCAATTCGAGGGTCGACGCTGACAGCGCTTCAACGTCGTACAAGAGCCAGGTATGGGTGGAGAGAGCAGGTGACGGTACGTTTCCGCAGACGCTTCGGGTCACGTACAGCGACGGGTCCGTTGAGGATGTGGAATGGGACGGTCGCGGCGATCGCTGGAAATCGTTCGCGTTCACCAACGAGACTCGGATCGTCGAGGCCGAGTTGGATCCCGACAACAAAGTGTGGCTCGATATCAATCGCCTGAACAACCGCAGGGTTGTCACGGCTGACGGTCAGTTGGCGCGCGAAATGCAGCTCAGCGCGATGACCATCATTCAGCACCTGATGTACATCATTTCGGGCCTGTTCTAGGCGGCACTAATCCCTGAAGACCATGGTAGCTCAAAGCATTGCGAGTGGAGGCCGGCTGGTTGCCGCGAAACCGGGCCTCACTCTGCTTCTTTATCTCGTAAACCTGATCGCAGCGCTGGTACTTTCTCTGCCGATTTATGGCGCGCTCGTTGGCGCGACGGCATCCAGTGGATATGCCGCCGATCTGGTTCAGCGATTTGACCTGGTCCTGTGGGCGGACATCATGGAGAAGTCGGGCGACGTGCTGTTTGCGAGTTGGGGTCAGCTGTTCTGGATGATTCCGTTGTTCCTGCTGTGGAAGGTCGTTGTGTCCGTAGGCCTGATAAACGGTCTTCGCGATGGCGGAGCCCGCTCGTTCTGGGACGGCGTCGGGCGATTTACGGGCAAAGCCACCCTCCTGGCCCTGCTTTACTTGCTGACGGTGTTGGGCTGGCTGTTGGTGGTCGGCGTCATGGTCGTGCTCGCCCGACTCGTTTTCTCGAACACCGAATCAGTCTTTACGCTCTACTGGATTGTCACGCCCTCGGTCCTCTTCGTTGGACTGGCGATCCTCGATCTGATGCATGATTTCGGAAGAATAAGTCTGGTCATAAACGGTCGGGGTGCGCCGTCCGCGTGGCTTGACGGGATACGATACCCGTTCCGGAGGCCTACGTCCGTTCTGGTCTATCTGGTGTGGCTCCTGGTGGCCATTGTTCTGTCAGTGGCGGCCGTGCGAATGCACGCCTCCTTCGCTGCGACTATTGGGGCCGTGTGGCTTCTCTTTCTCGTGCAGCAGATCGTGTTCTTCCTCCGTGCGGGAGTCACGGTCGCGTGGTTCGGGAGCGAAGTCAGCTACTTTGAGCGCGTGCAATACCGTGAAGCCCCACTCATCGCCGACGCTCCGGTTGCATCGGGAGAGGACACTGGACTTCGACCCGCTGACCGCGTAGTTCAGGAAACTGCCTGATGCGCCGCGGGAAGATCAAAGCCCCCGGCAAGCGGATCCTCAGCCATCCCGTTGCTGCTCGCTACGTGACAGAATTCGTTGGTGTGGTTGTCGTATCCGTAATCCCGACTCCACTCATCGATATTTTCGGCAATCTGCCGAATACCGTCGATGGCGTACTCCATCTCCTGGTCTGTCATTGTCGGATGCAGTGACAGGCGTACCCAGCCCGGTTTGGCCGATAGGTCTCCGGCGTCGATCCTGTCCGTGATTGAATGCGATTTATCCCAGTCGACGTGCAGCAGATAGTGCCCGTACGTTCCCGCGCAGGAACACCCACCACGCACCTGGACCCCGAAGCGATCGTTGAGTAGCTGCACGATCAGGTTGTAGTGGATTCCTTCGATGTAGAATGAAATGACGCCGATTCGGTCTTCCGTTTGGTCCGCCAGAATCACGAGTCCCGGAACGTCGCGAAGAAGCGCAAACGCCCGCTGCAGGAGCTCGTGCTCGCGCGCCTCCATGGCCTTGACATCCATCTGCTCTTTGAGGCGGACGGCCAGTGCCGCTCTGATGGTCTGCAGAAATGCAGGTGTGCCGCCATCTTCACGAGCCTCGATATCCTTGACGAATCGGTGTTCGCCCCACGGATTAGTCCAGTCGACGGTTCCTCCGCCGGGGACATCCGGCACGGAGTTGTGATACAGACGACCGTCAAACACGAGCACACCGGCGGAGCCCGGTCCGCCCAGAAACTTGTGCGGTGAGAAGTAGATGGCGTCGAGTTTCTGAGCTGCATTGTCGGGGTGCATGTCGATGTTCGCATACGGCGCCGACGCCGCAAAATCGACAAAACAGATACCGCCGTGCTCATGCATTATCTCCGCAAGCCGGTGATACGGAGTCCCGATGCCTGTGACGTTCGAGCACGCCGTGAACGCCCCGATCTTCACGCGGCGATCCTCGTACTTTCGAAGGAGCACCGTAAGATTCTGCGGATCAACCAGGCCCTCCCGACCGGGGGGAATAACCTCTACATCCGCAATCGTCTCCAGCCATGACGTGTGATTCGAGTGATGCTCCATGTGAGTGAGGAACACGACGGGACGATCTTCCGTGGCTAACTTCACCTGGTCGCGCAGGCGCTCCGGCACGCGCAGCCCGAGGATCCGTTGCAGCTTGTTCACGACCCGTGTCATGCCGGAGCCGGCGGCGACGATGACGTCGTCGGGGGTTGCATTCACGTGCCGCTTGATAATCCTTCGCGCCTCATGGTACGCCCGCGTCATCCCGCGTCCAGTGACACTCGCCTCCGAATGTGTATTGCCGACGAACGGCCCGAACACGTTGACCATCTGATCTTCGATAGGCCGGTATAGTCGACCCGACGCGATCCAGTCCGCATAGACGAGTGGCTGACGACCGAATGGCGTCACGAAATGACTTCCGTGACCGATGGTATTGAGCCGGAATGGCTCGAAGTGCTTCTCGAGATCCGTCATGTAAATAGGTCTACGTGAGGACAATTTCCTTTCGCAGGCGTGCCACGGGAACGCCGAGTTGCTCACGATATTTGGTTACTGTTCGGCGAGCAATGTTAAAGCCCTTCTCTTCGAGGAGGTCCGCAATCTTCTGGTCCGACAGCGGCTTCTGCTTGTCCTCCTCTGAGATGATTCCCTCAATGATCGCCTTCACTTCCTTGTTCGACACATCCTCACCGCTGTCCGTGCTCAACCCTTCGGAGAAGAAGTATTTCAACTCGAACACGCCGAACTCCGACTGAACGTACTTGCCGTTCACGACTCGACTCACCGTCGAGATATCCATTTCTATCAGCTCGGCGATATCCTTGAGGATCATCGGCTTGAGGTTACCCTCCCCGAGTTTGAAAAAATTCTGCTGCAGTTCGACGATCGTCTGCATCACCTTGATCATCGTCGCACGACGCTGGTTGATGGAGTTGATGAACCAGCGCGCGGACTCCAGCTTGCTCTTGAGGAAGTTCTTCGTTTCGCTATCGATGTCGCTGTTCTTGACGCCGCGCTTCTTTTCGGAGTTCAGCTTCTCCAGCATTTGCTGGTAGCCTTTTGAGATGCGCAGTTCCGGAGTGTTTCCGCTGTTCAACGAAATCAGAAACTCGTCCTCCATGTATCGGACGGTGAAGTCGGGCGTGATGTAATTCTGCGCGGCCGTGAACTCGCCTTCTCCCGGCTTTGGATTCAATCTCTGAATGACGTCAAACGCCTCTTTCAACTGGGTATCCGTCAGGCGCAGCTTCTTCTTGATGGACTCAAAGTGCTTCATCGTGAAGTCCTTGTAGGACTTCTCGAGCATTTCGATCGCTGCGTTCCGGCCCTGCGTCTCCGGCGGCATGGCGTGCAGCTGAACCAACAGGCATTCCTGCAGATTTCGCGATGCGATGCCGACCGGTTCAAGTGTTTGCACGAGCTTCAGCACTCTCTCCACGTCGGCTTCCTCTGCCATCACGCCGTAGTTGAAATACGAGGTCGTCGATGATAGAATCTGCCGATCTCCGCAGATAGCCGTCCTCATCGATGGAGCCAATGATCTGCTCTGCAATCAATTCGTCGCTCTCGTCAAGATCCAGATACGGGACTTGATTCTTGACATGCTCGGTAGTCGTCGTTTTCGACGGCATGGGCATCTCGCGATCGTCTTCCTCGTCCGACGCGTCGACCTGAGCCTTGTAGCCGTAGAGGTCCTCGCTGCTGTTGAGATAGTCCTCCCAGTCGAAGTCGTCCTCGGCCGCTTCAGCCTCGGCCTCCGCCTCTGCGGCGGCCTCCTCGGCTTCGTTGGTCGGCTCGTCGGGCTCGGTCTCCTGCTGCTCGTCGTTGGCTTCGAGTTCTTCCTCTTCCTCTCCTTCCTCCAGAAGCGGATTGATCTCGAGTTCGGTCTTGATTCGCTGCTCGAGCGCCAGCGTGGGAAGCTGGAGCAGCTTGATGTACTGAATCTGCTGCGGGGAAAGCTTTTGCTGCAGACTCTGTCTTTGCTGAAGATTAAGCATCGACTATGGGATTCTTGGGGTGGTACTTAATACGCTTCGTCGTTCATCACAGGCTTCGGTGAGTGCGTCGAACCATTCCTCACCATACTTCCTGACGAGGGGTTCGCGGAGGAATTCTGTCAGATACGTGCCGGAATGATGGCCGGCCAATCGGCCCGGCTCACAAATGGCCGCCCACTCATAGTTTATCACTTCGTGCGTGCCGTAGTCTTCGATACGTATCGGGAACAGATGACATGAAATGGGCTTCGGGAAATCGGTGCGACCCTTGTCGAAGGCTTTCTGGATGGAACACTTCGCGACAGCGCCCTCGTATGTGACGAACACGCACTCCTCGCCTTCGAGACAGCGGGTGGAGTACTTCCCGTTTCCGCGCTCCTCCCAGCACCCTTCGGTGTCTATGACCTGCAGTGCTTCCGGGCTCAGATATTTGCGCGTGACGGGAATCACGGCCTCAAGCAGCTTGAGCTCCGATTCCTCCAGCGGCGCCCCTGAATCGCCCTGCACACAGCAAGCCCCCAGACAACCTCCAAGGTTGCAAAAGAACGAGTGCGTAGCAACTTCGTCCGACACCAGGATATCGTTCACCACAAACATAATGCCTTAAACGTAGAACAGTCCATCTGGTTTGTCAACAAGGCGTTTTTCTTGACGTCGACGCGTCGTCAGGGAGCTGGCTGAGCACGGCGATTCCCCGCTGCCATGGATAGACAACATCAGCCGCACCTAACCGCTTTATCGTCGCCCGCCTTGCTCCGGTTAAGTCGCGGTCTCCTGAAGGAACGCGCGGCCTTTTCCTTATCTTTCCGCTTCACTCCCACTCCCGTAATCGTCGGCCAGGACCAAACGCCCTTACATGATCAGCGAGAATGATCGGCCAGGCAATCTGATATCGTCCGCAGCGGCAGCAGATGAGGACTTCGACCGGTCGCTTCGGCCTACAAGTCTGGATGAGTTCGTCGGACAGGAACAGATTAAACGTAACCTGACGGTGTTCATCACGGCGGCCCGTCGACGGGGCGAGTCCCTGGATCACGTACTCCTTTCGGGCCCTCCCGGCCTTGGCAAAACGACGCTTGCGTATATCATCGCCTCGGAAATGGGCGCCGGTATCAAGTCGACAAGCGGTCCTGTCCTGGATAAACCGGCGAGCATCGCGGGCATTCTGACAAATCTGAGCGAGGGCGACGTTCTCTTCATCGACGAGATCCACCGCCTCAGCCCCGTCGTTGAGGAGTACCTCTACGCGGCGATGGAGGACTATCAGATCGATATCGTCATTGACTCGGGCCCGAACGCCCGGAGCATCAAGATCAGTCTGCCGCCGTTTACCCTTGTCGGGGCGACGACCCGCAAGGGCCTTCTGACCGCTCCCCTTCGAGCCAGGTTCGGCATCGACTTCCGGTACGACTATTACACGGCGGATCTGCTGACACTGATAGTGCTACGGTCCGCCGGGATTCTCGGCGTTCAGATTTCGGAAGAGGGCGCCACCGAGATCGCCCGTCGCAGCCGTGGAACACCGCGTATCGCTAACCGCCTTCTCAGGCGTACGCGCGATTTTGCGGAGGTTGAGGGCGACGGAACAATCGATCTGTCGGTCGCAGATCGTTCCCTGAATGCATTGAATGTGGATCGGAGCGGGCTCGACGAAATGGATGCGCGCATTCTGAGGGCGCTCATTGACAAGTATCGAGGAGGCCCTACCGGGCTCAACACCATCGCGGTTGCAGTCGGCGAGGAAGCTGGAACGCTCGAAGAAGTGTACGAGCCGTACTTGATACAGGAGGGTTTCCTTGAGCGCACTCCGCGGGGTCGGGTCGCTACGCCGCAGGCCTACAAACATCTCGGGCTGAGAGTGCCCACCAAGGACGCGGGCCTGTTCACCGATCTTTGAGGGATTCACCTACGTCGTGCAGGCGGAATCACCTGAACGCTTCGGGTTGTGTCGCTTGAACGCCTTTCATAGTTTTCCGGCGACGTCTGTCAACCTGTTCAACAATCAGCCATCAGTGAATCCACATGCCGTACGTTGTTGCCGAACCGTGTATTAATTGCAAGCACACGGATTGCGTGGAGGTCTGCCCGGTAGACTGCTTCTACGAGGGACCCAATTTTCTCGTGATTCACGCGGACGAGTGCATTGACTGCAACGCCTGCGTCCCGGTGTGTCCGGTAGAGGCCATCTTTGCCGACGACGAACTTCCCGAGGAATGGCAGCACTACGCCGAATGGAACACCTACCTGGCCGAACAATGGAAGGATCTGGGTCACAACGTGACCGAGAAGAAGGACGCGCTGCCCGATGCAGAAGAGTGGAAGACTAAGGAGAAGACCGAGCAGGATATCCTCACGTACGAAACCGGCGACAGCTGAGCCGCTACCATTTCTGATTATCAGTCGCCCCGGGTGTCATACGGACCCGGCGAAAAGAAAAGCCGCACCCCGTTCTGCCGAGGTGCGGCTTCGTCTATAAGCGGAATGCGCTGAGAATCAGGTGCCGGCCGAGTAGTCGGTCGCGTAGGCTTCCTGTTCGCTGGTAAGCGTGTCAATCGAGAGCCCCATGGTCTCGAGCTTGATGCCCGCGATTTCCTGATCCAACTCAGGCGGCATGTCGATAATTCGCGGCTCCAGCGACTCACCACCCTTGTGCATGCGCACGAGGTTGAGATGGGCCATAAACTGATTCGCGAAACTCATGTCCATTACTTCGGACGGATGACCTTCAGCTGCAGCCAGGTTGACGAGGCGTCCGTCTGCGAGCACGAAGATTCGCTTGCCATTCTCGAGCGTGTACTCTCGACAATCGTCGCGCACAATGCGAGTGTCGGACGACAGTTCGGCGAGTTCCTGGAGGTTGAGCTCGACGTCGTAGTGGCCGGTGTTCGACACGATCGCTCCATCGCGCATGCGCACGAAGTGATCCCCACGTATCACGTCCTTCATTCCGGTTGCCGTCACGTAGATGTCGCCGACTTCGGCGGCCTCATCCATCGCCATGACGCGGAAGCCTTCAAGCGTTGCCTTGAGGGCGGCAGTAGCTTTCACTTCAGTGACGATCACGTTAGCGCCCATTCCCTTCGCCCGCATGGCAACACCGCGTCCACAATGGCCGTATCCGGCGACGACGAAGTTTTTCCCTGCGATCAGGACGGACGTAGCACGCAGAATGCCGTCTATCGTGCTCTGACCGGTGCCGTACACGTTGTCGAAATCCCACTTCGTCTCGGCGTCGTTCACCGCGAACACGGGATATAGAAGCTTGCCATCATCGGCCATCGCACGGAGCCGGTGCACGCCCGTGGTCGTCTCCTCGCTTCCGCCGACAATGTGCTCGGCCATCTCCGGGTGGTTCTTGTGAACCGTGAAGATCAGATCGGCCCCGTCGTCGAGCGTCAGGTGTGGAGGCTTGTCGATGGTGCGCTCGATGCTCCAGTAGAACTCTTCCACAGACTGGCCATACCACGCATAGATCTCAATGCCGTTCTTGGCCAGCGCGGCGGCCACTTCATCGTTCGTGCTGAGGGGGTTACAACCGCTCCACGATACTTCCGCCCCACATTCCCTGAACGTCTCTATCAGAACAGCGGTCTCTTTGGTCACGTGAAGACATCCCGCGATCTTGTATCCCTCAAATGGTTTCTGGTCGCGAAACTCGTCGCGGAGACGAAGCAGAACGGGCATTCTGCTTTCTGCCCATTCGATCTTGCGCCTGCCTGCATCGGCCAGCGAAAGGTCCTTGACCTTGTATGCACCTTCCTGATAATCCATTTTTCACCTGATTCTGAAGTTTGAGACCGGCGACTCCAACGGCCGCCGCGAGACGCGGGTTTTGCGTTCCCCGAATTTTCACCACTCGCGAATCCCGTGCAACCGGCCCAGCCGGACCTAGTGCGCGAGGATCATTCGCTCGACTTTCCTTGTGCCCTCGACGTCCATCGTGAGGAAGTACACACCACTGGGCAGTGTTGATCCATCGAATGTAAGGGTGTACGTCCCGGATAGGTGAACACGATTCGTCAGTAGCGCCACCAGCTGCCCCAGCACATTGTATACGTCGATTCGGACGACCGATTGGCTCGGAACGGTGTAATTGATGGTTGTAGTGGTTGCAAAGGGATCCGGGAAATTGGCGTTCAGTGTGAGCTCTGTCGGGACGTCAATTTCGGCGTCCACAGAAGACGCCTGGATCGCGGCGGACGCTATGCTCCATCGCTCCGTGGAGTCCCACGCCCGGTCAGCTCCGTAGTCGAATCGCAGTCTTATCTCCTTGCCTCCGTACGCGGACAGATCAAAGAGAGTCGTTACAGTGCCACCGGAGTTCCCTGAGAACACATCCTGGCCGTTCATCGGATGATTCGCCGATGCATAACGAGCCGGATAGTTGTCCACGGGCGATAGGAGCGACCACGTCTTGCCGTCGTCTGCACTGAAACTGAGATTGCCGCCCAGACCGTCGCCCAGCACAAAGCTATGCTGCAGTGCAAGCCAGATGTCGGCGGCGTTCACAGGCAGCGTCGAAGGCGGCAGCACGAGGCTGGAAACGGCCGACTGGTCTTCACTCGATCTGGTGATCCACTGGCTTCCCTCACGGACCCACTGTCCCGTAGACGCCACGTCGACCAGCACGTTGACCGTACGGACCGTGCGGTACTCAATGACAAGAGGTTGCCCCTGCGCACCCCGATACGTCGTCTCGTTTCCGTCAAAGTCGGTGACCCGGAAGGTGTACTCGAATCGATCACCCGCGCCGAGCGACGGCTCCGACGGAATGGAGCCGGCAAAGCGTGTCAGGTCCGTAAACGACATCGCCAGCGGAAAAACACCGGTCACGCCGCCTTCTCCCCCGATGGAATAATCGACAAACACGGATGCGACACCTGTATCGTCGGTCACGTTCAGTACGAACCCGGGCAACGGTTGCCCGACGGGCTGCACATTCAGGTCCGGCGGAGATGAAACGACTGCCGGGGGTGTGGTGTCGACCGGCCTGTCGGTAGAAATGGAGATGTCGTCGATGTACCATCCGGCATACGCGATCGACTGCTCGATATTCTCCGAGTCCGTACCGACGTCGAAACGAACGCGCACATCTTGTTGCGTCGGAAGTGGCACGACTGCGCGCCGCCAGCCGAAGCTGTATGCGCCGAAGGCGTTCTGGCCGCCCATCGGATTGGAAGCACCCGGATCTATAAACCACGGATAGCCTTCCTCAGGCTGGGCAACGATCCAACTCGCACCGCCATTCGTCGAGACCTTGACATTGCCGCCGTCCCAGAACGTGCCCTGCACAAGCCGACCGGGCTCCGCTTCACCGCGGTACTCGAAATCGTACCAGTGCCAGAAGATCAGATATGCGGACCCCAGGCCGTCCAGGTTGATCGACGGCAGTTCAAGACTGGCTACGGGTCCATCGTCGGGATATGAACCGCTCAGGTTCGTACCCCAGAGTCGGTCACCCGAATGTGCAATCTCGAGTGCGAAATCAGGCGTTCCGTACTCCCATGCACCCGTGGCGCCGAAGCTGCCGTCGGTGACTTCGAGGTCCCACTGCTGAAGGAGGCCTGAGAAGACGACAGGGAACTGATGCTGTCCGCTTGCCGGGTCGGCGGCCGTATTCCCGGCTGCCGCGGCATCCGTGGCGTTCAGCGCGTAGCGGACGATCGAGCCCGGTTGCAATGCCGACGGATCCGTCGTGAAGTATCCGCGATAATCCGTTCCATCGTACGCAAGACCGAACGATCCGCTCTCGTACACTGTGCCACCGCCATCCTCGATCGCGAACTCCACCCAGACAGTGTCGACGCCGAGGTTATCGTCCACCGACGCCACTACCTGTGGAGGCCAGAGGGCAGCCGACGCGAGAGCAAGTGGAACGTGCGAGATGGTCGGCGCCTCAAAATCGGGTCCGACGTCGAACGAAAAGAACGCATTGATATCGCCGGGGAGCCGCGTGTGCGTGTTGGCTTCGTCCACCGCTTCGATGTAATACTCGACGGTCGAGGGCTCACTCGGCAGCGAAAGCTGCGTCCCGAATACCGCGCCCGATTCCAGGACGACAGGCTGGTCGACGAAGTCGCCGGAGCCTGCGACGCGATGGGAAAGCGTAACACTCTGAATGGGAGAATTCCCCTGGAAGGCTTCGACCTCGACACGAACCGAACCGCCCAGTTGCTCAGACGCCGGCAACGGATGATGCGAAACGATCGGACCGACAACTCCAAGGTATCCGCGATCCGAAAGCCGCCCGATTATGCTGGCCGTGTGGACACCGCCGAAGAGATCCCGATCGGCCTGAACGACAGCCTCGGCCGCATCGACGAACGTGACCGGATGAGACAAGTACGAGTGTGATTGAAGCAGTAATCGATCGACGACCGACTTGCCGACGTCTGTGTAGATTTCCATCAGGGCCGTCGCCCACAGCAGGCCGTCGGTGTAGATATTGCAGCCGTCACCGTTCGAATCGCCGGCGTCCTCACACGTGGTCGCGGCTGGATACACGCCGGCGCGGGTCACGGATCGTCCCGGCCATATCTGGCCATCTCCGCTGTCCCATCTGAAGACATTTTCCCAGTCATCTCTTTTGCCCACAGACGTTTCTGCGAGCAATCGCAAGTAAGAGGTCGCCCAGAAATCCGACCAACCCTCGTGCAGGGCCTGCCCCTCGCTACTGGCATTCAGTCCGGGGGCGCCGGCTTCGAGCAACGAGTGCGCATATTCGTGCCACAGGACTCCCGCGTCTTCAGCATCATCAACGCCGCCGATCCCGAATTCGACGATGTTGCGGGACGGCGTGTAGAACGAGTTGTCCGACGCAAACGCTCGCGGATTCACCGTCAGGGGCGAATTCTGCCGGTCGAAAAAGCCGATGGACTGAACATACCGCTGGCTCTTGTCGAGATGGTAGTAGGCATTCACCGCCTCAAAATGATCTTCCCCCCGGGTGAAGGTGAAGTCCGTCGAAGACGCGATCGCTGGAGGCTCATAGGGAGGGGCCAGTGAACCGCCACCCGTAATCTTGACGTGTGGTCCCTCCAGTCGATAATTGCTGTCGTTTCCCAGAGAAATCTCGAGCAGGTCAACCAGAATCCGCTCATCGTTGAGTTCGGTGAGGTCGGAGTCCGAGCTGTCAATGAACGGCGGCCCGTACGGAGCGCCGGACGAAGTGAGCGGGTCGGGATCAAACACGTAGCCGCTCCCCGTGGCAGTGGCGACCGTCTCGTGCTTCTCGATGGTGGGCCGCGCGTATGAACCGTGTTTAACTCCCTCGATGCGATGGAAGGCCTGGTCAAGAAGTTGTACGACGTCACCCGAGCGAGCATCGACCAGGACTTCCCACTCGCCGGGTGTGTGGTCGGGCCACAGGATCAACCGCCACACAAGGCGGGGCGGGTCCGACGGAAAAACCTGCAGGTCGGCCTCCGACGTGCTCGCGGCTCCGTCGACCAGGGTCGAGCGAGCGATGCTCTTAGCCCGCTCTGCCGACAGGGCCGGGTTCGTATTGATCTTCCGAGAGTCCATTCCAGGCGCAATGCCGTTCAAGATCATCGTCGGCTCAAGACTGACGTCGAGGCTCACGTTCACGAACCGTCGGTAGACGGGCAGGCCGGCAACGTACTGCCGCATCAGAACGTGGTGACTGACGTCCGTGGATCGCGTGGACTCGACGCGCAAGTCGGTGTCGCTACCGAACCCGAACTCACGAGCATACTGCGTGAGGGCGGACCGGGCCGCTGCCTCCGGAGTGTCGGCGGATTCGCCAATGACCTGGGCGCGATACACCGCCCGCGTCACACCTGCAGCGGGGTCTATTCGTCTGTTACCCTGGCGCAGGGTACGAACGTCGGAGGTCGCGTCAGTCCGCCGGGCCACATGACGCACGGTCTCCTTGAAGATCTCGGGCGTACTCACTGCTTGCTGCTGCGCGGCTGCCAACTGCGGCAATGCAAAACCACAAACCGCCAGAAGGACAAGGACTTGCTTCATCGAGGTGCCGGGCGCGTGTAGCGTGCGCTTGAAATCCGTTTCTATGTCACGTCGGGACGTCGGGTTTGCTCCCGTCGCGCGAGGCCGTGAGTGACGACCTCAGGTATCGACTACTCCCCGCCCAACTATATCACGATCAAACGAGCGAAGCCGCCTTGGCCTTCAACTTTTCAACGTGGTCAAGAGCCTCCCAGGAGAATTCGTCGCGACCAAAGTGACCGTATGCAGCGGTTTTTAGATAGCCGGGCTGCCGGAGCTTCAATCGCTTGATGATCACGGACGGGCGCAGATCAAAGACTTGACCAATGATTTCGACCAGTTGGTCATCCGGCATGACGCCCGTTCCATACGTGTTCACGTCAATCGACACGGGCCTTGCAATCCCGATCGCATAGGCGAGCTGAACTTCCACTTCGTCTGCCAGGTCTGCAGCGACGATGTTCTTTGCCACGTGACGCGCCGCATATGTAGCCGACCGATCGACTTTGGTCGGATCCTTGCCACTGAACGCACCGCCACCGTGTGCGCCGCGACCGCCATACGTGTCTACGATGATCTTGCGTCCCGTGAGACCGGTATCTCCGTGCGGTCCGCCGATGACGAAGCGGCCGGTCGGGTTTACATGGAGAATAAGTTTGTCGTCCAGAAGCTCCGCCGGAATGACGCGCGGGATCAGGAATTTGCGCACGTCGCGTGCGATTTCTTCAGGCTCGACGGTATCCGCATGCTGTGTAGAAACAACAATCGTGTGAACCCTGCGCGGGGTCTTGCGATCGTCTTCGTATTCGATGGTAACCTGGGCTTTCGAGTCAGGCCGCAGGTACGGCATCTTGTCCGAGTTCTTTCGGATGTCCGCCAGTTCGCGCATCAAGCCATGGGCGAACATAATCGCCATTGGCATGAATTCAGGGGTCTCGCGACACGCGTATCCGAACATCATCCCCTGATCTCCGGCACCGATATCCTCCGAACCCACGACACCTCTCGAGATGTCATCGCTCTGCTCATGAATGCTGCTGAGCACGCCGCACGAATCGGCGTCGAAACGGAGCGTCGGGTCGTTGTAGCCTATTTCTCGTATCACCTCTCTGGCGATGTCCTGAACGTCGACGTATCCATTGGAGGTGACCTCACCGGACAGCACTACCAGGCCGGTGGTTACGAGGGTTTCCACCGCGACACGACTTTCCGGATCCTCCTTCAGCAGCGCGTCGAGGATGGCGTCCGAGATCTGATCCGCGACCTTGTCGGGGTGACCCTCTGACACAGATTCGGATGTGAATAGGTAGGACATAGTCAGAATGTTAACTGTTAAGGGGTTCTTCTTGAGAGGCCGTTGCCGGATAGACCAAACGCCCCGAGGAACGAGGAAACAATGAACTAGCAAACGCCTTCGAAGCGAGATAGGTTCGGTAAAAATACCCATCAGGCGCCCGTCCAGCCAGACCAAAATCTTGCGACGGATTCCTGGTCGGCCTATACGAAGTCTGTATCAAGCATCGTCATGCAAATTGCTTATGGTGCGGGCCTAGTGTAGCTTTTGCGGTTCTGCGCAGCACTGAGGACGCGAAAAACGCGTTTCCGAGTCTTATTTCGGGTTGCTGCGGGCCGCACGTACAAATTGACGGAGACCAACCCATGTCAAACGATATCGCCTCAAAGGTCAGTGCCATCATCGTTGAAAAACTCGGCGTCGACGAGGCTGACATCACGCCTGAGGCATCGTTCACGAATGATCTCGGCGCAGACTCCCTTGACACGGTCGAGCTTATTATGGAGTTCGAAAAGGAGTTCGACCTGACGATTCCGGACGAGGAAGCTGAGAATATTGGAACGGTCGGTGACGCCGTTACCTACCTGAGCGAGAAGGTTGGCAGCTGATCCCAACATTTTCGCGTTGATCGTCTTATGCAAAACAGAGCTCGAAGGGTTGTCGTAACCGGGATGGGGGCACTTACCCCCATTGGCTTGTCCGTTGACGAGTTCTGGCAAGGAATGATGGCGGGTCGGAGCGGAGCCGCTCTGATCACCAAGTTCGACACCGAACCGTTCGCGTCGAAATTCGCATGCGAGTTGGACGGCTACGATCCGACCACGGATATGGATCGCAAGCAGGCTCGACGACTGGATGGTTTCTGCCAGTACGCGCTGTCGGTCGCCAAGCAGGCCGTCATCGATGCCGGGGTCGATACCACGACGCTCTCCGACGAGGAAAGGGATCGTACCGCTGTCATTTTCGGCAGCGGAATTGGAGGCATCAAGGTGTTTGCTGAGCAGGTTCAGACGTACCTGGAAAGCGGCGTCAGGAGGCTTTCGCCTTTCTTCATTCCGATGCTTATCCCGGATATAGCCGCCGGCTACATCTCCATCGAGTATGGATTTCGGGGGCCGAATTATTGTGTCGTATCAGCCTGCGCCACCGGGAATAACAACATTGGAGACGCTTTTATGCTCATACAGAGAGGGCTGGCCGATGCCGCCGTCTGTGGAGGAGCGGAGTCCAGTGTGACGGAGATGGGCATTGGCGGCTTCAACGCCATGAAGGCCCTGTCGACGCGGAACGACGACCCGACGACTGCCAGTCGGCCGTTTGACGCGACGCGCGACGGATTTGTGATGGGCGAGGGTGCCGGCGCGCTATACCTCGAGGAGCTCGAATACGCGAGAGCCCGCGGAGCGAGGATCCATGCCGAAGTCGTCGGCATTGGAATGAGTGCCGATGCTCATCATATCACCGCTCCCGCACCGGACGGCCGCGGCGCTTCGGTAGCCATGCGTTCCTCCTTGCGCGACGCCGGACTTGAGATCGAGGATGTGGACTACCTGAATATGCACGGCACGTCGACGCCGCTGGGCGATATCGCGGAGACGAACGCCATCAAGACCGTGTTTGGTGATCACGCCTACAAGATGAACCTGTCCTCTACCAAGAGCATGACCGGGCACCTGCTCGGAGCGGCAGGAGCCGTGGAGGCGATCGCAACGATTCTCGCGATCAAAAACGATCGCGTGCCGCCCACAATAAATTTTGAGCATGCAGATCCGGCGTGTGATCTGAACTACACGTTCAATGAGCCGCAGGATCGGGAAGTCAATGTGGGAGTGAGCAACGCGTTCGGCTTCGGCGGACACAACACCAGCCTTGTCTTCAAGAAATTCTCGGATTGATCGCAGCGTGAACGATCCTCACGAAGCCCATCGCGCAGGTGGGCTTTTCCTTTTTGCGGCTATCTGAAAATGATCTCGCGGACTATCTTCTTGCCGACAAACTCGTTGACGCGATCTCGCCATTCCTCTCGCTGCAGGTTGAGTTCGTAGCGCCACGTCGGCGACGTGATCTTGATTGTCATCCGGCCTGATTTGACGCGAACCGAATCTGTCACTGCGATAATGGCCGGACCTGCAAGCTCGGCCCAGGCCTCCACCGCCTTCGCCTCTTGAAGTCGAGGACCGATACCCAGGCGTTCGACGAGCTCGCTGAGCACCGCGCCAATATGTTGTGGTGTGCCGGATCGATAGGCCATAGGTTTCGCACTTCAATTCGGACCAATAAAGGACCTATTTTTGATAATAGCTGAGCCGAGTTCCTCATCGCCGCACACCGGCACGAAATTCAGCCAAAAGCACATGAAGCGCATAAGATCGTCAGAGCCTGATGGGAGACACGTCGCGGGTTACGTCGCCCGATTCGTTGTGGCTGGATTTCTCCTTGTGGCGCCAACCGACGAGGCCGCCAGCCAGGCGGACACGCTTCGCTACGACCTCGGCAGCGCCATTCAGCGCGCGCTGGAGGCCAGTCCCGAGGTATCGGCCGTGGCAGCGCGGAGGGACTTCGCCTCGGCACGGGCAGGGCTCGCGAGAGCAAGTCGCTACCTGACAGAGTTCACGCTCACCTCCGCGCACGCCCCGGCACCTGGACTCGACAACCCGAACGGCACGGCCACCGATCAGCTCTTCCTGGATCCGGATGTGCGCAACGACTGGAACTCTCTGCGCCCGTTCAATGAGGTGGAGGTCGAGTTCCTCCAGCCGCTGTACACCTGGGGTGAACTCGGCGGTAACATTCGGGCCGCGACGAGCGCTGTGGTGATGGAAGACGCGTCGATTCGCGACAAGGAAATTGATGTCGCCTACCGGACCGCGGAGCTGTATTACGGGCTCTTGCTTACCGAGGCGTTGACGGTCGTCGTAAAAGACGCAGGCGACATCGTTGAACAGGCAAAAGAGGAGATTGACCGACTGCTCCAGGAGGGCGCGGCCGACGTCGACGACGCGGACCTCTTTCAGGTACTCATCACAGAGCAGGAGTTCAAACGGCGCGTAGTCGAAGTCGACGAGAAGCGGCGTACCGCCGGCATGGCTTTGCGTCGCCAGCTGTTCCTTCCGGACGATGCGACCGTTGCGGTGGACGAGGTCATCCTGACACAGATTCGGCTCGAGCCTGAGACCCTGGAGTCGTATCAGGAACTGGCGATGCTGAATCGACCGGAACTGGAGCGTGCAAACGCCGGCCTGGCCGCTCGTCGGGCGCTGGTGGACGTGGCCAGATCCAATTACTATCCGAAGATCTTTCTGGGAGGGCGATTTCGGGCTGCAGGTACTTCGGGTAGGTACAGTCAGTCGAATCCCTATCACGGCGACCGGCTGCGCGGCACGAGCGTTGAGGCCGGGCTGGGCGTACGCCTCGGACTCAGCTTTCACCAGACACGCGCTCGCGTGGAGCAGGCTCGCGCACAGGCAGATGAAGTTGGTTTCCAGCTGGACGGACTGAGGCAGTTGATCCTTTTCGAGGTAGAGGAGGCGTTTCGAGGACTGTCCATTGCCGACGCCGCGTTGATGTCCGCCCGGGAGGCGTACCGACTGAGCAAGGAATGGCTTCAGATGGAGACCGTGAACTTCGACCTCGACCTGGGCGATACCGAGAATCTCGTAAAAGCCGTCCGCGCCAACCTTGACCTGCAAGCCGACCAGTACCAGGCGACCTATCGCTACAACCTGGCGGCGCTCAAACTCCTTCGATCGTGCGGGATGCTCAGGCAGACCATTAACTCCGGCATACTTGTTGAATGACTGTACGGTAGAGGCTGAAACCGTCAGCCAGCATATCGGGTAGACCCCGAAATCTTCATTGACCGTCTTGTATCGTGTACAGAATCGTAGTCATAGCAGTCCTGATGCTCACCGCAGCGGTCCTTCCGTTGTCCGCAATCGCACAGAAGTCGCCGGCCGAGATCAGAAAGATGCTGCAGGCGAGGGACCTCGAGATCAAGACCATCCTGGGTGATCGAGACACTTTCAGCGCCGGACAGAAGGAAACGCTCAAGAGCGTCGTCAACGGAATCATCGACTTCGAGACAATGGGTCGTGAGGCGCTGGGGCCGCACTGGGAGCCTCTCACAACCGAGCAGCGTGGTCGATTCGTGGAGGTCTTCAGCGACATTGTGAGATCGCAGTCGCTGTCAAACCTGGACGTATACCGCGCTCCGGTCACGTACGATGAAATCACGGTCGCCGACAATAGCGCACGTGTCATAACGTCAACCGTCTACAAGGACGTCCCGGCCCGTGTGACATACGAGATGTTGTACCGGCAGAACGGATGGTTTATCGCTGACATCATCCTTGATGACGTGAGCACTACGGGCGGCTACTCCCGTTCATTCCAGTCCGTCATTCGGAAGAAGGGATTTGACGCGTTGATGACGAGTCTTGAGAAACGACGGGCTCGCGACACGACAAGTTGATCCTGGAGCGGCCCAGGCGTGACGGTCACGTCGGCAGCGACGATCTGCCGATTCCCGCAGCACGCAGAACGCCCAGCACCACCAGGTAGACGGCAAGGGATATCAACGCGACCACCAATCGGCCGGGGACAAACTGATCCATGTAGGTCGTGAAGTGCGCCGTGGCGACGACAACGGCAAGTCCCAACAGACCTGCGAGGTGCGGCGCGTACATCTCCTTGATCAGGGCCCGCGCCCGTATCACCCAGCGCATCTCCGCCAGTTCGAGAGCACGTGTCAGGATGGCTGCGAGTGCTGATGCCGCGGCAGCCCCAAGAGGGCCAAAAAGCGGAATCCACCACAGATTGAGTAGTACGTTCGAGCTGGCCGTAGTGACACTGTTGAACAGGTTATACCCCGAGTGACCGGTCATGACCACGACATTTCCTGCCAGTCCAAGGCTGCACTGGAGATAGGGAATGAGGAGTAGCACCAGCATGAACTGCGTGTCCTCCCCGAAGAAGTCGGGATGTACGAGGCGCAGGAGGTCTCCTCGAAGGACCACGACGGCAAGCACGATGGGGATTGCCCACGTCGCGATCCAGCGCGACGTAACGGAATATGCGCGGGACAGTTCGTCTATGCGCCGGCCGTGGTACAGCTGCACGATGTGAGGAGCAAACGCCGACGAGAACACAAGCTTTACATGTCGGATCTCGCGTACGATCAGTGCTCCCGCGCCATAGAGCCCGATGGTCGAAGCTCCGTAGCCAAACATCCCGAGCATCACGACGTCGATATTCGTAATGAATTGCTCGAGTGTCCGATTCAAAT
Source organism: Rhodothermales bacterium (assembly GCA_963768565.1). Taxonomy (GTDB): domain Bacteria; phylum Bacteroidota; class Rhodothermia; order Rhodothermales; family JABDKH01; genus JABDKH01. Next base: position 277,134 of record CAVYIO010000038.1, read on the forward strand.
TCTGCGGCAGCGCGAACCTGAGCATCTCACCGCTGGGACGAAACGACCGGATAGCTCGCCAGGCGGATCGCCAGGAAAGCTCTCGATTGAAGACGAAGATGGCAATGACCGAAATCGCGCACTGAGTGAGAACGTACGCCATGACGATTCCGATTTCGCTTGGCCAGATGTTCCAGAGTGCACCCGCCAGTATCACCAGAAGTGCGGGCCGAGCGACACCGTTTACCGCGGCCTCGTACTTCATGATCTTCAGGCCCTGTGTCGCCCCCAGCACGATGCGGTCGAATGCCATAAGCGGCATCACCAGCACCATCCATCTCAGCATCAGCAGTAGTCGATCACCAAATTCCGGAAAGAACCGGGGCACGACGCTGGCTCCTAGCGTCGCAGTCACGGCGATCAGACCGACGGCGAACAACACACTCCAGGCAAGCGCATTTACCAGCGCCTGGTAGAGCGCGGGGTTATCTCGCCCGGGTTGTCCGTCAGAGTGGCGTGCTACGTAGAGCAGGGCGCCATCCCGAAAGCCGGCCGTCAGAAAAGCGATACTCATCTCCACGAGGGAGACCGCGGTGATGTAGACGCCAAAAACCTCGACTCCATACAGCCTGTTGACGAGGATCAGGAATGCCGGACCGGCCAGTCTGCCGGCCAATCCCATGGCGTTTACCACGGCACCACTGCGAATCTCGGATTGTCGGCTATTCATCATTGATTGATGAATTCATGGAAATAGAGGTGCCGTGGCCTGTGAGGGAGGTTCCGATCTGACAATCATGCGCCCCCTTGCGATCGGCCGGCCGTACCGAGCAATTTCAACTGGAACGACCGACACCGCGCGCTCTGTTCCTTCGACATGAAAGACACGACGTCGCCGGGCGGAACGGCCTGTGCGAGATCTGGCACACGATCCCCGCGACAAGCCCATTTATCGTCCTATTCATAGCGCATTTGTCTGCGTTGGCCTATTATTGACAGCTTGCAACTTATACAGAAGTCAAAGCCAGGAGAAGTCACAGCACATGCCAGCTCAACCGTATAGCCGCCACAGCGGTAAGCTCCTCGTTCTGACCCCGGGCATGGGTGCCGTCGCCACGACATTCATTGCGGGCGTCGAAGCGGTCCGTAAAGGACATGCACTGCCGATTGGCTCAGTCTCCCAGATGCAGACGATCCGCCTCGGATTGCGGTCCGAAAATCGTAGTCCCCTTATCCGGGACTTCCTGGATCTCGCCCCTCTGGACGACCTTGAGTTTGGCGGCTGGGATGTGTTTCCTGACGATGCTTACGAGGCTGCGGAACGGGCCGCCGTACTTCAGCCGTCGACGCTCGCCCCTCTGAAAGACTTCCTCCACACAATCAAGCCGATGACGGCTGCGTTCGACCGCCAGTATGTCAAACGGCTCGACGGTCCGAACGTAAAGAAGGCTGCGAACAAGAAGGAACTCGCGGAGAGTCTTCGGGAGGACATTCGTACGCGCATTGCCGAGACGGGCGCGTCGCGAGCCGTCATGGTGTGGTGTGGTTCGACCGAGGTGTACCTGCAGCCGTCGGCGTGTCACATGAACATCGATTCGTTCGAGAAGGGAATGCTGGACAATGACCCCGCTATTTCCCCGTCGCAGCTCTACGCGTATGCCGCCATCATGGAGGGTGTCCCCTACGCAAACGGAGCACCGAACCTCTCGGCCGATTCACCCGCGCTCGAGCAGCTCGCTCTACGAGAGGGCGTACCGATTGCCGGGAAAGACTTCAAGACCGGCCAGACCCTGATGAAGACGATTCTCGCGCCAGGTATGAAGGCACGAATGCTCGGGATTCGCGGCTGGTACTCAACAAATATCCTCGGCAATCGTGACGGTGAGGTACTGGACGACGCTGACAGCTTCAAAGCAAAGGAAGTCACGAAGACCGGAGTTCTCGACACGATACTTCAGCCGGAAGTCTATCCGGATCTGTACAAGGATCTCTGTCACGTCGTGAAGATCAACTACTATCCCCCGCGAGGCGACGAGAAGGAGGGCTGGGACAACATCGATATTGTGGGATGGCTGGGCTATCAGATGCAGATCAAGGTCAATTTCCTGTGCCGCGATTCGATTCTCGCTGCACCGATCGTCCTGGATCTTGCCCTCTTTTTGGATCTCGCAGGTCGTGCGGGTCGCACAGGCATTCAGGAATGGCTCTCCTTCTATTTCAAGGGGCCTCACGTGCAATCAGGCCACGTACAGGAACACGATCTGTTCATTCAGCACTTCCGCCTGAAGAACACCCTGCGTGTCCTCGGAGGTGAAGAGCCGGTAACACATCTCTCCGAGAACTACACCTCCGCAGAGAATCTGGAGATGCTATGACAGGCTCCGAGCGTACTCGAACGGGCGTTATTCTGGCCGCAGGATTTGGCTCCAGGCTGGCCCTCGGTCGTGAAGATGCACTCCTGAAGCCCCTGACACCGGTCGGGGGTATTCCGCTGATCGAGCGAACGTTGAACAGCCTGCAACTCGCCGGCTGTTCACGCGCCGTCATCGTCCTGGGATATCAGGCCGACAACCTCGAGGCCGAGATTCGGCAGACGTACACCGGGCCACTGACGTTGGAGTTCGTCAATAACCCGCACTTCGACAAGAGCAACGGTTTGTCCGTCATCGCGGCGAAACGCGCGATCGGTGATGAGGAGTTTGTACTTGTCATGGCTGATCATGTGTTGGGCGATGAGCTGATGGAGATTGCGCGCCAGTGTGTTCCGCCGCCGGACGGTGCATCTCTCCTTGTGGACTACAAGCTGGACGCCGTATTCGACATGGACGATGCCACGAAGGTGCTGGCACGGGCCGAACGCGTAGAGGCGATCGGTAAGCATATCCAGGATTTCAACTGCATCGATACCGGCGTTTTCGTGTGCACGACGGGCCTGATTGAGCCAGAATCCATTGAAAGCAGACTGTAAAAATCTGACCCCCTCCTTTAGTCATTAGCCAATCATTAAGCGACATTGAGTGTCTTTTTCTGGCATTGAAAATATCCACAACAACGGACATTCACTGTTGCGCTAATAACTCGTGATAAACAGTAAAGATTGACATGTCCTGACACGTCATCTATTATGTCGGTATGAGCACAATAAAAATCAGTTCTAAAGTTGAAGAAAAGGTTTGGGAAGACTTGCGGTTGCTTGCAAAGGAGTCTCACCAGAATGTTTCAGGGCTTCTCACCGAAGCCATCGGCGACTACATCCAACGACGTCGTGTCAGACCTGCAGTGCTGGATCATCTAGCTGATTCAATGAATGAAAATGAAGAATTAGGTAAGTTGCTTGCCAAGTAGATCGGTACAATTTTTAAGCCTCGAAGAGGTACTGGAAATTCATACAGCATTGATTGAACGCTTTGGTGGCGCAAGTGGCATTCGTGATACAGGTCTTTTGGAAAGCGCACTCTACCGCCCCCGAACGGGGTACTATAATGATCTGATTGAAATGGCCGCGGCACTGTTTGAATCATTGATGAATAATCATCCCTTCATTGATGGAAATAAACGTGTTGCATTCTTTTCAACAGATATCTTTTTACGCCTAAACGGATACAAAATGAAAGTTGAGTCAAAGACTGCACATGCATTTCTAATGAAACTATTCGAGACAAATACCTGCGACCTTGAGCATCTGGCACCATGGATTAGATCGATTACCGTACGCCTTTAACGGTTCCGTCGCAAATAAGTGAATAGGCGCCAACATTTCCTGAACGTCATTCCGCTTACGCAGCCAGGGCATAGAATTGATCAGCAAATGATAAATTACGCGAGATGTTTTTCTTCGTTTGTCCTTTTTTGATCATAGCAACCAGCTCAATTCCAGCCAATGTGCTTTGAGCTGAATTGAAGTTTTTGAAGCCAAGCATGGGTCGTGTTAACCGTTTTATTCGTCGGTGATCCTGCTCTATGATGTTGTTCAAGTATTTACATTGACGCACTTTAACTTGCTTATTGTTGTCTTCATTGAACTGAGTTAAGGCGGCTTTATTCGAGCCACTTTTATCGATGTTTACTAAGCCAGGCTTGCCATTTCTTTCAATAGCTTTGGTGAAATACCTTAGCGCAGCTGCTTTATCGCGCTTGGCGGTGAGGAGGAAGTCGATGGTATTTCCCTGCTTATCGACAGCTCGGTAATAATATTTCCACTCGCCTTTAACCTTGATATAGGTCTCGTCCATTCTCCAACGATCACCTGGACGTCTCTTCTTTTGATGGAAAGCCTTTTCAAGTTGAGGCGAGTAGAAAGTAACCCAGCGATTCAATGTGCTATGATCAACCTCGATGCCCCGCTCTGCCACCATCTCTTCGATATTCCGATAGCTAAGGGCATATGCACAATACCATCTTACACACTGAAGAATAATTTCCCGAGGGAAGTGTCGCGATTTAAAACTGATCATATGGAGCTACTTGAAGTAAAGTTGAGTTTCAACATTATACTCGAACGGCCTGAATGCAACAAAACCCTTCATTTTCCGATCATGGCATGGTCAGCGGTTAAGGTGAAAAAAAACGATTTACGCGGGATATCAGTAAAGCTGCATCGTCAGCAAAAGTCTTAACGCTCACTGGCAACAGGCGTGTAGTCATCAGCCAGATAATGTTTTTAATTCTCATAATTCTTCACCTTTTCACCATCAATACTCCATTATATCCAAAAGCCCGTGAAGCTATTTATATTACGGTAATTTACAGGCCTAATCTTTCAGCTACAAAGTCTGCATCCTTGTCACCTCGTCCTGACAGGTTCACCAGAATCGTCTGATCGTTTGTCATGGTTGCGGCTGTGCGCATGGCGTACGCGATAGCATGTGCACTTTCCAGCGCTGGAATAATGCCTTCCACTTGTGACATGATCATGAACGCATCAAGACATTCTTTATCATCTGCGGTTTCATACTGTACGCGTTTTATATCCTTGAGGTAACAATGCTGCGGACCGACACCGGGATAATCAAGACCTGAAGCAATGGAGTAAACAGGCAGTGGATTACCTTCGCCGTCCTGCAGGTTATAACATTCAAAGCCATGTATTGCACCCTTGCTACCACGGGTCAGGGTAGCCGCATGTTGTCCGGTATCCAGTCCTTTGCCAGCAGGCTCCACACCGACAAGTTTTACTTCTTCATCATCAAGAAAGGCGGTAAACAGGCCGATGGCGTTGGAACCACCGCCAACACAGGCAGTCACGATATCAGGCAATTTACCCTGTCTGGATAAAAACTGCTCACGTGCTTCGCGGCCAACAATACTTTGAAAATCACGTACCATTTTGGGAAACGGGTGCGGCCCGACAACTGAACCAATAGCATAAAAATAATTAACCGGGTCACTCAGGTATTCTTCAAAGGCGCTGTCCACCGCATCTTTAAGGGTTCGCGTACCTCGCGTGACAGGCACCAGTTTACAACCAAGGATTTTCATTTTAGTGACATTCGGGTGTTCTTTTATTATGTCGATTTCACCCATATGAATTTCACAGTCGATACCGACCAGTGCGCAGGCTGATGCCAGTGCAACACCGTGCTGACCAGCACCGGTTTCTGCCAGCACCTTGGTTTTACCCATGTATTTGGCCAGTAGCGCTTCACCCAGACAGTGATTGATTTTATGTGCGCCGGTATGGTTGAGATCTTCACGCTTGAAAAAGAGCTGTGCGCCGCCACATTTTTCGGTTAAACGGCGGGCCAGGTAGAGGGGACTGGGACGACCGGTATAGTCCGCATTAAGCATGGCCAGCTCCTGCTGAAATGCCTCAGTCTGACGAACCTGGTCATAGGCATCATTGATGTCATCCATGATCTGCTTCAATTCCGGCGGTATAACCTGACCACCATATTCTCCAAAATAGCCTTTTTCATCAGGCATGGGCGCAAAATCTACTGACATACTATCCCCCTTAGTTAAGTAGTGCTAACAGCAAACAGGGATATTAACGCAATTGAAGAAATATTGAAGCACAAGATTACTGCCAAAAAACTTTTTTATTCTTCCGCAAATGAACGCAAAAGACGCAAATGTAAAAGAAAAACTCATAAGGCGAATGAAAAAGGATACTGTTGATTCAGGACAAGACGTAAATGCATCTATGTAGGCCCGACATCCGCTCCCTGCGGCTGACAGATTTGATTCAAGAGCGTCCTTTTCACCAGTCTCTGTAATAATGGTTTTTATTTGCGTCTTTTACTACGCGCCTCCTGCGCTACGTCCTTCGGACCGTACTAGCGTACGTTCAAAATGCTCCCGGCATTTTAGTGCGTTATTTGCGGACTAAAGGCTTTTGAAAGACAAAAAAGAAATGTATTAAAACAAGTTTTACAAGCCGTTATTCGCGCGATTTTTACCGTGCATTTCTTCAAAATGTTTGTCAAAACCAGCTGGCTTTTCTAAATCGCCCTCATAAATATAGGAGGCAATTTTTTCTGCATCTTCTCTGGCAACGGAAACTGGAGGCATGATATTAAATCGGCGAATTGCGCCGCGCATCAAAGTTTTGCTTGCGTCCTGTTTTTCTACCCAGTTAGCTACCGCAGTAACAAATTCGGTTTTATCAGGATAGGGCCCCAGGTAATGCATTCGGACTGCAATGATGGGGGGAGCCACTCGCTTGCTCATGTCCATGCCGCCGGTAGCACCGTGACACGCTGAACAATAAGTCCTGTATAATTTTTCGCCCTGTTCTATATGGTTACCCGCCAGATCGTTACCCGCCAGCACAGCTTGCGGCAGAAAAATAAGAGTTAGTAGTATAATTGATTTCATCTAAGCACCTTTATGTAAACTATATAATAAGTCATAAAGGTAACTCATTACTAACTTTTTTTCTGTGCGATATTAGATTCCAGATCTTGTTGTGTCACAATGCCTACTGAACCGGCAACAAATTTTCCTTCAGGATCAATAACATATGTCATGATTATGCCTTTAGCTCCCGTGTGATATAGTAGGGAGACTATGAGAAACCGTATTGAAAAGCCCTATCAAGATATGGTCTTGATTGATTTCTACGAACGTTTTCCAGATGAGCAGGCATGCTGGAATCATTTTTTATCACTGAGATGGCCGAATGGTTTTATCTGCCCCTCGTGTTCGGCAACAAAAGGATGTTTTAAACCCAGTCGGAAACTATTTGAGTGTTACAGTTGTAAGCATCAAACAAGTCTTACCTCCGGAACCATTTTTCATAAAACAAGAGTTCCTCTGTCAAAGTGGTTTTGGTTTATTTTCTTTATGGCAACCTCGAAAAAGGGTGTCTCAATGCTTTATCTGCAAGAACAGCTGAGAATATCTACATATAGAACCGCCTGGAGCATGGGACATAAAATTCGACAGGGCATGATAGTCAGAGATGCACTTTATGATTTACATGGCATAGTGGAAGCCGATGAAATATTTATAGGCGGCAAGCAAAGATTTGCGGAGAGAAGAAAATACATATGTAGCTGGCAAAGCTGGAACCTTACCCAGCGGGATCACGCGAACAGGCTCAGTGTTAAGCACGGTGTAAGGAATAGGTTTTTCACTAACAAATTCTTTTAAATTATTTCTTTCGATCGACTCAAAACTAATACCCACAACAACCACATCACTGTTTTTGTTGTTTTCATGAAAACTGATTAATTCAGGCATTTCCTTCATACAGGTTGAACACCACGTGGCCCAGTAGTTAACGACTAGCCACTTGCCTTTAATACTGATCCATCGATTGTATCTGGCCATTTATATCTGGCAGTTCATAATCAACTGCCCTGGCCTGTAAACTCCAGACTTGCAAGGCAAAACCCCGCAGTGAAAATAACATGAACAAAACAAACTTTTTCTTAATCATTTTTATTTCCAGTTGATTCTTATAGTTAAAGGCAACTCTATTAATTCTGAACAAGATGCTCATTGATGAGACATGAGACATGTGACATGTGACATGTGACATGGATGTTGCGTTAATAAACCTAAGCATGGAATTAATAGAGTTACCCTTAAATTAGATTCTCTCTGGTTACCCCATCCCTGCTAGCCCTTTCCTGGGTGATAACCAGAGAGAAAACTCTATAACATCTGTCAGTGTGTTTATTACAGCATGGTGTAGCAGAATTGAACACCCTCATTCAACTTTGTAGCTGAGGTATCCAGCGCAAACTGCACGATATACTGAAGGTCACTGATAATGTCTGAAGCGCAACTTAACCGTCTGCACAATTAATTTCCAGTAACCTGTTCGTCTGAATTCGTGCGTTTTGAAATTAAAAAAAAGCTATTTATTTCAGCTAGATTCATGCAACATAAATCAGATTCGTACGAAAACGTACGAGCTGATTTTGCTTTATAGAGTAACTGGCTGGATGCTTGTGAAACGGTGCCTGTGGAATTGACTCAAAAAGCCATCAGTTACTATGTGATGCAATACCGGATAATAGCTGGCGAAATTTATCCAGTGCTTCCTTCAATTCCTTGCGCTTAACCGTTGTGGATTTTTTCATTTTTCGCAGAACGAATTCAGCCGTATCAATTGCTCTCTGACTGCGCGGGTTTTTCGGGCAGAGTTCAATATTCAGGTATTTATCCAGTGTTCGGGTTGTTAGCGTTGACTTGTCCATGTATACCGGCCAGATTTTACTTTCTTCTGCCAGATCAAATTTGCTCTTGCCAAGATCACGCTCCCAGCAGGCCAGTGCCAGATTCATTACTTTGACAACATGTTCCCGTAGCAAGGATTTCTGGCTGTTAGATTCTGTATTGTTAATGTCCGGTAAACCGAGATTACCCAGCCCGGACATTACTCCCGGATTATCTTTAGCAAAAGCCAGAAGATTACTAAGCGTTTGCTCCACAGCATTCAGTCGCTGGTCATTTTGTGATGAAGGTATTTTTTCGTCTTTAAGTGTTGAGTTCAAGCCAATGGCAAAACCACTATGCCCCATCACATCCACCGTATTGATGATGGCATCACTCTGGAATATATGGCCATCTTTATGTTTACAGTTAAGCTTTGTGCGTAAATTACCCTGTTGCGCACTGTCCATTTCAGCAACATTTTTCAAAAGTAAGCTTATATCGTCAGAAAACAGGTCAGCGAAATCCAGGTCGATAATTTCATCACTGCTATAAGCAAATAAACTGGTTGCGCCTTTGTTGAAATATATCGCATCGTTATCCTGATCGAAACACATTAATGCACTGTCATCCAGATCGAGTAAGCGTTGTAGATCATTGGTACGCATTCTCACCTGGTTTGTCATCGAGTTGAAAGCATCGGCAAGAATGTGAAACTCTCTCAGGCCTTTGTTATTAACCGTTAATTCAAGTTTGCCATGCGTTATCTGCTGCATATCACTTATCATGCGACTGACTGGCAAAAATAGAAATTTATTAAACAACCATAAGGCGAATAATAGCGTGCTGAGCGACAATAACAGGAAAACACTGATAGTCACTGTTTGCGTTTGCCGCATTTCCCGGTTCAGTTCCTCAATATTTTCATAACCGACGATCCTGAATGCAGGCGTACCATCGGATGCGTGTAAAGTGAATTCGACAGGCAGATGACCCTCCGTGATTGTCTGTTCATATGAATTTATCTGTTCACCCGACATGGAATAAATACGCACCGGTGTTTTTGTGATATTGCCGATATCCGACAGGTTAAACACCGGGTTAACAATAATTTCCAGGTACCCCACGGGTCGTAGACCACCAAGCGGTACCAGGGTAGAAAATAGCGGCCCTTCGGCAGACATCCACAGGGCATCAATTGCTTTCAGGCGGTCGGAAGGTTTTCTATTATTGATGACCGCTACTATATAATCAGCAAGCTTGTTACTCAGGTTTTCAGGTCCTGTGCTGCTTTCACCAATAAGTTCGAACGCCAGGTCATAGACCCTGATTTTTTTCAGATCAATTTCAGAGAATCCAACAAAACCATTAATAAACGGATCGTCAAGCAACTTAAGCAGGTACTTTTTATCAGCGGCCACATTGACAGCTCTGACTGAAGACTTTACTGTGGAAATCAATTCAGTGCTATGCCCCAGTTTCATACCCAAATCAAATGTGTGACTTCTAACTTTCTTGAGCATCTCCTGCGAGGCGACCTCAATCACACGTGACAGACTGTTAATCTGTGCATCCAGTGCGGTCTGTTTAAAGTAGCTACCGGCCAGCAGGGAAAGGAGGATAGCAATAAAACCAATCATGCTAAAAATAGCAATGGTAGAGGACTTAATTGAAAGTGACTCAATCTTCATGAATGCATTTTAGACGTGTTACACCATAATACTTTACAAATAAACAAGACTATTCAGTAACTACGGGCAGTCGTTTTTCTGTCCATTCTTTCCAGCCGCCACGAAACCAGATTAGCTTTTTATAACCCCAGCTTTTGGCTTTTTTGATCGAGTCTGCACTTCTCAGACAGCGCGTGCCATTACAGTAGAACAGGATTTCTGTGAATTTTCCCGGTGCAACTCGTTCCAGATCTTCAGGTTTTAATTGCGTATTCAAGATGTTTATTGCACCTTCAATATGACCTTTCTGATACTCCGTCTTCTTGCGTGAGTCGATAACAATCAAATCAGGGTTGGCAAGAATTAGCTCAATCACCTCTTCAGCAGAAACGACAGTCACATCTTCAATGTTTTCAGGCGCATACTGCTTTTGTTCAGCAAACAGGGCGGATGAGAACAGTATTGAAATACTGGCAAAAATTATTGTTTGATAACGCTGAGTGAAAAAAAGATTAAACATTTTAACAACCATGATTTTTAGAATATATCGCCTATTATACAGTCGTTTGCACGAACCTGAAGCTTGCCCAAAAAGGGAGCCATGATTTGTTCTGAGCAGCAAACATTCATGGATCCGAACACCTATTGTCGGCCCAGGCTGTGTGAAAAGTAGGAAAAATTTGGGCCAGTGGTGGGCCAGCCCTAAATATGAAAGGTTTAGTATCAATATAGTGATCGTGATATCCATTTGAATGAAATTATAACCCAATATCGGCTTCCATTTACCATTTTCAAATATCACTAATACTTTTCACACAGCCTGGGCCAAAAGCGGACTGTCAGTAATAACTAATGAGATACCAACGCAACTAAACTGCCGTTATGTCTCAGGGATAATCGATGATATCGGCAAATCTATCATACAAAAATATATTCGTGCAGACGAAGACTATGACCGCACGACGAGTAATGTTTAACAGAAGGCGCTGTAATTCACTAGTTTTGTGACACTAGACACTGGCTTCGTGACACCGACTTTGTGATACCAACTCTGTATTCAGTAACACTAGTCCTATAAATTTTAACTCCGTTCACGACTGTATCGATAACCAAGTACGATCAACGATATTAAGAACAGAAGTCTCAGATTAATCGCGCCTCCGCCTCCGCCACCACCGTCACTATCGCCAGCATTACTGACCGTCGCCGTTACACCACCTATGGCAAGCGGGTCTTCTATGACACCATCGGCGTCACCATCCAGATCAGTCATCAGGTCGCCGTCTGTCAATATCAGCTTCAGATTATGCACATCAATTTTCTGCCAGCTAGTTTCGGGTAATAGTGCGTAATTGCCAAAACGATCTACTTTATAAAGTTTTATATTTACCGGCAGTTCGCCAGAAAAGGTCAAGGCGATTTCAACACTTGCGCCAGTGTCCGATGTCGTGTTATAGCTCAGCACACCAAACGGAAAACTAACACCAGCAGGTGAATTGGCCGCTGCAGCCACCACACTAATCCCTGAAAGCAACTTGCCCGACGCCGTAGCAATATCAACACGACTACCATCAGGCAGTTTCAAACCGCTCGCAAACGTGGCGTTAGCAGCCATGCTGCCGAATTCCAATGCATCGATTACACCATCGCCATCACTATCGAGTGGATTGTTGATATCACCGCCAAGCTCGATGAAATCTGATATCCCGTCACCATCACTGTCACCAGATGGTTTTGACACATCAAGACCCAGTTCAGTCGCCTTGAAATCGATAACACCGTCATTGTTACTATCTTGCTGATAGGTCGCTACATTGGTCGTACACTGGTAGACACCAACATCGAGCGGCAACACGCCGACACCGACTGACAGACAATCCGCCGTTCCTATCAGATCAAAAGACCCCAGCTCGGAGAATACCTGCGCTGTGGAAAAAGACAATGGTTTGGCAGGAACGGGAGAAACAGATTCAACCGATGTTACCGAATCACCGATTACTATCTGATAGCTATTGTAGAGGCCTGCACATACGGCAAGCGGCGTTGCAGAAGCGTTGGTCAACGCACCAACACATGAAGTATCGTAACAGCCATATTCACCATCGGGACCATAAACGGTACCAATTTCTATCGTCGACGATACGGCCGCACCTAATCCGGTAGCGGTACCAAAAGTCAAAGCTGAACCCAGGTCACGCGCACCCTGGTGCAGACCCGGCGAGTAAAATGTCATACAGGTCTCTTCTGGAATAGCGCTTTCACCCCGTGGATAGCAGTGAAACCCAAACTCACCGCTTTCACCATCACGAGTCAGTGTACAAGCCGTTTCATCGACACAGTTACCCTGTCCTAAACCTGAACAACTTTCACCAACCACTTTCGGCGTTTCGCAACGACCGGCAATATCACCACTACAAGCCAGACCCGACGCGCAAGAAACACCTCTACCACATAGTTCTCCACGCTCAGGTGGTTGTTTGCGACACTCAAACAATGCATCACAGATAAAACCATCCAAACAGGTACCTTGACCAATACCGTAACATGGTTCTGTTGAACCGCTACGCCGCTGACACTGGCCAGCAGCGATATCTGAACAGACCAGTCCATCAACACAACCGACCCCAAGACCACAGTTTTCACCCTGTTCTGGTATCTCGTGGCGACACTGACGTAATGCATCACAAACCAGTCCATCACTACAACTGCCCTGACCGAACCCTGAACAGGCATCACCGGATTTACCTAGCACTTCACACCTACCAGCAATCTCTGCCGAACAACCAAGACCACTAGCACAAGAAACACCGGTGCCACATAACTCACCTGTTTGTGGCGGATCTTTGCGGCATTCCAATAATGCATCACAGACAAAACCTGATTCACAGTTACCCTGACCGATACCGAAACAAGGCTCCGTCGAAACACTTCGCCGCTGACAACGACCAGCTGCAATATCTGAACACACCAGATTACCTGAACAAGAAACGCCGATACCACAAGGCTCACCAGATATTGGTGGTGAATGACGACATTCCTGAAGCGCATCACACACCAGACCTGACGCACAGTTGGCCTGACCGATACCAAGGCAGCTCTGCCCGGCTGTACGTGGTGCCTGACAGCGACCACCAACAGGCGAACTGCAATTCAAGCCAGATCCACAACTAACCAAAGTACCGCAAGGCTCACCTGCTTTAGGTGGTGAATGACGGCACTCACCCAAGACATCACAAACCAGACTGGATGCGCAATTACCCTGACCAACACCGGAACAGCTATCACCAGCACTTTTACGTGTTATACAGGTGCCTTTATTTAAAACACTGAGAGGGGAACTACAATATTTAGAGCTACTGCACCCCGATGTAAGGCCACAGCCAGCATATGCAGAGCCAATATTCGATAAAAACAGCAGCAAGATAATCGCTGCCAAGCGGGTAATACCAGAACCTGTGACTTTCATCATAAAACTCCCTTTTGTCAGACAACTAGTATCGAAAAAGTATAGGAAACATAAACACCCTTTCGAATCCAAGTCAAACCAAAGAAACCTGAAGATCCCCCTTCACTTCTGCTTCCAACCAAAATATTTCACGTTTTTATCAACTCATACCAATAGAAATTTAAGCTTCTTAAATTTCAACAAAACTGACAAACACCATCCTGCCAACAAACAGTAGCAATTCCTTTTACTTACCATGCTTAGCCATCTTAATCAGTAAACAGGCTTCTTTGCGCTATGGAATGACATCCGACAACCCACACCTCGACAGGCCGGTATGAGTCGACAACGCCCTATCAGCTCATTATCTCGAACGTGAATATGCGGCCAACTAGGGACCATCAACGGCTAAGCTCAAAGGAGGTGGCGCGATAGCGCCGTAGACCTGTGAAGCTAATTTGTTATGTACTTGCATACTACCAACGTTGTAGTTGCAAACGTTGTTGTTGCTGGCGTTGTTGCTGGAGTAGGCGTTGCTGCGCTTCTTGCTGTGCACGCTGTTGAGCAGCTCTTTGGGTTGCTTGCTGGGCGAATTGTTGGTAGTCATCGTGATGTGCCCTTATGTCATACTGCTGCTGAACAGCTCTTTGTCGAGCCTGTTGTTGAGCCTGTTTTTGTGCTCTTTGGGCAGCTTGTTGTTGTTCGTGTTGCTTTTGCCAATGACGCATTTGCTCTTGCTGATGCTGTTGCTGTTGTTGTTGCTCTTTCTGTTGCTGCTGCTGTGCTCTCTGTTGTTGTGCCTGCTGAGAACTTTGAGCAGTTGCAAAAATAGGAACACTAATTGATACTAGCAAGATTAAAGCTCTAGAATGATTTGATTTTAATTTCATTGTTACTCTCCTTTTTCAAGTATTTGCACATAGCAGTTACTATACTGACCTGTCGGTCAGTATAGTATATATCAGTAACATCTAATGCTTGTATGTAAACCATTGTTTCTAAGAGAGATTATGGCGAACTTGCCTCATTATCAATATGAGAATATCCAGAACCAGCAATACTCAGCAACATTGAAGACTAGCCAAGGTCTGTTCTGGGTGGTTTACTCAATGACGACCTCAAAGGTGTTCGCTTCAGGGTAATCAAAGGTATATGTGTAGAAACTTTCGTAACAGCCGTCAAGGTGGTTCACATCCCAGGTCATGGTCTTAGGCCCAGCCCCCAACTGCCAAGGCCGTCAATCCCATCGGGAGTTGAAAGGCTGCCATTCGCCACAAACAGGTGGGCATTGGCAGTAAAAAAAACAACTGTAAAACAGACACATGCAGCACCGAACAAAGAATTCATTGCCATATCCCTTTCCCCTTTTTTGCTCATTTACTTGTCATTACGACGATAAAAATTCATCCATGAATAACCTCCATGAAAATATCATAGACCAGTATCTTCGTGCAGATGACGCACGAACACATTGAATAAATAATCTATGTTATATATTTGCACTTGAAAAATCTCAAAGAATATGACTAACTTTCCACCGATGGGGGGGGCTGTTCCGGCTGCGTCATCTTCAACCTCACCATTTAGTACTTAATTAAACAACTTAAATTAACCCTTGGGGATTTTT
The DNA here is from genome assembly GCA_963768565.1 of Rhodothermales bacterium. Lineage (GTDB taxonomy): Bacteria > Bacteroidota > Rhodothermia > Rhodothermales > JABDKH01 > JABDKH01. The sequence continues at coordinate 292,459 of CAVYIO010000038.1, forward strand.
ATTATGAAACCAGAAATAACAATGAAAAAAACATTATGCCTGCTTCTATTCGCTGCTCTTTCAATGGGTAGCAATAGCCTACTGGCTAGCCCGGACGACGATGACGATGATGATGACCGTGGACGCGGCCATGACAGTGAGCAGGGTGGTGGCAGCGGATCTGCAGATGCGCTGAGCGCGAACTTCATCGCCATTCCGCCCACCGGAGGCAGGGGCGATGGCCATTATTTTCCGTTCAGTGGCGGGGAAAACACAGCGTTGAATGCCGATGTGCGTCTGGCACTGGAGAAGCTGGATGAAGATGGCAACACGCTCGCTATCCTGAACACTCACCTGGGCATTAACACCGATAACACAGAAGATGTCGTCATCACCCTGTTTATCGGCACCGACGAGGACGGTGATGGCAGCTGCCTGAGTGAAGGTCCTACTTCAATCTGTGTACTCGAAGGCGGTGGCGGTGATGATATGGTCAACGACGACGGTATACTGCACGCCGCGTGGGCGATGGCCTTGCGCGAAGACGACGATGATCTCAGAGGCAGTGGCATTTGCTGGTCCGATTTCGATAGCACCGAGGTGGTGCCGCAGTTCAACGATGATGGCACCATGACCAGCGTGGTATTCAATATCGTCGGTGGTGAAGAACAAATGCCGGAGATTAGTGAAGATGATGGCTGCATGGTAGGCTTCGGCGCACCATGGCTGGGCTTCGAGAATACCGAATGCGGACCTGACAAGTCATGTGAGATCATTCCTATCATGACAGGTGTATGGGAAGACTGATGCCTGTATGGTTCAGTGTGGATTGGTAATATCCACCAGGTTAAATTGATGCCTGCTGTGACGATTCCGTCACTGCAGGTATCAAATTCAAAGTTGCTTCACGACTGCCAAAACTACTGATAAGAACTGGTTATAACCGGATCGGGAAGGTCGTGTCCAGTTGCCGTCTTAACCGTAGTATGTTTTAAAAAAAAATACAGACAACCATTAAATGTCTAAACAAGACACCCATAAATCGAATCGGGTCAGTGAACAGGGTCAGCAAGTGTTAACGACTGTTCTTCAGCGGCTAGTATCAATTGGAAGTATAGGAAATATAAACACCCTTTCGAATCCAAGTCAAACCAAAGAAACCTGAATATCCCTTCACTTCTGCTTCCAACCAAAATATTTCACGTTTTTATCAACTCACGCCAATAGAATTTTAAGCTTATTTTCTTAATTTCAACAAAACTGACAAACACCATCCTCCAACAAACTGTAGCAATTCCTTTTACTTACCATGTTATCCATCTTAATCAGTAAACAGGCTTCTTTGCGGTATGGAATGACATCCGATTACCCATACCTCGACAGGCCAGTATGAGTCGGTTAGCGACCTTTGAGTAAGTCATTAACACCGAGATATTCCAACGGCCACTGACCGGCCCAGGCTGTATGAAAAGTATTAGTGATATTTGAAAGTGATAAATGGAAGCTGATATTGAGCAATAAATTCCTTCAAGTGGATTTCACTATCACTATATTGATACTAAACCTTTCATATTTAGGGCTGGCTCACCACCGGTCCAATTTTTTCCGACTTTTCACACAGCCTGGACCAAAAACAGACGTTCAGAGGGATGAAGCTGAATGAGTGCTAGCTATTTCGTAAAATCTCGTGCCTGAAGGAATGTTAGTGCAACAACCCCAACAATAAAACCACCATACCCCCCAATCAACTGCATTAAAGCTGAGTTCGTAGTTCCGAAAAGTGATGTACCAATGGGCATCAGTGCCGATGCAATACCCACCAGATAACAGACCCTTGATATTAGGCGTGCCAGCCCTTCCTTATCGATAACCCTATCTGCTGTCTTCTCATTGTAGCCCGCGAGGAATTCCATTCTCTTTTTGACACCAATCATATAACCAAGCCAGAACATTAATAGAGCAACTCCCTCCATAATCAAAATTTCAATTATCTTTGCTGTCATATGTTTTCTCTGTTTTGCGAATTATTAATAGCTGCTTTCGGCTAAGCTCGGACCTTACAGCAATCTAAATTTATTGATTAATTAACTTATTAAAAAACATCAAAAATGACACTTTAACTATACTTACTTGATTCAAATCAACATGTTTTATGGTAATCAAATTTAGGCTGACAGTAAGGTTTGGTATGTGTAACAAAAGATAAATCAAGAAATAATAGTTAGTTCTTTGGGGACATACTTTAGGTAATTGTAAGGGTGTTATACAAGAGGTGTTATATTATGAACAAGTTATTTCTATTAGTAATTCTATCCGTGTTTTTTGTCAATCCAGCATATGCTTATAATCAAGAATTGGCGAAAAGTTATGAACAATATTTCAGTCCATTCTCTGGAAAAGCTACCCCCAAGGCGTTGCAAATGATTCCGACTAAGGCATTCATAGAATCCCTGAAAAAGGGTAATGAACTCTTTATAATAGATGTTCGGACGCCAGGAGAAACTGGAGTTTATGGTCTCAACTTAAGCAATAGCCTCGCTATTCCCATGAATGAGGTATTCAAGCCTGAAAACCTGGCAAAAATCCCTGCAACTGGGAAAGTCGTGATTGTGTGCAAAGCCGGTCACCGGGCAATGGCGGTCGCAACAGGATTGCGTCACATTGGATTCAAAAACGTGTTTATTTTGAAGCAAGGAATTTCAGATGTAGCTAATTACCTATCACCAAAAAACGCTTATTAACGGCACGGTACTCCCTACTATTTTACGTGGGGAGTACTTGAACATCGTTTTTAGAATAATCAGTTTTACAATACTGCTTTCTTTAATGCCCATGTCTATTCTCAGTTACCAACAGATTGATCTTCAATGTCAGGATTGGGTTGTGAACAGACCCTCAGGTATGAAATCCTGGCTAAATCACCTGACTGGCAGCTTACGGCCGATACTGTTGAAAAACTCTTTTATAAATGGAGTGAAAATTTCTTAGCGTTTCTAACAATTTTTTGGACTTCAGATATGAGGGGCATAAAAAATGCCTTTCTTATCTGCAGAAGTTAACACAAAGCTCTATGAGTAATATTCGAATCGCACTTTTGAAAAATATCTAATAGTATGAGAATTTAGCCTTATCTGATTTCCGAGTTTTTCAACAGTATCGGCCATGAACGGTCATTCAGCACATACAAAAAAACGGCAGCCATAAAGACTGCCGCAATCGTGCTATGTATTAATTTTAGGCTATGCGTCTAGCAAGTCCAATTAAGCCTAAAAGGACTAAACCAAAGAGCCATAATTAATAAAATTTGCCGTGGAAATGTAGATCGATGTAGCAATTATTTATTTCTGCTACAGAGCCGCGATTAAAAAGTAAAAACACCGCTAACCGATATCATATCAAGGTCGTATTTAAGATCATACACTTCGTATTCTGCACGCACTAAGAAAGAACCAATAGCAAATCTTGCGCCTACTCCATAAGCAGGGTCTGTTCCAGAATCACTACTACTGGCAGTGCCAGAAGTAGAATCTGAATCCCAGCTAATTGCACCTGCCTTAGCAAATATACCAAAAGGCCCAAAACTGAGACCCGCTAAACCAAAAGCATTTAAACCACTAATCTCAACACTCTCAGCGGATGTACTGGGTTTACCAAAATCAACATAAGACGCTTCAACAGCAAAATCAACAAGGGGAATAAAACCGATGTTGTAGCCGCCAAATAATTTATATGCTGAATCACTCTCATCGAAATTAGTATCTTTTACCGAGGCATCACCAACACCTGCTCCAATATAAAATCCACTATCGGTACCAGCAACAGCGACAGTGGGCATACCTAGGAAAAACCCGGCTAAACAAACGAATATTATCTTAACTTTTTTGAAACTCATGATAACCACTCCCCATGTTTATATTAATTTAATCACATTAATCTGGTTGGAATCACTATAGTACCACCATATTTGAGAAATACTAATTCATGTCGGCCATAATAACAATGGATAGTCAGGAAGGGTTTCTTTACACATTAACGAGCGTCCGCTTTAGGATCGTTT
>CAVYIO010000039.1:0-61741 GCA_963768565.1 Rhodothermales bacterium
GCGGGCAACATCATCCGGTTCGGCGACATTCACGTTGGCCGAAAGCGCCTGAGTTTCGGCAGGTTTCGTGCTGTTCTCGACCTCGAAGCCGGGCGTGTTCGTGTCGGACGGATAGAGGATCGATACGCCGATCCCGGACGGCCGCAACTCAGATGGCGGAGAACTTCGGCGAGGCCGAGCCAGGGCGACCCTCAGTGCTGCCTGGCGCCTTTACGACGATAGAATCGTAGCCGGGTCCTTCAAGCTTGTGCGCGATTTTTCCCGTTATCGCCTTTACGAGCGGGTTCGCTAAAAACGATGAATACACTTTCCGGCCAGATATGATCTGTGCTTAAGCCCAATTATGAGTAAGAAAATCCTTGAACTGACGGCCATCCTCCTTATCCTTGCCCTGGGAGCGTACCTCCGGCTGGTAAATCTGGGCGTTAACCCGGGCTGGTACACGGACGAAGGGACAATTATCAATATCGCGGCCAATCTCGCTCAGGGCCACCACCAATACCTGGCGATCAACCAATCGATGTTGCTGGTCGCTCGCCTGCCAGTTTTTCCTTATCTACTCGCAGGTCTTTTTCGTATCTTTGGGGTGGATATCACCGTATTACGAGCCTTCACTGGCTGCCTCGGGGTGCTCTCTATTGGCTTGCTTTATGCTGCAGTTCGCCGGGGATTGGGTAAGGCAGGTGTACTCCTGGCTCTCCTTGCAGCCGGCCTATTGGCAGTTTACCCCGATGCAGTTCTTTATAACCGGTTGGGCTACAATTACAACCTGCTCACCCCATTAATCCTATTGATAGTATTCGGCGCGCTGGATTACCTGGATGGCGGTCGTCGACGCGGGTTGCTGATCATGACTGCCGCATTGGGGATCGGCCTGATTTCAAATGTGACAATGGTGATGATGGTTCCCCCAGTCATCATTGTGGTATTGGCGCGCCGGCCACGGGATCTTCTATGGAGCGTTCCATTAATGCTCGCTCCATTAGGCATTTATTCTGGCCTTATGTTAATCAATGTCCCTGAAGCCTTTCTCTTCGATCTGCGTTTCACCATATCCAGAATGAGCGATGTGCCGCTAGCCCTCCAGGGTCCGGTAGCCTTGATGAACTATTCTTACTTGATAAATCGCGAGCCCTGGTTTGTCCTGGCTATTATCGGTTTGTTTCTCCTGCGGCCCGCGCGCCTTAGATTTGTCATCCTGTTAATGTACCTCCTTCCACTGCTGGCAATCAGCCGGTCTGTATTGTTGAACTGGTTGAGTTTTTATTACATCAGTCCCTTGCTCCCATTTGTCGCTTTTGGACTGGCAAGTCTGGTTTATTACGGCGCCCCCGTAGTAGTCCACACTTTGCAGCGGGCGGTTGAAGATCTGCTGGCCCAGTGGGGATGGAAGGCTGATTCTCCGCTCAAAAGATGGGGGCAAGCCCGAGGGAGAGCGATTGTCGGCGGGCTGGGGGTCTTTATTTTCCTAGGATCCCCAATCCTCTTATCAACGATATCGTTATTTGGGCACGTTCAGTCTGGATACAAAACCGCCCTTGATCCGTTATTGGTTAATCCACAATCAGCCAGAGCGGTTGCAGCGTTCTTGAATACCCATTCAAGTTCCGATCAAGTCGTGATTGCTTCCCCAGCTGTGGCCTGGCTATTAGAGGCAAGAGCGACGGATTTCCAGCAAGCACTGGCTGCCGATGGCCAGGCCACAATCCATTTCCCGATCGATATCCCGGAAAACCGATTTGTTTTTGACCCGCGTTACGAGCAAGCTAGCTTTGTCGCCATCGATGGGCTATGGCGGAATTGGGCTGGCCTTCAGATACCGTCTGTTGCGAGAATGATGGCTGTGGTGGAGGGCTGGCCCATGGTCTTTACTTCTGGCGATATCATTGTATATCAAAACCCATTGGAGATTTCTCGCTGATGACCGGCCTAGTCGATGTTTCTAACCGCCGATTCCCTCTTCTGCAAGGACTGGTGCCTGATCTTCTCCCTCTTTCCTCCAGTCCAAACTGCTTTTTATTGATGTGCTTGGCGAGATCATGACAATGCCCCGTTTCAATTTTCTCTCGAGGGAGCAGTTATGCCCGAGCGAAGTGCCCGGTTAGTCGAGGCGCCTCTCAAAGGGGTTGCTGGGAGCTGGTCAATCCCTATTTCAACCTATTGTCCTGTTGACGCGCCCTCTGTCAGCGAGGGCCTTGTTTCTAGCAGATTGCTGCCCTCCATTTCTTTTCACGGATCGAAACTATTGTATGGATATTGAGAAAGGGAAGCGGTTGATAGGCCCTCCCCATCAATCCCAACCTGTTCGCCCGTTATGAGAGGCTTAAATAAGGTGATGCAGCTCCGGCACTTGTGGATGGTTGTGAGCCTTGTCGTGGCTCTGTTTGCTACGTTGCTTGGCCTCACCAGGGTCCCTCCTCTTTGGTGGGATGAAGGGTGGAATCTCGCCCTGGCTCGCAACTGGGTAGAAACCGGCCACTATGGGCAGCTCCTGCTCGGAGAACCAGCGCCTCCCGGGCTGGCTGGTTCTTTTGAAGTCGTCGCCCCGATTGCCCTCAGTTTTCGCCTGCTCGGGGTGGGAGTGTGGCAGGGCAGGCTGGTTGGCGTGCTCTATACCCTCGGCAGCTTCTTCTTAATGTTCATCCTTGCTCGCAAACTCTTCAACCGAAAGATCGCCTGGGCTACAATCGGGGTCTTGCTGTTCCTTATCCCTCACCCGATGGTGAACCCGCTGCTCGTTGGCCGGCAGGTCCTTGGCGATATCCCGGTGGTCTTCTACCTCCTGGCAGGCTACCTGTTCTTCCTGGCAGCCTGGAGCCGGAGCCTCTGGTTCCTGCTTGGAACCGGCCTCTTTTGGGGGATCGCCTTAAGACTGAAGTTACAAACTCTGCCGTTTTGGGCCGCCGGAGTACTGGTTCCGCTGGTCTTTGCCCTCCTGAAAAAGAACTGGCGGACGGCCAGTCGCCTGACGGTTGCGGCCTTGGGATCCTGGATTGCATTTCAACTCCTGGTATCCGTACAAAACTTTGTTTTGCACGGGCAGACACTCCCGCAGCCCGAGCTCCCTGGATACTACCGATTCATCGCTGTGGTCACTGATCTGGGGATCCGAAGCGCAGCGCTCCAGCTTGCCCTTATTGTCGGACTCCCGGTCCTGTTGGGATTGGGTTATTCGGGTTGGATAACGCTCCGGGACTACAAGACGATGGATATTACGGATGGGGTAGAGCTGGTACGCCTCTCTCTCCTCGCTCTCTCTGGCAGCTGGGTGCTCTGGTACATGCTGCTCTCGAATGGGGGTGACCGCTATCTGGCGCCCCCGAGTTTCTTAAGTGCGGTATTCGTCGCAGTGCTGCTCGCGGATTTTTCCGCTCAGTTTAACCTTCGAGAGACTGTCAGTCGAGGCGCAGCGTTTATCAGACTCAAGAAGGTAAATCTCTCCGGAGCCAAGGCGCTAACTGCAATCTTGATCTCGTTGGTGTTCACTGGAATGACCCTGGTGGTTATTTATCTCTCCGTACGGACTGCAGATCACTCAGTGGCTCAACTCGCGAGGGATATCAACGGGCAGACCAGTTCCGATGCGGTGATCGAAATCCTACGACAGCGAACTGTTTTTTTTCCTGGATCGCCCGTATCATTTCCCCCCGGATCAGTTGCACCTTCTCTATCTCCGCAGATTTCTATTGGACCCCACCCTGCCAATTCCTTATGATCCCTTGACCAGCGATCCGGATTATCTGGTGATCGGCCCGCTAAGCGCTAACTGGCGGGTCTATGACGGTCAAATCGTGGCCGAGAATTTCCGGCTCATTCGAGAGTATTCTCGATACCGCCTCTATGAAAGAGTCCGCTAGCATGGATTGCTCCCCCAGTCTGTCGGTAAGCAGGAAACCCGGTCTAAATCATGAAGAAGATAACCTCGGGATCTGGCGGAACTGGGCCGCAGTTTATATGCCGGCTGTCGCCAGGATGATGACCGAGGTGGAGGGTTGGCCTCAGTTGTTCTCGTCCGGCGACCTCACAATTTACCAAAACCCGTCGGAGGTTTCTCCGTGATGGCAGGTTGTGCCGATCGCCCAGTTCTTATTTTCTCACCTGGGAGCGCTGTACAGGTTAGGATTAATGGGTTTCCGGTCATCCACCGCCATGGGCAGTGTCCGACCCGGCTGACCACGATTCACCCCTGGCCACCTCGCCTGAATTACCAGGACGTGCCACGGCGATGGAAGGCCGCGCACCCGTTTATGCCAGGACGACCCAAATCTGCTGGCTGGAGTAGCGTATGAAATTGCAGCCTGTGAGAGGTTCCCTGATGATCGAGTGGTTGAGGAAGTATGGCTACCTTCCTGCGCTCTTCCTGCTCGCGCGCCTGGTTTTATTCCTGGCACTGCCCCTCGAAGGGATCGTGGGCTATGGCGACTACTGGAATTTTTATAATCAGGCTTCGCTCGGATGGCCCTATCTCGATTATTGGACCGAATTCCCCCCGATATTCCCGACGATCTCCAGGTTGATATTCTTGCTGGTAGGCGGCCGCGAGCATGCCTACCAGTACGTGCTGGCATTTACCCTTACGGCTATCCAGGCGGTTAACGTAGGCTTGTTCGTCCGCCTGGCGGACCATTTCCAGGACCCGGCGGCCCGCTTACGCCGGGCCGGAGGCTATGCATTTCTCCTGGTCGGTCTGGGTTATGGATGGTGGTATTTTGATCCCCTGGCGGTCTGTATGATGCTCCTCAGTCTGGTTTGGGCGCTGGATCAGCGAGATCGGCTTGCCGGAATTGCCCTCGGGTTGGGCGCCATGATCAAATGGTTTCCCCTTGTTGGTACTGGCTGTGGTATGGCGCTATGTGCCGGTTCGGCGGGCGATATTAATCACCGCGCTCGCATTCGGTATCTCTGTGCTGCTGGTGGGCAGTTTATGGATCATCTCTCCGGAGATGACTGCGGCCTCACTGCAGGCACAAGGAGCAAAGGGGTCCTGGGAAACGGTCTGGGCGCTGCTCGATGGAAATCTTGCCACCGGCAACTTCCCCCCGGAGGCTGTGCGCACCGACCCCAGCACGGTTGGACTGCTCAACCAAAGCAGCGCTCGAGTCGATCCCTTACTCACCTTACCGCTCTTTGCCGGGTTGGGGTTTTGGCTCTTCAGCCAGGCGGGGAGGAAGGATAAACGTGCGGCGATCGGATTTTTAGGGGCAACGTGGGCAGTTTTTTTGCTTTGGTCGCCGGGGTACAGTCCTCAATGGGTGCTATACTTGCTTCCACTGATTTTATTGGTACTCCCTGAGCGGCAGGCTTTCCTGATGGCTATTGTGTTGGTCCTTCTCAACCTGCTCGAATGGCCGGTGCTGCTATCCGAGGTTATTTTTCAAGCCTCTGGTTCCTTATTCCAATCCGAACTTTTCTGATCGTCTTAATGGGGATAACTTTCTTTCCGTTTTTTCAAAAAGGAGCTGGCGACAGTGTGGCTCAAGAAGGAAGATTTTGAATAACCGACGAACGACCTTTTTGTTTTTTGGCTTAGTTGCACTCCTGGCCGTTGCCCTTGGAGGGCTGACCTTTGCCAATTACAGGTTTGCTCAAGAAAATCCGGGTGGGAACGATTTTCTTGCCCGGTGGACAGGCGCACATTACTGGTTGGTTGAAGGCGTGAGTCCCTATGATGCGCGCGTCAGTCTTGCTGCTCAGGAGATGATTTATGGGCGGCCGGCACGACCACAATCTGGGGAGGATGTCGCCCATTTTGTTTACCCGCTCCCCTCCATGCTCTTCTTTGGATTGTTCGGCTTGATCGATTTCTTGCCCGCCCGGGCGCTATGGATGACGGTTCTCGAAATTTGCCTCGTGGCGTTGGCCCTGGTCAGTCTGAGACTGGTCGAATGGAGGTTGTCGCCAATCGGAACTGCCCTAATCGTGCTCTTCGGCTATCGTCTGGTACCATGGAGCGCGCACAATCCTTGTGGGCCAGTTCGCGGCCATTAACGCCCTGCTGATCGCCTTGGCTTTGCTGCTGATCCGCCGAAATCAGGATACGGGTGCAGGACTTTTGCTCGCGCTGACGATTGCCAAGCCTCAAATGAGTTTTCTGATTATTCCCCTCGTTTTGATTTGGGGGATTTCAACCGGGCGCCGCGAGCTCCTGGGTGGATTCTTTGGCGGGTTTATAGGTTTACTGATGGTCTCTCTTTTTCTGATCCCAGACTGGCCTCTGCAGATGTTGTGGCAGATTCAGGATTACCCCAACTACACCGATATAGGCTCCCCTTTGTCCATCATCGCCGGGGCAGCGCCGGGAATTCGAGGGCCGTTGACGATTGCCTTGAATGGGGTCCTGCTGATCTATCTCCTATGGACCTGGATCGCTGTTTGGGGAAAGGATTACCGATTTTTCTTATGGACTGCAATGGTGACCCTGGTGATCACAAATCTTGTCGCCTTCCGGACCGCAACGACCAATTATGTGATGTTATTTCCGGTGCTTTTATCGATTTTCCAGGTATGGGATGACCGTTGGGATGGGGTGGGGAGTGGGTTGGTCTGGTTAACAAGCGCCCTCTTGGGGATTGGACTTTGGATTCTATTTCTGTTTACGGTTGATGGGAACGTGGAGAGCGCGGTGATGTATCTCCCGCTGCCATTCCTTTGCTTGCTCGGATTGTGGTGGACTCGCTGGTGGGTGATCCGCCCACCCAGGCTGGAGTTAGATGAATTGGCCGCGAGATTAAACCAATGAGCCGTGATCGACCTTTCCCTGGTCGTATTGGGTGTTGCGCTGCTCTTGCGCCTTCCGGGGATCAATACCCGCCCGCTCTGGTACGACGAAGCGTTCTCTGTGCTCTTCGCCGAGAAAGGTCCCGCCGCGATGGCTGCTGGAACGCTGACGCTTGTTGAGGGGACCGCGGCAGATGTGCATCCTCTGGGGTATTACACGCTTCTCTGGGGTTGGATGCGGTTAGCGGGTCAATCCCCACTTGCGGTACGAGTCCCTCTCGGTGATCCTGGGTCTGGGGGTCGTAGCGATGGCTTTTGTGCTGGCCAGTGCGCTGTTCGGCAGCAAGGCGGCTGGCCCGCTTGCGATGCTGGTTGCCGTCGCCCCCTTCCAAATCCATTATGCCCAGGAAACGCGGATGTATGTTTTACTTGCGTTCTTGTTGCTTATCGCGACCTGGGCGGTTCATAAAGGGTTGGCTACGCGCCGGTTATCCTGGTGGGTCTTGTTCAGCATCAGCGCTGCCCTGGCCCAGTACACGCATAACCTGGCTGCATTTTACCTGGTGCCCCTGGCGATTACCCCCATTTTTCGGCGCGATTGGCGTGGGACGCGGGATATTCTTTTTGCTGGGCTTGGCGCAATTTTGCTTTATCTGCCCTGGTTGCTCAACTTGCCAGCCCAGCTCGCCAAAGTGAACCAGGCCTATTGGACAAGCCCGCCCGGGCCTGCTCGCCTGGTTACCACCTTATTGAGTTTTACTACGAACCTCCCTCTTCCTTCCAGCTGGCTGCCAGCCGCGTTGTTTATCAGCTTGCTCGTTTTGGCGCTGGCCATTTTTCAGACCTGGCGGGCCTGGAAAGCGGGGCTTCCGGATGTGCGGAACGGGCTGTGGATGGCTTACCTGGCTTTCGCGCCGATCTCCTTGTTATTTGCGGTCTCTCTCTGGCAGCCAGTTTATATTGAGCGCGCATTATTACCCTCAGGGGTTGCCTTTCTTCTCTGGCTTGGATGGGCAATCTTTCAAACCGGTCTGCCCGTCCAAGTGCGGACAGTCACGCTAAGCCTTCTGCTGCTGGCGATGGCCGGGGGGATTTATCAGCATGTCACATACCGCGGTTTTCCCTATGCGCCCTTCCAGGAACTCGATGCAAGACTGGCTTCCGAAGTGGGAGCTGGCGACAGGGTTGTGCATTCTAATAAACTAACCATGCTGCCAGCCGTCTACTATGACCGCGGCCTCGCGCAAGCTTATCTTGCGGACCCGCCTGGGAGTGGATCGGACACTTTGGCGATGCCAACGCAGGCGGTGCTCGGTCTGTGGGCGGCTGGAACGCCTTCCGCGGCGGTTGGGAATGCAGAGAGGGTTTGGTTTGTCATATTTTCCCGGGCGGAGGGGGAGTATCTCGATCTGGGTTACGAGAAACACCCTCACCTGGGCTGGCTGGAGAAGAATTACCGCCTGGACGGCATTGAGGTCTGGGGAGATTTGCTGCTCTACAAGTTTGAGACCTGAGCGATGAATACAAGAGAGCGCCGGTTACTGGTTGGCTTCCTGAGTTTACTCTGGCTCGCTGGAGTGATCAGTGCCTACTATATTTACCATAAACCATTCTCCGGGGCCCTGGCCGTAAATATCGCACGGGCATTGGGGCAAGTTTTGATTGCCGTGGGCATCATCACTGCCGGCGGGGCAGTTGGAACGCTGATCCTGCCAACCTTAAAGCTGAGCCCAATGGAAAATGTGGTCTTACGGGCCGCGGTAGGTGCCGGCGTTCTGAGCCTCGTCGTGCTGATATGCGGGTCGACGCTTGGATTTTCGCCTGTCTGGTTGGCCCTCCTGCTCGCCATCCTCCTACTCGGCCTTCGCAAACAGGTTACACTCTGGTTGTTGGGGTGGCGTGATTTTTCCCACTACCTCGCGGGGGGCGATCCGTTCAAATGGTCGATTATTAGTGCCAGTGGGATCTTCTTACTCTTGGCCCTTTTCCGTGCGCTTGCACCGCCCCTTAAGTTTGATGCGCTGGTCTACCACCTGACGTTACCCAAGACCTACCTGGGGGTCGGCCGCTTTGAGTATGTCGAGTGGTTGATGTACTGGGGAATGCCGCAGGTTGGTGAAATGCTTTACACCTGGGCGATGGCTTTAGGCGGCCCTGAAGCGGCAACCACATTGGGCTGGGGATTTGGCGCCCTGGCGTTGGTGGGTATTCTAGCAACTGGAGACCGAATTCTTGGCGGACGAGCGAGCTGGGTCGCGATCGCCAGCTTGTTGGCAGGTTCAACGCTGGCATCATCCTTGGCCTGGGGTTATGTAGGATGGCAAACTCAACTTTTTGGTTGGGGTATGCTTGTTGCGCTGGGGAATTGGAGCACTCAGAAATCACGAACCAGTCTGGCCTTGGCTGGGGCGTGTGCTGGGTTTGCGGTTGGCGTGAAATATACGGCAGGGGTTTTATTACTTGTCGGTCTGGTTTATGTACTCTGGCGTAAACCCAACCCAGCAGGTTCCACCCGTCTTCGAGCCGCCCTTATTTTTGCCGCATCTGGGTTGGTGGTCTCAGCCCCCTGGTTCTTGAAAAATGTCTTGGCGACGGGAAACCCGGCTTATCCGTTGTTGTTCCCAGCAGGTGCCATGGACTCATTTCGCCTATCCCTTTTCCAGAGTCAGGGGGCTTGGGGGGATATCCGCGATATTTTTTTGTTACCCTGGCGGGCGACGACACTTGGGTTGGAAGGCGCTCCTGGCTATTCGGCATCGATCGGCCCTCTCCTGTTGGGATTGGGGGCGCTTTCCTGGCTGGGTTGGGGGGAGCGGGATACAGCCTCAGAGAACGATCTGAAGGTGGCGCTCGTTGCCGCCGTCAGTGGTCTCGTGATCTGGGCTGCTGCGGGGAGGCTGTCCGGCTTGCTGATACAGACCCGGCTGTACCTCGGGCTTTTCCCGGCATTTAGCCTCCTGGCCGGCGCGGGATACGCGGGCCTTTCACGTCTCAAAATCTCGAATATCCGGTTTGGCCGGTTGGGCGGGGTGCTGATTATTCTGGTCACCTGGTTTGGGGTGCTTCAGGCAGGATCGGCCACTTTGTCGAATGGGGTCTTGATGACGTTCTTCGGCCTGAAGGACCAGGAGACCTATCTGGCGGAAAACTTAGGTTGGTATGCCTATGCCATGCAAGAGCTGGATTCGAGATCTTCGGAGGGTCCAGTCTTAATGCTCTGGGAACCGAGAGGATTTTATTGTTCCCCGCACTGTATCCCGGATGAGGTGCTGGATCGCTGGATTCGCGATCTGACCCGGTATGGCTCTCCTGAGAGCGTCCTGCAAAGCTGGCGAGATCAGGGCTTTACTCAAGTGCTCGTAAACCATCAGGGGGCATCCCTTGTTGCGGCGCAAGACCTTCGTTATCCTCCTGAGACCTGGCTGGCTCTTGAGGCCCTTTTGGACAGTCTCCCACACCTTGTTGACTTGGGCGGCATTTATTCGCTATACCAGGTTGCCCCATGAAGCTGCGGTGGATTTACGTCTTCTTTTTTATCCTGGGGCTTATTGGTAACAGGAATAGTCGCTGCTTTTCAATCGGCCGCTGGTTATATGGACGCGGATTATTATTACCTCGGGGGCCTGCGGCTGGCCCAGGGGTTTGGTTTTTCCGAACCGATCCTGTGGAATTACCTCGGTGAGCCGGCCCGGTTACCCCAACCCTCCCACGGGTACTGGATGCCGCTGGCCTCCATATTGGCCTATGCTGGGATTCGCCTGACTGGCAACATGGGTTTTTCTGGAGCCCGAGTATTGTTCCTGGCTTGTGCGAGTGTGCTTCCTCCGCTGACTGCAGCCCTCTCCTTTCGGATTACAGCCCGGAAGGATCTTGCCGTTCTCTCTGGTTTCTTTGCGGTTTTTTCTTCTTTTTACCTCCCGTACCTTGGGACAACGGACACTTTTGGACTGTATATGCTTTTGGGAGTGTTGTTTTTCCTTGTGCTGGGATTCCTTGTGGGGTCAGGGTTAGATGGTTCGGGTGCGAGCCTGGCTCTGTTATTACTAGGGGGTCTGGCCGGCCTGATGCACCTGGCCCGGGCAGATGGGCTTCTCTGGCTCTTTGTCGGAGCTGCCGCGCTGGTCTGGTCCCGCCGCGGTACGAGCAGCAGGCAGGAAGCCGAGCCTGTAAGCCAGGTCGGTCTGCGCCGGTGGGGGTGGTCGGTGAGCGTGCTCCTGACCGCGTACCTGCTGGTGATGGGCGCCTGGCTTCTGCGAAATCTTGCCGTATTTGGACAGCCGCTTGCTCCGGGGGGCTCAAGGGCTTTATGGCTGCTGGATTACAATGAACTCTTTGCTTATCCACCTGGGCAGCTCACCCTTGCCCGGTGGTGGGGCTCAGGCCTGGGCGAGATCTTTTCGGCCCGGCTCAGCGCGCTCGGACTAAACCTCGGCAATGCCCTCGCGGTCCAGGGCCAAATCTTCCTGGCGCCGCTGGTCTTAGTCGGGGCATGGCGGCTGCGTGGGGATCTGCGGGTGCAGGCCGGCCTGCTCGCCTGGGGGCTGACCCTCGTCAGTATGACGGTATTTTTTCCGTTTCCTGGGTCGCGGGGCGGCTTTTTTCATTCCGGCGCCGCCGTTCAGCCGCTCTTCTGGGCGCTCGCCCCGGTAGGGCTTGATTCATTTGTGAAATGGGGAAATCGCCGCCGCGGGTGGAAGATCGAGCAGGGGATTCTGGTTTTCGGCATCGGGCTTGTCGTGATGGCATTTGGGCTATCTGTCGTTGCTGTCCAACGGCGCGTGATTGGACCCGACTTTTCCAACCCAGCCTGGTCTCAAAGTGACCTGGTTTATGTTGATATTGAAGCCGCGCTCATAGAAGCTGGGGCTGAACAAGGAGAGGCTGTTCTGATTAACAACCCGCCTGGGTTTTACCTTGCTTCGGGGAGGCCGGCGGTAGTAATCCCGGATGGAAGCGTGGATACCCTCCGCCAGGCTGCTGCGCGTTACCAGGTGAGTTACTTTGTGCTTGAGCCGAACCATCCGCAGCCGCTGGAGCCGCTCTATCAGGCGCCTGGGGATCGGCCCGGTCTTGTTTACCTGACTTCAATCGGTGGGACTCAAATCTATTATGTCGAACCTTAACCACCAGGAAACTAAGAAGGGAGGACTGGTAGGGTGGCGGATGATCGCGGTCTGCGGGCTAGTTGCAGCGCTGGGATTGGGCGGGTATTTATTCGCCAGTGCGTGGACAGCCGGGCTCGGTTTTCCGCTGGATGATGCCTGGATCCACCAGGCTTATGCGCGTAACCTTGGATTGCGAGCAGAATTTGCCTTTTTACCAGGCCGCCCTTCGGCGGGCTCTACCTCCCCAGTTTGGGCCGCATTGTTGGCGGTCGGGTACGCATTGCGGCTTGAGCCCCTTGTGTGGACTTATCTGGTAGGTTGGGTGGTCTTAACCGCAGTCGCCTATACCGGTTACAAAGGCTTGCTGATTCTTGCCCCTTCACGGTCTTCCTGGGCTCCCTGGGGAGCAGTTCTATTGGGTCTGGAATGGCACCTGGTGTGGGCTGCCGGGTCAGGAATGGAAACCCTGCTTGCGGCCTTGCTGGTTTTGAGTGTTTTGTTATTTCTGGCCAGGAAGACCTGGAATGGGTGGGTTCCGGGCTTGCTGATCGGGCTGGGGGCCTGGGTGCGCCCAGATCTGATTACCCTGCTTGGCCCTGTTGGGCTCACGCTTCTCCTGGCCAGCCCCTCATGGTCTATTCGATTTCGGAAAGCCTTAAAGACGCTTCTCGGGTTTGGCGCCATTTTTCTCCCCTATCTGCTCTTTAATCGGCTGCTTGCAGGGACCATCTGGCCGAATACTTTTTATGCCAAACAGGCAGAATATGCGGTTCTGCAGCAAATCCCTTTTCTCTCCCGCTACAGCTCCCAATTAACCCTGCCGCTGATTGGGCTTGGGATCGTACTGCTCCCTGGCCTGGTTTATTTTATTTTTAAAGCCTGGACCAGCAAATCATGGGGAGCGTTATCAGCTGTCATCTGGTTCTTGCTTTATTTGGCAGTTTATGCCTTGCGGTTGCCTGTGACTTATCAGCACGGACGCTATGTGATGCCGGCGATGCCTGTATTATTCCTTTGGGGAGGTGCAGGTTTGTCTCTATTCCTGCGGCAGGGGGAACAGGTTGCCTGGCGCCGGGTTCTTGGCCGAACCTGGTTGGCCGTTGCTGGGATCGTTCTGGTCAGTTTTTGGGGGATCGGGGCTCGTGCGTATGCGAACGACGTTGGTTTTATTGAGAGTGAAATGGTCAAAATTGCAGAATGGGTCGCCGGCAATACCGCGCCCGATGCGTTGGTTGCAGCCCACGATATCGGAGCCTTGGGTTATTTTGCCGGTCGAGATTTATTGGATTTGGCAGGGCTGGTCTCCCCTGAAGTGATCCCGTTTATCCGGAACGAAGATCGGTTGAAGGAATACTTGACTGAAAAGGGTGTCAACTACCTGGTCACGTTTCCATCCTGGTATCCAGAGCTTGTTCGCGGCGCGGCTCCAATCTACCAGACCCAGGGATTGATCGGCCCCTTGCTGGGAAATGAGAACATGGCGGTTTATTTGTGGCCCGCTGATTCTCCATGAGCGGATATTAGCCTGGAAGTGTGTGGGTTGGGGAAAAACGATCCAAAGATGAATCTCTCCATAAAAAACCCACAACTGAAATGGGCCTGTAACCCCTTTTTATTGCTTACATTTTTTTCCTGTGCTATACTTTTCGCAGATTCCAACGCCACGTTGGTGGATAATTTATGAGTAAAATTACGATCGTTGTTGTCGATGACCATCCATTGTTCCGGCAAGGCGTTGTAGATGCCTTGTCTTTGGAAAATGATTTTTCGGTTCTCGGACAGGCTGCAAGCGGTGAGGGTGCACTTGAACTGATCCGCGAGATTCGGCCGAAGGTCGCCCTGGTTGATGTTAACCTCCCGGCGAAGAATGGTCAGCAGGTCACGCGGGAAATTGTTTCGGAAAAGCTGCCTACCCGGGTGATCCTTTTTACTGCCTACGATGATCTGGAGCAACGAATCCATGCGATGCTGGCAGGCGCCTACGCTTACTGTGCAAAGGACATCCAGCCCGAGCGGCTAATCCAGATGGTCCGCGATGTAAACGAAGGAAGCTACGTGATTGGTGAGGCTGTCTACGACCTGGGCGGGATGGAAGGCTGGCTGGAGTCACAGATTAAGGATGCCACAAAGCCTTATAGTGACCCAGGAGAACCGTTTCACCCCCTCTCTTCCAGGGAGATGGAGGTTCTGGGCTGTGTCACCAAAGGAATGAGCAACAAGGAGATCGCCAACGATCTGGGGATCAGCCATCAAACGGTAAAGAATCACGTAACATCAATTCTGCGAAAACTCGGGGTTGAGGATCGCACCCAGGCAGCTGTTTATGCTCTCCGTAGAGGGTGGGTGCGCCTTCACCAGGATGAGAGTGGAGACGAGAGTTTAAGCTGCTGGTCTCAATAACTTCGCTGTTCGCGTTGATATTCGCATGCCCGGTGCCAACAGGATTAATCAACGGATGACTCTGGGCAGCGGCAGCTCAACCCCCACAAATTCTGACAACTGAAAAACCCAATACATTTCATTTTTTAATCGGGATTAGGCGGAAAAAATATGTTTCAACTCGACGGCCAGAAAAAGATAGGACAGAACCCCGATGAGCCAAGCGTATGGCAAATTCTGGAGGGTGAGGTCAAAGACGAGATCGGTCAGTTAAAAAAGGAAACCGATGAGATCAAGTTGATGATTGAGCAAAGCCGGTTGGAAGTTGGCAAGCTGGCCGATCGGAACAAAGCGATCACCGCGACAATGCAGCGAGTGCAGGCGCAATTCGATACGCTCCCCCGTGATGATATCCGGTCTTCCTATGACAGCGCGCTTGATTCCCAGCAGCGGCTTTTTGTAATGCGCGGTCAGCTTGAGAAGCTGGAGAGCGACAAGAAGTACCTCGATCGTTATCAAGAGATGCTGGTCCGGGTGAGAACTGCTCTGGAGGGGGGGCAACCCGACGAGGGGCGCCCGCGCTCATCCTTTGCAGCCGTCGAGATGATGATCCAGGCGCAGGAGTCCGAGCGGAAACGGCTCTCCCGCCAGATGCATGACGGACCAGCGCAGGCCCTGTCGAACTTTATCTTGCAGACCGAAATCGCGATGCGGCTTTTTGATATGGATCCGGAGAAAGCGCGCGGCGAGCTTGGAAATCTTAAGACTGCAGCCACAACGACGTTCCAGCAGGTGCGGGAATTTATCTTTGAACTGCGCCCCATGATGCTCGATGATCTGGGTTTTATCCCGACGATCAAAAGGTATGTGGATGCCCTCCAGGAACAGACCGGGCTGGATCTGACAGTTCAGGTGACCGGTATGGAGCGGCGCCTGGAGTCCTACCTGGAAGTTCTCGTGTTCAGGGCAATTCAAGAGCTTTTGGGGAACGCTACCCGCCACAGCCAGGCGACCTCGATCCGGGTGCAGATTGATATTAACGACAGTGAAGTTCGCGCGTTGGTCAGCGATAACGGCCAGGGGTTTGATCTGGATATCCTGGAGAGTGGTACGGGGATGGGATTGAAGCTTATCCGCGAGCGGGTGGATATGCTGCGAGGTAAATTTGATGTCGGAAGTGTTGTTGGCCAGGGCACCCAGATTACATTCCAACTACCGATTGCCGAGGGCACTTGAGTCTCACCAGGCGTTGATTCAATCTCAGCGCTCTCCACTGCCACCCGATTTTTCAGCAATGGGAGATAAACCCTCCCTTCCCAAAGCATATTTTATTCTGATAGATCCGAAGGACGCTTTTTTTCCTGGTTACCCAAATGCAGGCGAGGTTGTTGGGCCTGGCTGAGTACGCTGGCCGTTTAACGAGCTGCTTCTGGGTAACTTGTTACTGATACTTGCACATATACCTAAACCCAAATTGATTATGGCAGGCACCGAAAAGTTTAGTGACTTTTGCAAGTATCAGTAGTACTGCTTCAGCCAGCTGAGGGGATATCTCGTGTTCGTGAGCAGGGAACCCAGCAGACCCCCCAGCAGATGTTCATTCTCCAACTGTTTATCCCGGATTCGCTCAAAAAAATTGTCGCGTTCCTGCAAGGAAATTGAACTGAAGTACTATTGATATTCGGTGAAAAAATCTGTATAATATGGCTGCAGAAAAACAAAAACCTGCAAAATTCTATGAAAGGAGGTAAATAGCCATGCTTTTCGCACCGGAACAGAAGGAAAAGGGCCAAGGTCTCGTAGAATATGCGTTGATCCTCGTCTTAGTCGCCGTTGTCGTCATCGTCATTTTGGCGCTGCTTGGTCCAGCAATCGGTAATGTGTTCAGCAACATCGTCAATTCAATCTAATTTATCCACCCGAGTTAATTGATTATAGGCTTTACCAAAGTAGAGCCCTGTCTAGGGACAGGGCTCTACAGTTTGAATAAGGGATGATCGGAATTGCTAAATACCGACCGGGGGGTGCACAAGAATTGACTTAAATTTACCCTCTCATTGATATCAAAATGTAACGTATCCTTCCCAATAAGGTTATAGCGGATAATGGAAATATCCAGTAGACTATACTATAGCTTTTCCAGGGAAGGGGCAGGATTTAGCAATTTTTCCTGCTTGTTTTGCTGGTCTGAATATTGCACTTATTATGCGTGACACTCATTGATAATCCGAGTATTTAGCGAGGAAATGTCTAGTTAGGAGGCTACAATGGGCCGTGGAAGAATATTCATCTATTTAGGATTGATCATTATTTTAGGTCTGGTCGCTGTGTTTGTGATCGCGACCCGTTTCCCTGGTTTTATCGGGGGAGGAACCCAACCGACTGTCCAGGCGACGCCTGTGCCGGAGGTGCCGAAGGTCACCGTTATCGCATCCACCCAGCGGATTCCGCGTGGTGGACAGATAACCGAAGATGTGATCGATGAATTTGTATTCCCGGAAGACCTGCTGGTTGAAGGGATGTATACAAATCGGGAAGATGTCATTGGTTTGCTTGCCCGCTATGACCTGGAACCGGGAACTTATCTATCACGAGGGAACCTGGTTGAGGATATCGAACAGGTTTCCAGCGCCGGCTCGCTGGCAGCCCTGCTGATCCCGAAAGGCATGGTGGCGGTATCAATTCCAGTCAACCGCCTGACCAGCGTCTCCTATGGGCTTGAGCGGGGGGACCAGGTGAATGTGATTGTTACGATGCCGTTTGTGGATCTGGACGCCGATTACCAGAGCTTGCTCCCCAATAATACGGCGGGCGTCATCGCTCCTGGACCAAATGAAGCGTTGGGCGAAGGGGCGAGTAATCTCACCGCCCAGACCGCTTCCGGTGAGGGCGGGTCGCCAGTTGGCCGAGTCGAGCTGGATCCAGTCCTTGACCAACCGTTTTATATCGTACCGTCCGAGGAGCAGCGGCCGCGTCTGGTCAGCCAGACTTTCATTCAAGGGGCGATTGTGCTACAATTGGGGACCTTTGCCCTTCCTGGCGAGGAAGAGCTTGCGCAGATGATTGAAGAACAGCAGGCAGAAGAAGCCGCGCAGCCTGAAGGTCAGCCTCAACCCGCTGAAGCTCAGGAAGTCCCTGAAGCGCCAAAACCGCCGGATATCATCACGCTGGTTGTGAGTCCCCAAGACGCAGTGACCTTGAATTACTTGATTTATAATGGGTCCCAACTTTCCCTTGCAATGCGTGCGGCTGAGGATGACTCCCGGGTAGACATCGAAGCAGTGACACTCCAGTACCTGCTTGATGAATATAATATCCCGGTACCTGCAAAGCTTCCGTTTGGTACCCAACCACGGATTGATGGTCAACTGGTGCCCCCTGTACTTCAGAACGATGTTGTTGTTGAACCAGAACAATAATCCCGCCTAACATGATAGTGAACATGGAGTAGTGCATGTCGGGAGAGAAAATTCGTGTCTTGATCGTCGATGATATCGCGGAAACCCGCGAAAATATCCGCAAATTGCTGCAATTCGAGGCGGATGTGGAGGTTGTGGGTGCTGCCCGGAGTGGGCAGGAAGCGATTGATCTGGCAAAAGAGACCAAACCTGACGTGGTCTTGATGGACATCAATATGCCGGATATGGACGGCATCACTGCCACCGAAAGAATCCGGCATATCGCTCCTCATACCCAAATTGTTATCCTTTCCGTGCAGGGCGATCCCAATTATATGCGTCGGGCGATGCTGGCCGGCGCGCGGGATTTTCTCACGAAACCGCCGACGATTGACGAACTGGTCTCGGCGATCCGGCGGGCAGGGACAATGGCCCAGGAGGAACGGGCCAAAATCCCATCCTATAGTACGGTTGGGAGAATGGGGGGCGCTGGCGGCACCGGCGGGCTTGATGCCACGACGGGTAAGATTGTCACGATCTACAGCCCGAAGGGCGGTACCGGAAGCACAACCATTGCTTGCAACCTGGCAGTTGCCCTGCACAACGCCGAGACGCAGGTTGCGATCGTCGATGGCAACCTGCAGTTTGGCGATGTTGCGGTGTTTTTTAATGAACAGGAACGGAACAATATCTCCGATCTGGCGCCGAGGGCAGATGAACTCGATCCGGAAGTGGTTGAGGATGTGGTCATCAACCACAGCGGCTCTGGAATAAAGATCCTGGCGGCCCCTCCCCGCCCGGAAGATGCGGAAAGTGTAAGTGGTGACCAGTTCTCATCGATCCTGGCGTATTTCCGCAAGTTATATTCCTATATCATCGTCGATGCGCCATCAATCTTGAACGAGATTGGTCTTGCGGCTTTTGATGCCAGCGATCTCATTTTGGTTGTGACCACCCAGGATATCCCTTCCATTCGCAACGCGACGGATGTTCCTCGATCTGGTCAAAATCTTAAATATCGAGACCCAGCGCCTCTTGTTTGTGATGAACAATTTTGATAAACGGATCGGAATCACCCCCGATAAGGTGGGGGAAAGCTTCAAGCAGGAGATCGCCGCGGTGATCCCCTACGAACGGCGGACGGTTGTCCCATCCATCAATCGGGGCATGCCGTTTATGCTTGTAGAAAAAAACAGATCCCAGCCGGTTGCACGGGCAATGCTGGATCTTGCAGAAGTCGTGCGGGGCCGCCTGGCCAAGTTAGAAGAAGCTGCCCGAAAACTAGAAGCTGCTGAAGTGGTTAGGCGATAAGCCCGCTGGTCCAAACTGGCCGGTTTAAACGTGCAGACGATAGGAGCCGTAGATTATGTCTCTCTTGAAAAGGATCGAACAAGGGCAAGGCGGGGAGCCCCAGGGGCCGCCCGAGGGTGAAGGCGAATCCAGACTTACCTCCATTCGTACCCGGCGAATGCCCCCGCCAGGAGTCTCGCCACAACGGGAGACGTATCTCGACTTAAAAACCCGGGTCCAGAACCGTCTTCTGGCTGAGTTGGACCCCCTGATGGATGTCTCTCGGGTCGGGGATGTGCGCCGGGCAATTCAGGATCTATTTGAGCAAATTCTGGCGGAAGAGAATATCGTTTTATCCAGACCAGAGAAACATCGGTTGTTCGAACAGATCTCGGCGGAAATCCTGGGATTTGGTCCGCTGCAAACGCTGCTTGAGGATGAATCGATCACGGAGGTCATGGTTAACGGCGCGAAGAATATCTATATTGAGCGCAGCGGCAAGATCCTCCGTGCCGCCTGCAGCTTTCGAGAGCGACGACCACGTGATGCGGATCATCGACCGTATTGTGGCCCCCCTCGGCCGGCGGATTGATGAATCCAGCCCGTACGTGGATGCCCGTTTGCCGGATGGCTCGCGTGTTAACGCAGTGATCCCTCCAATCTCCCTGGTGGGTCCGGTGCTCACGATCCGGAAATTCGCTAAAAATCCGATCACGCTTGAACAGTTGATCGAATATGGCACGATGACTCCAGAATCGATTCAATTTTGTAAAGCCTGCGTGGAAGCCCGGTTGAATATGGTGATCAGCGGTGGCACCGGCTCAGGAAAGACGACCCTGCTCAATATCATGTCCCAATTTATCCCTTCCGATGAGCGGATCGTGACGATCGAAAATGCCGCTGAGCTGCAGCTCCGCCAGGAGCATGTGGTCACGCTGGAAAGCCGCCCACCCAATATCGAAGGCCGCGGTGAGGTGACGATCCGCCAGCTCGTTGTGAACTCTTTGCGGATGCGTCCTGACCGGATTATCGTCGGTGAGGTCCGGGATGATGCTGCACTGGACATGCTCCAGGCGATGAACACCGGCCATGATGGCTCGATGACCACCGCTCACAGCAACAGTCCCGGCGATACACTGGCTCGTATCGAAACCATGGCGCTTATGGCCGGGATGGAACTGCCGATCCGGGCGATCCGCGAGCAGATTGCGAGCGCCGTGGATGTGGTTGTCCACCAAGACCGCATGCGGGATGGGTCGCGGAAAGTTGTTACGATATCTGAGATCAGCGGGATGGAAGGTAATGTCATCACCATGACGGACATTTTTATCTTCGAGCAGACCGGGTATGAAAACGGCCGGGTGATTGGTATCTTGCGGCCGACCGGACTGCGACCAAAATTTATGGATAAGATCGAGGCTGCTGGAATTCACTTGCCGGCGTCCATTTTCGGGATCGGAAAACGCCGGCAGGCAGTAGGTGAGGGTAACCTTATGGGATTAACGACCATTTTACTTATTGGCGGGGGTCTTGCATTTTTCTTGCTGGTTGTCGGTATTATTGTGACCGTCACCAGCGAACGGTCCCTGGTGGAAGAGCGCCTGGGTCGTTATCTGGATGAAGAGACAGAGACGGGCGGCGGACGGCAGGTCGAAGAAGGCGTCTCCGCTGTGACGGACTGGCTGAATATCCAGGTAGAAAAATTCAAGTTTGGCGCAAATATTGGCAAGCAGCTGGCCCGGGCGGATGTCAAACTTCGGCCTGGTGAATACCTGGGGATTGTCCTTCTGCTTTCCCTGGTGCTTGCTGGTGTCGGCTGGTTTTATGGGGGTGGTTCATTTCGGCTTGACCTCGATTCTCTTTGCGATCATCGGGGCAGTCGTCGGCCCGGTTGTCCCTCGAATTTACCTGGGCCGCCAGCAGGCCAAACGGCTCCAATTGTTTGTCAATCAGCTTCCGGATATGCTGAACCTGATGGTAAATGGCTTGCGGGCAGGCTATTCGAATATGCAGGCGATGGAGGCGGTGAGCTAAAGAACTGCCTTCCCCGATCTCTGACGAATTCCGCCGCGTTGTTCAGGAAATGCAGCTCGGTATCCCAATGGAAGTTGCCCTCGATAATCTCCTGCGCCGGATCCCCAGCGATGACCTGGATCTCATTATCACGGCCTTGAATGTGCAGCGTGAGGTCGGCGGCAACCTGGCTGAGATTTTGGATGTAATCTCGTTTACGATTCGGGAGCGCATCCGGATCAAACGGGAAATCGAAGTATTAACTGCGCAGTGAACATGCTCGGTCTGTCCTCGTGCGGTGCATTCGATCTCAACGCGGCCTGCTCCGGATGGGTGTACGCACTCGTCAACGCCCACGGCCTCATCGCGATGGGCGCCAACAAGGTGCTCGTCATCGGCACCGACACCCTGGATCGGGTCACCGACTACTCCGACCGCAACACCGCCATCCTGTTCGGCAACGGCTCGGGCGCAGCGGTCGTGGAGGCAGTCGACGGCCCGGGTCAGATGCTCGCCTGGGACCTCAATTCGCTCGGCGAGGCGGAGGACCTGCTGTACGCGGAACTCGGTGGTTTCATCAAGATGGAAGGGCGCGAGGTGTTCCGCCGTGCTGTCCGTCTGATGGCAGATGCTGCCACGAACGCGATGACGAGTGCCGGGGTCACCTGCGACGACATCGCGCTGGTCGTTCCGCATCAGGCCAACGTGCGCATCATCTCCGCCTCGCTCGAGCGCCTCGACATCCCGATGGAGCGAGCTTCGCTCGTCCTCGACCGAACCGGCAACACGTCGTCGGCATCGGTCCCGCTTGCGCCTCGCCGAAGCCCTCGACCAGGACCGCGTCACCGACGGCGACCTGATCCTGTTCGTCGGCTTCGGCGCCGGGATGTCGGCAGCGAGCGCCGTGATCCGCTGGAGCCCGCACACCCCGTGTACGTCGGAGCACGACCGATGAGCGACGGTGCGCCCGCCGGACGGATCGTCCTCGTCACCGGCGGTTCACGCGGCATCGGCCTCGCCTGCGCGCGCCGGCTCTCCGAGGCTGGGCGATCGCGTCGCCGTCACGTACCACTCGTCGCCCCCGCCCGACGGGTTGTTCGGCGTCCGAGTGCGATGTGACCGATTCGGCACAGGTCGATGCCGCCTTCGCAGCAGTCGAGGAGCATTTCGGCGGAACGGTCGAGGTCCTCGTGTCGAACGCCGGTGTCACCAAGGACGGTTTGCTCCTGCGGATGAGCGACGACGACTTCGCCGTCCGTGATCGACGCCAACCTCACCGCGTCGTTCCGGGTCGCCAAGCGCGCCGCCAAGGGCATGGTGAAGGCCCGCAGCGGACGCATCATCTTGATGTCGTCGGTCGTCGGGATGCTCGGCCAGGCCGGCCAGTCGAACTACGCCGCGTCCAAGGCCGGTCTCGTCGGCTTCGCACGGTCGCTGGCCCGCGAGCTCGGCTCCCGGTCGATCACGGTCAACGTCGTCGCGCCCGGTCCCGTCGCCACCGACATGACCGCAGCCCTGTCCGACGACCAACTCGCAGCGATCACATCGGTGGTCCCGCTGGCGCGCATGGCCGAGCCCGACGAGATCGCCGGCGCCGTCAGCTTCCTCGCCGGACCGACGACGCGGCGTACATCACCGGTGCCGTCCTCCCCGTCGACGGCGGCCTCGGCATGGGCCACTGAGGCCCAGCTCACACCTAGAATCCCGAACCAACCAACGAATTGGAGAATTCCCGTGAATGAAGAACTGTTCGCCCGCTTCCGCAAGTGCGCCGTCGAGGTGCTCTCGGTCGAAGAGAGCGCAGTTGTCCCCGACGCCAAGTTCGGCGACGACCTCGACGCCGACAGCCTCGACCTGGTCGAGCTCGTGATGGCGCTCGAGGAGGAGTTCGACATCGAGGTCCCCGAGGAAGAACTCGAGGGCGTCGAGACGGTCCAGTCCGCCTACGACCTCGTCGCCGCCAAGGTCTGAGTACACGATCATGACGACCGACCCGGCCGGGTCGCGTCGGGTCGCGATCACCGGGATCGGTGTGGTCGCCCCGGCCGGCATCGGCGCGCAGAACTTCTGGTCGGGCCTCCTCGGCCCCGGCGCAACGAGCGGCCGCTCGATCCAGATCGACGACTGGGACGCGACGCCCTACTTCGAGAACGCCAAGCATGCTCGCCGGGCCGACCGCGTCGAGCAGTTCTCGCTTGCCGCAGCCGGCGAAGCTTTCGAGCAGGCTGGAGGCGTCGACGCGATCGGCGTCGACGCTGGTCGCTTCGGCACGATCTTCGCGACCGGTGTCGGGGGACTGCACACGCTCGAGGATCAGGTGCGGGTGTGCATCGAGAAGGGCGAGCGACGGGTGTCGCCGTTCCTCGTCCCGATGATGATGACGAACGCCGCCGGCGCAGCGATCTCGATGCGCTACGGCCTCCGAGGACCCAACGAGACGATCACGACCGCGTGCGCCGCCGGGAGCCACGCAATCAACTACGCCGCGCGTCTGATCAGGTGGGGCCTCGTCGACGCAGTTGCGACGGGTGGCGCAGAGTCGGCGGGCACGGTCACCGGACTCGCCGGGTTCCAGAACATGACGGCGCTGTCGACGACCGGCGTGAGCCAGCCGTTCGCAGCAGACCGCGACGGATTCGTGATGGGCGAAGGCAGTGCGGTGATGATCCTCGAGGAGTGGTCACACGCCGAATCCCGCGGCGCGCACATCCTCGGCGAAGTCCTCGGCGGCGCCAGCAACGCCGACGCCCACCACATCACGGCGCCCTCGCCCGGCGGCGTCGGCGCGATCGACTGCATGCGTCTGGCACTTGCCGAGGCCGGGATCGAACCGGGCGATGTCGGCCAGGTCAACGCCCACGGCACCTCGACACCATTGAACGACGCCGCCGAGGCCGCCGCGATCAGCGCACGTCTTCGGTCCGCACGGGGTCCCGGTCGTCTCGACCAAAGGCGTGACCGGCCATGCGCTCGGCGCCGCCGGCGCCCTCGAGGCCGCTGCGCTGCGTGCTGTCGATCCAGCACGGGCTGATTCCACCGACGGCGAACACGACGGCACCCGACGACGACATGGAGATCGACCTCGTCGTCGGCGAGCCTCGACCCTGGACGCCCGGACCCTCGATCTCGAACAACTTCGGGTTCGGCGGCCACAACGGATCGGTCGTCATCGCCCCGGCCTGATCGTGCCCGCGCGGCGAGCCGGTCAGCCGCGTGTCGGCGAGGACGAACATCAGGTCGCAGCTGGTCGGCGACCTCGCCGCCGACGCAGCGCTCGGTCCCGATCCCCTTGCCGGCGCGTGCCGACATCCGGCCCAGCTCGACCTCGAGGGACGAGCTCGTCGCCGGGCACGACCTGACGCCGGAAGCGGGCCCCGTCGAGCCCACCGAACAGCGGGAGCTTGCCGGCGAACCGCTCGTCGGCCAGCACGGCACAGGCGCCGACCTGCGCGATCGCCTCGCACATCAGGACGCCCGGCAGCGTCGGCCGACCAGGAAAGTGACCGGCGAAGAAGTACTCGTCGCCGGTCAGCCGCCAGATCCCGGTCGCCGATACGCCCGGTCGCATCGCGAGCAATTCGTCGACGAGCAGGAACGGTGGCCGATGTGGCAGCAGGTCGATCGGGGCAGGGAGCGAGCTCATCTGCAGCATCTTGCCCGAAACGGACGGTGCCGCCGGTGACCGGGGCGGACCCGGTCACCGACGGCACCGTCGGGGGAGATTGAGTTGATACTGAAGGATCAGAGCAGCGTGGTGACGTCGATGCTCGGCGGCACGAGCACGGCGTCGATCACGTGGATGACACCGTTGCTGGCCTCGACATCGACAGCGATGACCGTTCGCGTCGTTGACCATGACGGTGTACCGTCGACAGCGAGCGTGATGCTCTCACCCTCCACCGTCTCGACGTCACCGGCGGCGACGTCCGACGACGGCACTTCGGCGGCGAGCACGTGGTAGGTGAGGATCGGCGGTCAGCGCGTCCTCGTTCTCCGGGAGCAGCAGCGCATCGACAAGCCCGTCGGGCAGCGCAGCGAACGCGTCATCGGTCGGCGCGAACACCGTGAACGGACCTTCGCCCGACAGCGTCTCGGCCAGGTCGGCGGCAGTCGACGGCGGCGACCAGCGTCTCGAACGTCCCGGCGCCGACCGCCACGTCGACGATCGTGCCGAGCCTCTGCGGCCTCATGGCGCGCCTCGTCGCCTGCCGGTGCTTCGGCGGCCGCCTCGGTCGTTGCGGGCTCGTCGGCGTCGTTGCTGTCCGATCCGCAAGCGGTGAGTGCGAGTGCACCGACGGCGAGGCCGGCGGCCAAGCGCCGGGGTGTACGACGTGAGGTGACTTCATGTGTTCTCTCCTTGTGTGGGGGTGTTCACGATTGCCTCGCCCGAACTGTGGGGTGGGGCGAAGTCAAGAGGTGTTCGGAGCCGCGGAGCGATCTGGATGACATCCGCGCAGAATTTCCTCGTCGGCCGATCCGACGTCGGGTCACCGGCCGGTCAGTCGATGGCCAACCGATCCGGCGGCCGCGTCACGGTCAGTCCTCGCCCGGTCGTCGGGTGACTCCTGCTTCGGGTCGCCCGAGTACCCGGGCGGAAACGTGCGCCAACTCCTCGTCGGTCGGCGTGCGCTGCTCCGGGCCTCGTCGGGCAGCTGCGCGACGATGCGCCTTCATGATCCGCTTCGTGTCGGCGTCGAGCGACTTGCCCTTCAGCTTCACCGGCGGACCGACCCTGCACCCGCACGACCGGCGGGTCGGTGAAGTTGAGCATGTTCGGGAGGCGGCTCGGACCGCGGCCACACCTTCTCGGTTCCCCAGAGCCCGACCGGGATCACCGGCGCACCGGTCATCTGCGCGAGGCGGGCCGCACCCCACCGGCCGCGCAGCACCGGATCGAAGAAGGCCGGCCCGCGCGGGATCGTGCCCTCCGGCATCATCACCACCATCTCGCCACCGGCGAGCGCATCGGCCGCGGCCTGGAGCGGCTCGTCGGATCCGGTCGCCCGATCGACCCTGATGCCGCCCATCGCCGCCGCGACCTGTCCGACGATCGGCGCGTCGAACACCTCCTTCTTGCCGAGGAAGCGTGCGGGTCGGCCGCTCTTGGCGATCGACGAGCGACATCGCCGACACGTCGAAGTAGCTGCGATGGTTGCCCACGAGGATGCACGGACCGTGCGTCGGGATGTTGTCGACGTCGCCGATGTCGAAGCGGGCGTACGGATACATCGCCGGTCGGTTGAACCGCAGCGCGACGTCTTGGACCTCGAGGCCGACGACCGGGATCTTGACGCACGCCGGGCGACACGTCGAGGTTGACGGTCGGCCATCGACGAGCGGCCGCGACGAGCACCATCCGCGGGTCGGGATTGACGACGACCGGATGCCCGACGGCGTCGAGCATCGGCGTGTCGTAGAAGCTGTCGGAGTACGCCCAGCTCTCGTCGAGGTCGACACCGTGCGCGTCGGCCCACTCCGTGATCGCCGCGAGCTTTCCGGCCGACCAGACGAACGGGCCGTCGAGGGTCCCGTCGTAGTTGCCGTCGTCGTCGACGGCGTAGCGGGTGGCCACGGCGTCGTCGAATCCGAGCGCGTCGGCAAACGGCTTGACGAGGTCGTACGGCGTGGTGGTGGCCAGCACGATCGGCCGGCCGGCCTCACGATGGGTCGTCGAAGGCGGTCTCGGCGAACGGTTGCACCAGCTCGACGAGTTGGTCGACGACGGTTTCGGCCGCCGCGCGAACCGCCGCCGCCGGATCGCCCCTTCGCGAGCGCCACGCCCTGGCGGGCGATCGCCATCGCCGGCAGCGTCTCGCCGATCCGGTGGAACAGCCCGAACAGGAACTTCTCCCCCGGGAACGGCCCGTTCGACAGCCCCGCCCGCTGCATCGCCTCGGAGAAGATCTCCCCGACGCGCCCGCCAGCAAGGTCCGATCGAGATCGAAGAACGCAGCACCCTGAGCCATGGAGCAACCTAGACGACGTCGAGGCCAGTCGCCGGACTCGACCCGAGGCGAGTGCAACGTGCGTCACACGCTGGCGCCGCACGGACGCCTGCCGCCGAGCGAAGCGAGAGGTGTCCGGCGCCCGAAAACGGGAGAGACCCGGATTGGGGGATCCGGGCCTCTCAACCTGAGATCATCCTCCGATTGGGGGATCGGATAGCGGATGTCTCGTCGAGTGCAACATGGGGGGTGTTGTCACTGCGATATGTGGCTCGTGATCAGGATCACAAGCACTTGTGAAAGTATGCACGTGAACGGGTGATCTGGCAAGCAGATTCGAGAGATACTCGCTATCGTTTTTGGAGATGGATGTCCGACAGCTCTCCGCGATCGTGGCGATCGCCGATCACGGGACGTTCTCGGCAGCCGCACGGTCGCTGTTCACCGTGCAGTCCAACGTGTCGGGACACATCTCGCGCCTCGAGAAGGAGCTCGGCGTCGTCCTCGTCGACCGGGCCCAGGGCGGGCTGACCGAAGACGGCTCCCGCGTCGTCGAACGAGCTCGACGGGTGCTCAACGAGATCGAGGACATCACCTCCGACATGACCAGCCGGCACGACAAGGTGTCGGGCCACACCCGGATCG
Organism: Rhodothermales bacterium; assembly: GCA_963768565.1. GTDB lineage: Bacteria > Bacteroidota > Rhodothermia > Rhodothermales > JABDKH01 > JABDKH01. The sequence goes on from CAVYIO010000039.1 coordinate 27,493, forward strand.
GCGTGATCGGCACCACCGCTCGCTGGCTGACCCCGTCGCTGCTGCGCCAACTGGCACTCGACCACCCCAACGTGCGCGCGGTGATCCGCGAAGGCGCGTCGTCCTCGCTCGTCCCCAACGTGATGTCGGGCGAGCTGAACGCGGCCGTCATCCACCTCCCGATCGACGAACCCGAACTCGTCGTCGAGCCCCTGTTCGCCGAGGACCTGTTCCTGCTGGTCGACGACCAGCACCGCCTCGCCGGCGCCGACACGGTCGCGATCGCCGAACTCGACGACGAACCACTGCTCCTCCCGCCGACCGGGTCGGCGCTGCGCAAGCGTGCTCGATCGCTCGGCCGCAGCCAACGACGTGACGCTGCGGCCCCAGGCCGAGATCGACGGCGTCCGGCTGCTGGCGTCGCTTGGCCATCGACGGATTCGGCGCGGCGATCGTGCCGGCGACCGCCGTGCCCGACCTGGCTCACCGGAGCGTTTCGACGGATCAACGTCCCCGAACTCCCCCGCCGCGTCGTCGCCGTCGATCCGTCGACGCCGACCGACGCCCAGCGCGCCCGACGCACGTCGCACTCGACACGTTGAGCCGCGTGATCGCCGAGCACGGCGAGCAACAACCCGGCGTCCACCCCGAGACGGCGGCGCTCCCGGGACCGCGCACCGGCTGAGTCGTCGGCCCGATCCGGTGCTGTACGGTGAGCCGCGATGACCGACCTCGATGCTGCCGTCGACACGTTCGGCCTGAACCGTTTCGTCCCCGGCCTCGCGCAGACCGAGATCCGGCACCTGGTCGACGACGACCGCGGGATCCCCGATCGGTCCGTGGTCTGGGTCGAGTTCGATGACGACGACGAGCCCGCACGTCTCGACGCGGCGACCGGCTTCCAGCTCGAACGTGGCATCGCCGCAGCGCTCGACCAGCGCATTCCGGTGGTCCTGGTGATCTGCACGAGCGGCACCGACATCGAGCAGGGCATGGCGGCGCTCGACGGCTGGGGACGTGTCGCCAGCCGGCTGACCGCATGCTCGGGAGTCGATCCCGACGATCGTGATCGTCGACGGGCCGGCGGTGTCCGGACCCGCGCTGCTCCTCGGTGTCGCCGACTTCACGATCATGACCGAGCGTTCGTCTGCCTTCGTCAACGGTCCGGTGATGGTCGAGGAGTTCACCGGGAGTCGCGATCGGACGCCGACGAACTCGGCGGCTCCGCAAGCCACGCCCGCTACACCGGTGTGGCCACGTTCGTCGTCCCCGACCGTGCCGCCGCGGCCGACGCCGTCGATCGACCTGCTCGGTTACCTCCCCGACAGCGTCGATGCCGAGCCGGCCACGCTGGCCGACGTTCGACCCCGGTGACCGACTGTGCCCCGAGGCCGGCGCGCAGATCCCGGCGTCGTCGACCGGCAGCTACGACGTCCGCAAGGTTGCGGCGGCGATCGCCGACGAGGACTCGGTGCTCGAGGTCCGTGACCGCTGGGCCGCCAACGTGGTGACCGCGTTCGCCACGATCGACGGTCGCCCGGTCGGGATCCTCGCCAACCAGCCGATGGTGCTCGCCGGCACGCTCGACATCCCCGCCTCCCAGAAGGCGGCCCGCTTCGTCGCGTTCTGCGATGCGTTCAACCTGCCGATCATCACGCTCGTCGACACGCCGGGCTTCTACCCCGGGCAAGGACCTCGAGTGGCGCGGCATGATCCGCCACGGCGCCCAACTCGTGTTCGCCTACGCCCGTGCCACCGTGCCGCGGATCTGCGTGATCCTGCGCAAGAGCTACGGCGGCGCCTACATCGTCATGGACTCCAAGACGATGGGCAACGACCTGTGCCTCGCGTGGCCGTGGGCCGAGATCGCGGTGATGGGCGCCGGACAGGCGGCGGCGATTCTCGCGCGCCGGGCCAGCCCGGAGGAGCGGGCCGAGTTCGAGGCCGACTACGCGGAGCGCCTGCTCAACCCGTACGTCGCGGCCGAGCGCGGCTTCATCGATGCGGTGATCGACCCCGCCGACACCCGTGCCGAGATCAGCGCCGCGCTCGCAGGTCCTCGCCGACAAGCGCGAGTCCTCGTCGAACGCAAGCACGGCAACTCGCCGCTCTGACCGAGCACCGGCCGACCTCGATGAGCAGGCGGCTCCGGGTGAACGACATGGGTCTTCTCGTTGCGGCTGGGTACGCGGCGAGCCAGTAACGTGCGGAACGCGGACGGAGATGATCCTGCGACCGCTCGAAATCCAACTCAGGAGCCACGGAGGAAGCCACGTGCCCGACACCATCACCATCACCGACGACCGCACCGGGAAGACCGTCACGGTCCCGATCGAAGGTGGCGTGTTCTCCGTCGTCGGCGCTGCGTGAGCTCGATCCGAGCCTGTACATGTACGACCCGGCGTATCTGTCGACCGCCGCGACGCAGTCGGCGATCACCTACCTCGACGGGACGAACGGCATCCTCCGCTACCGGCGGCTACCCGATCGAGCAGCTGGCCGAGCACTCGACGTATCTCGAAGTGGCCTACCTGCTGATGAACGGCGAACTGCCGAACGAGCAGCAGATCGACCACGTGGAAGCACGACGTCACCCACCACACGTTCATCCACGAGAACATGCGCAAGCGGTTCGTCGACGGCTTCCACTACGACGCCCACCCGATGGGCATGTTCGTCTCGGCGGTCGCCGCGCTCGGCACGTTCTACGACGGCGCCAAGGACATCGACGATCCGGCGGCCAGCGCAAGCACCAGACGCTGCGCCTGATCGCCAAGAGCCCGACGATCGCCGCGATGATGTACCGGTTCTCGGTCGGTCTGCCGTTCAACTCAGCCCGACAACGACCTGTCCTACGCGGCGAACTTCCTGAACATGATGTGGAAGATCGGCGACTACGAGGTCGACCCAGCGCTCGAGCGGGCGATGGACATCCTGTTCATCCTCCACGCCGACCACGAGCAGAACTGCGGCACGACCGCCATGCGCGTCATCGGCTCGAGCCACGCCGACCCGTACTCGTCGGCCGCCGGCGCCGCCGCCGCGCTGTACGGCCCTCGCCACGGCGGCGCCAACGAAGCCGTCATCCGGATGCTCACCGAGATCGGCTCGATCGACAACGTCCCCGCGTTCGTCGAGTCGGTCAAGCACGGCGAAGGTCGCCTGATGGGCTTCGGCCACCGCGTCTACAAGAACTTCGACCCGCGGGCGACGATCATCAAGAAGGCCGCCTACGACGTCTTCGAGGTCACCGGCCAGAACCCGCTGCTCGACATCGCGCTCAAGCTCGAAGAGACGGCGCTCGCGGACCCGTACTTCATCGATCGCAAGCTGTACCCGAACGTCGACTTCTACTCCGGGCTGATCTACCAGGCACTGAACTTCCCCGTCGAGATGTTCACCGTGCTGTTCGCGATTCCGCGCATGTCCGGCTGGCTCGCCCACTGACGAGGAGCTGCTCGACGAACGGCCAGAAGATCAGCCGCCCGCGCCAGTGGTACACCGGCCCCGACGAGCGCGACTACATCGCCATCGCCAACCGCTGACCGTTACACCTGGTGCCAGGCACCACATGTAACAATCGTGACCGTTACACCCAGTGCCTGGCACCAGGTGTAACGGTCGGCTCATCGTCTCTGTGACACCCCGGTGTCAGGGTCGGGGTATGACACGACCACCCCGCGTCGACCCAATCGGGGGATGGCACCACGTGATGAGCCGTGGCGTCAACCGCTCGTTCATCTTCACCGACGATGTCGAGCGGCTGGCTTTCGGTCGACTGCTCGGCGAGGCGGCGGATCGCTTTGCGGTCGAGATCCACGCCTACTGTTTGATGGGAACACATTTTCACCTGCTGCTGCACTGCCCGAACGGAGATCTGTCGCGGGCAATGCACCTCCTCTTGTCGTCGTTTGCCCGGATCGTCAACGACCGCAACGATCGAGTCGGCCACCTGTTCGGAAACCGGTTCTGTTCGCGACTGGTCACCGACGCCGCCTACCTCGCGAACGTCGTTCGATACATCCACCAGAATCCGAGCGACATCCCCGAGGTCGGCGACATCGGCGCATATCGATGGTCAAGCCACCGGACATACCTCGGCCTGCGGCCGCAACCAGAGTGGTTTCGTTCCGACACGGTGATGGGGTGGTTCGACGACGTCGACGCATTCGACCGATTCGTTCGCACTCCCGAAACAGCGGGGCGAGAGCTCCTGTCTGCCCCTGTCAGCGAGCTCCTCGCATCCGTCGACCTGCTGCTCGCCGAGCGGTCGGACGCAACGGCACGCCACTACCCCGCGCAACGTCGCGCCGTCATGATCGGGCTGATGGCGCATCTCCGATCCGACCGTCGCCAGCGGATTGTCGATGAACTCGGGCTCGAGACGCGCGGAGCGCTGCGGACAGCGGCCAGTCGCGCACGAAGTCTGAGGCGCGACGAGCCTGCCCTCGATGCAATCATCGACCACGTGGTCCGACTGTTCGCCCACCCACGGCCCGCCCTCCACATCGCAGGGCAAGCTTCGTGACCCGCGTTGTTACACCTGGTGCCTGGCACCAGGTGTAACGGTCAGAGGGTTTCGAGGATGGAGTTGAAGGTCGAGCTGGGACGCATGACCGCAGACGCCTTGTCGGGGTCGGGCTGGTAGTAGCCGCCGATGTCCGCCGGCTCACCCTGCACGGCGAGCAACTCATCGGCGATGGTCGCCTCGTTCTCGGTGAGTGCCGCAGCGAGCGGAGCGAACCGGGCGGCGACCTCGGGGTTCTCGGTCTGGTCGGCGAGTGCTTGCGCCCAGTACAGCGCGATGTAGAAGTGGCTGCCCGCGGTTGTCGATCGAGCCGAGGCGGCGAGCCGGCGACTTGCCGTTCTCGAGCAGGCGTCCGGTTGCGACATCGAGCGCATCGCCGAGCATCCTGGCCGCGTCATTGCCGGTCACATCAGCGAGGTGTTCGAACGACACGGCCAGGGCCAGGAACTCACCGAGGCTGTCCCACCGCAGGTAGTTCTCCTTCACGAGCTGCTGGACGTGCTTGGGCGCCGACCCGCCCGCACCGGTCTCGAACAGGCCACCGCCGTTGAGCAGCGGAACGATCGACAGCATCTTGGCACTGGTTCCCAGCTCGAGGATCGGGAACAGGTCGGTGTTGTAGTCGCGCAGGACGTTGCCGGTGACCGAAATCGTGTCCTCGCCCCGGCGCATGCGTTCGAGGGAGAATCTCGTCGCCTCGGTCGGCGCCATGATCTCGATCTGCAGGCCGTCGGTGTCATGGTCGCCGAGGTACGCGTGCACCTTCTCGATCAGCTGGGCGTCGTGCGCCCGGTTGGCGTCGAGCCAGAAGACGGCCGGCGCTCCGGTGGCACGAGCCCGTGCGACGGCCAGGCGCACCCAGTCGCGGATCGGCTCGTCCTTCACCTGGCACGCACGGAAGATGTCGCCGGTGGACACCGCATGCTCCATCAGCACCTCACCGGCGGCGGTGACGACGCGCATCGTTCCGTCACCCGGCGCCTCGAAGGTCTTGTCGTGGCTGCCGTACTCCTCGGCCTTCTGCGCCATCAGGCCGACGTTGGGCACCGTCCCCATGGTCGTGGGGTCGAACGCGCCGTGGGCGATGCAATCGTCGATCGTCGCCTGGTAGATCCCGGCATATGACGAGTCGGGGATGACCGCTTTGGCATCTTGGCGCTCTCCGTCCGTGTTCCACATCTTCCCGGAGTCACGGATCATCGCCGGCATCGAGGCGTCGATGATGACGTCGCTCGGCACGTGCAGGTTGGTGATCCCGTGGTCGGAATCGACCATCGCGAGATCCGGACCGGCCTCGAACGCGGCGTCGAACGCCGCTTCGATCGCGGCTCGCTGATCGTCGGGGAGCGAATCGAGGGCGGCGAGGACCCCGCCGAGGCCGTTGTTCGGGTTCGGCGCCAGCAGCGCGCAGCACGTCGCCGTACTCGGCGAACACATCGGCGAAGAAGACCTCGACGGCGTGCCCGAAGATGATCGGGTCGGAGACCTTCATCATCGTCGCCTTCAGGTGCAGAGAGAACAGGACGCCGCGTTGCTTGGCGTCGGCCACCTGTTCCGCGAGGAACGAACGCAACGCCGAGACGCTCATCACGGTCGAGTCGATCACTTCACCGGCGAGCAGCGGGAACTCGGTCTTCAGCACGGTGACGGTGCCGTCGGAGCCGACGTGTTCGATGCGGACTTCGCGTCGGAGCGTCGACGGTCACCGACTGCTCGTTCGATGCGAAGTCGCCGCGAACCCATCGTCGCGACGTGGGTCTGGGAGTCGCTCGACCACTGCACCCATCGAGTGCGGGTTCTTCCGGGCGTACTCCTTGACGGCCTTCGGCGCACGCCGGTCCGAGTTGCCCTGCCGGAGCACCGGGTTGACGGCCGAGCCGAGGGCGACGCCGTACCTCGCACGGATCTCCTTCTCCTCGTCGGTCTGAGGATCGCTCGGAAAGTCGGGGAGGTCGTAGCCGAGCTGCTGGAGTTCGGTGACGGCGGCGACGAGCTGAGGAATCGACGCCGAGATGTTCGGGCAGCTTGATGATGTTGGCCCCGGGGGTCAAGGCGATCTCACCGAGTTCGGTCAATGCATCGCGACACCTGCTGCTCGGCCGTCAGCCGCTCGGGGAACTGGGCGAGGATGCGGCCCGGCGAGCGAGATGTCCCGGGTGTCGACCTCGACGCCAGCCGCGGCTGCGAAGGCCTTCACGATCGGGAGGAACGAGTACGTCGCGAGCGCCGGCGCCTCGTCGGTGATGGTGTAGATGATCGTGGACTCGGTCATGTCGGTGGCTCGTTTCATCGGAGTGACGGGAGGAGTCGAACTTGTCTTGTACTTGTCTACACCATAGCGGCCGTCCGCCTGGTCTCACGGATCGAGCCGTCGACGCCGCCCTACCATCGATGGCGATGGACTTCTCCTGGACTCCCGAGCAGATCGAGTTGCGGAGCAGGCCCGCAAGGTCGCGGTCGACGCGGTCGAGCGATACGGACGCCACAACGACTCGTGGATCAACGGCTTCTCCAAGGACTTCGCGATGGAGATGGCCGCCCACGGATGGATCGGCATGACCTGGCCGACCGAGTACGGAGGCGGAGGACGCCCCGACATCGACCGGCTGATCGTCGGCGAGGAACTGATCGCTGCCGGAGCACCGATCGCAGCCATGTGGTTCGCCGATCGCCAGATGGGCCCGACGCTGATCAACTACGGCACCGCCGACCAGCAGGCCGAGTTCCTCCCCGGCATGCTGTCGGGCGAGACCACGTGGTGCATCGGCATGTCGGAGCCCGATTCAGGCTCCGACCTCGCCTCGCTCACGACCTCGGCGCCGTCGCGACGGCGACGACTTCGTCATCAACGGACAGAAGATCTGGACGTCGTTCGGCGAGTCGGCCGACTACTGCTATCTGATCTGCCGAACCGATGCCGTCCGGCCCACCGCACCGCGGGCATCAGCGAGGTGATCGTGCCGATGAACACTCCTGGCATCGAGGTCCGCCCGATCACCGACATGACGACGAATCGTCACTTCTGCGAGGTCTGGTTCAGCGACGTACGGGTTCCGGTCGCCAACCTCGTCGGTGTCGAGGGCAACGCGTTCAAGCAGACGATGGCACAACTCGAACACGAGCGCGGTGGGATCGACCGGCTCGTGTCGAACCGGGCGCTCTACGAACTCGCAGTCGAACGTGCCGACCGGACCGACCCACGGGTTCGCCAGGAGATCGCCGCGGATCGAGACCGGCTACACGCTCGGACGGATCCTGGTGACCCGCGAGGTGCTCCGCCAGGCCCCACGGGGCTTCTCCGCCGCCACGAAGTGCTTCTGCACCGAGCATCAGCAACGTGTCGCGTCGTTCGTCGCCCGCACGCTCGGCGCCGACGCGATGCTGTGGGACGACGTCGGGCGCGGGCTGGCCTACGATCCGGCGTACACGATCATGGGCGGAACATCGAACATCATGCGCAACATCCTCGGCGAGCGGGTCCTCGGACTCCCCCGCGAACCACGATGAACACGGACGAGGCCTGATGTCGACGCGACCGCAGTTCCGGACGTTCGAGTTCCCCGAGGTGTCGCTCGAAGCACTCCAGTGGCCGGGCATCGACGGCGCGCCGACGGTTCTGGCGATCCACGGCATCACCGCGAACGCATGGCATTTCGACCCACTCGCGCATCGGCTGGCCGGTGGAGCAGAGCTGATCGCAGTGGATCTGCGCGGACGTGGCCGCAGCTTCGCGAACACCGGTCCGTTCGGGATCCGTCGCCACGCTGCTGACATCGTGCGGATCGTCGGCGAGCTCGGCCATCCCGTCACGCTCCTCGGTCACTCGATGGGTGCGTTCGTCGCGCTGATGGCCGCCGAACACGCTCCCGAACTCTTCGACGGAGTCGTCCTCGTCGACGGCGGAGCACCGCTTCCGGCCGTCGACACCGACGAGGTCGACGCAACACTCGAGGCCACTCTCGGTCCAGCGATCGCACGGATCCGCAAAGTGTGGCCCGATCGCGTGTCGTATCAGACGATGTGGTCACAACACCCCGCGTTCGACGAGGGGCTCACCATCGACCTCGAACGGAACCTGCTCGCGGACCTCTTCGAGGTCGAGGGCGGCTTTCGGACTGCCGTCAACGAAGCCGCGGTGATGATCGACGGCCGCGATCTCCTCGTCGACGACACAGTTCGATCGCTGCTCGGAGCCCGCAGCGAACCGACGACCATCGTCCGTGCACCCAACGGCCTGATGGGGGTCCCGCCGCCGTTCATTCCCGACGACGTCGTCATGTCACTTCCACAGCACCGCTGGATCACGGTGCCGAACACCAACCACTACACGATCCTGCTCGGGCCCACGGGGGCACAGGCGGTGGCGGACGCACTCCGCATCGAATTCCGCGACACCTGACACCGCCGCGACCGGTGGGCTCACGACCGGGGCAGGTCGGCTTTCAACACCACGTCGTCGACGGCTGCACTCTCGGTGTCTCCGAGCACGATCCGGAACGCCACGGCATCGCGGAGCGCGACTCCCGCCCACAGCGTGACACCGTCACCCTCGGCGAACGTCCCGGCGGAGATCTCCGCACCGTCGGCCAGCACGACGCGACCTTCGTAGAACAGGCCACCGGCACGACGCGGCAGGGTGAAGGCCTCGAGTTCGATCTCGATCCCCGCGTCACGCTCGGTGACGGTGATCTCACCACCCTCGACGTCGAGCAACGCTCCGGTCGGGACCAGATCAACCGTGAGAGTCGGGTGACTCCGGCGTCCCGCTCGCGGCACTCAGGCCGACGATCGCCACGATGAGGACCAGAGCTGCGCCGCCGAGCCCGAGCAGCATCGGGCGGAGTCCACGCGTGATCCGGGAGGGTTCGCTCCGCTCGACAACAGTGTGCGTCGCAACGTCCGCGTCGTCGGCGACCGCTGCAACGACTCGGTCGGCAAGGTGTGGGTCGATGTCGATCCACACGTCCGGGTCGGCGAGTGCGCGCACGATGTCTTCGGGCTCACCGATGTGGGCGAGTCGGCGTTGCAGACGCAGTTCGTGACGGACCAGATCATCGCCGAGTTCGCCGTTCGCCTCGAGGTGGTGATGGCGCAGAGCGGGCCGAACCGTTGGATCAACCGCTGCGACCGCCATCGCAAGTGTCCATCGTCGCTGGTCGAAGGCCCCCGCACACTCGATGGCGATGTCGGCCAGCCACGGTGCGAAATCGTCGCCAGGCGTGAACGCGCTGCGCTGTGCCACCACGAACACGTCGACCGTGACGTCGGCCGCCTGGTCGAGTCCGACCGTCGGGGTGACGGCGGCGGCGAGCGCGGCACCGTAGCGTTCGACGAGCGAGCAAATCGCCTCGCGGTCTCCCTCATGGAAGCGCTGCGCCAGCTCGGCGTCGGCCGCGATCACGCTCGCCGGTCGGAACTCCTGCACAGCAGCAGCGTACGGGCGCCCTCGGCAGGAATCGAACCTGCGACCGTGTCATTAGAAGTGACGTGCTCTATCCAACTGAGCTACGAGGGCGGGACCGGCGCGAAAGGTGGGAGGAAACCCACTGACGCCGGCAACAGGATCCGATTGTAGATGGTGGTTCGGAAATTCGAGCCGGTCGCCGGGCTCGTCGAGACTGATTCGGCCGCTCGCTGCGGGCTGGGTGCGCGTGCGATCCGTGCGGTGCCGGGGTGAAGGGGTTCAGGCAGCTGCGCGGGCACTGTTGCGTTGATTGATCGAGGGCGCGACATTGCGGGGCCGGTGCCGGCTGTTCACATCAGATCGCTATGGCGAGTTCATCGAATGCAGCCGCGAGACGTAGACACTGTCGGCGGGCGTCGATACCGAGTTCGTAGGGCACTGGTGCGTTGGTCGATCGAAGGTCGCTGCCGACTGGCGAGGAGCCGGATGACCGTTCATATCACTGTGGTGAGCTCATCGAAGGCTGCCGCGACGCGTAGACGCGGCTGGCTAGCTTCGACGCCGAGTTCGTAGTGGCCTCGTCGAAGGTTCTGGATGAACGCATGACCGCGGATCACGACCGTCGCGGTCCGGTCCGTTCGCAGACCGCGCATCGGGCGAAGCCGCGCCTTGAGTCGCCCGAGGTCGCACTCGATCCGGTTGTTCGCATATCGCGTGGTGTCATGGAGCGCGTCGGGGACAAGCTCGTCGACGACGCGCAGCAACGGCGCGGCCAGATCCGTGGTGACCTCCCGCGGTCGTTCGCGGCCCGCCAACATCATCTCGAAGAACCTGGTCGCCGCTTCGACGTTGCGCCGCTTCGACACGGATACGTCGATGACCTGGCCGTGCTGGTCGACTGCCCGGTACACGTACCGCCAGACGCCGGCGACCTTGACGTAGGTCTCATCGACGAACCAGCTGTCACCGACGCTGTGCCGGCATGGCCGTGCCGCGTCGATGACCAGCGGGGTGAAGCGTTGCACCCACCGGTAGATCGTGACGTGATCAACCTCGATGCCACGTTCGGCGAGGAGCTCTTCGACATCTCGGTACGACAGCCCGTAGCGGAGATACCAGCGCACCGCCAGCAAGATCACGTCCGGTGGGCACCGGAACCCGGCGAACGAGGGAGACTCAGGACGGCGACGACGAATCACGCGGGCACGCTACGACCCGCACCCGATCCATCAACGCAACAGTGCCGTTCCGCCTCCATGCCCCCGGAGAATTTGTCGATGCCGTTGTAGGTGCACGTCGGTTCGACACCCTCTGCGAAGGGTGCTTGCGTCGTCGTTGTCGCCTCGGTGGGCGGGACAGTTGTGTCCCCCTCGGCTTCGAACGGGCGGTCGCCAAGATGCGGGCCGGTGCCCGCCCGGGTGAACACTACGAAACCGGAGCCGCACGGCGACTTGCGATGGTCAGCCCCGACCGCGCGACCCGAACGCATACCCCGCGATCACGCCAATCAGCGACGCCGGCTCTCGCCGTTCAGGGTGCCGCGGAACGCCAGCACGAGAATGGCGACAAGCGTGACGAGCACCACGATCGTCTCGGTGTACTTGCCGAAGAGGTCAAGCTGGAACTGATGAAACTCTTCCTGGCCCGACGGCGGCGGCTTGGCCTTGGACCGCTTCCACGCTCCGAAGACGACGGCGATGAGCGACAACGAGATCACGAAGGCGATTAACCGGATCAGCTGGGCCGGGGTGAAGTCGACGACGGTCTCTTTGCCGGTCGAATCGCCCACAACATCGATCGTCACGCTGTCAGTGATGATCGCCGGCTCCTGCTCGAGGCCGACCGAGCTCCGCCAGACCACTCGTCCGTCACCGGTGGCCGGTTTCGACGTGGCCACCACGTTCTTCAACACCTCCTCCCCGGCTTCCAGTTCGTCGATCGTCCACGACACGGTGTTGTTGGAGTCCGAGATCACCCCATCGCCCGCGTCGCGAAGGCTCTCGACGGTGTTGCCGCCTTCCGCCGGGTCCAGCGTCACGACCAGCGGCAACGTGAGCGCCGTTTCGTCCCGGTTGATGACTCGCACCGACAGCGTGCTCTCACCGCCCGCATCGGTCTGGGCGGCCGCCTGCACGTCGATCTCCAACATCGGGGCCTGAATCGCGACCGTCGACTGGGCGTCGGCGAGCGGCACCCGGCTCTCGCCGGTGGTGTAGAGGAACGTGACCTGCGTCGCGGCTCGTCGTCCCAAGGTTCGCCGCGGGCGCGACTCTGGAGTTGGTAAGTGACCGTGGTCTGGCCCGACTTGAGATCCAGCTCGATCACGTCGTCGGTGAGCTCGAGCGGGACGTCGTCGTCGCCCACCGCCTGGAGACGGGCGGGTGGCACCTGATCGGTGACGACCAGATCACCGAACTGATCGACATCCTTGCCGGACACTGCGATCGTCTTGGTCGCAATGCCCGCGCCGATCGTACCGATCAACGCGGCGTCACCTTCCGTCGTCAACCGGCGGGCTCGGCACCGGCCGGCGAGCTGACGGTAGGCGTCAACGTGATGTCCGGAATGACCGTGATGGTGATCGGGAACCGCGTATCGCTCGACACGATCACAGCACGGTCCGCCAGCCGTTCCTCGTTCCATACCCAGGCGTCGATGACGGACACCTTCGTGACATCGGCGGAGGGGTCCTCCAGCTCCTTGAGGATGCCGTCCTCCGGGCTCAGTTTGTAACCCATTCCTAGGAGACAGATCGCCTGGACCGTCGTGATCTCCGGGAGTTCCCCGAAGCCGGCTCGTAACGTGCGGGGTCCGTTTCGGGAACCGGGCACTGTTCGCTCTTGTCGTCCAAGACCGATAGGGCGACCGGTGCCTGATCGACCCGGTCAGCGTGCCACCATCACCGTCCTCGTACTCGACCTCGATCTGCAGCGAGACCGAATCATCCACCGTCGAGGTCGCTCACCGGGATCCACGACCTCCGGCTGCACCGGGTCCACCGTCGGAGTCGGATCACCGGAATCATTCCCTTCGAGCGCAACCGGTGCCGCCTGCTGGGCATTCGCGGCAACGGGCAGCGCCGCCAGAAGAGCCAGCAGGATCAACCCGGCGAACGGCTTGTGTCGACCATAACTCCTCCTGGGTGTCGGCCATAGAGGTCGTCGCCGCCGCAATGGTCGGGACCCCCTCAGCATTCATCTCCTCGATGGGTGCCGTCGCATTGTCCTCGGTCGGCACCCCTTCAGCGCCGTCGGGCGGCGCTCCGTCGCTCGTCGGATCGTCGAGCAGCGGCTCGTCCTCGGATCCCTTGGCCATTCCGCTCAGCGCCACGAGCAGCCCGCCAGCGATGAGCACCACCCACAGCGTTGTCGGGCTCTCCTCCTCGGCGCCGAAGTCGAAGAGGCCGAAGGTCCCGAAGACGGTCATGACGGTACCGACGATGAGCAACACCATCGAGCCGTCAAGGCCGGTCACGCGCTCGGCCCAGTTCGGTCCCGGCGGTGCGTAGCTGGCCGCGATCAACGCGAGGACCAGTAGGACGGCGGCGCCTCCGAGGAGGAGCCACGGCAGGACGTCGTCGAAAGCCAGATCGCCGATCTCCATCACGGCGATGACGATCAGCACGACCGCAGCCGGCACGCACACGATGGTCACCGGCACGAACCAGTAGACCTGGAGACGAGTCGCAGCCGGGGCCGCCGCTGCGTTGCCGCTCGGTGCGCGCAACCACCGATGCGCCCGCCCGAGATAGCCCGCTGCGCCAGCACCGACGAGCAGGAGCGCTACCACGATTACGACGACACCGATCGCGACCGCGGTCTCCCCGTCGATCGCGCCTCGCCAGGCGAGCACCCCGAAGACCAAGAGCGACGACGCGAGCACGGCGACGAAGAAGAACCAACCATCGCCCGACCTGGTGTCGGGTGGGAGCGGCGGTGGGAGTTCCTGCGTCGTCGTCATGGCCTCACCTCAGGCGCGTTCAGCCGGTGCTGGCCATGACCCGCCGTTGGTCAACCCCCATCGTAGACCATGCCCAGTGGCCGGAATTCAGGCTGAGTGCCAAGACGCCGCGTTCGGCGCCCGAGCGCCGCAGCTCCGACCGCAAACGCTCCAGTTCAGCGAGGAGATGTCGATGCGGGGGGCGGCGATCGACATCACATCCCGAAGACCGCCAGGCCGACCAGCAGGGCCCGCATGCGCGAGCGTCGCTGGCGTGGGGGATCGTGAGCCGATCACCATTTGATGTTTGGCACGGGGTGCTGTTCTGGGACGTCTGGAGAAGCCTTCACTCGACGCGGCCGCGAGAACGGCCCCTAGTTCCCCAGGCAAGTAGCAGCACCCATCCCATCGCCCGGAACTCGGCAATCAACGAGAATGGCGACGTGGCGGACAGCAAGCACGGCCGACGCGTCGACGACCTCGACTGGCTCCGCGCACAGTACGCGTCGCGGTCGATTGCCGATCTCGCAGCCGAGCTTGGGTGTGCCCCAAGACGGTGCAACGCCGTCCTCGACGCCTACCGCAACGTCTGCGCGAACAGGCCCGACCCCCCACCAGCAGAACCCGAGGAGGAATCAACGCGAAACGAACCCAATCCCATCATGTGAGACGTTCCCGAATCAGCCGAATCCGTTCCCGGCCCCCACATGAGCAGCACGCCCACCAGGCCAAACAGGGTTCTCTACCGGCCCCACGAGGGCGAGGCTCGAAATCGTACCTACTCGGCACCGACGTTGGCAGCGGTCTGTGCACCCGCGTCCCCGGGAGACGAACCCGCACCACCGGGCCCGGCGTTCCCCTCGATGAACTCCGCTTCGTCGAAGTGTCTGGCGGGCGCCGTCAAGATCCGAACCACCCAACGACGAACCACCGGATGCACCGACGCCTTGCGGGACCGAGCGTGCACCGACTCCGGGCACACCACCGTCGCCGCCGCTCCGGCCGGATCCGTCGCCGCCCGCACCACCGGCATCACCGCCCACGCCACCGTCGGCTCCGCTCCCGCCTGCACCGCCGCGGACCGTGCTGGTGCGCACTTCGACGTCATCGACACCCAAGGTGAGCAACCCGTACGACGGGCCACCCGCACCGCCGCCACCCTGCCCACCACCGCCACCGGCACCACCACCACCCGCACCACCACCGGCACCACCGTCGCCGACGACGAATCCATCCGCGCCAAGGGCTCCCGCGCCACCGTTCCCACCGCCGAGCGGCCGACACCGCCTGCGCGCCAGGGCCACCCGCGCCACCACGTCCTGCCCCGACCAGGGACTCACTGATGACGACTCGATTGACGTCGACCGCCCACACGCCGATCGAACCACCACCACCGGCACCACCGGCACCGCCCCGGCTCGGCTCGGCACCGGCACCACCGCCACCACCTCCGCCGCCACTGACCAGCAACGGTCCCCAACCACCGCCGCCGCCTGATCCACCCACGCCGGGCTCGCCATCGACGCCGGATGAGCCCGTCGCGCCGATCGGCACGCGGGCGTCGTCACCGAGCAGGTTCTGACCACCGTCGCCGCCCGCGACCACCGACACCTCCCGCACCACCTTCGCCAGGTCGACCATCGGGATCGTCGGCGCGTCCCACCATCGCCGCCCGCACCGTTGGCGTCTGCACCGTCGCCGGTCTGGCCGCCACGACCACCGTCTCGGCCCGCACGTGCCCCGGGACCGGCTGCACCGTCACCGGCCTCGCGCCCGTCGGCATCGTCCCCGGCGTCCCCACCGGCCACCTCTGCCGCGGAATCGAGAGCAGCGCCGGCCGCCCCGTCACCACCATCCGAAGCGTTCACCGTGGACCGTTCGATTCGGATCTCGCCGGTTTCGACGGCGACGACGCCGGCACTGATCCCGGCATCGCCTTCGGTGGTCCCCGTCGCCACCCGCCCCCGAGAGAATCCGGCTGTCGACGATCGCGAACCGTCTCGCCGTCGATGACCCGGACGCCGATCGATCGGCCACCCGGCCCAGCTGGGCTGCGGTCAACTCGATCGATCCAATGGTGCGATCACCGTCGCCGTCGATGACCAAGGCGACCGCTGCACCGTCCAGTCGGGCACGTTGCAGAGGGTCCCGCTTCCAGTCGGCATCGAAACCGCCGTAGACGCTGGAGCCGGGACCAAGGCGAACCGTGTCGGATTCGGCGTAGTTCCCGATGCTGCGAACGTAGACGATCACGGCCGTCGGCGATTCGTGCGGCCGCGCCGATCGAGCGAAGGGGATCCTCCATCGAACCGGCAGGCAGCGTCGTCGCCACGTTCGCCGTCGACGAACACCATCCGTTCGGCGTCCTCGAAGACCCGGATGACCAGTGCGTCGACTGCTTCCTGTGCCGGTGGCTGCGCGGTCGGCACTGCTGACGACGAGTTCGAACCCGAGGGTGACGACGTCGTCGGGCGCACCGAACGACACGCTGGTCCGACCTCCGAGAGCCCCGACTCCGGCGGTCACGTCCGGTCCGGAGGTCTGGCGCCAGATCACCGCAGCGTCGTCGGCTCCCTCCGTCACCTCGACGGCCGCGAGTGTCACGACGTCACCGGCGGACACGGCCAGATCCGGTCCGGCGTCGGCCACCGCGTCGACAACTTCGGGGAGCGTGGTCGTGGTCTCGATCGTGGTCGGGGGCGGGTCGTCGCTGGTCGGCACGCTCGACGGGGCGGGCACCGTCGTCGCAACGGTCGAGAACGTGGTCGGCACGGTGGTCGAGCCCGGGTCGCGGGTCGACGACTGCGGCGACGATCCCGATCAGGAGAACGAGCCCCGAACCGATGCCGAGACCGATGAGCGCGTTTCGTTGCCGTCGGTGGGCTGGATCGACGGGACGCGGTGCAGTCGATGGGGGTGTTGGTCATCTCGGATCAGTCCTGAGCAGGGACGATACCGAATGGTCGGGCTGCGGAACCGTCAGGCAACCGACGAGCAACTGGCGCAGCATCCCGAGCGCGGTGATCACCGCGAACTGTCGCATCTGCTCGCGCTGTCCCGGGGAGCCGGATCTCGCGGACCTCGTCGAAACCGGGCCCACCAGGCCGACGAAGAGCGTCCCGACCGGTTGGCCGTCCTGCTCGGCTGGTCCGGCGACCCCGGTGAGCGACATCGCAACGTCGCAGCCCGAGCCGCTCCATGTGCGCCCGGCTGCCATCTGCCGTGCAGCCGACTCGCCCACCACGGGCCCTGGTGAGACGCCGAGCACGGTTCTGCTTCACCGACGTCGCGTAGCTGACGATCGAACCGACGAACACATCGCTCGCCCCCGGGATCCCGGTGAGTCGGGCACCGACGAGTCCACCGGTGACCGACTCGGCGAGGCCGAGCGTGAGCCCCGTGTCGCGGCACAGGTCGAGGACGACGGACTCCATCGTGTCGTCGCCGACACCGAACACGAGGTCACCGAGTTCGCTTCGGATTCGGCGTCTCCCACTCATCGAGCTGCGCGGCACCCTCCTGCGCCGTGCGGGGCCTTGGCGGTGAGTCGCACCTTGAGCCCTTCCCAGCCCGAGGCGAGGAACGCGAGCGTGGGCGTGTCGGGCGACTCGAGTTCGGCGATCACGTCGTCCAGCCGCTCGTTCAGGCCGCTCTCCGATTCTCCCCAGGTACGCAGGACCCGGCTGACGATGGTGTCGGTGGATCCGCTGCGACGAATCAGATCGGGCACGATGGCCCGCTGCATCATGTCGCGCATCTCATGGGGCACGCCGGGCACCGCGTACACGACCTTGCCGGTCGGGTCCGCCGACCGGGCAGATCAGGCCGGGTGCGGTCCCACGGGTCTGCGGAATCACGGTCGCGCCGCTCGGCACCAGCGCCTGGCGGAGGTTGTTCTCCGGCATCCGGCGACCTCGCGGACTCGAACATGTGGCGGATGACCTGTGCGACGTCGTCGTCGAGGACCAGGTCGGCACCCATGACGGCTGCAATCGCTTCGCGCGTGAGGTCGTCGTGGGTCGGGCCGAGCCCACCGCAGATGATCACGGCGTCCGCGTCCTCGATCAGGCGGCGGAGCTGCGCCTCGATCCGGCTGACATTGTCGCCCACCTTGACCTGCACCAGGGAGTCGATCCCGTGAGTCGCGAGCTCCTCTCCCATCCACGCGGAGTTCGAGTCGATGATCTGACCGAGCAGCAGCTCTGTGCCGACGGCGAGCACGGAGACGTTCACGGCACCGTCGTCGTCAGATCGGCCGGCTGGGTCTTCATCGCATGCCAGAAGTACTGCACTCCGCTCACGACGGTGAGCACCACCGCGATCCAGAGCAGCAGCTGCCATGTCCAGGTTGCGGCGAGAGCTGTCGGTGGGAACAGGGCGAACGCCACCGCGAACTGTTGGACGACGGTCTTGTACTTGCCGAGGCGGCTGGCCGGCACGCTGATGCCGCGCCCGCTCTTGATGATCCGGTACGCGCTGATCGCGAGCTCCGCGTGCAGCGATGATCTGCCACCGGGACCCACCAGAAGATGTCGTGCGCGACGAGCGTGAACATCGCGCCGAGAACGAGCACCTTGTCGGCGAGCGGGTCGAGAAACGCACCGACTGCCAGTCGGGCCGCGGCGCCGCGCGATGTATCCGTCGATCCCGTCGCTCGAGCACAGGATGAACCAGAGCAGGAAGGCCCACCACGAGCCGGTGCCGTCTTCCGGAATCGCCAGGAACACCAGCGGGGCCAACAGGATCCGCATGGCGGTGATGGCGTTGGCCCAGCTGTTGAGCGACTCGACCATCAGTCGGAACCGCCGACCTCGTCGTCGAGTGCTGCCAGGTCCACGCCGGCCGCGACGAGATCGGGCCCCAGCGCGTCGACGATCCGAACCGTTGCCATCGCACCGACCGGCAAGTCGTCACGCACGTGGATGATCCCGTCGATCTCGGGTGCCTCACGATGGCTGCGCGCGACGCCACGAGCGTCGACCAGCACATGAGCATCGGTCCCGATGAGCGTGTCGCGACGCGAGGCGGTGATCTCGTCCTGCAGCTCGCGCAATTCGGCGAGACGTTCGTTCACCAGCGACGACTCGACATGTTGGTCGAGGTGGGCCGCGTACGTGCCGTTCTCATTGCTGTACGCGAAGAACCCGCACCAGTCGAGCTGGGCTCGTTCGACGAAGTCGAGGAGCTGGTCGTGGTCGTGCTCGGTCTCGCCGGGATAGCCGACGATGAAGTTGCTGCGGAAGGCAGCGTCGGGCTCGCGATGTCGGATGTCGGCGATCCGGTCGAGGAAGCGCTGACCGTCGCCCCAGCGGCGCATCCGACGCAGCAGCGGCTTCGAGACGTGCTGCAGCGACAGATCGAAGTACGGGACGCCGCTCGAGCAGATCGAGTCGATCAACGCATCGGACAGATCGCTCGGGTACAGGTACAGGAGCCGCACCCGGTCGACGACGTCGGCAACCGCGTCAACGAGCGGGACGATCGAACCGGCGCCGAGATCGTCGGGACGATCCTTGCCGTACGACGCGAGATCCTGCGCAACCAGGACGATCTCACGTGCCTCGGTCTCGCTCACCTCGGTCAGGATCGACTCGATGTCGCGACTGCGCTGGGGGCCGCGGAAGCTCGGAATCGCACAGAACCCGCACGTACGGTCGCAGCCTTCGGCGATCTTGACGTACGCCCACGGCGCAGTCGTCTTCGGTCGCGGAAGGTTGAGCAGATCGAATTCAGGGCAGCGGAGTCGACGAGACCGGGATCAGCTTCCGTGGCGCCGCCGGATCCGTTCGGGGTCTCGGTTCCGTCACGTTCGGCCGGCACGAGGTTGAAGGCCTGGCCGAACCCGGCGACCTGGTCGACCTCGGGCATCGCCTCGGCGAGCTCGGAGCCGTAGCGTTCCGCCATACAGCCGGTGACGATCAGCTTGGAGCCGTCGCCGCGCTGGTCATCGAGCGCGAGGATCGTGTCGATCGACTCCTGGCGGGCGTCACCGATGAAGGCGCACGTGTTGACGACGACGAGGTCGGCAGCGGCGGCATCGTCGGTTGCTTCCATGCCGTCGGCGACGAGCGCGCCGACGAGCTTGTCCGAATCGACGTCGTTCTTGGGACAGCCGAGCGTTTCGACGTAGAAGCGCTGCACACGAGCACGCTATCGCTCCGGTGCCGCGCCGAACCGTGACACACACGCTGCAACGATCTCGCCAAGGAGGCGGACCCGTCTGCGGTCTCCAGTCGTCGGGCTCACATGTGAGCGAGATGGAACCCGATCCGCGGCCACTTGGTCGACACGAGCTTCCCCGTACTCGACAACGTGATGTAAGCCGTGCGGAGGTCAGGACCTCCGAAGCACACGTTGGTGGTGATCAGGTCACCGGTGGCATGGTGTTCGACCTGTGTCCCGTCGGGGGAGATGGCGGTGACGCCACCGTTGACCAGGGTCGCAACGCACACCCATCCGTCACCGTCGACGGCGAGCGAGTCGAGCAACTGATAGCCGGGGAGGCCGTGCAGCACGATCGACGTGTCGAGCGGTTCCACGGGTTCGAGCACACCGGCCTCGAGGATCGCTCGCTGGAAGACACGCCCGGTGTGGGTCTCGGCCCAATAGAGCATTCCACCTTCCGGCGAGAGGCCGATGCCATTCGGTGCCTCGACGGGAAAGACGACTTCCGCGATGTGCGACCCGTCGACCTTGGCGTAGTAGATGGCCGACAGGTCGGACGTTCGTCGGGTCATGTCCCGGATCCCGTGGTCGGTGAACCAGAAGCCGCCGTGACCGTCCATGACGAGATCGTTGGGAGCTCTTCCACCAACTTTCGGTTGTCGTAGCGGGTCAGACCGTCAATCAACGGCCTGAACTTTCGAAATGACGCAAGTCGCTCAAAGTGGTCGGTAATCGAGTCGACGTCGAGTCGGTCGCAACTGCGTCGGAGGATCGATTTCTGAACTTCAATAACCAGTCGCCGGGCATAGCCGGGCATCCCTCCGGAGCACTCCCATAGCGTCTTCGCGACACTTTCGTCAAAGGACTGCGCGTTGGGAACGACCTGGTAATTCCAGATGGCCGGCGCGATAGCGTTTAGCCAATCAGGGTCAGTATGGTCGTGGTATGGCCATAGGGTGATTGGCTCAAACGAGAAGAATCGACTTTCTGTCTGTTTGAAGTCGCCAAGGTCCTCAAATGCTCTTGGGTTTCCAACGAGGACTAGCGGAATGCCAAAACTGAGGACGCCGAGGAAAAATAGCTGCAGGTGGTCTTTGAACTTACTGTCCTTGAAGTTCTTGGCCTGCATCTCCTCGAGTATGATTAGCCCGACGCTGTGGAGTGCGAGTAGCTTGGCGACCTCCAGGGTCAGTTTCTCGACCGCCTGGCGCTTTCGCCCAAGGGTATTGAGGTAGTCCGAATAGACTGCGACATCCAGCGAGTGGAGGATCGCGAGCAACAAGCCTCCCCGCGAGCCATCCGCCGGCATTTTCACAATAAGGTAGATAACTTGGGTGTGCTTAAGCCAGTGGGCATCATCACGCCGGCCATGCACTGCGACCTGCGCGTAGTGGCTCACGGATCGAGCAATCATGGAGCTCTTACCCATGTTTGTAATGCCAGCAACAATCAGGCATCGAGCAGACGAATAGAACGTCGAAGACCTGACGTCGAAGTCGTCTTTCAGTTTCGCAATTTCATATATTTTTCGTTGGTTCTCCGGATTGCATGGATTTCTTTCGCGATATCCGGCTCTCAGCATCGTTTGAATCTCGTTTGCGACGAGCAATGAAGTCCGGGTTGGTGCGAACCGCTTAGTTGCGTAGTCCAGGTACTCATCACGCTGTTCAGCGGTGGGCTCGTCTGGAAAAGTATCCAGAGGATTACATTCGAGGATGCCTGGCCACTCTGGCATTTCATGAAAGTCGCCCAATGGCTCAAGTAGTGGATTTGCGAGTGATTTTGTTCTATTGATCACGATGGCGCTCCAGGATTGTCGACATCCAATCATCGGAAGTATTGGTCTGTTCAAGACCCAGCACTTGAGTGTCGGCGCCCGGCTCGTCGTGGTTTTGCTCGTCCGGTGCAGCCCCTCCATTCGAATGCGCTGCCATTCGCTGGCGCTCAGCGTCGCGATGTTCTTTGACTTTCTTGGTGAGCCGGCGCTTCGACGGTTTCTTCGCTTGTGCGGCTATTTCGGCCTGTTTCTCGCGTTTCAAGTGCTCGTTGGTCACTTCCCGCGAAACGACGAAGTCCGAGTGGGCCTGGTCGTCTCGGTCCCTATCAAGACCACGATCTATGACGTCGTTATCTTGAATGGCGAGGCTGTCGAAAAGCGTGCCCTTCTGCACGAGTAGCAGGTCGTTGCCTTGGTTGAACAGTTCATGAAACCCATGGTCGTCGGCAAACCAGATACTGGTGAGTTCATTGGGATCCACCTTGACCTTGATCTCAAACGTGCCAGAGCGTCGCGCCCTCTCCATCCACTTGAGCTCAGTGACGCGTGGGCCGACGAACCGGTGACCGTTGACCAGATCTTTTCGCCGACCAACATCTGGCCTGATCAGAAACACGCCGTTCTCTTTCACCAAGGCTCGCATTGAAGGCAGCAGAGTCGCGCGCAGCGCGTCCTCGTTGCACGCGGGGCTGTGAACCAACCCATGTTTTAGTCCCCATTCGAATATCGCTTTGCGAATGGGCGGAACTCCGTCAGCTTTCATTGCTGTGCCGTAAGGATGCGCGTTCATGAACGCCTCTACGCGTTGCTCGCAGTTGTGATACACAATCGCTTTTAGAAGCAGCCTCATGTACTCGTGAAATCTCCAACAGCCGTGCAGGGCCGGCGCGTCCTCCCCTCGCTTCTTCTGCTTGCCTTTTGTTGTCCCATCAAGCTTGTGTCCTGTTAGCTTATGCATGACTCGGTGTCCCGACTCGGAGGTACCTTTGAGTTCACCCTGACCCACACGAACGAGCTCCATGCCGCTGTCTAAGGCGCTCAGTATTCGGATGATGTCCTCGGTCCGAAACTCGCCGTTGTCGACCAGGAACTTGGCGAAGAAGACAGCCGGTATGTCATTCTCACTAATCTCCACGCCATAGCGCTTACACAAATCGACCTTGGAGGTCGCAGCGCTGAGTACGGCCAGTAAAGCAACTTCTTGCGATGGCGCTTCGAGACCGCAATGCAGGCCGCAAATCATTGAGGACCAGGCGTCGTGAATGATCAGGCGGGTCGCCGAACCAATCGGATCGAGCCGTGAAGCCATGCTGACCAGATTAAGATCGATGCTCGTGGCATCAGGCAGTCCGACTTGGCCTATCCCGTTGATCCCGTCCATCGCAGTGCCGTAGAGCGCCCGGAAGTTACTGTCGAATTCGCCCCGGCCGAGAAGGGTCTGCCATGCCTGTTCGTTGTCTAACCCAGCCGGACCCCAGCGCTCAAACTGGGCGAGTGTTGGTCGCTGAGTGCTTGGAAGAAGAATCGGCAGCTCTTCGCCATCCACTATCTTGGTTCCGCAGGACCAATAGATTGCACTGGTCATGCGAAAGGCTTCTGTGACAGACATCTTGTCGGTCTTGAAGACACGATAGCCCCAAGCAAGTTTTTCTTTATCTTCGCAGCTCAGGCCATGATCTATTGGATCCGCGAGCCCGCACCTCACAAGCGCTGACGGTCTTCCGAGGCGTCTTAGCTGCTTTCTAGTCTTTCCACGACCTCCGCAGCGAAACAGGAAAGGTAGCTGACTGTTTTTTCCAGCACCAAAAGCCAGGTGCTTGTGGATGGCAGTGTAGAACTGGTTACGACCCTGGTTGGAATTGTTCGCCGCTTCACATATTCGACGCTTCCAGGTCCCATCTGCAAAAAAGGCGTCTCTGTCGCTTCTAATTTCTTTCAGCAACGGCTCGATGGCGGTAAAGAATTTGTCTCGGATTGCGATCTGTTTGCACACGCCGTTCTTTTTCCGACCGTATCGCGCCTCGATCTCTGCGTCGCTCATTGCGAAGATGCCAGTCATTTTCTGGGTAACAGGAACAAGGTCCCCAGATTGAACTGCCGCTTGCAGCCCCGACGCGGAACGGACTTTCGGACCTCCGACGTACGTAGGCGCTCGCTTGCCGCTCAGAACCGGTATCGCGATTGTGACGGCTTCGTCACTTTTCGGATTGATCCAAAGGACTCTATGACGACCTGTCAGGCCGAATGAATCATTCGCCGCTTCGTACACCTGATTGACCATCATAGTGGCGCACCAAAGAGTTCCGTTTGCAGCGCGGCGACCAGATCCCTTGCGCCATAGGTAAGCGGTAGATCGGCACGCATTGGCTTGGTGATGTCGACATCGACCATGCGATGCCAAACCGCCGAATGGAAACGCTTCCGTGCCTCCTCAATATGTAGACAGGCTGCCGCGGCCCCGAGCCTTAGGGCCGCATCGAACGGCAGGGAAGCCGACGCTTGCTCTACAACGCGCCAGAGTTCGAAGGACCGAGGGTCGTTGGGATGCGCCTGGGCAAAGTATCCAGACAAGACGTCGAGGTTGCCCTGAAGCGTCTTTGAGATCAGTGATGCATCTGGTATTGCAAAGTGGCCGTCAATCTCTCGCATGTAACGACGTTCAAGTTCCTGGCGCTCCAATAGGCGGCCGGTCGGCTCCGCTCTCGATACTCTGGTCATGAGGTTTGAGAGAGAGGCCGGCGAGGCGCTCCACAGGGTGGCCCGGAACCGTCGCCATAATATCCATCGTCGCAATGTAGGGGACGTCACTACTGCCTGGCTCGATTCCGTGGCGTATACCGGCCTCTGCCGCGATCTCAATCAGACCTCTAACGCGTTTGCTGTCCCAGCGGACAACACCATCCTGCAATGGGTGTGGGTGTGGCATCGGCCACAACGGAAACTGTTCCCGAATGTCGAGCGCGCCCAACCAAAGACAAAGCAGAGCGATATACCACTCAATGCGAGCAAAGAAGTTTGAGTTGCGCCGATAGCCGGGCATCCGACTGACGACCTGGTTACTTTTTGGCGAGGCGTTCTTTCGATGGATTAGCAACCACGGTAAGTACAGATCAAAATGGCCCGTACCTCGACCGCTTGCTATGTGGTCGTTGACTTTGCCCCACGTATTCAGTCTCATTTTCTTCTTCTCCCCTGTGCTTGTTTCTAGGTCGACAGGGGACGAGCTGTGTTTCCTCAAACAGGAAACACAGTGGTGCAGAATCGTCGGGGCGAACAGACTTGACTGAACGTCGGAGGAGGGAGATACTACTTGCAACCACGCTAAGCAGTATCAACTCTCTCGAGAGTTCAGAAGCCGGTCGCCAACACTGTCGATCGGTTTTCTGGTTTTTCAGCCAGGAAGTTCGCCTTTATTCACGGCGCTAAGTTCCGGCTGTTTCCGGCTAATTCCCGTTAAGTCACGGTGTTTCCTCCTCTGAATCATCATTGTGTACGAACCGCTGAACCACTTCGGCGGCTTCGAAGGCCGTCACGTATAGGCCGCGCCGCTCACCGAATGTCCTCAAATTGACGGGAAGTCTCCCCGTTCGATGCGCCTTGCGCACCGCTTCGCCGCTCGCGTAGTTAAAAACCTTTGCCAGGTCATCTACTGACAGAAAAACGCCGTACTCCGCAATTAAGTACTTCGCATAATCAGCTTGCATTTTTGGGCGCATAGCACGCTACATCCTGAAGTCGCACAGCATATTCAGGATCAAATATTAACCGGATTGACGGGTCTGCTGGTGGTCGCGCAAGATGGAGTTCGACGACAGAAACCCGACCAAAGGAAAATCAGGTGGCTAGGAAAAAACGGTATGACTGGAAGACTTTGCGCGCAGCGCACTGGTACGAGCTGGTTCGCCTGGAGACAAAAAAGAGCAATACACAGTTGAATTGCGACCCTGAGTATCGGGCAAATACGAATAGGGCGGCGAAGTGGGAAGGCCGTCGAGAATTTGCAAGCGACAAGTCAGTCGATCGATTTAGAGACGTCGCGCCATTCACTTCACTTTTCTATGATGTCGCGCCGTACGAATTACTGAACGACGCTTCGCTATCGGTGGACGCCATCGATTCTCTGGTAATGACCGGAGAGCAAATTGTCACGGCACT
Source organism: Rhodothermales bacterium (assembly GCA_963768565.1). Taxonomy (GTDB): domain Bacteria; phylum Bacteroidota; class Rhodothermia; order Rhodothermales; family JABDKH01; genus JABDKH01. The sequence goes on from CAVYIO010000039.1 coordinate 53,440, forward strand.
GGCAGACAATGTTCCGAAAACCTTTGGAGTAGGCGAGGATGGCGATGTTGCATGCTGGCGGCGCATCGCAGACTCCAATGCGTTGGTCCGAAGAGGGGACTTCCCGGCATTTCTTTCGATTCTTGCGCTGGTACGAAAGGCGGAGGCCGAGGATGATGATCGGGCACATATTGATCACCTCTCAAACCTCTATCGTTGTCTACCCGCTCTCGGACGATATAGATGGTTGCGTAGGGATTTTGGCTTGCTGTGTGAATTGGTTGAACGCATTCACAATCGAGTTGCCGTTTCGGCGGCCTATGTTGGCGTCGATTGGGCAATAATAGATAGTCAGTTTCATGACCCAGAATTCGAGCCAGACCCAGAGCGTCGTTTGATTGACCCTGAGACCGGGTGTGCGATCGATATCTCTGATCCCGTGAGATTGGCCAAAGTGCTTTCTATTGGATCTCGGCATGAATGGCCGCACAAGTCGAGCGAGGAGGAGTTGCGGCGCAAAGGGCACCGCGATATTTACCGAGAGTTTAGTTATGGGCAGATTTGCCGTATGCATACAGATCAGCAATTGCTGATGTCGTTTATGCAAACCTGCAATATGTGGTTCATACCTCGAACGGACTGGGAGGCAATTCTTGGTGTATCGAGTTCGGAGCTTCTTAGCTGGATGAACTTTGGTGTGCTTCGCCTTTCGCCGTGCGCTTATCATCGAATTCTGACGATTAACGCATTGCGTGAGTGGCTTAGCCTCGACTCCGCCTATCGGGAAAATCGCGAAGAGGCGATAGATATGCCTCGGGAAGATGCGGGCGGCTTATCAATTCGAGCACTACTGCGCGCCGGACGAACTATGGAGTCATTAGAGCTCATTCGCACGCCAAGTCATAACAGCGTGGATGGGCAGCTGAACACTAAACGCCCAATACTGCCACTCGTCTCGCTCCCAATGTAACGCAACGGATTTAGCTCACTTTCGTCTTTGGCGTGTTGCAGCGTCTTCGCAATGCACTCGGCTTGCTGGATATCTCCAGCGGCCGCATCGCGCTGCCACAGGCCACATGATTCAAGGCCATTGCGACATGCAATATGCCCTCATATGTTTCGCTCGTTGCACGGGGAGTACCCCCCGGCGCGGAGGACCCGCTTAGTGCGCTAATAGGGGTCGCGAGTGGGTTCTAACTCAGAAGCTAGCCGAGACATTGTGCGAATTATCGAGAATAAGGTCTCAGTAGGCCAGGCGCTCAACCTTCCTTCTCAACATTCGCAAGTGATAACCGTAGAAACTCGCCAAGGACCGAAATGTGGTAGCTGGTCGTGTGACCTGTATATTCCAATGCAATTGCCTTTTCATTTCTGCTTTCAATCAACTCCTCACCTAGAGCCGCCCTGCATGCGTCATAACACATCAACGGGTTGCAGAACTTTGAAATCATTGCGAAACGAGACGTCGCATCACCAACAATTTTCGCCTTTCGCCAGTGACGTACTTGAACCTGTGAAATGCCAACGCTGATCGTATCGGCACGACTGCAGTTAAAACAATCCAATATAAACCAGGAGATGTATTCCAACATGCGCTCAAGGCGACGTCTGAAGAAAGACTCCGTCGTCAGCACTGCAAGCACCGTAGGATCACGACGACCCGAGGCTACTAGCAACGCCTGAGTGCTTGAGAATTCCCTCCAATGCCTATTCGTCGTCGGCGAGCGCACGATCTCGAATGGACCTATCTGTAATGAGGGAAACAAATACTGCAGTCAGCAATGCAAGCAGAAGAATTCCAACAATGAACTTGCCAAATATTAAGCCACTCAGGTCCGAAGCCAAATTCGTCCAATTGCCAGATGCGACATATGGCGCAGTCCAATAATAGGTGTTTCTTAACACCTCGAAGATCACCCCGAGATAGCAAATGTACGTAAACACGAGCAAGACAATATTTCTTCCAGAACCTACGGTGTGATAATGGAAACTGATTATTGATTTCGTTATGAGGATAGTCTTATACGTTAGCAAAATGACCAAGAACTGAACAAAGACTTCGTCGGCCAAGATAAATGCTGAAATAAATCCGACGATGAGTGGCGTGAGTAGAGCGGAAACCGCCAACGATACTATCGATACGAGAATTATCTTCTTTCGTAGAGTCTCAGCTTCCTTTTCCGATAGGCGTTCGCCTCGTCCATACATTTCGTCCTCGACAAGATATGCAGACAAATCCTCATTAATCTCCCGGAGGGGGAAGACTGAAAAATACAAGGGTACGTAGAAGACTTTTTTGAATCGCCTAACGATCGCCGGGAGCTCAAACAGGAATATCGAAAGCGCCACTGGCACGATTTGGACTCTAGCGGACCATATATAATCGAATATTTCCATGGGTCGAATCCTAGCACGCTCCATCTGGCCTTCCATATCTTCCCAGAGATATATCTCGTGTTCTTTTTTGGTGGGGGCGGCCAGGTGTCGTCGCTATCTATCAACTTACGGGAGATACAACCATGGAACTCCAAGAACTAATGACGTTAGACCCCGAATCATTGACGACCAGGCAAGCCGAATAAGTTGTGCGAGACACCATCGCAACCCTTTCAAACGGCGTATCACACGAATATCAGCAATCGCTGAGAACCCTGCTCATCGACGCACAGCAGATCGCTGAAGGCCGCACGATCGGTGAGGCGTCGCCCAATCGTCAGAGCTGATGTACTCGAGCGTATTCGAGAGGCGGAGGCTCGCGGTGACAAACGTACTGCTCGATTTCTCATGGAGGGAATGGCCCAGTCGGATATGGCGACAGTCGATGCCGAGGAGAAAGCGAGCGAGGGGGCGATAGCCGTCGAGAAACTTATCGCCGACGACCTGGCCGCAGAAGAAGATCGGCTGAGGAAAGATGAACAGCAGCGGATCGAACTCCGGACGCATGAACTTCTGCGTGTCGACGGATCAACATACGGATACTCGATTAAACGAGCGCGCGAGCAAGCGTAGTCGGGAAATCGTGCGACCGCGATACGAAGACGACATCAATCCGGACTCAGCCACATGAAGATGAGGGGCCATGCAGTTCGGTATCCACTTTGCGACGATTTCCTCGTCGCCCAGGTGTACGGGATGTTGCTCGACGATGACCACGTGGACTCAAAGCTGTTGAGGCAGGTCATAGACGCCTGCCCTACCCTCGAGGACAAAGTGAACCTACTCGCCGCCCTGCTCCTGCAGCCGCCTACAGAACGGCAAAGGGAGTGGATCGGGGCATTTGTGGTTGCCTGGCGATGGACTTGTGAGTTGTCAGCTAGCCACGCTCCTGGCCGTGATCTATAATTACTCGAACTTGGCCCGGGCGATAACCAAATGAAGCGCAATACAGCGCGACTGAAACTACGTTGGCAGGACGCCGACGAGTTCATCACCGCCGTTCATTCGAAAGAACGTGTTGGCGGTCTTACTCACAACTTCTACAAGTACCCAGCCCGATTCTCTCCACAGTTCTCTCGAGCTGCTATCGAGATATTTTCGAACCCCACAGACTTAGTTGCCGATCCATTTATGGGAGGTGGAACTTCGTTAGTAGAAGCTAGAGCGTCAGGCCGAATGGGAATCGGGACTGACATCAGCTCACTAGCTCAATTCGTTAGTTCCGTGAAAACTCGTGTCTACGACAGATCGGATATTGAGTACTTCCTGAAGTGGTTTGATGTACTCCCGGAAAAACTGAATCTTCGGAACAAGGTCACTCGTGGTGGGTTGTGGGAGTCCGCAGGATATTTTCGGAACCTCGAATGTGAATACACATGGTCAATTCGAAAAACCTTAGAACTCGGAGTGCAGGCTGCAGGGCGGGTCCGAGATCCGAAAAGGCAGAGCTTCATTAGATGTGTGTTGCTTCGGTCAGCGCAATGGGCTCTTGATGGTCGAAGAGAAATTCCTCCAGCCAAGCAGTTTCGTGACCACATTACGACCACCGCGGAGAAGATGATAAATGGCGCGGAAGAATTCTCTCGTGTGGCTTCACGAGCGGATCGATTAGCTCCCGCTTCTGGAAAGAGTCGCACTATCTGTCTCCACAGCAAAGCCGACGGCATGACCAAGTTCATCACCGATCGCGATAGAAAATCACCCAAGCTCGTGGTGACATCTCCACCCTATCCCGGCGTTCATATTGTTTATCATCGGTGGCAGATCCAAGGACGTAGGGAGACGCCCGCCCCGTTCTGGATCGCAAACAAACTTGATGGTTCTGGCGAAGCCTACTATTTGATGAATGCGCGAAGGCCGGGGCTGAATCGATACTACAAAGGTATTGAAAGCACCTTCTCCGCAATAGGCTCAGTTGCATCAGCTGATACGACCGTCATCCAACTTGTGGCCTTCTCTGACCCCCAGAACCAACTACCCCGATACTTGGAAACAATGACGAAATCTGGATTTCAGGAACTCCTGTTGTCTGAGCACATTGACTCACACGATGGCAGGCTGTGGCGGCAAGTCCCCGGTCGGAAATGGCACGCGAATAGCAAAGGTGAGCTGGCTTCCGGAAACGAAGTAGTACTTATTCACCGACGCACATAAACAAATTCTGCGTCTTATGGGCAATTTCTTGCCTATGAGACATCAACGCACCCCCTGTATGCTCTTCCCATGGAGCAAATGAAGATCTCAATTGACAAAATCACTGTGCATGGGCGGCGTGTCCACGCAGTAGCTACAGTACTCGCCGCAGATGCCACAATCCGCATGGTTGTGCGATTCGTCTACTCACGGGCCCTAGATATAGATCGACTGGAAGTACAAGCTTACGATGAGGTGCTTAGGTATTTGGACATAACATAGAATAGAGCGAGAATAGCAATTGACAGTGCCTCTATTGTGCGTATAATTGCATTTTATGGACACAATACAAAAAGCAAGGCAAGTAATCGCGGACGCAGAGGCTGCCCTGCGCGATCTCATTAGCAAAGCCCTGGTGGAACAGCGCTACTCAGAAGTCAAAGAAATCGCCGGGTTGGCCGACAAGGTCGCTCGCATTCTGCAGAGCGGCGATATCCAACTATCCACTTCCCCACCACCATCACCAAGCGATACCGCGTTGAGAAGCATGGTTCAGCATGTCATGGACGCCCCCACTCCGAGTTATTCAGACAAACCAGCTAAGAGGGTTCGCAGGCGTATCCCGCAGGTCAAAAAGGGCTATCCGAGATTTGTCCGTGACGATGACAAATTGGTGAAGGTGGGATGGTCAAAAAAGAACAAGGCCGAATACGAACACCGAGTGCCTAGAGAGACCATATTGACATTCGTCCGCCACCTTGATGAGAACGTCGAGGAATCGACGAAGTTCGATATCGACAGCTTATTTCCGGTTTCTGATGGTTCGGGAGGAGAGGTTCCGGGTTATCAGATCTACGTGATAATTGCTTGGCTGCGAGAAGTCGACGTCATCGAGAAGCTCGGTCGTGATGGGTACGTAATCCGCGACAAATCCGTGTTGAGAGGAAAATTAGATGAACAGTGGAACGCAATACATGCAAAATCAACTTGAGCTGGTGGGAAAACCGATGACTAACGAACAGGTAAAGCAGTTTGCGCTTGCCCTACTTCACGCAGATACGGAGTCAGAGGTTATCACCATCCTGCGGGACGCCGGGTACTGGGATGACCGAGGTACGTGGCGACTTTACGGCGATAAGGATGGTAACTGGTCGCAAGTCGGCAATCAGCAGAGCTTCCCGGAGGCATCTCTTGTCGAAAAAAACGTGAATAGCGTTGATACACGGCTGATGCTCGAGTGCCTCAAGAGAGGCATCGACCCCGAATCAGATGATGCTCCGACCAGCGTTCGCGATGCTGTCGCCATGTTTTTCGAAGACCGCCGGGCTACAGATGATGAAGCGGGCACATTGTTGAACTGGGATAGCGGTAAACGCCGTGCGGAGTCTCATCACATAACTATCGCGGCGACAGGTGGCCGACCAATTCAGGGCCAGAAAGACAACAAGAAGATGTGCCTGACCATCTGCGACCGCGGTGAGGGACAAAGTGCGGCGCGGTTACCCAATACCATTCTTTCGTTGAACGCCAAGAACAAGCAGAAAGTCCGGTTCGTACAGGGCAAGTTCAATATGGGCGGATCTGGTGCCTTACGATTTTGCGGCAAGGAAGGCATTCAGCTTGTGATCTCGCGAAGACACCCTGACCTGGCAAATGCCGAGCGTGAAGGCGACGCTACGATTGACAACTGGGCTGTTACAGTTGTTCGACGAGAGGAGCCGAGCAACAAGAGCGGTGAAACTATCCATTCAGAGTTCACGTATCTCGCGCCGCTGGGTGCTGATGAATCGCCACGGAAAGGCGAAATCCTGAACTTCTCGTCGGATACTCTCCCACTGATGCCTATCAAGGACGAGGCATACAAGAAAGAGATCGAGTCCGGTACCGCGATCAAGCTTTTCGAGTACGAAACTAAGGTACGACAGAGCCACGTACTGTTTAAGGGTGGCCTTCTCTACGCACTGGAGCGCTTAATGCCTGAAGTGGCGCTACCACTCCGAATGCACGAGTGCCGAGGGTACAAAGGCAAGGAAGGGAGCTACGAGACTCCACTCGCCGGGTTGGTTGTGCGCCTTGAAGACGGTCGAGGCGATAACCTGGAAGCCGGGTTTCCGAAAAGTGCGAAACTCTACGCAGCTGGGACGCAGATGACCGCGAAGATATACGCGTTCAAGGAAGACAAGGCGTCTACCTACCTGAAGGACGAGGGTGTGATCTTTCAGATCAATGGCCAGGCACATGGATATCTGCCGAAATCTATTTTCTCACGTAGGCGCAAGGTGAATCTGCCCCGACTGAGGAACTCATTGTTGGTTGTGGTTGACTGCTCTGCGCTCACGATCAAACAGCGTGAAGACCTTTTCATGAGTAGCCGAGACCGACTGACCGACAACGAAATCAGGTATGAGGTCGAAGAAGAAATCATGGAGATGTTGAAGAACAACTCCGCACTAAAGCAGCTGCAACAGGAGAGACGCAATATTGACGTCGAATCCAAGCTTAGCGAGGAACGGCCGCTGGAAGAGGTGCTCGGAAAGGTCCTGAAATCTTCCCCCACTCTGCAAACTTTATTTCTGGCCGGTCAACGACTTTCAAAACCGTTCAACACCAAGAAAAAAGGCGGTAGTGGCAACGATGGTGATGAAGGGGGTGGTTCACATGATACCGATACAGATGGTAAGCCGTACGTGGGACAGCCGCACCCATCATTCTTCGATGTAAAAGGGATTCACTCGGGGCAGGTCTACCGACGCAACTGCGAACTCGGTCGGCGCGTACGCATAGACTTCAGAACCGACGTCGTGAACGAGTATTTTGACAGACCCGTCGATAAAGGCACGTTCGATATCGAAATCGTCGATGAGGACGATTTCACGACACCCAACGCAAACTTCGTCCTTGATGACGGCGACGGGCACTTGAGCTTCTCCTTGCCTCCGGAAGCCGATGTGGACGACGCGTTCACATTGCAGGTGACCGTTAACGACTCAGTGTTGATGGAGCCGTTCGTGAACTTGATCAGGCTACGCGTCCTAGCAAAACAGACAAGGAAGCCAAGTCCATCGCGTAAGAAAAAGAAGAAGACCACTGGCGGAGGCAATCAGGGTCAGGGAACCGGTATAGCGTTGCCAGTCGTCATACCAGTGCGCATGGACGATGAACACTGGGAGAGGCATCACTTCACGGCAGAAACATCTTGTCATGTCGAAACGGACCCTGTGGTCGGTGACGACGGCAAGGAAGTGGATCAACACACGTTCTTCATAAATTTGGACAACAACTCGATGAAGAACGAGATGAAGTACGCAAAACAGGATATTCGGCTGATCGAGGCGAAGTTTAAGTACGCCAACGTCCTTCTTGGCCTGGCGATGCTTCACGACGATGAACAACGCGGGGATGATGGCGTGACAGACGGCCCGTCCGTTCAGGACCAAATCCGTGCGTACTCTCAGGCAGTGGCACCCATGCTGCTCCCGATGATAGATCAGTTGTCGGGGTTAGATGAGTCGGACCTCGGGGAATATGATGAGGACAGTGACACATGATTTCTGAGGGTTAGAAAGGCTAGCTCGTTGAAATACCGGTAACTACCGAGTGGTCTCCGAGCCTCACGGACCACATGGCCCGTGAGGCGGAGATGGCGCGCCCGGAGAGATTCGAACTCCCGACCGCTCGGTTCGTAGCCAAGGCAGTAAATGTTCGATCGTGGCTGTTTCTAAAACCCATAACCCAAGAACAGTTGTTCGTCACT
>CAVYIO010000040.1:0-12200 GCA_963768565.1 Rhodothermales bacterium
TCAGGAAGGTCGTCTGCCCGTCGGCTGTACCCAATTCCAGATGCAAGTCGTACGTCTTGTTGGCTCCCTGATTGTGTAGCCGAAGCTGTTGTTCTCCTTCAACGGAGAACCGCACCGAGTCGGCGCCAGTTAGCGATAGGCGATCGACGTCCACCAGAACCTCCCCCTGGGTCCCGTGGCACAACGCCCATCAGCCTAATGCTTCTGCCGGATACGTCCTCATTGCGTATTGAGAGTACCCCATCAGCGTCGAGAGTGAGACGGTCGGTTTCGCCGTGCTGCGAATCCTCGCGGCTATAGTTGTAGAGTCGATGGGCATCGGCGAACTGGACATATGACGTGGAGTCCGGGAAGTCGGATGCCTCCACCTCGTAGTCCGATCCCACCGGGACCACATAGCCGCACGCGGAAGAACGTCACCTCCCACCGGCGGAAGATCGATCAGTCCATCTTCGAACCCGTTGAAAGCTACACCGTCCGCAAAGCCCAGCGTCTGACCGTTCGGGGCATGAACTGTGGTTCGTGCACCTGGCGTCACGCTGATCTCAAGCCAGTCCGACTGAGATTCTGCGGGCAATCGCATCTTTGGCGTGGCCAACGCAGGAAAGGCTGGCTTCATCGAAGTAATTGGCGATCGGGTCCATCAGAAAGATGCTCCCTGGTTCTCGTCCGCCACCCCACGTGCCGCTGCTGAAGCCCGCGTAGCGCCAGGCTTTCAACGTAGAGTCAATCTCCACAAACCGGTCGTCGTCTCCGGCGTGATTCGGATCGTAAACAAACACCTTCCAGCCGCCGTCTACGTCGGGGATCCGTTCCAAGCGGTACGGTACTATCGCGTGCGCCCCACTCCCCCCTTCATTTGCTATGTAGAGGTAGGAAGTTGGATAGAATCTGTTGCCTTCGAAGAAGAAGAAACCCTCAGGCGCAGCCAGAATCTGGCGCACCGTTTGTTTCGTTCCCGCAACGGCAGCCGCCCGAGCAGAATTCCCTTCCCAATAGTTCTGTCGTGCGTTGATGATCTCTCTCGGTGTCGGCACCAGGAACGCGGCCGCACCGGTGGTAGGAGGACTCTTCAGCAGCGTATCCGTCGAACTCAGACGACTCCCGCAGGAAGGCCGGTGTACGGACGGTGGCGCCAACACTGTCGAACCGAACGGGATCGACGAACTTCATCAGTGCCGCAGTGGACATGCCGGCGCAGGATCCTCCCCACCTGGTGCCGCCGTGTTCGGTGCCCCATCTCAGGACGGTGCCCCACTTGTAGCCGGACGGAGGGAAACACTTCAGCACTGGTGAGATACGCATCGTCGGGCCCGAATGCACGCACCCATGATGGCCAATCCGGGAAAACCTCCGGCGTCGCATCCACTGGAGGAAAGGTGAAGTTGACCGGATATGCGTCTTCGGTAAACGGATCGTCGCCCAGACCGTAATCGAACTGGTTGTCGGCATACCAGCCTGACGGGTGGACGGACAGTTCTTCTGTTTTCGAATGGCCATCCATGTTTGCTGGGTACGAAGTGCTCCAATATTTCCTTCGACCGTACCAGGTGGTAACCCCGAAATGTGAAGAGCGAAGTGGCAAAGCTGCGCTGCGGCTCTCTGATCGTCCCGATCAGGAGCGCACTTTGCTTTGATGTCACGTTGGGAACCGTGAAGGTGTAGCTCACGGCATCTCCGGCGATCGTATCCAGAACCACCGGGAAAAGCGGAAAATCGAACTCGGTATCGTACAGGTCCGTGTACGCAATGACGAGTGAATCGGTTGGGTCCGGTATTCCCCCGAATCGCCAGGTCATCTCGTACTGATTGCCTACTGTGCGCAAGCTATTTCGTCGGCGGTCTGGTGAAGTATCTGGAGGAGTTCCGAGCACTCGTTTGCAGCTGAGGCCAGGTCCTTGCCGGCCGCCGCAGGAATCGATCCGCCTGCCAACAATCTCGACTTTGCCGTCCGGCGCAAGCCCTTGTCCCTATCCAACGTCCTGCTTCGGCGAAACATCGATTACCGACATGCCCGACCAACCGTCAGGAAGCACATCAAACGAGCGCAATGCATCTTCGTGCGACAGAAAGCCCGTACTCGGCGTCCACACTCCTCCTTGTGAGTTCGCTCGTCCGAGGATCACTGAGTCCCCATCGCTGACCTGGTTCGGGAGGAATCCGGGTATGGAGCGCATGCTTAACGAGTCAGCGATGGGACATCCGTTGTCACCGATCCAGAGAAGCGAGCCAAAACGCCTGTCATCCGCAATCACCGCGGCAGTTCCTCCGGGTGATATTACGGCGGTTGAGTATGTCTCACCGGTCGGTGCGGCCCGCCCCGAGCTCACGTAGATCGAGTCGCTCCAGATCCCACTGACACACTCCCTGGTAAACGTGTCGCACATCTTCCAACGACAACACTACCATCCGCCGAAACGCTACTTCGCGTTGCGGGGGACGAACTTGTCGCCCACAGGAGGGGGTCCAAGCAGAACAGGATTCGCCCCGGACGTGATGAAGTATTGCTGCGGCGTATTTCCGAATTGGACCCGACCGGCAACAGTCGACGCATCGTCAACTGGCGAGGCCGATGGATGAGATGTCTGCAGTAATCGTCACCCCCGATCAGAGTGAGGGCGCCATCCACCCACGAATAAGCCTGACTCCATGCCCGACCGTCGCCCGGTCGTACAGCCACTGTTCCGGTTGCAGATGGTGTGCCGTCGTCGGAGACAGTGCCTGGAAAAATTCGCGTGTTTCCGAACAGGATGTCGAATCCCAGGGATCGAATCTCCGTCGAATCACGAGACCAGACAAGCGTCTCCGATCCCAGAGCAAAGTCATTCATAGTGGAAGATGACGTGGTCGCCGTTTGGAGAGATCCTCGGACGATTGATGTTCGCACCGTCGCGTTGCTCTGCCACAACCTCGAGTGATTGGCCCGATGCCGACGGCACCAGCGTGGCGAGTGATGCTACGGCGACCAGCAGGCAATTCGCTTGCCTCAGTCCCGACAGCGATTTCCAGTGTATCCGTGGCCGGTTGGTCTTGAGAGGCATGGATCCTGATCGTCAATTTGGTAATGGAGCGGTGCAGATTGCACAAAGGGCTGCACTCTTTTTCAAACCATAGGCGATTCCGGGTCCGAAGGGATCACCGGTCGGGAGATTCCTTGCTGCCCAATCGCGTCAGGCTCCTGGGAGTTCGAAGTTGAGACCGGATCAGGCCAGGACGTTCCGCAGAGAGATCGATGGGCGAAACCTGTCGTGGCGTGCGCGGAGATGAATTGGCTTACGAGACGAGGCCAGGAGGTAGACGACCGGCACCTCCTTCCCGACAAAAAAACCTGTAAAAAGAAGGAAGCCCGGGGTCCCACCAGTCCCGGGCTTCCTATTTCATGTCCTAAGAGCGGTTTCCCAATCCGTCTTAGAACCCACCTTGTAGATGTGCCAATCGATGATGTGCTTTGATGTGAAGGGCGGACTCCCGTCCGACCTTACACCCCTAATGAAATGAACTTTTCGCAGGATCGCAACGGTTGACATTTAACGAATTTGTCGGACCGGGTAGACGACCGTGCTTTCGTAGCCTTTTGTGGACACCGCAGACACCCCGAAAAGGTAGTTGTCGATGACGAGCCCTTCCATCACGTATTCGACCCTGGTGCCCACAAAAACGCTATTTGTCCACTGCGGCGCCGTCGTCTCTCGCCAGTAGATCCTGTAGCCGGAGAGGTCCGGATCGGCCACGGGAGCCCATCTCAAAAAAGTTGAGGGTTGGACCGCTCCACCGATGCCGACGTCGGTCGGACCTCGGCGGCGCCCAGGCCAGCGAGGCGAGGGTGGCGGCGTTGACGGCGGTCAGGCTCGCGGCATAGGCGAAATCAACGCCCTCGATGGTGTCTCCGTAGCGGATGCCGTCCTCGACCCGGATGTCCTGGTGCTGCCGGTTGTAGTTCTCGTGCGTCTCCATGATGCGAACGGCCGGAAAACCGGCGTCATTGAACGGCCGATGGTGGCCGCCGCGGCCGAAACGGTCGAGGCGGTAGATCATCTTCGCCGTGAGATTGGGGAAGTAGCGATCGGCGATACGATCGACGTAGCGTGCGAGCTGGCGTGATGGACCGTCGACCTCGCCGCCGTAGAAGCGAAGGCGGCGCCACTCCTGTTCGCCCCACGTCGTGGGTACGGGCTCGGAGAACACGCGGAAGGTGTTGTTCTCGATCACGCCGTCAATGCCGGAGATGTTGCCGATCATGTCGTTGTTGAGAACGGCCTCGATCGTCCAGCCGTCGGCCAGTGCCTGCTCGGCCATGTGCTTGCCGCCGAAGAGGCCCTGCTCTTCGCCGGAGAGACCCGCGAAGACGATCGACTTGTCGAACTGGTACTTCGACAGCACGCGGGCGGCCTCGAGCGTGCCGGCCATGCCGGAGGCGTTGTCGTTGGCGCCCGGTGCATCGGTCGTGCCGTCGGTCGAGTTGGATGCGCGCGAGTCGATGTCGCCCGTCATGATGACGTAGCGGTTCGGATGGATGGCGCCGCGCTGAACGGCGACGACGTTGACCACCCACGTGTCTTCCGGGATGCGGCTGTTGTCTTCGGCGCGCACGAGTGAACGCTGGTAGAAGACGTCGAGGCAGCCGTTGCAGGCATCGGAGATGCGGTCGAATTCAGCCTTGATCCAGCGGCGGGCGGCGCCGATGCCGCGGGTGTCGGAGAGTGTATCGGACAGCGTGTTGCGTGTGCCGAAGCCGACGAGGGTGCGGATGTCGGATTCGATGCGGTCGGCGGAGACGGACTCGACGATGGCAGGGATGTCAGTCGACTGAGCGCGCGACACCATCGGAAGGGCGGCGAAGAGGAGCGTGGCGGCGAACGAGAAGCGGAGCATGAGATACTTAAACGGCGTCTGAATGTTGTTCGGAAAGTTACGGTCTCCGTCCATCATTGCTAGAAGGTGACGCATTCCGAGCACGTCCCGGGGGCTCGAAATGTTCGCGTCAGGGATCAGAACGAGTGCACAGTGGGTGTGAGAGGCTCGTACAGACGCCTATCGACCGCTCATGACCTCCATTGACACCTTGCTGAACGCAGCCCGCGATGGCGACGCGAAGGCGTTTGACGACGTCTATGAGCGCGTGTACGGGGAGCTTCGGGCTCTTGCGCGCGTGGTTCGTCAGGGACGAGGCACGGAGACGCTCAACACAACAGCGCTCGTGCATGAAGCGTATTTACATCTGGTCCCCTCACGCGACCTCGAATGGACGAATCGGTCACATTTTTTCGGCGTCGCGGCTCGCGCCATGCGCCAGGTTCTCGCCGATTCTGCTCGGCGACGCATGACGCAAAAGCGAGGCGGAGGGATGATCAAGGTCGAACTGGGCGATCATCTCCAGGAATCCGCTGTACCCGTCGAACAGATCGTTGAGATTGATGAGGCGCTGACACGACTGGAAGCGCTCAGCAAACGGCAGGCAAGAATCGTTGAGTGCCGATTCTTCGCGGGACTCAATGTGGAAGAGACGGCCGAGATCATGGGACTCGGGACGGCGACTGTCAAACGCGACTGGCGGTCAGCACGCGCATGGCTCACGCAGCAGCTGCAGGCCTAGCCGATGCAAGAGATGACACCCGAGCGCTGGCGAGAGGTCCAGTGCCGTGTTTCACCGGGCGCTGGAGCTGACTTCTCCGGATCGTCGAGCAGACTATCTCGATCAGATATGCGCGAACGACCCGGAGTTCAGGAGTCAGGTGGATGCGCTGCTTTTGGCCGACGAAGAACCCGCAGACGTGTTCGACTCCTCATTCGAGGAGATGGCGTCGGCTCTCGCTCCATCCCTGTCCGAAGCCGACCGTCGCGTTGGTCCGTATCGGTTGACAAAGCGCATCGGCAGAGGTGGCATGGGCGTCGTGTATCTCGCCCACGATGATCGCCTGGGTCGCGACGTTGCGCTGAAGTTCATTCCCGTCCATCTCAGTGAGAACGAGAACGCGCGGAGGCGATTGGTTGCGGAAGCGAGGGCGGCATCGGCTCTGGACCATCTAAACATCTGCACCATCTTTGACATCGGAGAGGCCGATGACGGGCGGACGTACATTGCCATGGCCTACTATCCGGGACAGACGCTGCGGGAGCGCCTCGAGGGAGGTCCACTCTCGATTGATGAGGCCGTCTGGATTACGGATCAGATCGTGGAAGCGCTGTCTGCTGCGCACGCGCGGGGAATCATACACCGCGACATCAAGCCGGGAAACGTTCTCCTCGCCCATTCCAAATCGGCTCCGGAGAAGGAGACCGTGAAGCTCCTCGATTTCGGACTGGCCAAGATGGCCGGTCTCGAGCTCACTCAGACGGGCGCGACCATGGGCACGGTCGCGTACATGAGCCCCGAGCAGGCGGACGGCAAGCCGGTCGATCACCGTTCGGATATCTGGTCCGTAGGTGTCCTTCTATACGAGATGTTGGCGGGCGAGCGACCGTTCAGGGGCGAGCACGCGCAGTCGGTGATTTACGCCATCCTGAACAAGGATCCGCAGCCGCTGGAATCGATCCGGCCGGGCATTCCCGAACACTTACGAAGAGTTGTTCACAAGTGTCTTGCCCACGACCCGGCCAGCAGGTATCAAGGTGCCGGAGAGTTGAATGCAGAACTTCGGGGGACGGATGCGCAAAGCGACGCACGCACGCACCCGCGAAGTCTGCCGATCCGTGACATCCGCAGTCGTCCCCGATATCGAATCGCCGCCGCGATTGGATTGGCCGTCATCGCTGCGGCAGCGATCTGGTTTGCCGGCGTCTTTCGTAATGGCTCCGAGGTCGCTGAAGCTTCAAATCCGCTGGCTGTAGCGCTCGTCCCGTTCGCCAACGGCGGCGGGAGCGTCGATACGGATTACTTAAGCGAAGGCATCACGGAAGAACTGAGTACAGCCCTCGCGCGCAGTGGATTGCGCGTGCCGTCACTCGCGTCCGTCCTTGCGCTGACGGAAGATGGTCGTGATGTGAGCGAAGTCGGACGGTCACTCGATGTGGATCACGTGCTGGAAGGCACCGTCTGGCAGGACAGTAGTCGCGTACGGATTGTGCTTCAACTGACAAGATCCTCCGACAGATCTGAGCAGTGGACACAAACTTTTTTGAGGGATCTGGATCAGGCACTGGAGCTGCCCGAGGAGCTTGCCCAGGCGATCGTCACTGAAGTGAGGCCGCAACTCACCGCCACCCTGGAATCTAGACCTCGGCAACAGACGGGAAACAACGACGCATATCTGCTCTACTTCAAGGGCCGCTACTTCTGGAACAAACGCACGCGCGCGGGGCTCGACAAGAGCATTGAATACTTCCGCCAGTCGCTTGATGCGGATCCCACGTATGCCAAAGCATGGGCCGGTCTGGGCGATGCCTATGTGTTGCTGGGCAACTGGGGCCATTTGTCCCCGGCGGATACGTATCCGCGGGCTCGGGCGGCTTTGGAGACCGCACTCGGGCTGGATCCTGATCTGGCGGAGGCGCACACCGCCCTTGCGTTCGCACTGAAAGACTACTACTGGGAATGGGAGGAGGCCGAAGCACACTTCCTGAGGGCCATCGAACTGCAGCCCGAGAATGCGACCGCGCATCATCAGTACGCGATCGAGTTTCTTGCCGTCATGGGCCGGCACGACGAGGCGCTGGAGGAGGCTCGCCTGGCGACTGCGCTCGATCCTCTCTCGCCGATGATTGCCGCAGATGGCGCGCGTGCCCACACCATGGCAGGACAACCAGAAGTGGGGATTCAGCAGCTAAAGAAGGTGCTTGCGATCGACCCGACGTTCTTCCCGGCGAAGTTGTTTCTCGGAATAACCTATATCACGGCCGGTGAGTACGCTGGAGCCGTATCCACCCTTCGAGAGGCGGTCGAGCTTTCGCGCGACGATGTGGGACCGAGTGCGACTTCGCTGACGTATCTCGCGGTTGCGCTCGCGAAGGCAGGGCGGGAAGCGGAAGCGCGAGAGACCCTGGGTGAACTGGAAACGTTGGCCACCAGGCGCCACGTCATGGCCTACTGGCTGGCCGTCGTCCATGCGTCGCTGGGATCGGGTGATGACGCGATCGCGTATCTCGAGCAGGCGTACTCCGACAAAGATCCGGTTCTGGCGTACCTGAAGGATGAGCCGTTGATGGCGGAAGTGCGCGAAGATGTACGGGCAAGGGAGCTGCTCGCGAGGATGGGGCTCGAGTGACATGCTCGGCTGTGGGTGTGATGAGGGCGAACGCAGTTCTACGGCGGTCTATCACGATGACGTTGAGGTATGTCATCCCGAGGAACTCGAGGGATCTATGCTGAAGTGCTGGCACCTGTGCCTGTCCCCGCGCATAAGATTCCTCGACAGGCTCGGAATGACGTGTGCTGGCCAGAATGCGACAGCCCGAACTTCGCGCTTCCCTGGTTCCTCTGACACACCCTCGTCACCACCCGGAATTACGTTGAGACACTGAGAGATCTTTGCCCGCCGGAATCCGTATGAACTGGTTCTGCCCGCAGCCAGAACCCCCGCATGGCCACGACCACCAAGCGCAAGTCAAAGACAACCCCTGATCCGAGCGTCAACGGCCTCGAGTCGGCGCGCGCTATGGCCCGCGATCATATCGTGATCCGCGGTGGCCGGCAGAACAATCTCAAGAATATCGATCTGAACCTGCCCCGCCACAGGTTGATCGTCATCACGGGGCCGTCCGGCAGCGGCAAATCTTCCCTCGCCTTCGATACCATCTACGCCGAAGGACAGCGACGCTACGTCGAAAGCCTCAGCGCGTACGCCCGACAATTTCTCGAGCGAATGGACAAGCCCGACGCGGATCTGATTTCGGGTCTCGCTCCGGCCATCGCCATCGAGCAGAAGACCACCTCGCGCAACCCGCGATCGACCGTCGCAACCCAGACGGAAATCTACGACCACCTCCGTCTGCTCTTCGGTCGCATCGGGAGAACCTTCTCACCCGTCAGCGGCGAAGAGGTCACGAAGTATTCTCCCCGATCCGTCGCCGAGACGCTGGAGGATACGCTCGATGACGCCACACGCTTCTATCTCTGTTTTCCACTTCCGAAACACAAGAAAGCCAACCTCGCGAAGGAACTGGACACGCTCAAGGCGCGCGGATTCTTCCGACTTCTTGTCGTGCCCACGGCCACGCAGGCGAAGAAGGGAGCCACAGAGAAAATCATCGACCTCAATGAGGTGTCGGCCAGGTCGGTAAAGACGCCTCGCACACGTCTGGCGGTTCTGGTCGACCGGCTGGTTGTGAAAAAGGGCAACGAGGACGCTCAATCTCGTATCGCCGACTCTGTCGAACTCGCATTCCGTGAAGGTGGAGGCCGATGCATCGCCAGAGTGCACGGTGGCGACACGTTCGAGTTCAGCGAGTTCTTCGAGCGCGACGGCATCCGTTTCGAAGAGCCGAACCCAAACACATTCTCTTTCAACAGCCCGCTGGGCGCGTGTCCCACGTGCCAGGGTTTCGGACGCGTAACCGGTCTCGATCCGGATCTGATCATTCCCAATCCGGACCTGTCGTTGCGCCAGGGAGCTATCGCCCCGTTTCGCACGGAGCAATGGAGCAAACACTTCCGCGACCTTGTCCGAATGGCTGCCGACGAGAAGGTGGACATCGACAAACCCTACCACACGCTGACGGAACAGGAACTGAAGTTCGTGTGGGACGGGACAAAGGAATACAAGGGCATCAACGGATTCTTCCGCTTCCTGGAATCGCGCGCGTACAAGATGCACTACCGCATCTATCATGCACGCTTCCGCGGGTATTCACGCTGTCCGGATTGCGACGGTTACCGGCTCAAGCCCGAGGCGCTGTATGTGCGCGTCGGCGGACACAACATCGGTGAGATTTCGGAACTGACGATACTCGACGCGCAGGCGTTCTTCGACCGGTTCAAGCCGACCGAATTCGAGGAAGCCGTGGCAGGTCGCGTGCTTGCAGAGATCCGCAAGAGGCTGCGTTATCTCGTCGAAGTCGGCCTGGATTATTTGACGCTCGACCGTTTGTCCCAGACGCTCTCCGGCGGCGAAAGTCAGCGAATCAATCTCGCCACGTCGCTGCGGGTCGTCGCTGGTCGGATCTCTCTACGTACTCGATGAACCGTCGATCGGGTTGCATCCGCGCGACACCGATCGTCTGATTCGCATTCTCGAGCACCTGCGCGACATCGGAAACACCGTGATCGTCGTCGAACACGAAGCCGAGATGATGCGCAGGGCCGATGTGATCGTGGACGTCGGACCCGGATCGGGACGCAATGGGGGCGAGATCATTTTCACGGGATCATTCAAGAAGCTCGTCAAGCACAAAGATTCGCTGACCGGCGCTTACCTGAGCGGTAGCAAATCGATTCCCACGCCACCGGTACGACGGCCTGTCGTCGACAAGCACTGCCTTCGACTGGAGAACGCGAGAGAGAACAACTTGAAGCGGTTGAACGTGACGTTTCCACTGGGGATGACGTTGTGCGTCACCGGTGTCAGCGGATCCGGCAAGTCGACGCTGGTGAATGACACGTTGTACCGCGGTTTGCTGCGGCTGAAGGGCGGCGCAGATCCGGCATCCCGCGTGGGAGCGCACAGCGCTATTCGGGGGCACATGCTCATCGATCATGTCGAGATGGTCGACCAGAGCCCGATCGGACGGACGCCCCGGTCCAATCCCATCACGTACATCAAGGCGTTCAGCGCCATCCGGGAGTTGTTTGCCAACACGTACCAGTCGCGAATTCGCGGGTACCGGCCCGGCTCGTTTTCCTTCAACGTCCCGGGCGGAAGATGCGAGACGTGTCAGGGCGAAGGGGTCAACAAGATTGAGATGCAGTTTCTCGCCGACCTCTATCTCGAATGCGAAGCCTGCAAGGGCATGCGGTACAAGCAGGATCTGTTGGAGATCCACTACAACGGGAAGAACATCAACGATGTCCTGAGCCTGACCGTCGACGAGGCGCTGGAGTTCTTCGCCGACATTGCGAGCGTCGAGAGAAAGCTGACGGTCCTCCAGGACATCGGGCTCGGTTACCTCACGCTGGGGCAGCCATCCAATACGCTGTCCGGTGGCGAGGCGCAGCGCATCAAGCTCGCATCACATCTCGGGCGTTCGGGGCAGCAGAAGACGCTTTACATTTTCGACGAGCCGACGACAGGGCTGCATTTCGATGATATCCGAAAGCTGCTCGACGCGTTTGATGCGCTGGTCGAGAGCGGCAATTCGGTGATCATTGTCGAGCACAACATTGATGTGATCCGGTGTTCGGACAGAGTGATCGATCTTGGTCCGGAGGGCGGACGTCGTGGCGGTTTCGTCGTAGCCGAAGGCACGCCGGAGGAGGTTGCGGAGCATCCGGACAGTCATACCGGCCGGTTTTTGAGAAAAGTGCTCTAGTGGATGTTCATGACGTCACGCAGCTCGATGTTACTTCCGATGGATTCCTCGCGACTTACGTCTAGTATCGAGTGCCGAATCCGGGATAAGGTCGCGATCACCAATTCAAAGCGTTGTTATTTAAGTGTTTATCGGTAGTTGAGTATCCGGTTAATTTGATCTGACCGGCCGATTTACACGAACACGACCGATAGCCAGACGTTGGTCCGCTCTCGTCACACCCGTTGACCCATTATTGTCGAATCCGATGGAGATGCCCCCCCAGGACATACGATTGTCGAGTATGCGGCCCGCCCGGCGTTCACGACCCCGGCGTGTCGCCGTATTCACCGGAGCGTACAACCATGTGGTTGACGGCATTTCGCTGACGCTGAATCGGCTCGTGGGACACCTGGAATCTCAGGGATTCGAGGTGCTTGTCTTTGCCCCCGGCAACGGTAAGCCGGCCATGGAACACGAGGGCACGCTTGTCGAGGTCCCGTCGTTTCCTATCCCTTTTCGGAAGGACTATTTCGTTTCGAAGGGCCTGATCGGCGACGCACGGAAACGGCTGGATGCGTTCGAGCCTGATCTTATTCATATTGCCACGCCCGACTACCTCGGACTTACGGCTCTGCTCTACGCGATCAAGCGCGACATCCCCGTTGTCGCTTCGTATCACACGCACTTCATTTCTTATCTCAAGTACTATCATCTCGAGATGTTTACGCCACTGATCTGGCGTTACCTCCGGTGGTCGTACGGTAAGGGTCGACACCTGTACGTCCCGACGGAATCGATGGCCGATGTACTTCGCAGTC
>CAVYIO010000041.1:0-5658 GCA_963768565.1 Rhodothermales bacterium
CCAGCTTTTCTTTCAGCGTTTCTCCCTCATAGTGGGTCATGGCGATGAACATCTGCTCGTCGTCGGTCTGACCGATATGATGAACCGTGCAGATGTTAGGGTGGTTGAGGCCCGAGGCGGCCCTGGCCTCCTGGATGAAGCGCCGCCTTGCCTCTTCGTCGGTACTCAAATGTGGAGGGAGAAATTTGGGCAACCTTCCGATCAAGTCGAGTATCCTCGGCCACCTGGTGGACGATTGTGACATAGCCGGCGAGCGCGTCAGTGCCACAGGGCATGGAGAGTCCAATCCGATCGCTCCAACGAAACTGGCGAATGTCAGTCGGTCGCGGCGTCTCCAGGAAGAGCCCGGACGACGTCAGCGTTTCACCGCGAGCACGTAACTCGCGAACCCGGTGATATCCCAGAAGTCACCGGCACTGAGTTCCCGTCGCAGCACGTACTTGACGGGCACCATGATCGGCAGCAAGAAGATCCGGAGCCAGTCACGACGCGTTCCCGCGCGCGCAATCCGGAAGCCGTTCGCCAGAAGCGTGTTGGCCACCTCGGCCACGCTGTAAACCCGGACGTGGGTCTCGTCGTCGCAGAAATTCAGCGTACCGGTCATCGACGGCAAACGCAGAGAGCGCACGGAGGGGAACTCCAGGTAGAAGCGGCCGCCTGACTTCAATTTCTGCGTGAGCCCACGGATCACTTCAAGGCCGTTCGGCAAATGCTCGACCACGTGCGACATGACGATCACGTCAAAGAACTGATCAGGAATTGGCGCGAGTGATTCGTTCGAAAGATCGATTTCGTAGTACGCCTCCATTGCACCGAAGTCGGCCTCGTCATTGCCGTAGTTGTCGCGGTCAACACCGTAGTACTTCCAACCGGGAAGCCACTTGCGTGTGATCGTCGGTGAATGGCTTCCACAACCCACGTCCAGCAGGTTGCCGGCCGGCCCGATGCGCTCCGATGCGAGCAGCTTGAAGCGATACGGTTTCAGCAGGTTCTTCAAAGGGATCTGCGGTCAGCAGAGGATTGTTCTTGCGCGTTCATCTGGATGCAGCCGTGTGTGAATCGGCGAGCCTATCCGCGAACGATCTGCGACACCTCCGGTTTCGACATCCAAGCGCGCGGCATTACTACGAGCGAGCGATATCGCATTCGGCGTATTCGTGTGTGACACGTGTCGGGAAATCGATCATGAACTCGCTACGACTGCAGATCAACTTCTGGCCACGTCTCCCATCTGCCCCGCGTGAAATCAGGGAAGGAGATCGGCGCGCTTCCGTTAGCAACGGAGATCTCCGTCAGTTCACATACAGCACTGATGGCCGCGGCATCATACACGTTCATGTCAGTGGGCAGTCCGTTGCGCAGGCAGGAGATCAGTCGGTAGTCTTCCAGGAAGTCCATTCCCCCGTGTCCCGCACCCTTTGACTCCTCCTCAAGCTGCTGCCATAGCGGGTGATCAAATTCCGATCGATAGTTATCCGCAGGTTCCCACTGGTGCGATGGACTGCGACCTTCCACGTACACTCGATCGGGGTACCCCTGGAACAGTCCGCGTGTCCCCTGCACCATGTTGATCCGACTGTACGGCCGCGGCAGATTCGTGTCGTGGCTCAGGAAAATAGTGCGGCCCCGGGCGGTCTTGATCAGGCTTACGTTCACGTCACCGAGCACGAATTTCTCCGACCTCATCGGTGACTCCTCCGGATAATGGTCCTGCGCATAGAGCTGCAATCCTCGGGAAGGACTACTCATCGAGACGAGGTGGTCGAACCGGTCGCCCCGATTGATGTCCATGCACTGCGCAACGGGACCCAATCCATGCGTCGGGTACAGGTTGCCATTGCGGGACCTGGAGTGGTCACGACGCCAGAGTCCCTCACCGTCCGGAGCGAATTTGATTGCACGGAGGTCATGCAGGTACCCACACTCCGCGTGCAGGACCTCGCCGAGCAGACCCTGCCGAACCATATTGAAGACCATCAATTCCGATCGCCCGTAATTGCAGTTCTCCATCATCACGCAGTGGAGGCGGTGTTTCTCCGCCGCCTCGACAAGCTCCCAGCAGCCCTCGACCGTCGTCGCAGCAGGCACTTCGGTGGCAGCATGCTTGCCGTTCGTCATCGCGGCAATGCAGACCGGGACGTGCCACTTCCACGGGGTGGCGTTGAACACGAGGTCGAGATCCTCCTCTGCGCACATCCGTTCGAAATCTCGCTCACCGCGCGTGTACAGCGTGGGGGCGGCAAAGCCCGCGTCAACGACCAGTTTCTGTGACTGCAGCGCATGGTCGTCGACGATATCGCAGATGGCCCGAATCTCTACGCCGGCAATTCGCAGGAGATTTCGGACGTGCGACGTTCCCTGTCCGCCGACGCCTACGAATCCGATGCGCACAGTCTCCATTGGCGGTGCGGCAAGTAGTTGTTGCGGCGCCGGTCCAATATCTGGCGTGTGTAACACGCGGACCTGCGGTTGACCCGGGCCGGGCGTGTCGCACGCGGCCAGTGGTCCGGCGGCCATTCCGATTCCGACACCGAGGGCCCCGGTCTTCAGAAAGTCACGACGGGTTACGCCCGATTCCCTTGGTGTTTGCGGATCTGGATCGTCCATAATTGGATTTGATTTTGAAGGAGGTCTCACAGCGAAAGCCAGAAGGCCGCGGGACCCGGTGAATCCAGGAAGAAGATGGATTGAGCACCTGCGTCCGGTTTGGCGTCACGGTACGAGGCGGCCCACGTGTGTACGAACTCGCCCGCTCGATCCTCATGAATCAGTGCCCACACCGACCCTCCAAACCCGGCGCCGAATGCCGACGCCGCGACGGCACCCAGGTCACGGGCTGAGCGCACGAGCAATATGGTCTCGTCCGTCTGATTCTGCAGGAGACTTACCGCGAGCTGCTGTGATCGATCGACGAGTCCGCAGAAGCGATCCATGTGCATGCTCTTCGAGCGCATCGACGGCTGCGGGCAGAATCAGATTGTTTTCGTGGTGGAAGTGGTCAAGCCGGTCGGTTAGCTGGCGCACCGTGTACCGGTCGGACGGACACTCGCGGATGGCCAGGGCGACTTCCGTCCGCGAATAACCGGGAATCGCGCTGATAGCGCCGAGGTGTGCTTCATCCCGATCCATGGCCAGCCTCCAGGCCGCAGCCACCGCGGCCGTGCTGTCGGAGAGGTAGTTGTAGCGGTCAAGCACCGCACCGGTTTTCGCCGCGTGTGTACCGCAAAAGCCCAGTGCGAACACGTGATGCTCCGGAATCGCGACCGCTTCGTGAAATCGTACAGGCGAATACGAGTACCACTTCATCAATCCGGGCTGAGAGCAGAGGATCGCGGTGTGATCTTCGCTTCCGCCGAACGTTCCCACGCCGGTATCGCCCCGGAGCGTCAGATAGGGAAGTCCGTTCTCAACAGCGCCGAGGTACTGGGCAAGGTCCTCCGTTCGATCAAACAGGCTTGAGAACCTTTCGAGATTGCCCAGGCCGTTGGCCCGGATGACAGACAGCGCAATCGCGATCGTGAGCGCGCTGGAGCTGCTCATCCCGGATGCCCTCGGCAAATTGCTCGAGAACGCGATGTCCACGCCTGTCTGTACGTCGGGAAAATCTCGCGACAGTCGCCGACACACGACGACCGCGTAGTCGGACCAGTGCCCGGGCCGATTCTCTTCGGTCGGGGCGATCGTAATCTCACATGATTCTCCAGTCGCGACATCGGTGACCGTCGCACGGTTGTCCTCTCGCGGAATCGCAACAACCGATATGCCTCGCTGAAGTGCGCAGATCAGGCTCCCGCCGCCGGCATAGTCGGTGTGCTTGCCGAGCACTTCGATGCGTCCCGGAACGAAGCCCGCAAAAGCCGACACAGAGCCGTGACCACTCACCATGAAGTGTGCGGCGCAGCGCGTGAGGTGTGCTGCGGCCAGGGCACTTGCTTCGCCGTGCAGACCTCCGGACTCCAGCGCGCGCGTGACGGCGTCGATCTGTGTCAGTTGATCCAGGGGCACCAGACCGCCCTGTGTCAGTTCGTCGATGTGACGGTATTCATACATGGCTTGCCCCGCCTCAGATCAACTTCGCCGAGTTCTGGATCCGCTCGTCGCGTGTGTACAGTTTCGAATATATTTGCTGGTACGTTCCGACGCCAAGCCACGGACGAACTAGTCTGATAATCCGCCTCCAGGGTTGACAGGGGAGTGCACGAGAGCGGCCGCCGGGCGCGCGGTCAGGCGCATTCTCGGTGAAGGAAGCGATGGTGTCAATGTCCGCACTGTCATCGCAAAGGCAACTCACGCCGCTCGACGTCGTTGACGTGCCTGAGAATGTCTCCCGTCGTATTCACATGATTCAGATTCACAACGTCTCCATCGCATTTGGCGGCAACTCGATCCTTCGCCGGCTGACGTGGACGATTCGAGCCGGTCAGCGCATCGGGCTCATCGGGCCGAACGGCGCGGGCAAGACGACCATCCTCCGGCTGATCACGGGAAGCCTGCTTCCGGACGAAGGGACGATCTCCGCTTCAGGCGACGCGACCATCGGCTATCTCGAACAGGACGTTCAGGAAATGGATGAGGAGCGTTCGGTGGTCGAGGAGGCGATGACTGCGTTTTCAGAGGCCCTGTCGCTGCAGGAACGGGAAGATGAGATTATCCGTCAGCTGGGAAAGGAAGACGATCATGAGTCCCCGCACTACGTTCGGCTCCTCGAGGCTCAGGCGAACATTCACACCGACCTGGTGCGCCACGAAATTCATCTGATCCGCCCGAAGACGGAGGCGGTTCTGACGGGACTCGGGTTCGATCCGGACGATCTCGACCGCGCCGTAAAAACCTTCTCCGGCGGGTGGCGCATGCGTGTGGCCCTTGCGCGCCTTCTGCTTCGGCGTCCGCAGTTCCTTTTGCTCGACGAGCCGACGAACCATCTGGATATCGACAGCATCGACTGGCTGGAAGGCTACCTGAAGTCGTACCCGGGCACAGTCATCATCGTGTCTCACGACCGGTATTTCCTGGATCGGATGGTCACGGTCATCGCCGAATTGTCGTACGGCAAAGTCACGGAATATCACGGCAACTACGCCTACTATCTCGGCGAGAGAGACAAGCGCCGTGAGCTCCAGCAGTCGGCCTACGAGAATCAGCAGAAGCAGATCGCCGACACGAAGCGATTTATCGAGCGATTTCGTTACAAGGCTTCGAAAGCGACGCAGGTGCAGAGCAGAGTCAAGACACTGGAGAAGCTTGATCTCATAGAACTACCGGAGTCGGACGCCTCTTCGATCAGGTTCCGCTTTCCGGAGCCGACTCGATCGGGACGCTCCGTGCTGAGCCTGTCGAAATTTTCGAAGACATATCAGAGTCCGGAAGGTCCGATCGACGTATTTCAGGACGCCGGTCCTCTCGTAATCGAACGCGGTGAGAAGATCGCGATCATCGGGAAGAACGGTGCCGGCAAGTCGACACTGGCGCGGATGCTGTATGGCACGGAGTCGTTTGACGGCGAGAGGGTTCCGGGCTACAAAGTTGAAACGACGTTCTTTGCGCAGCACCAGGCCGACAGTCTTGCGCCGGAGCACACTGTGCTCGAATCTCTGCAGGCGGTGGCCACCGGCCAGTCGGAAACGGAGATCAGGAGTTTGCTGGGAGCATTCCTTTTTT
>CAVYIO010000042.1:0-73573 GCA_963768565.1 Rhodothermales bacterium
AACATCGGGCGTCGCGTCTTCATCTTCGACGCGCACAGAAATCGTGACCACCGCACCCGGTCGACTCGAAGGCGGCGACGCGATGAGGTCTGACACCACCGGCACAGCGTCTTCATTGTCTAGCTGGGCCGCCGCCGTGCGCGCCCGTTCACTCACGAAAGGCAACAGGCCGTCAACCACGTGCCCACCGAGTGCTCCAAAGAACGAATCGTTAAACTGATCGACAGTGTAGCCGTAGTCGAACGTTCGGTAGAGATCGTCGACCGCCGCGTCCTCGACCAACGATCGAAGGGCAAGAATGCGAGACTGCAAGGGACCCGTCTCGAACGATCCACTGAGCAATCTCCGGAGGTACAGCGTATATCTCGAACGGAATTCCGGAACCGACAGAATGCGATCGGCCAGCGGTCGAACTTCCCGCGGGTCCGGATGCCCCCACGCGTAAACGTTGCGCGTCGTCCAGTCAAGTCCGGGATAGATCCCCTCCCACCAGATCCCCATGATGTTATCGAAATCGTAGGGCACGTATTCGAATCGGCCCGTGTCTGGATTCGAGTAGAGATAGTAGTTGTTCTTCAGAAACCAGTACGAATCCCAGCTTCCGGTCAACGCGGTTACGGCCAGTGCACGAAGAAAGCCGTTCACGTTGAAGACTTCCTCGATCGCACTCGGAAAGTCGGCGGCGCTGGAGTGGTTGAGAACGTCAATCAGGTGAACCAGATCGTCGTATCCCTGAAACTGGTCGTCTTTCAGTTTCAAGTCGTACGGCGACCTGTCTGCCCCGGACTGCCGATACAGTTCAGGATCGCTCCCCAGCCATGCGAGGTCCGCCGGCCACAGGCACTTGTACAGATTGCCCGCGTCGGTTCCGAACTCTCTCTGGAGGAACTGCTCGTCGACATGCTCGACATTGACATACAGTCCGAAATACTGGCCGTTGATATACAGACGAACATGATTGGCGCGGGAAGAAGGCACGCCGACAGATCGGAACAGGTCCCAGCCGATCTTGGACCGCACGATAGATGGGTCGTTGTGCTCTCCGTTAAGGTTCAGCTTCTCCAGGCCGAAGAACTTCTGGCCCCGTCGGAATGTGTTAAAGGAGACCTTGAATGACTTCTTCGCCGCGTCTCTCGAGGTATTCCCCCGGAAGCGAAAACCGACACTGTCGACGGTTACGGAATCCACGCCTCGCTTGAACGCGAAGGTCGCGGGTTTTTCCTCATCACTATATTGATTTCCAGGCAGGAACAGGTCGTCGAGGTGTGCCGGATTGATCGTGATGTGCACGACGGGAAGCGATGTATCGTCAAACACAAAGTCATCGCCAGTTGTAGTCTGAGCAGCCGAGAGTAATGGCCCGAACCACGCAAATGCAGCTAGCACCACCCACACACAATGCAGCGATTCCATCCTCGCGAGTTTGTGCCCACGAGTCGTCTGCCTGCTATCTTGCAAATATGACATCAGTTTGGTCTCTGGACTGTTCGGTCGCAGCACGACTAGCACCGTGCCCCCCTGCGATCACTGTGAATGCCCCACGTCCGCATGCGGCCGCTTAACGAACACCTTGTCAGACTCAGCGCCACAAAATAGGTCAGCGGCGGAGGTTCCGCGCAAAGTCCTGCACCTGTTGGTGGCTGTCGTGCCGTTACTGGCGGTACAGTGGGGCCAACGGACCACGTTGATGATCGCAGTACCGACAGCCATCCTGGCGGTTTGTGCCGACGTTCTCCGGTCGCGAAACAGAAAATTCGAGGACTTCATCCAGAGATGGTTCGGTTTCATGATGCGCCCGTCGGAAGAATCCGAAGGTGGACGTATCATCATCAATGGAGCGACGTGGGTGGTGGTGTCCTTCGCGCTTTTGATCGGGCTTTTCCCCCTGCAAATCGCGGCAGCATCCTTCTTGATCTTCATTCTCGGCGACGCATTTGCCGCTCTGGTCGGCCAGCGAATCGGGAGACACACATGGCCCGGAGGCTCGCGAACTATTGAAGGTTCGGTCGCGTTTATTGTCGTTGGAACGCTCGCCGCCGCCACCTTCCCCGGACTTTCGATGTGGAGTGCGATTCCGGCTGTCGTGGTCGGTGCTCTGGCGGAGGCATTGCCGTGGCCACTGAATGATAATATCCGCGTGCCACTGGTAATCGCGCTGACACTCGCACTCATTGAATTTGTGCCGGTGATGATATAAGATGATACATGAGATACGACGTGTATCTAGTTGCACGATAACGACTTCCGGTCTACGATCGAAGCATGGCCAAGTTTGCTGAATCAGCCGTCAGACTTCTGGCGGGACAGGACGCTTTTCCGCTACCACGGGTCATCTGTACGAGATATCCCATCGTGCTGATGCACGGGTTCGGCGTCCTTGCCGGAATGCGCCGGGGAGGCCACCTCTATGCTGCAGCCACGTTTCTCAGAATGCACGGCGTGCTGGCGTTTGCTCCCAACGTAGCCCCGTACAATACGGTGTCCTTTCGGTCGTCGATGTGGGCTGACCGACTTTCCGACATTCGCGACCAGACCGGAGCCTCGAAGGTCAACCTCGTCGCACACTCAATGGGCGGACTCGACGCGCGATGGATGATCGCCAAACGCGGTATGCATGACAGTATAGCTTCGGTCACGACCGTCTCGACTCCCCATCACGGGACCTACATCGCAGACTATGTCCTTTCCCAACCGGAAAGAATCCGCGAGATACTGGCCAACCTGGCGGACTGGGTGGGCGCCCATGCCGTCGCGGGTGGCGAGGCCGACTTCCGCACGGCGCTCAGCGAACTCACTCTTGAGCACATGAGCACGGCCTTTAATCCAGCGATCGAAAATCATCCCGACGTCCGCTACGCGTCTTTTGCCGGAGCGGCGGGCAAGGGAACGGAAACACCTATCAATCCGATTCTGAAGATCGGAAACTCGATTCTGTACGCGGCCGAGGGACTGAATGACGGCATTGTCTCTGTCGAGAGCGCAAAATGGGGTCGTTTTGAAGAAACGTTGGAAGCGGATCACGCCGCTCAGGTTGGGCTTTCCCTGGGCATAAACTCGCGCTTCTCCTCCAACGACTTCTATTTGCGCCTCGTTCGAGAACTGGCCGAAGACGGGTGCTAGGATGGTCAGGCCCGTCGACATTACGCGATCCCCGGATGCACCGCCTGATGAGATCAGCCGCCTGCCGCGGCGAGGATCCGGAGTCCTTCAGTGGCTCGGCGAGTTCGTTTTGAAAATCATGCGGTGGCGTATCGCTGGTACGCTACCGAGCATCCCAAAGGCGGTGGTGATCATCGCTCCGCACACATCGAACTGGGACTTCGTCCTGGGACTGGCTGCCGCACTGGCTCTTGATGTAGACGCCCACTGGATCGGGAAACACACGATCTTTCGGTGGCCGTTTGGTGGACTCATGCGCCGACTCGGCGGCATACCTGTAAACCGTCAGGCCACATCAGGATTCGTGGAGCAGGTCGTCGAGCGGTTCAACGAGAGCGACCAGCTAGTGCTCGGCATCGCGCCGGAAGGCACTCGAAGGAAGGTCCAGCGATGGAAGAGTGGCTTCTACCACATCGCGGCCGGAGCGAAGATTCCGATCGTTTGCGCCTATCTCGACTATCAATCGCGCGTCGTGGGATTGGGGCTGAACCTGATGCCGACGGGCGATTTCGAAACCGACCTGACTGTTATCCAGGATTTCTACGCCCCGTATCAGGGCAAGCGGTCAAGCGACTGATGGCCGCCATTCCCCCAATGCGCCGGACAGACTTGATATCAGGGCGTTAGCCTCTACGGCCGAGTCGAGCGTTGAAAGAAAATGCTCCACCCCACCCGGGAGCGTCCATTTCGTCCCAGAGGACATTGTGCCACAGTAGAACAGCGCATCCGCCAAACTTCCGGCATCGATCTAGCAGTCGTGATGTCGCCGCCACGGCTTCGTCGAGCGAGTAATTCTGGCGATTGAACAGCGCTCCATCCATCACGGCGAGTGGCATTTCCCACATCGACGTCTCTCTGTTTCGGTGCACGTCAAATAGTCGGAACGGCATACACGTGCTTCGTCGGAATCCCTCCTGCCCCGCAAAACCAAGCGTCGAGTCGATCGCGAACCCGGCCGACTCATGAAGCTCCATCGTGACTGGCGTGTCATATCGAAGAAAGTGCTGTCGAACTGTCGTCGGCTTCGCACCGATTGCAGAACGAAACATCTCTACCTCATCCGCCAGATAGCCTCCATGCGCGTTGGAATAGTAGCTTGGATGGAGGCCGAGCTCAAAGTCATCTGCTGCCGCAGCCTGCAGAAACGCCGAAAGCCAGCGGCCCGTTAGCCGGTAGTGAACGTCGTTGGGGCCGTGGGCTCCCGCCTTGAAAAGAATGGTGGCGGTTCCATCCCGAGATCTGATCTCATCGACCATTCGGGCGAGTGCGGACCGATACACGTCACGCGGCGTGACCGCGTCGACTACAAAATCGCGAAACCGACGCACCCTCTCCCCGGGCCCGACCTTGCGCGCGTTAAGCATTAGATGGTGCACGACCTCTCGATAGATCATACCCTTTCGCCATTTCCACAGGTAGTCAACGTCAACCGTAGGACACACGGCCCAGCTGCGTCCGCCCCAGCGCCTCCTGGCGAATTGAACCCCCGCCGCTGCCAGGTCCTTCGCCAGCCATTCCCTGTACGCATCAACAACCGGCTTGTCGGCAAAACCAAGCCGCGACTGGATCGAGTCCTCAAAACGGAAACGTCCGTTTCTGTCCCGGGGAGTTACACGCGACTCCTGCCAGCCCGACAGCAAGTAGAACGTGCTCGCGATGATGTCCGGCGCGCCACGCTCATCGACAAGCAGTGCGGGCCATGATTCACCCTCCCAGTCAATCCATGCGACAGCCGCTTCGTCGAGCTGCCGCGAGCGGAGAAACACGCCTTCCGCCCTGGTGGAATACGAGAGTTGAAGTTCATGCGGAGATCGATCCTCCGCCGGTCCATAGTAGAGCACCGGTGCGACGTCCGTTGCAGCTGAATCGACCCACAGTGGACGCAAAGACAGCGGCTCGAGCAAACTCGTAATGGCATAACGTGCCATGTCGCGGTACTCCTCCGCGACGTTCGTACGTACAGCAATAGACGCATCCGATCCAGTGCCGTCTACATGCTGATCGCCTACGAATTGATGGTGCACCGGACCCGTCATTAATGCGATATCACTTCAGGAGTATATTTGGGCGAACATCAGAAGCAAACAGGCCCAATCCACGTGAAAACACGGGATTCAAATCACAACGCGTCAAGGTACAAGATTTTTTCGGATCCCGTTCATGGCTTCATCTCGGTTCCCCGGCAACCCATTCTTGAGCTGATACATACCCCTGAGGTTCAGCGACTCAGGCGGATTCGTCAACTCGGAGTCGGGTACCTCGTTTTTCCGGGCGCTGAGCATACGCGCTTCGGTCATGCGCTGGGTGCGATGGCGTTGATGCATGATGCGCTCGTGAACCTTCAGGAGAAAGGCACGCCCGTGTCGGGGGCAGAATTCACGGCCGCGCAATGCGCAGCGCTTTTGCATGACATCGGTCACGGTCCGTTTTCACACACCCTGGAGAACGTACTCATCCGTGATTTCCGACACGAGATGATGAGTCGCGAGATGATCCTCAGGCTTGCTGCCCGCTTCCCGGATCTCGATCTCGCGCTGCAGATTTTCGACGGCACGTACGACCGACCCTTCTTTCATCAGTTGGTCTCGAGCCAACTGGACATGGACCGGCTCGACTACCTCCGGCGCGACTCCTTCTATACGGGCGTAGTCGAAGGCGCAGTCGGCGTTCAGCGAATCATCAAGACCATGCGCGTTCATCCGTCCGAGGGCGGGCCGGATTCATCCATCGTGATAGATGCAAAAGGAACGTATGCGGTCGAGAACTTCCTGATTGCCCGTCGCCTCATGTACTGGCAAGTGTATCTCCACAAGACGGTTGTTGCTGGTGACCACGTTCTGCAATCGATTATTACGCGGGCGCGCAAGCAATTGGACGTCGGAGATCCCTACGTAGCGGATGTGTGTTCGCCTGCATTTCTGTTCTTCCTGAGCCAGGATCTGACAAGTGAGGACATTCAGCGGGACGATGTGATTGAGACGTACTACGAATTGGATGATACCGACGTACTGTATTCGATCAAGCGCTGGGCCAAATCATCTGACAGCATTCTCGCTGATCTGTGTGCCCGATTTCTAACGCGCAACTTCTTTCGCGTCTCATTCCTCGAAGAAGAGCCCAGTGTGGAATCCATGGCCGCCCGGAAAGAGCAAGTAAGGGAATGGCTTGTCGCGACTGGCCTGTCAAGCCGTGACGAATCGGAGAGCGATGTCGACCTCTACTTCAGTGCTGCCCATTCGCGTCACTCTCCATACGAGTCCGCAGAGGATTCTATTGTCGTAATGCAGCGAGACGGGCGACTTTATGAGTTGTCCGAGGGTGCAGATACGGCTGCCGTGTCCGCACTACGACGTTTCGAGATCAAACCATACGTCAGTTGCCCCAGGGATGTGATCTGACCCGAAGGACGTTATAGCAGCACGACCAGCGAG
Source organism: Rhodothermales bacterium (assembly GCA_963768565.1). Classification (GTDB taxonomy): domain Bacteria; phylum Bacteroidota; class Rhodothermia; order Rhodothermales; family JABDKH01; genus JABDKH01. Next base: position 6,591 of record CAVYIO010000042.1, read on the forward strand.
CACTCAAGACCCACAATATTTAAGAGAATGAACATTTCCCTCAAGAACCGCACGGCGCTTGTGTGTGGAAGTACGTCTGGAATCGGACGTGCATGCGCCGAGACGATAGCAGCGCAGGGCGGGACTGTGATCCTGCTCGCACGTAACGCCGACAAACTCAGGACGGTGGCAGATACACTGTCGACTGACGCGGGACAACAGCACACTTACCTCCAGGCCGATTTTACGGAACCCGAATCGGTTGATGCTGTCGTGCGTGACGCTGTCCAACGACGAGGCCCTGTCGACATTCTCGTGAACAACACGGGCGGTCCCCACGGCGGTGCCATTGTCGACGCTGAACCCGACGAGTTCGAGCGTGCACTCCGGAGCCATCTGGTCTGCAATCACATCTTGAGCAGGCTGCTTCTGCCGGGAATGAAATCTCAGAACTACGGTCGAATCATCAATATCGTCTCTACCTCAGTGCGACAGCCTATTCCGGGTCTCGGAGTATCCAACACGACTCGGGCGGCCGTAGCCGCATGGGCCAAGACCCTGTCAAAAGAGGTCGCGGCTTTCGGCGTTACGGTGAACTGCGTTCTGCCAGGAGCCACGCGGACGGCACGCCTTGCATCGCTAATGACGGAGAGAGCTGATCGTGCTCAGACATCCATCGAAGTCGAAGAGCAGCAGTGGATGAGTCAGATTGCCGCCGGCCGATTTGCCGAGCCAGAGGAGATCGGGTGGGCTGTCGCGTTCCTCGCCTCCGCCGCGGCATCATACATCACAGGAATCAACCTTCCGGTCGACGGAGGCAGGATCGACTGCATTTGATACGCCTAACTGCTCGAGTCAACCCATGACCTATAGTCCCGATGAGTCGTTTGCGCTCGCGCTCGATGCAGGAGATGAACTTGCGGGGTTTCGCAGTCGCTTCCACATACCGACGGATGGCGAAGGGCGCGAACTCATTTACTTCGTCGGGCATTCCCTCGGGCTGCAACCGCGCGCGGTGCCTGCGGCTATTGAGGCAGAGCTGAGTGCGTGGGCGAACCTCGGCGTCGACGCCCACTTCCGTGGCTCACTGCCGTGGACACAATACGGCGACGCCCTGGCTCCCCTGCTCGCTCCGGTCGTGGGAGCAAATGAGGACGAAGTCATCCTGATGAACGCGCTCACCGTGAACCTCCATCACATGATGATCTCGTTCTATCGCCCAGGCGCCACCCGGTTCAAGATCCTAATGGAGGAGCACGCCTTTCCGTCCGACCGGTACGCAGTCGCTTCGCAGTGCGTGCTTCACGGCTACGATCCCGCCTCGACCATAATCACGGTCCGCGCCCGACCGGGCGAACACACACTGCGTGACGAAGACATCGAGACCGTCATCCAGGAACGCGGTTCCGAGATCGCCCTCGTGTTGCTCGGCGGTGTCAACTACTACACCGGACAGCTCTTTGACCTGGAGCGAATTGCCCGGGCCGGTCGCGACGCCGGCTGCGTGGTCGGATTCGATCTCGCTCATGCTGCGGGGAATGTCGAATTGAAACTCCACGACTGGGATGTTGACTTCGCCGTCTGGTGCTGCTACAAGTATCTCAATAGCGGCCCGGGGAGTCTCTCAGGTTGCTTCGTACACGAGCGACATTTTGCCGATCACGATATCCCCCGATTGAACGGATGGTGGGGTGAGGGGCTTTCGAAACGCTTTCAGATGCATGGCTCCTTCGAACCCATGCACGGCGCGGGTGGATGGCAGATAAGCAACCCGAATGTCTTGTCGCTTGCTTCCATCCGTGCCTCGCTGGCCATCTTTCACGAAGCGGGGCTGGGCGAGCTTCGACGAAAGCAGCGGAGACTCACGTCGTATCTCGAGTATCTACTGAATCATTACTTGCGCCGGGAAATCGAAATACTGACGCCAGCAGATGCGGTCCAGCGTGGATCGCAGCTTTCGCTGATGGTTCACGATGACGGTCGCGCCGCATATGACCGGTTAAGGGAAAACGGCGTCGTCTGTGACTGGCGGAATCCGAACGTCATTCGGGTAGCGCCCGTACCCCTCTACAATACGTTTCACGAGGTATGGCGATTCGTCAACCTCATGATGCGGGAGTGAGGCCCGGACCGGCAACGGTGCCGACACACTATTCCCGGGACTGCCGAACCTCGTCGCGAAGCCGGAGCCTCGGCATCCCAAATACAGACGTCGCTCGAAGGAAACAACGCGGTCACCCCGGACGCTGGACGCTTATCAGGGTTCGCGGTCTGGCTTTTCGGTACGCACGGTGAAACGTAGTGGCCAGTCCCGCGCAGCCGGTCGATGACACGACCTGTAACCTAACGTCTCTACCTGGCTGAATCGTCGTCAAGGATGTAGATCTGATCCAGATTTCGCCCGAGCTGTCCGTAGTCCAGTCCGTATCCAATAACGAAGAGGTCGTCGATTCGAAAGCCGACGTAGTCAAGTTCGATCTCGATCTGCGTGGCTTCATGCTTGTGCAGAAGCGTCGCGACACTCAGGGAGGCGGGTTCATACTCCTGAAGTCTGTGCAGAATGAACTCGATTGAAAGTCCGGTGTCGACGATGTCTTCCACGACGATCACGTGCCGGCCTTTTATGTCAGCGTCGATCTTCTTCAGCTCTCGCACTACGCCGCTGGAGATCTTGTTTGCTCCATAACTCGAGAGCTTGAGGAAATCGACTTCACAGTCCACATCTACGGACCGGAGAAGATCAGCCAGAAACATGAACGACCCGTTCAGGATTCCGATCAACACAGGGGTCTTTCCGGCAAAGTCACGTGAAATCTCGGCACCGAGTTCATCCACCCGATTCTGGATCGTCTCGTCGCTCAGATACAGACGAAAACGTTCACCCCGGCAGTACACGGCGGACTCTTTGCGGGTCAGATCAGTCGACTTCATGTTCACGAGCATTGTTGTGAAATCAAGGCTTGCTTGCGCAGGCAAACTAAGCGACGTCGCCCAACATAAGAAACGGCGACTATGAAGACGGCGTCCGAAGAAAGCAGAGCATGACTGCGGCTCGGCTAGTATCGGCGATGGCGAACCTCGCTGAAAGGCTCAATCCAACCACCCACGCCACGTCCTTGCCGGAGCGCACGACGAGCGACTTATGCCGATCGAGCGTCGGGACCTTGAAATCCGTCAGCAGGTCACTCACCTTCTTCGATCCGGCTGAACCCAGAAGTGATATGCGGTCTCCGTCCCTCCAACTACTCACGGTGAGTTCACTACCGACTGCATCGGCGTCAAGGAACACCATATCGCGTGAACCCGAATCGAGCGTATCAGGAATGTCCGCCAATCTCAGTGCAGTGAGGATGCCCTCCGGTACACTGATCGTCTCTCCCACGGCCAGGGTTTTCGAGAACGATGACTGGACTTCAAGCGATTCTTCTGAGATCACAAACTGAAGTGCCTCCCGTTCCCGAACAATAGCGAGGGTGCCAATCTGCACGCGCTTTCCCGGCTGCTGGTTGATCAGCTGCTCGATCTGGTCCGCGATCACCTTTGACCTGGGTACGTCAGGAGCAAATTTCGCTAACGCGTCCAGAATCACCCTTGTACGAACCACTGCAGGCAGCTCCCTTAGCTCTGCGAGATCGAGAGCAGGCTCGTCGTTCTCTCTGCCGCCGCTCTTCGGTACCGCATAACCGGAATCGACAAGTTGTCGGGCGATTGAGGCCATCCGCAGGATGTTCGGTACCGATGACGAACCAAAGTGCTCCTGGACAGACGGAATGATCTCGCGCCTCAATGCGACACGGCGATACTTAAGGTTGCTGTTGGATGAATCTTCGCGCCAGTCCAGACCGGCCTCGCGTGCATAGTCTTCGATCTCACTATGGCGGGCAAAGAGAAGGGGCCGAACAATCTGAATAGCCCCTGACCCGGCGGGCCTCACGACCGGCATACCTGCCAATCCCTCAATCCCCGCACCGCGAAACAGATTCAGCAATACCGTCTCCACCTGGTCGTCCGCGTGGTGAGCGAGGGCAATGAGTCCAATACCCCGGTGTTCCGCGTTCGCCTGGAATGCGTCGTACCGGATTTCGCGCGCCCGCGCTTGCACGGAGCCCCGGCCCGCGGCCCCCATCTGATCGCCCGCCGTCACAACGACAAGGTCGAGACCGCGTTTGACACAAAACTCCGTCACAAAGTCCTGGTCGCCGTCCGACTCGGAACCACGCAGCCCATAATTGACATGCACACACACAACTTCAGCTGCGACCCGCTGCAAGAGGTCGACGAGCACGACGGAGTCCGCGCCACCACTCAAACCGACCACGATCCTTCCTGTCAGGTCAAGCCGCTGCTCAGCAAGAAACCTGGTGAAATGGTCGTAGAGCATTATGGGGTCCGAAGATCTCGGTCCTAACGGCCGAAGCGTCGTGCGAGCTCCTCAATAGACACGCGAATCATGGTGGGTCGCCCTGCAGGACATGTGTACGGTGATGAGCAGAGAAATAGTTGGTCGACCAGCGCACTCATTTCCGCGAGCGCCATACGGGTACCCGGTCGCACCGCGCCCCTTTTCGCGACGCTTCGTGCAAGGTTCTCTTCGCGAGAGACCGGCCCGTTGCGCATGCCGTTGCGGAACTCCTCCAACAACTCGTGCAGCAGATGCTCGGCAGCCGCCTGCTTTACATCCGTCGGGATACCCCTGACAATTACCGAGCGTCCACCAAACTCCTCAAGCTCGAAACCGACCGAACGAAGCTGTGGCATGATTTCGCAGAGCAGGTCGAAGTCTCCGGCCGGGAACTCGATGGTCTGCGGGAACAGGAGCTGCTGAGTAAGCCCGCGACCTGACTCGAGACTGGCCAGAGCGTGCTCATAGATGATACGTTGGTGTGCACCGGACGGATCAATCACAAGCAATCCTGAGCGCAGCGGGGTGACCACGTAGTAGTCTGCGATCTGCCAGAACCGTACCTCACCGTCACTCAGTCTGCGTTCCAATCGCGCCTCTCCGCCGGATGCAGTGAGTTCGTCCGAGCCATAAAATGCATCTGCCCATGACGAGTCCGGAGCCGCTCCCGCCGCTGCCGATGCAGTATCAAATGCGGGCCAGGTCCTGTCGCGCTCGTGGCCCGAAATGCGATTGTCGCCCTCATCGAGGGACGTGAACACCGACGGCATGAAACCCGGGAAACCGGTTTCATCGGAAACCTGCGGAATCAGATCTGCCATGCCCAGTGCTTTCTTCACTACCGCCTTGACAAAGCCGTACACGCCACGCTCGTCATCGAATTTGACCTCGGCCTTGGTCGGGTGGACATTGACATCCACGTGCTGTGGATCCAGATCAATGAAAAGCACAAAGAACGGATATGCGGCTTCCGGCAGCATATTCTCGTAAGCCGCCTTGACGGCATGAGCGAGATATCGGCTGCGGACGATGCGCCCGTTGACGAACAGGAATTGCTCGCTCGGGCTCTTTCTATGTCGCTCGGGGCGCCCGACAAAGCCGTGCATCGTCAGATAACTCGTCGACTCTGAAACGCCCACCAGATCTCGTCCGACCGCGTCACCGAACACAGCAGAAATCCGTTGGCGGACGCTGTCAGCGTCCCTGCCTACCGACACGGCGAGTATTTCACTTTGATCGTGATGAAGCTCAAACGCAATCGACGGATTCGACAGTGCGAGAAACTGAACGGTCTCCACGATGTGCTTCAATTCCGTGGCGGCTGACTTCAAGAAGTTCCTGCGCGCCGGGACGTTGAAGAAGAGGTTTCGGACCGCCACGTTACTCCCTGCCGGGGCCGCGCAAGGCTCGACGGTCCTGGTTACGCCGCCTTCAATTCGCACCAGACTACCCACGGCATCCTCCTGCCTCCTCGTCCGCAACTCGACTCGACTGACGGCCGCAATGGAGGCAAGGGCTTCACCCCGAAATCCCAGCGTTCTGATCCGTTCCAGGTCTTCGATAGCCCGGATCTTGCTCGTCGCATGGCGATGAAAACACGCCGTGGCATCGGCGGCACTCATCCCGGATCCGTTGTCGACGACCTGAATGAGATCGCGTCCGGCCGATTTCGTGATCACCTGGACCCTGGTCGCACCCGCATCGATCGCATTTTCAACGAGCTCCTTGACGACGGAAGCGGGACGTTGAACCACTTCGCCCGCAGCGATCTTGTTCGCCAGTATATCCGACATCACCTCAATGATGCCGTCACGATCCACTCGGACTTCAGCCACGTTTCATCCCGGTCTACTGCTTAGGACGACTCCACTTCACGAGTTACATCTTTGAATAGAGGTACAGAGCGAGAATCAGTAACAAAGCCAGATATACGGCCACAGCCGGACCCCGACTCCTGCGCGCCCGACTCCTGACTCTCATACGCCGCTTTACGCTTTCGTCCTTGAACGGATCGTAGTATCGTGGCTCGTAGGAGAATCGACGATTCTGAGTTTTCTTGCCTGGAACGAAAATGCCCATTGCTTGCTGCGAAACTGCGGGTATAGCCTGACAGAAATATACCCGGCGTACGGCGATATCGTTCCTTCGAGTACGACTTGCTAGAAGACGCGAGCAACGTACGCCAGATACAGGTATGCCACAGGAACCGCTATAATCATGGCGTCAAGGCGATCCAGCAGCCCCCCGTGGCCCGGCAGGATCGTCCCCGAGTCCTTTACGCCGGCAGCTCGCTTGATACGGCTCTCGGCAAGATCGCCAAGCTGGCCGACCGTGCCGCAGATGAGTCCAAGAGCGACACAATCGATCCATCCGACCGAGACGAGGCTGAGTTTCCACAATCCCAACGCGACGATCACGGCCCCGACGGCGCCACCGACAGCGCCTTCCCACGTCTTTTTCGGCGAGATCTCGGGTGCGAGCGGGGTACGACCGACGGATCGTCCCACGTAGTACGCTACTGTATCGGAGGCCCATACCAGCACGAATACCGACAGCGTCAGCCAGAAGGCGCTGTTCTCTCCAAGAGCGGCGACCGCCTCGACTCGGAGGTCAACCAGGTACGTCAGCAGCGCCGTCGGATAGAATACAGCCGTAAGGGTCGAGGAAAACGACTGCCACGGATTCTCGAACTTACTCGACAGGAGAATGCCCACGGCGAGAACGACAGACATCCCGACCGCTAACGGGACGGCCTGTGGAAGTTCGGTTCGCAACCCGACCACAGCACCAATTGCCAGACCCGCGACTGGAAGTGTTCGAACGCCGAGTCGACCCAGCAGACCGTACAGCTCATGCTGAGCAAGCAGGCCGCCAGTCAGTACCAGAGCGAGGAACAGCCATCCGCCTGCGTAGGTGGCATAGACCACCAGAGGAATCGCAACGACGGCCGTCGCAACGCGCGTGATACCGTTGGGTAAACTCAAAACCGACACCCTGGCTGGATGAGACCAACACCAGGCCCTAGTCCTCGTCAGGGCTGCTGAGATTGATCCGATCGATTCCCGTGTCAAGCCTGGATTGCTCTTCTTCGTCGTGAGCGGACGGCGCGTCGGGGTCTGCTGCAAGAGCCGCGCGCTCCAGAGCCCTATCGCTGATTGGAGCCGATTCCAGGATGCCACGTGCCTCCTCAGCCTGCCCCTCTGGCACGAGCACGACTACATTTGCCAGCTCGCCAACATTCAGATTGAACGCATGGTCACGCCGGGTCAGTATCATGGCGTCAAGTCCGGAATCATCCAGACGATCTCGTACAAGATCCGCTTCGTAGTCCGTTCCCGAACTGAAGACGGCCACCCAACCTTCAAGACTCTTCTTGGTCATTAGGATCACCTCGGTCGCGACCTAGTGGGAAATCGTTGCCCGATCCGTCCGGCGGCAGACGGTCGGCTGCAATTACATTCATCAGGTGCACGGAGCCCGCAAGAAACAGGAAGCCCGCAACCAGAAAGTACCATGGAATCTGTACGCTGTCCAGATCCTCCAGTGTCATATCAGGGCTTCTCGCAGCATATGTCCCAATGAGGATCGCGGCAGCATTGTTTGCAAAGTGAACGATTACAGCTGGTATAATGCTCCCGCTACGCCACGTGATAAAACCGAGATAGATGCCGAGCACGGAGAGTGGAATGATCTTCGTGATCTGAAGATGGTAGGCGCCAAACACGATGCCGGTTATCGCGATGCCCCACAGGACTCCGGCACTTCGTTCGACCTGCCGCTGCACGTACCCGCGGAACAGGATCTCCTCGCAGATTGCCGGCGTGAGAGCAATCATCGCAATGTTGAAACCGAGCGCACCGGGCTTGCTCAACATTCGCTCGATCGGTTCGATCATGAGCCGTTCGAACTCCCGAATAATGTCGGGAACTGGAATTGCCGCGTTAAGCTCACCCAGCCACTGGACAAGCGGAAAGAGCCCCGCGAGGCCAAGGACGGCAAGACCCACGAGACGATAATCCGCCTCTCGGAGTCGAAGGAAATCGGCGGACCGACTCGAATGCAGTCGCGCAATGAGCAGGGTTGGAACGGCGAGCGCCAGAACCTGGCCGACCGTGTTCGCGACAAGCAGTAGACTCGTACGATCGGTGACGAGCGTGGTGATCGCGTCGAGCATCTCATCCAGACCAACGTCTGACATCAACAGCAACGCGAACGTTGCAATCGGCGCGACGACGACCTGAAACAGGACCAGAGCCATGAAAAGGACCAGACCCGCTGTCAGCCATGGGGGGAAGCCCGCCCTCTCAAGCCGCCCGTCAAGCGGAATGGGATTGGATCGCCACTCATCGGTGACGTAGGGCGTAGCGTGGCCAGTACGAAGGTCTGGAATCTCTTCGAGCATCGAACGTCGCGAGATGGGTGGGAACGAGATCGTCAACCCCGACGGACGCGGGATTGTTCTCGTCAGGCCTCATCCAGTGTGCGTCGCAGACGATTCGTGACGGTACGAAGACGCGTGTAGACGTACTTGTGGTCCTCAATCGCCATTGCGTCGGCAATCTCAGACGCCTTCATTCCGTGCTCAAACCGAAGTAGTACGAGCAACTGGTCCTCAGGGTCAAGCACTTCGAGGGCATCGTTCAGTTTGTCCAGCGTCTCCAGCCTGATCTCCTCCTCGTCGCTGGCACCGACGCTGTCGGTAGATACCGCCTCAATACCGACCTCACGAAGATCCTCTACCGAGGGTGCGGCCGCGTTCTGGTTCAGCGCCATCAACAAATGCCATCTCTTGTTGATCGACAGCAGCTCATTGATCTTCCCGATTGCATCTACGACCTCGTAGACCGTGCACGGCAAATCGTGCTTTCCCTTGATAGTTTCTGCAATCTCCTGCTGGCCGAGGCGTCTTTGATAGTAATACTTGAAGACGAGCTGCTCGACTTCGTTGAGCTTTCCGATTACGGACTTGGGCACAGACACCGCTTTCAGCTTGCGGAATCGGTCGCGACATGAATTCGCAACAACGACACTGAGCCACGGCGTGAGTTCGTTTGAAATCTGAAATCGTCTGAGCGCATGAAAATCCTTCGCCCGAAGTCTCTCACAGACAGCGGTGTACACTTCCATGACCTCGTCCTGGTCGTGCATGAAGCGCCGGATCATTCGCAAGAATTACCGCCGAGTAGCGTCTGAGGAGCTCTCCGTAGGCCTCCTCCGGGTCTCTCTTGAAGTGAGCGATCAGTTCGGCGTCGTTCATTTTGGATGCATCTGTCAGGTACTGCTCATTCTCAAGTGTCGCGCGTACGCGCGTCCACATCGTATATCCGTCCATGCTCCTGCTCCTCGTACTGTCGCACTGCAGCTCCACGTGTCGTGAAGAGCCACTGAAGGTGGCCATCGGCAGTTGGCGACATGTGCCCGTTGTAACTATTATTCAAATCAGCCTGCGCTTGTAGCTCAGTTGGATAGAGCGTTGGATTCCGGTTCCAAAGGTCGGAGGTTCGAATCCTCTCAAGCGCGCATCCGCCCTGAATCGCTTTTCGGCGATTCAGGGCTTTGCTTTCACGCGCGACCACTTGGAGCGGCCAATCAGCACTTATCCTTCGGAAGCACCCGTTCCCAACATGGTGCCAAGGTCTTCGCATGGCGGAATTTGAAGCAGAATCGCCTCCCTCGTGTTGAACAACGGGTACTTGACGATCAATACAGGACGGATAAAGAAAATCTGTTCAGAATCAGGACTCGAAATGAGACATCGCCGAGCCATCGACTCCCGACGGTACCACTCGCCTACCCGCGCCATTTACTGCGATTGACCCACAGTCAGACGCTCGCGGGCCACTTTCACGTTCTTTTCCAGGGACTGCCGGTAATCGTACTCTGTCCCATACGCCAGCGCCCTTTCATAGAATTCGAGCGCCTGAGCATCCCTGCCCGCCAATTCGTGAATACGACCGACGTAGTAGGACGACCAGGGCGCCCATCTCGACTCGTTGGCCACCTGGACTTGCATGGCGCTGAGGTAAAGCTTCAGGGCCTCTTCCTCGCTCCCCGAAACGTGCCGGCTGCGACCCAGGCGGTATAGCGCCTGCGCGCGACGCTCCGCGTCAAGCGTGTCAACGGCCACCACGCCTTCCAGAATGCGCGTGGAGCGATCGTAGCGCCCGCTGTCAAAGGCATTGCGGCCAGCCAGCATCTGCCGGTCCAGTTCCGTCAGCGGCTCCTGCAGCAGGCGGTCCGCCCACCGTCGCGCCGCACGGTCGCTGTCAAAGTCCCTCGCTACTACGACGTCCTCGTAGAAGCTCAAGGCCGCCAGCCGTTGTCCCACCATTTCCAGAGACAACCCCATACCGAGCGAGGCCAGAGCCTTCAGGGCGGGCCCACGATGGCGATCCAGATACCGTTGAAAATGGACGATCGCTTCGTCATAGCGGTCCAACCTGAAGAACGTGTCCGCCAGATAGAAATCGACATAGTCCAGATCGAAATACTCGTCGCGGTCGGAGTTTCGGCTCGCTTGCTGCAGAACGGGAAGTGCGGCCTCCGCCTGCCTCTCAGAATACAGGAAGAATCCATACAGATGACCGAAGAGTGGACTGTCGCTGTACCGCGCATACAGCGGAGTCAGCAATGCTCCCGCGTCCGTCCCCGTATCGACGATGATACCCAGAACGCTGAGCAGAATCGCCGCTTCCTCCCTGCCGTACATACTGCTATCGGCAGCCACCTTCAAGTCGCGCAACCCCTCCTCGACCGTCCCGTGCACTCCGAGAATCCCCAGTACCGTACGATAAACTCCGGGCAACGAGCCGACCGCAACGTGAACCAGTCCGAGTCCTTTGTAGGCTTCGTGAAAGTCGGGGTGGTCTAGAACTAGTCGATCGTATCTGCGGTACGCCTTCCGACCTGCAAGAGCGGCACGTATGTACTTTCCTCGCTTTGCGCGAACTATCGACTGCTGAAGTCCTGATTCGGCAGAGAAGAACGCCCTCCACGGAGATTCCGGAACGTCGAGCAAAGCACGATCGAGTAAATCAGTACGTGCCACAAATTCGTCGTGATACCGCACGTCGTCCGAGACGAGCAACTTCAGGAGCGAGGAGTACGCCAGAAAGTAGTAGGCAGCGGCCTTCCCGTCGGGCTGTCGCGACAAGTCATGGAAGACATCCTCCGACTCGTCGATTCGGAATCGCAGCAGAAGCTCCCTGCCCTCCTCCATCATTCCGATCGAAAGGGGCGAGCGAAGCAACATCGGGCCGTCGTCGGGCGAACTGTTCCGGCCCGGCGTTCCGCCGATGGCGATGCTGGAGATCAGGAATAGGGCGGCAAGAACCGGGAGGAATGCCGCACAACCTGCACGGGTAGTCATTGGGCAGCTGTACGTTCGGTGGGCAAGACAAACTTGCGAACCCCACCTGAAGATCCGACCGTCGCTACGATCCAGCCCGCGCTTCAAGGACTCCCAGATCCAGCTGACCTTCGTAGGAGGCAACAACGGTAGCAACGGTCGCGTCACCCGTCACATTGACCACCGTCCGCATCATGTCCAGGATTCTGTCCACGCCGAGAATAAGCGCGATACCCTGGCCCGGAACGCCAACCGATTCCAGGATGATCACAAGCATTACGATCCCGGCACTTGGCACGGCCGCGGTTCCGATGGATGCCAGCAGAGCGGTAAACACGATCGTCAACTGAGCTGCCAGGTCGAGGCCCATCCCCATAGCCTGCGCAATGAAGACGGCGGCTATCGCTTGATACAGGGCCGTCCCATCCATGTTGATCGTGGCTCCGAGCGGCAGGACAAAGGAGGAAATTTCCTCCGACACGCCGAGATCTTTCTCCGTGACCTCCATCGTCACTGGAAGGGTTGCACCACTTGACGACGTCGAGAACGCGACGAGCTGGGCAGGCACAATGGCCGCAAAGAACCGGCCTAACGGCATCGGAGTGAACATCTTCAGCAGAAATGGATACGTGACCAATCCATGAATAAGCAGCCCCAGTGTTACAGCGATGCAATAGTAGCCAAGCGCCGCCAACAGTTCGGCTATCTGCGCCGGGTTGTCCTTCGCAACGGAATTGATCGTGTCGGCGAGTAACGCAAAGACGCCCACCGGAGCCGTCACCATAATCAACTCAACCATCTTTATGACGAGCGCGTTGAGACCGTCAAAGAACCTGATGAGGTACTCCGCCTTCTCCGACGGCACCAGCAGCAGCCCCATTCCCGCGAAGATTGCGAAGAACACGATCTGAAGCATGTTGCGATTGTTGGACGCCGAAAAGAAAAGATTCTCGGGCACCATGTCGACAATGGGTTGCAGCGGACCGCGACCCTTCGCCTCGGCCGCAGCGGCCGCTCGCTGCTCGACGTCTCCGCTGTACGTCTCTTCCAACTTCTGTCGCATGTCCGGCGGAACGGATTTGCCGGGCTGCATCACGTTCACGATCGTCAGCCCAATCACCAGCGCTACGACAGTCGTCGATAAGTAGATCGCTATCGTCCGCCCGCCAATCCGCGAGAGTTTCCGGATATCCGACAGTGACGCCACGCCGGTGATGAGCGAGGCCAGGATCAGCGGGACCGCAATCAGTTTCAGCAGGTTGATGAAGATCGTGCCGAAGGGCGCGATCCAGTCGGAAGTGAATTGCCCCCAGCCCTGAATCGCTGCGAGAACACCGTATGCCAGCCCGAGCACAAGACCGGTGATGATCTGCCAGTGTAGCTTCCTGTACCAACGCATAGGGTTACGGGTCAAGTCGGGTTCGTCCGATGATACGAAATTTCTGTTGACGCATCGGAGAGTTGCTCATCAAACGAACGCGCCATATCCAAGAATAGCCAGAACGGCGCCGGTCCCCGTGGCCGCAAGATTCACTCGATCGTTCGTCAGCCAACTGAAGCCGCGTACAAGTTGATTACCCTCGGGCCGCTCGGTGAGTGCACCCGCATCGTCCACATAGAGCGCCTGGAGCGTTGCGCCAAGAATCGTGTCAATGGTCGAACCCGCGACGCCGGCTGCGACGAAGATCGCGACGGACGTGACGCCAGCCACGCCACCACCGCTGACAAACGGCGCGGCCAGTACGGCGATCACCGTTGCACCTCCGACCGCTCCCACCGTCCCGAGACCGCTCACCGCCCCGGACGTGCCGGCCGGCGCACGACGAAGTAGTCCGGATATTGACCGGATCCGACCGCGACAATGTACCGATCTCCGTCCCCCACGTGTCCGCCGCAGCGGCCGCGAAGGCGCCAGCGTATCCCCAGAACAAAACGTCCAGTCCAACGAAGGCTGATGCCAGCAGCAGGACCCACGCAATACCGCCGTTCGCCAGCACCTGCGAAACATCTCGAACGTGACCTTTTTGTTGACGTCGCTCGGCGTCGCGCTTCCGCTCACGCCCGACGCGCGAGAGCGCGCTGGATGTGACAAAGAACACTAGTCCCGGGAGCAGCCAACGCCAGTCGTTTGAGAGAACAATGGTCGTCCCCAACAACCCGGCCACGAGTGATCCTCGCGCGTCGAGGAGTTTCATCCGATACGTTCCGTAGGCGAACGCGGCCGGCAATACGATACCGACCAGCACAATGGCCGGGTCCACGACCGATGAAACGGTGAGGGCCAGCGTCGCGCAAACAGCCAGAACGATCGCGGGATTATCCCATCCACCCTCCGAGACATACTCCGCCGCCGTCGCGCACAGTGCGGTCAGCAATATGACGAGCACCATGTACGACAGTGACAGCTCGATAGCGGCCTGCGTGACAACCATCACCACCGCGACGATTACGACGGCGGAGGAAAAGAAGGCCGCACTGCCACGCGCCGTCTTCGGTCTCTCCGTATGTGTCCGGCCACTCCCTGCCTGACCCACCAGCGCAGCCAACGGATCCGAAATGGCCAGTACGGCGAGTGACGCCGTGAATGCATAGGTCAGATCAGGCCTTGCGGTCCAGCAAAGCACACCGGCCAGGATGAATGCCGCCGCAAACGTTGGTGTACCCTTCGTCTGTCGAGTTACTCCGTGGACGGAACGGAGCCTGCCGCGATGGGCGTCGAGCAACGTAACTACCAACGCCAGAGCGGCCGCCGGGTAGAACGGTGTCGGATCCTTGAACATGAATGGCAGGCTCGCAGCTGCCAGTCCAACGACGGCGTGCACCGCCATCCTGCTCGACTCGGGACCAATTAGACCAGCGCGGCTGCTGACCTCTGCCAGCGCAAGCACGAGCCCCACAAATGAGACGGCACCGGTCGTAATCAGCAGGTCATCGAGCGTCATAGCACGCTCCTGCCGCGGACGTCGGCTCGCCCCCATGCGCCAACTAGAATTGAAGAGTGAGAACTGCTCGTGGCGCATGCCTGCCCGATACGTCGTTTACCATTTCCATCCGTGCCGACAATCGGTCATTGTGCAACCGCGAAAACACAGCGGCGTCGATGGCCGAAATGACGTGGTTCACGATAATCAGCGACGTCACGCGTGAGGCCCGGCGGAGCAGGTCCTGCGACCGGGCGTGGTCCCTCGCGTACGAGTAAAACTTTGGAGATACGTTGACCTTACCACCTTCGCCATCCGAGCGTTCGGGATCGATGGCACCTGTGTACTCGTCCTCCACCACCCAATCTGGATAATCCTCCCAACCCGGTGCGAACTGGAAGTACTTGCCGATGAGCTCGTAGTACTGCTGCTCTCCGAAATACGGGAGCTGATGAGAAAACGTCGCACCCGTTTCGGGATGAAACATCTGCGATTCGGTGGCTCGTATCTCGTTGAACAATCGCCGTACCGTGATCAATTCGGATTCAGTCCACGCGGCGGGCTCAGTGAAGTCCAGTTGATCAGGGCTCGGTATCACGATTTCCTGGACCGTGAACACACCGCCGTGATTGGTTTCCAAAAAGCCTACGTAGTCATTGAGCCACGATGCGTAGCGAGTCGGACTCCAGTCGGCGTGAGCTTGCGCCTGGAAAGCGCGTTCCCCGTCCAGGCCGTCGCTCTTCCATTTGACGTAGCCGAGAACAAGCGCCGCCTCGACAGCAATCGAAAGTCCGGCCTTGAGCCACTGACGATTATACGCCTGCCCGAGTCCGGGTACGACTGCAGAGAGTCCCAGTGCCAGCGGAACGCTACGCCGACTCGTCGCTGACCTGAACCCGACGCCGACTCTGATCCGTGCAAGACCGTCATCCGAACCGCGTCCGACGTCCACTGCGGAGGCTGCTGTGGAGGCTGCGTCTCCACGCCGATGTCCTGACCGAACGCATCCGCGGTCAATTGGCCCGCAAGACCGAGGCAGAGAAGAAGCGTCAGGCAACCGGAGCCGCGCGAAGTTCGCAACATGGAGGGATCTACGGGATGTGAGTCGGCCGATCTAAAGGTGCGGTCGGATCGCGCGCCGGAAGTAGGAGTAACTCCTGGCGCCAAGGATATACTTGCGAAACATCCCGTCGCGATCGATCACGTAGCTCGTGGGCCGGATCTCGAAACCGGCACGCACCGCCTGCGGCAGCTTTGCTCTACCATCAACGAACGCACTCATGGTCTCAAGCGGACGACTGCGGGCGAACGCGCGCAGTTCCTCCGGAACTTCGTCCGAAAGCGAAATAACCACGACCCCTGAATCCGCATAATCCTTGTGAATTCGGTTCAAATCTGGAATCTCATAAAGACATGGTGGACACCATGTTGCCCACAGATTCAGAATTATCACTTTACCTTTTAGATCCGACAGGGCCATGGTCTCATCGGTGGCGACCAGTTTGAACTCGAAGTCTTCCGCCGGCGAGAGCAGATCCATGTCCTCGATTTGATCCGGCGACGCAATGGCTCCTTTGGAGGGTGTCGTCACGTTAGCATCGACGTTGGCCGTTACGAGGATCAGCCACAAACCGGATGCGATCGCAAGGACGGCTATCACGCTGCCCACCCATTGCACTACTCCGTTCGGGCGTTTGGGCTCGTTACGAGCAATCAGAGCGTACAGCAGTCCGCCCGCAACGACGATCATCGCCACTGCCATCGAATACGCGATTGGTGTGCCTATTTCGGCCATACTCGCCACAGAATTAAGATGGGTTCTTCAGGGCCTGCCGATTCTACAGGTCAAATCCGAAGAGGATGCCAAAGTGCCATTGAAGTTCGCGGCCATAGAATACAGACGAAGACCCGTTCGGAGTCACGAAATCGGGGTCAAGTTCAAAAGCAAACTCATCGAGTCCATACGTAGTGCTAACAAATACGGACGTCGGCAGCAGATAGAAGGACCCCAGGCCAAGCCGTAGCTCGGCGCCAACATCACGTCGTGAATCCGACAGCGACGGAAAGGATCCGCTCCATGCGTATGCCGCATCCGCATATATGCGTGCGTATACCTTGTCGATATAGAGAAAGAGAATCTGACGGCGAATCCGCGGAAATACGGGCAGGTGATACGAGAGCTGAAGCCAGAGGGTCTCGTTCCCTCCCAGCGCGTAAAACGGATAGCCGCGGGCCCCTATCAGACCGCCGACATAGTCATCAAAGAAGTCATCAACGGGACTCCCGAGCAGCGTGCTGCCACGCAGCCGCAAGCCCGCTCCATGCGGGGCCGACTCACCGAGATGGAATTTCATCCCGAAGCGCAGGTCCGCCGTGAGACGGTGGTTGTGGAATCGCTCGTACTCCGGCACAAGCTGCCCATCCTCTACCGCAAACCGGTCCAACAGGCGACCCGGTTCATACTCGTACGTTAACTCTGCCTTTAGCCCGACGGGTACCACATCGCTGTGACGGTGCGGCGCCATAGCCTCCACATAGGCCTTGAGACGAAACGCGCGGCCGATGTAGTATCTGGACGACGTTGCCGGGATAGTCTGCTGAAACTCGGTCGAGAAGAAGCGCTCCGTGGTTACCCGGTACGGACTGAATCGATATCCGGCTTCAAGCAGAATGCTCCGACTCACCTTGCTTCGTGCCGCGACATCGAGTTCCCACAGATTGTACGACAGGTCGGCGAGTGTGGTGTCAGGTGGAAAACACGCCGTACAGGCGAGCTCCTCGAAGGCGAGTCCATTCTCCACGTTTCGACGCACGTTGAATAGCTGCAGCGACAATTGGGGCGACCACTTCTTCTTGCGGAAGAGAACGCCCTTGTTGTAGTCGAACTGAATGAAGATATCTCGCTCCAATTTCAGCAGATTGGCAGGCGCGAAGAAACTCCCCAGGTCATCTGCATCCCCCGAAGCAGGACCGATCAAAAGTCCACCGAACATTGACAGGCCCTCGAGCACTTCGCGTGACGCCAGATAGAACCCGAGCTTCGTATTTCGAAGCAGGGTCTCGCCCCGGGTCCGATCACCGAGCCGGACATCGGTCACGCGTCGCTTTCTGGACACGTACTGGTCCAGTCTCAGCACCGGAAAGAAACTGAAAGATGTAAAATCGCTCCGGTAGGCTGAGGCCGAGTCGGCAGCGGCCGTCGTCGTCACGACCGGCTCACTCGACATCACGCGACTCACGCCCGCGTCCGTCGAGGGCATGGCATCAACACGGAGCATATTGACCGTACTCGATACCTGCTCCAATCGGGTGCCCTTCCATTTCGTCAGGGATGCGGGAGGGTGATATACGAATGCACCACGGTCCTCGATCACCGTGACACTGTCGAGTCGGGCTATCTTGTATCCATCCCACTCATAGCGGGAAAAAAGGATCGCCCCATCAGCCCCGACGCTTGGCTCGAATGCGCCACCAACGACATTCGTTAGCTGATTAACCGCGCCTCCGGCAAGCGGCTTTCGGTAGATATTGAAGATGCCCGACGCGTCAGAGGCGAAGTACAGGAAGCGACCGTGACGATCAACCACCGGGTCGCGTACGTCCGAGCCGTCGGCAACAACACGCGTCATCGAGCCCGTGGAGACGTCCAGCTCGCCGATGAACTGACCAGATGCATCGGACATGGCGACAAACACGCGCCGACCATCTGGATGCCAGGTCGGCACACCCATTTCCTCTCCATCTGCGAATGACGTGATCTGGCGAATCTCAGAGGACGCCGTAATCAACTCAAAAAGGTTCGCGGTGCCGTCCTCCTCGACAACAAAGACAATCCTCTCCCCATCCGGAGCATATGCAGGAAAGCGCGCCCGACGTTCTGTCGTCAGCCGCTTCTCGGTTCGACTCTCCAACTCGTACTCGTAGAGGTCCGCAAAGAAGTATCCCTTTGCATTGTCGCGACGGCGAGAATAGACGACACTGCCTCCGTCAGGCGACCAGGAAAACGATCCGAATGCGCGTGACGCCACACGATGCCCCAGTGCACACGTATACGTGAAGGGATCTTCGAGCAACCCGTCCCCTTCCAGTGCGAGTTCCTCATCCCCATTGCTGTCGACGATGTACAGTCCGGTCTGGCTGAAGTCACGTCCACGATTTGAAACGTATCCGTATCGATCACCATCCGGCGAAAACGCCGGGTGTCGATTGAGGAATCCCTCCCCTTGTAGCAACCGGCCGGCTACTGGATCGCTGCGGACCTTCGACGTCGCCTCGGCATACCCGCTGCTCAAATCCTCCTTCCAGCTCTCGTAGATGGATCTGCCATTCTCTCCGAGGGCTGTCCTGGCGGCGCGCTGGAAATTCCACGACTTCCAGGATCCCAGCGACAGCGTGAGATCCCGAAGCGCCTGCTCTCCATACCTGCCGGCGATGTACTGCGTGAAGGCGAACCCCTGGTTGTATACCGTTTCGCGCTCGAGACTGTTGTGCGAATAGAACCCGCCCATGTCGGCAAGCGATAGCATTTCGTCCGCCAGCACGCGGGTGCGCAACAACATATCCCGATGGGAATCCCACGTATCGAAGGTCATGCCGGTCCGCTGGTACTGTGCGGTGCCTTCGGCAAGCCATGCCGGATTGTTGACGACCGGAATCGGGTACGTAACGATGCCGTCCGGATACCCATACAGGACGTCCGGGCGGCGGACATCTTCGTATGTGAGCATCTGGAAGTAATAGAACGGGACGCGCCGCGTCGACTTCATCGCGGCGCCGACCTGCACGATGTGGGTGAACTCGTGCGTCACGACATTGCGTAGCCAGTTGTGCCGACCGCGAAACGGAGTGTTCAGAGCCGGCGACCAAAGCTGTATGACGTTGTCGAAAAAGTATGCGGCACCATTGGAATAGTCCTCAAAGTCGCGGAGGACAATCGAGACCTTCGCGTCAGGCTCGTGAGCGTATAGCTCCGTAATGGGCACGTAGATTTCTTCCGCAATCGAAGCCACGATTCGGGCGGACCGCTCACTCGTCGGACCATCCTCGCTCGAATGAAAATGCACGCGGAAATGCGGCGTCTCGATAGTACTCCACGTGAGATCGCCTCGAACGAAATCATAGAAGGATGGAGATACCTGGGCCATGGACGAAGACGAAAGTATCGACGTCAGACAGAGTGCGGTCGCTATGATCGTGAAGCATCGATTCATCGAACGATCGCGAGGCTAATCAGTCGGGATTCGGATCTACCGGATTCGGAGGTCGCCGTGATGCGCGCGAAGTACAGCCCGCTCGGCGCGTCCGTCTCCCACGTCATTTCGAAGGGGACGCCCGGCCGTACAACCGGGGCGTTCAAACTACCCACGAATCCGCCTGCCATATCTACAATCGTGATAACGATCGAGGCGTGGTCGGTCGTCGCGACCCGGAAATTTGTGCGCCCATCCCGCACTGGATTGGGCCAGTTGTATGTCTCTGATTCAAGCAATAGCGCCCCCGCTTCCGGCGACGCTCCGTCTCGTTCAGCAAGCTCCACAAATGACAGGTTACCGGGTCCTCCGAGAAATTCACCCCATCGTGGCTCGCCGGATTCGACAAGGTCCCAGACGCGAAAATCAGCATCGATTGAAACCGTATAGAGACGATCCAGCCGTAGGCCCGGCGTTGCGACGACAGAGCCTCCCGCGGGGAGTGGAAATCCGTCGACCAGACGACCGCGCTGCTCCATGTCGAACGCGCTGACATATCCATTCTCCCCGGATACGAGAACGATCGGGCGCGTGCGCTCGACCCCCCCGATTATCAGGGACTGGGCCATGGCCGGCGACCGTAGGTCGATCGGGAATCCTTCCGCCAACGCACCGCCACGTGTAAACGCGAGAAGCTGATTGCCACGTGCGACAACCACGTCCAGCCTGCCGTCCCCATCCACATCATCCAGCATCGGAGAAGGAACACGATCCGGCCAGTTCCACTCCAGTGACGAGCGAAGAATGCGGAGCGGATCGAGTACGCGAATCTCACCGGACTCCTGCAGCAACAGTATCCGTCCGTCACGTGGAACCGCGACACCCAGGATGTCCATCGACATCGGTGCCAAACGCCCAGGGGCCGGTCGTACCTGCACCGAGCGTCCCGGTATTCCAGGCTGTCAAGACGGATCCATCAGGACTAACCAGTTCGATTGATCCCTCAAAACCAATCGGCGAGCCTCCCGTCACCTCCATACGAGGCCGCCAGGGGCACGCTCTGGAGCTCGACGGACGATACGGCGGTACCGGTCGAATTCAGTGTCACGATAAGACCACCGCCGGCAGAGGCAAACACAATGTGAGCACCCGCACCCACAATCATTACCGGTGACACGGGCAAATAGTCATCCGCCGAAACGCCGACAGGCGCCGACAACGTCTGACCCGATCTCGGATCGATCCGCGTGATCTGGTACTCCCCTTCAAGAACTGATACAGTCCACAACTCATCACGAACACAGGCGGACTGGGTCTCGGTAAATTCGACGTCTTCGACTATCGAAATGAGGCCGTCGTCGTCCGCGAAGACGAGCGCGCGGCGACCCGTGTCGGCATGCCTGACAGCCACAGCGTAGAAAGGACTGGCTGCCTCGTCGCACCACTTGACGCCTGTCGCGGCTTCAGTATGGTAGGCGCCCTCAAGGCGAAAGGAGGCTTCGTCTACCGGACTCGCCGACGATCCACTCACTCGCCGCACGACTGCCGACATGACCGGCCCCGGTGCCGAGAAATCACCAATCTCGACAAAACTCGGTCCACCTTCATTGGATCGGCTGTCAGGATAGGTGTCGTCGCCGAAACGATTCTCGTACAAGACGACCTCGCGACCCGACGATGTAATGACAGTCGCTGGATTGCCCGAGTAGAAGAAATCGAATGGCGTTCCAAGGTCGAGCGCAGAACCGAATAGTCCCCGCGACGGATATCCGAGGTCCTGGCCCGAGTCTGCCTCTTCAACATCCAACCCTCTCCATGACGGGTCAGCATTCACCGTGTTCGTCGTGATGCCCGGCTTGATCTTACGCTCGTCGGCATGCCAGATGAGGATGCCACCGACAAGCGGATTGTCGTCTTCGTCCAGGCCGCCCGGCAACGCCCAGTCGTAATCGTCGACGCCAATCACGACACCCCCGGCAAATCCCTCAATGGTTCTGCTGTTAAAATCCGGATCACCGTTTTCGAAAGACTGATCCGTAACCGTTCCGTTATTCCAGACTTGCAGCGACAATCCGTCACCATCAACATCGCGGTGTCGATTCTCGATCAAGAAGTATTCTGAATCCGAGATCCATACCCGCGCGACATCCGACTCCGGCCCGGATGCAGCACGCAACGTCAGGTTTACCGGGAAGCCTCCGCGAACCTCAATCGGTTCAACCCACTTCAGGAACACCTTCGTCCAGGCACTGGGCTCGGGTGGAATCAGGCCACTGTATGCAAAGATGCCGAGAGGGTCCATAAGGCCGAATGGACCTATCGCGCTCTCCCCTGTCGCAGTGTTGAACAGATCTGGAACGCCCAGGAAATTGAAAAAGCTTGCCGCCAGCAGCCCGTTGGTCGTCAGCTCGACCAGAAAGTATTCGTCCGACAGAAAATCAAACCCTCGCCGCGTTTCGGTGCGGGGAATCACAGCCGTATTGGCCACGGGCAGTCCCTTGAAGTTCAGGCCAGTCGCCCCAAGTCGATCGAGGGATATGCTGTCAAAGTAGATCGACGGAAGGTCTAGCGGCGTCTTGTCGAGCGTAGTACCGACGAGTTCGATATCGCGACCAATGCCTGCGTGGAAAAGAACAAATAGAACTCGCTCCGGATCGAGACCTACAGGCGTGATGAACTCCACTTGCTGATCGGCAATCGTCCATGCCTCGCGTGACAAGCGAAGCAAGTTTCGACAGCTGTTCGTCAGACGAGGCATCCAGTCCGATGGGGCTATACTCCTCCATTTTGCCCGTGACCCGGACGACCTCGGGAAGCAGCATGGGATGGATCCGGACTTGCCCGTCCGACACCGAATCCAGGTAGTTGTGAAGGGCAGTTAGATGCGCGCTGAAGAACGAGGAGTCGTGAGGAAGGGGGTCCACTTTCGGAACCAGACCACCGTACGGATCCGAGGCAAACGTGCCTTCACCTGAGGTAAATCGTGACGTGTCGGGCTGGAACTCCACCTGGAGTCCTATGACGGTGAACCATCCCGTCGTGGGCTTTTCAACCGACTGCGAGGTCGCCTGAATCCGATGAATCCGGGGAGTAATTCCCTGGGCACCGGCACGTCCTGCGACGACAGAAATAAGCAACAGGCCACAGAGAATATGACGTCGGCCGAGACAACTAAGCAGTATCTGCTTACTTCGACCTCTATCCATCCTTTGCGGCCTGCCAGATTCGCGAATCTGCAATTCGGATTAACCGGCGAAATTCAGCAACAGCGAGAATCTCATCGTGTTGGCAAGCGGCGAGTCCTCTTCGAGAGCGTAAATGTACGAGAAGTCGACGCCGATAATATTATACCTGATTCCTGCACCCAGCGTGAGAAACTTCCGGTTGCCGTTGTACGGATCCTCGTAGAAGTAACCACCGCGGAGAGCAAACAGCTTGTTGTACCAGTATTCGACCCCGCCGCCGATCGTCAGCTGGCGGAACACTCCCACCTTCTCGACATCATCCTCGTCATCATTGACGGTCAAGTCAATATTGATCGGCTTCCACGAACTGAAGATCGCTTTGTACCACGATGCGGAGCCCGTCGAATCCCGATCGATCAGGTCTTTGTTGAAATCGACCACGAAGTTCAATGAATTGAATTCGTCGAAATCGAATGACAAGCCTGTGCCGAAACGAAAGTTGGTCGGGATGGGGTCAGCCTGCTCGCTGTCCGAATATTGGATCTTGGGGCCCATGTTTGCCAGATTGAAACCCGCCGAGAACGTGGTCGGGATGCTGCCCAGGTTAAACTGGTCGGTCCGATAAAGCCCTGAGAGGTCGAAGGCCGTAGAGACACCGGCCTTTGTTTCCTGAGAACCGACGGTCTGGCCTGGCGCCAGGTTTGAGTAGATGAATCTCAGACTCGTACCGAGCGCGAAGTTCTTCGACACCTTGAACCCGTAGGACGCGCCGAGAGCCACGTCGTATGAGCGGAATGTGCCGGTCGGCAAGTTCTGTTCATCGCGGCCCTCATGTTCGCCCAGATTCAGGTAGGTGACGTGAGCGCCAAACGTTCCCCAGCCAGGGACGTGGTGCTTTGCGACGAGGTACTCGTAGAAGAGACCCACGTCGAACTCCGGTAGCCAGTTCGAGTGCGTGATACCCGCTTCGGTACCAGTCTGGAAAGCAAGCCCGGCCGGGTTCCAGAAACTCGCGCTGGCGTTGTCCGCTAGTGCCACCCCAGCATTACCCATACCGGCACTTCGGCTGTCGGGCTCGATCTTGAGGAATACGACTCCCGCCCCACCGACCTGAGCACGGGCGAAGGGGCTCGTGAGAGCGAGCGCCATGGCAAGCACCAGTGCAACGGAACCGCCCCGGCGGATCGCGCTCATACGGTGCTGTGTGATCGAATTGGAACGGTTCATGGTCTTCACTCTAGTGCGTTGTGTAATTGACGTCGTAGGAAGGAAAAGGTTTTGGCAAAAGCCGCTACCGAATAAGGGCAAGTTTCTCGATCTGCTCCGCGATCTGTCGGTCGCCTTCGGGGCGTTCTACCTCCAGTGTCACTTTGTACAAATAGACACCGGTTGCCACGCGATCGCCATCATCATCCAGTCCGTCCCACTCTGCAACCACGGGACCGGCGCCGAGAGAGCCAGATGGCAAAATCTCGGACCCCTCCATCGTTCGTATCGGCCGGCCGTTTAGAGAGTAAATCCGGACTCTTGCTTCAGCCAGCGTTCCCGGTAACTGATTGTGCTCTAAAATGAAGCGCGTGCGACCGCTGGTCGGGTTGGGGTAGTTGTAGACGTTGCGAATTGTCAGATCCGTGCTTTCGGAAACAAGGAATTCCAGCGTCTCGCTCGACGAGTTGTTCAAAACATCCCACGCTCTGACGGATACGCTTCCGGGACCGGGCTGGAGCGCGGATCAGATCCCACTGAACGGCACCGCGCTGAAACGAGTTCTCGTCCGCCTGGAAGCTTGAACTGATGTCGATAGCTGCGCTTTCCTCGCCATTGACCACAAGCAGCAACTCGTGTCCGACCCCCGCTCCGACCGTATTGATACCGCTCTCATCGAACAACTTGACAATCAACGACGGCTCCGGGTGCGTCAGGCCGCCTGAGACAAAGGTCGTGTCGTTGAGAAAGAGAGATACCTCTGGACCGACTGAGTCGTCCGGAGGATTTGCCGAGGTACCGCCGACCACGACATTTTCCGTATAGCCCATTGCATGACCTTCCGCATTCGTTGCGTAGGTGAAAATGCGACCCGACCTGTTGCTGTACGAGATGTCCTTCGGCACGACGAAGGTAGCTTCGTATTGTCCGTTGCTGGTACGAACCGAGCCTCTCCAGATGAGATCCTCGCGGACCAGATAGTAGGGTGTAGGCATGAAGGCGCGATAGCGTATGGGCACCTCTCGCTCCGCGTCGAAGACGGTAATGGCGACCCGCCCGTCGAAGGAATCGTCGATCGAACCATCGACTCGCCGAACCGAGCCCGCAATAGTGATGCGCTCCAGTGCCGGCAGCTGCCCGGGCCCCTCACTGACATCGACGCCATTGACGCGGTCTACCGTCGTCTCGCGTGGCGGAATTCCGAGGCGCATGGTGGGGTCGCCCAGCAGGTTGAACTTGCGACTGTTGCCCAGCAGGCCCACGCTGGTATTCTTGGTGCCAAGCATCGCATCGCCGAGGCGAACCGGCAGGCCCGCGGCGTCGCGGCGGAACAGCTGCGTGTTAAGGGCTCGATTCAATCCCGGATTCAGCGACGATGTATCGCTGGAAGTGTACACGAGCCGGACCGTCGTCAGCATCGCAACCGCGCCGCCGTCCGGGTTCAGGAGGAGCGTCTCCGCACCACTTTCGAAATCATCGATGTCCCACCAGCCAAACGAGCACGTCGCCGTGATGAAAATGGACAACTTGTCTCTGTTCGTCAGCGCTGCAGCATCCTCCTTTGTGAAGAGCTCCTCCTGGGCGAGTCCACTCGGACCCCCGTGCCCCGAATAGTTGACGATAAGCGTTCCACTCTCAATGGATTTGAGAATCTCCTTCTTGGCGTCCGGAATCCGAAACTCGTTCAAAAACACTCGCTCGAACGACTCGCCGTAGATCTTGCGTGCGTTGATCGACGGATAGAGACCCTGTCGAACCAATTCCGCAACCGAGTCGATATTCTGAAGATGCAGATCGCTTTCGGGCCGGTTGCCGGTCGCGCCGGTAAACGCATCGTCGGCGATGTACGTGTAAGTACCCCGCCATGGACCGAACGTCTCCGGCGATTCGTACGAAACCACCTTGTCCAGCATCATCTGCGCTTCCTGTACGGTTCGAACAGGGAAGCGGCCAATACCGACATCCATTCGTTCGAAGGACGTGAACCCGAAGCCCCGGTACTCCCAGACACCTTCCCCATCATCCAGAAGTCCGAAGTAGTCGTCCGATGTGTAGCTCCGATCCGGGTTGTAGGACTCCTCTGTTTCGTACGGGAAAATGTGATTCGGGGTCTGCGCGATGCCCGTCCTGAGCCCACGGTAGTCGAAATGGCCGTCGCCCAGGAACAGAACGTACTTGAGCAGACTCTCGTCATCCGGTGCCCGGTCGTACAAGAACTTGATGTAGTCGCGTGTCGCCCGCATATCCGGGACTCCACCGGAGAACTCGTTGTACAGGCTCTGGATATCCACGACTTCCACGACAAGGCCTTCGTTACGACGGCGATCCGCGAGCTGGTTGGCAACGGCACGGAAGTCGGTCGGCGTAAAGATCACGAAGTCCGGATATCCGGCCAGCCCGTGTAGATTCTGAGCCGGAACCAGAGAGGCCAGCTCCGAATCGAGCAGTCGTGCTGCCGTCAGGTCGAACGCAATGATCTCTCCTGGTTCAGCAGCACCGACAAGGTCGAGCTGGAGGTTGAATGAACCCGACCCCTGACGCACCTCAAGTGCACGAACGGCCGCCGGGTTCGTGACGTCCCAGACGGTCGGCGCCGTGACGAATCCGCCCAACCGGAGCTCGTGGGGGCCCGACGCCGATGCCGGCGTGCTGAATCGAAGAACTCCGTCGACCGCCTGCAGCCTCTGCGGGTACGTGAGCCGAAGCCAATCGAGTGCGGCCTGCGGATCGTTGCTCTGTTGGAGCAAGGTCATTCTTACGCTCAACGGTCCTGCCGGAGCGGAGAGATAGGAGAACGATCGAGTCGAAACGGCCGCCGAAGGCTGCTCGGCGCCTGGCGATATGATCCGTGACGCCGTGATGGAGCCCAATACCTGTGACCCTGCGGCAAATTGCACGGTCGCAAGCGGGTTCGACTTTATCGCGACGCGGGAGGTCATCTGAATGTCACCGCCCGCAAAGCCGGGAAGACTGACGCCACTCATGATGTCGAATCGCCCGCCCGACTGAATCGGGTTACTCACCCACGTGTGGCCACTTCCGTGTTCCTTGCTCCATATGAACACGTCGGGGTCTACAAAATGTCGCCCGACTACCTCCGTCAGCACGACAGGCGATTGAAGATTCGGGAAGACCACGGATTCGATCTTCGTACTACTACCCACGCCGATGCGAACAAACACGTAGTTCTGCTTCGAGAATGGATTCACATAGTGTTGCCACTCACTCGTCTCGTCGTCGAATCGCCAGCCGCTGGGGCCGCGCGCATGGAAGAAGACACCGTCAGCCGCGGCAAACGAACCATCACCCCCACCCACAGCCACGACCGGACGCTCCTGCAAGTCGGCGGGACGGGGATCCGAATTGAGCGCGGGAAGGGGCGCTCCTCCATTCCCGAAGACCTGGACGTTGTTCGGCTCGACATTGTCAGGGTTGAGGCCCAGCTGCGAGAGGAAGCTGCGATCAATCTTAAAGATTCCCTCCTCGGCTATCGGCACCTTGTATACGGTGCCGTCGGCAAGAACGCTTCTCTCAACGGAGAGGTGGTCGTTTACAAACAGTCCCGTTGCCAGTCGCTTGGAATTCGCAGATTCCCCTCCCGCTACACGGACCACGATGCGCCTGTACCGACGCAGTCGCCCCGACGCCGCGTCGTAGTAGACCGGGCGAACAGCAACAGAGCCGACGAGCCGCTTCCTTTGCCAGCCCACTCCGTCGAGAGTGGCAATGTCCGACGAAAGAGATCGTAAGCAGCGATCGCGGAGCCGAACCGACTGGAACCACCACTTCATCGTACTCTGCAGCCACGAGTTCGGCGGTAGCATTCGCTGCCACCGGGATCGTCTCGGACGCCAGCAGTTCACCGCCCTGTGATCGACCTGATCATTGGGGCTGACAAATGCGGAGACGACAACGAAGCTGAATCGACAGCTGCACGAAGGGTGCTGGACCATTGGAATTTGAATTCAACGGTCGTCGTCGTAGTCGATTGTACTACTGAGGTGGCCGCGTTCTGCGCACGAATAACCGGGGCCCACGTCGCAACGATGGCGAGCATGAGAATCCCGACGGAAGGCCGGAGATGGACCGGCCGCGTACGGCCGGACAATTGACGATGGGTACGCTGTTCGAACAAGATCCGCTAACGTCTGCCTCGAAACGAGGCTCTGTCTGGTTACTTACTTCAACGGTACAGATCGTAGCGGAATGTCACGATAGGCTTGTTCGATTATCGGTTGTTTGACCCGGGCATATCAACACCGGGAAAGATAACGCGCCGTCAACCGTGGAAAAAGGCAGGGAAACCGGACGGCTTGCAATCGGCTCCGAGCGGGTTTGTAACGGTATTCGACCGCAGAGTTCCTCTTATGCGGGGGATCGACCGTATTGTGATCCGTTTCAAGTCAATCTTGGTCGTTTGTCCACAGAGCGAGCAAAACGAACCCGCGGATCCTAGTCTGGCATGAGGTCCTGAACCTCGATGAGGCGTTCAACCTGTTCCGAAATCTGACGCGTGGCCTTGCCGATGTCCCTCAGCGGATCCACAAACTCCGAACCCAGTCCCGCGGACGCCGCCATCTCAATCAGGATCTCGGTATTTCCCGCGACGATTGAGATCGGATTGTTGATGTCATGGTAGATGGACGAAATGCTTCGTCGGATCTTTCGCACGTCGTGCTGAACACCGGTGGGCGTTCCCGAACTAGACTCGCTGTCCATAATAAGAGGGTTGTTCTGGTTATCTCAAACTACAACTCGTCAAGCCGTCGCTCGTCAACGACCCGGGGCCCGCGCTCTCCCATCGACACCGATCCAACTTCGACCTCCGGATCGTGTTCAAAGAACAGGTGCCAGTTTCCTTCAAGCGCCGAATTTAGAAATGCAGCCTTTTCCCTGATCGTCACCAGAGGCTCTACGTCGTACGCCATGGTCCACGCCGCTGGAAGGTGAAATCGCGTGGGCAGCAGATCGGCTGCATAAACCAGCGTCTTCCCATCCCCTTCCAGCTTGACAAGTTGCATCTTCTCCGTGTGGCCGTCGACGGTCAACACGGATACGCCCGGAAACAGCTCGGTCTCACCATCACAAAGAACGAGTTGCCCCGACGACGCGAGCGGAGCAAGGTTCTCTTTCAGGAATGATCCCCGCTCGCGTGGATTCGGCGCGTTGGCGGTCCGCCAGTGATCAACCTGGACATGAAACCTGGCATTGGGAAACGCCACCGCCAGAGTATCTCCGGATCTCCTGGTGCTTCCCCCGCAGTGATCAAAATGAAGGTGCGTCAAGATCACGTCGGTGACGTCATCCAGTCCAAATCCTGCGCCGTGAAGCGAACGCTCGAGGCTGGAAGAATTTGTGTCGACATCGTAGATGTCACCGAACTTCTCGTCGAATTTCGTGCCGATGCCGTTGTCAATCAGGATCAGCCGGTCCTGGCCTTCGACGAGCAGGCATCGCATCGCGAGCCGGATACGATTTCGGTTGTCGGCGGGGATCTTCCTCTCCCACAGTGGCTTGGGGATGACGCCAAACATCGCTCCGCCGTCGAGTCCGAAAGTGCCGGCGTCGATCGACCTGAGGATGTAATCACCTATGCGGGTCATAGCCTTTTCCAATAATCAGTCCTCACTTACATCTGGCGGAAAGTCCTTGAAGTGACCGTTCGACCGGATCTTCTCCCTCAACGTGCCCATCTTCTCCACTTGCGGTATGAACCCTTCCAGGAACGACACGAGAAACGAGATCCGATCCGTCTCAGACTCTTTCTCAAGTACGCTCTGCTTTTGGGCGAGTGTCAGGCCGGCATTCTGAGCGATGAAAAACGAGACCATGTCGACGTCCTGGTAGATCGACGGGCTCACCTCTCGCCCGGCCAATTCCAGAAGCTTCATATGTTGTGCAATGACCCGCTGCTGGATGTTCGGGTCCACTTCCTCCGACGCTTCGGGTAGTACGTCCACGCGCCCCTGCATGTACTGTCGGTCCTCGGAGACTTCTCGCACACGAAATCGCTGGCGGCCCTCGACAGCAATGTCGAGTCGGCCATCTGGATACCGTTTCAGTATCTGCTGAATCTCCGCGACACATCCGACGTCCGACAGCACACCTTCAACCGCCAGGACGACGCCGAAGGATCGATCACCCGAAAGGCAATCCCTGATCATCTCCTTGTATCGCGGTTCAAAGATGTGGAGTGGTACCGTCTCACCGGGATACAGGACCAGTTCGAGTGGAAATAGTGGAAGATGTTCTGCAGTCATCCGGCGTGGTCGGCGAGGATCGTGTAGCCGCCCTTGATATCGACTACTACACCGTCTTGTTTCTGACGACGTGCCGTCTGTGCGTACCTTGTGCGTAACCCGACGTCATGAATGCGGACACCTACGAACGTGCGCACCCGGACACTGATAGTTTTCTTGTTTGCGCATGCGACCGCCATGGCACAGCCGGTCAATTTCGGGTCGGCCGACGACCCCTCGGAAACGGCAACCGGACCCGTTTGGCGCAGATCGATCAACGCAGATATCCGCGGCGGCCTGTCCCTCATCGGTCCCGACTGGCGCGCCGCCACGGGTGTTACTGTAGAATACCGCGGAATAGACCTCTCGGCCCGGTTCAATGGCACCTTTCGCGGAGGTATCTCGGGTGCCTATGACCCTGACATCAATGGAGCATACGATCTCCTTCGTCTCGTCGAGTACGTGCGCCTTACGCCGTCCCCAAGAGGGTTCTACCTGCGTGCCGGCCCGACCAACCGGTTTCGACTCGGGAATGGACACGTGGCCAACTTCTTCAGTTCGGAGACGGTCTGGGATGATCGCACGGTCGGACTTGAGGCGGTGTGGCCGGGTCCTATGTTCGACGTCAGTGTGTTCAGCGATGACGTGCGGATGAATCGTGTCATGGGCGGACGAGTTGCCATTCGGCCTCTCTTCTGGGCGAGAGAAGAGAAGGCGCGGTCGCTTGAAATTGGAGCCGCCTACGTAACAGATCGTCGTCAATTTGGTGGAGAACCGCTCATCACCGCATACACCTTCGACCTTCGGTTCACTGCTGCCAGTGTCGGTGAGGTGATCATCCAGCCGTTCGCCACGGTAAGTGCGTATCGCGACGCTGGCGCCGGTTTCGGACTTGGTGGCGAAATGATGAGCGACAACTTCATTGATGTCGCCCGGTTTCGACTTCGCTTTGCGCTTTATGTCAGCGATGACGGATTCATCCCGGGATACGTCGGGGCGCTGTACCGTGTAAGCAATCCCGACGCACGAATAGTCAAATCAGAAGATTTCTCGGGAACAGATCCCATCGATGCAGTCGTGGGAATAGCACTTCAAGACGCGGAACGCGGAACGTCGTTCGAAACGGAACTCCGAGTGCTCTTTTTCGATCAGTTCGAGTTCTGGTACAGCTTCAGGAGGCATTTTGGAGGCGCCCCACTCAGCGAGTACCATCTCCGACTCTTCTTCCAGACCGGCCGATTGTCCGCGCAGGTGTCTCAGGATCGTGGCGGACTCAAGAGCTTCTTTACGCTCTTCAATGACGTGGGAGACCAGACGACGCTTCAGTTTAGAACCGACTATCACGTCGCCCGAGGATTCTGGCTGTTCGTGCGCGCAATCTACAGTTACGAACGTGCGGAGCAACAGGCGGATGGGCCAGAACGCTTCGTCGTGCAGCGGCGCTTCGAACCCTATACGGGCCTGAGATTCCGATTCTAGCTCTACTTGATCGCAGCGCTCATCTCAAGCATCTTCTCAATCGGGCGCAGTGCGCGCAGTCGAAGCGATTCCTCCATCTCGATCTGCGGCCATTCGTGCACAAGACACAGGTAGAGC
The DNA here is from genome assembly GCA_963768565.1 of Rhodothermales bacterium. GTDB lineage: Bacteria > Bacteroidota > Rhodothermia > Rhodothermales > JABDKH01 > JABDKH01. The sequence goes on from CAVYIO010000042.1 coordinate 38,656, forward strand.
TTTTCGATCGTGTTGAGCCGCATGTGCGGACACTGGTTGCAAGCGCAGCCGCTCTCAGGTGGAGCCGGAATGAACTGCTTATCCGGGTTGTCCTTCTTCATCTGATGCAGGATCCCTTCCTCGGTCGCAACAATAAAGGTCGATGCACTATTGTCGGTAGCGTACTTCCGGATCTGACTTGTCGATCCGATGAAGTCAGCATGCCGCAGAACGGCCTCTTCGCACTCTGGATGCGCGAGAACCGGTACACCGGGATTCCTCATCTTCAAGCGGACCAGTTTCTTCTCGCTGAACGTCTCGTGTACAATGCACACGCCATCCCATATCACCATGTCCGTCCGACCGGTGGTCTTGGCGAGGTATCGACCGAGGTTTCTGTCCGGCGCGAAAATGATCGGTTGGTCGACCGGGATCTGTCGAATAATGTGCTCGGCGTTTGACGACGTGACGATGATGTCCGTCTGGGCCTTCGTAGCCGCCGTGCAGTTTATGTAGGAGATAACAATATGGCCGGGGTTCAGCTTGATGAACTCGCCAAATTCGTCGGCCGGGCACGAGTCAGCCAGTGAGCAGCCGGCATTGAGATCCGGCAGAATCACTTTCTTGGACGGACTAAGAATCTTAGCCGTTTCCGCCATGAAGTGGACGCCGGCGAACACGATGATATCCGCGCTGGTCTCGGCGGCCTGCCGAGCTAGCCCCAGCGAATCGCCGATGTAGTCGGCAACGTCCTGGATTTCCGGCTCTTGATAATAGTGCGCAAGCAGAATGGCATTCTTCTCGCGCTTCAGATCCTCGATGGCGGCTACGAGGTCCGTGGACGGATCGACCTCCTCCACGACGTAGCCGACAGCCGGATCAAGAGTCGTCTGCAATGGAATCATGAGAATAGTCGTTGTGATCCGTAAAAATGGATCAAGTGATTTCTGCCCGCGCAATCATTCTTTTTAACCACCCGGCGTCGGATCAGATCCTTGTCGCCGCCCTGCGGGTTCTTCCAAAATGACGTGGTTTTCGAGCCGCAGCAGTCGATCGGCCATACCGGCAAGCGTCGTGCTGTGCGTTGCAAGCACAAACGTCTGCTCCAGGTCTCTGCTGAGCCTCACGATCTCTTCCTGCAGTCGATGAGCCGTATCGCCATCCAGATTTCCGGTCGGTTCGTCGGCCAGAACCAGCCTCGGAGCATTCATGAGGGCTCGAGCGACTGCCACACGTTGCTGCTCGCCCCCCGACAGGGCGTGAGGCCGGTGATCGGCACGGTCCGCGATGCCGAGAATGTCGAGAAGTTCGAGAGCGCGCCCGCGCACCTGCCGGAGTGGGCGTTGCTGGATAATCGCCGGCATCGCCACGTTCTCGAGAGCCGTGAACTCAGGTAGCAGGTGGTGAAACTGGAATACGAATCCGACGTGCTCGTTGCGAAACTTCGAAAGCGCAGAATCCTCTTTCGCAAAGATGTTGTCGCCTTCAAAGAGGACGTCACCACTGTCGGGTCGGTCAAGGGCGCCGAGCAGGTGTAGCAACGTGCTCTTGCCACTACCACTCTCGCCCACGATTCCTACGATCTCACCTTTACGGATTTCGAAACTGACGCTCTGCAGAACAAGAAGACTTCCACTGAGCGCGGCGGGGTACGACTTCGTCAGGTCCCGGACGCGAACAAGAGGTGTGACATCTGTCGGCGGGCTCTTCATGGTCGATCAGCGCTCGATCCCGTACTTGTTCATCTTGTTGTACAGATGAGAGCGCTGAATGCCGATAGCCTCTGCGGTCTTGCTGACGTTCCAGTCGAAGTGAGACAACTTGTGCTCTATGAACAGCTTCTCGGCCTCGTCGCGGAATTCACTGAACTGAGCGAACCGGTCCAGAAGGGTATCAAAATTGTTAGCTCCGGCGCCGCCACTCTGAACGAAGCGATCGACGTCCCGCGCCGTAATATTATCACCGGAGCTGAGTATCAGTAGTCGTTCTACCACGTTGTGAAGTTCTCGAACGTTTCCGCGCCACTCCAGCGTTCGAAGGCGGGCCATCGCCTCATCCTCGAACGGCTTCGGATCGAGACCGTTGCGCCGCGTAAGTCGGCCTGCGAAGTGCTCGGCGATCGTCGGTATATCTTCACGACGTTCACGAAGGGGAGGTACATCGAGCAGAATCACGCTCAGACGATGATACAGGTCCTCTCGAAACTCTCCCTCCTCTATCCTGCCCAGAAGGTCCTTGTTGGTTGCTGCGAGCACGCGGACATTGACCGGGATGCTCCGATCTCCGCCGACGCGCGAGATCCGGTTTTCCTGAAGTACGCGAAGCACTTTCGCCTGGGCGGACAGGCTCATGTCGCCGATCTCATCAAGAAACAGCGTCCCGCCGTCTGCCTGTTCGAACTTGCCGATCCGCTGCTTTGTCGCCCCCGTAAACGAACCTTTCTCGTGCCCAAAGAGCTCACTCTCGATAAGTTCGCTGGGAATCGCTGCGCAATTGACCTCGACGACGGGTCCATCGTTGCGATTGGAGAGGTGATGGATCCACTTGGCCACCAATTCCTTGCCGGTGCCTGCTTCCCCCGTGATTAGCACCCGGGCCTCGGTGGGCGCCACACGCTCGACCGTCTCCTTGATTCTGGAAATCGCCGGGCTGTCACCCAGAATTGGCGTCAGGTCGCCCTCATGATGCTCGACGAGCGTCTGCCGCATTCGTCGATTCTCGGTCGCGAGCTGGCCGCGATCCAGGGCATTTCGAAGGGTCACCAGCAGCCGGTTCAAGTCCGGCGGCTTCTCAACGAAATCGAACGCACCGAGCTTCGTGGCCTCGACTGCTGTTTCGATTGATCCGTGACCGGAGATCATGACGATCGGGACTTCCGGCATCTCCTTTGAGGCGATCGCCAGAACTTCCAGGCCATCCTTCTTCGGCATCTTGACGTCAAGCAGAACGACGTCATAATGCGCTTTCTTCATGGCGCTCAGCGCGGCCTCGCCGTCTTCCGCCTCATCTACCTCGAAGTCCTCGTACTCAAGGATCTCTTTCAGTGTTCGGCGAATACTGGCTTCGTCGTCGACGACCAGGATCGTTGGCATGAGTCACCTCTGCAAGGGATGGGGTGTGCTCTACGAGCTTGGTGCCTGCCTCGCCCCGGCACGAGCGACCAGAATGTCCACGTTGCGAGCTTGCGTGGACGCCGGGTACTCTTTCGTCACCGCATTGTAGGCATCGACAGCTGCCTTGTAATCGCCCGCGAGCTCGTACGCGCGACCGGCCTCAAGTAAGTAGCCCGGAGCCGTCACGTCGTTGGGAAAGAGGAATGCCGCACGCCTGAAAAGGTCACCGGCGCGCTTGTACTGTCCTTTCATCTCGTGGATGGCTGCCTCTCCTGCAAGTGCGCTCGCCCCGAGATAATTAGCGTCTTTGTCGAAATCCTCAAACAGCTCGAGCGATCGATCATACTCGCCCTGCCGAAACAGCGCGTCGGCCGCGTAGAATCGCGCAAGGTTGCCGGCGTTGGTCATGCTGTAGTCTGACGCTACCTCGAGCAGGCCCATCGTATCTTCGGATCCGTTCAGTGCGGCATCGTAATCGCCCGACTCGTAGAGGCTGACGGCCGGAGCAAGAAATCGCTGGCCATCCACCTCGCGCTGCTGCTGCCAGTAGGAATACCCTATGATGCCAACGATCACGAGAGTGATGACACCAAGGATACCGTAGGCGAGGTTCCGATTGTTGTCAAGAGCCTGCCATAGACGCGACGAGAACGTGACAACGGTGTCCTGGCGAAGCTCCTGGCGACGCGAGATCTTCTTGGTGGGTTTGAGAGTCGACATATGGCGTATCGGTGGGTGTCTGCAACCTGCATCGGGTCAAACGGCATAGCCGTATAAGATATTGCCATCACGCTCGCCTTCGCAACGGCACCTCCCACCCGGAGGGCCAACGCACAGATAAATCACAGTGGCGATGTGCGATTCCTGCCCGTTTTCACGATCTGAGCACGCTAAGTCGAGATTTCGTTTGTTATTTTTGATGCTCTACACGAGGTGACGGCCGGTCCACTCAAGTTCGAAGAAGACGAAGACGGGGCATGACCCGCCGCACCCATTTGACATTCCACCCATGACCAATCAGGAGGATCACTCTGATGGCCATCAGATTAGCGATTAATGGTTTCGGAAGAATTGGACGTCTGGTATTCCGATCAATAATGGAACGGGACTCGGACGAATTCGACATCGTCGCGGTCAACGACCTGACCGATTCGAAGACTCTGGCGCACCTGTTCAAATACGATTCAGTACACGGTGTCTATCCGGGCAAGGTCACCACATACGGTGACGGACTCGAAATAGACGGTGACCGTTTTAAGGTTTTCAGCGAACGCGATCCATCCAAGCTCCCCTGGGGCGCGCTGGATGTTGACGTCGTTGTTGAGTCGACAGGCGTCTTTCGCACGCGCGAGAAGGCAGCGCTTCATCTGGAAGCGGGTGCAAAGAAGGTCGTGATTTCGGCGCCCGCGAGCGGCGCCGTCGACGCGACCGTCGTACTGGGCGTGAACGACGATGTGCTTACGGGAAAGGAGGAGGTCATATCGAACGCAAGCTGTACGACCAACTGTCTCGCGCCGATGGTCAAGATTCTTGACGACGCGTTTGGTGTACGTCGCGGTTTGATGACCACGGTCCATGCATATACGGCCGATCAGCGAATCCAGGACGCGCCGCACAAGGACCTCAGGCGCGCGCGGGCGGCCGCCACATCCATCATCCCGACGACGACCGGTGCGGCGAAGGCGGTGGGACTCGTCCTGCCCCACCTCGCCGGCAAACTGGACGGGTTCGCACTGCGTGTTCCGACGCTTGACGGTTCGCTCACCGACCTGACCGTCGAGTTGGAGAAAGATGCAACCGCCGAAGAGATCAACAAGGCCATGAAGAGTGCGGCCTCCGGCAAGATGGCTGGAATCCTCGAATACACAGAGGACCCGATTGTCTCGATTGACATCGTTCACAATCCGCACTCATGTGTTTTCGATGCTCTTTCAACGATGTCGTCCGGCAATCTCGTGAAGGTTGTAGGCTGGTACGACAACGAATGGGGCTACGCCAACAGGACCGTAGACATGGTCGCGCTCCTGATGAAGAAGGCACCTGCAGCGGCCGGAGCCTAGATAGCACCGCGGAGAGGGGTGCTCGCCGGAGCACCTCTCTCTATCTGGTTCGAAGTTCATCCGTAGACTGGCACAGGCAGCGTAATGGGTAAGCTCAAACTGGATGATCTCGACGTCAACGGCAAGAGAGTACTCGTGCGCGTCGATTTCAACGTTCCACTGCGTGACGGCGTGGTTACAGACGACACGCGCATCCGCGCCGCTCTGCCCACCATCGACGCCATTGTGGCGCGGGGAGGGACCGCCGTCCTCATGAGTCACCTTGGTCGTCCGAAGGGCTCGCCCGACCCTGCGTACAGCCTGGCACCGGTGGCAGAACACCTCCGCTCGCTAACGGGCGTGAACGTTACGTTCTCCGCCGATACAATTGGGCAGGTCGCGCACGCCGCCGTTGACGGTGCTCCGCGGTCCTCGATCGTTTTGCTGGAGAACACGCGTTTCCACGCAGGTGAAACAAAGAACGACCCGGATCTGGCCGCAAGTCTGGCGTCACTGGGCGATGTCTTTGTTAATGACGCCTTCGGCTCGGCACACCGCGCGCATGCATCGACAGAGGGTGTCACTCACCTTTTGCCGAAATCCGCTATGGGATACCTGCTGGAAAAGGAAATCGAACATCTTTCATCGGTCCTCAGCAATCCCGGCCGCCCGTTCGTGGCGGTGTTGGGAGGTGCAAAGGTATCCGACAAGATCGGAGTCATAGAGCATCTGCTTCCGCTGGTAGACACCCTTCTGATCGGCGGTGCGATGAGCTATACGTTTCTCAAGGCGACGGGTCACAGCGTGGGCACCTCTCTGGTCGAGGACGACAAGCTGGATGTGGCGAGGGATCTTCTCAAGCGAAGCGGAGACAAACTGCGTCTCCCGACCGACCACCTGGTCGCGGCGGCGTTTGACAATGACGCGGAGCGCCAGGGTGTGACAGGCGACATCCCCAACGGGTTTATGGGCCTGGATATCGGTCCCGCTACGATCGCGGCGTACCGATTGGAAATCGAGCATGCGCGCACCGTCGTCTGGAACGGACCGATGGGTGTCTTTGAGATGTCCAACTTTGCAGGCGGTACGATGGCCGTCGCCGAAGCGCTCGTGGTGGCCACGCGCAAGGGAGCCCTCACGGTTGTGGGCGGCGGAGACTCCGTGGCGGCAATCACCCAGGGCGGGTTTGCGGCTGATGTGTCGCACGTGTCGACGGGCGGAGGAGCCATGCTCGAATTCCTTGAGGGCAAGACGCTGCCTGGCGTTGCCGCCCTGACAGACGTCTAAACCGGCCCGCGAGCGACCCAACTCTCGATGATCTACAAGACCACCGCCGATCTGGATTTTCGCCTCGATGAACTGGCGGAAATCAGCCTTCCGAAGCGCGTACTGATGACGACGCCGGAGTTTTTCGACGTGCAGTATGTCATCAATCCGCACATGGAGGGCAACGTAGGAACCGTCGACGCGGCAGTAGCTGCGAGCCAGTGGGACGACCTGCGACGGCTGTATGAATCACTCGGCGTTTCGGTCGACCGTGGTTAAGGGCCGACCATCCATGCCTGACATGGTCTTCTGTGCAAACCAGACCCTTCCCTACCGCCTCCAGGATGAATCTCAGGGTGTGATCCTGAGTCGCATGCACGCGTCACAGCGGGCTCCGGAAGTCGAACACTTCGAGCAGTTCTTTCGCTCATCCGGCTATGCCATTCGGACACTTCCAGCATCCATCGCGGATTTTGAAGGAATGGGTGATGCGCTGTGGCACGCCGGCCGTTTCTTCCTGTGGGGAGGATACGGTTTTCGCTCCAGCCTGGACGCCTACACGTATTTATCGGATACACTCGACGTGAAGGTCGCCGCACTGCACCTGGCCGATCCGGATTTTTATCATCTGGATACATGCCTTTCCGTGCTAGGCGAATCAACCGCGCTCATTTTCCCGGGCGCATTCGATGCGGACGGTCTGGATCTGATTCATGCGCTGTTCGCGACCGTGATCGAGGCACCTGAAGACGAGTCCCGGCACCTCTTTGCGTGCAATGCGCATTCCCCGGATGGCCAAAACGTTATCATCCAGGCCGGCTGCGATGTAACGGTCAGCCTGCTGCGGAATCACGGCCTGAATCCGATCGAGGTGCGCACGGACGAATTCCTGAAGGCCGGTGGTTCCGTGTTCTGCATGAAGCAGATGTTCTGGTAGCGATATCTGCTCACGGCCATGAACATTTCTGTCGTCATCCCCACCCTCAACGAGGAAGAGCACGTCGCGAAAACCATTCGCTCGGCTCAGGCGGATGGCGCCACCGAGGTGATCGTAGTCGACGGCGGTTCCACAGATCGAACCGTCGAGACGGCCGCAGAGTTGACGCGTGTCATATCGGCGCCGCGTGGACGAGCCCAACAGATGAATCACGGAGCGCGCGAGGCGAACGGTGAAATTATCCTGTTCCTGCATGCAGACACGCAGCTGCCGCCGGGCTCGCTTCCGGCCATCGTCAGGGCCGTGAAAGACGGGTTCTGTGCCGGATGTTTCAGGCTCAAGTTCGAGCCGAGTTCTCTGCTGCTGGGAATCTGCGGACGCCTCACGATCCTTCCATTCAAGTCACTTTGCTTCGGTGACCGCGGTCTATTTGTGGTCCGAAGCGTATTCGAATCGACAGGCGGTTTCGATGACATCCCGATATTCGAGGATCTCGAGATCGTAAGACGTCTTCATCGCATGGGTCGCTTTGCCCAACTCAGTGAGCGGCTGTGCACGTCGAGTCGGCGATTTATGGAACACGGCACCCTCCGCCAACAGGTCAAGAACGTCGTTCTCTGGAGCGGATATCACATCGGAGTCAGTCCGGCACGGCTGGCGCGATATTATCGGTACGCGGAATAGGCCGGCACAGCCCCTCACCTCAGCGAAGAACGTAACTCGCTCTGAACAACACGTGTCGCGTGGCGGACGGAAAGAACTGGGGTCCAAGTGGTCCGACGTTTCCGAAGAGCAGCAATTCGCTATTCAGTACGTTGTTGACGTCCACACCGATGGAGAGTCCGCCGAGCGGCGATCCCGGGCCGAAGGTGTGACTCGCGGAAGCATCCAGCACGAAGTACGGATCCACGGTCAGCGATCTATCTTCCACACCCGTGGCGTCCCGTCCACCTGAGTTGTCGATGTACTGCCTGCCCACGTACCGCGCGAAGGCTCCAATGCGAAACCCTGAACGCCGATACGTCAACTCAAGATTGCCGTTCGTCGACGGAAAACCCGGAATCGGATTGTCTCTTCTGTCGAGTTGAACGGTCGAGAAGTCAGGCAGCGTCGCGAACTCGACGAATCGTATGTAGCGAGCACGACCAAGCGTGAAGTTGCCGTACACGTCGAGATTCTTGGTGAGACCAACCCGCCATTCGGATTCGAGACCGATATGCCGTGTTCGATCTGCGTTGCCTGTTCGCGGGACGCCGAACTGATCAAGGCCACCACTGGGCACGATCTCGTCCATGAACTCCATCCAGAATCCGTTGACGGTGATGCTCGAACGCGAATCGGTTCGACCAACGCCCACTTCGAAATCCAGCAGGTGCTCCGAGTCGACGAAGGGTCGATCGACGTCAATTCTTCCGTTTGCATCCGTCTCGAACCGAGGCAGGAAACCTGCTCCCGCTTCTTCACCATCATACAGCGACTTGAGCCTGGGCTCGCGACCGGAATAGGCGATGCTTCCGTACGCACTCCAGGTTCTCTCGGGATTCACGGTTACGCCGATGCGTGGATTCACCATTACATATGGCTTCGTGAATCGAGTTGCGAAGAACGCCTCATCGTAAACACGATATTGGACGCGCGTAACGAGTGCCTCAGCGTGAACGGCGAGTCGGGACGATGGACGCGCCTCGTGTCCAGCCGAGATCGACGTTATGACTTTTTCGCCCCGGAACTGATATACCCGTCGATCGGCGTCCGATCCCACCAGATCCGACGGGATATCGATCGCCTCCTGTATGCGCCCCCACCGTTCCGACCGATGCAGTCGCGCCTCACCACCGATGGTGGTCTTTCCAAACTTCGAGTCCACCGTAAGACGGGGTAACCATCCGACCTGCCACTGATCGAGGCTGGCTCTGAACAACACATCTGACAGAGGGGCTTGAGATAAACAGCGGCAACGTTCGCTGATCGTCCGCGACGAAGCCACCGGGCAGCCGTAGATAATCGGCGGATCGAAAGTTTGCACCGAAATCAAAGTGCCCGTTTCCTCTAACCCAGAATAGCGACTGACTGACGTGCAGTTTGTCCGTCGCCTGCCACTCATGATGTAGCTCAATATGTGGCTGGTGGAAATCCTCCGTATCCCGCGTGAAGAGACTTGAGTTGTACCGCCGATCCACGAGGATCCCGTTGAACCCGGGAAGCACGTCCTTGTTGGCTGCACGTGGAATCCCGGAAAAAGCCAGACCGTCGCGCTGTGGCCCGCCGTACGCCTGGAGCGTCAGCGTAGATCTCGATCCATATCGCGTGAGACCAACGAAGAAACGATTGAATTCCGTCCATGACCAGTCGCGATAGCCATCCGATTCGAGGCGACTGAAACGTGCAAACGCGACATACTTGTCACGCACCAACCCGCTATTCACTTCCACCGATAAGCGCTTCGTATCGTAGGAGCCATAGCCGAGGGTTACCTCGGCGTACGGGTTTGGTCGATACGGTAATGCAACGATATTGATGGCCCCGCCGATTCCAACCGATCCGTACGCTGAAGCGCCCGCTCCCCGCTGTACCTGAATGTCTTCGACGGACCCATCGACGTCAAAGAAATTGATCCAGAACACGTTGAAGTCTTCCGGGTCATTCTGCGGAATTCCATTGATCGAAACGGCGATTCGCCTCTGATCAAACCCCCGAATTCGAAGGGTCGAATAACCGATGCCGTTCCCGTTCTCCGAGTAGTACGTCGTGGACGGACGCGACGAAAGCGTGGCCGGCAGATCCTTCATATCCGGTCTGCCTCGCAACTCGTCGGCGGTCAGGTTGCTGAATGTTACGGGTGTAAGCTGAGGGCGAGCGCGGTTCGCAGCGACGACGACTCCAGGATGTGTGACCGTCCTCGCCGCAAGCTCGATGTCTACGTGATACACAAGGTCGGCGGCGATGGTCATTTCACGGCCGTCCGGGTCGAATCCGAGATAGCTGGTCGTGACATGATATCGGCCCGCTTCGACCGGGCCGAGCACAAACGTGCCGTCAGCTGCAGTGGTTGTACCGTAACGGTATTGCTGCGTCGACGTGTTTAGCAGCAGGACATTTGCCCCGGCAAGGGCATGTCCCTCGTCGTCCACAACGGTGCCGCGTATCGTCTGTGCGATGCAGGGCGAAACGCCACCCAATCCGACGAAGAGAAGAGCCAGAAGTCCGGCGCGATAACGTACGAAAGGGGAAATCACGGATGTTGCATTCTGGGCCACAGCAAACACGCCGAGCGGCGAGCGAAGTGGGCCCAGTTGGAGTTACTCCACGTGACTCCATATTCTGTGCTACCATTTCCCTACGCCGGCATGATCCGGTTCAGGTCATAAGGGTATTCTCTCAGCTTCGCAGTGGCGAAGCACCCCTAACGGTTCCCCGTGGCCATCATTTCAATTAACTCGTGGCGCGTCGGTAACGACAACGTCTCTCTAAGGTTCTATGTCGGCGTATCCGGATCGAGGAACGACGCACGTGTCAAATGGGTAGACTCCGAAACGCACCTAATCGTGGTTCAGGCATGCCGAACATCGTCATTCGTCCCGGATGGGCTCTGAAAGAGTCGGACTCGACGGACAAATCCACTTACGAGTCGCGCCGCACCTTCATGCGACGTCTGGGTACCGGCACCATTGGACTGGTAGCGGTGAATCCGTTCTCCTGTGGTGACGGGGCAGCCTCCCGAGCCGAGATCAACGGTCCCGACGGACCGCTGGACACGATCCCTGCCAATGCCACGAGGGTCGGTTATCCGGCAACTCGTAGTGAAGGGTTCGTGGTGCCTGAGCGCCAGATCACCGAGAGGATCACGGCCTCATCCTACAATAATTTCTACGAGTTCGACGGCAGCTCGAAACGTGTGTGGCCGCTGACGGGCGACTACAAACCCTTCCCGTGGACCATCGAGGTCAAAGGGCTGGTAGAGAAACCTTTCACGATGGATGTGGACGAGCTCATCAAAACCATGCCACTTGAGGAGCGCGTCTATCGCTTCCGATGCGTCGAGGCGTGGTCCATGACCATCCCCTGGACGGGTTTTCCCTTGCGGACGCTGATAGATCGCTGCAAACCGCTATCGTCGGCAACACATGTCCGATTCGTCAGCGCAAAACTGGACAAGCAGATGCCGGGAATTCCATCCCAGCCCTGGTACCCGTGGCCATACTACGAGGGCCTCAGAATGGACGAAGCGATCAATGATCTGGGCTTCGTTGCAACAGGTATGTACGGTGAGCCGCTCACCAAGCAGAATGGATCACCGCTTCGACTGGCCCTCCCATGGAAATATGGTTACAAGGGACCTAAGGCTGTGGTGCGCATCGAGTTCACGAGGAAGCAGCCAAAGACCTTTTGGAATGAGCTCCAGCCGGCAGAGTACAGCTTTCTCTCGAATGTGAACCCGAATGTGCCTCACCCTCGATGGACGCAGGCCAGCGAACGCTTCATGGCGAACTCGGAGAACATCCGTCGGGTACCGACCCAGCTGTTTAACGGATACGCCGATTGGGTCGGCAACCTGTATCCCGGTGAGCCACGCGGCTAGAGCAATGGGTCCAGTTGCGTCCGGTGGTCCATAACAGGTGGCGACTGCCGGTCAACAACTCCACGTCGGTGGTCTCGAACGATGCACGGGGCGACGTCTGGCCATACGCAAGTGAGCCCGGCCCAGGGCGGTGTCGTTCGGAAGGCCGTCAATTCACGTGGGTAGTCGACGAAGCGCAATCCGCCAACAGCACAAATCAGGCGCTCGGTACGGAGGTCGAATACCTTGCTGACCTCTGGCTGATCGCGGGTTCGTCGTTCATATAGCCTCGCACTCCTTGCTCCCAACTTGCGAATGTGCGCCCGAATGCATAACTAAACTCAACAACCAACACGATTTACCTCGACCACGGAGACTGTTATGCTGGACCGGATAATGGGAGTATTCAAGCTCGATCCCGCCACGTTCGAAAGCATCGAGCACGATGAATCGGCGACGAGCCAGGCCGGCATGATAGTACTGGCGGTAGCCGTACTTGGAGGACTCGGAAGTCTGGCCGCCGCGTCATTCATGGAAGGAACCGGGGCGTCCGGCGGATTCTTCAGCACCGTAATCAGTACGTTCGCCAGCTGGGTCGTATGGTCCTTCTTGACCTATTTCATCGGTACTCGACTGTTCGGCGGAGAGGCCAACATGGGCGAGATGCTCAGAGTAATCGGGTTTGCCTACGCACCTCAGCTTCTCGGCATAGTACCGTGCCTGGGTAGCATTGTTGGTTTGATCTGGTCACTTGCGGCAGCCTTCATTGGAATCAGGCAGGGGCTCGATTTGAGTAACGGCAAGACCGCACTGACTATCGTCGTCGGGTTGGTCGTTTACATCGGAATCGCTTTCGCGATGTCACTGCTCTTTGGTGGACTAGGCGGAGTCAGCAACCCGCTAGAGGGATTCACCGCCTGAGGCTAGTGGCGCCGGCCGAATACGCTCTTCAGCTCCGGCCCCCTTCACGCTTCTGTTCCAGCCTACCACTGCGGCGAGTGCCATCAGCGCAGTAAAGAAGCTCACGGCTGACTGAATAGCCGCGATTTTCCACTGTGTGTCGACGACCATGTCAATTACGATGGTCTGGCCGGCATCGCGCAGTACGTGCACGCTGAGCTGTTCCCGCCCTTCGATCTCCTGCATCAGACTGTAGGGCAGTGACATCTTTTCCCGGGTGAGGACTGAGCCGTCGGGCAGCGGCACTTCCAGACTCACATATCCGTAGGTGATGTCGGCGCGATCAACACGTTCGTATTCAGCAACACGCGCGGTGGCACCAATACCGTCCGAAAGCGTGATTCGAAGATCGCGGGCGACTTTCGCCTGGTTCACGCACAGGCCCACGAGCATGAGAGGCACCAGCCACGCGACCCGGGCGAGAATGCGTTGAAAATTACTTGGCATGCGGGTGGCCTCTTCAGGAAAGAAAGAGATATGGCTTCCAGCCGTCGTCAAAAGTTTCGACGTAGTCCCGGATAAACATGACGTGGCTCGGCCGGAACGGTCGACGCCTCAACTCCAACCTGGCTTCATCCGGAGTGTGGTTGCCCTTGCGATTATTGCACGGTACGCACGCGGCGACCAGATTCTCCCAGTTATCGCGTCCACCACGGGATTTCGGGATCACGTGATCGATCGTAAGCTTGTCCCTGGAGCCACAGTACTGGCACCGAAAACCATCGCGCCGGATTACGTTCTTCCGTGTCAGCATGATGCGGCGATACGGAACGTTGATGTATAGACTGAGGCGGACGATGCTCGGCCATGGATGACGAACAGTAGCGGATCGAATAGCTCGATGAGCCAACGCCTCCACCAGTTCCACTTTGTCGAGATGGAGCATCACAACGGCCCGCTTCACGCTACAAATCGAGAGCGCACTGTAGTCCCGATTGAGCACAAGGACATGTCCGTTCATCGCTCACACCTTCTCGCATGCGAACGTACGACGCGACACTTGCACGGGAATATGTAGATCTGCCTCTTGTGGAAGTCTGTCGTAGATACGGCTTGGGACTTACATGGCGCCCGCTGTTGCCGGCGCCGAGATGTTAGAAATTTCCAACACGTGTTGCGGCAGTTCGTTCCAGAAGTAGCGTTGTGGCACGGGGCGGCGACAGACTCCACAGACACTGCCGGACCGACAAACTCCCAGACCACGTCATTACTCCCAAAACCGCACTGACAGTCGATTTTCGGCTTTAGGAAGCCAAAAAACAAGCCGATACAAACGCCATTGGACAGTCCGTCCGACTCAACGACATTTGTCTTCGTGCGGCCTCAAAACCGCAACCTGGCGCAACCACTACGAGCCGTTGTCTGACGATTCCATCGTAATAGCTCTGCGAGAAGCGACCTACCAACACCTTAGGCCGGCAGCCGTCGGTCTGGGCGTATTGCTGGCAGTCCTCTCCACGTCTTACGCGTTTTTGATCGACCCCCCCGCCCTGTGGGTTCTCCTTCCCACCGCAGCCGGAACGTCCGCACTTCTCGTACTGCTGTCGTTCGTTCTCCAGAGATTTGAACTTGAGCGGTGGGCGCACGTGTTCAGTGCACTGATTGCATCGCTTGCGCTGGTCAACTGCCTCCTGCATCTGCACTACTTTCCAGAGCCCAAGTTCACAACCAATCTGGTCCTGTTTGTGATGGGCACCGGGTTCCTCATCTTCTCAAGCAGATGGCTCGTGTTCGTAATTGCAGCCGAAACCGCCGGCTGGGTTTCGGTGGTTTACAGCTCGCCGGCATCACCCGAGTGGCTTCATTTCGGATTTGCGCTTCTGGGCGCTACCCTCCTCGCCGGCATCATTCATCTCGCAAGGGTGCGCGAAGTGCGGCGGTACATCTCGCATCTGGAGCATGAGGAACGCAGCGCGAATCTGGAGGTCAGTCTGCACAAGTCAGAGAAAGCCTACAAACAGGCCGAAGAGGCTCTGAAGAAATCGGACGAGATTGCTGAGTCTGCACGACGAAGCGAGAGCAGGTATCGAGCCCTCTTTGACAACGTACCGGCCGGCATCTACCGGGTCAGCCCCGATGGCAAGCTCCTGGCCGCCAATGCTGCGATGGTGAGCATGCTCGGGTACGCTTCCACCGAAGAACTTCTGTCCAAGAACGTCAAGCGGCACGGCTTGCTGGACACTTCCTCCCGTGAACGATTCGAAAGGGCCCTCCAACGCACTGGAGAGGTTCGTGGATACGAGACCGCGTGGACGTGCAAGGATGGCACCGCCCTCTACGTACGTGAGAACGCGAACGCCGTCAGAGACACGGACGGAACCGTCAAGTACTACGAAGGCACGATCGAAGACATTACAGATCGAAAACGTGCCGAGGCCGCCGTCAAGAAGCAGGCCCGGGAACTGGCTCAGACGGTCAAGGCGCTCGAAAAAGCGAAGCACGAGGCAGAGGCTGCTACGCGCGCAAAGGGTGAGTTCCTGGCAAACATGAGCCACGAGATCAGGACTCCAATGAACGCGGTTATCGGCATGACCAGCCTGCTGCGTGACCTGGAGCTGACGCAAGAGCAGCGAGAGTATGTCGAGACAATCCGCGTCAGCGGTGAGTCGCTGCTCGGAATCATCAACGACATTCTTGATTTCTCGAAGATCGAAGCGGGCAAAGTCGAGCTGGAGCGACAGCCTTTCTCGCCGCGCCAGTGTATCGAAGAATCGCTCGAGTTGTTGTCCGCAAGGGCGGCTGAGAAGGGCCTCGAGATTGCCTACAGTCTCGGCGCAGGGGTGCCGGCGCAGGTGCTGGGAGACATCACGCGCGTGCGGCAGGTGCTCGTCAATCTGATTTCGAATGCGGTCAAGTTTACAAAGAAGGGCGAGGTCGTCGTTACGTTGAACGCCGAGGCGCGCACCGACGTCGAATATGCCTTGCACTTCTCGGTACGGGACACGGGCATCGGCATCGACGCTGAGCGGCACGCCCGTTTGTTCAAGGCCTTCTCTCAGGTCGATGCGTCGACCACTCGCAGGTACGGTGGGACCGGCCTCGGCCTCGCCATCAGCAAGAAGCTGGTCAACCTGATGGGCGGAACCATCTGGGTAGATAGCACGCCCGGAAAGGGTTCGACGTTCAACTTCGCGCTTCCGGCTGCGGCCGCGCAAACGGGAAGCGCCCGAGACGTTAACGGTCCTCAGGAGAAGCTCACGGACAAGCGTGTGCTCATTGTCGACGACAACGCCACCAGCCGACGCGTCATCTCCACCATTGCCGAGCGCTGGGGGATGCATGCGGCAGCGGCCGGCTCCGGAACCGAAGCCATGGCGCGCCTGGAGTCGGGCGAACAGTTCGACATATGCCTTCTGGATCTCGAAATGCCCGAAATGAGCGGCATGGGACTTGCCGAGCGCATCAGAGCACAGTACTCCCCGGCCACGGTCCCGATCGTACTTATGACCATGGTAGGGCAGCGCGTCGGGAACAGGAGCCTCATTGATGGTGCACTGAAGAAACCCGTCAAGTACGACGTGTTGCTCGATACCATCCTCCGCGCACTCAAGCTCGGCACTCCGGGCCCGGTTGACTCCTCCGCCGGTCGACCGCACGATCAACGGATGGCGCCGATGTGGCCCTTGCGAATCCTGATCGCGGAAGACAACCTGATCAATCAGAAGGTTGCGCTACGGCTCCTCGAACGATTGGGATACGAGGCGGATGTCGTTGCGAACGGAATGGAGGCGGTTGTGGCCTCACGACATGTCGACTACGATGCCATCCTTATGGACGTCCAGATGCCCGAAATGGACGGACTGGAGGCGACCAGACAATTGTGCAAACAGCATCCGCCTGAGGATCGGCCGCGCATCATCGCGGTAACTGCCGATGCCCAGGCCAGCGACCGTGAAGAGTGCCTTCGATCCGGAATGGACGACTATCTCTCCAAACCGGTACGACTCGACCAGGTCGCGGAAGCGCTCTACAAGACCAAACCGAGAGCCGCCGCTACAGTTGATTCATCGAGCGACGAATCACCATCCGTTGCCGTGAGCGAATCGGACGATAGCGCGACTCTCCAGGAGATCGTCGTGCCTGACTCCCCTTCTGACACCAATCCGAGCCCAACTCCTGACCCCCGCTCAGGACAGCGCTGCAATTGAAGATTCCAGCCCGGACGCAGGATCGACCGACGCCATCGAACTCCTCAACGAGGACGATCCGGAATTCCTGGTCGACCTCATCGAAAGCTACGTGGAGATCACGCCGTCAATGGTGAAAGAGATGAAACGGCATCTCGCCGCGGGCGATCGCGGAGCGCTCAAGTCCGTGGCACACAAGATGAAGAGTGGTTCCGGACAGATCGGGTTGAAGAGACTCGCGACGCTTTGCGGTGACCTCCAGTCTGCGACGTCGGGAGACCGCAAGGAGATCAATCTGCAGGATCAGGTACATATGATCGAGGCAGAGTACCGCCGTGTCGTACCTCTTCTCGCCAACAAGCGCGACACGCTGGGCGGATCCGACCCTGCGGCTTAGCTACCGAACGGGGAGCGACACGTGTAGGTGATCGGCGGTACCGACGTGCCGCAGGGTATGAAGCCCCATCAGCCGAAAGTATGCCGCCACGGCCGCATTCCTGAGGCCTGTCCGACCAACGGTTCGCAGATCCACGGCATGAACGTATCCCGTGCTCTGTTCGAAGTGCAGCGAACTCTCATTTGCCGGGAGGCCCATTCGAGCATAGTCATCGATGGTGCGTGCACCATCTGTAACCAAGAGATCGCTGTCCGCGACAACAAGCGTGCTGACACTCAATCGCAGGAGTGGGTGAAGCGCTCGATACGTGTCAGCGACTTCGGCAGACTTCACGTTTGCACCTGAAATAAACAGAATCGAATAGAAGCAGTATGCGATGACAAGCAGCCCATTCGATCGAAACGTAAAGGACGAGACGGCGAAGCGCCTTCTGACCCTGTAGGAAACCGCCATCGTCAATACGGTCAACAAGATGGTTGTCGTCAAGGCGGCTGCCACGAGTGCCGCCCACGGATTTACCGAAGCCTCGAGGTGCAATGCGACGGCGACCTTCACGAGTAGCAGGAACGGTGCGACGAGCGATGCCACTCCGATAAGTGCCGCGCGAATTACGCGGCCTGCCGACCACGAACGCGTCTTCTGTTGACTGTCGGTTCTTGCCGAGCCGATCTGTGCCTTCATCGAGGCCAGAGCTCTGTCAATATCGTCTGTTCTCGATTCCGTCGGTTTCATCACAGCATTCGGAATACGTACAGTCGCGGCCGCGCACCGCATCCTGACCCGGGTCGACGTCGTCTATTCGATCAACAGGTCACCGTAGGAGACGATCTCGCCGAAGCTATCGAGGATAAAAAGTCGATGCAGAGCCTGCCTCGCCTATCTGCGCGGCATTGAACTGCATTATGTACGCGCCCGGACTCGACGTATCGATGAGCTCGTCAAGGGGGCGGAACTGGTCGCCCACCAGAGTCCGCAAGGCCAGTCCACCAGAGATGTCGTCAAATTGGAGGATGCGAATCGGCACGGTAATCGTTCCCCCGGCTGTCGCTGGATTCGGATAGGCAGGGTTTACGATCACCTTACCGACGAAGAACGGTGCGGTCCGCCAGTCGTCCGTATCTTCCGACGTCACTTGACCGGAGGCATCCGTCGCCGCAAAGCCGGAAGGTGTAGATGTCGCGGCCTTTACGAACTCGTCCTGGCTGTCTGTCGCGTCACATGACCAGAGACAGACGCAGGTTGCGACGAGAAGAACCGAGTTCGTGCGTCTCATGGGATGTGACCGCGCTTTAGGTGGGAGCCTGGCACCGTGTGATGCCTTCCGTGCAATACCGGTGGCCGACAAATGGTTCCACCGCCTACCATCGTTTTGACCACTGATTTCCGGTAATGGTTCTTCGTGCCGACAGACTGAATGTTGAACTCGACGGAGTCCCGGTGCTCGCAGACGTTGGATTTGCGGTCGACCGCGGGGAGTGGATAGCCCTCCTCGGACCTAATGGTGCCGGCAAAACGACCCTGCTGCGCACGCTTGGCGGACTGCTTGAATATCGGGGACACGTGTCGGTCGAAGAGCGGGAGCTCCGGGAGTGGCCTCGGAAAGAACTGGCACGGAAGCTTGCCTTCGTTCGCCAGTCGGTTTCGCTCGCCTTCGATTTCAGAGTCGAGGATCTCGTGATGCTCGGGAGAGCGCCGCGCAAGAAATGGCTGGCGGCTTATGACCAGCAGGACCGGCGCGTCACGGCCGAGGCTCTTATGGGCGTAGACCTGCTGGACTTCGCAGGACGGTCCATCCACTCGCTCAGCAGCGGCGAGCAGCAACGTGTGTTCCTTGCGCAGGCCCTTGCTCAACAACCGGATATTATGCTGCTGGACGAACCGACAGCTCATCTCGATATTCATCACCGCATCGCGTTTCTTGGGCATGTGAGAGACTACGTGGATTCGGGCTGCACGGTCGTCGCAGCGTTTCACGACCTGGAACTGGCCGCGCATTTCGCCGATCGGGTGATCGTGCTAGACCGCGGACGATTGGCAGCGATCGGATCGCCCGCTCAAACGCTCACATCGGATTTGATCGCAAGCGTCTTTCGAGTCCGGGCGTCAGTCGCAGTGGAAGACGGAAACATCATGGACATACGGTATCACGAAAACCTGACGTCGGCAGACGCTTGACCGACCTCCTCGAAGAGAGCTCCAAACGAAAGCATCAGCAGCAATCGAATGAAAATCTATACTGGAACAGGCGACTCCGGAACGACCGGCATATTGGGCGGCAGTCGCGTTGCGAAGCATCATCCGCGAATCGAAGCCTACGGGACGGTGGATGAACTGAACGCCGCCATAGGCATGGTCCTGTGTCACCAAACGAGCAGCGATACGCTGGGGCCGGCTGCAGATATGTTGAAGCGCATTCAGTCCGAGCTCTTTGTGGTCGGTGCGGATCTGGCCACTCCACTGGACGCCCGCGTGGACGTGCCGAGGGTGGAGGAACGAATGGTCAGACAACTGGAGGCCGACATCGACGGAACGGACGAGGGGCTCGACGAACTCAAGTCATTCATCCTGCCGGGCGGAATTCCGGTCGCGGCCTCACTCCATTTTGCCCGAACGGTCTGCCGCCGCGCTGAGCGAAGAGTCGTCGAGTTCGGGGAGTCGGCAGAAATCAATGAAAAGACGGTGGTTTACCTCAATCGTCTCGCGGATCTCCTCTTTGTGATGGCGCGACATGCGAACGCGTCCGCCGGGTCGGGTGACGTGATCTGGAAGAGCGAATAGGCTTCTGCCCGATCAATAGGAGTCGATAACTCAGAGACATACCTGTTCGCGTCCTCTGGAACCGAATCAGGGGCCGGACCTTATATTCTATTCTCCACCGATTTCGTAGAGCACTTCCACCGTGACAGTCCGCGAGTCAATTCTGTACGCTTTCGTCGCCGCCGCAATCGGGGCAAGCGCACTTGCGCTGGCGAATCCTGAGCCCTCGCCGGCAAATGAGGGTATTGAATTCTCAGAGCCGTCTCCCCCGCCGACACTGTCGAATACGGTCGGCGCAACGGACGAATTCGGATTCGACCCAACTCGCTATGTCGTGCATGACGGCGTCGTGAGACGAAATGAAACGCTCTCCGACATACTCGGCAGATACGGAGTGACTGCTTATCAGATCTCACAGATTGCCGATCAGTCCCAGGGGTCTTTTGACGTGCGACGCATTCAAGCGGGTCGACCGTATCACGTCTACGTTCATGGAGACAGTTCTGATGTTGTCGCGGGACTTGTCTACGAACCGAGTTCGTTCGACTACGTCGTTTTCGACCTGGACGTGCCGGGGGTAGAGGTCTGGAAACGGCCAATCCTCGTCAGGCGACGGACGGTACGCGGTACCATTCAAAGTTCGCTGTACGAGACGCTGCAGGATGTTGGCGCTGACGTCGAGTTAGCGTTCGAGCTTGCCGAGATTTTTGCATGGCAGATAGACTTCCACCATCTTTTGCCGGGCGACCACTTTACAGCTATTTACGACCGCCGGTTTGTCAATGGAAAGTCCGCCGGAGTAGGAACCGTACATGCCGCCCGATTCGTCAGTCACAGTCGCGACTTCACGGCGTTTCACTTTGACAGGCAAGGCGACATTGCGTACTTCGATGACGAGGGGAATAGTCTTCGAAAGACGTTCCTTGCTGCACCCGTGAAATACTCGCGGATCAGTTCGCGGTACAGCGGACGCCGGTTCCATCCCGTACTCAAGCGGTATCGCTCGCATCTCGGAACCGACTATGCGGCGCCGCGAGGGACACCCATCCGCGCGACCGGTGACGGCCAGATCACGGCCGCCACATACGCTCGGGGGAATGGTCGCTACGTCAAGATTCGACACAACGGAACGTACACGACGGCCTACCTGCACATGTCGAAGATTGCGGCCGGCATCAGTCCGGGCAAACACGTACGACAGGGAGACGTTATTGGATATGTAGGTAGCACTGGTCTCGCTCGGGGAGAGCATGTATGCTACAGATTCTGGAAGCACGGCCAACAGGTTGACCCGTTGAAGGAATCGTTCCCGTCTGCCGAACCCGTTTCCGAGCAGAACAGGCCGGCTTTCGCGGCGGCGCTGGACGACCTGATGGCGAAACTGGACGCCGTGGCTATAGAAGCGTCCCTCCCTTCCTACGCACTGCTTCTGAAGTAACCTCCCCTGCCCCGGGCCGGGCATGGCGTGCGACACGGACTCTGACGAAAGCCAACGGGATCCCTCGCTCAGGCCTGCCTGCGCGGCTCCGCGACAACAGCGTCATCCACCTTCGCGGCTAGCCTTAAATCAGATGTAGAGCGGCCGATTCTTTCTGCGCAAGGCAGAATCTTATTCACGGGCAAAAGTCACGGGAACCGGCCTGTACGACCGAGGTTGACCGGGCGCTGACTCCCATTCGCCACTTGCAGCCATGAGCACAAATTCCGAATCAAACTACACGGAAGTCCGAGCAGTCCCATCCGTCTCTCGGGACCGCTGGTTGGAGCATGCCCGGAAGAAGCTCGAGAAGGGCTACGCTTTGATCGTTAGCGAAAAGCGCAAGAACGCAAACTTCTATCTGGCCGGCCGCGGCTACGAAACGTGTCAGCACAAAACGGCACTTCTGCTGATCAAGCAAGGTGTGGTCAAGAAGGCGGGCAAGCACCATCTCGGAGTCGTCTACCTGCTTTCGGACGATGCCAAGATTATTCTTCCACCCGCGCCTGTGATAGTCGACGACGACGACGATGAAACGGCTGACGACTCTGAGTCTGACGCGGGCTACGAGGATATGCTGGACGAACTCGACGACGAAGTCGAGGAAGACGATGAGGAAGATGATGAAGAGGAAAAGTCCAGCCGCACTTCCAGCGAAGACGAGTGATTCGTCTGCACTCCTACCCTACTCGTCCTCCATGCTGTCGTCGAGCAGTTCGCCGGCTATCCGGTAGAAATCTCGCTCGGTGATGATCCCGACCAACTGACCGTCTCGAACTACCGGCAGGGAGTTGATTCCTTTCTGACGCATCAGGTGTACGGCGTCGGACGTAAGTGTCTCGGGAGAAATCGTGATCGGGTTCCGAATCATGATATCCTTGACCGGCACGTCGACCTGCTCGTCTCCCGTGCCACTGCTGGAGAGATAGCGAAGCAGGTTTCGATGAGTCACCAGACCGACCAGCCGGTGCTCCCTGTCCTCGACCAGCACGTGCTCGATCTTGTTCCAGTCCATTAGTGACGCAACGAGTTCGACGAGTTCCTCGTCGTTGACGGTAAAAAGCTCCGTCGTCATGAAGTGCTCCACGCGGGTGCCTCTCATATGCCGCATAGCCTTCGCCTCATCCAGAGTAGCCATGGACCATTCGTGCACCGGGTTGCCAACTTTCTGACGGGAAAGCATCCCTGCGACTACCGCGTTGAGACGATCAGCGCGTGTGCCGGGCTGGCGTTTCATTCGCGCGAGCGACTCAAGCATCCATTGCGCCCCCGTTGCCAGACGTGACACCCTGTCTTCGATAATGCCCAGATAGTGGTCGATATCGGCCTCGTCGATGTCGGCCAGCACAAGGCCCTTGCGCGCGACCGGAAGGAGCTTCTTGAGAATCAGTTCGTGGGCGGGCATTCGCGTGCCCTCAAACCAGTCCAACTGCGCACCAAGACCGTGTCGGGCCGCCGCGATGAAGTTGCTCTTCGCATCGTCAAAATCCATCAAGTGGGACACGTCGCCGACCTTTTCCGCAAGTCCGGCGACAAGACCAAACCAGAACGCGGCATTCGCTACTTCGTCAACGACCGTTGGACCGGACGGAAGAATCCGATTCTCGATCCGAAGATGCGGCTTGCCGTCGGTGATTCCATAGCAGGCTCGATTCCACCGATACACCGTACCGTTGTGAAGCTGGAGGGCATTCAGTTTCGGTACGCCGCCCTGCTTCAGTACGTCCAGCGCGTCTTCCGCCTCCGCTGTCATGATCACTCGAAACCGGGTGATGTCCTCCTTGTAGATCTCTGTGACGGAAGACTTGACCCAGTCAGATCCGAAATGCACCCTGGGGCTCATCTCTCGGAGATACAGGTTGCTGCTGCGGGTGTCGACAGCCTGTTGAAACAGAGCGATCCGAGTCTCACGCCACAACCGCTTGCCAAACAGCACCGGGGAATTCGTCGCCAGGGCGAGGCATGGTCCGGCGACAGCCTGTGCGATATTGTAGAATCGAGGAAACTCTTCGGGCGATACCTGAAAGTGGGTCTGAAAACTCGTGTTGCACCCCTCAACAAGGATCGTCTCATGGCGGAAAAACAACTCGTCCACACCACGAATCTGAAACTGGGCCGATCCACCCTTGAGGGTCATGATCGCTTTGTTGAGAGCATGGTACCGGGGCTTCGGCGAGATACTGTCCAGTCCAAGGTCGGACAAATGGATCGTCGGCAGGATGCCCGTGAGGATTATTTCGGCTCCAAACTGGTTAGCAAGGCCACGTGCGTATGAAACGGCTTCGTTGATCTGCTCCTCGAGCCTGGAAAGACACTTGTCGCGAAACTCGCATGGATCGAGATTGACTTCGAGATTGAATCGGGTCAGTTCGTTGACGAGTCTCTTGTCCGTGCTGATCTGGAGGATTTCCTCTGCGACCATGGCAGGCTGGAAATTGCGATCGATCAGAAACAGCTCCTGCTCTGCCCCGATCCTCCGCGTCCCCTTATCGAACATGTCGCTGCCGAGCATCAGCTCCATCGCCCTCAGGTCCTCCAGCAACTGCCGTGTAAACGCTCGCAGTGCTGCGTCGTCGACAGGCTCGCCTACGTCATGAATACCCACAATGCTTCTCCTGATGAACTCGTGTATTTGTGCCGGCAAGCGTAACAATCGCGGCAAATGGAAGGCTAATGTCACCGATTTGATGCAAACTCGCAAGGCGAGGCCGCCGCACCATTAGAACAAGACCGAAACAAGCCCCCGCGCACCTCGTTTCCGCGAAAGGCCATCCCGCACCTATGCCAATCCCACGCATTCAAAATACGGCGCTGCTCGCCGCAGTTCTCCTTTTTGCCGCGACTGCCGTTGTCGGCCAGACCGACAGTCACGGTGTGGCGTCTGCAACCGTTGATTCAAGTCGTGCAACGCGCCTCTATGTGCGAGGCCTCACGCTTGCATTGACCGGGGACCACGACAGAGCCGTGACGCTGTTCGGGGAGGCGGCGCGATTCGCACCCATGGAGCCAGCCGTGTACCTCAGCCTGTCCGAGTCCCACGCAGCACTGGGCGATCTTGACGCTGCGCTACTCTACGCGCAGAGAGCCGCAGGACTCGATGCCGGCGTCCAGTACATCCACCACCTCGCGAGGATCCAGGTTCTCACTGGCAACCTGCCAGCGGCGGAGCAAACCTACGAACAGTTGGTGCGCGATAATCCGCAGGACGCCGATGCAGTTTTCGAGATGGCCCGCCTGAAAGTTCGACTTGGTCATGAGTCGGAAGCTGCGGAGTCCTTCGAGCGACTAATCCGCCTGCTCGGCGATGACAGGTTGCTCCGCACGCGCCTCCTGCAGTTATACGGTCGACTTCAGGACGGCGAGGGTGTAGAGCGAACCCTGCGTGCGCTGACGGAACTGGATGTGGACAATGCTCGATATCACCTCATGCTCAGCGACTTCCTCGTGCGGAATGATCGCGAGACGGAGGCGATTGAGGTTCTCGAAACCGCGCTGCGCTTCATACCGGACAACGTTGACATTGTCAGTGAGCTAGGCGGTCTGCACCGACGTAGTGGACGCATCGCAACCGCAGATAGCCTGACCGCGCGGGTAACAGATATCGATGGACTCAGCGCCGATCAGATCTCGGAGCGCGCGGAGCGGCTATACATGCGGGCGCTCGTCGATTCCGCATCCGACTCGCTCGCTTCGGACATCCTGGCCAGGGGACTTAAGATCGACCCGTCCCATTTCGCCATGCTGACCATGCTTGGCGATCTGAGATACCGTAGTCGTGATTTCGGCGAGGCCGCAGACCTGCTGTCTCGCGCACTCGCCGTCGACCCCAGAAATGCCGACGTATGGCTGCAGACAACGCTCGCATTCCTTAACGACGATCAGCCCCGCGAAGCCGCACGGACAGGCGAAGAGGCAATCCTCCTCTTTCCGGGTCGTGTCGACCTGATCGAAACGACCGCGCACAGCCATCTGGTCCTCTACAAGAACACGCGGGCCATCGAATTATATCATGTCGCCGTTGAACTTATGTCCGACGACGAACTCTGGTCAGCCTGGACTTGCTGCCGAGGCTCATGCGTCGCTGGGGTTTTTGTATTCCCGAAGATCGATTTACGACAAGTCCGACCACCACTACCGCACCGCCCTCAAGATCGACAGTGTTCACGTATTTGCCCTGAACAACTTCGCCTATAGCCTGTCGAGTCGGGGCGAGCACCTGGACGAGGCGCTCGCGCTGGCGCGACGCGCGATCAGTATTGATCCGGACAACCCTTCATTTCAGGATACACTTGGATGGATCCTCTTCCTCCTTGATCGGCCAGCCGAGGCAAGAGAATGGGTGCAGCGTGCTGTCGACGCCACGAGCGCGAATGCCACGATGCTTGAGCATCTGGGAGACATCGAGGCGAGCCTGGGTCTGATGGAGAGTGCACGCGCGCGCTGGGTCCGCGCCCTCGAAATCAACCCGGACAATGAGCTGTTGAAGGCGAAACTTGACCGGGTCCGCGCCTTGAAGTTCCATTCGCTGCGGCCGCAAACTCGGTCCGTTCCTCGCTCGAGCGCACTCTTTGCGGTGCTGGTTGTCCTGTTGACGATGGCCGGCTGCCGGGCCGGGAGGTCAGCGCTTGACCCGAGCCCGCTGCCCGGGCGTTTCCCTCACCACTCAGTCGACGAAATCCGACGTGCACTCCTCACCGCAACCGACACGCTCCACTCGCTTCGAGCCGTTTCGAGCGCTGCGGTTGCCAGCCCCGAGGGATCCTCCCAATTCACGGCGATCATGAATCACCGTCGTGGAGACTCCGCCCGTGTGGACGTCAAGGTTCAGTTTGGCATCGAGGCGGCCCGAATTCTCTTCACACCCGACTCATTCTTCGTCTACGACCGCATTAAGAAGACCGTCTACTACGGCGATACTGAGAGTGCCAGTGGGCTTTTGCCGATGCCGTGGCAGGCACCAGATCTCTTTTTCGACATTCTGGGGCTTCCAGCCGTCGAGATCACTGATTCCTGGTCCGTTGAAGCCGACTCGCTCCGTTACTATTTGACAAGTATGGATGGCCGGCGAAAGCTGTTTGTGGATCCCACGATCTGGAGGATCGTTCGCACGGAAGCACGAGATTCACAGGGTGTGCTTGAGGAAGAACGAGTGTTCCTCGACTTCGACCTGTTTTCGGGAGTTGCTCTCCCGCGCAGAATCGTGGTCCGTCGACCTGTTGACAAAATCAGTGCAACGATTTCCCACCGGTCACTCACGCTGAACCCGGAGACGCTCCACCTTGACTTCGATGTCTCTAACAACGCCACGTATGTTCGAGTTTACTAAGAGCCCTCCAACAGGCCGCCTCTCCACTCTCGTCAGAACGATCCTCGTTGCCGCGATTGCGATTGTCATTGCTCGGCCGGCAACCGCCCAGGATCGGATCTCGCGCGAGGAAACGGAGCAACGTCTGGAGGAACTGCGCGACCTGATATCCAAAGATCAGGACCGTTTATCGAAGACGACGAAGCAGGAGCAGGCAAGTTTGAAGACGCTTCGCAATCTCGACAGGCAGATCGCGATGCGGGAAGAACTGATGCGGAATTATCGGACGCGGCTCGATCAGCTACAGCGTCAACAGGATACGCTTCGAACATCGTTGACTCTCCTGGAGGAGGATCTGGGTCGGTTGCGTGACGAGTACCGGGGGCGTGCGGGTCACGCCTACAAGTACGGGCGTACACACGATCTGGCGTTGATCCTCGCTGCAGAGTCGATCAACCAGATGCTCATCAGGGTTCAGTACCTGCGTCGCTTTTCGAATCAGCGGCGCAAGCGCCTGGATGCTATTCGGGAATCGACGGTTCAAATCAACCGGCAGCGAGACGAACTGGCCGCGTCTTACCTGCGAAATGAACAGCTTCTCGAAGCCGCGGAGACGGAACAGGCACGACTTGCTGACCTGAAGACTGACCGTAGCCGTGTCGTGCGCAAGTTGCGCAGGGAACGTCAGAGCATCGAGAAAGACCTCGAGAACCGCCAGTCTACGGTCAGGCAACTCGAGTCCCGTATTCGTGAGATCATCGCCGCCGAAGCACGTCGTACCGGCGACAGATCAGCCGAAGCGCTGCGAGCGAGTGCCGAGCTCACCGCCGCCTTTGTGAGCAGCAAGGGCCGACTGACATGGCCGTCTCGCGGCGTGGTCAAGGAGCCCTTCGGTGATATCGTGAATCCGGTTCACGGAACGAGTGTACCGAATCCGGGAATTCTCATTGCGACAGAATCTTCCGCTGCCGTAAAGGCGGCATTTGAAGGACGCGTTATCAGCGTGGACATTATTCCTGACTTCGGCACGTACGTGGTCATTGAGCACGGAGAGTACCATACGGTGTACAGCAACTTCTCCCTCCTGTATGTCGGGCAGAACGAGGTTGTGAGTGCCGGGCAGGTGATTGGCCGGGCCGGTACAGATGCGGAACCAAAGGGTGCGGGCATCTTCTTCGCCGTCTTCAAGAAGGGCGAACCGATGAACCCCGTCCCCTGGCTCACGCGACTGTGACGCCGGGCGCTTGAATGATCAGGTCGGCGAGGGTAGTTTGCTCTCATGGGGGGCAGACAACTCATAACAGAAGCGATGGTGCGGGCCGCGCACAGGTCAGGGGCCTCAACTCTTACCGTGGACGCGGATGTCGTAATCACGCCGCTCGCACGCGATACCGCCCGTCAGTTTAAGATCGAGTTCCTTCGTGTTGAGAAGGATCGTCCCAAAAAGCCAGGCAATCCGACACGATCGGTCGCCATCGGCAGCGACCACGGCGGTTTCGTGTACAAGGAGCAGCTGATTCCGTTTGTCCGCGACCTCGGGTGGCAGGTCGCCGACGTCGGTACGAACTCCGAGAAGAGTTGCGATTATCCTGACTATGCCTTGAAGGTGGCAAACACCGTAGCCGCCGCAAAAGCCGACCTCGGGATCATGATCGACGGCGCCGGAATTGGATCAGCCATGGCCTGCAACAAGGTGGCTGGCATCCGGGCCGCATGCGCATACAACGAGTTCACCGCGTGGAACGCCCGGGCACACAACGACGCGAATGTCCTGACACTCGGAAGTCGTACCCTCGGTATCGAAGTGTGCCGGGCCATCGTTCGGGTGTTCCTGACCGAAGCGTTCGAAGGGGGTCGGCATCTGGGACGCGTCCGAAAGATAGACGCGATAGGAGCGAGACCCGGCGTCCACCGCAGCGAACCTTGACGCCTTCCGTATTTTCACAGACCTCACAACGTGATCGGATCTCATAACACAGGGATGCGTTGACCGTGACACTTCCTGATCCCCGCCGCCTCGAGGCCCATACCACTTATAACCAGACGTGCTAATTGATGGCTGATTTTGACTACGACCTGATCGTGATCGGTACCGGTCCCGGAGGCTACGAAGCCGCCATCCGAGCGACTCAGCTGGGAATGAAGACCGCCGTTGTCGAAAAGAACAAGCTCGGAGGTGTGTGTCTCAACATTGGCTGCATACCGACGAAGGCGCTGTTGAAGAGTGCCGAGCTGATGGACTACGGTCGCCATCTGTCCGACTACGGACTGAATGTCGCGGGGGCCGTTGAGGCGGACTTCCCGAAAGTCATAGCCAGAAGTCGGTCGGTCGCCGACAAGATGAACAAGGGGGTGCAGTTCTTGATGAAGAAGAACGGCATTGACGTTATCCCCGGCTATGCGCGATTGACCGGCGACAGCACGATCAGCGTCGAACCGTCTACGGACATGGACGGCGCAACGATCGGAAAGAAGACATCGTTGCGCGCCCGTCATATCGTCGTCGCCACCGGTGCAAGGGCCCGTGAGATACCACCGCTGCCCGTTGATGGCAAGAAGATCATCACCTACAAGGAAGCCATGTTGCAGACCGACCGGCCCGCCAGGCTGGTCGTGGTTGGCGCCGGCGCGATTGGCGTTGAGTTTGCCTACTTCTATCACAACATGGGCACCGAGGTTACCATTGTGGAGGTTCTGGATCGACTGGTGCCGGTCGAGGATCACGACGTCTCCAAGGAGCTCGGGCGTGCCTTTAAGAAGATGGGTATCAAATCGATGACCAGTGCCGAAGTGCTTTCGGTCGACACGTCGGGCGACGCAGTGCGGGTCAAAATCAAGACAAAGAAAGGCGAGGAGACCATCGAAGCCGACCAGGTGCTTTCCGCCGTCGGCGTCGTCGGCAACATCGAGAATCTCGGTCTTGAAGATCTTGGTATCAAGACCGATCGCGGAAGCATCGTGATCGATGGGTTCGGCCGCACCAATGTCGAAGGCGTGTACGCGATCGGCGACGTTGCCGGACCGCCCTGGCTCGCCCACAAGGCCAGCCACGAGGGCATCATGTGCGTCGAGAAGATATGCCGGACTGCCCGTGCACGCGATGGACAAGAACAACATTCCGGGATGCACCTATTGCCAGCCACAGATTGCCTCCACCGGATATACCGAGGCCGCAGCGAAGGAGGCGGGCTATGAATTGAAGATCGGCAAGTTTCCGTTTACCGCATCGGGCAAGGCGTCCGCGTCAGGACACACGGAAGGCTTCGTCAAGGTGATTTATGACGCCCGCTACGGTGAATTCCTGGGCTGCCATATCATCGGCTATGACGCTACCGAGCTCATTGCGGAAGCAGTCACCGCCCGTCACCTGGAGACGACGGCCCACGAGATCATGGAAGCGATTCATCCGCACCCGACGTTGTCCGAGGCCATGATGGAGGCGACGCGTGCCGCATACGGAATACCGCTGAACATGTGAGGCTGCCGCGGAGTCGCCCGCGGACTCTAATCGACTCGCCAGCGCGGGACTGATCTTCCGGCGGCGACCGATCAGAACACTCGACTGCCCGTCTCGGCATCGGTCTGGACGAAGACCAGGCTGCCGTCTGGCTCTTCTGCCATCAGAATCATTCCCTGGCTTTCCAGGCCGCGTAGCTTACGTGGCTGCAGATTTACGAGCGCGACCACACTTCGACCGACAATATCTTCGGGCTTGTGGTGCTCGGCTATCCCTGCAATGACCTGTCGTGTCTCGCTGCCGAGATCGACATCCAGCCGGAGCAATCGATCAGCCTTGGGAACCGCCTCCGCCGCAATGATGCGCCCGACCCGAAAGTCAAGTTTTGCAAAATCGTCGTACACGATCTCGGGTTTCACAGGCTCCACCCTGGCAGCAGGCTCCACAGCGGCAGGCTCCTCACCTGCTTCCTCTGCAGGGCCTCCCAGTTTCCCGAGTTGCTCTTCAATCACGTCGTCCTCCAATTTTGAAAACAGTATTACTGCCTCACCCAGCCGATGGCCTGCCACAAGAATCGGCGTCGCCGCATCGTCCCATCCTATCGAACCGGATGCGCCTCCGGGCACACTTGATCTGATTCCCTCCAGATTCAGCATCCGTCGGATCTTGTCAGCCGCAAACGGCAGTACCGGGTCCAACAACACGGCGATTGTTGCACAGATCTGCAGTGACACGTGGATACTGTTGGCACAGGCCTCCAAGTCCGACTTCCGCGTATGCCAGGGTTCGGTGTCGTTGAAGTACTTGTTGCCAAGTCTGGCCAGGCCCATCGTTTCGAAGACAGCCTCTCTCAGGCGAAACGACTCGTAAGACGCCCCGATCCTTGCAGGGGACTCGCCAAGCTGCCGGAGCACATCGAGGTCGATCTCGCTCGGACCCTTCAGCGGCGGAACACGTCCGTCGAAGTAGCGCGTCGCGAAGGTCATCGTCCGATTTACAAAATTGCCTAGAACATCGGCCAGCTCGGAGTTGACCCTGGTCTGAAAATCCTTCCAGTTGAAATCCGCATCCTTCGATTCCGGAAGGGTCGACGCCAGGACATAGCGGAGAAGATCCGGGTCAAATGCGTCGAGGTATTCGTGGAGCCAGACCGCCCAGTTCCTGCTGGTAGATAGCTTCTTGCCCTCCAGATTCAGGAACTCATTCGCCGGCACATTCTCCGGAAGCACGTAGCCGCCGTGGGCCATCAACATCGCGGGAAACATCAGGCAATGAAAAA
Source organism: Rhodothermales bacterium (assembly GCA_963768565.1). Taxonomy (GTDB): domain Bacteria; phylum Bacteroidota; class Rhodothermia; order Rhodothermales; family JABDKH01; genus JABDKH01. The sequence goes on from CAVYIO010000042.1 coordinate 70,307, forward strand.
CGATGTTGTCCTTGCCGATGAAGTGAACGAGTGAACAATCTTCGTTCTGCCAGTACTCCTTCCAGAGGTCCGGTTGGCCCTGCTCGAGGGCCCACTCCTTCGTCGCCGATATGTACCCGATCGGGGCGTCAAACCATACGTAGATGACTTTACCAGTCGTGTCGATTCCTTCCGCCTCACCGACCTCCGACGGAACGGGTACGCCCCATGGAACATCGCGAGTGATGGCACGCTCGCGCAGACCATCCTGAAGCCAGCTACCGACCTGACCGAGGACATTTGGCTTCCATTCGGGATGACCCGCGAGCCACGCTTCGAGACGCTCTTGAAAATCGCCAAGCGGCAGGTACCAGTGGGTCGATTCGCGGAGTTCGGGTATTGCCGACGAGATTGTGCTTCTGGGCTCGATGAGCTCCATCGGACTTAGCGAACTTCCACACCGTTCACACTGGTCGCCGTACGCCTCCTCGAATCCGCAGATGGGACAGGTACCCTTGACGAATCTGTCGGCCAGAAAAATACCTGCTTCGGGATCAAACAACTGCTCCGCGGTACGTGTGACAAACACGCCGTCGTCGGCCAACTTCTTGAAGAACTCCTGACTCGTCTGGCGGTGAACCGCGCTGGTTGTGCGACCGTAGTAGTCGAAACTCATGCCGAACGCCGCGAAGCTCTCCTGAATCATCGGGTGGTATCGATCGACGATACTCTGCGGACTTACGTCGTCCTCCATGGCCCGGATCATAATCGCGACGCCCATCTCGTCGGAACCACAGATGAACGCCACGTCGTGTCCCTTGAGGCGCAGGTAGCGGCAATAAAGGTCTGCAGGCAGGTAGGCACCCGCAAGATGACCCACGTGAACCGGTCCGTTCGCGTACGGGAGGGCCGACGTTACGAGGTGTCGCAGTTTCTCGGTTGCCATAGTGTCCGGGGCCGCGTTGCCATTCATCCGATGGAGGCGCAAAAGCACCGCTGAGAAACATACGGCTATCCCGTCCGAAACCCCACGCGAGACGCGCCAAAGCGCCGTGAAATATGGGAAAATGGTGGCTACCCGATGGCGCCGACCGGGACTCATGTGCCGGCGCACACCAGGTCTTATCTTCTTCGCTTCAATTCATCAGTGCATTGCAAAATGAATCTCAAGGACCAGACGATTGCCGTAATAGGCGCGGGAAACATCGGGCGAGCTTTGATCGGCGGGCTTCTGAATGCCCACGAGTTCGATCCGACGCATATCAGAGCAACGCGCCGCAATGCGGCCTCTCTCAATTCGCTGCGCGAGCAGTTTCCCGGTATCGTGACAAATACCGACAACAGGGCGGCAGCCGAGAACGCTACCATCATTGTGCTGGCGACCAAGCCACAGTATGCCCTGACGGTTGTCAACGAGATCCGTGATGTCGTCACGCCGGACACCCTGATTATATCGGTTCTTGCGGGTGTCACGACCGATGCACTCCGGACGTCATTCGGCAAGGACGTGCCCGTTGTCCGATCGATGCCAAACACGCCGATGCTTGTGGATGAAGGAGCCACAGCGATCGCACCTGGTGCGCTCGCGACCGACCTCCATGTCGCGGTGGTCAGTCAGATGTTTGAGGCCGTCGGCCGGGTTGAGATTGTCCCGGAAGATTTGATGGACGCTGTGACCGGCCTGTCCGGCAGCGGGCCGGCGTACGTGTACATGGTGATTGAAGCGCTTACGGATGGTGGAGTGAAACAGGGTATCCCCCGCCCGATTGCCCTCAGACTTGCTGCGCAGACAGTTTACGGAGCGGCAAAGCTGGTGATTGAAACCGGGAAGCATCCGGCGATCCTTCGCGACGAGGTAACGACGCCGGGGGGCACCGCCATCGCGGCCGTAGCCGATCTCGAGTCTCATGGACTTCGAACAATGCTCATCAACGCGGTCGCCACAGCGACCGAGAGATCACGGGAATTGAGTCAGCTCGGAGGCGACTAGAGACAACGCGGGCGACGGAACCTCAAAATTGACCCTCGGTTGTACGACCTCAACTATCGCAGCCCCGTGCCGCGCACGATAATCGATGACGCTCGTAATTCCGGCAATCGATATCAAGGATGGACGTTGTGTCCGACTTTACCAGGGGTCGTACGAAACGGAGACGGTCTATTTCGACGATCCGGTAAAGATGGCAAAGCTGTGGCGCGTCCAGAATGCCAAGGTCCTCCACGTCGTGGACCTGGATTCGGCCCGTGGCGACCGCGGTATCAATGACGACGCCCTGCGCGGCATCTGTGCGTGTCTTGACATTCCCGTGCAGATAGGTGGCGGTATCCGAACCCTGGCGGATGTTGAGGCGGCTCTCGAGATGGGCGCTTATCGGGTCGTGATCGGTACCTCAGCCGTTCGGGATCCGGGCATGGTGAAGCAAGCCATTGAACGCTTTGGTGACCGAAAGATCGTGGTCGCGCTTGACGTCCGCGACGGCGAGGTCCGCGTCGATGGCTGGACGGAAGGATCCGGGGTCTCGGTCCTCGATCTTGCCGCCGAGATGGAGTCGCTCGGATGTACTCGCTTCATATACACGGATATAATGCGAGACGGCACGCTGGCCGGTCCGAATGTGCAGGCGTATCGCGAACTAGGTGATCGCCTCTCAACGGCTCGTATCACGGCCTCGGGTGGGGTGTCTGGTTATCTCGATCTGCTGCGAATTAAGGAACTGGAACCCTACGGTGTGGATTCGGTCGTCGTGGGCAAGGCACTCTATGAGAATTGCTTTCCCTGCCAGCAGATCTGGTGCTGGAATGATATGAGCAATCTCGATCTGGAGCGCTTTTCATCCGCACCTCTCTGTTGAAACGACGCGATGGCGACGGTCGCGAGCAATAATCGACTCAAGCTCGCGTTTCTGCTGAGTCGATCAGCTCGTCATTCCAGGGAGGCACATCATGAATCCGTTGGCTCCTCGAAATCCAACCGTAACCCGGGTACTGCTGTGCGTAGTAGCCAGCCTCTTCCTGTTGAACTTCTGCGCGTTTGTGGCGGCCGTTTTCGCCCAACCGGAGAGCGAGACACCAGCTGTGGTCCGAATCGGGTGTCTCGAACGAGAATTAGATCTCTCGCGAACCGCACCCGACATTCGGGATTTGCAGGCCGACATCTCACTCTTGCGTCACCGCATCATTGACGTGAGCGCGCACATAGAAAGTCCCGCTCCGCGCCTGCAGTTGGTCGGGGAAGCACCGGGGACTTCAGAACGCATCTGCATTCGATTCATTGCCGATGAGCTGCCG
>CAVYIO010000043.1:0-18934 GCA_963768565.1 Rhodothermales bacterium
CTCGACGAATGCGGCGCGGAGGGCGTCCGCCGTGGCGGGATCGACGGCGTTCTTCACTTCCGGGCGGCTCAAGACGACGGTGGTGACCGGCCCCTCTCGCTCTACTCGGACGGTCATCGATCGACGGCCAGCGGGAGCGCTTTCATGCCCCTGAGGAACAGCATCATGTTCCAGCGAAGGTCCTCCCGGGGTACGGCCATGTCGATCTCCGAGAACTCGGCCAGCAACGCCGCAAAGGCCACCCTGGCTTCGAGTCTGGCCAGGGGTGCTCCCAGGCAATGATGGATGCCGCTGCCGAATGCGATGTGTCGATTGGGTGTGCGGGTGATCTCGAATCGATCAGGATCCTCGAACTGGGCGGGGTCGCGGTTGGCGGCGAGAAGCACCGGGACCACCAATTCACCTGCGGGGATGACCTGGTCACCCACGGTGATGGGCTCGAACGCCCACCGTAGAGTCGGCACCTCCACCGGCCCGTCATAGCGGAGCATCTCCTCGATGGCTCCCTCCATGAGGTACGGATTGGCGCGCAGCTTGGCCAGTTGGTCCGGGTTCTGAACCAGAGCCAGGGTGCCGTTGCCGATCAGGTTGACGGTCGTCTCGTGTCCTGCCACGAGGAGGAGAAGGACCATGGCCAGCAACTCGGCGTGATCGAGACGATCGCCGTCCTCCTCGGCGTGCAGCAATCGGCTGAGGAGATCGTCGCGCGGGTCGTTCTTCCGGATGGCGATCTGATCGTTCATGTAGGCAATGAATTCGAGCCCGGCGAGTTGCGCGTCCACTTCGTCATCGGTGAACAACAGGCGTTTGGTCCAGTTGCGAAACAGGTCCCGGTCGGCGGCGGGAATCCCCAGCATCTCGGCGATCACGGTGACGGGGAGTGGAAAGGCGTATTCGGCGATGAGATCGACTTGTCTCTTCGGCCGCATCTGCTGGATCAGGTCGGAGGCGATTTCGGCGATGCGAGGCTCCAGGGCTGCCACGGTACGGGAGGTGAATGCGGTCGAGACCAGGCGTCTCAGGCGGGTGTGGTCCGGTGGGTCCACGAACAGAAGGTTGCGATTCAAGACCTCAAAACCGGTCTGGGGAACATCGACCGCACCGGCGCCCGGGACATGCTTCTCGATTTCCTTGCCGATCCTGCGAGCCCGGAGGGCGGTGTCACAATCCTCGTAGCGCGTCAGAAACCAAATGCCTTCGCCCGAGAGAGGTCCGGTGGCGCGGTAGACCGGTGCCTCGTCCCGCATCCGGTGGTAGAGGGGATGGGGGTTGGCGCGGACCGACGGGTCCCACGGGTCGAAAACGGTCATGAATCGCTCTCCGGCATCGTCGCCGCCCACCCTACGTGCTCACCGCCGAAAATGGCACACAAACTCAAATTTGGCGGGATGTTCCCGATTAACAGGAGCGGAACAACCTGGCTTTGCTCTTGCCTTTGGGAGCGCCACGATCCACTCTGGCGGCATGCACACCACAGACGCGCCTCCAGGCGAAACCTCCGAAGGTCCTCCTCCCTCGCTCGGCATCCGCTTCGCTGCGCTCTCCGGCGCCCTCGCCGTAGGCGCCGCCCTCGGGGCATCCGAGCTCGTGCCCAGTCTGGTCGGCTCCGGTCGATCGCTCGTGCCTTCCATCGCCGACTTCACCATCGACACCGTTCCCTCGGCGGTAGCGAAATGGGCGATTCGCGTCTTCGGGATCTACGACAAGCTGGCTCTCGTAATCGGCATCCTCGTGGTCAGTCTGCTGATCGGCGCCATCGTCGGGCGACTCGCGGCGAAGAAGTTCTGGGTGGCGTTGGTGGGCTTCGTAGCCTTCGGAGCTCTGGGCCTGGCCGCCGGGTTGGTGGATCCGCTCAACGACCCCACGTCCGTGGTGGCCGCCTCGGTGGCCGCCGTCGTCGCCGGGCTGGCTGCCCTCGCCTTCCTTCACCGACTGGGCAGCGGTGACCGCTGGACGCAGCACGACCGCGGGCGTCGGGACTTCTTCAAGGGGGCCGGGGCAGTGGCGGCGCTGGCGGTGGTGGGCGCCGGGCTCGGGAGGTGGCTCGTGAATCGGATGGAGTCGGCGGCTCTGCGAGCCGATGTGATCCTTCCCGGAGTGCGACGCCCCATCGCGGCTCCGCCGGCCGGTGCGCAGGTAGAGGGGGCGGTCCCCGTCATCACCCCAAACGACCAGTTCTACAAGATCGATACTGCCGTGATGACGCCGCACGTCGATCCGGCCGGATGGTCTTTGAAGATCACCGGCATGGTCGACACTCCCTACGAGCTCACGTTCGACGACCTGCTCGAGCTGCCGATGGTCGAGCGCTACATCACGCTTTCTTGCGTTTCCAACAAGGTGGGCGGAAGCCTGGTCGGGACGGCCAAGTGGCAGGGTGTCCTGCTGTCCGACGTGCTCGAGCGCGCCGGTATCCAGTCCGGAGCCACCCAGATCGTCGGCCGGTCGGTGGACGATTTCACCGTCGGGTTCCCCACCGAGGCGGCCTTCGACGGACGAGATGCCCTCATCGCCGTCGGCATGAACGGCGAACCTCTTCCGTTCGACCACGGCTTCCCGGCGCGTCTGGTCGTGGCCGGGTTGTACGGCTACGTCTCCGCCACCAAGTGGCTCTCGGAAATCGAGCTGACCACGTGGGAAGACTTCGACGCCTACTGGGTCCCGCGTGGCTGGTCCAAAGAAGCTCCCATCAAGACCCAGTCGCGTATCGATGTGCCGGCCGCCAACGCCACGCTGGTGGCGGGGCCGGTCAACGTGGCCGGCGTGGCGTGGGCTCCCAATAAGGGGATCGAAAGGGTTGAGGTTCGAGTCGACGATGGAGCTTGGCAAGACGCCGATCTGGGGGACTCGCTGAGCGACGACGCGTGGCGCCAGTGGATTCTTCGGACAGAGATGTCCGCCGGCTCGCACACCATCCAGGTGAGAGCGACCGACCGAACCGGCCACACCCAGACCGAGGAATTGGCCGAACCTCGACCGGATGGCGCCACCGGGTACCACACGCGCTCCGTGAGCGTGGGTGTGTCGTGAGGCAGCTGGCTGCCCTCCTCGCCCTGGGCATGTCACTGAGCGCCTGTGCGGCGGGTGACGCCGTCGGTGACTCCGCGACGCCGTCGATCACCACCGCACCCGGCCCCCCGGCCACCTCCGCCATCCCGGCCACCTCCGTCATCCCCGAGCCTGTCTTCGTGCCGCCGGACCTCGGCGAGGCCGGGACCCTGGCGGATCTCGACGGGTGGCTGCAGTCGGACGTCGAGTCCCTCGAAGAATTACGCGGGAGGTCGTCGTCGTGCAGTTCTGGACCTTCGGTTGCTACAACTGCAAGAACACTCTTCCCCACCTCCAAGCCTTGTACGCCGACTACGGCGACCTGGGCATGGAGATCGTGGGAGTGCATTCTCCCGAATTCGACCGAGAAAAGGATCCCGAGGCGATCAGCGCAGCCGCCGCCGACCTGGGGGTCACCTGGCCAATCGCGTTGGACACGAACAAACGAAACTTCTTTGCGTGGCAGGGCAGTCCCGCCTACTGGCCGCGCACCTTCGTCGTCGACCAGGACGGTCGGATTCGGTTCGACCGGATCGGTGAGGGCGCCTACGACGAGCTCGAACGAACGGTGGCCACGCTCCTCAGCCAAGCGTGATCTTCCTCGAGGGTCTGGGCGACGTACTCCTTCCCTGTGCGGCGGCCATCGTGGTGCCTGGCGTGCTGGTGGCGGTGATCGGCAGCCGACGGGCTTTGCTCACTTCCACCGTCTACGCCTTGACCATCGGAGTGATGATGTGGCTCCGTGCGGGTGGCTTCTTCGCCATCCCGCCTCGCGGCTGGATCGTCGCCGGGGGCTTCCTCGCCGCAATCGCCCTGTTCGTACTGCGTTGGTGGTGGGCGCCGCCGGTGGGGGCGGTCGTCGCCGGCGCCGCGGCCGCCTGGATGTGGCAGCCGTGCGTCGGGCTCCATCTCGGATCGGCGCTGACCATGGCCGGCACCGATCCCTGGGGCGCCATGCTGCCGCTGGTTGCCTACGGCGTCGGGCTGTCCATGGTGCCGGTCGGCCTCGGCCTCTTCGTGCAAACCATCGGAGCTCGTTGGGTGGGCAAGCGACGACCGGTACCGGTCTGGCCCACGGTGGGGCTCGGCGTCCTGGCGGTGCTGGCGGCCGCGGGTTGGTACGAGGAAGCGGTCGCTCGTCTCGTGCAGGTGAGCGTGCAATAGGTTGACCGTGTGCTCAGCATATGTAATGATGTAATTATGATTACGGAACTCGAATCCTGGTTCAAGGGCCGCCTTCCCGATGGCTGGTTCACCGATATCGACGTCGAGGTCGATCGCGATGAGATCGTCGTGATTGGAAGGCTCGAGGTCCCCGCTCTCTCCGAGGATGCCGGCGAAGAAGAGAGCACCTTGGCGTGCACGAGTCGCATCGAAGGCTTCCGTGAGGACACCCGCCGGCAGCGAATGAAGATCGCCGACGAAGCACAACGGAAGTTCGATAGGAAGGTGTCGTGGGGGGCACGATGCGGAGAGGTGGGAATCCTCTTCACCCACCTGGCCGTCCCGGCGATGACTCGGTTGAGGATGCGGGAGCGGAAGGTCTTGGACACGCTCATCGACGGCGGGATCGCCCGGAGCCGTTCGGAGGCACTGGCCTGGTGTGTGCGCCTGGTGAGTCGTCACGAGACCGATTGGATCGAGGAACTGCGCGAAGTACTGGTGGCCGTAGAGGACGTCAGGGATCGATCGCCGCTCGACTGAGACAGATCGCTAGCGTGGTCGGTCATGACGACGGATCAGGCCCGCTCGATAGCCTTTGGGCACCGGCTCGAGGAGCGGATGAGCACCCACGTCGAGTCCCTGGGGTGGGGCACGGCGTACTTCGACGACGACTTTCCCCTCCGATACGGCTCGAACTTCCTGTGGGTCGATGGTGTCCAAGACCTGTCCGCCGACCAGTTGGCCGCCGAAGCAGATCGTCTGCTCGGCGGCGCCGGCTTCGAACATCGCGTGATCCTCGTCGATCCACCCGGGTACTTCGAGGACCTGCGGCCCGGATTCATCGAACTGGGTTGGGCCGCCAGCCAGTACGTCCTCATGGTCCTGCGGCAGGAACCCACGCCGCCTCCAGGGATGCCGACGGCGCGGGCGGTGAAACACCACGATGTCGTCGAGCTGCTGGAGAAGCACGTGCGGGCCCATCTCGGCCGGAACGAAGCGACGGTTCGAACCCTCGCCGACTATCCCGGCAAGCTGGAGCGCCAGACGGGGGCGCGCCTCTTCATGGCGGAGGCTGACGGCGTGCCGGCCGCCTCTTGTGAGCTCTATCTGGACGGTCTCGAGGCGCAGGTCGAGTCGGTGCAGACGCTCGAGGCGTTCCGCGGGCGAGGACTGGGCAGCGCCGTGGTGATGGCGGCGATCGCAGCTGCCCGACAGGCCGGAGCCGAGTGGATCCATCTCTACGCCGAGGCGAACGATTGGCCGGCCGATTGGTACCGCCGGCTGGGTTTCGAGGAGGCTGGATCGTTCGGCGAGTTCGCCTTGTACCCGACGGCCTGACGGGCTGGGCAGGTGTCCGCAGGTGTGAGGGTTGGGTTCGTACCCGCCGCCGGGGGCTGGGCTCGTGTCCGCGGGTGTGAGGGTTGGGTTCGTACCCGCCGCCGGGGGCTGGGCTCGTGTCCGCGGGTGTGAGGGTTGGGTTCGTACCCGCCGCCGGGGGCTGGGCTCGTGTCCGCGGGTGTGAGGGTGTGAAAGGGTTCGCCGCTTCTCCCGAGCCCGAGACGCGCGCCGTATGCTCGGGCGATGGACACCTACGACTACATCATCGTGGGAGCCGGCTCCGCCGGTTCCGTGCTCGCCAATCGGCTCAGCATCGACCCCGGCACCTCCGTGCTGGTGCTCGAGGCGGGCGGGTCAGACAAGCACTTCAACGTGACCACCCCGGCCGCCTTTTCGAAGCTGTTCCAATCGAAACGCGATTGGAACTACCACACGATGCCGGAGCCGGCCTGCGACGATCGGCAGCTGTACCTGCCGCGCGGCAAGATGCTGGGCGGCTCGAGTTCGATGAACGCCATGATCTACATCCGTGGAAACCGGCTGGACTACGACGGTTGGGCAGGGAGCGGATGCGACGGTTGGAGCTATGACGATGTGCTGCCGTACTTCAAGCGAGCCGAGCACAACGAGCGAGGTGCCGACGATTTCCACGGCGTCAACGGACCCCTCAACGTGGCCGAACCGCAGTCCCCGAACATCCTTTCCTCGACGTTCGTCGAGGCCGGGGTGGAACTCGGCTTGGATCGGAACGTCGACTTCAACGGCGCTCGGCAGGACGGTGTCGGTCTCTACCAAGTCACCCAGAAAGGCGGAAGTCGCTGGTCAGCCGCTCGGGGGTATCTGCGGCCCTCCCTCGGACGCAGCAACCTGTCCGTGGAAACCGGGGCGCTGGTTCATCGGGTGATCTTCGAGGGGAAGCGCGCCGCGGGTGTCGAGTACAGCCAGAACGGATCGCGGCACTCCGTCGGCGTGGAGCGAGAGATCATCCTCTCTGGAGGCGCCTACAACACCCCTCAATTGTTGATGCTGTCCGGGGTCGGGGGCGGTCGCCACCTCACCGATTTCGGAATCGACGTTGTCGTGGACAATCCCAACGTCGGTCAGCATCTCCAGGATCATCCCGTGGTCCTCAACGTCTTCAGGGTGTCCCAGCCGGTCAGTCTGGCGCACGCCGAGAAGCCAACCCATCTCGCCAGATACCTTGCCAGGAAGACCGGGCACCTCTCATCCAATGTCGGTGAAGCCGGAGCGTTCACCCGGACTCGCCCCTCGCTCGAGGCTCCAGACATGCAATACCATTTCGCTCCGGGTGCGTTCATTCGCCACGGCTTTGACACCATCGAGGGTGACGCCATGACGGTGGGGGCCACCCTGGTCGGCGTGCGGAGCCGCGGCTCGGTGACGCTTCGTTCGGCGGATCCCGAGATCCATCCCGACATCGTGACCATGGCTCTGAGCGAACCCGACGATCTGGCCGCCATGGTGGACGGCTTCAAGCTCGGCCGCGAGATTCTGGGCTCGTCGGCTTTCGGTGAGTACGCGGCGGGCGAGCTCATCCCGGGCGATCGGGTGGAGTCTGACGAAGAGATCGTCGCCTTCATCCGCGCTAACGCCGAGTTGCTGTATCACCCGAGCTGCACGGCGCGCATGGGCCCGGACCCTGCCGAGGCGGTCGTCGATCCGCAGCTGCGGGTCTTCGGGACCGAGGGTCTCCGCGTCGTGGACGCTTCGGTGATGCCCACAGTGCCGCGCGGAAACACAAACGCCCCCACGATCATGATCGCCGAAAAGGCTGCCGATCTGATCGCCGCCAGCTGAAATCTGGCGAACCCTGGGTTCTAGACCGCCATAACGGCGGTCAGGAACCCAGGGTTCGCCATTTGTGCCTCGGAAGCGCGGCCATCAACCTCCCGCAGAGAGGGAGGATCGGCAAGAATGCACCAATGAGTGATCCCGATCTCCTGCGCCGATTCAGAAACGGCGACGAAGACGCCATCCGGCAGCTGTACGGGCAGTACGCCCGGCCGGTCTTCACCGTGGTGTACAGCGTCCTGCAGGACCGAGAGCTCGCCAACGACGCAGTTCAGCAGACGTTTCTCAAGGCATGGAACGGCGCCCACCGATTCGAAACGGATAGGCGATTCGAACCGTGGCTGTATGCCATCGCCCGTCGAGTCGCCATCGACGTCTGGCGCAAGGAGCGGCGGACGCCGGTTCCCTCCGAGTTTGCCGAACCCATCATCGATCGCGATGCCACCGACGGCCTGTGGGAGGCCTGGCACGTGCGCAAGGCTGTGGACCAGTTGCCCGACGATGAGGCAGCCATCGTTCGACTGGCCCACTTCGAACAACTCACCCACCAGGAGATCGCCGCCAAGATCTCCGTGCCGGTCGGCACCGTGAAGTCGCGTTCCCATCGGGCCCATCGGCGGCTGGCAGAGCTTCTCGCATTCTTGCGAGACGACGAGAATGGATGAACCAGTGACGCCACCCACTCGTAATGAAGGTACGCATGTCTGACGAGCGCTTCGCCGACCAACTCGATCCCGAGAACACCGCCCCGGCGGGCCTGGCGGCGCGGGTTCGTGGCTATCTGTCCGGCAGCGGGATGTGGGCCGAGCCCGAACCCGACATGGCTGACAGGCTCGTCGGACTGATCGGCGAACGGGCCGAAGAAGCCGCGCGAGAATCGAGCTCCGACACCGGGAGCCCCCGACCATTGCTGCTCCGGCCCGCCGCCATGTGGATAGGGGCGGCCGCCGTCGTGGCGCTCATCGTCCTCGGGGCGATCACCCTCAACGCCACTCGCAACGATGACCCGGTTGGCATCGATATCGTCCTCCAAGGCACCGAGTTTGCGGCGGGCGCATCAGCGGACGGCTCGGTGATCACCACCGATGCCGGGTTCGCAATCCGGCTCGACATCACGGGCCTGCCTCCGGCTCCGGCCGGCACGTTCTACCAGGGCTGGGTGAGAGGCGAGGCGGGGAGCGTGGCGATCGGCACCTTCCACATGCGTGGCAACGCCCCTATCGGACTGTGGTCCGGCGTCGAGGTCTCCGACTACCCCACCCTCAACATCACCCTTCAGGACGAGGGCGCCGGGCCGGAGTCGTCGGGCAAGATCGTGCTCACCGGCCAGATTCCTTCCGGGTAGCCCCCGCTTCGGAAGGGCCACCCGTCCCTACCAGAGCTCTTATCGCTGGTTCCATTCTGGGAGAGAGGTCACGAGAAGGGAGTCTGCGATGACCCTGCTTCGAGAGCGGGAAACGGTCGAAACGCGCCCCACACCCACCGTGGTGCGGACCTACCTCGAGATGACGTTTGGGATCCTCGGTGTACTGGTGGCAGCCCTGGGCGGTTGGATGCTCCTCGCTGATGCCGCGTCGGAGATCACCGTGTTCGCTTGGACGTGGGAGGTGGGCGCCCTCGCGGCCGGGTGGCCGCTTGGGACACTGATCGGAGGCGGCATGCTGATGGCCGCCGGCTTCGGCGTGATGGCCTACCGCCTGTACCGCCGGGACGAGGCATTCACGATCAGGTCGTACATCGCCTTGGCTGGATCGCTGCTGGGCGCGGCGATCGCCGTCGTCTACGCCCTGGTTTGGATCTTCTGACGAAGCAAGAGGACTGACCCCGGCCCGCCGAAGCGCGGCAGCCGGTGGGGCGGGGTCTTTTGGCGGCGTCGAGTAGCGTTGCCCGGATGCAGACTCGAGCGAACGTGGCCATTCTCCTCGCCTCGATCGGTTGGGGTTTTGCCGCCGTCGGAACTCGCTTCCTCTTCCTCGGTGGGGCCACGACCTTCACCGTGGTCTCGGGGCGAACCGTCTTTGCGGCAGCAGCCGTGGCGGTGTTCGCCCTGCTGATTCGCCGAAAGGCCGGCGTGGCGGCGTGGCGGCGTGGAGCTGCCATCGGGCTGCTCCGGGTCGGGGCGGCTCCGATGCTTTTCATCGCCTCCCTCCAGTACATCTCCGCCGGATTCGAAGGTCTGGTGATCACCCTCATCCCGGTGGTCACCGCCGTCCTGGCCCATTTCGTCCTCGGCGAGCGGCTCGTGCGGGTGCAGCTGGTGGGCCTGTTGCTCGGGCTGGCTGGGACCTCGATCCTCATCCTGTCGGGAGAATCGGGTATCGCCGAAGGTGGCGACGCACTGCTGGGCGGGGCACTGGCGTTGGGAGGGGTGGCCTTCGGCTCGGCGTCGGGCATCCTCCAGCGCCGCTACGCCCCCCACCACGACACCCGCGACCTGGCGATTCCCATGTTCCTGTCCGGGGCGGCATTGGTTCTGACGGTGGGATTCGTGACCGGCGGCATCGAGCCTTCCAGCGTCCCCGACGGCGGCTGGTATGTGCTGGTCGCCTTGGCGATGGGCAGCACCTTGCTCCCCTTCGTCGCAACCCTCTTCGCCTCCCGCTACACCACGGCCGGCCGGGTCGCCCTGGTGGGCTATCTGGCGCCGTTGATCTCGCTGACGGCCGGGGTGCTCCTCCTCGACGAGGTGATCACCCCGTTCATCGTTGTCGGAGGGACGATCACCCTGGCCGGGGTGATCATCGCCGGTAGGGCCAAGACCGGCCGTCAGACCATCATCAAGGCCACGGCGTGACGGATGGGAATGCCCCAGCCACGCCGAGGGAGCCTGCCCCCGACCCACTAGGCTCGCGTCATGCCAAGTGAGTCTGAGGTTCGGGAGGTGGTCCGACGTGTCGTGGCCGGTTTGGGGCAGAGCGGCGAGCACGTCGACGTCCCTTCCCAGACGCCGTCGGCCGACCCGACCGCCGACGGGGTGACGCAGCCGGTCATCGCCATCGGGGCCGATCACGGTGGCTACCCGCTCAAGGAGCGATTGGGTTTTCGGCTCAAGGAGGCGGGCTACGAAGTGGTCGACTGCGGAACCGACAGCGCCGAGTCGGTCGATTACCCGGACTTCGCCCACGCCGTGGCACAGGCCGTTTCTCAAGGCACAGCCACCTACGGCATCATCGTCGACGGGGCAGGGATCGGTTCGTCGATGGTCGCCAACAAGGTCCCTGGCGTGCGGGCCGCCCTCGGCTACGACCTGTCCAGCGCCCGCAACAGCCGGGAGCACAACCACGCCAACGTCCTCACCCTCGGGGCGGGTCTCATCGGTGCAGGGCTAGCATGGCAGATCACCGAGGAGTGGCTCGCCACACCCTGGGGACCAGGACGCCACGCTGATCGAGTCGCCAAAATCACCGAGATCGAACACCGATACCTGAAAGCGACCTCATGAACACAGAAGAGCTCATCGAGGCCGTGACGCGGGAGGTGCTCGCTGCCCTGGCCGGCCAGGACCCGTGTGAGGACTGCCACGGAAGTTGCGCGGCACACAGCCCCGACAAGGTCAGGTCGGTCGTTGCCAACGGGGCCGATCGGGTTTCGTATCGGGGAGAAGGCTCGGAGGTTCCCCTCGACCTCGCCAAATACATCGATCACACGCTTCTCAGGCCCGACGCCACTGCCAGTGATATCGATCAACTCTGCGCTGAGGCCGCCGAGTACGGTTTCGCCTCGGTGTGCGTCAACCCCGCCTGGGTGAAGCGGGCCGCCACGAACCTGCGGGGCACCGACGTCCGCGTCGCCTCCGTGGTGGGGTTCCCGTTTGGAGCCACCACCTCGGACATCAAGGCCATGGAGACTCGCCGCGTCTTGCGGGACGGTGCCAGGGAGATCGATATGGTCATCAATATAGGGGCCCTCAAGTCGGGCCAGCACGATGTGGTGCGAGAGGACATCGCCAAGGTGTCCGATGCCTGTCACGAGGTGGGGGCTCTCAACAAAGTGATCATCGAGACCACCCTGCTCGACGACAGAGAAAAGGTGATTGCCTCCCACTTGGCCAAGGAGGCCAAGGCCGACTTCGTGAAGACCTCGACCGGCTACGCCGGTGGGGGAGCCACGATCGCCGATGTGCTCCTCATGCGCGAGACGGTAGGCCCCAAGATGGGCATCAAGGCATCCGGCGGGGTGCGGAATCGTGAAGACGCCGAAGAGATGATCGCGGCAGGTGCCACCAGGATCGGTGCCTCGGCCGGAATCGCCATCGTGACGGGAGGAACCTCGAGTGAGCAATATTGAATTACGGTCCTACGCGTTCCTGGACAGCCTCCAGCCGCAGTACGCAGCTTTCATCGGCACGACTGCGCCGGGGTTCCTGCCGTTGGCCGGCGAGGCATCGCTGTTCGTGGAGATCTCGCCCGGAATCGAGATCAACCGTCTCACCGATGTGGCGCTCAAGTCGAACAAGGTGAAGCCAGGCATGCAGATCGTCGAGCGGTACTTCGGGCTCCTCGAGATCCACTCGCCCGAGCAGGCCGAGACCCGGGGCGCCGGGGCGGCGATCCTCGAGGCGTGCGGGCTCAGTGAGGGTGACCGGCTCAAGCCGCGGATTCTCTCCAGCCAGATCGTCCGTCGCATCGACGACCATCAGGCACAGCTCATCAATCGTATGCGCCACGGGCAGATGATCATTCCCGGCCAAACGCTCTACGTGATGGAGTGCGAGCCGGCCGCCTACGCGGCGTTGGCGATCAACGAGGCAGAGAAGGCGGCCAACATCAACGTGCTCGAGGTGCGAGCCTTCGGCGCCATGGGGCGGCTCTACCTCGGAGGCGAAGAGGCCGACGTCGAGGTGGGCTGGCAGGCTGCCGTAGCTGCATTGGAAGGTCTCGAAGGACGAGAAGCGAAGTAGTCGACAACAAGAAGAAAGAACGAGGAGGAACACATGGCCGATGCTCTGGGAATGATCGAGGCACGCAGCTTCCCGGCGATGGTGGAAGCTGCCGACGCCATGGTGAAGGCTGCCAAAGTCGAGTTGGTCTCCTATGAGGAGACAGGTGGAGGATACGTGACCGCCATCATCAGAGGCGACGTGGCGGCGGTGAAGGCTGCCGTCGATGCCGGGGTCCGGGGCGCCGAGCGCGTCGGTGAGGTGATCGCCACCCACATCATCGCCCGTCCCCACGCCAACATCGACGCCATCCTGCCCCTGGGGCGCGCCGACGCGGCAGAGTAGGAGCCCGGCATGCTGCTCGGACGGGTCGCCGGCACGCTGGTCGCCAGCCGTAAGGAGCCACGTCTCGACGGGCTCAAGTTCCTGGTGCTCGCCCAACTGGATGTCGACAACGCCGAAACCGGCTCCTATGTCGTGGCGGCCGATGCCGTCGGCGCCGGGGTGGGCGAGGTGGTCTTGTACGCCAGCGGCAGCTCGGCGCGCCAGACCGAATACACCCACGAACGCCCGGTCGACGCGGTGGTCATGGCCATCGTCGACTCCTGGGAAGTGGGCGGAGCGGATCGGTACACGAAATAGACGATGAGCGAGCTCAATGACGTAGAGATCCAGGCCATCATCGAGCGGGTCCAGCAGCGGCTCGGGGACGTGTCGTCGCGCTCCCGACCCGCCGCCTCCTTGGTCGCCCAGGCGGAACTCGATGCCTCGGTTCAGCTGGGGGACGGGATCTACCGGACCATCGACGAGGCGGTGTTCGCCGCCAAACGCGCCCAGGCCCGCTACGCCGAGATGGGACTCGGTGCCCGGCACGAGATCATCGCCGCGGTGCGTCGCTCCATGCTCGAGCAAGCTGAACACCTGGCCCTGCTCGCCCACACCGAAACGGGCCTGGGTCGGTATGAGGACAAGGTCCGCAAGAATCGGTTGGTCACCACCAAGGCGCCCGGCCCCGAGGATCTCGAGCCGCAGGCCGTGACTGGGGACGGGGGCATGGCGGTGATGGAGTGGGCGCCTGTCGGGCTCGTCGGGGCCATCACGCCGACAACCAATCCGACCTCAACGATCATCAACAACACCATCTCGATCGTCTCGGCCGGCAATGCCGTCGTGTTCAACGTCCATCCGGGTGCCAAGAACGTGTCCGCCGAGAACGTGCGCCTGCTGAACAGGGCGATCGTCGGCGCCGGGGGGCCTCCCGATCTGGTCACTGCCATCCCCACGCCCACCATCGACAGCGCCAAGGACCTCATGCAACACCCCGACGTTCGGGTGTTGCTGGTGACGGGTGGACCCGGCGTGGTCCGCGAAGCGCTCAAGACCGACAAGCGTGCGGTGGCTGCAGGACCTGGCAACCCCCCGGTCGTCGTCGACGAGACGGCCGATATCGAGCGCGCTGCCCGGTGCATCGTGAGCGGCGCATCCTTCGACACCAGCAGGTGCATGTGCAAATCCGCAGACATATCCTCCTAACTCACTCAATAACAGGCCCATAGCCCGATTGCGAAACATCAAAATGACAAGGAATAAATTAAAAAAGGTACGTGCCAGCCGGTTATCTATTTGCTCGTCCAGCTTTTGAAAGAGGGGACCAATATAGCGATCCGCCTGGTGAAGAATAAAGTTTCCTGCTTTTTGTTCAACTACAGAACTTACCTTATTTTGTAAAATGTTTTTAAACATGAGCCTTCTTGTTTTTTTGGTGTGGTTGAATACCCAAATTTACAAGGGGCTTTTTTAAAACAGAAATCCCGAACTTCCTTTAAGAAAATTCGGGATGACTCATGTTTGATTACAGAAATCAAATATTGATTCCTATTTATAATTTTCTTCAAAGAATTCCCGGTAACCGTCAAGGGTTTTATTTTTTAATATTTGCCGGTAATTATATTGGGTGACGGCAAACATTTCATAGTCAGTCCCTGCGGGAAGGAAGTCCTTGCTGTTTTTAGAAATACTGTCGAAATATTTCATAGCAAGCTCTTTGGTCTTATACCTTCTGATAACAAGAATAGGCGTACTGGTATCTGCTCCAAGATATACATTTGAGATTCTGAGCTTATCCAGTTTATGGTATTGTTGGTTATAATCCGTAACCGCATTTTTAGCCTCGGAAAGTTTAATCGTATTGTTTTTAAGGGCAATGATGAAATAATGCAATTTATCATCTTCCACTTTAAAAACAGATTCTTCCACTTTGAGCTTTTCTCCTCCGATTTGTTCGGTTTGCTCTTCGGTAACAGAAGAGCCACCTAAAAACCTGAGAATCTCTCTGGCCCTGGTCTGTTCCGGCGTAGAAGGATACTTGGCGATCAATTCTTCCAACTCTTTTCGGTAAGCATCTTTTCCCTGAAGGTTTCCAACACACATTGCATAAAGCAGGGCAAATCTAGGCTGGAAAGTATTGGAAGCGCCGAAAAGTTCAGTAGCTTTTACAGCACGCTGTGAGGCACTTTGATATTGTCCTTGCGAAAAGGCATTATAAGTTTCATTGTAATAAAGGGTCAGGCGCTTTTCAGCTTCCTTGCTGTTTTCAAGGTAGTTAGGGTCTTTTAGTACGCCCGCATAGGTAGAATCCGGATATTTGCTTATAATCTTATCAAAGTATTCTTTTGCTTTTGCCTTATTATTGAGGTCGGTATGAGCAAGATAGAGGAAATACCAGGAATCCAGTTCATGCTTGTTTCCGGGAAACCTGGTGTTTAATTCTTCAAGCGTTTTTATAGACTTCTGATCCATCTTTAAACGGTCGCGATATAGGCTTCCGAGGGTGAACAAGGCATCAATGATTTTATTTTCAGCGGCTTGGATTTCATCAGGCGAACCTGGGATATCTTTCAGTATTTTAGCCACATCATCTTCTGTAAGTGCATTCGAAGCTACTTCAATCTCAGCAGCGATTTCATCAATTCCGCCGGCACCACGCCTGCCAGATCTGCGCCAGTTGTCATCCAGTTTGCGGTCGGCCCCCCAACGTTTTTCAAAATCCTTTTTTCCTTTCTTAAGGGCTTTCTCATTATAGGCAAAGAACTTGCTCGGATCAGGACTTTTGGCACCGGATCTGGATGCCGTCCTCACACCTCTTTTAAATTTATCGGGTTGTTGATTTGCTTTATCTTTTAAGGCTTGTAAGCGGGCCTCGTCCCGGTCTTTTTTTATTTTATAAGCAATAGCCAGTTTTTCATCCTGACTAAGGCTGCCAATGCGAAGCAAACTGTCTTGTACCTGAATGATTTGAATGTTTTCAGCGATCTCAGTCAGATTATTACTCAGGCGATTAACTCCGGTATAGCGCTGATCACTTTCGGCTAATACTTGTAAAGTACTGTCGTAGTACAATTTGGCGTTTACAAAATCCTCTCCTTCGTAGTACAGATTGGCTAGCAGAAGATAGGATTCGGTTTTCTGAGAAGAATTGGCCGTGCTGTAAATCAAAGATTGTTTCAGATAGGTAATCGCATCATTCTTATTATTATTTTTCAACGCAATATCTGCCAGCGCATAGTAGATTTGATCTTTGTATTCTTCATTTTTAATGTCTTTCAACATTTTTTTCAGGGTCTTGGTCGCTTCTTCAGCGGTAGCCTTTTCCGTCAGCCAGCCATTTTTAGCAAGGCTAAGCCGGGCACTGAACTCCATCTCATAGCTTTTGCTGAGTTTGATTACTTTTTCAAAGTTTGCAACGGCAGCTTCACTCCGGTTGGCCTGCTGATGAATTTGAGCTAAAATAAAGGTATACCTTGCTTTATCCTCTTTTTTGTCAGCCAATTGGATGGCTCGTTCCAAAGGAGCTATTGCACTTTCATATTGTTTTTGTTTGAGGAAAAAGTGTGCCTGAGCGGGAGCTACCTGCATTTTGATGTCCTCAAAAGTTTTAGGGTCACTTTGCAAGGTGCTCAAAATAGCAGATGCCTGGTCATAATTTTCCCTTTCAATATAAGTGCGAGCCAGCCACAGCATAGTTTCCTGATGGCAAGGGCGATGTTTTAAGAAATAATTGTCGTTTTCATCCGGTTTGGCCTCCTCTTCCTTTTTATCTTTTTTGGTCTTTTTCGGAGCCTCCGTTGTTATTTTGGAATTGTCCTTTTGTGAAGCTTTTTTATCCTCGGCACTTTTTTTAGCAGAGGAGGATTTTTTCTTTTTAGAAGACTTACCTTTTTTCTTTCGTTTTTTGGCTTCTTTATTAGCCTTCTTCCGTTTTTTCTTCTGTGCTTTTTTTCGTTTTTCCGATTCTTTCTTTCTCTTCTTTGCTGAACTTTTCTTCTTTTTAGCAGATACCTTTTTCTTTGCTTTACTTTTTTTGCCTGTCAGTGCTTCCGGGCTATATTCGTCGACCAGGTATTCTAAAGTTTCTTCAGCGGATTCATAATCTTGTTTGGCATACTGACATTTACCCATTAGCAAATAAGAATCATCTGTCCAATGGCTAACCCGGTGCAGTGCAATAACAATGGATACCTTTTTGATCGCCTCATCCAAATCTCCGGCTACTGCCTGAGGGTTATCAGCAGCGACATACTCGTAAACATCCAGCACCTGATTGTAATTATCCTGATGTTGTTCATTTAACTTGGCAATACTCTCTGTGTATAGTACATTTGCATTGAAATAGCCATTGAATTCAGCAGTCGTATTGTGATAAAATTTGCCGAGCTTCGAAACATCATCCTTCTTTTTTTGAGTCGTACAGGAGATTATTGAAAAAAGAGCAAATAGCAGTAAAACTTTATGTAATCGTTTCAAACTTATTTCTTATTTAATTTCGTTTATAATTAAACAGGCTAACCGATTGACTTTAAAGGCTTTAAATCCTTATACTAAATGGACAGTTTATTGTTTCAACGGCTTTCGGTATCTGAGGAAAAATTGCCTTATTTTTTAACTTAGAAGGGGACAAATTTATTTTAAATTTTGCAAAATTAACAGAATGTCTGGCAAAAATAAAAAGGGACGGAGCAGAATGGAAAAACTCCGGCATAATTACCGCCTGGTGATTATGAACAATGAGACTTTTGAAGAAATCGGTTCTTACAAACTTTCTTTGTTAAACGTATATATTGTTTTAAGCCTAATCGTTGTTTCTGTCACTTTGGTTGTCGGGTCTATTATATTTTTTACACCGGTCAAAACCTATATTCCAGGTTATGGTGATCTGGACGACCATACTGAAGCTATCCGCTTGAGAAGTGAAGTCGAGGAACTCCAAAAGGTTATCGAAGCCAATCAATTATATACAGATAATATTCGGAGGATATTGAAAGGAGAGGAGGTGGAAACCTATGAAGAAATCGAAGATAATTCTGATTACTCAATGGACAGCATGGCCAGTGTGGACCGGATCATTGAAGATGACTTGCTCCGCAAAGAAATTGCCCTGGACGAACAATTACAGGAACGGGAACTCTTGACAAAAACGGTAAACTATTCTCCCGGTGCTATCCCATTGGCACAAATGTACTTCATTCCACCGGTTACAGGAGTGGTCAGTCAGGAATTTCACCCTGAAAATAAACATTATGGTATAGACCTGCTTGCTCCTTTGAACACGCCTGTCAAAGCGGTATTGGATGGCTATGTATTTACATCCGACTGGACACTTGAAACCGGCAACACCATCGGTATACAGCATGGCAACAATCTTATTTCCTTTTATAAACACAACTCTGCCCTTTTGAAAAAAGTTGGCAGTTATGTAAAAGCTGGTGAAGCCATTGCTATAATCGGGAATACAGGGGAATTGTCAAGCGGCCCGCATCTTCACTTCGAACTGTGGCACAATGGCAAAGCCGTTAATCCTGCTTCGTATATAATTTTTGACTAAAAATTGTAGCTTCCCATTGGAATTATTGTTGTATGAACCTGTTTTAGGAAAGGTTTTACACGAATTGCTATGCTTTTGGTAGAAAATACACTAATTAGAAAACCAAAGGTGGTTTTCTAAAATAAATTAGCCTAATTTTGTTTTTGCACTAAAATTATATTAAGATGAATATGGCGAATATGGACAATAATCGTGGATTAAAACAGGCCTTTAATGAGAAAGGGGAAGCTTTAAGCCCGATCTTGCCTGAGGAGGTTAAAAACTTTTTGATCGATATAGATGGTACTATTTGCGACGACGTACCGAATGAAGAGCCGGAACGCATGGCTACTTGCTTGCCTTATCCGGATGCATTGAAAATACTCAATCAATGGTATGACGAAGGTCACGTGATTACTTTCTTTACATCCCGCACAGAGGAACATCGTGAAATTACCGAGATCTGGTTAAAGAAAAATAATTTTAAATACCATGGCCTTTTAATGAATAAGCCCAGAGGTGGCAATTACCATTGGATCGACAATCACATCGTCAAGGCTACCCGGTTTAAAGGAAAGTTTACGGACCTTGTGATCGAAAATAAAGAAATAGAAGTATTCAAACGTTAAATTTTTCTTCCCAATAGGTCTTTCATAGCCGGTATTAAATCCGGAAACTTAAATTCAAATCCCGTTTTTCTTATCTTTTCAGCAGAAACATTGCTACTGCTCAATACCACATCTGCCATTTCTCCCATACCGAGTCTTAAAACAAATTCAGGAGCAGGAATATAAACAGCTGTTTTATCCATTGCCTCAACGATGTCTTTCATC
>CAVYIO010000044.1:0-7381 GCA_963768565.1 Rhodothermales bacterium
CAAGATTGCAGCTGAAAATCCGCTACAGAAGTACGCCGATGCCATTTTCACGTGCCACTTTGCCATCATGAAAAGGAAAGTACTGTTCAGTGTCGCGGTCGCTTTCGCACTGGTTTTGTTGGCCGCATGCGGAAAGACCCCGTCTCCGCCAGCCGGAGATTGCTGTCGAATCAGACGACCTCGCCGATACGGAGCCAGTCGCCCTCGGCGAGTTGCAGTACACTCTGTATTGTGCCAGCTGTCACGGGGTGACGGGCAAAGGGGACGGGCCGGTCGCGGATGCGCTCAAGGTTCGACCGACCAACCTGACCCTCCTTGAGAGTATCAACGAAGGCACGTTTCCCGAAGAGCGACTCACCGAGTACATCGACGGTCGCGAGTACGTGGCCGCGCATGGCAGTCGCGTGATGCCGGTGTGGGGCAATGTGTGGCATCAGAACGAGGTTGGACGCGCGCTGTCGGAGGAGGAAGTGCAGCGCCGGATCGCTGAGCTCGTGGAGTATATCCGGTCGATTCAGGAGTGATGCGAAGGCTCTTCCCGAGCTTGTGCGAGTCAGGGGTCTGCGGCTGCTACTCGTCGGCGCTGTCTGGAGGTCTAAGATTGCTTCGTCGTCGCTGAAGCTCCTCCTCGCAATGACGATCATGACGTCAGGGCCCCGCATCAGGACGCTGCGTCTGCGGCGATTCTCCCGGTCAAGACCCTGCCGGCCAGGCAAGCGGTCATCGACGAGTGAAGAGGGATGCGACGTCCAAGATTGCTTCGTCGTCGCTGAAGCTCCTCCTCGCAATGACAAGGGAGAAGCGTCTCAGATTGCCGCGTCGATTCCTCTGGAATCTCCTCGCAATGACGGTGAAGCAGGTCGCAATGACGGTGGCAGAACCTACACCCCCAGCCCCGCCGGGTCCGGCCGCCACGACTGCAGCACCTTCATGTAGTTCGCACGCTCGAATGCCGACGGCTCGGTAACGTGCCGCTGACTCATGCTGCCCCGCATCTGCTCGACCGAATCATACTCGTGCTCCCGAAGCCAGATCGCCATATCCCCGAGCACGTCTGCAATGCGATCGACGCCGTTCTGAAGTAGCTCCGACGCCATCATCGTGACGTTGGCGCCCGCCAGCAGAGCCTTCAGCGCATCCTCGTACGTGTGGATGCCGCTCGTGATCGCCAGGTCGACGTCGATGCGCCCCGACAACATCGCCACCCACCGCAACGGCAGCCGCAACTCGTGCGAGTTCGACAGCACCAGATGCGGCGTAACCTCCAGCGCCTCGAGGTCGATGTCCGGTTGATAGAATCGGTTGAACAGAACCAGTCCGTTCGCCCCGGCGTCGACAAGTCTCTGCGCCATGTTGGCCAGAGCGCTGAAGTAGGGATTCATCTTCACCGCCAGCGGCAGCGCTGTCGCCGCACGAACCGTCGACACGATCTCGACGTACCGCTCCTCGACATCGGCCGCCGACATGCGCGGATCAGTCGGGATGTAGTAGATGTTCAGTTCCAGCGCGTCTGCGCCCGCCTCTTCGATCTGCTTCGCATACCCCGTCCAGCCACCGGTGCTGATGCCGTTCAGACTTCCGATAATCGGAATCGAGCAAGCCTCCTTTGCACCCCGAATGTGCTCGAGATACGAGTCCGGACCGACATGATAGTCGTCGGCGACAGGGAAGTAGCTTAGCGCTTCCGCGAAGCTCTCCGTGCCGTAGTCGAGATAGTGATCCAGGCGATGACTCTCGCTGCGTGAGTTGCTCCTCGAACAGCGAGTGCATGATGACGGCCGCTGCTCCGGCATCCTCCATTCTGCGAATGCTGTCGATCGATTCAGACAGTGGCGATGAAGACGGCACGATCGGATTCTTGAGTGAAAGTCCGAGGTAGGTGGTGCTGAGATCCATGGTAGTAATGCTATGCAGTTTGAGGATGACGGCTCATGTCGGCGTGATCACTTGCCGGGCGGTAGCTTGCCGCCGGTCGCCGGCTTGACGGGCCTCGCTCCGTTTCCATCGGAACCCGCTCCGGGTGGACGTCTGGGTCCCGCCGGTGGCGCCTTTGGAGCATCAGACTTTTCAGCGGCCTGCGCCATCTGTTCGTAGCGCTCCCATCGCTTGTGGACATTTATCTGCGCCTGCTTCATGAATCGGTCTGCGGCCTCCGGTTGCATCTGCTTCAATACGCGGAAGCGATTCTCGTTGTAGGCGTAATCCTTCAGCGGAATACTTGGCGCCTTCGAATCCAGTTGCAGGGGATTCTTCCCTTCATCCGCACGTCGAGGATCGAACCGGTACATCGGCCAGTATCCGGCGGCAGCAGCCAGCTCCTGCTGGTGCATGCCCTTCGCCATGTCGATGCCGTGCGCAATACAGTGGCTGTAGGCGATAATCAGCGACGGACCGTCGTACGATTCCGCTTCGTGAAACGCCTTGATCGTCTGGTTCTCGTTGGCTCCCATCGCGATCTGGGCGACGTACACGTAGCCGTATCCGGTCGCCAGCATTCCGAGATCCTTCTTCGGCGTCGTCTTGCCGCCGGCAGCGAACTTCGCAACCGCACCCAGACTCGTCGCCTTTGACGCCTGCCCGCCGGTGTTCGAGTACACCTCGGTATCGAGCACAAGCACGTTCACGTTGCGCCCACTCGCCAGCACGTGGTCGAGGCCGCCGTAGCCGATGTCATACGCCCAGCCGTCACCTCCAACAATCCAGACGCTGCGCTTCACCAGACTGTCGGCGACGCTCATCAGGTCTCGGGTCTGCGTGTCGTCGCGCCCGGCCAGTTTCTTCTTCAGCTCCACGACGCGATCGCGCTGTGCGTGGATTCCGTCCTCGGTCGACTGATCGGCGTTGAGCAGTGCATCCGCCAGGTCGGTCCCGATCTCGCTCCGGAGCCGGTCGAGCAACTCCCGCGCATACTCGCTCTGCTTGTCCACCGCGAGCCGCATCCCGAGTCCGAATTCGGCGTTGTCCTCGAACAGCGAGTTGCTCCACGCCGGTCCGCGCCCGTCCTTGTTCTTCGACCACGGCGTCGTCGGCAGGTTGCCGCCGTAGATGCTGGAGCATCCCGTTGCATTGGCAACGATCGCTCGATCTCCGAACAAGCGCGTCATGAGTGACAGGTACGGAGTTTCGCCGCAACCCGCGCAGGCGCCCGAGAACTCGAACAGCGGCTCGAGCAACTGCACGTCCTTGACCTTCGTGAACTTCAGCCCGTGACTGTTGCCGTTGCGTGTCATGTCCGGCAGCTTTTCGAAGTACGACCAGTTCGCACGCTCCTGCTCACGAATCGGAAGTTGCGGCGACATGTTGATCGCCTTGCGATTGACCTGGCTCTTGTCCTTGGCCGGGCAGACCTCCACGCACAGCTTGCACCCCGTGCAATCCTCCACGGCCACCTGAAGCGTGTACTTCATGTCAGTGAGTTCGCGCCATCC
This sequence comes from Rhodothermales bacterium, assembly GCA_963768565.1. Classification (GTDB taxonomy): domain Bacteria; phylum Bacteroidota; class Rhodothermia; order Rhodothermales; family JABDKH01; genus JABDKH01. The sequence continues at coordinate 3,429 of CAVYIO010000044.1, forward strand.
GGCATCGACCGTCTTGAAACCGGTCGGTGCCCCCGCGAGGCTATCCTCCTCCACTACCTTCGCTCGAATCACCGCGTGGGGGCAGACCATGACACACTTTCCGCACTGGATGCAGAGGTCCGGTTCCCAGACAGGTACTTCAAGCGCCAGATTGCGCTTCTCCCATCGGGTGGTTCCAGACGGATAGGTGCCATCGACCGGCAACTTGCTGACGGGAAGATCATCGCCATGGCCGGCCAGGATCTTTGCCGTCACTTCGCGGACGAAGTCAGGTGCTTCGTCTGATACAACCGCAGGCATCTCGATCGTACTCGTCGCAGACGTCGGGACCTTGATCTCAAACATGTTTGCGACGCGACGCATCGACCGCAGCAAAATTCTTCTTGACGACGACCTCGCCACGCTTGCCGTACGTCTTCTTGATCGCCTTCTTGATCTTCTCGATCGCCTCGGCCTGCGGCAGGATGCCGCTCAGGGCAAAGAAGCACGTCTGCATCACCGTGTTGATGCGGCCGCCGAGTTCCTGCTCCTTCGCGACCTTCAACGCGTTGATCATGAAGAAGCGCAGTTTCTTCTTGATAATCTGTTCCTGCACGGTGCGCGGAAGCTTATCCCAGACTACATCTTCGTCATAAGGACTGTTGAGCAGGAACGTGCCGCCCTCTTCGGCCATCGCCAGCGTATCGTACTGATCAAGAAAGCCGAACTGATGGACAGCCACGAATTGCGCCTTCTCGATCAGGTACGTGCTGTGGATGGGACGCGGCCCAAATCGCAGATGTGATATCGTCCGGGCGCCGGACTTCTTGCGAGTCATAGACGAAATAGCCCTGCGCGTAGAGTCCGTGTCTTCGCCAATGATCTTGATCGAGTTCTTGTTGGCACCGACCGTGCCGTCGGCGCCGAGGCCCCAGAAGACCGCCCGCGTAACGTCGTCCGGCTCGATATCGAAACGAGTCGCTGTACGTGATGCTGGTATTGGACACGTCGTCGACGATACCGACCGTGAAGTGATTCTTCGGCGATGCATCCGAACAGATTCGTCCAGCACGCCCTTGACCATGCGCCGGCGTGAATTCCTTGGAGGACAAGCCGTAACGTCCGCCGATGATGCGTGGCATCGACGTGAACCGCGGGGTGTCGTTACTCATATCTTCGGCGACCGCCGTGACCACATCCTGATACAGCGGTTCGCCGGAGGCTCCGGGTTCCTTGGTGCGATCGAGCACGGCGACGAACCGTGCCGTCTTCGGAATGGCCGCGACGAGCAGCTCGCTCGAGAACGGCCTGTACAGACGCACCTTGACGAGGCCGACCTTCTCGCCCTTGCCTGTGAGGTAATCGATGGTCTCCTCAGCCGCTTCGCAGCCGGAGCCCATCATCACGATCACGCGCTCGGCATCCGGCGCACCGACGTAGTCGAACAGGCGATACGTACGGCCGACCTGCTTTGCGAACGCGTCCATGGTCTCCTGCACGATGCCGGGTGTCGCGAGATAGAACGGGTTAACGGATTCACGGCCCTGGAAATACACGTCGGGATTCTGTGCCGTACCCCGGATGAACGGATTGTCCGGCGAAAGGCCACGACTCCGATGCGCGCGGATCGCGTCTTCGTCGATCAGTGCCAGGATGTCGGCCTCCGACAGTTTCTCGATCTTCTGGATCTCGTGGGACGTCCGAAAGCCGTCCAAGATATGGAGGAACGGAATTCGGGATTTGAGCGTGGCGGCCTGCGATATGAGCGCAAAGTCCATCACTTCCTGCACGGAGTTTGCGAAGAGCATGCCCCATCCGGTGGACTGCGGGCCGCCATCACATCGGAGTGGTCGCCGAAGATGGACAGGGCCTGGGCGGCGAGTGATCGTGCGGCAATGTGAAAGACCGTGCGGCGTCAGTTCGCCGGCGATCTTGTACATGTTCGGGATCATCAGCAGGAGACCCTGACTCGCGGTGAACGTGGTCGTCAGGGAGCCTGCCTGCAGGGCTCCGTGGACGGCGCCGGCGGCACCGCCTTCGGCCTGCATCTCGATGACGCGGGGCACGGTTCCCCAGACGTTCTTTTGTCCTACCGTGCGTCCACAGGTCCGCGAGCTCGCCCATGGGCGAGGCGGGGGTGATGGGGTAGATGGCAATGACTTCGTTGGTCTTGTGGGCTACGTATGCGGCGGCTTCGTTGCCGTCGATCATTACTGTCTCGCGCGACATGATCTTCCTGGTGATGTGACCGGAATACTCTGCGGCGTATATGTACCCACTGAGAGACGTTCGGGTGGAACAGGGTTTGTGTAAGGGAGCGTGTAGGGGGAAGCCCGACACGCTGTGACGGGAGGGATTCCGGCCATCATATCCGGCCCGAGCTGTTCTTGCACCTGCCGGGTGCATGAAACGCCTTTTGCGACATCGGTCGCGATTCGACGAGATGCTCTTCCTGCTAAACAATCGGGAATCCATCACCGATACCAGAGAGGATCCACCAATCCCTCCGATCGAGCTATGATCGACCACGTATCGACCAATGATTTCCGGTCGAAGGCATCTATCCTGCTGCTGTTCATCTCGCTCGGATTCGTGGTGCTCATCCAGTTGGTCATTCCGATGCCCGACCACGAGTTTCGGCGGGTGCTGGTTTGCGGTCTGGAGCTTCTGTTTGTGGTCCCGTACGTCGGAATGCTTCCGGACCGGACTAATTTTGTCGTCGTACGGCCCGCAGTCGCGATCCTGCTGGTAATCTGGGTCACCTCGTCGCTTGCGGCGGTAGCGCTGTCTTCGCACTGGGCCGCTTCGCTCGTGCGCCAGGGCGAGTGGTTCTGTCACCTGCTGTTTGCGGCATCGATATGGCATTTCCTGCGAGCGACTCGCGAGGCCACCCGGTGGGTGATCGGCTTTGTGGTGTTCGCAGCGTTCAGCGCTGTGCTTCTGGGATTGCGGTCATGGTTCGCAATGCCGGCCGCGGCAGACCACATGTGGCCCGTCTCATTTCCGCTCTTCTCTCATATCGACCATTTTGGCCACGTGGCGCTGGTGGGACTCGTCCTCGCACATGCGGGTGTGACCGGTCACGAAGCGCGGCCCGTCACGATTGCGGCCTCGGCAGCACTGATGGCGGTCTTCTGGGGCGCACTGATCTGGTCAGGGTCAGCGGTCGCATTTGTGTGTGGCGTTCTGGCGGTCGTGCTGATGATCATTGTCTTGACGGGTGACGCGAGACGGCGACTGCTGGGTGTCGCGCCCGTATCGATTTCGATGGGCGCGCTGCTGTCGGTTGGACTGCCGGTCCGGCACGCCGGAATGGGTCTGACCGGACTGGGGATGAAACTCGTTGGCGCGGATCAGGGCTCGCTGTCAAGATTGACTGAGATCTGGGGTGCAACGTGGACTCAGTTCATTGCACGTCCGTGGTTCGGCCATGGCCCGGACGCTTACGTCTTCTTCCAGCCGACACCGTCCGGTGTGCAGCCTCAGAACGCGATCCTGCAGTTCATGACGGACTGGGGCGTTGCAGGGGCGCTGGCGTTCGTCATGATCCTGTTGACGGCAGTTGGAGCGGCGTGGGTGACGCTCCGGGAGACGAGGAGTGATTTGCGGGCCGAGCGAGTGGTTGCGTTTGTCGCTGTGATCGTGCTGTCTGTTCAGGGGCTGGTAGGAGGGACGTACTATCATGCCGTGACGCTCATGATGCTCGCCACGTGTTTTGCAGTCGCCGCGATTCCGCCGATGTATGCGTCCACGAACAGTCGCCCCGGAGCAGGTGTCATTTCACTCCGGACGAGTGCCGTCAGAGTCGTCGGGGTCGTGGTGACGAGTCTCTTCTTTGTGCAGGCTACGTTACTGGTTTCGATGAGCATGTCGGAGATCCCGGACCCGGCCGACGGGCGGGCACGATTTGTTCGGGTATTTCCGTCAACGACGCACAACGTGGATCGATGGATAGCGAGCTGGGAGGACGAGCA
>CAVYIO010000045.1:0-28625 GCA_963768565.1 Rhodothermales bacterium
ATAAATACCGGAAGCTGGCACGTGGACCGGACATATGCGACCGTCGATAAGTCGTCAATTGTGCTGCGACAGTGGAACGGCGACGACGTTTCCGTGTATCTCTTTCACGTCGCCGAAAACAGCCGATCCGGTCACTAGAGGCGACCGCATACTAGTTCGCCCCGTCGAACGTTAGACTCTCTGGAGCGATCGATCCCCCCTTCGAATGAGCGAGTATCAGTATACCGAAGACGAACTGCGCCGGTACTTTGCTGATCCGTCCCGGCGGCACGGGCCCGGCAGCAACGGATCCGAGACGCCACCCGACGGCTGGCTCAGCCGGATTCGGGCGTTTGTAGGCAGACGTACGTCGAGTCAGAAGCAGTCCCAGGCCGTTTACGCGCTCGGAATAATTGTTCTTCTGGCTGTCGCAGGGACTTTGATTGTAGGCGCCTATCTGCTTTCTCTGAGCGACGATCTTCCCTCTCTCGAGCAGCTGGAAAACCCGGACTTCCAGCTCGCCACCGTCGCCTATACGGCCGACGGAATTGAGCTGCAGCGATATGCCCGGCAGAACAGATCGTGGGCGCACTATGAGAATATCTCACCCAGCGTGGTCGATGCACTGGTCTCCACGGAGGACCACCGCTTCCGTAACCACTGGGGAATCGACATCATCCGAACGCTGGCAATCCCCTACCACGTTCTTCGTGGCGATCCGCAGGGCGGATCCACGCTGTCCCAGCAGCTCGCGCGAAATCTCTACAACGAAGAGATCGGACGGGAAGTAACGGTCCCGAGAAAGCTGAAGGAAATGGTCACGGCCGTTCAGCTCGAGCGACGGTATACCAAGCGCGAGATCATCGAGATGTATCTCAACACGGTTGCGTTTGGCAACAATGCCTTTGGCATAGACGCCGCCTCGCGAACATTTTTCGGAAAGGCGCCGGCAGACCTGGACGTGCTGGAAGGCGCGACTCTCGTTGGAATGCTGCAGGCCATCACCCGCTATAACCCTGTTCGCAACCCGGAGAACGCGCGCCGACGCCGAAACGTGGTACTGAGCCAGATGGTGAAAAGAGACACCATCACCCGGGAGTACTATGAGGCGCACCGCGAGGACTCGGTCAAAACCAATTACCAGTCCTCCGAGATCACGCAGGGCCTCGCACCTTATTTCGCGGAATACGTGCGCAACTGGACCACGGACTGGGGTCGCGAGAATGGTTTCGACATTTACGCTGACGGGCTCGTCGTGTATACGACGCTGGATTCCAGACTTCAGGAGCTCGCTCAGAAGTCGGTCGCCCGGTATATGCAGCCGCTCCAGAAAGTGGTTGATTACGAATGGAGTCGCGCGTCAGGCTACGAACTCAGTACCGGGCTCGAGGCCTACGAAAGTGCAAAGGACTACAAACCCTTTGAATACTACTGGAAGTCCAACCCGAGCACTGTGGACTCATTCGTTCGTGAGACGGAGCGGTACAGGAAGCTCCGAAGGAATGGGCAGGAACGCGACGAAGCCGTTGCGACGCTTCGTCGGAACGAGGCGTTCATGGATTCGCTCCAACTGGCCAAGACCAGACTGGAAACAGGCGTCGTCTCGATCGAACCCCGCACCGGTTTCGTAAAGGCATGGGTAGGTGGACGAGATCTCGCGACGGACTGGTTCGATCACGTGGCGATCGCGAAGCGACAGCCCGGATCGACATTCAAGCCCTTCGTGTACACGGCTGCCATTGACAACGGCTATTCACCGCTCCACGAACTGAAGGACACGACCTTCACGCACGTGGATGGCCTTGGCAACGTATGGAATCCGGGCAACTCGCGGTTGGACAGCACGGGATCGGGTCAGTATTACACCCTGCGCGAGGGCTTGGCGCGTTCGAAGAACACCGTCACGGGGCGCCTGGTGCTGCTGGTCTCTCCTCGAGAGGTGGCATTCTACGCCAGACGGATGGGCATCCAGAGCCGCCTCGAAGAAGTACCCTCCATCGCACTGGGAACGAGCGACGTGACGCTTCTGGAATTGACCAGCTCCTATTCGACACTCGCGAGCGGCGGCGAGTATCACGAGCCTACCGTGGTAACTCGCATCGAGGACCGCTATGGCAATGTCCTGTACGAGGCCGTACCGAAGCCGCAGATGGCGATCTCGCAGGAGACGGCGTATACCGTTCTTGACATGATGCGCGATGTTATTCGTTACGGAACCGGCGTACGCATCCGCGGACAGTTCGGACTGGGTGCGTTTGACCTGGCCGGAAAGACAGGGACGACTCAGAATAATGCGGATGGGTGGTTCGTCGCGATGCATCCCGAACTGGTTACGGGGGCATGGGTCGGCTTCAACGATCGCCGGATCGCGTTTCGATCGGATTGGTGGGGACAGGGTGCACACAATGCGCTCTTCATCGTGGGTGATTTTCTGCAGAACGCCTTGATGGGAGACGACCCACAATTGTCCAATGCACGCTTCCCGACGCCGGCCGACCTGGGTCTTTCCATCGGAGCAACGGGTGCCATCGGGGAGGACGGCGACGAGAACGACCTCAACCGAAAGGACCAGCGACGAGAGCGTGGAAGGGTCGGCTGGTAACAGCGAGTTTCGAAATCGGTACTACCTAGCCCGCGGTTCCGTGCCACACCTTCATCCCGGCGAAGACATCGGCGGCGGCGGCCAGCTCAGCAGTCGAATCGGATTCGAACACGCCGTAGACAGCCGAGCCCGAGCCCGACAGACTCGCATAGCCGGCTCCGAGATCGAATAGCTGCTGCTTGACGGCAGCGATCTCAGGGTGCCGATTCAGCACGGAGTCCTCGAAGTCATTCTTCAGCCTGTCTCTCCAGAGAGCGAGGTCGTTCGTGCAGACCAGTGCTTCCAGCGACGGCCGTTTTGTGTCGCGAGGAATCACGGACCCGTACGCTTCGGCGCTCGACACGTGAATCGGCGGCACCACCACGACCAGTGTGAACGGAAATGTGTAGGCGTGTCCGTCTCCACACTTCAGGTCTGAAAGCAATTCACCGCGGCCTTCGGCATACGCGGCGGGCTCCTTCAGGAAACACGGCACGTCCGATCCCACGGAGGCCGCCACGTCCATCAGCACATCTTCCCCGATATCCAGGCCCCACAGGTTGACAAGCAACTGAAGCGTCGTGGCTGCGTCGCTCGAACCGCTGCCCAGGCCCGCACCGTACGGAACACGCTTCTCGAGTTCAATGCGGGCCCCCAACACGGTGCCGGTTTGAGCCGCCAGCAGTCGGGCTGCCTTCATACAGGTGTTCTGATCGTCGACCGGAAGCGCAGGGTCCGAGCATCTCATCGAGAGTTCGGGAGCGGGTACCACCGTCAAACGATCAGACCAGCCAATCCTCAGAAAAACCGTCTCAATCTCGTGAAAACCGTCGGCTCGCTTTCGCTTGACGTGCAGGCCGAGGTTGATCTTCGCCGGAGCATGACGCTGCATGTGCCTCAACCGATTCCCCCGTGTGACTTCACTGATTGCGAACGGACCACCAAAACGTTAATTTACGTGATCAGTTCAATGCTCTCTCAATCTCATTTCGACAGGGCGCGTATATCTCCTCTGCTACATCTGCTGGCTGTTCCACACACCATAGCCTGTCCTGTGGACGCCAACCGTTACTGACGTAAATCGATCAACAACCAGAGGATTGATGCTCGCTTTCTCTCGCTCCTTGAGAGTTGCGCTCTGCCTACTTGCCCTCATTCTTGCGGCATCACGGCACGGCGACGCTATCGCCCAGGTGGGCAATTCGTCTCGGGATTCATCGAGCCCGCTCGAGCTTCTCCAACAGCGCATACAGCGGAACGCTGGCTCGTCTACCGTCGTGCCTCTGGAGGGCCCGGTTGATCCCAATGAATACATCGTCGGTCCGGGCGACGTATTCAGCATCATCATCTCGTCGATCGAGTCCGTCGCAGCCGCCATTCCAGTCACTGCAGACGGACACCTGATGCTCCCGGACGCCGGCGCTGTAAACGTCGCTGGTTCTACACTGGCAGGTGCGATTGAGACTGCCATGACCAAGCTGCAGCAGCGCTACCGCAACGTCGAGGTCTCGATATCGCTCGCCTCACCACGTCAGTTCTACGTACACGTTGTGGGTGCCGTGACAGCGCCCGGGCGCTATGTCGTGATGCCCGTTTCGCGGGTCTCGGATGCACTGACTTTCGCGTACATGGATACGACGAGGGTCCCTGTTGGCAACCCCGATTTTCAACCCGCACTTCGAAACGTGACCGTCTATCGACGAGACGGGTCGAAGGTGCCGGCCGACTTGATGGCGTATCTCGCCGCCGGAACCACGGACCTCAACCCATACCTTCGGGACGGCGACATCGTGAGTGTACCGGCATATAATCCTGAGGAGGAGAGCGTTTCGATCAGTGGCCATGTACCGTTTTCCGGAACGTATGACTACCGCAATGGCGAGTCGGTTCGAGATCTGGTTACGGTCGCGACCGGCGTCGACAAGACGCTGCTAGCAGGGGAGGTACGCGTGTCACGATGGATATCCGGAGAGAGTGTCGACGAGATCGTCTCGCTCGACGCCGGCGGTGGCAGCGACTACTATCTTCGGGCTCGCGACCATGTGTTCGTACTGCCAGAAGAGCTGACCGAGGGATTTGCCCATGTGGAAGGGCGCGTCCGATTTCCCGGGTCGTATCCAATCGTTGAGGGAAAGACGTCTGTCGCCGCGCTCATTCGGATGGCCGGCGGTTACAGGGAAGATGCGCTTCTCCGTGGTGCGTATCTGGTACGGGATCTGCCCACCACCTCCCCGGAGACCGAAATCACACGGCACGTTTCATCACTCCGCTCACCTGGCTCTGCGCTTGCCCCCGTTCCCGCGGAACCGCTCTGGATGCCGTACCTGCTGACGGCTCCATCGGAGGCGGCGCTGCGCAACGTCCGCCTTTCCGATCTGGATTTTCTGAATCGAACGTATCTCGCCCAGGAGATGCAACTGCAGAATCGGGTTTCGATCGACCTCGAATCCGAAACAGACGGGACCTTCCTCATGAATGGCGACCGACTGCACATCCCACGAGATGACGGGACCGTGTTCGTCTTCGGCCAGGTGAATATGCCGGGGTTTGTTCCCTACGTCGCGGGGCACGTCACGAGCGACTACATCCGGACGGCGGGTGGCCTTGGCGGTGCAGCCGAGAAGGTCTTTTTGATGGAAGCAGGTACCCGTCGATTTCGGGAGGGCGACGGCGTTAGCGTCCGATCCGGCGACATGGTGTTCGTATCGCGGACGGCGGACACGGCCGACTCCGCCGAACTTCAGCGCATCCTGCTCGAGGATCGGCGTTTTCGTGCAGAGACGCGTTCCCGAACGATCGGCATCGTCCTTCAGACGATCAGTGCGGTTGGGACGGTGGTGGCACTCATCGTAAGCCTTGGAAAATAGCGAGCCTCTGATGGACGACAATCGACAGGAGTTCGATACGGGATCAACTGCCCCTCAGATCGACGTGTGGCACGCGCTGCGTACGATTTACAGGCGGCGACGATTCATCGTAGCCATGACCGCGATCGTCGGCGTGCTGTCGATCGTAATCAGCCTGCTGCTACCCAAGTGGTACCAGAGTTCCACCCGACTTCTCATTCCCGAGTCGGGGGCCGGAGGCGGTATCTCTGCCGCACTGCTCGGCGATATTTCGTCGGCAGCCAAGTCGTTCCTCGGTTCGTCCGTCGGCGACTACACCCGCTACATCGCCATCCTGACCAGCCGCTCGGTGATGGAGCGCGTTGCGGACGAATTCAACCTGCTGGCGGTGTACGATCTCGAAGATTCGAAATCGCCCCGGGAAGACGTCGTCGAGATGCTGCGAGAGAATACAAAGATCACCGTCGATGACGAATACGAGTTCCTGTCGGTTTCGATTCTCGACAAAGACCCGCAGCGCGCGGCCGACATCGCGAATTTTATGGCCGCAGAGTTGAATCAAGTGAATGGCAACCTGTCGTCGCTCAACGCGGCAGGGTTTCGGAGATATGTCGAGCAAAGATATGGAACCGCCCGCGCGGAGCACGACTCCCTGTTGTCCATGATCCAGCGATTCCAGGAACAGTATGGCGTCTACGATATCGAGATTCAGACCGAGGCGTTCTTTGGCCAGATCGCAGGAATGCGTGGCCGGGCCCTCGAACTCGAAATACAGTACGAAGCGCTGAAGCGTGACCTCGGCGAGGAGAACCCGAGAGTGAAATCTCTCAGGAACGGCGTTCGAAGCGCCGATCTCAAATACCGGCAGTTGCTCGCTGGAAGCGAACGTCTGTTCCCGGTTGCCCAGGACAGCATGCCACAGGTCGTACGCACGTACGCCGACATTGAACTTCAACGCATCATCCAGGAGCGGATACTCGAGGTCGTCGCACCCGTGCTGGAGCAGGCCCGGTTCAGTGAGCGTAGCGAAACCGAGGCCGTACAGATCGTCGACCCGGCATATCCCGCGGAGCGAAAGGCCCGCCCGGTGCGGAGTGTCATCGTCGTTGCATCGACTGCTTCGGCGCTGATATTGTCCGTCCTACTGGTACTCCTGCTCGACTGGTGGTCACGAAACTACCATACCGTCTGGTCACGAATTGTCGCGCCGGACGAAACGCGCCCCGGCGGACATGCTGCTCGCTAGAATTGAAAGAGATCCGGATCAACTCGATCGACTCGGTCGATTTGTGCTCTGGGCCGGCTTTGGAATCGCGCTGATTCTGCTGCTCGTCGGCAGCGTCGTGATGGCTGAGGGAATCTGGCCGGTGCCTGTGCTTCTGGCAGGATCTCTGGTCGGTCTGGCCTTCTTCGCGCGCGAAGGGTCGAACCTCTGGATTACCATCGCGCTTTTCGTCTTGATTCTCGACTACGAAGCGGGATTGCAGCTCACGGAAGTGGCGTACGGACTGTACTTCGCTGCCTTTCTCGGACTGTGGTACGGAAAGCGTTTCTACATCGGCGGCAACCGATTCATCACGGACCCTGTAGATATTGCCGTCGCTGCGTATCTGATGATCGCACTCGCCTCCGTCACCTGGGCTGTGTTCTTCGGTGCAAAACCGAAAGTGATCGCCGGCGAGATGCTCGTCCTCCTGATGATGGCCTTCTACTTCCCCGTCAAGGAGGCCTGCGCTCGCAATCCCGAGCGCGCCCTCAAAGCTCTGGTTCTGGTGATCGCGTGGCTTGGACTGTTCGTGTTTCTCCGAAACGCACTTACCTATCGATCCGCACTGGCCTCCGCAGAACAGCTCTACGAAATCACCAAAGGGCGCGTCGCACTGAACGAGGTCCTGCAGTTGGTGCCTGCACTCGGCGCCCTGGTGTTTTTTCTGTTTCGTGACGAACGCAGAGACAAGCTTATCGCTCTGGCGCTCTTTCTGGTCTTCTTCGTTGGCACCATTATCACGCAGAGCCGCGGCTACTGGGCAGCTTTTGGCGTCGGCGCCATGGTCCTCTTTCTTCTGATCGAAAACAGGCACCGGCTTCGCCTGATTGTGCTCGGCGGCATGGGCGTCTCAAGTGTACTTCTGCTCGGCTTCCTGTTCTTTCCCGGGATTATCGACCTCATCGTTGCCGGTCTCGTCGGCCGCCTTTTGTCGCTCTCCACATCGTTTACGGACGACATCTCGATGGTCAACCGCATGTATGAGACGGCTGCGGTCTGGAACAACATCAAAATCAATCCGATTCTGGGCTACGGGATAGGGACCGAGTTCGATTACTTCAGCCTGATCGAGGACAAGACGGCTCGATACGCGTTCGTGCACAACGCGTACGCCGGTGTGTGGTACAAGTACGGTATCATTGGCATCACGGCCGTCCTTGTGCTGCTCATACGTGGTATAGTTCTGGGTACGAGACTCTTCAGGTCTACAGGCGCGTCCCCGCTTGTCCGGAGCGTGGGACTCATCGTCGCGATTTGTCTGCTCGCTGAGATGCTCGTCGCTAACACATCGAATCCTTTCCTTATAGCCGACGGAACACTCGTTATTGCGGTGCTCGCGGCGGCTGCAACCGGTTGCACCGAGTACATTCGGCGGACCGATCCTATTCCCGCCACCACTCCAGAGACGGATGGCTGAGTCAATCAAGAGAAATCTCAGTTGGCTCACCGTAGGCAACGCGGTGTCCAAGCCGCTGTGGCTGATCTTCATCATCTTCCTTTGCGTGCGGGTACTCGGTGACCTGGGCTACGGCGTACTGACGGCAACGCTTTTCCTGGCGGCCATCATCAATGTGTTTGCGGACTGGGGCTTCACGCAGTACACGATTCGAGAGGTCAGCAGGCGCCCGGACCAGGCGTCAACGTTCCTGTCCAACCTGCTGACGCTGCAGATCGGACTCAGCGTGGTCTCATTCGGGCTCACGCTGCTCGTGGGGAGATTCCTCGGCTACGAGGGCGCCAAGATGAGTGCGCTGGTGTTTGCCTCCCTCTACACGATCTTTCTGTCGCTGACGACGCATCTCCGAGGCTTCTATCGAGCCATCGAGATCATGAAGATGGAAGCTGCGTCCGTCATTCTGGAAAAGGTGCTTGTCGTTGCCGTCGGTACCGTTCTTTTGTTTGTCACCCGCAGCACCACCATGGTCCTGGGTGGAATGGCGGGAGCGATGGCCGTCACTTTCGTGGGCAATCTGCTGTGGATAAACCATCGCATTGCAGACTACCGACCTGACCGAATAGACACGACGTTCACCCGAAAGGCACTTGCGCACGCGATTCCGCTCGGGCTTGCGGCACAGTTCGTGATGATCTACCTGCGGACCGACGGTGTGATGGTCGATGCCATGATCGGCGAGTCGGCTGCCGGCCTGTACGGACTCGCTTTTCGGATCATCGAAGCCACGTACCTGATTCCCGGGATCGTAACGTCGGTCCTCTACCCGCGCTTGTCCACCGTTTTCGCTGCCGGAGATCGGGCGCGATTGATCGGACTGACGAAGTCGGGCGCGGGCGGGCTATTCGCCTCGGCTCTTGTGATGTCTGTCATCTTCGCCGCGGGCGGACGGTACATCATTGAATTCCTCTCCGGCGACCCGGTGTTTGCCGGAGCCACGGGGGCACTGCAGATACTCGCCATCGGACTGCCGCTGATGTTTGTGAACTACACCGTCGCAACAACGCTCAGCGCGGCCGACGACCAGAAGCGCCTCGCCATCATCATGGGTTTCGCTGCGCTCTTCAACGTGGCCACCAATTTCGTGATGATTCCACGATACTCTTTCTACGGAGCGGCCTGGGCTACCGTCGCCACCGAGTTGCTGTTGTGCGTCGCTCTGCTACTACGTTTGCGAGGAGTGCTCGGCCGGATGGAGCAACGGTGATCGCGTATGGACTGCTCAACCATTATCGTCAGCTACAACACGTTCGATCTTACCGTCGAGGCGATTCGGTCCGCAGCGAAATCGGCCGAGGAGCTGGACCACGAAATCATCGTCGTGGACAACGCATCGCCGGATCGGAGTGGAGAGCGACTACGTGAGTTGTTCGAGACCACCCCGACTCCCGTAAGGGTCATCATCAATAATGATAATCCCGGGTTTTCTGCGGCAAATAATCAGGGGGCCGCTGAAGCGTCAGGCAGAGTGCTGTTCTTCCTGAACCCCGATACGATTGTCCACGGAGCGGCAATTCCGATCCTGTGCTTGTTCCTCGATCAGCACCCCGATGCCGGAGCCGTTGGACCTCTGGTTCTCAACGCGGACGGCACCATTCAGCCGAGTACGTTCGATCTGCTCACTGCACGAGGAATATTGCGACAGCATTTACCGCTTGGTTCTTTCATTCTCGGCCGAGACCGGCGTATCGATCGCGTCCCCGATCAGACCTCGCCAGTCGATATCGTCAAGGGATGCGCCCTCGCGCTTCGCCGTGAGACGTACGACAAGATCGGCGGTTGGGACGAGTCGTACTTCATGTACGGAGAGGAAACAGAAATGTGCTATCGCCTTCTGCACGAGGGGTTTGCGAACTACTTTGTGCGAGAGGCCAGCATCACGCATCTTGGCGGCGCAGCCTCGATGGAGCACTACGCAGAGCAGCAAATTGTTCACCAGCGCAGCGCGACTCAGTTTCTGCGGAGGCATCACTCTTCATGGATGGTGAAACTCCACCGATGGTCAGGACTTGCAGGATTCGCTGTCCGCATTCCCTTCTTTGCAATCCTGAAGCGGATTGCACCCGACAAATCGGACGAATACCAGCAACGGGGTGATGCAGCCCGGCGACTTACACAGTGGTTCATCAGGGAGTATGAGTGATTCAGATCAACGTTCAGCAGATCCGGGTGTCGAGGGTCGTAGTGATCCGGACGCCACGCAGGGTTTCGTCTGCAGGATCTGCGGCAATGACACCGGGAACGAGCGACTGCTTGTCAAGGAAATGATGCTCGGCCTGCGCGAAGCGTTTCCCTATTACGCCTGCGCTGAATGTGGAACGATTCAAATCGAGGACCCGCCGGAAGATATCAGCAACTACTATCCCGACGGATACTACTCGAAGAGCACCGAGAGCCAGCACGCAGCGATCCGACTTCTCAAACGGATCCGGGCACGCGAGACACTCGACCAGCCGTCTCTTATCGGCAGAGCCCTTGTACGCGTCGCAGGTCCAGCCCCCATCGCAACCTGGATGAAGCAGGCCGGTGCGCAATCGGGCACGAAGATCCTCGACGTCGGTTCGGGTACCGGCCAGAATCTATTGGAACTGGCAAATATTGGATTCCACCATCTGCGCGGAGTGGATCCCTACATCGACGAAGACGTCAATCTTGACTCCAACATCCGGATCGACAAGGCAACCATTCACGACGTCGATGGCGAGTATGATCTGATCATGTTACACCATGTTCTCGAGCATGTCGCGGACCCGGATCGCGATCTGTCCGCAGCAAGGAATCGCTTGAGTGAGGACGGCAAGATTCTCATTCGGACTCCGGTAGCCGGATGCTTTGTGTATCGAAACTACGGATCGGACTGGGTGCAGCTCGACGCCCCGAGACACATTCACGTATTCAGTGCAAAGGCAATAGAGCTATTGGCCAATCGAAACGGGATGCAGGTTGAATCGGTCCGCTACGACTCGGACGCGTTTCAATTCTGGGGCAGCGAGCAGTATCGGATGGATATTTCGCTGAGCGACTCGCGATCGCACCAGAACAGCGGCAGGCACGGCGTATTCACGCGCGCACAGATGAAGGCCTGGTCCAGGCAGGCGGCCATGTTGAACGCTGCGAACGATGGCGATCAGGCGTGCTTTGTGCTGACGCAAACGGAAGACGCGACCAGGTAGTCGCGTACGGAATTAGGAATGAAGTTATTAGGATCGCAGGCTATCTGTAACAGACGCGCTTCGAAATCGTATCTGGGTCAAACGATGCCGGTCGAGTTATGCAAAAAGTGAAACCTGTTGCGCTTATTCTGATCGCCTTTGCTTTTGCGCCGACCGGCGCCCGCGCAGACGCTTCGCACGCAGACAAGCATGAGGTGGAATCTCTCCTCCCACCGGATTCGCTGTTGACACGTGCGCGCGATCTTGGTCTCGCCCAGATCAATCAAACAGTCTCCAGACTGGGGTTGACCCACGCGGGCCATGAGCCGTCGGATGATCACTATCTCACCGCGTTCGTCGGGGATTTCGCCTACCGCTGGCCCTACCGATCCACCTCCGTGTACCGGCCCACACCCGCATGGAGATACAACCGCGTCGACGGAGTTGTGCTTGGCATTCGCATGCGGCCCCTCGAGTGGGACTCCTACGAGCGAACCGGCGTGCACGGCCAATTCGGCTATGCGTTCGCTTCGAAACGTCTTCAATACGAGATCGGCGCGGAAGCCCGCCTCGGCGAGCCCTATGGCGAAGAGGGGGCCGACGTGAAGTTCGGCGGATCGTACCGCCGAATGACCGCGACGGACGACCTGTGGAAATCAAGCTGGGCTGAGAATACGCTCGGGGCGTTCTTCTTCAACCACGACATCTTTGACTATTACGAGACGGAAGGCTGGAGCGTCTATTCGGCGGCTCGCATCAGTCCGTATCTCCAGTTTTCGGCAGGATTTCGTTCGGAAGATTACCGGTCTGTCGGTCGAGAAACGGGCTGGTCCCTGTTCGGAGGCGATCATTTCCGGTTTAATCCGCCGGTTCGTGATGGCCACATGCAGTCTGTCGTGGTTGTCGCCGAGGGCGGTAGCATCTCCCGCTTTCACTCGTTGCCGTCCGGAGCGGTGTTTCGCATTCAGGCGGAGTTGGGAGACGGGCTGGGTGGCGACTTCGACTTCAATCGTGTGATGGCCGACGGGCGGGTCTACGTTCGAACGACACGAAAGAGCAGCCTTGCGCTCCGGATGATTGGAGGACGGGCTACGCAAAGTGCACCAGTGCAAAAAGCTTTTACACTCGGCGGCATCGGATCCGTGAGAGGCTACCCGCAGAATGCATTCTTCGGTCACGCGATGTGGGTCGGCAATGCAGAGTTCTCCATTTCGGATTTCGGACTGGTCGGAAATCTGCTTGACAACTTTCAGGTGTCCGGGTTCTTCGATGCGGGCTGGGTAGATGGCCCGGCGGACGAGTCCTTCAGCGTCGGCGACGTGTTCACATCGGCGGGGATAGGGTTGGGCCTGTTCGACCGACGCATCCGGCTCGACCTTGCCTTTCCGCTCACCGACAGGGGAGGCTCGAAAGATCCGTCCCTCTGGCTCCGCTTGATCCCCGCGTTCTGATCGCTAGTATCCGGCAGAACGAGAATCGAAGCCCCGGGAATCCGCTGCCCCGTAGAGCAAGCCGTTTTTGCGATCGACGAAGATCCCGTTCGCCGATCCCTGACTGCCGCGGAGACTGACCCTGTGGCCCATGTCCTCGTACATCCGGCGTGTATCCGGGGAAATCAGCCATGTCTCCAAACGCGTGGTGTCCGGAAGCCACTGGTGATGAATGCGGCCCGCCTCAACGGCCTGTGCCACATTCATGCCGTGGTCGATCACATTCAGGATGACCTGCAGGACGGTGTTGATGATCGTTCGTCCGCCCGGACTCCCGATTAGAAGAGTCGGCTGTCCGTCCCGGGCCACGATCGTCGGCGTCATGCTCGACAGCATGCGTTTCTCCGGCGCGACCAGATTCGGATCCGTCCCGATGAGCCCGGTCGATGTGGTACGACCCGGTATCGGGTTGAAGTCTCCCATCTCGTTGTTGAGCAAGAAGCCCGCGCCATCCACAACGATCTTCGAGCCGTAGCTGTATTCGAGTGTGTAAGTGAGTGCAACCGCATTCCCCTGACCGTCGACGATAGAGATGTGTGTGGTCTCGGGGCTTTCGAAGGCCATGTTGAAACCGGCTGAGTCACTGACGGAGGCCTGGGACATATCAATGCTGTTCCGCAGCTGTTCGGCGTACTCCTTCGAGATAAGTTTGTCCATCGGCAACTCCGGATTGAACGTCGGATCGCCGAGATATCGGGCGCGGTCCGCGTACGCTCGCCGCATGGCCTCAGTCAGCACGTGCAGATAGAGCGCCGAGTTGTGTCCGAGACTCGCGAGGTCATAACCCTCCAGGATGTTCAGCATCTCCGTCAGGACCACGCCGCCTGAACTCGGAGGCGCCATCGAGTAGACGTCATATCCCCGATAGGTCCCGCGTGTGGGGGGCTGCTCAACGGCCTCGTAACGAGCAAGATCTTCCTCTGTAATCAGTCCGCCGTGCTCGCGCATGTAGGACGCGATCAGCTCCGCGGTCTTGCCCTCGTAAAACCCGTCCTTGCCCTTCTTCTGAATGCGCTTGAGCGTTCGCGCGAGATCCTTCTGTCGCAGCACGTCGCCGGGCACATACGGGCGACCGTCTTTGGAGAAGACGCGGGCCGTCGAGGCATATTGATAATCATCCGCTCGCTCAACGACCTGTTTCAGGAATCTTTCCATGTTCCACGAAACAGAAAATCCTTTGTCGGCGAGGCGCACTGCGGGCTTGACCAGGTCGGCCCATTTCATCGTGCCCAGTCGTTCGTGAGCAAGCGCGAGTCCGGCGACCGTGCCTGGCACGCCGACGGCGAGAATGCCATCGTGATTTGAGTTGTTCTTTACTTCCCCGTTCTCGTCGAGGTACATGCGAGCCGTGGCGGCCATCGGGGCCTTCTCACGGAAGTTGAAACTGGTGACGAACCCGTCGGAGCCGTGATAGATGATGAACCCACCGCCGCCGATGTTTCCGGCCGACGGGAGAACGACGGCAAGCGCGAACGCTGTGGCGACCGCGGCATCTATCGCGTTGCCTCCACGAGCAAGCACGTCGCGGCCGATCTCCGACGCGAGGTAGTGATTTGTGACGACCATCCCGTGCCGGGCCGGTGCGGGCGTGCGCCCCGACTGCGCGCCGGCAGGCGGCACAATGACTACGCAGCAGATTGCCGCGACAATGACCTTCAAATACATCTGCATGCTTCGTACAAATTCAAGTGCCGGTGTGGCCGAAGCCACCTTCTCCCCGGACCGTGTCATCGAGTTCCGTCTCTTCGTTCCACTGAACACGAGCGTGGCGTGCAACCACTAGCTGGGCGATTCGGTCTCCCCGATTGACGGTGAATGTGTCGGGGCCGTGATTGATCAGGATGACTTTGACTTCGCCGCGGTAGTCCGCATCTATGGTGCCCGGTGAGTTCAGGACCGTGACTCCGTGACGCACTGCGAGACCACTGCGGGGTCTCACCTGTGCCTCACAGCCATCGGGCAGCGCGATCTGAATGCCCGACGGGACTAGAGCACGAGCACCGGGTCGCAACTCTACGGGCGCAGAAACGGCAGCCCGCAGGTCCATTCCGGCGCTGTGACTCGTAGCGTACGCCGGAAGATCCAGTTCCGCCGCATGCGGGAGCCGTCGAATTCGAACCTCGATCTCGTCGACCATCCGACAGCCCCGCTGCAGGGTCTAGTGTACTCCGCCCATCATCTTCTGGATCGGCTTCGCGAGGACCAGGAAGATCACACCGAAGACGCCGACGAGGGCTGCGACCGTCACGAAGAGCGTCGGCAACGGCAGCGTTTCGAACTGCCCGGCTACGAGTCCCGCGATCAGGTTACCCAGCGCAGCACCCATGAACCAGGTGCCCATCATCTGACCCACATACTTCTTCGGTGACAGCTTCGTGATGCTGCTCAGTCCGACGGGGCTCAACGCGAGTTCACCACAGGTGTGGAGGAAGTACGTCGACACGAGCCACATGGGGCTGACGGTGTGTCCGTCCATCGTGTACGTGGCACCCCACGCGATAACGAGGAACCCGACACCGAGCATGAGCAGGCCGAGACCGAACTTCGCCGGAAGCGACGGCTCCCTCTCCTTGTTGTTGAGCCATACCCACAGCCAGCCGAACACCGGTGCAAGAGCAATGATGAACAGCGGGTTCACCGACTGTAGCCAACTCGCGGGCATCTCCCAATCGAAGAAGACGCGGTCCGTCAGTCTGTCCGCGAAGAGGTTCATCGAACTGGCGGCCTGTTCGAAGCCTGACCAGAACACCGCAGCACCAAGGAAGAGCAGGAAGATCACTATGACGCGCTTCTTCTCGATCGTCTCCAGGTTTCCGAAAGTTAGAACGAAGGCGAAGAACGCCACGGCGAGGCCAAGAATCACGAACCCTGTGGCGTACGCAGCTCCTTCGAGCGTAATGTTGACGAGCCCTGAGTTGTCGATGCCGTAGAGGATGGCCGCGATGACAGCAACCACTCCTACTCCCATCGACACGGTCTTGACCGCCTGTCCCCGGCCGGCGTGAGCCTCTTCTTTCAGATGGCCCGCGTCAAGCAGGTGCGGATATCCAAGTCGATACTGGATCAATCCCAGAACCATGCCGACGCCCGCGGCGGCAAAGCCGAGGTGCCAGTCGATGGTTTCACCGAGAAAACCACAGATGAGCGGCGCCACAAAGGCACCGATATTGATACCCATGTAGAAAATCGAAAACCCTGCATCGCGTCGCGCCCCGCCCTCGGGATACAGATCCCCGACAATCGCGCTCACGTTCGGTTTGAGCAACCCCGTACCCAGGACGATGAGCAGCAGACCGGCGTAGAATGTTGCGAGCCCCGGCACGGCCAGACTGAAATTGCCGGCAGCGATCAGAATTCCGCCGTAGAAGATCGCGTTGCGCTGACCGGTGATGCGGTCCGCGATCCATCCGCCAGGTAGCGCGAACAGATAGACACACGCCACGTAGATGCCATAGACGGCCGCAGCGGTCGCCGCGGTCATCCCGAGTCCACCGGTCGCGACAGCCGCTGTCATGAACAGTATCAAAATGGCGCGCCCGCCGTAGTAGCTGAAGCGCTCCCACATCTCCGTGAAGAAGAGTGTGGCGAGGCCGCGCGGGTGGCCAAAGAATTCCTTGCCCTGCGGAGCGGCAGCCGCCGAGGCAGGGGTCATCGGTGGGTCGTTCGTCATTCGGGTCGCTCCGTGATGCGCGATAGAGAATTGAAGCCGCCAAGATAATCAATTTTGCCGTTGGTTCCGGAGCAAATCGAATTTTCGGCGACGTGCACGCGGGCGAAGACACGACATCGTATATTCGTGAAGCAGAACTCTTGGGGCCGTTAAGGCCCTTTTTTGTAGATATTGAGCAGATCCAGATCGCGACAATGCGTCCCGACGATACATCTCACGGCGCGGCCACACGAACCGCTGCCGACGCCCGCACCCACACGTGTGGTGAAGTGCGACCAGACCAGATCGGCCAGCGTGTCGTGCTCAAAGGCTGGGTCGACACGCGGCGCGACCTCGGTGGACTCATCTTCATCGATCTGCGGGATCGCTATGGTCTGACTCAAATCGTCATGTCGCCGCAGGACGACCCCGAAGCTCTCGAAGTGGCGAACGGACTCCGCAGTGAATACGTAGTCTCGGTCGCGGGTACGGTCGCCCCGAGATCGGACGAGACGATCAACAAGAGACTCCCCACCGGTGAGGTGGAAGTTCGCATCGACGAGATCATTCTTCTGAGCAAGACTGATCCACTTCCCTTCCCTGTCTCCGCGCATGAGGAAAAGCGGCAGCTGGCAGGCGAAGACCTGCGGCTGCGCTACCGGTACCTTGACCTTCGTCGCCCCGAGCTTCAGCGCAATCTGCTGCTTCGCCATCAGGTGTATCAGATCACGCGCCGCTACTTCGACGAGCACCGGTTCCTCGAAGTCGAGACACCTGTGTTGATGAAGTCGACGCCGGAAGGCGCGCGCGATTATCTGGTACCGAGCCGACTTCATCCAGCGAAATTCTACGCGCTTCCGCAGTCGCCGCAGACGTACAAGCAGATTCTGATGGTCGCGGGACTCGACCGCTATTTCCAGATCGTGAAGTGCTTCCGCGACGAAGACCTCCGGGCAGATCGTCAACCCGAATTCACGCAGATCGACGTCGAAATGACGTTCGCCACGGAAGATCAGATATACGCGCTGATCGAGGGTCTCATGACGTCCATCTGGAAAGCCGTTTTCGATCTTGAGCTGCCTACTCCCTTTCCGCGCATCTCGTATGCCGAAGCGCTCAGCCGGTACGGATCCGACAAGCCGGATACGCGCTTCGGGCTTGAGCTTTGCGATGTTGGCGACGCGTTTCGTGGCTCGGGTTTCCGCGTGTTCGACAACGTCATCGAGTCCGGCGGCAAGATTGTAGCGATCGTCGTTCCCGGGTGAGGGAGATCGCGGCCGGGGCGCCATGGACCGGCTGGACAAGGACATCGTACGCAAGCGAATCGGCGCAGGCGGGCTGGTCTATTTCAAACTTCCGTCCGACGGTTCCGACACGTACTCATCGGTGAAGGCCGAGGTGCTCAAGGCGGAGAACGTTGAGGCGGCGGTCCAGGCGGCAGGAGCATCTGCAGGTGACCTCGTCCTCGTCCTTGCCGGTGAAGCACCAAAGGTCTATGCTCAGATGGGTGCCCTGCGCCTGCATATGGCGGACGAGCTCGGCCTGATCACGCGGGACGACCGCGGGCCGTGGAATTTTCTCTGGGTCACCGAATTTCCGCTTGTGGAGTGGTCGGCCGAGGCGGGCCGTCACGTCGCGATGCACCACCCGTTTACGTCGCCCCATCCTGATGATCTGGACACCATGCTCGAATCACCCGGATCGACGCGAGCGCGGGCCTATGATCTGGTGCTGAACGGAAGCGAAATCGGTGGCGGGTCGATCAGGATTCACCAGCGCGACGTTCAGCACAAGATGTTTCGCCTGCTCGGGATCGATGAGGAGGAGGCCGAGCAGAGATTTGGCTTCCTGCTGGATGCGTTCCGGTTCGGGGCTCCCCCTCACGGCGGTATCGCGATGGGATTCGACCGCATCATCATGCTGCTCGCCGGTGCGCCGTCGCTGCGTGATGTAATCGCATTCCCGAAGACGCAGCGGGCGCAGGAACTCATGGTGGACTCGCCTGATCTGGTTGACGATCGTCAGCTCGAGGATCTGCACATCCGGACCGTTGTGCCGGAAGAGTGATGGCACGCCTCGGGATGATCAGGGAATCGACGGCAGCGAGTTTTCGCTGGACCCAGTGGGAGCACCTGATTCGTGATCGCGGATTTACGATCGACCGCGCGAAAGGTACCGCGCATCCCGATCACCCTTCGATCATCTACCCGATAGATTACGGCTACATCCCGGGCACCACCGCATCGGATGGGCATGCCGTCGACGTGTTCGTTGGAACGGCCGACAACGGGCTGATCGGTCTGATCATTACCGCGGATTATCGAAAGTCCGACCGCGAGTTCAAGCTGCTGTACAACTGCGATCCCGTCGAGATCTACCTGGTGAACGGGTTCATCAATTTCGATCGCCGCCTCATGGAAGGCGAGCTTGTGCTGCGCCGACCGATGCGTGAGTTGTGGGTTTGATCGGCAAGAGTTCTCGGCGAAATACAACGTGGTCCGGGATGCGAGAATGCTCCTTTCGGGTCTTCATTACGGCGATGTAATAGTGAGAATCGAGGAATATGGGAGACGACTGTGCAGACCCGAGGTCGCGCGCAGAAAACGCTGTCGATCCGTGAATCTGTCGTCGCGCAGGGGTACCTTCTGCGAGTTGCCCAACCGCGCAAACCACGATGTTTGAAGACACAAGCCAGATCGAGCTCTTCTACCGATTCGGGGTTGCCATCTCTGTCGGGCTGCTTGTAGGGCTTCAGCGCGAGTACGCGCACTGGTCGGAGCACCAGAAGAACGAAGGCGAGAGCCTCTTCGCCGGAGCCCGCACCTTTCCCCTTCTGGCGCTCTTCGGTTGCACGGCAGCGCTGCTGGCAGACGTGATCGGCAGTCCGCTCCTCCTCGTTGCCGCGATCCTGGCCGCGGGACTTGTAGTGAGCGTCGCCTACTATTTCGAGGCCCGGTCAGGTAGCGGAGGCATTACGACCGAGGTCGCCGCTCTGACGACGGTGCTGATCGGTGCCCTCTGCTACTTCGGGGACTTGAGGCTGGCCGCGGCGCTAGGTGTCGCCGTAACCGTACTCCTCGCCCTCAAGCTTCAGACCCGGGCACTGATTCGGCAACTGGAACCGGAAGACGTCTACGCGACGCTGCAGTTCGCCGTGATCACCATCATCATACTCCCGCTCCTGCCGCGTGCGGGATATGGACCCGAGCCCTTGAGCGTGCTGGTGCCGTACAAGATCTGGCTCATGGTCGTGTTCATCTCCGGTATCAGCTTTCTCGGATATATCCTGATCAAACTTGTCGGCACGCGTCGCGGCGTAGGACTGACGGGTATCCTTGGCGGCCTGGCTTCCAGCACCGCGGTTACACTCAGCTTCTCGCAGAGAAGTCGGACGGTCAGCGGTCTCAATCAACCGTTCGCGCTCGCCATCCTGCTCTCGTGGAGTGTCATGTTCGTGCGTGTGCTCGTCGAGGTGGCGGCGTTGAACCGTTCGCTTCTGCGAATCGTGTGGATACCGATGGTCGCCGCGCTGGCGGTGACGACCGTGTACTGCATCTATCTGTACCGGAGTAAGTCGGTCGCGAAACAGGAGGAAGAAGACGACTTTACTAACCCGTTTGAACTGGGTCCGGCGCTCGGATTCGGATTGCTCTTTGCGCTGGTCCTGTTGATTTCCAAGGCGGCGACCATGTACCTGGGAGACACAGGGATATACCTGTCGAGCGTTGTCGCGGGGTTTGCCGACGTCGACGCGATCACCCTCTCCATGGCCGAGCTCAGCCGCGATGCGAGCGTTCTCGACGAACAAACGGCCGCCCGGGCCATCGTCCTTGCTGTCGCGTCCAATACGCTCGTGAAGGGCGCGATTGTGCTGAGCGCGGGATCGCCGGGATTGAAGAAAGTGATTCTTCCCGGAATCATTGCATCTCTCGTCACGGCGATCGGAGTCGTCTTCCTTCTCTAGACCCTCAGGCGACCGGAGTCGTATCAGGCTGCTCGCTGTCTCGCAAAGCTTCTTGCTCGATAAACTCCGAGGGAAGCACGCCGAACGTCTGTTTGAAGAGACGCGAGAAATATGCGGCATCCCCGTAGCCGACCGCGTAGGCAACCTCTGAGACGTTTCCGGCATGCCGACTGAACAGCTGCGCCGCGCGCTTCAGACGCATCAGCCGGATGTACCCGGCAGCCGTCAGTCGCGTGATACCGCGAATTCGGCGCTGCAATTGGCGCGCACTCAATCCGACCTCATCTGCGAGCCAGTCAACGCCAAAATGGGTATCGCTAATGTGCTCCTCAACGGTATTCTTGACCCGCTCCATGAATGATTGATCAACCGACGGCACGTCGATCGGACTCGGCTCGACAACGCCCTCCGTGTAACGGACACGCAGCATGCGACGCATCTCGATAAGATTCTCGACTCGCGCGACAAGTGCCGCTGAGGAAAAAGGCTTCGGGATATAGTCGTCAGCGCCCGCATGCAGACCTTCCATCTGGCCGGCCTCGTCCGCACGCGCCGTAAGCAAGACGACCGGAATCTCGGCGAGCTCCGCATCGCCCTTCACCTTGCGGCACAACTCGAAACCGTCCATCCGTGGCATTATCACGTCACTGATGATCAGCGCTGGACGTTCTTCGTGAATAGCCTCCAGCGCTTGAAGACCATCTTCCGCTTCTCGCACCCTGTACAGACCTTTCAGATGTCTCCTCACATACGCCCGGATCTCGTCGTCGTTGTCTACCACGAGAACGATCGGAGCCGTGCCAGTGGCTTCGTGCGATTCGTCCGGAAATGACAATGACCCGAACTCATCCGTATCCGACGCGGGCGCCACGTCATGAATCGAGTCGACCGCACCACGGACGTCGGTACGCGAATCAAGTGGCAGATCGACGGTGAACTCGCTTCCAAATCCGACGTCACTCTTGACCCCCACTTCGCCACCATGCAGTTCGACAAGCTCTTTGACGAGCGCGAGCCCGATTCCCGTTCCCTCCGAAGACCCATCACTCTCAATCCGATGGAAGCGATCCCAGATCAGGCGGACCTCCTCCCGTGACATCCCCGGTCCGTTGTCCTTGACGGTCACCCGCGCCTGCCTTCCCCTGCGTGTGTGAAGCGTTTCCAGACTGACCTTGACGGCTCCTCCATCGGGTGCAAATTTTATCGCATTCGAAACGAGATTGTAGATCACTTTCTCCAATGCGCCCGTATCGAAGCTAACCGGCACGTCATCTTCGGTGCTCTCACAGATCAAGGTGATCTTCCGTCGTCCCGCCACATCTGTGAAATTGTGCACGACCGGCTTCAGGAAAGACACCAGGTCGTGCTCTTCGATATGAAGTCGTATCGCACCCGCATCGACCTTTGACAGGTCGAGCAGATCGTTAACGAGTCCAAGCAAACGCCGGGAGCTATTCCGGACACTCGTTAGCATGCCCGCCAGAGGAGGATGCAGGTCGCCGTAAGATCCCTCGAGCGCGTCGTCGACGGGGCCCATGATCAACGTAAGCGGCGTTCGAAATTCATGACTGATGTTGGCGAAGAAACGGTCCTTCATGTGCTCCACTTCGACAAGCCTGGCCGCCTGCTCCTCGGTGCGCGCTTTCGCTTCCTCGAGCTCGTGAGAATGGCGTTCGAGCTTCGAGGCCAGACGTTGGGCGTCTGCACGCGCTCGATACTGGTCGAACCGCGTGCCGTACAGGAGCATCGTGATGCCTGTCAGCATTGCGGCCGCGATGACCATGAACGGAACCTGCTCCACCGGAATTCCGGCAACGGATACACCAAGCGCCACCGGGAAAACGATCTCCGAGAACGTGACAACTCCGAATGTGCCGAGCGCAAGAAAGAGCATTTGCAAAGGGCGAAACGGAATCGTGCCGGATGCCACGAGCAGAAATAGTGTGGGATAGACGGCCGACGTCACAATATTCCCGATACCGCTGACGTCATCAAAAACACTTGCGGCTGACAGCACAATGACAACCGCTGCGGCCCCGAAACGCCCCCATCGCAGATCCGCGCCCGCTCGATACAGAAAAAGGAACAGAAGACCGGAAGCTAGCACTAACAGTTTGTCCCACAACATCATGCATGTCGCAGCAATGACCGGATCGCTGGGGTAAACCCACACGGGTTGTTTGCCGAGCACGAGCGCGTTGACGGCGAGATAGAGAGCGACCGCGATAACCGTCAACGTGCCGGCCGCAAACATTCCGCGCCGGTTGATGATGCGCAGAACTTTCTTGAAGTCCTCGTCGGCTTCCCAGGAAGCGGGCCCGACAAGACGCGAGCGAAGCGTAAGAAGTGCAGTAGAGACGTCCATCAGAGACACCCCGAAAGGGTCCGTCACCCCAGTATACAGTGACGGACCCGGTTTGTGTCATTGACCGGCCCCGCGCCACCGCGTGACGACGTTTCGTGGACCCGTCAGCGGCGTGTCAGGCGTGAGTTCGGAACGCGCAGCGACGCCACGACGCCGTCGTGGTCGGACGCCCACAGGCCCGATTGCGTTCTATCCGCGAGCGACTCACCGACCACTTCCACAAATACGGAACCTAGACCGCCATTTCCGTGCTTCGTATTCGGCGAGCGAAAGAGAACAAGGTCAATCCTCTTGTCGGGTATGCGGCTCGTCCCGACCAGGCTTCCAGGATGGCAGCATGTAAACCCGGGCCCGGCGTGTGAAAGCTGGTTTCGATCCCAGACGTCTATGAAATCGTCTTCCATAAACATTCCGTACGTCGCTCCCTGTGGCGCCTCCGTGTTCAGGTCGCCCATCACAACCACCGGATACGGAGACGACCGAAGATCGCTCATGAGCTCCTGCGCCTGCGCCATTCGGATCTCCTGCACTTCAGACTCGAAATGTGACGTGGCGACGCGGTAGGTTCGGCCATTGACCGTCGCGTCGGCCGCGAGACGTATCCACGCCCCAGCGTTCCGAGTCCCGGGACGGGCATACCCACTGCGAAGTTCACCTCCTGAACGTTGGACAGTCCGACGTCACCGCGTGCCAGCAGCACGTCGAAATCGGTGACCCGCACGTCATCGAAAGCCAGCGGATCCAGGCTTACGATCATCGGCAATTCTACATCGAGATTCTGAACGATGCCGGCCACCACGTAGTCGAGCCCGTGAGCGGCCAACTTGCTCATCAGCACATCCATGTGGTCCAGGAATACGTCCTCCGCCGGCGTGGTGCCACCCATGACACGGTCACCCGGTGACTGCAATCTGATACGTGTTATCTCTTGAAGTCCGACAAGATGTGGCTGGTACGCGGCGATCTCTAACGCAAACGCCTCTGCGCGCTCATCGAAGTTCGTCGCGATAAATGTCTGGAACGCTTCCGCGACGAGAAACGGCACCTTGCTCGGATCCGGCTCGGCAATAATGTTGTCGACACCGGCGCCGATGTAGACGTTTCGAGTCATCACGGTCAGCGCGCCCGGGCCCTGCCGCGCAACGGCCGAGTTCTTGGCCTGTAGGTCCGCGCCGATGGACGACGACGCGGAATCACCCGTGATCACCCCGGCGTCCTCACAGGCCGCGCCAACCATCAGCACAAGAACAACCGGCACGACGGTGACTAGCTTCAAAATGGATTTGTGCAACATGACAACCTCCACGAATTTGATGGTTTATTGACCGTCCGTGGCTCAGGATATCCTCCGCCGGGATCGAAAAGTGCGTCATCCTGCTGTCGGATACCGGATTGTCCCGTCTGTCCTGCATCGATGTCCGATCTGTCACATCGGGACCGCTGTTCGCCGGTCCGCAGGCCTGAATAGCCCGGTGAGGAGGCGAGAAGAACCGACCGAACCTAACGGATGGACACGTGCACCGGTTTGCCGTAGACTGAGGTTGTCCGGAAGAACGTCGACAGGAAGCCAGGTGATCAAATGCCTCTCGATAAGAACCGATCGAACCATTGCCCACGACCTGGCATCGCGAAGGCTCGCCCGCAGTGTGAACCTCGTCATTCTGTCACTTCTGACGGCGACACTCCTTGCGGGATGTGCTCTGTTCGAGAGCGACAGTAATACGGTCACCGCCCGCTCGGACGGCCTGAGGGTAACCATCAAGAACGAGACCGGAGACCGTATCTACTATTTTCTCGTCGGGAGCGAGCTGGCTACGCGTCATCGATTGGTTTCCCCATCTCGATGACAGCGAAAGCGTTGCTGCGGGCCGGTCCAGAACCATCGACCACGACGATATCATGATGGAAGAAAACGAAACGCAGGCGGTCTTCTACTGGTGGAAGGCGGAGATTCGCGACGGCGAGCGTGTCCCCGGCGCGATCGTCTCGAACATCATCGATCTGTAGCTGCCCGGGGCCGCCGTACGGTCAGTCGTCGTCCGTGCCCGATGCCTGCTTCTTGCCGTGCTTCAATTCGAATCCGCGAACCACGACGAAGGCGATGAGCGCGAACACGAAGAAGACAAGCAGCATCCACGCGATGCTCGACAGGGTCTCGATGATGGTCCGGTAGATCTCGAGGGTCCACCGTTCACCCGTTAGCAGCAGGGGCTCCTGATCAGGAGCGTTCGACACGATGTAGCGCTCCAGCTGGTGTACACGAACACCACCGGCGATCCCCACGACGTAGATGGCAAACATGATGTACCTCTGCCATGCGGAGCTGATGTCTTCGATCACGATCCGCGCGAGAATACTATCGATCGGCTTGCTGAAGAGCTTGGCGACGAGGAACGACACGACGATCGCGACGAGGAACGTCACGATCAAGAGCGAGATAAACATGGTCATGGCCTCAGCTGTGTGACAAACCGGTGCCAACCGCGCCGGCTGGCCGGATATGCTACGACACGCGCTCGCTCCAGGCTGACGGGGAATCTCTTGTTCGGTGACGGGATTCCGGTATCAGGACGGGTCGAGTCGGCCGCGTTCAGTCGTGACCACCGAGGTGCTGGCCGCGAGCCGAATCGTCTCCGGGCTTCGATCATTATTCCGGCTATCTCCTTGTCTCCCATGCGAATTCTGACGTGCAGACTATCACCATCCGCCACCTCGATCTCGGTATGCAGAGGATCAAAGCCGACGGCTGATACGCGAAGGTCGTACACACCGGCTGCTACGGAATGCAGGGTAAACTTGCCTTCGATGTCAGGTACGACGGGGCGCTCCGAGTGATGCTGCTCGCCGGTGAGCGTCACCCGGGCGAAGGGTATGGGGAAGTACTGATCGCCGACGATTTCGTTTACCGTGCCGAAAACGGTGGCTGTCTGGGCGTTGGCGAAGCCGGCAATTAGAAGAAGCGCGAGGACCGGGAGGAGCCTTTTCGCCATCACGGATATACAGGCGGAAAATGATGCATAAGAGATAGTAACCAGACAGGTTGCGACGACGTTCCGGTAATTCGGCATCCGGCCGTCCTATTCCACCGTTCGGCGAGCGGGGTACGCGGTTCGGCATCTTCGAGGGACCATTCGACCGCTGTGTCGAACAGGTGCTGTAACGTAAATCGCGATCGCCGTACTGGTCGATAAGTGCTCCTCGAAATTCCTACAGGGGGAAACAAGATGTTCAAGTCCACTCATGTTTTCAAAGGGTTCCTGGTTGCGTCCCTCTTTGCCGCCACGATCTCTACGTCGGCTCGTGCGGATGGGACCGAGAAACTTCTGGAGATGCCGGCACCGGCCACGTCGATGACACTCGAGCAGTGGGACGCCTTTGGCGACAAGCTCGTTGCGGCCCTTGCCTCACACCACGACGGACTGCAGAACGGAGCGATGCGCCTTGCCTTGCAGTATCCGGACCAGGTAGATATCAGCCCGGCGCTGAACGATCTGATGCGCATCTACCGTAATCACAAGGACGTCAACGTTCGGCGATTGGCCGTTGTGACACTCGGGTCGAGCGGAAGCCGACTCGCCGTCAACTACCTGCGTCTGCATGTTGAGTTCGAGAAATCAGACTGCGTGAAACGAACGATGCTGGCGGTATTATCGGACGCCTGATGGGTTTTCATCAGGGTACTGTCCAGGGAAGGGCCTGCATCGGCATGTGTGCGGGCCCTTTCTTTTTGTAATGGGCGCAGACACATGTTGAGCAACTCTTGCGTCTGCGAGCGTGTGAAGCTGCGGAGGAGTCTGCCGGGAAACCGCGGGTGGTTGTGTCGGGCCTCGTTCCGCCAAGTCAGCTGTTTTGGTTAACTTCGGTGTCCAATCACGATTCCGAGACACGGAGAATCGATCAACTGATGTCGACGCGTGATGTCAGGCTCGTTGCTGGGATTCGGACGAGTAAGTTCATGGCTGCTTCTGCACCTTACCGAATGACGAATCTCCCGATCAAGATCCTCACCTGCGTCACTGCACTCGCTTCTGTGTTTCGTCGCAGGCGTGTTCACGGGAATCAAGCGTGGTATTCCGTTTGTGCTTGAGCGCGAGCAGTGGACAATCGCGGTCTGGAAGAGCGCGAATCCTTTTGCCTTCGATCCTGCCGAGAACACGGGAAAGCCGGTTCTGACAGCTGAGGACGTCACCGACGTTCGTGCCCGATTTGTAGCCGATCCGTTCCTGATACGACGCGACAACACATGGTATCTCTTCTTCGAGGTATACAACTGGGATACCGAACAGGGAGACATCGCCTTCGCGACAAGTCAAGATGCGAAGAAGTGGCAGTACGGCAGAGTGATCCTGGACGAGCCCTTTCACCTATCCTATCCGTACACTTTTGAGTGGCAGGGCGAGTATTACATGATTCCGGAGAGCTACGAGGCCGGCTCCGTCCGGCTCTACCGGGCGACAGACTTCCCCACCGAGTGGGCTTTGGAATCGACGTTGATTGCCGATCGTGAACTGGTGGATCCGTCAGTAGCTTACTTTCGCGACAAGTGGTGGCTGCTTGCAGCAACGACGGACAACAGTTCTCTTCGGTTGTTCTTCGCGGACGAACTCACCGGGGACTGGCAGGAGCACCCGATGAGTCCGGTCGTATCTGATGATCAGAACATCGCAAGACCAGGCGGTCGACTCCTGGTCCACGACGACAAGATGTACCGGTACACCCAGGACGCCGACCCGACCTACGGCAATCAGGTCTGGGCTTTGGAGATTACCGAAGTGTCAGAGTCGACTTACGAGGAGCGCCTCGTCAGCAACGTGCCTGTCGTGCAAGCGGGTGGGAGCGGCTGGCGGGGAAAGGCGATGCATCAGATCGACCCGGTGCAGATTGTCAGATGGTAGCTGGATCGCAGCCGTCGACGGCCACGGGAAATACCTTGTGTTCGGGTGGAAGTACTAGTGCCCGTCACATGGCTAGCGGTGTTTTCTAGCTGATGGCCGGGCATATGATCAAACGTCCGGCCGGTGGGGGGTACGCGTCCCATGCCTGTTGGTCCATTCACTCCCGCGTTGGCTGTGAAGTCGTCCTGCCCACATCGGTGGCATTATACCCGTGTGAAGCTGCGGAGGAGTCTGCCGGGAAACCGCGGGCGGTTGGAACGCGTACGGACGACCCCCTATTTTAGGGGTACTTGATCCCGTAGCTCAGTTGGCAGAGCATCTGACTTTTAATCAGAGGGTCCCTGGTTCGAACCCAGGCGGGATCACCCCACAAGACGCCTCAGAATAGCCAATTAGGTATGTTCTGGGGCGTTTTCTGTATTACGCCGCCGAGCACTCTAAATTCGCTGTCAGCCTCGGACGGCACGCGGCGAACACATGCCCAAATACTTACTCATTCTCGACCTCGACGAAACACTGGTCCACGCGACCGAACAGCCATTGGTTCACAGGCCGCATTTCGAGGTCCCTCCCTATCACGTCTACAAGCGTCCGCTTCTCACGCCATTCCTCGAGGCGTGCAGTGCACACTTTGATCTGGCCGTGTGGACATCTGCGACTGCCGACTATGCCGACGCAGTCATCAGGGAAATCTGGCCGCCTGATCTTGAGCTGTCGTTTCTATGGAGCCGCACACGCTGCACCCGCCGACTCGATCTCGAGCGCATGCACCAGATCTGGATCAAGGATTTGAAGAAGGTGAAGAAGATCGGCTACTCCCTTGAACGAGTCCTCATGGTCGATGACAGTCCCGCGAAACTTACCCGCCAGTACGGCAATCTCGTGTGTGTCAAACCCTTCGTCGGCGATCCTGAAGATGACGAGCTGCACTGGTTGAGCTTGTTCCTGATCGAGTTGGCCGAGGTCGACAACGTTCGTCAGGTC
>CAVYIO010000046.1:0-4613 GCA_963768565.1 Rhodothermales bacterium
GCGCAGGTTACCGGATGCATCTGCAATCTGGCTTGCTCGAAGCGTCCCGGATTCGACGGACTCGAACAGCAGGAAGTAGTCCGTAGAGTAGTGCGGCGTACCCGGCGCAATCACGTCCGGTATATTCCCGTTCAGCTCGAATGCGACGGGTTCGACGCGATCGACGGGCAGTGGCTCTGTGAACACGGCCCGCACGGCGGTGGCGGAGGTCTGCTCGACGAACTGCAGTTCAGGCGGCTCGGTGTCTGGCAGATATACGCTGTTAATTCGCCCCGGTGTAGCGCCGTCGGGCGAGACGGAATGGATCCAGTTTGGAGGGAAATCAGATGGAGCCTCGGGGTCGATCCGTTCGAGCGATCCGGTTGTACCGCCCGGGTGTGGTGCGTAGGTCACGGCATCGAGTGTATCGCTTTCGTAGATCAGCATGACGGAGTCGCCACTATTGTTCAGCGTGGGCCACCCGTCCATCTCGATAGCGGGAAGATCCGGGAATCGTTGAGCTAGTGAGGCGCTGTCGCGCGTTACGACCGCGTAAGAGGCGGGCTCCATCAGGAGTCGACGTGTCGTGATGGGTCCCGCCGAGCGATCGTCGCCGAGCTCGATCGACGAGAGGTCGATTCGTCGCGGAGAACGATTGTATATCTCGACAAACTCCGACTCGGAAACGGCGGGTGCGAAATCGATTTCATTGATGACGAGGTCGCGCGCCTGCGGCGTATCGCCCTGGTCCGGCATCTCGAAGTCGATCGTGTGGATCGGAGTCACATTGCCGGAAGGGTCTGCAATTGCGCGTGCGGTCAGCCGGTTGATGCCCGAAGGAAGCGGATCGGAGGTCTCTATTCTGACCGTGTCGGTGAACGACCCCGGTGGGCAGTAGACAGCGATCGGTGCATCGCCGCTGTCCAGGCTGTAGGCGTTCGGAAAACAGGCCGACTCGGTCGTGACTGGCTCACTGAACCGAACCGACAGCGTCCGTCGCCCGTCAATCAACACGGATTCCATCAGAGGCCCCGCGATATCGGACTCAACGGCACGCGTGGCGCTGATGTCATCGAACCAGTGATCGGATCCGCGGGACGCCGTGTGTTTTATCCAGAGACCAAACTCGCCGTCGGCGTCTACCGGATCGGTCGGCCGTCTTTCCTCAATCACAAGGCTCCCATCGAGCCATACGCGCCAGTTATTTGAGTAGTCGTGCTCGACACGGATGTGGATCGCTGCCGAGTCGGAGGGCAGGATATCGTCAGCAGCCGAGCCGAAGAGTTCTCGTTCGTCGAAGGCCGCGTCAGATGTGTAGAGTTTGAGCGTCCGGTCGTTCGAACCGATGAGCAGGTAGTACACGGTCGCCGGTTCGCGAGTCGCGGACCACAGGAGCACCCGCACCTGGTTGAAGTTGCTGAGCGGACCACCCCGGTATCCGTATCGCAGGTTCCATGTGCCGTAGGCTGATGGGGTGTTGGTGCTGAGGAGGAGCGTGTCGCTCTCCGCGAGGCCCCGCGTCGCGAGCCGTTTGCCGCCGGGAGTGTCTTCGATCAACCAGCGGTCCAGGTCGCCCGTCCACTGTGGCGATTCTGTCAGATCACCATCTTCGAAGTCTTCGACGAACTGGCCGTGCGTCGACTGACAGACCACGGCGAAAAGAAACAGGAGGCAGAGCTTTATAGACATACGCCGGTGCTTTTGTTCGCACCGACGCGGGCACTAGGCGGCCGTGGCTTCGCGGACTGCTTGCTCCCTGAGATGGCTCATCAGCACGCAGGCCATAAGCTGGGCTGCAGGCGCCAGTGACTCTTCGTCGATGTCGAATCGAGAGTCGTGAAGGGGGTGGCTGGTCGCAGGTCCAGAGGCTGTACCGACGCGCAACAGCATACCCGGAATGTACTTCACGTAGTACGCGAAGTCTTCTGCACCCATGCTTGGAACCGGTATACGAACGATTGCCTTATCGCCGAACAGTTCTGTGATCGTCGCCGCAACGCCCTTGACCAATCCGGGGTGGTTGATCACCGCCGGTGCACCATCGGAATACTCTGCTTTGACGTCGGCGCCGTACATCCGGCCGACGTCCTCCGAGATCTGAATGGTGCGCGTCTTCAGTCTCGCTCGCTCGTCCTCGTCGATACACCTCAGTGTCCCGCCGAATTCGACTTCTGCCGGAATCACGTTGAATGCGTGGCCTCCGGCAATACGGCAGATCGTAAGGATTGCGGAGTTTCTGGCATCCGAAAGCCGGCCGACCATCTGGTAGAGCTGTGTGGCAATCTGCGTCGCGACCCAGACCGTGTCGACGGTCTGATGGGGCCGTGCGGAATGGCCCGACGTGTCCGCGCTGACCTGAATCAGGAATCGGTCTGCGGAGGCGGTTGCCGGTCCTGCGATAAGGCCGTACTGACCGACCTGCAGGGTTGGATCGACGTGGGATGCATAAACGGCGCTCAGGCCTTCGAGCACGCCTCCGTCGATCATCACGGGAGCGCCGCTCGGGACGCCCTCCTCATTGGGCTGAAAGAACACGCGCACGGTTCCGTGCAGGTGCTGCTTCAAGCCGTTGAGCAGAACCGCCACACCGATTGCGACGGACGAATGTGCGTCGTGGCCGCAGAGGTGCGCCGCGATGTCGCTGGTCGAGCGATACGGGACGTCCTTTCGGTCTTCGGCCTCGAGGGCGTCTATGTCTGCCCGGTAGCCGACCATCGGACCAGGGTGATCGCCCTTGATGTCGACGTACAGACCGGTACCGGCGATCTCCTGAATACCGGTGACACCTTCCATCTGCAGGATTTCGCGGATGTACTGCGCCGTCTTGTGCTCCTGGAAACCGAGCTCGGGATTGGCGTGCAGATGCCGCCGCACGGTACGAAGCAGATTCGCGAGGTTCTGATG
This sequence comes from Rhodothermales bacterium, assembly GCA_963768565.1. GTDB lineage: Bacteria > Bacteroidota > Rhodothermia > Rhodothermales > JABDKH01 > JABDKH01. The sequence goes on from CAVYIO010000046.1 coordinate 2,884, forward strand.
GACCTTCGACAGATCATCCAGGTCGCTATCTGTCATCAGCCGTTGTTCGTGTCCGTTGGTACTCATGACTCGTGGATACTCATGCGCGTACGCATTGCCAACTTAATGGTCCGTCCGTGGGCCGGTCCAGTGCGGGAACAGCATGTGAAATCGCGCCACCATAAAACTCGCCTCTGCGAGAATGATCTCCCGCTCATCTCCGGACGTCGAATGCCTGTCCGCGATAGCTCTCTGGTGCAGCTCGAAGTCGGCTCCGTCGAGCTGAGCGAGGTGCCAGTAATCCCGCGCCCGCTGCATCATCTCGGACAGCCGATCCGGGTCGTCTCCAAGTGAGGGATCTTCCAGGAGCGGGCTCGCAAAGGCGGCCAGTGCTTCGGGCGAATCGATGGCACCATCGGGGGCTTCGTCGACGCCGGCCGACGCGTCTTCTCCGCATTCGAGCTCGCAAAGGACCTGCAGCAGCGCAGAAGGATTCGACGAGGTGGCACTGCCGTTTCGCAGCGACCGCGGAATGGCACTCCAGTTGCTTCTGAGTTGCTCGACCAGGGCGGCAAAGACGGCCTCCTGTTCCAGGCTCGGTGTTTCGCCGACGAGCAGTTCCTTGACGCGTCCGGTCAGGGCTGAATCCCGATCGCTTCCAGAGCCGAAGTAGACCCAGAAGAGCCGTGCCGTTTCCATCATGGAGAGGCAGTCGACCAGTTCATGGGTCGGAGCAGACTCGGGGGGGTCCAGCGTTTCTTTCCCGTAGAGATCGAAAATAGGGGCGGCGAACCGCTCCAGAGCCGGAAAAGGAACGCCTGCATCTCCATTGCGAAACGCCTGGATTGCGTCAAGCGCATCGCGCCGGTCTACCGATTCATCCATGTGTTGGGAGCCTGGTGGTAACTTTTCGGCCGGTACGATGTGTTGATAAACGCGGCAAAAAGATGAGATAGCTTTGTGTGACGCAATTGTTTCGACACGGGCGAAGGTTTCGCACGAATTCAATCAACTCAGCCCTGCGCGCTTGCGCAGGACCCACTCGACCGCGAGTGACAGGATCACGATGAGCAGAAACGCGGGTTGGCGCCACAGCTCGAGTTCCCTCCGACGCTCGGAAACGACGGGCTCAAAACGTCCCGACGACGCGACGAGCGCAGGCAGGCGGCTGAACGTCCCGGGCGTCAGGGCGGCACCGCCGCTGCGCAGGGCAATCTGGCGCATCAACAGCGGATCGGCGACCGGATTGCGGAACTCGAGCGTCAAATTCCCGACGGCAAAGCTTCCGGCGTCCGTGCCGACGGGTGAGCCTGCGCGGATTGCGGTTGCGCGGTACCGGTACGTGCCTTCACCGAGCGGGCTCGCGTCCAGAACGTAGCGGCCGTTTCCAATCGATTCCATCGCGTAGCGGTACTCGTCGCCGGTCGGTGCCGTGACGAGGATCTCAATGTCCGCATCGCTGACGGGATTCATACTCTCGTCGTACACCTGCCCTGTGAAACCGATGCGATCGCCACCGGCAAACTCCCCCGATGTGGTGCGGACGCGAACCATTCGATCGTCCTCGGCCGCGGATACCCACTGGATCAGGTTGCGCAGCAGACCGGGCCAGTGGTCCTGGTACGGCGAGAGGGCCTCCGGAAGGTTGGCCATCCGCCACGTTCCGGCACCGAAGAACACGGCCGTGCGAGTGCCGGCCTGTGACCTCACGGCCAGCAGCGGATCTTTGAGATTCACGTCGCGCACACGGG